>NZ_CAMLJQ010000006.1 GCF_946480305.1 uncultured Caldimonas sp.
GATTCTTCGGCTGCGGCGCGGGCCACGGCCATCGACACCGCCAGCGTGGCATTGGCGCCCAGGCGCGACTTGTTGTCGCTGCCGTCCAGGTCGATCAGCGTGCGGTCCAGGAAGGCCTGCTCGGAGGCGTCGAGGCCCAGTACGGCTTCGGAGATCTCGGTGTTGACGTGCTCGACGGCTTTCAGCACGCCCTTGCCGAGGTAGCGGCCCTTGTCGCCGTCGCGCAGCTCGATTGCTTCGCGCGAGCCGGTGGAGGCGCCGGACGGCACGGCGGCACGGCCCATGACGCCGGATTCCAGCAGCACGTCGCACTCGATGGTCGGGTTGCCGCGGCTGTCCAGGATCTCGCGGCCGACGATGTCAACGATGGCACTCATGAAGGTTCCTCTTCCTTGCAGTCAATGATTCGGTGTTGGTGTGGGGGCGATAGGCCGACGATTGGACCAGATTCCGGTTACAGGCCTTCGACAAGCACCATGCGCATGATGGCCGCGCCTTCGCGGGCGTTGCGCGCCCGGCGGTATTGGTGCGAGTGGTAGAAGGCCCGGGCCTTGTCCATCGACGGGAACTTGAGGATCACCAGCCGCGTGGGATGCCATGGGCCTTCGAGCACTTCGATCGGGCCGCCACGCACGACGATTTCCGCATCGTGCGCGCGCATCGCGATCGTCGACCACTTGCGGTATTCGAGGATCTGCTGCTCGTTGGTGACGGTCACGTCCGCGATGATGTAGCCCGGTTTCATGGCGACCACCTCAATTGAAATTGTTTTCCAGGAAGCCGTTGCGCTTGGTGATGCGGTCCAGCTCCACCAGCGTCGACAGCAGATCCTTCATGCGCTTGAGCGGCACGGCGTTCGGGCCGTCGCTCAAGGCCTTGGCCGGATCGGGGTGGGTCTCCATGAAGAGACCGGCAACGCCGACCGCCACCGCCGCGCGCGACAGCACCGGCACGAACTCCCGCTGCCCGCCCGAGCTGGTGCCCTGGCCGCCGGGCAACTGCACCGAGTGCGTCGCATCGAACACGACCGGCGCGCCGGTGTCGCGCATGATGGCCAAGGAGCGCATGTCGCTGACGAGATTGTTGTAACCGAAGCTCGCACCGCGTTCGCATGCGAGGAAGGCGTCTTCCGGCAGGCCCTTCTCGCGCGCCGCCGCACGGGCCTTGTCGATCACGTTCTTCATGTCGCCAGGCGCCAGGAACTGGCCCTTCTTGATGTTGACCGGCTTGCCCGACTGCGCCACGGCGCGGATGAAATCGGTCTGGCGGCACAGGAAGGCGGGCGTCTGCAGCACGTCGACCACGGCGGCCACGGCCGGGATCTCGGCTTCGCCGTGCACGTCGGTCAACACCGGCACGCCCAGCTCGCGCTTGACCTTCGCGAGGATCTCCAGGCCCTTTTCCATGCCCGGGCCGCGGAACGACGCGCCGGACGAGCGGTTGGCCTTGTCGTAGCTCGACTTGAAGATGAACGGGATGCCGAGTTCGGCAGTGATCTCCTTCAGCGTGCCGGCCGTGTCCATCTGCAGTTGCTCGGACTCGACCACGCAGGGGCCGGAGATCAGGAAGAAGGGTTGGTCGAGACCGACCTGGAAGCCGCAAAGCTGCATGCTGTGCCTCGTATCTACTATGTAGGGCCGCCCGCAGGCGGCGTTACCTCAAGCGGCGGCCTTCTCGGAACGGCTGTGCTGGTTGTCGAGTGCGGCCTTGATGAAGGACGCGAACAGCGGATGGCCGCCCCAGGGCGTGGACTTGAACTCGGGGTGGAACTGGACGCCCATGAACCACGGGTGCACGCTGCGCGGCAGCTCGACGATTTCGGTGAGCTTTTCGCGCTGCGTGATCGCGGAGATGACCAGGCCCGCGTCTTCCAACTGCTTCAGGTACTTCTCGTTCGCCTCATAGCGGTGCCGGTGACGTTCGGTCACCACATCGCCATAGATCTCGTGGGCCAGCGTGCCGGGCTTGACGTCGGAGCTTTGCGCCCCGAGGCGCATCGTGCCGCCCAGGTCGGAATGCTCGTCGCGGCGCTGGATGGTGCCGTCGGCTTCTTGCCACTCGTCGATCAGTGCGATCACCGGGTGCTGCGCCTGCGTGTCGAACTCGGTACTGTTCGCGCCGGACAAACCGGCCTTGTGGCGCGCGTATTCGATCGTCGCGACCTGCATGCCGAGGCAGATGCCGAGATACGGCACCTTGTGCTCGCGTGCGTATTGCGCCGCCAGGATCTTGCCTTCGACCCCCCGCTTGCCGAAGCCGCCGGGCACCAGGATCCCGTCGTACTTCGCAAGCCGCTCCACGTTCTGCGGGTTGAGCTCCTCCGAGTCGACGTACTCGATGCGCACGCGTGCATGGTTGTGGATGCCGGCATGGCGCAGCGCCTCGTTGAGCGACTTGTACGAATCGCTCAGGTCGACGTACTTGCCGCACATCGCGATCGTCACTTCGTGCTGCGGATGCTCGAGCTCGTGCACCAGGTTGTCCCAGCGCGACAGGTCGGCCGGTTTCGTGGACAGGTGCAGCTTGGTGCAGATGAGCTGGTCGAGCCCCTGCTCGTGCAGCATGCGCGGCACCTTGTAGATGGTGTCGGCGTCCCAGACCGAGATCACGCCGTACTCGGGCACGTTCGTGAACAGCGAGATCTTCTCGCGTTCGTCGTCCGGGATGCGGCGGTCGGCACGGCACAGCAACGCGTCCGGCTGGATGCCGATCTCGCGCAGCTTCTGCACCGTGTGCTGCGTCGGCTTGGTCTTCAGTTCGCCGGCGGCCGCGATCCACGGCACGTAGGTGAGGTGCACGAAGGCCGTGTTGGTGGGCCCGAGCTTCAGGCTCATCTGGCGCACGGCTTCGAGGAAGGGCAGCGACTCGATGTCGCCCACCGTGCCGCCGATCTCGACGATGGCGACGTCGACCGCCTCGGGCGTGCCGACACCAGCGCCGCGCCGCACGAACTCCTGGATCTCGTTCGTGATGTGCGGGATCACCTGCACGGTCTTGCCGAGGTAGTCGCCGCGGCGCTCCTTCTCGAGCACGCTCTTGTAGATCTGGCCGGTGGTGAAGTTGTTCGAGCGCTTCATCTTGGTGGTGATGAAACGCTCGTAGTGCCCGAGGTCCAGGTCGGTCTCGGCCCCGTCGTCGGTCACGAACACCTCGCCGTGCTGGAACGGTGACATCGTTCCAGGGTCGACGTTGATGTAGGGGTCCAGCTTGATGAGGGTGACTCTGAGGCCGCGCGATTCGAGGATCGCAGCCAGGGAGGCCGAAGCGATGCCCTTGCCGAGGGAGGACACCACACCGCCAGTGACAAAGACAAACTTGGTCATTGTGAGCAGCGGCCGCTTAAAGATCACGACCGCTGTGGTGGTAAAGAGGCATTATATCGACGGCACCTTGCGGGCCTTGCCGGCGCTTTTGCGGGCGGGCGCGAGCGGCTCGATTTCCAGCTCGAAGGACTTGAGCCAGCCGACCACCGCATCGACGGTTTCAGCCGGTTTCTCGAACGGGTAGAGGTGGCTGCCGTCGATCCAGGAAATCCGCCCCTGCGTGACCTGCTGCGTGGCGCGCAGGCCGACCTGCTTCACCTCGCGTGACTGGGTGCCGCCGATGAAGGCGACCGGCCGCTGCAAAGGCCTGCGCCGCAGCAGCAACGGGAAGTGGTGCGGCAGCGTGTCGTAGATCTCCGTCTCGACTTCGCGCTTGAAGCTCAGTGCATGACCGGCCCCCGTGCTGTAGGTACCGGCGGCGATGTAGTCGCGCAGCACCTGCGGGTGCCATCGCGCGAAGTTGGGCTTGCTTGCGAAATGCGCATGCGCTTCCTCGGCGCTCGTCCACACGTTGCGCCGCTGGCGCGAGATCTTGCCGGGCGATACCTTGCTGATCCAGCCCGTGGCCTTGAAGAGCTGCACACCGCGCGCCTTGAAGCCGTGGATGACGGGCGAGTCGAGCAGCACCACGCCGCGCACCAGGTCCGGCCGGTACAGGCACACCAGCAGGCTCAGGAAGCCACCGAGCGAGTGCCCTACCAGGTAGGCCGGCCCGTGCCGTACTTCGCTCTCGATGAAATGCACCAACTGGTCGCGCAGGTAGGGCCAGTTGCTCGTGACCGGAAAGCGCGGGTCGTGGCCGAACTTCTCGACGGCATGCACGTCGTAGCCAGCAGACCGGAAGCGGTCGAACAGCACCCGGTAGGTGCCGGCCGGAAAACCGTTGGCATGCGAGAAGACGAGCGGCAGCGAGGTCGACATCAGGCTTCAGGTGCGTTGATCTTGCGCAGCGGGTTGAGGGACTCGAGTTGCTGCGCCTGCGCCGCGCGCAGCGTGGTTTCGCTCGAGCCGACTTCCCACGACGGATTGGGGATGGACTCGAACACGTCACGCAGGCGGTGGCCCCAGCTCTCGCGGATCATCCGGAAGTACGGGTCGTGATCGTCGATGTGCACGATGCGCTGGGCGTGCAGCGAGTTGGCCTCGTAGACCAGCAGATCGAGCGGCAGTCCGACCGAGAGGTTGGACTTCAGCGTGGAGTCCATCGACACCAGCGCGCATTTGGCGGCCTGGTCCAGCGGGGTGGCCGGCGTCACCACGCGGTCGATGATGGGCTTGCCGTACTTCGACTCGCCGATCTGGAAGTAGCACACGCCGTCCACGCCCGCTTCGACGAAATTGCCAGCGGCATACACGTTGAACAGCCGCATCGTCTCGCCCTTGACCTGCCCGCCGAAGATCAGGTTGACGTTGAACTCGATGCCGAAGTTCTTGAGCGACTCCGCGTCGCGGTCGTACACCTTGCGCACGGCGGCGCCCACGATGCGCACCGCATCGAACATCGTGCGGCAGTTCCAGATGGAGACATTGCCGCCTTCGCCCTGGATGGTCTCGGTGCGCAGCAACTGCCGCACCGCCTGCGTGATGGCCAGGTTGCCGGCCGACAGCAGCACCATCACGCGGTCGCCTTCCTGCTCGTAGACCGTCATCTTGCGGAAGGTGCTGATCTGGTCGAGGCCGGCATTGGTGCGCGAGTCGGACAGGAACACCAGTCCGGCGTCAAGTCGCATGGCCACGCAGTAGGTCATGAAGGCCTCCCTTGCAGTTCTTTCAGCCGGTACAGCGCGTCCAGCGCCTCACGTGGCGACATCGCATCCGGCTGCATGGCGGACAGCGCCTCTTCGATGGCGGATGCGGCCCGGTTCTCTTCGACCAGCGGCGGCGGTGCAGCGAACAGGTCGATCTGCGCGTTGTGTGCACGTTGCTGCGTTTCCAGCGCTTCGAGCGTGGCCCGCGCCTGGCGCACGAGCCCGGCCGGCATGCCTGCCAGCCGCGCCACCTGCACCCCGTAGCTGCGGCTCGCGGGGCCCGGCTGGATCTCGTGCAGGAAGACGATGTCGTCGCCCGACTCGGCCGCCGAAACGTGCACGTTGATCGCGCGCTCGTGCTTGGCCGGAAACTCGGTCAGCTCGAAGTAGTGCGTGGCGAACAGCGTGAACGATTTGTTCCGGTCGTGCAGGTGGCTCGCGATGCTGCCGGCGAGCGCCAGCCCGTCGAAGGTCGAGGTGCCGCGGCCGATCTCGTCCATCAGCACCAGCGAATGCTCGGTGGCCCCGTGGATGATGGCGGCGGCCTCGGTCATTTCGAGCATGAAGGTCGACTGCGCGTTCGCCAGATCGTCGGCGGCGCCGATGCGGGTGTGGATGGCGTCGATCGGCCCCAGCCGGCAGCTCTTCGCCGGTACGTACGAGCCCATCGCGGCGAGTAGCACGATCAGCGCGACCTGGCGCATGAAGGTCGACTTGCCGCCCATGTTGGGGCCGGTGATCACCAGCATGCGCCGGTTCGCGTCGAGCCGGCAGTCGTTCGGCATGAAGGGGCCGGCGCCGGTTTCGAGCAGGCGCGCCTCGACCACCGGGTGACGGCCCTGCTCGATGTCGATGCACGGCTCCTTGACGAACTGCGGCTGGCTCCAGTTCAGCGTGGTGGCCCGCTCGGCGAGCGCGGCCAGCGCATCGAGGCTCGCCAGCGCGCGTGCCAGCGCAGTGAGTGCCGGCAGGTGCGGTTGCAGGTCGTCGAGCAGTTGCTCGTAGAGCATCTTCTCGCGCGCCAGTGCACGGTCCTGCGCCGACAAGGCCTTGTCCTCGAAGGCTTTCAGCTCGGGCGTGATGAAGCGTTCGGCGTTCTTCAGCGTCTGGCGACGCTGGTAGTCCAGCGGCACCTTGTCGAGCTGACCCTGCGTGACCTCGATGTAGAAGCCGTGCACCTTGTTGAACTGCACGCGCAGGTTGGCGATGCCCGTGCGGCTGCGCTCGCGTGTTTCCAGGTCGATCAGGAAGGCGTCGCAGTTCTGGCTGATGGCACGCAGTTCGTCGAGTTCGGCATCGAAACCCGGGGCGATGACGCCACCGTCGCGCACCAGCACGGACGGCTCTTCGGCGATCGCTCGCTGCAGCAATTGCGCGATCTGTGCAGACGGGGCCAATGCCTCGCCGAGGTCGAGCAGCATGGCCGGCGCCTGCGGCGGCAGCGTGGCGCGTAGCGAGGGCAGGGCCTCCAGCGTGGTGCGCAGGCCCGCCAGTTCGCGCGGGCGCACCTGGCGCAAGGCCAGGCGGGCGGTGATGCGCTCGACGTCGCTGACCTGCTTCAGCGCCTCCCGCAGCGGCTCGAAGCCGGCGTCGATGAACGCGCCGATCACCTGATGGCGCTGTTGGGCGGTGGTGCGGTCGCGCAGCGGGTAGCTCAGCCAGCGGCGCAGCGCGCGGCTGCCCATGCCGGTGCGGCAGGTGTCGAGCACGGACAGCAGGGTGGGGCTGTCTTCGCCGCGCAGCGTTTGCGTGAGTTCGAGGTTGCGCTGGGTGGCGGGCGGCAGTTCGAGCAGGTCGCTGGCGCGCTCCACCGACAGCGTGCTGACGTGGGCGAGCGCTCGTCCTTGCGTGTGCTCGGCGTAGCTCAGCAGGGCGGCCGCGGCGGCGTGCGCCACTGCGAGGTCCTGCGCATTGAATCCCCCCAGGCTGGCCACGCGCAGTTGCTCGCACAGCTTGCGGGCACCCAGCGCAGCGTCGAACTGCCAGCCGGGGCGCTTCGTGATGGCCACACGGGCCTGCCGCACGGCCTCCGGCTGTTCGTCACCGGCCACCAGCAGTTCGGCAGGGTTCAGGCGCGCAAGCCAGGTGCCCAGTTCGCGTGACGAGCATTCGGTCAACCCCAGCTGCCCGCTGCTCAGGCCCAGCCAGGCCAACCCGTACGTGGCGCCCTTGTGGTGCAGTGCCACGAGCAGCGTGTCGCGCTTGTCGGCCAGCAGTTCGGTGTCGGTCACCGTTCCGGGTGTGACCACCCGCACCACCTTGCGCTCGACCGGGCCCTTGGCGGTGGCTACATCCCCGACCTGCTCGGCGATGGCAACGGCCTCGCCCAGCTTGATCAGCTTGGCGAGATACGCCTCGACCGAATGCACCGGCACGCCGGCCATCACCACCGGCTGCCCGGCTGTCTGCCCGCGTGTGGTGATCGTGATGTCGAGCAGGCGGTTGGCCTTGACCGCGTCGTCGAAGAACAGCTCGTAGAAGTCGCCCATCCGGTAGAAGACGAGCGTTTCGGGGTACTCCGACTTGATGCGCAGGTACTGCTGCATCATCGGCGTGTGCTGGCTGAAGTCCTGCATGGGCTGCGCCGGGCCGTTCATGGCGTCGTGCGGGCGAGGGTCAGAGCGGGGCGTCGTCGTCTTTGCTGCCGGCCACGTCGGCGCGGCGGATGCGCACCGGGCCTTTCTTCTTCGCCGCGGGCGCTTCGGCGGCCGCCGGCGCAGGCGCTTCAGCGGAGGGCTCGTCGTCTTCCTTGATCACCCGGGTGAAGGGCGACAGCAACTGCACCATCTGGCCGTAGATGCGGGGTGTGGCAGCCACCACCTCGCGCTGATGCAGGAAGTCGGACTCGCCGGTGAAGTTGCCGATCAGGCCGCCGGCCTCGGTGACCATCAACGAGCCTGCAGCCACGTCCCAGGGGTTGAGGCCGGTCTCGAAGAAGCCGTCGTAGTAGCCCGCGGCCACGTAGCACAGGTCGAGCGCGGCGGCACCCGGGCGGCGCAGGCCGGCGCATTGGGTCATCACCGCCTCGAACATCTTCATGTAGCGCTTGAAGTTGTCGCCCTTGCGGAAGGGGAAGCCGGTGCCGATCAGGCAGTCGGACAGGCGGGTGCGCTTGGACACGCGGATGCGCTTGTCATTCAGGTAGGCGCCGCGGCCCTTGGAGGCGTAGAACAGGTCGTTGCGTGCGGGGTCGTAGACGACGGCCTGCTGGATCTGGCCGCGGAACGACAGCGCGATCGAGACGGCGTAGACCGGGAAGCCGTGGATGAAGTTGGTGGTGCCGTCGAGCGGATCGATGATCCAGACGTAGTCGCTGTCCTTCGCCCCGTGCTCGCGGCCGGATTCCTCGGCCAGGATGCCGTGGCCGGGGTAGGCCTGCAGCAGCGTCTCGATGATGGCCATCTCGGCCGCCTGGTCCACCTCGGTGACGAAGTCGTTGGGCGACTTGGTGTTGATGCGCAGCAGGTCCAGGTCCAGCGACGCCCGGTTGATGATCGCGCCGGCGGCGCGGGCGGCCTTGACGGCCGTGTTGAGCATCGGGTGGAGCGCTTGGGACATGGGCAATACCTGCAGGCAGTGGCGTACGAGGGGAGGCTGGCGGGGAGTAAGAGCGGCGCGAGGCCAGCCGGTGGGCAAGGCCTCGCAAGATAATGCGCGATTCTATCTGGCCCCCGCGGTGTCCGCGCTCGCATGAAACCTTCTGTCGTGATCTGCTGCATCTTGTTGGTATTGGCCTCGTTGCCGACGCGGGCGGCACAACCGGTGTATCGGGAATTGCGCGATTGGGTGGTCGGTTGCGACAACACGCGCTGGTGCGAGGCGCGCGGGCTGCCGGAGACGGGAGGGGCGGCGCTGGACATGCGAGTGCAGCGGGCGCCGGGCCCGCGAGGCGCGGTGACGGTGCGTCTACTGCTGCCGGAGCCCTTGAAAGGCCGAGAGGCAACCCTCGACGGGGGCACCGTGCGACTCGCGGCGGCCGACTGGAAAGAGGTCGGCGATGCGAGCACGGGTGTGGAGCTTGTCTCGCAGCGCTCCGAAGTGGCGTTGGCGTTTCTCCGGCAGGCGCGCAATGCAGAACGCCTGACTCTCGGCACGGGAACTGAGACGAGCGAGGTGTCGTTGAGCGGGCTGGCGGCGGCTTTGCTGCTGATCGACGAGGTGCAGGGGCGCGTGGGCACGGTGACCGCGCTGGGCAGGCCCGGCCCACGCCCGGATAGCGCGGTGCCGCCTGCTGATCCCAAGCCCGTTCTCAAGGCCGCACGTTACGACGGACACCTCAGCGAGCGTGAAATTGCCCGATTGACCTCGGCCATGCGGCGCCAGCACGCGAAGCTGCTGAAGGATCGCGAGTGTTTCGACCTTGAAGAGGGCGGCACGTTCGACACGGCAATGCCGCTGTCGGGCGCCGAGGCGCTGGTGTTCATCGAGTGCTGGCGGGGTGCGTACCAAAGCACGAGCGTCGGCTTCCGGGTGGCGCGCAAGGATCCGGCGAGAAGCGAACTCCTGTCCGTGCAGTTGCCGGGCTGGGCTTGGCGCGGTAGGCCGAAGCAATCCTCGCAAAGCGAATTCACCAATGCCGAGTACGACCCCCGGTCGGGGACGCTTTGGCACAGCGCCAAGGGCCGTGGCCTCGGCGATTGCGGGGAGTCGACCGAGTGGGTGTTCGACGGACAACGTTTCCACGTCGCCAGCCACGCGTTCATGGGGCGTTGCGGCGGTGCCCCAGGTGACTGGATGAGCCTGTGGATGAGTGAAACCCGATGAGCACCGACACCAGCCGCTTCATCCTGATCCACACCAGCCACCCCGGCAACGTGGGTGCGGTGGCCCGTGCAATGAAGGTGATGGGCTTTTCGGATCTCGTGCTCGTGGCTCCGCGTTTCGCCGACGTGCTGGTGCAGGAGGAAACGGTGGCGATGGCCAGCGGGGCGGCCGACATCCTGGTTCGCGCACGGATCGTCGACACGCTGAGCGAGGCGCTCGACGGTGTGACCTACGCCTGCGCCACGGCGATGACGCCGCGCGACTTCGGTCCTCCCACCCATGCGCCGCGCGACCTGTTCTCGCAGCTCGCCGGCAGCGAGCATCGCGTGGGCTTCGTTTTCGGGTCCGAACGCTACGGCATGAGCAATGACGACGTGTACCGTTGTCACGCGGTGCTCAGCATCCCGACCGACCCCGATTACGGCTCGCTGAACCTGGCCCAGGCGGTGCAGGTGGTGGCCTATGACTGGCGGCAGGCCTTGGGCGGCTTCCCGGTGCAGCCGCGCGTTGCCGACCCGACGCTGGCGGGCGGGCAGGCGGTGCAAGGCTTGCTGTCGCATTGGGAGCAGGCCTTGACGGACATCGGCTTCCTGGACCCGGCGGCGCCGAAGAAGCTGATGCCCAGGCTGAACCAACTGTTCAACCGCGCGCAACTCACCGACGAGGAGGTGCACATCCTCCGCGGCATCGCCAAGGCCATGCAGAAGGCGGCAGATCGTTGAAAGGGAGCGCCGGTACACTGCGCACGTTTCCGGCCGACTCCCAGCTCCATGTTCCAGCACCTGCGAGAAGACATCGCCTGCATCCTGGAGCGCGACCCCGCGGCGCGCTCGAAGTGGGAGGTGCTGACCTGCTACCCCGGCCTGCATGCCTTGCTGCTGCACCGGCGAGCGCACTGGTGCTGGACGCACGGTCTGCATTGGCTGGGTCGCTTCATCTCGCACCTCGGCCGCTTCTTCACCGGTATAGAAATCCACCCCGGCGCCACCATCGGCCGGCGGGTGTTCATCGATCACGGCATGGGCGTGGTCGTCGGCGAGACGGCGGTGATCGGTGACGACTGCACCATCTATCAGGGCGTGACGCTCGGCGGCACCTCGTTGCACAAGGGGGCCAAGCGGCATCCGACGTTGGAATCAGGTGTGATCGTCGGCGCCAATGCGCAGGTGCTCGGCGCCTTCACCGTGGGAGCGGGCGCGCGGGTGGGCTCGAACGCGGTGGTCGTGCGCGAAGTGCCCCCGGGTGCGACGGCAGTGGGCAACCCGGCGCGCATCCTGCACAAGGAGACCGACGCGCTGCGCGAGGAAGCGGCCGCCCGCATGGGGTTCTCGGCCTACGGTGTGACGCAGAGCGACGACCCGGTGTCGCAGGCGCTCAAGGGGCTGGTGGACAACGCCTCCAGCCAGGAGCACCAGATCGCACTGCTGTGGCAGGCGATCGAGAAACTGTCGGGCAGCGGCAGGCCCGATTGCGTGCCGACCGACGCGCACACCACCGAGCAGTTCGACGCCGAAAAGCTGAACCAGCTCGTCAAGTAGCGCTGCGCGGCGCGCGGATCGCCGACTTCGGACGGAACGCCTTGCAGACCGCGTCATCCGTCTCGATGTACGGCCCACCGATCAAATCGATGCAATAGGGCACCGCGGCGAAGATGCCGTGCACCACCGGTTTGCCGTCAGCGTCCTTCAAGCCTTCGAGCGTTTCGGCAATGGACTTCGGTTGCCCGGGCAGGTTGATGATGAGCGCCTTGCCGCGGATCACGGCCACCTGGCGCGACAGGATCGCTGTGGGCACGAATTGCAGGCTGATCTGGCGCATCTGCTCGCCGAAACCGGGCATCACCTTGTCTGCCACAGCCAGCGTTGCCTCGGGCGTCACGTCACGTGGCGCCGGGCCGGTGCCGCCTGTGGTCAGCACCAGGTCGCAGTTCGCCATGTCGACCAGTTCGCGCAGTGCGGCGCTGATGCCTTCCTGTTCGTCCGGGATCAGTCGCGTCTCCCAGCTGATCGGGTTGCGTACGGCCTGGCCCAGCCACTGCTGCAGCGCCGGGATGCCCTTGTCTTCATAGACGCCGCTCGATGCGCGGTCGCTGACCGAGACGAGACCGATGCGCAGGGGATCGAATTCACTCATCGTGCGGCTCCTCGAGCAATGGCTTGATGAACTGGAACAGCTCGCGGTAGGCGCGGCCGCTGCGTTGCTCAGGCGCGGCCGCGGCGTCCTTGCGCGCTGCACGCACGAGGTTGCGCAGTTGCTGCACGTCGCATTCGGGGTGTTCGCTCATCCAACGGGTGACGGCGTCGTCGCTCGCGATCAGCTCGGCGCGCCACTGTTCGGCCTGGTGCAGCGCGAGCGAGTCCTTGGCGCGGCCGAGTTGCATGTCGGCGACGGCTTCGCGGATGGGATCGGCGTCGACGCGGCGCATCAGTTTGCCGATGAACTGCATCTGCCGGCGCCGGCCCTCGTGCGAGCGCGTGCGTTTGTACTCGCGCAGCGCATCGCGCAGCGAGTCCGGGAGCTCCAGCTTGTCGAGCCGGTCGTCGGGCATCTCGACGAGCGCTTCGCCCAGTGCCTGCAACTCGTGCATTTCCTTCTTGCGCTGGGTCTTGCTGGGGCGCTCGTCGTGAGCGTCGAGGTCGTCGTCGGGAAGGTCGGAAGGCATTGCGGGCAAGCTCGGCTCGCTGGGTAAGTGGGCCAGTATCATAAAGCCGCACTTCCGCTCGACACACCGGATCTCCATGCCCAACGCCTCCACTTCCGCGCCCGTTCAAGGTTTTGCCTATTCCCAGGACCAGTTCCGCGAGCTGGTCGACGAAGCACTCGCGTTCGCCCGCAAGCTCGGCGCCAGCGATTCGGCCGCCGAGGTGTCGGAAGGGGCGGGGCTGTCGGTGTCCGTGCGCAAGGGCGATATCGAAAACGTCGAGCGCAACCGCGACAAATCGCTCGGCGTGACGGTCTACCTCGGGCAACGCCGGGGCAATGCGAGCACCTCCGACTTCTCTCGCGCCGCCCTGGAGCAGACCGTGCGGGCGGCCTACGACATCGCGCGTTTCACCGCGGAAGACCCGGCCGCGGGACTGCCCGACGAACAGGATCTGGCCACGGGGGACGCGGCCACTCGTGATCTCGATCTCTTCTACCCGTGGGACATCGACGCCGAGGGTGCGGCCGAACTGGCCATGCGCTGCGAGGCGGCTGCGCTCCAGACCGACAAACGCATCACCAACTCCGAAGGCGCCGGCGTGTCCGCACAGCAATCGCATTTCTTCGCGGGCAACACGCGCGGCTTCCGTGGCGGATACGCCAGCTCACGCCACTCGTTGTCCGTCGCGCCGATCGCGGGCCGTGGCAACGACATGCAGCGCGATGCCTGGTACAGCTCGATGCGCGACCCGGCCGAACTTGCGTCGCCCGAGTCGGTGGGTCGCTATGCGGCCGAACGCGCTCTGTCGCGCCTGAAGTCGCGCAAGATCCCCACCTGCGAATGCCCGGTGCTGTACGAATCGACGCTGGCCGCGGGCCTGCTCGGCGGCTTCGTGCAGGCCACGAGCGGCGGGGCGCTGTACCGCAAGGCCACGTTCCTGGCCGATAGCCTTGGTCAGCAGGTGTTTCCCGACCATGTCGACATCCGCGAAGACCCGCACCTGCCCAAGGCCAAGGGCAGTGCGCCGTTCGATGACGAAGGCGTGGTGACCCGGGCAAGGCACGTCGTGAAAGATGGCCGCGTCGAAGGCTATTTCCTGTCGAGTTACTCGGCGCGCAAGCTCGGTATGCGCACCACGGGCCACGCGGGCGGTTCGCAGAACCTCTTCCTGACCAGTCGCCTCACGCGCCCCGAGGACGATCTGAACGCGATGCTGCGCAAGCTGGGCCGCGGCCTGCTGGTGATCGAACTGATGGGGCAAGGCGTCAACTACGTCACCGGAGACTATTCGCGCGGCGCGGCAGGGTTCTGGGTGGAAGGTGGCGAGATTGCATACCCCGTGCACGAGATCACCATTGCCGGCAATTTGCGGGAGATGCTCCGCAACATCGTGGCGATCGGGGCGGACGCCTACACGCTCGGCTCCAAGACGACGGGCTCGGTGCTCATCGAGCGCATGAAGATTGCTGGAAGCTGAAAGCCCGGGTTGGGTTTGAACGCAGCGCGCACATCCGGCTGAGTTTTCCCGCGCCTATCGCACACACGTGCGAGCGATGCGGAAAACCCACAAGGCCACCGGTTTCCAACGCACGGAGAATCGGCCGCTTTCGCTCGGCGCGCGCTGTCGCGCCGATGTCCTGATTCACATGGAGACATAGTGATGGAACGACGATCCTTCATACGCAATACGGGCCTTGCCGGCGTGCTCGCTGCCGGTGCGGCACCTTCGGTCGTGCATGCGCAAGCGAACATCCGCTGGCGGTTGGCATCCAGCTTTCCGAAGACGCTCGATACGCTGCATGGCGGTACCGAAACGCTGGCGAAGAAGGTCTCCGAGATGACGGGCGGGAAGTTCCAGATTTCCGTCCATGCTGCAGGCGAACTGGTGCCGGCCCTCGGCATCGTCGACGCACTGCAGAACAGCACCATCGAGATCGGGCACACGGTCGCCTACTACTACTTCGGAAAGGACGACGCCTGGGCGCTGGGCGCGGGCATTCCCTTCGGCTTGAATTCGCGCCAGATGAGCGCCTGGATGTACGACGGCAATGGCCTGAAGCTGATGCGCGAGTTCTATGCGAACTACAACATCATCAACTTCCCGGGCGGCAATACCGGTGCCCAGATGGCAGGCTGGTTCCGTAAGGAGATCAAGGGCGTCAATGACTTGAAGGGCCTGAAGTTCCGCATCGGCGGCTTTGCCGGTCGGATCATGGAACGTCTCGGCGTCGTGCCGCAGAACCTGCCAGCCGGCGAGGTTTATCAGGCGCTGGAGAAGGGCACCATCGACGCTGCCGAGTTCGTCGGCCCCTACGACGATCTCAAGCTCGGCCTCGGCAAGGTCGCGCCTTACTACTACTACCCTGGCTGGTGGGAGGGCGGTCCGCAGGTCGATTTCTTCGTCAGCCGCAAGGCGTACGACGCCCTGTCCGCCGAGTACAAGGCGGTGCTTGAGGCGGCGGCGGCTACCGTCCATTCGGAGATCCAGGCCAAGTATGACGCTCGCAACCCAGAGGCCCTGAAACAACTCGTCGCCCAAAAGGTCCGGTTGGTCGCTTTCCCGAAAGCGGTGATGGACCTCGGCTTCAAGGAATGCGAGGCCTTGTACGCCGAGTTGTCGGCCAAGAACCCGGCGTGGAAGAAGATCTACACCGACTTGCGAGCCTTCCGTCGCGATCAGAACCTGTGGTTCCGGTTCAACGAAGCACAGTTCGACCGGTATATGCAAAGCGCAAAGCTTTAAATCGGCTGCACTATTTACCGGCCTGTCAAAGAGCCCCGCAGCGCGGGGCTTTTGTTTGCCTGCTGCGTTTGAATCCTTGCAATAACCTGAATGACGTAGAAGTGAAACGGTTTCAATACCACTGCGAGGAAGGTGCATATCGCAAAGAAAAGGGAAAACCCTTGCAATTCGCTGAATACCCCATTCATAGAATCGTGCCCGCTCTCGAGCATTGATCGCTCAATTTCTTGCACATCAAGGAGTCACTACACATGGAACGTCGTTCCTTCATTCGCTCCACGGGGCTGGCCGGAGTATTGGCGGCAGGTGCCGCGCCCGCAGTGGTTCATGCTCAAGCGAACGTGCGCTGGCGCCTGGCCTCCAGCTTCCCGAAGGCGCTCGACACCATCTATGGCGGTGCCGAGGTTTTCGCGAAAAAAGTGTCGGACATGTCTGGCGGCAAGTTCCAGATCTCGGTGCACGCGGGCGGCGAACTCTTGCCGCCGTTCGGCGTGGTCGACGGCGTGCAGAACGGCACGATCGAGATGGCGCATACGGTGCCGTACTACTTCTTCGGCAAGGACGAAACCTTCGCGATCGGCGGTGCGATCCCGTTCGGCATGAACTCCCGCCAGATGACGGCGTGGATGTTCCACGGCAACGGCATGAAGCTGATGCGCGAGTTCTACGCGCAGTACAACATCGTCAACTTCCCCGGTGGCAACTCGGGCGCGCAGATGGCCGGCTGGTTCCGCAAGGAGATCAAGACGCTGGCCGACATGAAGGGCCTGAAGTTCCGCATCGGCGGCTTCGCCGGCAAGGTGCTGGAACGCCTGGGCGGCGTGCCGCAGAACATTCCCGGCGGTGAGATCTACCAGGCCCTCGAGAAGGGCACGATCGACGCGGCCGAATGGGTGGGCCCGTACGACGACCAGAAGCTCGGCTTCTACAAGGTCGCCCCTTACTACTACTACCCCGGCTGGTGGGAGGGCGGCCCCGAGATCGACTTCTTCATCAACGACAAGGCATGGAACAGCCTGTCGGCCGAATACAAGGCGATCGTCGAGGCCGCTTCGGCCTATGCGCACGTCGACATGCAGGCCAAGTACGACCAGCGCAACCCCGAGGCGCTGAAGCAACTGGTGGCGCAGAAGGTCAAGCTGATGGCCTTCCCGAAGCCGCTGATGGACGCGGCGTTCAAGGAGTCGATGGCGTTGTACTCGGAGCTGTCGGCGAAGAACCCGAACTGGAAGAAGGTCTACACCGACTACGCCAACTTCCGTCGCGACCAGAACCTCTGGTTCCGTTTCACCGAGGCGCAGTTCGACCGCTACATGCAATCCGCCAAGCTCTGAGCCGGCGCCCTTCGGGGCACTCTCTGCAACTTGCCAAGCAGCCCTGCCATGCAGGGCTTTTTTGTGCGCATATCTCTTTTCTTGCAATAAGCTGAAAGTCGTTGCGCTCCTCAGCGCACATGCGGGTTTGCGCGCCGAAGGTGACGTGTTTCCGAGCGGGAAAACCCCTGTCAGCAAGCTTAAAACGCACTCCTAGAATCGCCGCACGCTTGTCGCTCGTCGCATTCCTTGTTTTCCAAATCGGAGAGGAGATCGCACATGGAACGTCGTTCCTTCATTCGCAACACCGGCCTGGCCGGCGTGCTCGCTGCAGGTGCTGCACCGGCCATCGTTCACGCGCAGGCCAATATCCGCTGGCGCCTTGCCTCCAGCTTCCCGAAGGCGCTCGACACCATCTACGGTGCCGCGGAAGTCTTCGCGAAGAAGGTGGGCGAGATGTCGGGCGGGAAGTTCCAGATCTCGGTGCATGCCGGCGGTGAGCTTGTGCCTCCGTTCGGGGTGGTCGATGGCGTGCAGAACGCCACGATCGAGATGGCGCACACCGCGCCGTACTACTTCTTCGGCAAGGACGAGACCTTCGCCATCGGCTGTGCCATTCCGTTCGGCCTGAACTCACGGCAGATGACCGCATGGATGTACGACGGCAACGGCCTGAAGCTGATGCGCGAGTTCTATGCGCAGTACAACATCGTCAACTTCCCGATGGGCAATACCGGCGCGCAGATGGGCGGCTGGTACCGCAAGGAGATCAAGACGCTGGCCGACATGAAGGGCCTGAAGATGCGCATCGGCGGCTTTGCCGGCCGTGTGCTGGAGCGGCTCGGCTCGGTGCCCCAGAACATTCCCGGCGGCGAGATCTACCAGGCGCTCGAGAAGGGCACGATCGACGCGGCCGAGTGGGTCGGCCCCTATGACGACCAGAAGCTCGGCTTCAACAAGGTCGCGCCGTTCTACCACTACCCCGGCTGGTGGGAGGGCGGCCCGCAGCTCGACCTGTACATCAACAACAAGGCGTATGAAGGCCTGTCGGCCGACTACAAGGCCATCATCGAAGCAGCGGCTGCCTTTGCCCATACCGACATGCAGGCCCGCTACGATGCGCGCAACCCGCAGGCACTGAAGCAGCTGGTGGCGGCCAAGACGAAGATCGTGCCGTTCCCGAAGGTGGTGATGGACGCAGCGTTCAAGGAAGCGATGGCACTCTATTCCGAGTTGTCGGCCAAGAACCCCAACTGGAAGAAGATCTACCCCGACTACGCCAACTTCCGTCGCGACCAGAACCTCTGGTTCCGTTTCACCGAAGCGCAGTTCGATCGCTACATGCAGTCGGCCAAGCTCTGACCGCGGCCCCGCGTTCCCTGCAGACCCCCGCCTTGGGCGGGGGTTTTTTGTTGGCAGCTCCCGATGCAACCCGGGCTGCGTCGCGCAGGACCTGAGGCAGCACAAACACAAAAGACAAAGGGCCCCACGGGGCCCTTTGCGTCATTGGCGGCGCGGTGGTTCGCGCGCCTGTGTGCAGCAGTACTCAGTTCTTCGGTGCCGCCTCTTCCACCGCCTGCTCGAGGGCCTTCATCGGGTCTTCCTCTTCGCTGGCCGCGCCCTCCTCGGGGGCCGGTGCGGCCGGCTCCTCGGCGCCTGGCATTTCCGGCGTCGAGTAGGGGTCGGCAGGCATCTGCAACTGCTCCATCACTTCCGCATCGCTCAGCCCCTTGGTTTTGACGAGGTTGTCGGAGACCAGGCCAGGGAAGGCGATGACCACCGCGACCATGATCAGCTGGATGATGATGAACGCGATCGAGCCCTTGTAGATCTGTGGCGTGGTGACGGCAGGAATCAGCTTGCCGGTCACGCGATCCATGTAGTCGGACTTCGGGGCTACGCTGCGCAGGTAGAACAGCGCAAACCCGAACGGCGGCGTCAGGAACGACGTCTGCAGGTTCATCGCGATGATCACGCCGAACCAGATCAGGTCGATGTCGAGCTTGGTCGCCACCGGGGCCAGCATCGGGATCACGATGAACGCGATCTCGAAGAAGTCGATGAACATGCCGAGCACGAACACCAGGATGTTCACGACCACCAGGAAGCCGATCTGGCCGCCGGGCAGCTTGTCGAACAGGTGTTCCACCCAGACGTGGCCATCGGCCGCGTTGAAGGTGAAGCTGAACACCGTCGAGCCGATCAGGATGAACAGCACGAAGCACGACAGCTTGGCGGTGTTGTCCAGCGCCTGGCGCATGGTGGCGAAGCTGAGCCGGCGGCGCGACACGGCCATGATCAGTGCGCCGAGTGCACCCATGGCGCCGCCTTCGGTCGGCGTGGCGATGCCCAGGAAGATCGTGCCGAGCACGAGGAAGATCAGCACCAGCGGCGGGATCAGCACGAACGTGACCTGTTGCGCAAGGCGCGACAGCAGGTTCAGCTTCAACGCCTTGTTCAGCAGGGCGAGGCCGAGTGCCAGGAACGACGCGACGGTCATCGACATGATGAGCACCTCGTCGCCCGGTGCGGCGTTGGGACGCTCCAGCAGTGCGCGCATGATCGGGTCGTGCACGGTCGACCAGGCGAAGCCGACGGCACCGCAGATCAGGAACAGCACCAGCAGCGAAATATGTCCGCTCGATCCGTTCGATTCGCGGTAGATGCGGGCCTCGACAGGCAGCGCTGGCACCCAGGCCGGACGAAAGATCGCCACACCGATGATGAACAGCAGGTACAGGCCCACCAGGAGCAGGCCCGGCACCAGGGCGCCGGCGTACATGTCGCCGACCGAGCGGCCGAGCTGGTCGGCCATCACGATCAGCACCAGCGAGGGCGGCAAGGCCTGCGCCAAGGTACCTGAGGCGGTGATGGTGCCCGTCGCGATGGTGCGGTTGTAGCCGTAGCGCAGCATGATGGGCAGCGAGATCAGGCCCATCGAGATGACGGCGGCCGCCACCACGCCGGTGGTGGCCGCGAGCAGCGCGCCGACCAGGATGACGGCGATGGCCAGGCCCCCGCGCACCGGGCCGAACACCTGGCCGATCGTTTCGAGCAGGTCTTCGGCCATGCCGCTGCGTTCCAGGATGATCCCCATGAACGTGAAGAACGGAATGGCCAGCAGCGTGTCGTTCTGCATGATGCCGATCACGCGCAGTGGCAGGGCCTGGAACAGCGTGGAGCCGAAGAGGCCGAGCTCCATGCCGATGAAACCGAACAGCAGGCCGGTGGCCGCCAGGCCGAAGGCCACCGGGATGCCGCACAGCAGGAACAGCAGCAGCCCCGCAAACAGCACGGGGACGAAGTTTTGCGTGAGGAATTCGATCATTGCTTGGCGCTCATCTGTTTTTCTGCGGCTTCACGGGCCAGTTCTTCGGCCAGCAGTTCTGCTTCAGTCTTTTCCTCGACGTGGCTGAACGGCTCGTTCAGGGTGCCGTTGAGGAAGGCCATCCGTTTGAACAGTTCGGAGACGGCCTGCAGCAGCAGCAGCGCAAACCCTGCCGGCATCAGGAAGTACACCGGCCAGCGGATGAGGCCGCCGGCGTTTTGCGACATCTCTCCGCTGACCCAGGCGTTGTGAAACACGGGCCAGGACAGGGTGATCATGATCACGCAGAAGGGGATGAGCACCGCCAGGATGCCGACCAGGTCGATGATGGCGTTCGTGCGCTTGGACAGCCGTGCCGCGATGAAGTCGATCCTCACGTGCGCGTTGCGCAGGAAGACGTAGCCCGCGCCGAGCATGAACACGCCCGCAAAGAGATACCACTGGATCTCGAGCAGGGAATTGGAGCTGGTATCGAAGATCTTGCGCACGATCGCGTTGCCGGCACTGATGAGCACCGAGCCCAGCACCAGCCACATGATCAACTTGCCGATGTGCTCGTTGATCCAGTCGATCGCGCTCGACAGTTTGAGGAGGACAGACACGTTTTCTCCGGTCGGTTCGTTCGGAAGAAGGAGGGGGCGAAGGCTCGCAGCAGCTTACAGACAGCTGAACGGCCATTCTAGGAAGCGACCTGGGGGCACCTTCACGTGTTTCCCCTAGCGCGCGATAGCCGCGGTGACTGCTGCTCGACGGTGCAAGCGCCTCGACGCCCGGCGGACTGTAAGTAAGGCCGGCTGAAATGCGGCTGAACGAGGGCACGGACCTAGGGAAAGTCCGGGCCTCTTTTTGCGCGGTGCCCCTTGTGTGGGGGGAGGGGTGGGCCTTGCGGCCCGGGGTTCAGCCCTGGCCGGTTGCGGCCCGATAGAGCTTGGTGCTGCGCGCACCGGAGCGGCAGAAGGCCAGCACGGGCTTGGGCAGCTGTTGCAGCAGTTCGGCGAACTGCGCGATCTGTTCGGGTGTCTGCAAGGCGGGGTTCACCGGGAGGTAGGCGTAGGCCAGGCCGGCGGCCTTGGCTGCTGCCTCGATCTCGGCGCTGGTGGGCTGTTCGGGCCCGCCTTCGTGGTCCGGGCGATTGTTCACGACGCTCTTGAAGCCAGCCTCGGCGACGAGTTTCATCGCGGCTGCGTCGAGTTGCGGCGCCACGCAGACGTCGGAGGCGATCTGCTGGATCGGAAGACTCATGTGCTGCTCCTGTGTTCAGGCCTTCTGGCTCAGAGCCTGCTTGACCGCGGCAGATACCTGGCCCATGTCGGCTTTGCCGGCGAGGCGCGCCTTCGCCGCCCCCATCACCTTGCCCATGTCGGCCGGCCCAGTCGCACCGGTTTCCGCCACGATACGCGCGACCTCGGCGCCGATCTCCTCGGCCGTCAGGCGCTGGGGCAGATAGCCTTCGAGCACCTTGATCTCGGCGGCTTCCTTGTCGGCAAGGTCGGTGCGGCCGGCCTGGGTGTATGCCGCGAGCGAATCCTTGCGCTGCTTGATCAGCTTGTCGACGATGCCCACCACGGCGATGTCGTCGAGTTCCACGCGCTCGTCGACCTCCTTCTGCTTCATCGCCGCCATCAGCATGCGTATGGTCGAGAGGCGGTCGGCTTCCTTGGCGCGCATGGCGCTCTTCATGTCTTCGGTGATCTGTTCTTTGAGTGTCATGATGTCAGGCCCTGAGGAACCGGCAATGGTAGCGCGCAAGAAGGCGGGTGCCGGAAACAACAAAGCCCGCGTGGGCGTCCCCAGGCGGGCTTGGTTCGGAGTGCCGAAAGCTCAGTAGAGCTTCTTGGGCAGCTGCATGCTGCGCACGCGCTTGTAGTGGCGCTTCACGGCGGCAGCCTTCTTGCGCTTGCGCTCGGCGGTCGGCTTTTCGTAGAACTCGCGGGCCCGCAGCTCGGTCAGCAGGCCCAGCTTTTCGATGGTGCGCTTGAAGCGGCGCAGGGCCACGTCGAACGGCTCGTTTTCTTTGACGCGAATGGTAGTCATTGAGAGATCGGATCCTTCGGAATCGTTGGCGTTGCGTGCCGAGGCTCAAGATTCGGCTGCCCAGGTGTACGGGCTGGGCGCAAGACGCCAGTTGCTAGCAAAGACCGCGATTATAAGCAGAAATTCCGCGGTTGCAAAAAGGGGTTAGCGAGCGCTCCCGGTGGCGGCCATGGCGCGGGCGCACGCCGCGGCGCTGGCCCAGGCCCACTGGAAGTTGTAGCCGCCCAGCCAGCCGGTCACGTCGACCACCTCGCCGATGAAGTGCAGGCCCGGGGCGAGCTGGCTTTCCATGCTTTGCGAACCGAGCTGGCGGGTGTCGACGCCGCCGGCGGTCACCTCGGCCTTGCGATAGCCCTCGGTCCCGGAAGGCTGCAATTCCCACTGCTGCAGCCGGTGAGCCAGGGCGTCCAGGTCCTTGTCTTTGACTTCTGCGACCGCTCGGCCGGCGAGCGCTGGAGCGCCAGCCAGCCAGGCATCGGCAAGCCGGGCGGGCAGCAGCGTGGCGAGCTGGTTGTCGAGTTGCTTGCGCGAATGCAGTTTGGCTTCGCGCAGTTGTGCACCCAGGTCGGTCTTCGGTGCCAGGTCGATGCGCAGCGGCAGGCCGGGGCGCCAGTAGCTGGAGATCTGCAGAACGGCCGGTCCGCTGAGGCCGCGGTGGGTGAACAGCAGGTCTTCAACGAAGCTGCCGCGGTCCTTGCCCTTGCCGGTTTCGATGCCCACTTCGAGCGAGACGCCGGCCAGTGCAGCAAAGGGCGCCCAGGCAGCGGGGTCGAAGGTCAATGGCACGAGCGCCGGACGGGTCTCTACGATGCGATGACCGAACTGGCGCGCGAGCCGGTAGCCGAAGTCGCTGGCGCCGATCTTCGGGATCGACAGGCCGCCGGTGGCTACCACCACGCGAGAGGTGGTCACCGTGCCTCGGGCGGTGTCGACCTCGTAGCCCCGTGCCGCCTGGCGCACCGCCTCGACGGAGCAGGGTTGCCAGCGCGTTACCAAGCCCTGTTCGCACTCGCGCAGCAGCATCGAGACGATCTCGTCGCTGGACTCGTCGCAGAACAACTGCCCCTTGTGCTTTTCGTGGAACGAAATGCGGTGGCGCTGCACCAGCGCGATGAAATCCTGCGGCGTGTAGCGTGCCAGCGCTGAACGGCAGAAGTGGGGGTTGTCCGACAGGAAGTTCGCCGGGCCGGCGTCGCGGTTGGTGAAGTTGCAGCGCCCGCCGCCGGAGATGCGGATCTTCTCCGCCACCTTTGCCGCATGGTCGATCACCAGCACCTTCAAGCCGAGCTGGCCCGCCATGCCGGCGCAGAACAGACCGGCCGCGCCGGCTCCGATGATGACGACGTCGAACCGGTGCATGGGCCGGGATTATCCGGCCAGCAGCAGGCTCAGCCTTTCCAGGTGAACGGGAAGAGGAACTGCTTCCAGAATCCGTTGGGCACGTAGTCGCCGACCACGCCGTACTGGTTGGGCCACTTGCGGTCGGCCGTCACGGCGGTGCCGAACAGGTAGTCGAGGAACGCGAAGTGGGCGGCGTAGTTCTTGTCGATGGCCTCGTCGTCTTGCGAGTGGTGCCAGTGATGGAAGTTGGGTGTGACGATGACGTAGCGCAGCGGCCCGAGCCGGACGCTCACATTGGCGTGGTTGAACACCGCCTGGAAGCCGACGATCACGATGTAGGTGTCGATCACTTCCTTGCTGAACCCGAGCACGAAGATGGGCGCGAGCACCAGTGTGCGGGTCAGCAGCAGCTCAAGAATGTGCTGCCGGGAGCCGGCCATCCAGTCCATGCTCTTGACGCTGTGGTGCACCGCATGCAGGCGCCACAGCAGCGGCACCTCGTGGTAGGCCCGGTGCGTCCAGTACTGCACCAGGTCGGCCACCAGGACGATGGCGAACAGCGCTACGGGGAAGGGCAGATCGCGCACCCAGGCCTGCAGGCCGTCCTTCACGGCCCAGCCGAACAGCTTGTGGACCAGCAGGTTGGTGGCCAGCAGCACGAAGCCCACCACCATGTGGTTGACGATGAAGTGGTGAAAGTCGGTCTGCCACTCGGGCCGGAACACCGGCTGCTCGCGGCGCAGCGGGAACAGCTTCTCGATGAAGATGAAGATCAGCGTGGAGCCGAGCAGATCGAGGATGAACCAGTCCAGGCCGATATAGGGCGTGTTGTCGGGGAAGTCGTTGACCGGCACCTTGTGGCCGCCGAGCACGAGCGTGAGTGCGATCAGCGTAAAGGCCGAGAAAGACAACCAGCGCACACGGCCGAACACGATGTTGAACAGCGCGATCGAACCGGCGATCACCATCGCCCAGTACATGACCAGCCGGATGGTGTCGACATCGTAGGCCTTGCGCAGTTGCGGGGTGGTCAGGTATTCGGGGAAGTGGAAGGCGAGCACGCCCAGGAGGCACAGGATCGCGAGCGTCAGCGCGATGACGCCGGAGACCATCCCGGTTCCGCGGCGCAGCTCGCCGTGCGATTCGGTGAGCTGGTTGAGTTTGTCGAGCATGTGGATCCCCTGCCTGCCGCTGGCGTCGCGCCAGCGGCCCCTTTCCGTGCCGCGGATTATCCAGGGACCGGCAGCACATGTGGGGAGCGCTCCCTAGAATGGGGGGCCTTGCGGCGCCCGCCGCTCTTCTCGTTTCTTCCCCTGCGTCACCATGTCCATGCCTGCCAGCGAGCCGGTGGCTCGCAACGTGCCGTCGTTGTCTGCCGCTCGCTGGGCCACACGCACACACTTCTTCTGCAGCGGCTTCCTGTTCGCGACCTGGGGTGTGCACATCCCCACCGTCAAGGCCCACTACGAAATCGGCGAGGGCGCGCTCGGGATGGCCTTGCTGGCGGCTGGCATCGGTGCGCTGCTCGGACTGTCCCGCGCCGGGACGCTGGTCGGCCGTTTCGGTGCCAAGGCTGTCGCGCTCGTGTGCGGCGTCCTGTCGGCTTCGGTGCTCGGCGTGCTGCTGGGTTTGCCTGGCTATGCCGGGTTGGTCGGGGCGTTGGTGGTGTTTGGTGCGGCAAGCAGCATCTTCGACGTGGCCATCAATGCCGAGGCGTCGGAGCTGGAGCGCCGCGGCGAGCGGCCGATCATGAGCCACTTCCACGGCATGTTCAGCCTGGGTGGCATGGCGGGCGCGGGCGTGGGCAGCGTATTGCTCGGGTGGAACGTGGCGGCGGGCTCGCACCTCGTCGGGGTGGCGGTGGCCGGCGCCGCTGCGATCGCGATTGCAGGGTCGCAGATGCTGCCGCCGCTGGCTCAGGCGGGAGGCGATGCTCCGTTCCGTTTGCCGCGGGGCGCTTTGCTGTTGTTGGGTGTGCTGGCGGCGCTGGGGCTCATCTCCGAGGGGGCCATGTACGACTGGAGCGTGCTCTACCTGCAAAACGAACTCGGCAGCCCACAGGACCAGGCGGCGCTGGCCTACGCCAGCTTTTCCGGCGCGATGGCGGTGGCCCGTTTCGGCGGTGACTGGGTGCGCTCGCGCCTGCGCCCCTCGGCCGTCATGCTGGGCAGTGCGGTTCTGTCGGCCGTCGCCATGGCCCTGGTCCTGCTGATCGGCCACCCGGTGGTCGCGCTCGTCGGCTTCGCGCTGGTCGGCATCGGTCTGGGCAACGTGGTGCCGGTGCTGTTCAGCGCCGCTGCGCGGGTGCCGGGCACCACTCCCGCGCACGGGATCGCGGCGGTCTCCTCGGTGGGCTACCTGGGCTTCATGGCAGGGCCGCCAGTGATCGGCGTGTTGGCGCAGGCGTCGTCGCTGACTGCGGCATTGTTCGTCGTGGTGTTGTTTTCTGCCGTGCTGGCCGGGCTCTCGCGCCGGGCGCTGGCCGGCCATTGACGAGGGGTCTTCGAATGGCATGGGACGTGTGGTGGGCGTATTTCTTCGCGTCGTGGGCGATCGCGCTGTCTCCCGGTTCGGGCGCGGTGCTGTCGATGAGTCACGGGCTGTCGTACGGCGTGCGGCGCACGACGGTCACGATCCTCGGGCTCCAACTCGGGCTGCTGTTCACGCTGGTGGTCGCCGGCGCGGGGCTGGGCGCGTTGCTGCTGGCGTCAGAAGCGGCGTTCACCGTCGTGAAGGTGGCTGGCGCGCTGTACCTGCTGTGGCTGGGCCTGCAGCAGTGGCGCTCGGACGGCACTGCGGACGGCGCGGTGCACGTGGCACCGATGTCGGCTCGCCGCCGTTTCCTCACCGGCACGCTGACCAACGCAACCAACCCGAAGGGCATCGTGTTCATGGTTGCGGTGTTGCCGCAGTTCATAGACCCCACCCGGCCCCTGCTGCTGCAGCTGCTGATCCTCGGAGCCACCAGCTGCGCCATCGACCTGGTCGTGATGCACGGCTACGCCGCGCTCGCCGCCCGGATGCAGCAGCTGCTGCGCGGCGCCAACGCGGCACGCTGGCAGAACCGCGTCTTCGGCGGGCTGCTGATGGCGATGGGGGCGGCGCTGTTCTTCGTCAGGCGGCAACCGCACTGAGCGGTTGCTGCTGCACTGCCTGCAGGCCGCGCAGCACGTCGCCGACGATGATGATCGAGGGGCTGCCGAGGCCCTCGCGCCGCAGGGTCGATTGCAGCGCACCCAGTCGGGTCACCGCATGGCGCTGCTGCGGCAGGCTGGCGTGCTGCACCACGGCCAGCGGCGTATCGGGCGACAAGCCTTCGAGCAGACCGGATTCGATCTGCGCGGCTTGCGCCACGCCCATGTAGACGACGAGCGTGAAGCCCTGAGCGGCGGTCGCGGCGAGCTGGCGCCAGTCGAGCGACACGTCGCCGGCCTTCGCATGCCCGGTCACGAAGATCACGCCGTGCGCGTGGTCGCGGTGCGTCAGCGGCACGCCCAGCCCGGTGGCCGCGGCCAGGCCGGAGGTGATGCCGTTGACCACGTCGACTTCCACGCCGGCGGCCCGCAGGTGCTCCACTTCTTCGCCGCCGCGTCCGAATACGAACGGGTCACCGCCCTTCAGCCGCACCACACGTTCGCCCTTCAGCGCCTCGGTCGCCATCAGTCGTTCGATGAAGGCCTGTGGCGTGCTCTTGCAGCCACCGCGCTTGCCGACGTGGATGACCCGTGCGCCGCGGCGGACGTAGCGCAGCACACCTTCGCCCACCAGGTCGTCGACGAGCACGACGGTGGCAGCGCGAATGGCCTTGACCGCCTTCACGGTCAGCAGGTCGGCATCGCCGGGTCCGGCACCCACGAGGGTGACGCGGGGCAGGGCGGCGGGTGTTTCAGGCAGTGCGTTCATGTCGGTCGGGGGCGGCAGCAGGCAGACGCGCGAGTGCTTGCAAGAGGCATTCCACCTGTTGCAGCAGCGCGGGCGGTGCCGGCTTTTCGCCGCTCGTGACCGACTGGATGTACAGCGCGGTGGTGGCTGCATCGCACGCGCGCGGCAGGATGGGTACCTCGGTCAGTACGCCCTCGCGCGCCGCGACGCTGAGCGCTGGATGGGCGCTGCCGCCCAGGAACAGCTCCATCTTCGGCGTGCGTCGCGGGTCCGCCACCGGTTCGCCCTCGGTGCCCCGCATCAGCAGCGCGTTGGCCTGCGTGCGCTGCAGGAACTGCGTCAGCGTCTGGCCGTATTCCGGGTGCGTGTAGTTGACGACGCGCAGTGCGCTGCCGGGCGGGCAGGGATCAAGCAGCTTGGCCACGGTATGTGCCGGGTTGCGCAGGCCGATGACCCAGCGTGCATCGAGCAGGCGCGCCAGCGGCGGGCACAGGTGCTCGGTACGGATGAACACCGGCTCGCGCCGCTGCCACGCCTGCGCGATGCCTGCGAGGTCCTGCGCCACCGGCAGGCCCAGGTCGTGGAAGATCTCGGCCGTGGTGACCCGCCCCGGGTCTGTTGCCATGCCATGCACCAGAACGGGGACGCCTTCCTGCGCCAGCAATTGCGCCAGCAACGGTGTCAGATTGGGCAGCTTGCGGGCGCCGTTGTAGGACGGAAGCACCACGATGGGGCGGTCGCTTTCGACGCGCAGGCAGCGCTGCGTCGTTGCGGCGAGAAAGCCCTCCAGTTCTTCGAGCGATTCGCCCTTGATCCGCATCGCGATCGCGAAGGCGCCGATTTCGAGATCGGTGACGTGTCCGTCGAGCACCTGGGTCATCAGGTCGTACGCCTGGTCGCGGTCGAGGGAACGAGCGCCTTCCTTGCCTCGGCCGATCTCCTTGATGTACCTGGCAATGCTCATCGTGCAAGCCCCTCGGCGTGGCGAAGCGGCGAAAACAGGGCGGGCATGCGATTCATGGGTCTCCTTGGGCGGCGCGAGGCCGCTGCGAGGTGTCTGCGGGGTGAATCGCAATTCTCACGCCAGCGGCGGTGGCACAGCGCGGCGCGTCAACGCACCCCTGCGCTCGTCATGCTGCCGCGAGCTGCATCCGCACGAGGCGCTTGAGTTCCGGCACGCAGGAGCCGCAGTTGGTGCCGCACTTGAGTTGCTGCTGCAACTGCCCGAGGCGTTCGTCGGCGTTGCCCGCGCAACGGGCCAGCGCTTCGGTGATCTGCGGTTCGCGCACGTTGAAGCAGGTGCACACCTGCCGGCCGGCCGCCTGCACGGCCAGGGGCGGCTTGGCCCCCGGAACGAGCAGCAGGCGCCCGTACGACTGCGCGGGCAGGGCGTCCTGCAGCAGCGTCTTGATCCAGCCTTCGGCACTGATGTCGCCGGCCAGCAGGAAGGCCTCGAGCGTGGCCTCCAGCTCGCCGCGACGCGCGAGCCGCATGGCGCGGCGCTGTCCTTTGCGCGCATCGGCATAGCGCAACGCGTCGTGGCCCACCAGGCCCAGCAGTGTCTCGATGCCGGCCAGCACCTCCGGCGGTGGCGCCTCGTGTGCGGCCGCACGGAACAGCACGCCCGTCACACCGCGCTCGCTCGGCTCGCGGCCAAAGGGTACGCAGGTCGCAAACGGGAACTGCCGCATCAGCGCGCGCAGCTTCTCGCGGGCCTGCAACGCCTGTTCCTGCGGCAACCAGGCGGCGCCGAGCAGTTTCCATGGCAACTCGGCCTTGATGATCTTCACCGCGGCGTGCTTGAGCTCCGGCTGCTTGGAGGTGGGGCAGAACGCCGGGGTGGTCAACGCATTGACGCCGCACACGCGCTCACCGGTGCTGGTGCTGCCGGAGAGGTACTCCTCGCCCCAGTGCATCGCGATGAAGGCCTGCGCGGGGGCGACCTGCTCGCTGGCTCGCGCGGGCAGGATCACGGCCGCGCGCCGCGAGGTGACGTAGACGAGATCGCCGTCCTCCAGGCCCTGGCGCGCCATGTCGTGCGTGCTCAGCTCCACCGCCGGCTCCGGCACGTGGCCGAACAGGCGGCCCAGCGTGCCGGTGCGGCTCATGCCGTGCCAGTGGTCGCGCAGCCGGCCAGTGGTCAGGCTGACCGGGTAGCGTGCCTCGCGCGGCTCGGCCACCGGCGTGTAGGCCACGTTGGCGAAGCGGGCGCGGCCGTCGGGTGTCGGGAAGACGCCGTCTTCGTAGAGTCTCACCTTGCCGGCGGAGGCGCCCTGCGGCAGCGGCCATTGCTGCGGGGCCTGCTCCAGCATTGCGTAGCTCATGCCGGTGATGTCGAGGTCGCGGCCCCGCGTGCTCTCGCGGTGCTCGTTCCAGATCGATTCCGGGGTTTCGTAGGGGAACAGGGTCGCCTGTCCGTTCAACCGCTGCGGCATCAGTCTTTCGAGGCGCCGTGCGAAGTCGACCACCGCCTGCCAGTCGTGACGGGCCAGCATGGGAGCGGGCACCGCCGGCCGCACGCGCGAGATGCGCCGCTCGCTGTTGGTCACGGTGCCGTCCTTCTCGCCCCAGGTGGTGGCCGGCAGCAGCAAGTCGGCGTAGGCACAGGTGGCGGTGGTCGAGAAGGCCTCCTGCACGACGACGAATTCGGCACGCTCCAGTGCGCGGCGCACCGTGGGCTGGTCGGGCAGCGATTGCGCCGGGTTGGTGCAGGCGATCCACAGCGCCTTGATCTCGCCGCGCGCCGCGGCTTCGAACATCTCCACCGCCGTCTTGCCCGGCGCAGCGGGCACGTCGGCAACGCCCCACAGATGCGCCACTTCCGCACGGTGCGCCGGGTTGGCGAGGTCGCGATGTGCGCTCAGCAGGTTGGCGAGCCCACCCACCTCGCGCCCGCCCATCGCGTTGGGCTGGCCGGTCAACGAGAACGGCCCGGCGCCGGGCCGGCCGATCTGGCCGGTGGCCAGGTGCAGGTTCACCAGGGCCGCGTTCTTGGCGGTGCCGCTGCTGCTCTGGTTCAGGCCCTGGCAGTACAGCGAGAGCACCGCCTTCGCCTGGCCGAACCACTGTGCCGCCTGCACCAGCGCCGCTTCCTCGATGCCGCACAGGCGCGCGACCTCCTTGGGCGTGTAGTCGCGCACGGTGGCCTTCAGGGCGTCGAAGCCGGTGGTGTGCCCGGCAATGAAGGCTGCGTCCGTGTGGCCGTCCCACATCAGCTGGTGCAGCAGGCCGTGGAACAGCGCCACGTCCGTGCCCGGCAGCAGCGGCAGGTAGAGGTCGGCCACGTCGGCCGTCTCGGTACGGCGCGGGTCGGCAACGATCAGCCTGAGCTTCGGGTTGGCGCGCTTCGCTTCCTCGATGCGGCGGAACAGGATGGGGTGCGCGTAGGCGGTGTTGGAGCCGACGATGAAGATCACGTCGGCGTGATTCACGTCGTCGTAGCAGTTCGGCGGCGCGTCGGCGCCCAGCGTCTGCTTGTAGCCGGCCACGGCGCTGCTCATGCACAGCCGCGAGTTGGTGTCGACGTTGTTGGTGCCGATCAGGCCCTTCGCCAGCTTGTTGAAGACGTAGTAGTCCTCGGTGAGCAATTGGCCCGAGATGTAGAAGCCCACCGCGTCCGGCCCGTGCCGGCGGATCACGTCCGCAAAGCGTTCCGCCGCCTCGTCGAGGGCGGTGTTCCAGCCGACGGGCTGTGGGGCCTGCCCGCGCTCGGCGCGTCGTTGTGGCTGCAGCAGCCGGGTCTGCATGGTGATCGGCGCTGCGGCCGTCAGGTGCAAGGTGCTGCCCTTGGTGCACAGCCGCCCGAAGTTCGCCGGGTGGTCGGGGTCACCACGCACGCCGGTGATCTGGTCGCCATTGCTTTCGATGATGACCCCGCAGCCCACCCCGCAGTAGGGGCAGGTGGACTTCGTCTGTCGGATCGGTGCAGCGCTCATGCGGTGGCCTTGCCCTCGTGGACGGCAAGCGTCTTCAACTCGTCCAGGTCGAGGTACACCTGCCCGGCCTCCACCTTCACGCTGAACTTCTGCGTGCAACCCTCGTCGGGCGCCTGGGCACAGCCGTCTTTAAGGCCGATCGTCCAGTTGTGCAGCGGGCAGGCCACGCTTTCGCCGAACACGATGCCTTGCGAGAGCGGTCCGCCCTTGTGCGGGCAGCGGTCGAGCAGGGCGAAGACCTTGTCCTCGGCATTGCGGAACACGGCGACGGCGCAGCCCTCAGGCCGCGCCACTCGACGGGCGCCGAGGACGGGAATGTCTTCGACGCGGCAGACGGGTTTCCATAGGCTCATGCGGGTACTCCGTGGGGCACGTTCAGGCGGCGGCCTGCCTGGCGTAATGGCTGGTCACGCGGTCCATGACTTCGAGGATGTTCTCGCTGGTGCTGAAGACCTGGGTCGAACGCTGCAGGCCGGCCGGGCCCTCCGCCCCGTGCAGCAGGGCGTTCTCGAAGAACACCCATTGCTGGCGAGCGAGCTCGAGTTGCTGGCGGATGGCCGCGGTGGCTTCAGGCGCGTCGTGCAGCACCGAAAGTGCCTGCACGAACTCGGCGCGCGCCGCATCGAGCTCCTTGCCGGCGTCGACCACGTCGGCCTTCCAGCTGCGCACCAGATAGAACTTGGCCACCCGCTGCGACAGCATGCGCTGCCGGCCGGCAATGTTGACCAGGCGGCCTAGCGACTTGCCGGAGTGCTTCTCCAGTTGCACGGTGCCCTGGTGCGCGAGTTGCAGCACGCGGCCGTCGAGTGCGACGAGCCGCGGCACGGCCGCCCGACCCGGTGCCGCGCCGACCAGCGTCGCCTTGTACTCGCTCCACACGGGCTCGAGTGCGGCATAGGTGGCACGGATCTCGGGTGTGGGCGCGTAGGCCTTCAGCTCGACGAACTGGCGGTCGAACAGGGCCATCGAGTCGGCCAGGATGCGCTGTGCCCGGGTCACGTCGATTTCCTGGCCGATCGCCAGCCAGGCCTTCGCCATGCGCTGCGACAGCATGCGCTGCCGACCGGCCTTGTTGATCGCGTCGTTGACGTCCGTCACCTGGGCGCGCGCATCACTCAGCCCCAAGGACATGGCGCCGATGCCGGCAGCCGCCCACAGCGCACGGCGGCGCGACGGTACAAGGGAGGGCATGGCCCTGCGGTGAAACATGCTCGTGATCCTCGCCTTACACCGACAGGGGGGTGAACTGGCGCGTGTCGACGTGCGCGCTGTCGAACTCGAACCACGGATCGGGTTCGCCGTCGAGCGAGAACTGCAGCCTCTCCCACAGCGCCTTGCGGCCCGCAGCGTCGTCGAGCACCTTCTGCTTCACATGGTCGAGGCCCACGCGGTTCACGTAGTGGCAGGTGCGCTCCAGGTACCAGCCTTCTTCGCGGTACAACTGCAGGAACGCGCCGCTGTACTCCAGCACTTCCGCGGCGGTTTTGAGCTTGCAGAAGAAGTGCGCCACCTCGGTCTTGATGCCGCCGTTGCCGGCGATGTAGATCTCCCAGCCCGAGTCGACGCCGATCACGCCGACGTCCTTGATGCCGGCCTCGGCGCAGTTCCGCGGGCAGCCGCTCACCGCCAGCTTGACCTTGTGCGGCGCGTACATGCGCCACAGCGCGCGCTCGAGGTCCTTGCCCATCCGGGTGCTCTCTTGCGTGCCGAAGCGGCACCATTCGCTGCCCACGCAGGTCTTCACCGTGCGCAGCGCCTTGGCATAGGCGTGACCCGACGGCATGCCGATGTCCTTCCATACGCCGACCAGGTCTTCCTTCTTGACGCCGAGCAGGTCGATGCGTTGGCCGCCGGTCACCTTGACGGTCGGGATCTTGTACTTGTCGACCACGTCGGCGATGCGGCGCAGCTCGTCGGCGGTGGTCTCGCCGCCCCACATGCGCGGCACCACGGAATAGGTGCCGTCTTTCTGGATGTTCGCGTGCGAGCGCTCGTTGATGAAGCGCGACTGCGGGTCGTCCTGTGCCTCCTTGGGCCAGGTGCTGATCAGGTAGTAGTTGACGGCCGGACGGCAGCTCGAGCAGCCGTTGGGCGTGCGCCATTCCATGAAGCGGTAGACGCCGTCGATCGTCAGCAGCTTGTGCTCGCGGATCGCTCGGCGCACGTCCTCGTGGCTGTGCTCGGTGCAGCCGCACATCGCCTTCTTCTTCGGCGTGGCCGAGTAGTCGCCGCCGGCCGTGAACATGATCAGCTGCTCGACGAGGCCGGTGCAGGAACCGCACGAGGCGCTGGCCTTGGTGTGCTTGCGCACCTCGTCGAGCGTGAACAGGCCCTTTTCCTTGATGGCCTTGCAGATGGCGCCCTTGTTGACGCCGTTGCAGCCGCAGACCTCGTCGGTGTCGGCCATCGCGGCCGCCTTGTTGTGGCCCTCGTGGCCCACGTCGCCGATGTTCGATTCGCCGAACATCAGCCGGTCGCGCAGGTCGCCGATCTTGCGGCCTTCGCGCACCAGCTTGAAGTACCACGAGCCGTCGACCGTGTCGCCATAGAGGCAGGCGCCCACGAGCTGGTCGTCCTTGATCACGAGCTTCTTGTAGACGCCGCCGTAGGGGTCGCTCATCACGATCTCTTCGGTGCCGTCGCCGCCCATGAAGTTGCCGGCCGAGAACAGGTCGATGCCGGTCACCTTGAGCTTGGTGGAAACCTGCGAGCCGGTGTAGCGGCCGATGCCGAACTCGGCCAGGTGCGTGGCGCAGACCTTGCCCTGCTCGAACAGCGGCGCCACCAGGCCGTAGGCAATGCCCCGGTGCGCGGCGCATTCGCCGACCGAATAGATGCGCGCATCGGTCACCGTCTGCATCGTGTCGGTGACGACGATGCCGCGGTTGCAGTACAGGCCGATCTTCTCGGCCAGCTCGGTGTTCGGGCGGATGCCGGCGGCCATCACCACCAAGTCGGCCGGCACCTCGGTGCCGTCCTTGAATTGCACGGCCATCACGCGGCCGGCCCTGCCACTGTCCTGATCGCCGATCAGGGCCGCCGTGTGCGCACCGAGCCGGAACTTCAGGCCTCGTTCTTCGAGCGACTTCTGCAGCAGCTTGCCCGCCACGTCGTCCAGCTGGCGCTCCATCAACCAAGGCGCAAGATGCACCACCGTGACCTGCATGCCGCGCAGCATCAGGCCGTTGGCCGCTTCCAGCCCCAGCAGGCCGCCGCCGATGACGACGGCATGCTTGTACTTCTGCGCCGCCTCGATCATCGTGTTCGTGTCCTTGATGTCGCGGTAAGCGATCACGCCATCGAGGTCCTTGCCGGGCACCGGCGGGATGAACGGGTTGGAGCCGGTGGCGAGCAGCAGCCGGTCGTATTCGGCCGATGTGCCGTCCTCGGCTTTGACGATGCGCCGCTTGCGGTCGATGTCGACCACCTTCTTGCCGAGGTGCAGTGTGATGCGGTGCTGCTCGTACCACTCCAGCGGGTTGAGCACGATCTCGTCGAGCGTCTGTTCGCCCGCCAGTACCGGCGACAGCAGGATGCGGTTGTAGTTGGGGTGCGGCTCCGCACCGAACACGGTGACGTCGTAGAGGTCGGGCGCGATCTTCAGCAGTTCTTCGAGCGTGCGCACCCCGGCCATGCCGTTGCCCACCATCACGAGTTTCATCTTCTTCATACGCTGTACTCCGGCTCTTGCGCCGCACGTTCAAAGCAAGGCAGGTGCCAGCTTTGTGCATGTACGGGCTGGCATGCACCAGGTTGGGAAGGCCTTGCGTCAAGGCCGATTGAGTTGAAAATGCCGCGCACACGAACCGCCGGCGTGCCTCTTGCGCGCGATCCATGAGCTTTGATGTCGATATCGGCCGCTGCAGCGAGCGCGGTCCGCGCGAAGAGAACGAAGACTTCTCCAGCGTGGTGCGCCCCACGCCCCAGGATGAAGCGCACGGGCTGATCGCCGCGGTGGCCGATGGTGTCTCGATGGGAGGCGGCGGACGCGAGGCCGCGCAGAGCGCGGTGCTGAGCCTGGTGCGCGACTACTACGCCACCCCTGAAACCTGGGACACCACGGTTGCGCTCGATCGCCTGATCGGCGCCCACAACGCCTGGCTTGCCGATCACAACCGGCGCCGGCAAGGCGCGGGCAGCGAAGGCGCGGCGGCCATGTGCACGCTGACGGCGCTGGTGCTGCAAGGGCACAGCTACACGGTCGCGCATGTGGGCGACACGCGAGCATGGCTGCTGCGCGAGGGCGAATGCGTCCAGCTCACGCAGGACCATTGCTTCGAGCAACCCGACATGCGCAACCGCTTGACGCGCGCGCTCGGCCTCGACGACGGTGTGCGCATCGACTATGTGCAGGGTGAGTTGCAGGCGGGCGACACGTTCGTGCTGACGAGCGACGGCGTGCACGGTGCGCTGAAACGCCGGCGCATTGCGGCGCTGGCGAGCGAAGGCACTGCCGAGGAAGCGAGCCAGGCGCTCGTGCGCGAGGCGCTGGCGGCGGGCGGTCACGACAACGCCACGGCGGTCGTCGTGCGCGTGCGCGGCCTGGCGGCTGGCCGGCTCGAAGACATGCTGCTGCGAGGCCGGCAGCTGCCGGTGCCCGGCCGTCTGCGGGTGGGAGAGGTGCTCGACGCCTACACGATCACCGCGCTGGTCGACGACAACGGCGTGCACCGGCTGTACCAGGCACGGGAGGCCGGCAGCGGCGACCTGGTGGCCTTGAAGACGCTGCACGAGGCGCGCGCCAACGACCCGCAAGAACGGACCATGCTCGCGCACGAGGCGTGGCTCGGGCTGCGCGTGACGCAGCGCGATGGGCGCGGCCTCGTTCGTGCCCGCGAGGTGGAAAGCCCGACGGCCTTCTACACCGTGTTCGATTGGCACGCAGGCCAGACGCTGGAACAGTGGCTGGCGCAGGGGAGGCGTTTCGAGGTGGCGGAGATCGTGGAAGGCGCGTTGGCCGCCTGCCGCGCCGTCGGCCGCCTGCATCGGCAAGGCGTGGTGCACCGTGACGTGAAGCCGGCCAACCTGCACCTTGGCGACGACGGCCAATGGCGCCTGCTCGATCTGGGCGTGGCGCTCTCCGGCCGCGAGCCGGCGGCCCAGCGCCACTTGCATGCCGGCACGCCCAGCTACATGAACCCGGAGCAATGGGGTGGCCCCGGCGAGCGCGAGCCAGAACCGGCGGACGCGGGCAGCGACCTTTATGCGCTGGGCGTCACGCTGTATCGGTGGCTCACCGGCCACCTGCCGTACGGCGAGGTCGAGCCCTACCAGCTGGTTCGCTTCCGGCGCGATCCCAAGGCGCCTTCGCGCCTGCGCCCCGACGTGCCGATCTGGCTCGATCATGTGGTGCTGAAGGCGGTAGCTCGCGACAAGACGCACCGCTTCGAGACGGCCGAGGAGTTCGCCCTCGCACTGGAGCGCGGCGCCTCGCGGCCGCTCGCCGCGCCCGGCAGCACGCCGCTCGTCGCGCGCGACCCCGCGGCGATGTGGAAGATCGCACTGGCCATCTCGGTGCTGTTCAACCTGCTGCTGGTGGTGTGGCTGCTGTTCCTGCCGCGCTAGGGCGGCGGCAACACCACGGACGGCAGGCGGCGCGCGGCGCATCGGAGCGATCCTCGCCTCTTACTTTGAGCTGGTGCGCAGCTCGGCGCGGCCGAAATCCTGTGGGGCCGCAGCGGGAGCTGCCACGCGCGCGCGGCCGCCTTTCTCCGCCCAGGTGCGCGTCCAGCGGATCTGCACGATGCGCAGCATCAGCAGCATCAGCAGGGCCACCACCGCGAAAGCCACGAAACCCCACAGGTAGGTGCCGCCGTACTGCTTGGACAGGCCCATCGCGTTGGGGATGAAGCCGCCGCCCAGTGCACCGACCTCGCCGATCATCGAGCCGGCCACCGCGGTCGTCAGCGGCCAGCGCAGTGGTACGAGCTGGAACAGCGCGCCGTTGCCGGCACCGAGGGCCGCGAAGCACAGCATGAAGAGCAGGGTGGTGACCGCCACCGAGGTGCCCGCCATGCCGCACAGCACCAGCGACACGGCCACCATCATCAGCACGCCGGTCAGCGTGTTGACGCCGCCGATGCGGTCGGAGATGTAGCCGCCGACCACGCGCACGGCCGAGCCCATCAGCGTGGCGAGCATCGTCAACTGGCCGGCTTCGACCTTGGTGACCTTGAACTGGTCATAGAAATACGTCGGCAGGAAGCTCGCCAGGCCGATGAAGCCGCCGAAGGTGACGACGTAGATCAGGCTGAAGGCCCAGCCATCCTTCTCGAACAGGCAGGAGATGTGCTCGCGGAAGGTCTGGTGCTCGCGGTCGGGCGGCTCCTTGGCACAGAACCACATCACCGCCATCGGCAGCAGCATCGTGAAGGCCGCGAGGCCGTAGACCGTCTGCCAGCCATAGGCCGTGGCGAGCGGCGGCGCGAACAGCACGGCGAGCACGGTGCCCGAATTGCCGGCGCCGGCCAGGCCCATCGCCAGGCCCTTGTAGCGCGGCGGGAACCAGCCCGAGCCGAGCGACAAGGCCACACCGAAGCTCGCGCCGGCAATGCCGAGAAGCACGCCCATCGCCAGCACGCTGTCGTAGCTGTCGACGAAGAAATAGCCGTAGGCCAGCGCCAGCACGATCAGCCCCATCTCGACCATCGCCGCGTTCTTGCGGCCGATGTATTGCGCCAGCACGCCGAGCGGAAACCGCATCAGCGCGCCGGCCAGGATGGGCACCGACACCATGAAGCCCTTCTGGGCGGGCGTGAGGTCGAAGCTCTCGCCGATGAAGGGCCCCATCGCGCCGTTGAGCACCCAGATCGCGAAGCAGAAATCGAAATACAGGAAGGACGCGAACAGCGTCGGCCAGTGTCCCGATCGGAGGAATGTCTTGAAGCCAGCCATGGAGACTCTTGATTGACCCGGACTCGTCCGGGCAAGGAGGCACATGGCTACGCACGTCTTTGTGCGCATGACCGGTGGTGCTGGGCACGGTCGGGGTGCAGCGTCACACCCCGGGGTCCTCAAAAGCAACGTCCATGCCAAAACAGCCTGCGCATGTGGCGCGAGACCTGCTCTATGCTTGCGCCCTCGCGTTTGCGAGCCCTCCCCGGAACAGCCAGAAAGCGGCCCTCCTGATGATTTCCGCCCTCGTCGCATCGGCCGATACCGCCGGCACATCGAGTCTTGCTGCCGACCTCGTCTCGGTCGGCATTCACGTGCTTGGTGCGACCGACCGCCGCAATGTGGTGCGGGACGTGGTGCGCCATGCACCGGATGTGCTCGTGTGGTGGGAGAACAGCCTCGACGACGGCAGCCTGCTGGCCCTGGCCGCGCTGGCCGCCACGGCGCCGGTGCCGGTGGCCGTGTTCACGGCCGATCCCGATGCCGACCGGATCGCGCGGGCCGTCGAGGCAGGCGCGCACGCCTACGTCGTGAACGGCTACTCGGTGCAGCGCCTGCGCTCGGTGTTGCATGTCGCGCAGGCGCGCTTCCGGCGCGAACAGCAGTTGCGCACGGCACTCGAAGACGTGACGCACCGCTTCGAGGAGCGCAAGCTCGTCGATCGTGCCAAGGGCATCCTGATGCGCGCGACCCAGATGTCCGAAGACGATGCCTTCCGGCTGCTGCGCAAGGTGTCGATGCGCGACAACCAGCGGGTCGGACAGGTGTCTCGCCAGGTGATCGACGCCGCCCACTACGCCGACGCGGTCAACCGCGCCGGGCAGTTGCGCATGCTGTCGCAACGCATCGTGAAGCTGCAGACGCTGCTGTGCACGGGCACCGAGCGGGCGGGCTCGGCAGCGCTGCTCGCGCAGTCCGTCCAACGGGTGGATGCGAACCTGGAGCACCTGGGCCGTGCGTTGTCGAAGGCCACCTTCGGCGACCTGCTCGACGCCGTGCACGCCGTGTGGGGGCCGTTGAAAGCGGGTCTGGGCGACGCACCCGAGACGCCCCGGCTGGCCCGGCTCGACGAACTGGCAGAGGGGCTGCTGAAGGGGGCGGAGCAACTGACGACCAGCCTGGAGGGAGCCGGGATGCTGACCACGCTGCATGTCATCAACGTCTGCGGGCGCCAGCGCATGCTGTCGCAACGGCTGGCCAAGCAGGCTTTGCTCGCTGCCTTGCTGCCCGGCGAGGCGGGCCAGGCCAACCGCACGGGCGGCGCGCAGACGGTGAAGGAGTTCGAGGAGACGCTGGTCTACCTCAACCGGGCGCCCTTGAGCTCCGCCGATATCCGGGCCTCGCTGGACTCCGCCGGGGCCGCCTGGCAGCAGTTGACCGGCGGCCTGCAGCAGGCGGACCAGCCTGCCGGACGCCTGGTGCTCGCGTCAGCCAGTGAGGCGCTGCTCGACGCGTTCGACCGGCTTACGGAGCGCTACGAGCGCAGCATGCAGATCCTCATTGGCTGAGCAGCGGGCCGGTTTCGCCCCATCCCCCCTGCCTGAGGGGGCTCACCAGTGTGCTGTATGCCGCGAATCGCAATCCCCCGGAGAAACGGCAATCTGGCCGATGCGGCTTGGGTACACAATGAGCGCATCCCCGCCGGTGCCCGACGGGGCGACAACAAGACACGCACGCCCGGGGCCGAGGCCCTGGAAGGCAGAGCAACATGGAACAGCCGCCCAACCCTGCTTCGGCAGGGAACCTCGCGCACCCTCGCGGCGCGGCCACCCTCACTGTGCCCATTTCCGACGCTTCACTTCTCGACGCGCTGCGCACTGCCGCAGAGCACTCACCGACCGGCATCTACGCCAAAGACGCGCAGGGCCGCTACGTTTTTGCCAATCCGGCTGCGGCCCGGCTGCTGGGGCGCGAGCCGGAGCAGGTGATCGGACGCACCGACGACGAGCTCCTGCCCGCCGACTTCGCGGCTGCCCTGCGCACCGCTGACCAGGCGGCGCTCGCTCAGGGTCGTGCGGTGCGCCGTGACGACCGGCTACCCGACGACACCGGGGCCGCGATCGAGCTGCTGGCGGTGCGCGTGCCGGTGGAGGGGCCCCTGGTCTGCGGCGTCTGGACCGATCCGAGCGAACTGCGGCGCACCCAGGCCCAATTGCGCCACGCGCTGGAGCAACTCGAAGTGCAGCAGCGCCAGAACGAGGAGCTGCGCCAGGAACTGAAGGACCAGTCGGTGCGCGATCCGCTCACCGGCGTCTACAACCGCCACCACTTCGAGGAGCAGTTGCGGCGCGAAGTCGACCTCTCGATGCGCGAGCACCGCGAGTTCGCGCTGGTCTCGGTGCAGGTCGATGATTACGACCAGTTCGTGGCGAGCCATGGCCAGGTGGCCGGCGAGCGCGCGCTGCAGGCCTTGGGTCGGCTGCTGCGTGGCAACACGCGCGCCATGGACGCCCCGTGCCGGCTTGGCGAGGACCGCTTCGCGGTCGTGTTGTCGGGGGTGGGGCTGGCCACCGCGCATTCACGCATGGAAAGCGTTCGCCGCCAGTGCGAGGCGCAGATCGTCATGCTCGAAGGCACGGAGCTTCGTTTCACGGTGTCGATGGGCGTGGCGAGCTTTCCGCACACGACGCAGGAACGCCAAGCCCTGCTCGATGCGGCCGACCACGCGCTGGTGGAGGCGCGACGGCGCGGCGGCAACTCCGTGATGCTCGCGACGATCCCTTTCGGTCAGGCCGTGAGGCCCTTGTAGAGCATGTAGGCCGCCAGCAGGTAGAGCACGCAGGCGAATGCGCGCTTGAGCTGCTTGACGTTCATCGCATGCGCCGCTTTTGCGCCGAGCGGCGCGAACAGCACGCTCGCCGCTGCGATGACGGCGAGCGCTGGCAGGTAGAGGTAGCCGAGGGCGCCGGGCAGCGGGCTGGGCATCGACCAGCCGCCGACCACGTACCCCACCGTGTTGGCCAGCGCAATGGGAAAGCCGAGCGCCGCACTGGTGGCCACCGCGTTGTGCATTGCCACGTTGCACCACGTCATGAACGGCACAGAGATGAATCCCCCGCCCGCTCCCACCAGCCCGGAAATGAAACCGATACCGCCGCCCGCCGCTGTCTGGCCGAGCCGGCCGGGCATCTGACGAGACGGCGCCGGTTTCTTGTCGAGCAGCATCTGCGTGGCAGAGAAGCCGACGAATGCGGCAAACACCAACGCGAGCCAGTTGCCTTTCAGGAGCGCAAAGACGCCTGCGCCCGCGACCAGTCCGCCGATCACGATGCCGGGCGCCAGCCCGCGCACCAGGTCCCATCTCACCGCGCCGCGCTTGTGATGTGCGCGCACACTGGAGATCGAGGTGAACAGGATCGTCGCCATCGACGTTGCGATCGCCATCTTCACGGCCAGCCCGTCAGGCACACCGCGATGAGACAGCATCAGCGTCAGGAACGGCACCATCAGCATGCCGCCGCCGATGCCCAGCAAGCCGGCAAGAAAGCCGGTGCACGCACCGAGCACCAGCAACTCGGCGATGAACATCCATTCGAGATTCAAGAGCGCTCCAGCAACTTCAGCACTTCATGCCATTCGTCAGGGGTGACCGGCGTGATCGACAGCCGGTTGCCGGGGCGCAGCACCAGCATGCTCGCCAGGGTGGGCGCCTCGCGCATTTCCTTCAGGCTGAGCAGGCGGGTCTTGCGCACGAGCTTCACGTCCACGTGCAACCAGCGGGGTGATTCTCGCTTCGACTTGGCATCGAAATAGTCACTGCCAGGGTCGAACTGTGTTGCGTCAGGGTAGGGGGTCGAGGCGACTTCGGCCAGGCCGGCAATGCCCGGTTCGGGGCATGACGAGTGGTAGAACAGCACCCCATCGCCGACGCGCATCGCGTCGCGCATGAAGTTGCGCGCCTGGTAGTTGCGCACGCCGGTCCAGGGCACCGTCTGGTTGGGCGCGAGCGCCAGATCGTCGATCGAGCACTCGTCGGGCTCGCTCTTCATCAACCAGTATTGGGGGGAGGGCATGCCAGAAGTAAAGGTGTCCGCCACGAGCCGAGAGCCGCATTCCTGAACCCAGGGGATTCAGGTGGGCGAGGTCAGTCAAGCTTCGGGTTCATCTGACGCGAGACGATCGCACCAGCAAGACGATATTCCAAGCCCTTGCTCACAGGAGCATCGGTTCAAGGAAATATAAAACTCCCGCGAACGCGACGGACGAATTCATTCTACGCCCGCGCTCGCCGACTCACAGCAGTTGCCCGTCTTGCCCTAGGGCTTCGTCGATGCGGCGGATCAGTGCGCTCACATCTGTGCTTGCGGTCGCGGCGTCCGTGCCCGGAGCCTGCTGGGCGGCAAGGGCGCGCGGCGCAGCCGGCCGCTCCGCCAGTTCGTACGCGATATTGAGTGCGGCAAGCACTGCGATGCGCTCGCGCGCCTTCACCTTGCCGGCGTCCCGGATGGAGCACATTTCGCGGTCGACGTGGTTCACTGCTTCCAGCAGCGCAGCCTCGCCGCCTTCGGTGCAGCCGAGGATGTAGCTCTGCCCCATGATCGTCACTTCGATCTGCTTCATGCGCCGTCCTTCCCGCCGCCTTCCGTGGTGGAGGAGGTGATGCTCTCCGGCAGCCGCTCCAGCAACGCGTCGATGCGCGCGCGGGCAGCGCTCAGCCGCGACCGCAGGCTGTCGCGCTCTGCCGTCATGCCCGCCAGTTGCTGTTCGAGCAAGGCGTTGGTGCGTTGCAGTTCTTCGTAGCGCACCAGCAGGCGTTCCACGCGTTCCGCGAGTTCGTCGATCTGTGACATGGAGAAGCCGTCCTCTGCGGGGCATTGTAGAACGCGCTTTTACAATTCCGACGTTGGTGCTCGCCCTCATGCGTGAAGCATGCTGGCGGGGAAACGGGAAGCAGGAGAAGCGCAAGGTCGGATGCGCTTCCAACCTGCGCTGCCCCCGCAACGGTAAGGCGCAAGGGAGACTCTCCCCACGGGTGCCACATGCCACTGGAGCGCCGGCTCCGGGAAGGCGGCCCCCGGGACGCAACGCCAGCCCGGAGACCGGCCAACGCGAGTGGGCGTGACGCAGTTCACGCCCGTGTGGCCGAGCACCTGCGGGGACGCTGGTGGCGGCGTCGTCCTGGGAGAGCGCATGACCGCGCCGCTGCACCTGATCCTCGGAGCCGAGCGCTCCGGCAAGAGTCGTCACGCCGAAAGCCTGGCGAGCATGTTCGAACGCACGGGCCATCGCATCGTCTACGTTGCCACCGCGTGGCGGGGCGATGCCGAGATGAGCGAACGCATCGAGCGGCACCGGCAGGACCGCCCGTCGTCGTGGCACACCGTCGAAGTCCCTTTGCATCCCGGCGCGCTCGCTGACACCTTGCGTGTGCATGCCGTGCCCGGCACCTGCGTGCTGGTCGATTGCCTGACCCTCTGGATGACGCAGTTGATCTGCCCGCCAACGGGCCATGCGCCGCAGGACGCGTCGGCTGAATCGGAGGCGTTGCTGTCGGCTCTGACGGCCGCTGCGGGGCCGGTGCTGCTGGTGTCCAACGAGATCGGGTGGGGCGTGACCCCGATGGGCCGGGATACGCGGCGCGTGGTAGATGCCCTCGGGCGCCTGCACCAGCGTCTTGCGGCCGAGGCCGGGCGTGTGACGTTGATGGTGGCCGGTCTGCCCGTGACGGTGAAGCCCGCGGCGGGCGTGGAGGTCCCGGCATGAACCACGTCTGGACGCTTCCGGAGATCGAGCCGGTACACGACGCGGAGTTGGCTGCCCGCTTGCAGCACCGGCTGGATCGCAAGACCAAGCCGCTCGGTGCGCTGGGTCGATTGGAGTCGCTGGCCTTGCAGGCGGGGATGATCCAACGCAGCGAAACGCCGTCGTGGAAAGCTCCGCAGATTGTCGTGTTTGCCGGCGACCACGGCATCGCCGCCCGCGGCGTGTCGGCCTATCCGAGCGACGTCACGTGGCAGATGGTGGAAAACTTCCTGGCCGGAGGCGCAGCGGTGAGCGTGCTTGCGCGTCAGCACGGCCTGGCGTTGACGGTGGTCGATGCTGGCGTGCGTCACGACTTTTCACCGCGCCCAGGACTGGTGCTGCGCAAGGTCTGCCACGGTACGCGTGATGCCGTCGCGCAGGCTGCGATGACTGAGGCGCAGTGCCGGCAGGCACTGCAGGCGGGAGGCGAGGTGGTCGAGGCGCTGCCGGGCAACGTCGTGATGATCGGCGAGATGGGCATCGGCAACACCTCGAGCGCGTCGATGCTCCTGTCACGCCTGGCGGGCATTCCGGTGGAGCGCTGTACGGGGCGGGGCACGGGGCTGGACGATGCCGGCCTCGCTCGCAAACAGGCGACCTTGGGCGAAGCATTGGAGCGTCATCACGGTGCGCGCGAGCCGTTCGACGCGCTCGCTGCGCTGGGGGGCTTCGAGATCGCGATGATGGTGGGCGCGGTATTGCGGGCTGGCAGCCAGCGGCGGCTGGTGGTCGTCGACGGCTTCATTGCCGGGGCGGCGATCGTCGTGGCGCATGCACTCCGTCCAGCCGTGCTCGACTACTGCGTGTTTGCCCACCAGTCCGACGAAGCGGGGCACCGCTTGTTGCTCGAGCATCTCGGCGTCCAGCCGCTGTTGGACCTGCGCATGCGCCTCGGCGAAGGCTCCGGTGCGGCGCTGGCGTGGCCTCTGATCGCATCCAGCCTGCTGTTGCTCGAGCAGATGGCGAGCTTCGAGTCGGCCGGCGTCTCGGACCGGGCGTCCGCGTGATTGCGGCCGTCCGCCATGAGCTGCGGCTTGCGGCCATTGCCTGGCAGTTCCTGACGCGTTGGCCGCTGCCGGACGCGCTTGCACGGCGCGTGGGCTATCGCGATGCATGGCTGAATGCGAGCGCGAGGCATTTCCCGCTCGTCGGTGCGGTGGTCGGAGCCATCGGAGCGGCGGTGCTGTGGGTCGGGGCGCTCGCGCTGCCGCCGATGGTAGCCGTGGGGTTGAGCATCGCGGCCACCGTGCTGTTGACGGGTGGCTTCCATGAAGATGGCTGGGCGGACGTCTGCGATGGCCTGGGCGGCACGCAGGATCGTCAGCGCGCGCTGGAGATCATGAAGGACTCGCGTATCGGCGCATTCGGTGCGATGGGTCTCGTGCTGATGCTGGGCCTCAAGTGGGTTGCCTTGGCATCGATGCCTGCGGTGATCGCTGCGGCCTCGCTGGTGCTCGCGCACGCCGCGTCGCGCACGGCGGCCGTGATGTTGATCCGTGCGTTGCCGTACGCGGGCGACGCCCTGCACGCCAAGGCCAAGCCGCTGGCGCGACAACTGTCTGCGTCGGCTGCGGTCGTGGCCACGCTCTGGTCCGGCCTCGTGGCGCTGGTGCTGCTCCGCGTATTGCCCGTCGCCCTGCTGGCGTGGGCCCTGGTGCCGCTCTCATTGATGACCGTGGCCTGCTTGCGCTGGTTTCGTGTTCGCCTGGGCGGCTACACCGGCGACTGCCTTGGGGCCGCGCAGCAGCTGACGGAGCTCGCCGCGTACCTCGGCATCCTCGCGGGATTGCAATGGAATTGGTGATCTGGCGGCACCCCCGTCCGCGCTGCGTGACCGGGCGATGCATCGGGCTGACGGACGTCCCGGTCGACCGCCGCAAGGCCAAGCGTCTCGCGCATGCCATGCGCCGGGAGGCGCGGCGGCACGGCTGGCCATGCGAGGTCTGGACGTCGACGCTGCAGCGCAGCGCACTCGTCGGCGAAGTGCTGGCCGCGTGGGGATGGCGTCATCGTCGTGATGTGCGCCTGAACGAACTGGACTTCGGTGCGTGGGACGGCCTTGCATGGACGGACGTGGCGCAGCAGGAAGTGCAGGCATGGTGCGACGACTTCGCGCGGCATCGACCGGGCGGGGGCGAGAATCTCGCGGCGCTGTTCGAGCGATGCAACGCGTTCTTGCAGGAGCGCTCGGCGACCGTGCTGGTGGTGGGCCACGCAGGCTGGATGCAGGCTGCGGCGTTCATCCTGCAGCACAAGGGCATTCCCCAGCGCGCACAGGACTGGCTTGCGCCACCACGCTATGGCGCGCGCCTGCACCTCATGCGGGAGGTGGGGTCTTCGGTGTGAAATCGCAATAGCGCGCTACCTGGCACTTCCAGCACATCGGCTTTCGTGCCACGCAGACGTAGCGGCCGTGGAGAATGAGCCAATGGTGCGCATCGACGAGGTACTCCGCCGGCACGCGTCTCAACAGGGCCAGTTCGACCTGCAGCGGGTTCTTGCCCGGGGCCAGGCCGGTGCGGTTGCTGACCCGGAAGATGTGCGTGTCGACCGCCATGGTCGGCTCACCGAACGCGACGTTGAGCACCACATTCGCCGTCTTGCGACCGACGCCGGGCAGCGCCTCCAGTTCTTCCCTCGTGCGAGGCACCTCGCCGCCGTGGCGGTCCACGAGGATGCGGCAGGTTTCCATCAGGTGTTTCGCCTTGCTGCGGTACAAGCCGATCGTCTTGATGTAGTCGCACAGCCGGTCGTGCCCAAGGGCGAGCACCTTTTGCGGCGTGTTGGCCACCGGGAACAGCTTGCGCGTCGCCTTGTTGACGCCGACGTCCGTGGCTTGCGCCGACAGCAGCACCGCCGCCAGCAGTTCGAACACGCTCGTGTATTCGAGCTCGGTATTCGGTTGCGGGTTGGCCGACTTGAGGGTGGCGAAGAAGGGTTCGATGTCTTGCGCGCGCATGGGCGCGCAGTGTAGCGGTCAGTCCGGCTTGCGGTTGCGCTCACGCGCACGCGCCATGGCCGCCTCGATCACCGCGCGCTTGCGGTCCAACTGATCGGGGTCCGTCAACCGGGATTCGGCTACCAGGTTGTCCAGCTTGCGTTGCGCCTTGGCGGCCAACCGCTCGTCGTTTTCGTGCTTGTCACGTTCGGTGCGGAAGCGGTGGAAGGCGTAGCGCTCACGGGCTTCGTTGGCCTGCTGCTCGCTCCACGCTTGCCACCCGCTGCGACCCGGCGTTGCCTCGTGCAGCGAGATGCAATCGACCGGACACACCGGAACGCAAAGCTCGCACCCGGTGCACAGGGTATTGACCACCGAGTGCATCAGCTTGTTCGCGCCGACGATCGCGTCCACCGGGCAGGCCTTGATGCACAGGGTGCAGCCGATGCACCAGTCTTCGTCTATCAGTGCCAGCAGCCGCGGCCCCTCCTGGCCGCAATCGGCGTCGAGTGGCAGGGCCGCCTGCCCGGTCAGCTCGGCCAGCCGTACCACCCCCTCCTGGCCGCCCGGGGGGCATCGGTTGATGGCCGCCTCGCCTTTGGCAATGGCGTCGGCATAGCTGCGGCAATCGGGGTAGCCGCAACGGGTGCACTGCGTCTGCGGCAGCAGGGCGTCGATCGTGTCGGTGGAAACGGGCAGGGGGTGCATCGGAAAACGACAAAGGCGCCGCAAGGGCGCCAATGTACCGCGGTGGTGCTGTTTACTTCTCGTGCCGTCCGATGAACTCGCGAACCACCGGGTACACCTTTTCGCGCCACCGGCGCCCGGAGAAGATGCCGTAATGGCCCGCGCCTTCGACGATGTAGTGCGGCTGCTCGTTCTTCGGGATGCCCGTGCACAAGTCGTGTGCGGCCCGGGTCTGGCCTGCGCCCGAGATGTCATCAAGCTCGCCTTCAACCGTCAGCAGCGCGGTGGTCTTGATGTCCTGCGGGCGCACCAGCTCGCCGCGCACCGACCACGTGCCGTTGACCAGCGCGAAGTCCTGAAACACCGTCTTGATGGTGTCGAGGTAGTACTCGGCAGGCATGTCGAGCACGGCGTTGTACTCGTCATAGAACTTGCGATGTGCCTCGGCGCTGTCGTCGTCACCGCGTACCAGGTCGAGGAAGTAGTCGTAGTGCGAGCTCAAGTGGCGGTCAGGATTCATCGCCACGAAACCCGTGTGCTGCAGGAAGCCAGGGTAGACGCGCCGGCCTGCGCCGGGATAGTTCGGTGGCACGCGATAGATCACGTTGTTCTCGAACCACTCGTAGCTCTTGTTCATCGCCAGGTTGTTGACGGCGGTCGGGCTCTTGCGGGCATCGATCGGCCCGCCCATCATCGTCATGGTGCGCGGCGTGGCCTCACCCCGGCTGGCCATCAGCGAAATGGCCGCAAACACCGGTACGGTGGGCTGGCAGACCGAAATGACGTGCACGTTCGGCCCGATGTGGCGGATGAATTCCTCGATGTAGCCGACGTAGTCGTCGAGGTGGAAGGGCCCTGCCTCCAGCGGCACCATGCGCGCGTCGACCCAGTCGGTGATGTAGACCTTGTGATCGCGCAGCAGCATCTGCACGGTGTCGCGTAGCAAGGTGGCGTGGTGGCCCGACAACGGCGCGACCACGAGGACGGTCGGCTGCGTCTTCATCCTCGGCAGCAGCTTCGGGTCGTCGGTGAAACGCTTGAAGCGCAGAAGCCGGCAGAAGGGCTTGGCGACAGCGACCTGTTCCTGTACCGCGACATCGATGCCGTTCACCGGGACGGAGGTGATGTTGAAGGACGGCTTTTCGTATTCCTTCGACAGCCGGTGCATGAGGTCGAAGCCCGCCGCGACCCGGTCAGCCCCGATCGTGTGCGTGAAAGGCGACATCGGGTGGCTGTAGAGCTTTGCCGACGCGCTTGCAAATTCGGCAAACGGGCTCAGCAGAGCACGCTGGGTTTCGTAGAGTTGGTACAGCATCGATCGATCCCTTTCTGGCCCGGCAGCAGACCGGCTTCAGCTGTGCAGTGCAAGTCGCATGCGCGCCACGCAGTCTTGCTGCATTGCACCATTCTACGGAGCGCGGCCATATCTTTGCTTGATTCAAGTTGCGGAGAAACCCCGACGGGCGCGGTATTTCTCCGCAAATCGACTGTGCCTGTCGAATGAAAAAAGGGGCCGGAGCCCCTTTTTTCGTGAAATGTTTCGCCGGCGCTTCACGAAACCTTGGCAATCGCCTCGACCACGTAGTCGATGTTCTTGCTGTTCAACGCGGCCACGCAAATGCGCCCGGAATCGACGCCATACACGCCAAACTCGCTGCGCAGGCGCTGCATCTGCTCCTTGTTCAGCCCGGAGTAGCTGAACATGCCCTTCTGCTGCGTGATGAAGCTCATGTCCTGCCGGATGCCGGCAGCCTTCAGCTTCTCGACCAGGGCCGTGCGCATCTGCTTGATGCGCACGCGCATCTCGGCAAGTTCGTCTTCCCACAGCTTGCGCAGCTCGGGCGTCGTCAGCACCGTGGCCACAACCTGGGCACCGTGCGTCGGCGGGTTGGAATAGTTGGTGCGGATCACCCGCTTGAGCTGGCTCAGCACGCGGTCGGCTTCTTCCTTGGAGGCGGCGACGACACTCAGTGCACCGACCCGTTCGCCGTACAGCGAGAAGCTCTTGGAAAACGAGGTCGACACGAAGATGTCGAGGCCCGCACCCATGAACAGCCCGATCACCGCGCCATCTTCGGCAATGCCCTCGCCGAAGCCCTGGTACGCCATGTCGAGGAAGGGCACGAGCCCACGCGCCTTGACGGCTTCGATGACCAGCTTCCACTGGTCGAGCGTCAGGTCGTAGCCGGTGGGGTTGTGGCAGCACGCATGCAGCACGACGATCGTGCCGGCCGGCGCGGCGTTCAACGCCGCCAGCATGCCGTCGAAGTTGATGCCGCGCTGGGCAGCGTCGTAATACGGATAGGTGGCCACCGGGAAGCCGGCCGCTTCGAACAGCGCGCGGTGGTTCTCCCAGCTCGGGTCGCTGATCAGCACCTGCGCGTTCGGATTGACCTTCTTCAGGAAGTCGGCGCCGACCTTCAGTCCACCTGTGCCTCCCAGGCCCTGCACCGTGGCGATCCGGCCGGCCTTGACGGCTTCACTGTCGGCCCCAAATACGAGGCCTTGCACCGCCTTGTCGTAGGCCGCAATGCCGTCGATGGGCAGGTAGCCGCGAGCCTTCGGGGCTTCGAGCATCTGCTTTTCTGCGGCGGCGACGCACTTCAGCAGGGGCAGCTTGCCGTTGTCGTCGTAGTAGACGCCAACGCCCAGGTTCACCTTCTTGGGGTTCGGGTCGGCGTTGAATTGTTCGTTGAGACCCAGAATCGGGTCACGCGGCGCCATTTCGACAGCGGCGAAGAGCGAGGCCATTTGGAGTCAGTCCTTGTCAGTGGAGTGGCACGGGCAGTTGGGCTAATCTAGTCAGCTTCCCCTGCCGCCCGAAGGCAAGGGATAACCCGCATTTTAGGCTGTTGCCCCTATCGCCCATGTCGGAAGCTCTCACCGAAGTTGCATCGCTCGACGAAAACCGGTTCGTCCGGTTCCCGGATTCTCCGTTTCAGCTGTTCCAGCCATACCTCCCGGCGGGCGATCAACCGACTGCAATCGATCAGTTGGTGGAGGGCATACATGACGGCCTCAGCTACCAGACGCTGCTCGGCGTGACAGGCTCCGGCAAGACGTTCACGATGGCCAACGTCATCGCGCGCCTGGGCCGCCCGGCGATCGTGTTCGCGCCCAACAAGACGCTGGCTGCGCAGCTCTACAGCGAGTTCCGGGAGTTCTTCCCGCGCAACGCCGTCGAGTATTTCGTCAGCTACTACGACTACTACCAGCCCGAAGCGTACGTACCTCAGCGCGATCTCTTCATCGAGAAAGACAGCTCGATCAACGAGCACATCGAGCAGATGCGGCTGTCGGCCACCAAGAGCCTGCTGGAGCGGCGCGACGTGGTGATCGTTGCGACCGTCAGTGCCATCTACGGCATCGGCAAGCCGGAGGACTACACGCAGATGCGCCTGATCGTGCGCACCGGCGACAAGGTCGGCCAGCGCGACCTGATCGGCCAGTTGATCCGCATGCAGTACACGCGCAACGAAATCGACTTCGGGCGCGGCACCTTCCGCGTGCGCGGCGACACGATCGACGTGTTCCCCGCGGAGCACTCGGAGCTTGCGTTGCGTATCGAGCTGTTCGACGACGAGATCGAGTCGCTGGCGCTGCTCGACCCGCTGACCGGCCGCATCCGCCAGAAGATCCCGCGTTTCGTCGTGTACCCCTCCAGCCACTATGTCACCCCCCGAGAGCAGGTGTTGCGCGCGATCGAGGGCATCAAGGAGGAGTTGCGAACGCGCCTGGACGAGCTGGTGAAGTCCGGCAAGCTGGTGGAAGCGCAACGGCTGGAGCAGCGCACCCGGTTCGACCTCGAAATGCTGCAGGAGGTGGGGCACTGCAAGGGGATCGAGAACTACACGAGGCACCTCTCGGGCGCCGCACCCGGCGAGCCGCCGCCGACCCTCGTCGACTATTTGCCCCAGGACGCGTTGATGTTTCTCGACGAAAGCCACGTGCTCATCGGGCAGCTTGGCGGCATGTACAACGGCGACCGGGCTCGCAAGACAACGCTGGTGGAGTATGGGTTCCGCCTGCCCAGCGCCCTCGACAACCGCCCGCTGAAGTTCGAGGAGTTCGAACGCAAGATGCGCCAGGTGGTCTACGTGACCGCGACGCCGGCGGACTATGAAAAGCGCACCTCAGGACAGGTGGTGGAGCAGGTGGTGCGGCCCACGGGCCTCGTCGACCCCATCGTGGAAGTGCGCCCGGCGACGCATCAGGTGGACGACGTGCTGCAGGAGATCCGCGATCGGGTCGAGGTGAACGAGCGCGTGCTCATCACCACCCTGACCAAACGCATGGCCGAGCAGTTGACCGACTATCTCTCGGACAACGGCGTCAAGGTGCGCTATCTGCACTCCGACATCGACACGGTCGAGCGCGTCGAGATCATCCGCGATCTCCGGCTGGGCAGTTTCGACGTGCTGGTCGGCATCAACCTGCTGCGGGAAGGCCTGGACATTCCCGAGGTGTCGCTCGTGGCGATCCTGGACGCCGACAAGGAGGGTTTCCTGCGGGCGGAGCGCTCGTTGATCCAGACCATCGGCCGTGCCGCCCGCAATGTGAATGGCAAGGCGATTCTCTATGCCGACAGGATCACCGACTCCATGCGCCGTGCGATCGACGAGACGGAGCGCCGGCGCGCCAAGCAGCTGGCGCACAACGAGGCGCAGGGCATCACGCCGCGCAGCGTCAAGAAGCAGGTGAAGGAGTTGATCGACGGGGTGTTCTCGGCCCAGGAGTCCCGCAGCGGGGCGAAAGCGGCGGAGGAGGCGGCCAAGGTCGAAGCGATGTCCGAGAAGGATCTGGGCAAGCGCATCAAGCAACTCGAGAAGCAGATGCTCGACCACGCGCGCAATCTCGAGTTCGAGAAGGCGGCCCGCGTGCGCGATCAGCTGGCGTTGCTCAAGGAGCAGGCCTTCGGGGCAGGGGGAGCCGACAACATCGTCCCGCTCGGCTGAGCGACTTGCCGGTTCAAGCCACCTCTGCCGCCTGGCCCTGCTGCGTCTCCGTGAGCGGACGGACCTGGTAGTGGATGACGGCGGCCGCGGCGCCGACCGCTTGTGCGAGCCGGCCGAAGCGCGTCGTGCGCACGACCGGCGGCTTCAATCCGGCGGCCTCCGCATAGCGCACCAATTCCGCGCGCGCCGGCCCGAGCAGGGCTTCGCCGAATTCGCAACTCGGTCCACCAAGCACGATGCTGGCAGGGTCGAAGGCGGCCCAAAGGTTTTGCATCAATTGCCCGACGTAAGCGCCCGCGCGTTCGAGGGCAGCCTTCAGCGCGGCGTCTTTGGCCACGCGGGCGGGGTCGAAGGCTGCTGGAGGAAGGCTGCGCAGCAGGGCGTGGGCGTCCTGCGCGTGTCTTGCCTTGCCGGGCCCCAGAATGCTTTCGACGATGGCACCCAGGCCGACGAATGCCTCGGTGCAACCGTTGCGCCCGCAACTGCAACGCGGTCCCCGGGCGTCGAGGATCGTATGGCCGATCTCGCCGGCGAAGCCGCCATGGCCCGTGAGCAACCGGTCGTTGACGATGATGCCGGCGCCGATGCCGGTGCCCAGCACCAGGTAGACGAGGGGCTCGTCCACCGGGCGGTCGATGAACTCGAATTCGCCGAGTGCGCCGACGTCCGCGTCGTTCTGCACGTAGACGGGCAGGTTGCCTCCGGGGCCGCCCGCCAGCGCCTGACGCAGCATGTCGCGCAGCGGCAACTCCTTCCACCCGATGTTGGGGGCAAAACGAAGTACCCCGGTGCGGTCATCCACTGCACCCGGTACGGCGACCCCGATGCCTATCGTCGTGCGCCTGCGCAATTCGGGCCCTTGCAGCAGTGCTGAGATGAGGCTGGCCACCTGCTTGCAGGCCGAGGCAGGGTCCGAGGAGTCGATGGGGGCTGTGTTCTCCATCAGCACCGTGCCGACGAGATTCGTCGCCACGGCGGTAGCCGCCCCCAGCCCGATGTCCACCCCAACGAAAGCCAGCCGCTGTTCGTCCAGCGCGAGTGGCGTAGGCGGGCGTCCGCTGCCGCGGGTGGCCGCGGGATCGAGCTCGAGTTCAACCAGCCAGCCCTCGTCGATCAATTCCTGCGACAGCAGGCTCACGGTGGACTTCGTCAACCCCGTCGAGATGGCGAGATCCGCCCTGGAACTGCCCGGGGCCTGCCGCACCTGACGCACCAGGGCCATGCGGTTCAATCGCTTCAGAAGCCTGTGGTCGCCGGTGATGGACATGGATGCGCTGCAGTCGAAAGCGCCGAATTATGCCGATGGACGCTCTGCGAGCGTGCGGCGAGGAGCCTAGACTCGCGGTCATGACGTTTTCGAAGCAGTTCCCCCAAGCCTCTGTTCTTTTCATCTGCATGGGCAACATCTGCCGCTCACCGTCCGCCGAGGGTGTGTTCCGATATCTCGTGGAAAAGGCGGGTTTGCAGGAGCGAATCCGGATCGATTCAGCGGGCACGCACGACTACCACGTCGGCGAGCCGCCCGACGAGCGCGCACAGCGTCACGCGGCCAAGCGCGGCTACGACCTGTGCCGACTGCGTGCCCGGCAGATTGACGCAAAGGACTTCGAGCGCTTCGACCTGCTGCTCGCTATGGACTGGGTGAACTTCTCTGCCCTCGAGGCGGAGTGCCCCGAGGAGCATCGACACAAACTCCGGAGGTTGATGGAATTCGCGACGCGTCACGACAGCGAGGTGGTGCCGGATCCGTACTACGGCTCCCCCCAAGGATTCGAGAAGGTGCTGGACTACCTTGAAGACGCGTGTGAAGGGTTGCTGGCGCACGTGGAACGCAACGTGCTGGACCTTGGAACTTCCTGAGCAAAACTTGACCAAAAAACTAGGCTTCAGGTAAAATTCGAGTAAATCAGTCGGAAACAAACCGAGGGTTTACCCGAGCCACAAGCTGTTCCGGGTTCAACACTTCAGCGCGCAGCTGAAAGCTTTAAGGAGCTTGCCATGCGTCTCACCACCAAAGGCCGTTTTGCCGTCACTGCCATGATCGATCTCGCGCTGCGCGAGCATCAGGGGCCGGTGGCGCTGGCCGCCATCAGCCAGCGGCAGCAGATTTCCCTGTCCTATCTCGAGCAGTTGTTCGGCAAGTTGCGCCGTCATGAGCTCGTGGAGAGTACGCGTGGCCCTGGCGGTGGTTACTCGCTCGGCCGCAAGGCGGAAGAGATCACTGTGGCAGACATCATCGTGGCAGTTGATGAACCGATCGATGCGACGGGCTGCGGGGGCAAGGAAAACTGCATGAGCGACCAGGGGCGCTGCATGACGCACGACCTTTGGGCCAGTCTCAATGCAAAGATGATCGAGTACCTGGATTCCATCACGTTGAAGAAACTCGTGGAAGACCAGCTGGCACGCGGCATCTCCATCGAGGAGCAGCCGGTCAAGCGCGCCATCTCGAGCCAGCCTGTCGTCAAGCCGATCAAGGTCAACGCGCCGAATTCGGTGTTTGCTCTCGGCAACGCCTTTTCCAAATAAGGATTCGGCGAAGGCGGTGGCGCGCCGGGTTCCTCTTCTCGTTATCTGCCAGCCGGAGCCGACTCGGCTCCCGACGCAAGCATCATGGACATGACTCCCCACTTTCCGATCTACATGGATTACGGCGCGACGACGCCTGTCGACCCACGCGTGGTCGACGCCATGATCCCCTGGTTGCGAGAGCATTTCGGCAACCCCGCATCGCGCAGCCACGCCTGGGGCTGGGAAGCCGAAGCAGCGGTTGAAAAGGCCCGCGAGCAAGTGGCGCAGCTGATCGGCGCCGATCCACGAGAGATCGTCTGGACATCGGGCGCCACGGAGTCCAACAACCTGGCGCTGAAGGGCGCGGCCCATTTCTACAAGAGCAAGGGCAAGCATCTCGTGACGGTGAAAACCGAGCACAAGGCGGTGCTGGACACCTGCCGGGAACTGGAGCGACAGGGCTTCGAAGTCACCTATCTCGACGTCCAGGAAGACGGGCTACTGGACCTAGAGCGGCTCAAGGCAGCGTTGCGACCCGACACGATCCTGGTCTCGGTGATGTTCGTCAACAACGAGATCGGCGTGATACAGGACATTCCCGCCATCGGTGCCATCTGCCGCGAGCGCGGCATCATCTTCCACGTGGACGGCGCCCAGGCGACCGGCAAGGTCGAAATCGATCTGTCGAAGCTTCCTGTCGACCTGATGAGTCTTGCTTCGCACAAGACCTATGGTCCCAAGGGTATCGGCGCTCTTTATGTGCGGCGCAAGCCCCGAGTGCGTCTCGAAGCGCAGATGCACGGTGGTGGTCACGAGCGCGGCATGCGGTCCGGCACGCTCCCCACGCATCAGATCGTCGGCATGGGCGAGGCCTTCCGTATTGCATGGGAAGAGATGGGCACCGAGACCGAGCGCATCCGCATGCTCCAGCAGCGTTTGCTGAACGGCCTGAAGGACATCGAGCAGGTGTTCATCAATGGGCATCTTGAGCGTCGGGTGCCGCACAACGTCAACGCGTCGTTCAACTTCGTCGAAGGCGAATCGCTCATCATGGGCATCAAGGGCATTGCCGTGTCGTCGGGATCGGCGTGCACGTCCGCGAGCCTGGAGCCCAGCTACGTGCTGCGCGCGCTGGGACGCAGCGACGAGCTCGCCCATTCGTCCTTGCGCATGACGATCGGCCGCTTCACGACCGAGGAAGAGATCGACTACGCCATCAGTACGCTCAAGGAGCGCGTGGCGAAGCTGCGCGAGTTGTCCCCGCTCTGGGAGATGTACAAGGACGGCGTCGACCTCAACACCATCCAGTGGACCGCGCACTGACCAAGCAGTAGGAGATTGACATGGCATACAGCGACAAGGTGATCGACCACTACGAGAACCCACGCAACGTGGGGTCCTTCGAAAAGGGTGACGAAACCGTCGGCACGGGCATGGTGGGTGCGCCTGCCTGCGGCGACGTGATGAAGCTGCAGATCAAGGTGAACCCTGCGACGGGTGTGATCGAGGACGCCCGGTTCAAGACGTACGGTTGCGGCTCGGCCATCGCGTCGAGTTCGCTCGTCACCGAATGGGTGAAGGGCAAGACGCTTGACGAGGCAGTGACGATCAAGAACACGCACATCGCCGAAGAGTTGGCGCTGCCGCCCGTGAAGATCCACTGCTCGATCCTCGCTGAGGATGCGATCAAGGCAGCCGTGCAGGACTACAAGGCCAAGAAAGCGCATTGATGGGTGGGTTGGACGCCATGGCGGTGACATTGACCGAAGCAGCCGCGCGGCACGTGACGCGGTACCTGGCCAAGCGCGGCCGAGGTGTAGGAGTGCGCCTGGGGGTCAAAACGACGGGGTGCTCCGGACTGGCTTACAAGCTCGAATACGCGGACGACGTGGCACCTGAGGATCATGTCTTCGAAGGACATGGCGTCAAGGTGCTCGTCGACCCGAAGAGTCTGCCGTACCTCGAGGGCACCGAACTCGATTTCGTGCGTGAAGGCCTGAACGAGGGCTTCCGTTTCAACAACCCGAACGAGAAGGACCGTTGCGGATGCGGCGAGTCCTTCCGCATTTGACGGGCGCGGCGCGTTTGCGCCAGCGGTGGCCGTGACCGGCGGGATCAAGCTCGACCTCGATGACTTCGAACTGTTCGACGTCCCGCGGCGCTTCGGGCTTGAGCGGTCACTGCTGGACGAGCGCTGGAAGGTCCTCCAGGCTCAGGTGCACCCTGACCGTTTTGCTGCGCAGGGCGCGGCGGCGCAGCGGGTGGCGATGCAGTGGGCTGTGAGGGTCAACGAAGCCTATCAGCGGTTGAAGGACCCGCTCAAGCGCGCGAGCTATCTCTGCCAGTTGCATGGCGCGCCGATCGACGCTGAAAACAACACCGCCATGCCGCGCGAGTTCCTGATGCAGCAGATGGCATGGCGCGAGGCGCTGGACGATGCGGAAGGCGAAGAGGCGCTCGATGCCCTGGCGCAAGAGGTTCGCTCGCATCGACAGCGGATGCTCGACGTGCTCGGCGAATGTATAGACGAAAGAGGGGATTTTCCCGCTGCCGCACAGCAGGTGAGAGCCCTCATGTTCATCGAGCGCTTTGCGGAAGAGGTCGATCATCGCCTCGACGCATTGGGACAATGATGTATCGGACCCTCCTCGGGGTCAGAAGAGCCGCTTGACGAACCAAAAATGGCCTTGCTACAGATCTCGGAGCCTGGGCAGTCGCCCGACCCGCATCAGCGTCGTATCGCCGTCGGCATTGACCTCGGCACCACTCATTCGCTTGTAGCCGCGATGCGCAACGGCGTGGCGGAGTGTCTGCCGGACGATCGGGGCCGCGCGATCCTGCCGTCGGCCGTGCGCTACCTGGGGGAAGGGCGCCGTCAGATCGGGTTCGGCGCCTTGGCCGAGCAGGCGAACGATCCCGAGAACACGATCGTCTCCGTGAAGCGCTTCATGGGGCGTGCCGTGGCGGATGTGCATGGCCGTGAGCGGTTGCCCTACCGCTTCATCGACGCGCCGGGCATGTTGCAGATCGAGACGCGTGAGGGCCCGAAGTCACCGGTTGAGGTGTCGGCCGAAATCCTGGCAACGCTCCGGTATCGAGCTGAAGACACCTTCAACGAGGAACTCTTCGGCGCGGTGATCACCGTGCCCGCCTATTTCGACGACGCACAACGCCAGGCGACCAAGGACGCTGCCAAGCTGGCCGGGCTCGACGTGTTGCGACTCATCAACGAGCCCACGGCCGCGGCCATCGCATACGGGCTCGAGAACGGCTCCGAAGGCTTGTATGCCGTGTACGACCTGGGTGGCGGCACCTTCGACATTTCTCTGCTGCGGCTGACCAAGGGCGTGTTCGAGGTGGTCGCGACCGGCGGTGACTCTGCGCTCGGCGGTGACGACTTCGACGCCGCCCTTGCTCAGTGGGCCCTGGAGCAGGCGGATGTGGAGGCGCGGTCGCCGCACGACAAGCGACGGGTGCTGGTCGCTGCACGGGCTGCGAAGGAGACACTGTCTTCGGCTGACGTGACGCAGATGCAATTCAGCATCGATGGCCGCTCCATCGTGCTCGAAGTGACACGGCAGCGCTTCGATCAGCTCACCGCGTCATTGGTGGACCGCACGCTGGCCTCGGTTCGCAAGGTATTGCGGGATGCGAAGGTCGGACGTGACGAGGTGCAGGGCGTGGTGATGGTCGGGGGCTCGACGCGTATGCCCCGGGTTCGGGAGGCCGTTGGCGAGTTTTTCTCGCGCGAGCCCCTCACCAACCTGAATCCGGATGAAGTGGTCGCGCTCGGCGCGGCCGTGCAGGCGAATGCCTTGGCGGGTAATCGTGAAAACGGAGAGTTGCTGCTGCTGGACGTGATTCCGTTGTCACTCGGCCTGGAAACCATGGGGGGGCTCGTCGAGCGCATCGTTCCGCGCAACAGCACCATCCCGACGGCCCGTGCGCAGGATTTCACCACCTACAAGGATGGCCAGACGGCGATCGCGATTCATGTCGTGCAGGGCGAACGGGAACTGGTGTCGGACTGTCGTTCGCTCGCGCGCTTCGAGTTGCGCGGCATTCCGCCGATGGCGGCTGGCGCGGCGCGTATCCGGGTGACGTTCCAGGTGGATGCGGACGGATTGCTCAACGTATCGGCGCGAGAAGAAGCATCGGGCGTCGAAGCATCTGTGGCGGTGAAGCCGAGCTACGGACTGAGCGACGAGCAGATTGCGCGGATGCTGCAGGAAGGCTTCTCGACCGCCGAGAGCGACATGAAATCGCGCGCGTTGCGGGAGGCAAGGGTCGAAGCCGACCGTCTGCTGCTCGCCACTCACGCCGCACTCGAGCGGGACGGCGATCTCTTGACGCTCGAGGAGCGTCGCCGGGTCGACGCGTTGATGGAGGAGTTGGGCTCGTTGGCCGCCCAGGAAGACCATCGGGCGATCGAGGCTGCGGTGGAGCGTCTGGCCAAGGGCACCGAGGCATTTGCCGCGGAGCGCATGAATCGAAGCATTCGCCAGGCCCTGACCGGACGCAGCGTCGAAGAGGTCTAGAAGACCGCGCGCCCTCATACACGAGCACAACATGCCCATCATCAAGATCCTTCCCCACAGTGAATATTGCCCCGAGGGCAAGGAAATCGAAGCGCCGGCCGGCACGTCGATTTGCGAGGCATTGCTCGATCACGACGTCGAGATCGAGCACGCCTGCGAGATGAGTTGTGCCTGCACCACCTGCCACGTGATCGTTCGCGAAGGCTATGAGTCGCTCAACGAGCCGGATGAGAGCGAGGAGGACATGCTGGACCGGGCGTGGGGTCTCGAGCCACGGTCGCGCTTGTCATGCCAGGCGATCCTTGCCCAGAAGGACGTGACGATCGAGATCCCCAAATACTCGATCAACCACGCAAAAGAGAAGCACTGAGCGGCGACACGCTTGCCCATAATTCCGGCATGACCCGACAGATCTTCTTCGACACCGAAACCACCGGCCTGAGCCCTGAATCAGGCGACCGCATCATCGAGATCGGTTGCGTCGAGATGGTGGACCGGCGACTCACCGGCAACAACAAGCACTTCTACATCAACCCCGAGCGCCCGAACAGCGAGGACGCCGTCAAGATCCACGGGTTGACCGACGAGTTCCTGGCAGACAAGCCGGTGTTTGCGGCCGTGGTCGACGAGCTGATGGAGTACCTCGCGGGCGCCGAGATCGTCATTCACAACGCGAGCTTCGACGTCGGCTTCCTGGATGCCGAACTGAGGCGGCTGGGGCGCCCCAAGTTCGCGACGCAGGTCGGTGCCGTCACAGACAGCCTGTTGATGGCGCGCGAGATGTTCCCGGGCAAGTCGAACTCACTCGACGCGTTGTGCAAACGTTTGGAGGTCGACAACTCCAACCGGACGCTGCACGGAGCGTTGCTCGATGCGGGACTGCTTGCCGAGGTCTACATCCAGATGACCCGGGGCCAGGAGTCGCTGGTCATCGAAGCGCAGGAGGAGCAGGTGGAGGAGATCGTCTTGGAGAAGATCGATCTGTCCCAGTTTGCATTGCCTGTCCTGTGCGCAACCGAGGCGGAGTCGGCGGCTCATGTCGCGGTGCTCAAAGAGCTCGACAAGTCTTCGAACGGCAAGACAATCTGGAAGGAACCTGTGGCATAATTTCGGTTTCCCCGAAACGCAGCACAAAAACGGCGTTCAGGGAGCACCGGATTCCGGGTGGTTAGCTCAGCGGTAGAGCACTGCCTTCACACGGCAGGGGTCACAGGTTCAATCCCTGTACCACCCACCAATAGCGAAGCCCGCAGTCAAAACGACTGCGGGCTTTTTCGTTTGCGGGAGGGGCGGCGACGGCTAACACGCCCGGGCGGGGTACTTGTAACAGCGCCGGCGGCTTCGGTCTTCGGATCTCCGCAGCCGACGGAGGCAGTTTTCGTCTCGATTGTCGGCATGAACCCCTTACCTAAGGGGGGCGTTACACCCATTCGCAGGATTGTTCGTCACAGAAGGATGTGCAGAATCGGTTGCATCGGTTTCACCTGTTTACCAGGTTGAAAAAACGCCATCCACGCCCCTCTGGGAGGACACGATGAGAGTGTTCCGTCTCTTTCATCATCACGTTGCCCTTTCCACGCTGCTCGAGCTGTTCGCGGACAGCCTGCTGTGCTTTCTCGCTGCACTGTTCATCGCTTCGGCCTTGCGCATGGTGCCGGGCGAGGGGGGGGCGCTCGCCATGCAGTCTGGCATGGTGTGGCTCGCCGGCGGCTTTGCCGCCGTGATGCTGCTGCTCTATTCGTTTGTCGGTCTGTACCGGCGCGGCGCCAAGCCCATGACGCTTGCCACCATGGTCCAGCGGGCTCTGCTCGCGCTGGTGGTGGGTGCGTATGTCACCTACTTGCTGCTCGAGTCCGTGGCAGGCGGCACTTCCTCCGCGGGTTACGTGGTGGGCGTCGCGATGGTCTATCTGCTCGTCGGCCTCGTGGTCGTGCGCGTCGCGGTATTCATGGTGCAAAAGGCCGTCGGTGTGCCGCGCGTGCTGATCGTCGGCACCGGCCCCGACGCTCAAGGCGTTGCTCGCGACCTCGCGACGCTGCGCCGTATCGAACGCCAGGTGGTCGGGTTCTACCCCACGACCGAGGCGGTCGAGGGCATGCTGCCCGACCAGAAGGTGTTCTCGCGTGACAGATCCATCGAGGAATTGGTGGCTGAGCATGGCATCGACGAGATCATCGTGGCGGCACGCGAGCAGCGTGGCGGCGGGCTGCCGATGGATCAGCTGCTGGAATGCCGCATTCGAGGCACTCCGATTCTCGACCTCGCGGGGTTCTATGAGCGGGCTCGGGCCGAAGTGCCGATCGACAGTCTCAAGGCCAGCTGGTTGATCTACAGCCAAGGTTTCGTGCAGGGGCCGGCCCGAAAGGCTGCCAAGCGCGTGTTCGACATCGTCACGTCATCCATCCTGCTGCTGGTTTCCGCTCCGATCATGCTGTTGACGGCGCTGGCCGTGCGCCTGGAAAGCCCGGGCCCGATCATCTATCGTCAAGAGCGCGTAGGTCTCGGCGGGCGCAGCTTCATGTGTCTGAAGTTCCGCAGCATGACCGTCGATGCCGAAAAGGACGGCGTTGCCCGATGGGCCACGCAGAACGATGCTCGTGTCACCCGGGTGGGCGCGTTCATTCGCAAGACCCGCATTGACGAATTGCCGCAGCTGCTGAGCGTGCTGCGCGGTGAGATGAGCATGGTCGGGCCGCGACCGGAGCGGCCCAGTTTCGTGAAGCAACTGAAGGAGCAGATTCCGTTCTACGATCTGCGCCACAGCGTCAAACCGGGTGTGACCGGTTGGGCACAAGTGCGATACAGCTACGGCGCTTCCGTGGAAGACGCACGCAGGAAGCACCAGTACGACCTGTATTACGTCAAGAACAACTCGCTGTTCCTCGACATCCTGGTGCTGATCGAGACCGTGAGCGTCGTGTTGTTCCGTGAGGGCTCTCGCTGACGAAATCAGGCCGTGCAAAACGCAGGCAATATCGCTTTGCACGACCGCTCGTCCGCTTTGAAAGGTTATCCATGTTCATGAACATTTCTTCCCGCGCGAGAAGCGGCCTGGTTGTCGTTGCAGGGGTGCTCTCCGCACTGCTCGCAGGGTGCGGCAGCATCGGCGGCTACCCGCCCGCTCCCAGCGTCGCAGAGACGCCGGATCATCGCTACCAGATCGGACCGCTCGATACGCTCAATGTCGTGGTCTGGCGCAACCCGGAGCTCTCTTCCACCGTCACGGTTCGGCCCGACGGCCGCATCTCCACTCCGTTGGTCGAGGATGTCATGGCGGCCGGGCGCAACCCTGCGGACCTGGCGCGCGAGCTCGAGAAGGTATTGGCAAAGTACATCCGGGACCCGGTGGTGACGATCGTCGTCAGTGGCTTCCAGGGAACGTTCTCCGAGCAGATCCGCATCGTGGGTGAGGCGGCACGTCCTCAAGCCGTACCGTATCGCCAGAACATGACGATCCTCGACGTGATGATCCAAGCCGGCGGCTTGACCGACTTTGCGGATGGCAACGGTGCGGTGCTGGTGCGCGGCGCCGAAGGCGGCAAGCAATACAGCGTGCGCCTGAAGGACCTTCTCAAGCGCGGCGACATCTCCGCGAATGTCGGCGTCAAGCCTGGCGACATCATCATCGTGCCTCAGAGCTGGTTCTGACGGGGTGCGCCCCATGCGGGGTTGTCGGTCGTGCATGTGCACCTCGGTGCGTGACGGCCGCCTGCTGTAGGGACCGGTGTGCCGGTCCCGTTGCGTTTGTGGCGGGTAGGTCTCGGAGCAAAGCGATGCTGGGGCTTGTCGCCAAGTGCATGCGAAACATCGGTGTGAACGGAAAGGTCGCCCTTGCGGGGTGGAGCTGTGATGGAAACGACTGAGGTGATCCGCCAGGCCAAGACGCTGCTGCGTGGCCTTTGGCGCCGGCGCTGGGCTGGTCTTGCGGCCGCTTGCGCGGTGGCGCTGTTGGGCGCGGTGGGTGTCGGTCTGATGCAGGACCGCTACGAAGCGAGTTCGCGTGTTTATGTCGACACGCAGTCGGTGTTGAAGCCGCTGATGGCCGGCTTGGCTTTCCAGCCGGACATCGACCAGCAGGTGCGTATGCTCGCCAAAACGCTCGTGTCGCGCCCGAATGTCGAGCGTTTGATGGACGCGCCGGACATCGCGCTGGCACCTGCCGACCCGCGTGAGCGCGAGAAGGCGCTGATGAAGCTGATGGACAAGATCAAGGTTGCGCCCAGCGGCCAAGGCAATCTGTACACCATCAGCTACCGAGACACCGATCCGCAGCGCGCGCGGCGCCTCGTCGAGAGTCTCGTGAACCTTTTCGTGGAATCGAGCATCGGCACGAAGACGCGTGACTCGAAAGAGGCCAGCCGCTTCATCGACGAACAAATCGCCGAATACGAACACAAGCTGGTGGAGGCGGAGAACCGGCTGAAGGATTTCAAGCTGCGCAACTTTGGCGTCTCGGGTGTTTCCAACCAGGATTACTTCGCTCGGATGTCGGAGCTGGCCGACCAGGTGGGGCGGCTTCGCATCGAGCTGAGTGCGGCGGAACAATCGCGTGACGCCTTGCGACGCGAGCTCTCCTCGGAAGACCCGCAACTGCCGCCCGAATCACTGGTGGCGGCCGGCCCGGTGCAGTTGTCCGAGATCGATGCACGCCTTGAAGCCCAGAAGCGGCAGTTGGACGAGTTGCTGCGTCGCTACACCGATGAGCACCCGGACGTCGTGAGCACGCGGCGCACCATCGCGCAGATCGAAAACCAGAAGCGCCAGGAAGCGCTCGCGCGAGGCGACGGCAAGGGGCGGGGGGCTGCAACCAATCCGGTGTTCCAGCGCATTCGCATGTCGCTGGCCGAGGCCGAGGCCAACGTCGCTTCGTTGCGTACCCGGCTGGGTGCTGAGCAGTCTCGGCTGGACCAGATCCGTGCACTCGCAACGAGGGTGCCGCAAGTCGAGGCAGAGTTGGCGCAGCTCAATCGCGACTACGACATCATCCGCAAGAATTACGAGCAGCTCGTGGCCCGCCGTGAAGCAGCCTCTCTTGGCGTGAAGATCGATCAGTCGTCACAGTTGACGGACTTCCGCCTTGTCGAGCCTGCGAGCGTGTCGTCCACCCCGGTGTTTCCGAATCGCAAGGTGTTGGCGGTGCTGGCGGTTGTCGCGTCCATCGGCCTGGGCGTCGGAGCGGCTTTCGCGTTGTCGCAGCTCAGTCCTTCGATGGACAGCGAGAGGACCTTGCGCGAGCTTTCCGGCCGCCCGGTACTGGGTAGCGTCTCCCTGGTGATGAGCAACACCATGCGAGTGCAGGAGCGACGTGCATCGCTGGGGTTCGTCGGGGCCTTCGGCCTGTTCCTGATCGCCAACGCAGCATGGCTCGCCTGGATCGCGCTCCAGGGACGGCTCTAAGAATCGAAAGGCACCGATGAGCATCATCGAGCAAGCAGCGAAACGACTCGAAGAACTGCAACGGGCAGGGGTCGACGTGCCGTGGGCGGCCGCCGGACTCAGCCGGCAGGAATTCGACTCGCTCGTCGACTCCGCGCAGAAGGCGCCTGCTGTTCCCGGTCCCGGCAACCCTGCTGCCTTGCACCTGGCACCGCCTTCTCCGGGCGCGGGAGCGGTGAGGGTACTCCCGGCCGTGCCCGTCGCGTCCGACATGGCGACAGGCGAGCGCCGCTCGCGCTCCATCGAACTGCCGCTGGCAACCCTGGGTCAGAGCGGTTTTCTGGTGCCCGGGCAGGCACGCACGGGTCTCGCCGACGAGTTCCGCGTGATCAAGCGGCCCTTGATCAAGAACATCGAAGGGGAGTCGGCCGCTCCCATCGAGCGAGCCAATCTGATCCTCGTGACCAGTGCGATGCCGGGAGAGGGCAAGACCTTCACCGCCATCAACCTCGCACTCAGCATCGCCATGGAGGTGGACAAGACGGTATTGCTCGTCGACGCTGACGTGGTGCGTCCTTCGTTGATGAGCCGTCTCGGCGTCGACGAGCCCGCGAAAGGCTTGCTGGACGTGCTGACAGATCCTGAGCTCGATCTCTCCGAGGTGCTCCTCAGGACGAACGTGCCGAAGCTCACCCTGCTGCCGGCCGGTTCACAGTGCGCGAACTCCACCGAGTTGCTGGCGAGCACCGGAATGGAGCGGCTGCTCGACGAGCTGGCAAGCAAGTACGCGGACCGGATCGTCGTGTTCGACGCGCCGCCTCTGTTGCCGACCACCGAGTCGCGTGTGCTGGCCGCCCGTGCCGGGCAGGTCGTCATGGTGGTGGAGGCGGACCATACTTCGCGCAACACCGTCGAGAAAGCATTCGCCACGGTGGAAAGCTGCCCGGTCGTCATGTCGGTGCTCAACAAGTGCCGGGACGTCTCGACGACGAATCGCTATGGCTACTACTGAGTCGCGTTTCCTCGTCGGGCAACGGCCGGCCGGTACGCAGCTGGTGCTGAAGGTCGTTGCCGCCTGCATCGCAGCGATTTCACTGCCTGCCGTCATGGCGCAGCAGCAGCCGGTGCAGCTGGCTGCGCCGCAGCTCCCTCCCGAGCCGCAAGCGTCGCAGGCATGGCGCCTGGAAGCGGACGTCACGACCACCGTCACGGCGACCAACAACAGCGGGTACACGGACGTCCAGCAGTCTCGCGGCGACGTGATCGTCAACGTCGAACCCCGTCTGCGTTTCAACAGCCGCGGCGGAAGGGTGAGCGTGCAGGGAGAGGTCGGGGCGAATGCGCTGAGCTATCTGCGTGACACCCAGCCGAACCGCGTGCTTCCCCTGGCGCAGCTCGGGATGCAGTCCACGCTGGTCGAGCGCTGGCTCTACGTTGATGGATCGGCAATGGTGGACCAGACGTCTTCCAACCCCTATTCGGCACGACCCGACGGAGCGTCCTCGTTCAACCAGGTGACCACCCGCCGGCTGCGCGTGAGTCCTTATGTGGATCATTGGTTCACGCCGTCGCTGTCGTTGCTGGCGCGCAGCGATCATGCTTGGACGAAGCGCAATGGCCGGTACGCTGCCGCGGATCCGCGTCGCGATGCCTATGAGCAGCAGCATCTGGTGCGGGTCGAGCAGCAACCTCTGCCGCTGGGCGCGATGGCCGAGTTCACTCGGCAGGACACGCGCTACGACGGCGACGCCGATTCCGTGCTGACGATCGATGTCGCTCGCGGCATCGTGAACTACGCGGTCGACCCTCAGTTGGTGGTGGGTGTGATCGCCGGGAGGGAGCGCAGCGAGTTCTCCTTGACCGAAAACACCGACACCCTGTATGGAGCCCGCGTGCGCTGGCTGCCGACCGAACGGACAGACCTGACCGCAGCGGTCGAGCGTCGATTCTTCGGGACAGGGTGGAACGCGCAGTTCACGCATCGGACGCCGTATCTGGCTGTGCATCTGCGCTCTTACCGCGAGCCGGCCGCCCAACCGGCGTCGCAAGTCCTGGCACCTGGAGGTGGTTCGGTCGCGGAGCTCCTCGATGCCATCCTCACCACTCGCTACCCGGACCCGGTCGCTCGTGAAGAGATGGTCCGCAACATCGTGCAGGACCTGAACCTGCCGGACAACCTCTCGAGCCCGATCGAGGTTTTTGCAGACTATGCGCAGTTGCAGCAAGGCACGAGCCTGAGTGTTGCCTTGCTTGGCCGACGCACGACTGTGGCGCTCGCGCTGCATTCGAGGCGCTATCGCCAGCTGTCGCGATCCGACGACCCCTTCACGCCCGAGCCCGGTTTCACGTCGGACAACCAGCAGTTCGGCGTCACCCTCGACATCACCCGCCGCCTGACGCCGCAGACATCCGTGACGCTATGGCTGAGTGGTTCGCGAATCGAAGGGCTGGGAGCGCGCGACGGCGACTACACGCGTGAGAAAGTGGCGCGGCTCAGCCTGCAGCACGCGCTGTCGCCCGACACGGCAGTGACGCTCGGTGCGCGCCGCCAGTTGCTGGATTCCAACGTCTCTGCCCCGGCGCGCGAATCTGCGGCGTTCGTCGCGGTGAACTATCGCTTCTGAGTAGACGATGTACGAATCGCAATTCGGGCTGGAAGGCCCGCCGTTCCAACTCAATCCTGATCCGTCCTTCTACTTCGACAGCAAGGGCCACAGCAACGCGCTGGCCTACCTGAAGTTTGGCGTGTACCAGGGCGAAGGCTTCATCGTCGTGACCGGCGAGATCGGTGCCGGCAAAACCACGCTGGTGCGCACCCTGCTCGAAGGGTTGAATCCGGAGCAGGTGGTTGCGGCCCAGGTGGTGAGCACGCAGTTGGAGTCGGGCGATTTGCTGCGCTCGATCATCACGGCTTTCGGCATTCCGCCGCTCGGCACGAGCAAAGCGCATCTGATCGCCACGCTCGAAGGCTTCCTGACGGCGCTGGCGGCCAAGAGCCGCCGTGCGTTGCTGATCGTCGATGAGGCGCAGAACCTCAACCTCGAAGCGATCGAAGAACTGCGGATGCTTTCGAACTTCCAGCTCGGCAAACAGGCCCTGCTGCAAAGCTTCCTCGTCGGCCAGCCGGAGTTGCGCGCGCTGCTCGAGTCGAAGTCGATGGAGCAGTTCCGCCAGCGCGTCATTGCGTCCTGCCATCTGGGTCCGCTGGATGACCTCGAGACCCGGGCCTACATCGAGCACCGTCTGCGGCGGGTGGGCTGGAAGGACGTTCCGCACTTCGAGCCTGGGGCTTTCGACGCCATTCATCGCTGGACGGGCGGCATACCCCGTCGTATCAACCTGCTGTGCAACCGTCTGCTGCTGGCTTGCTTTCTGGGCGGGGAAACGAACATCTCCGCCGAGCAGGTCGAGCAGACCGCGCGTGAACTGCGGGGCGAGGTGGGCGAGTCGACCGTCGCGCCGCCGGTCCTGGCTCCGATGCCCCAGGGGCGTGACGGCGGACCGACCACGGCTCACCACCAGACCGCTTCTTTGTCATTGGCGGGCGCTGCTGATGTCGTGCGTTACAACCACGGCGTGCCGGGCACGATGCACGCGCCCCTGGTGTGCCTGGTCGACAGCCCGATGGGGTATCTCAAGATCGGGGCGATGGCGCAGGTCTTCCGCGATCGTCCAGAGCTTCCTGTTGTTGTCGCTGTCAATCCCGGTCTGGAGTCTGCAGTCGCCGCCGCCAAGGAGATCGACGGCGCGCTGCCCCTGCCAGGCATGGAATTCCATCTTGGGGCACCAGCCGATGGCTTTGCCTCGCAGTCTGCGACGGCCCAGTTGCGCTTCGATGCCGTACTGGACGAGTTGCAGCCACGGGCGGTGCTCGCGCTTGGCGACACCGACGCGGTGTTGGCCTGCAGTCTGGTGGCGCGCAAGAAGGGCCTGCCGCTGCTGCGCGTTGATGCCGGCTTGCGCGGTGCGAACCCCGATGCGAAAGACCTGAATGCCGTGCTGCTCGATCGACTTGCCGACGAGCTGTACACGAGCAAGCTGACAGCGCACTACACGCTGTATCGTGAAGGCATCGCATCGAACCGTGTGCACTGTGTCGGCAGTCTGATGGAAAACCTGTTGCACGCGGCGCTGCAGCGGGCGGTGAGTCCCGAAGAGGCGCTTGCCGGGGCCGCAGTCTCCGCCGACTGCCTCTCGCACCCGCATGGTTATGCGCTGGTCACGCTGCGTCTGGACGCTGACGCGGCAGACGGGGAAAAGGAATTGCGCGAGTTGCTGCAGATTCTTTCGGTGCTCAAGAGCGAGATTCCGGTCCTCTGGACGGCCGACGCGCAAACGGTCTCCGTCCTGCGGGCCATCGGGGCTGAAAAGCAACTGCGCAGCTCGGGCGTGGTGTTGCTGCCGAGGTTCGGGTACCTCGAGATGGTTGCGTTGCTGCAACGTGCCACCTGCGTGGTCCACGGGGCCGACGCAGCCCTGTTGGAGGAGTCGAACGCGCTCGACGTACCGGCGTTGATGCTGCTGCCGCGCACTGCGCGCGCGCCTTCGGGCGGCGATGCAGCGGGCTCGGTGCTGGCGCGCAACGCGGACCAGGCCGTGCGGGCAGTGCATGAAGCGTTGCGCACGCGCCAGAACAAGGAAGAACAGGTGGAGGCTTACTGGGACGGCGGTCCGGCGATGCGCATTGCACAGCATTTGCGCAGCATGCTGCCGAAAGCGGAAACATCAGGCGAGGCGGGCGGCGTGGCCGCGTCCGTCGCGTCCTGACGTTCGGGCAACTTCTTCCGAAGGGGGCGAGGGCGACATCGCTGCGCGGCGTAGAGCTGCCGCGCACACCACAAGCGACGGAAAGCGCCCGGAAGGTGCCGCGTTCCGGGTTGCGCTGACACCCCCGACACGGCCATGCTCAAACGTCTTGTTGTCCACGTCTCCAACTACTCGGCCGGCAGCCTGCTGGTCACGCTCGCCAGCATCGTCTCGTTTCCCATCCTGACCCGCTTGCTGTCGGTTGACGAGTACGGCGTGATGAACCTCGTCGCCACGGCGCTGTCATTGCTCGTCGGCATTGCCAAGCTCGGTGTGCAGCACTCTGCTGTTCGCTTCTACAGCGAGATCAAGGCCGGCAAGCGCAATGTCGGCATGAACGCCTATGTTTCGACCGTGGTGTTCGGCATGGCGGGCACGGGGTTGATCGTCACGCTGCTGTGGGCGGCTGCGAGCCAATGGATCCCGCAGTCGTTCTGGAACGACGAGCGGCTGGCGCCATTGATGCTGTTCACGGCGAGCCTGATCTTCATCCGTGTGGTCGACAGCTCCTTCATCAATCAGCTTCGGGCCGAGGAGCAGAGCCGGGCCATTACCGTCTACAGCGTGGTCAAGCGGTATGCCGGGCTCGCGTTGCTGCTGGGCGTGCTGTTCTTCGTCGCGCGCGACCTGTGGGGCTTCTACGCGGCCACGGTGGCGGGCGAGGCATTGGCGACCCTCGCGCTCGGTGCCTGGATGTGGAAGCGATTGCAGCCCCGGATGCGCGACTTCGACGCCCCGCTGTTCCGGGCGATGCTCGCGTTCGGCATCCCGATGATCGGCTACGAGCTGGCGTCGATCATCCTGTCGATGGGTGACCGCTACGTGATCCAGTCGATGCTCGGCGCAGAGCCGCTGGGCTTCTATTCAGCGGCGTACAACCTGTGCGACTACGTGCGTGCGATCTTCCTGGCTTCTTTCAGTACCGCCGTGCTGCCCATGTACGTGCGCATGTGGGAAGAGAAGGGGCACGACGAGACGGTGGCCTTTCTGCGCCGGTTCATGCACGTCTACGTGATGGTCTCGATGCTCGTGATCGCCGGGCTCTCCGCGGTGGGCGGTGAATTGATCGCGCTCCTGGCCTCCGAGAAGTACCGCGCCGGTGCGCAGGTGGTGCCGTGGGTCATTGCGGGCATGGCCTTCGACGGGCTCGTCATGGTTGCCGGTGCCGGGCTCTACATCGAGAAGCGCTCAAAGACCGTGATGGCGCTGGTTGCGGCTTGCGCGGTGGCGAACATCGTCCTGAACGTGGTGCTGATCCCGCTTTGGGGACTGATGGGGGCGGCAGCGGCGACGCTGTTCGCGTACGCCGGGCTGTTGCTGGCCTCCATGTTGGCCGGTCGTCGGCGTCTCGCGGTCCAGGTGCCGGTGATGTCGTTGTTGAAGTTTGGCGGCATCGGCCTGGCGATGCATTTCGCGATCACCCACATCCACTTGGGGCACGATCTTCTGACGTTGCTGGTGCGCATGGCTGCCGGGGCGGCGATGTACGGCGCCTTGACGCTCGTCGTCGACCGCGAGGCGCGGCAACTGCTGGGCAGCGGTTGGGCCAAGCTGCGCGGCATCACCAGTCCTGCAGCGACGTCTGCACCCACGGAGTCGACATGACGAGGACCGTCACCGTTTTGATGTATCACGCCGTTGGCGACGAGGCCGGGCACACCGAAGGCGCCGATGCGCACTACGCGGTGGGCAGCGGGCAGTTCCGGCGCCATCTCGAATGTGTGCGTGCAGCGGGAGGCACGGCGGCCAGCGTTGCAGACCTGCTGGGGCGGCCCCAGGCGCCGGGCATGCGAGTGGGTTTCACCTTCGACGATGGGCACGTCAGCAATGCCCGCGCTGCAGACGACATTGCGGCTCACGGCGGCACGGCCGACTTTTTCGTCAACCCTTCGACCGTCGGCACCCGGCACTACCTGAGCTGGGCCGAGTTGCGCGACATGGCTTCGGCCGGCATGTCGATCCAGTCGCACGGGCAGCACCATCGCTACCTCGACGAACTGACCCCGCAGGAGGTCGAAGCCGAGCTGGGCGACTCCAAGCGCGAGATCGAGGACCGGCTGGGCCAACCCGTGACCTTGTTCGCGCCACCTGGCGGCCGCGTGGCGCCCGGGCTGGGCGACATTGCGCGGCGCCTGGGCTATCACGCCGTCTGCAGCTCGCGCGTGGGGCTGTGGCGGCGCGATCACGGTGCGTGGGACATTCCCCGCCTGGCGGTCCTGCAATCGACGACCGACGAGCAACTGCAGCGTTGGGTCGAGCAACGCACGTGGGAGCTGGCCGCGCGGCAGATGCGCTACCGCCTGCTGACGGCGGCCAAGAGCGCTCTCGGCAACGGCCGGTACGAACGGCTGCGCCGCGTGCTGCTGGGCGGCGGGGGAGCGCGATGATCGAAGCGTTGTTCTTCCTGGCCCTGGCAGCGCTGTTCTACACCTATGTCGGCTACCCGGTGCTGGTGGCCGCGTGGGCTCGCCTGCTGCCACGACCGGTGGCGCGCGCGCCGTACGAGCCGTCGGTCGCGATCGTGGTCGTCGGCTACAACGAAGCCGGGCGCATGCGCGACAAGCTCGAGACCTGTCTTGCGCAGGACTACCCGGCAGACAAGCTGCGCGTTGTCGTGGCGTCGGACGGATCGACCGATGGCATGAACGACCTGGTCGAGTCGTATCGAGATCGCCGGGTAACGCTGCTTGCGTTTGCGCAGCGACGCGGCAAGGCCGCTTGTCTCAACGACGCGGCGGCCGCCTGCTCCGAAGAGGTGATCGTCTTCACCGATGCCCGGCAGCGGCTCAATCCGGAGGCGGTGCGCTGCCTGGTCGAAAACCTGGCCGACCCGGCGGTTGGCGCCGCCAGCGGAGAACTGGTGTTCGTGTCCGACGACATGACGCCCTTTGCGGAGGGCGTGGATGCGTACTGGCGCTACGAGAAGTTCATCCGCCAGCAGGAGGCTCGGGCGGGTTCGGTGGTCGGGGTGACCGGCGCGCTCTACGCGCTGCGCCGCAGCGCCTTTCGTCCCATCCCTCCGCAGACCATCCTCGACGACGTCGCCATTCCGATGACCGCCGCGATGCAGGGGCTGCGGGTGGTGTTCGACAACCGTGCGCACGCATACGACCGAGCCTCCGCGGCACCGCAGCAGGAGAAGACGCGCAAGATCCGCACGCTGGCCGGCAACTTCCAGCTGGTGGCGATGTACCCGGGACTGTTGCTGCCCTGGCGCAACCCGCTATTTGTGCAGTTCGTCTCGCACAAGCTGATGCGGTTGGCCGCGCCGCTGGCGATGGCCGTACTGCTCGCAGCCAACGTTGCATTGCTGGGGCGAGGATGGTTCTATGACGTGTTCCTGGCCTTGCAGGTGGCCGGCTACGGGCTGCCCGTGCTCGGTGCGCTGTCGCCGGCGCTCGCGCGGCTCAAGCTGGTGAAGATCGCAACGGCCTTCCTGCTGCTGAACTGGTGCGTGGTGCTTGGCGCTCGCGAATTCCTTTTGAACAAGAACGCGCATCTCTGGCGTTCGAAGCCACCGGTGGCCGGCGCGGCTTCGTCCCATGCGCAGCCGCCAAGGTGAGGGCGAAGTGAAGGTTGTCTATTTTGTGTCGCTGTTCCCGTGCTGGTCGGAGACGTTCATCGTGCGGGAGTTGCACGAACTGCTGCGGCTGGGTGTCGACGTGCGCATCGTCTCGTTGAAGGACCCGGAAGAGGAGATGGTGCAGTCCGACGCGCAGCAACTGCTCGACCGTGTCAGCTACCCGTTGCGAGGCCTGCCCGGCGTGTGGGCCGCGCTGCGTGGCATGGCGGCCCATCCTGTCGAAACCGTGCGCGAACTGGTGTCGATCTGCACGCAGTTGATCCGCCACCCCAAGCAGATGGCGAAGAGCCTCGTCGTGTGGTGGCGCACGCTCGCGCTCGTTCCCACGGTTCGCCGCCTGGCGCCGGACCATCTGCACGCGCATTGGGCGACGTACCCGTCCACCGCTGCGATGATCGTTTCCCGCCGCACCGGCATTCCGTTCAGCTTCACGGCCCACGCACACGACATCTTTCTCGAGCATCATTTGCTGGCCGACAAGATCCGGCGCGCGGCCTTCGGCGTCACGATCTCGGAGTTCAACAGCCGCTATATCTCGGAGCGGCTCAGAGAGGATGTCTCGAGCCGACTGCGCATCGTGCACTGCGGCGTGTCGCCCGGTGAAATTCCGTTCCAGCCGGGCGGCCGCGAGCCCGGTTTGATCCTGGCCGTCGGCCGGCTCGACGAGATCAAGGGCTTCCGGCATCTGGTCGCTGCCTGCGAGTTGCTGGCCGCGTGGAAGGTGCCGTTCCAGTGCCTCATCATCGGCGAAGGGCGCTTGCGCGGGGAGTTGGAGCAACAGGTGCGTGCGGCGGGATTGGACGGCGTGCTCCGCATGCCGGGCGCCTGCAAGCAGGAAGAGGTGCGTCGCCATCTCTATCGCGCCAGCGCTTTCGTGCTGCCGTCGGTGGTCACGGCCACCGGCGATCGCGACGGCATCCCCGTCGCACTGATGGAGGCGATGGCCAGCGGGGCGCCGGTCGTGTCGACCTACGTGTCCGGCATTCCCGAGCTGGTCGAGAACGACGTGAGCGGCTTGCTGGTGCAGCCCGGGGACGCTGAAAGCCTGGCGCTCGCGCTGAAGCGGTTGCTGATGCAGCCGGCACTGGGCGTGCGCCTGGCACAGAGCGCGCGCGAGAAGGTGGAGCGCGATTTCGACGTGGCGAAGGAGGCGCGCAAGCTCTATGAAGCGTTTGCCTGAAAGCACGATGACCGACACCGGCAAGACGCGCGTGCTGCTGCTGACCGACGAGATGGAGGTGGGCGGCACGCAGCGCCAGATCGTGCACATCGCGAAGGGGCTGGATAGGCGCAGGTTCGAGCCCAGCGTCCTGTTCTTCCGCAACCGCTCGTTCTTCGCCGACGAACTGGAGGCGGCAGGGGTGCCGGTCATCCAGGTCGAAAAGCGCGGTCGCATCGATCTGCGCTTCGTGCGCGAACTGGCCGGGCGCTTGCGCGAGGGCCGCTACGACGTGCTGCACTGCTTTGCGTTCTCCGGCGAGCTGTGGGGCAGCGTGGCGCGGCGAATGGTGCCTGCGCAACAGCGGCCGGTGCTGCTGTCGTCCGTGCGGGGTACCTACGAGTGGTACTCGCCGCTGCAGTGGCGCATCAAGCGGTGGGTGTCGTCGCAGTCGAGCGCGATCATCGCCAACTCCGGTGCCGGCGCTGCCTACGCCCACGAGAAGATGAGCCTGCCCGAAGGGGCCATCGACATCGTCTACAACGGTGTCGAGATGCCGTCCATCCCTGCCCACGGCGTGGAACAGGTGCGCAGGTCGTTGGGGGTGGATGAGCAAACATCGCTCGGCCTGTTCGTCGGGCGCCTGATCGTTCACAAGAACATCCCGACGCTGCTGCGCGCCTGCAAGCTGTTGCAGGACCGGCGTGCTCCCTTGCGGATGGCGATCGCCGGCGAGGGGCCCATGCGGGCGCAGCTGGAAGAGCAGATCCGCGCCTTGGGACTGGAGTCCACGGTGCTGATGCTCGGCCAGCGCTCGGACGTCGGGGCGCTGATGGCGGCCGCCGACTTTGTCGTGCTGCCATCGTTTCGCGAGGGACTGTCCAACGTCATCCTCGAGGCGATGATGAGCGGCAAGCCGGTCATCGCATCGCGTGCGGGGGGGAATGTCGAATTGGTCGAGCATGAGCGGACGGGTCTTCTGTTCGACATCGAAGACGCGCCGGCGCTCGCGGATGCAATGCAGTCGCTTGCGCAGGATCCGGCACGTCGTGCCTTTCTGGCCGAAGGAGGCCAGGCTCGCGCCAACGAGCGCTACAGTGTGCCCGCCATGGTGCGGGCGATCGAGAATCACTATGCCGAGGCCGCGCAGCAACGCCGTGCCGGCCCGGTCATGTCAGCAAGAAGAACGGTAGGTTGAGAGCATGTCAGGCCCTTTGGGAGAGTTTCTGGTGTGTCTGGGAGCCGGCGGTGCGCTGCCGGCCATGCAACGGCTGCGCGATGTGAGCGCCTGGCCGGCATGGAGGGGAGCGCCGGCCGAGATACGGTTCAGCGAACCGGCGCCCGGCGTGGCGGTCTGGACCCGCGGCGAGGTGCGGCAACTGGGTGAAGCGGGCGTCGGTGGCATCGGCCTCGCAATGGAGCCAGGCGGCGCGGGCGACCCGAGCGGGGCAGCGCTGCAGCTATGGATGAGCGAGCGGCGCTGGTCGAACGAGGGCCTGCGCGGCCGCTACAGCTACGTGCTGTGGGACGCGGCAGAGCGTCGGTTGCTCGCGTGCGTCGACCCGTTCCGCACCTATCCGATCTACTACGCCAGCAGCGGGGACACGCTGCTTGTGGCGAGCGACCTGCGCCTGATCCTGGCCAGCGGCCTCGTGCCGGCGCGCGTCTGCGTGTCGGCGCTGTATCACTACCTCAACTTCTCGTACGTGCCCGCACCGCACTGTGCGATCGAGGGGGTGTCGAAGCTGGCCGCCGGGCATTGCATCGAGTCCCGCGGCGGCGCCGTGCAGGTGCGCAAGCACTGGGACGCGGTGTACCCCGCGGACCTGCGGGGCAGCGACGACGACCGTGCGCGCGAGCTGCGCGACCGCATGGTCAGTGCGGTCTCCGGTTACCGCCCCGCCACGGCGTCGGCCTGGGGCACGTTCCTCAGCGGGGGCACCGACAGCTCCAGCATCGCGAGCATCCTCTCGCGGGCGTCCAGCCCGGGCAAGGTGTCCAGCTTCTCGATCGGGTTCGCGGAGGAGGGCTATGACGAACTTTCCTACTCGCGGCTGGCTGCGGAGCGTTTCGGGCTCGACGCGCACGAGCGCTCGGTGGGCGAAGCCGATGCGGTGGCCGCCATCCCGCGCCTGATCGATGCCTTCGACGAGCCTTTCGGCAATTCATCCGCCATTCCCACCTACTACTGCGCGGACCTTGCCTCCCAGAGCGGCGTGGGCTTGCTGGTCGCCGGTGACGGGGGCGACGAGATCTACGGTGGCAACGAGCGCTATCGCAAGGACCAGATCTTCGAATGGTTCCACCGCTCACCCGCGCTGGTCCGCGGTGCCGGCCACGCCTTGGCAGGTGCGCTCAAGGGCGTGGACAGCCGCTTCGCGAACCGCATCAAGAACTTCGTCTACCGTGGATCGCTCCCGAACCCCGATCGCTTCTACAGCGATGACTCCTTCGCGTCTGACCAGTTCGAAGCGTTGCTCAGCGACGGGTTCCGGGCCAAGGTGGGTCGCGACGATTCACTGGACGTGCAACGCGAGATCTACCGCGCAGCGCAGGCAGATTGCAACCTGCATCGGCTGATGTACCTCGACCTCAAGATGACCATTGCCGACAACGACGTGGTCAAGGTGGTGCGCTCGTCGCGGCTGGCTGGTACGCAGGTCGCCTTCCCTTACCTCGATCGCGAACTGGTTGAGTACACCGGTCGCCTGCCCGGCAGCGACAAGGTGCGGGGGCTGGAGAAGCGCTACCTCTTCAAGCGTGCGACCGAGGAGATCCTTCCGGTGGAGATCCGCAAGAAGAAGAAGCAGGGCTTCGGCTTGCCGGTGAGCGTGTGGCTGCGCCGCCCGGGGCCTTTCCGCGACATGGTGCACGACGTGGTGATGTCGTCCAGGGCCGCCAGCCGCGGCTATTTCCGCACCGAGCACGTCGACCACCTGATGAAACGGCACGAGCGTGGCGCGTGGGACCATTCGGCCGAGATCTACCTCCTTTTGATGCTCGAACTCTGGCACCGGCAGTACGTTGATGGACAGCATGGGTAAGCAGGGCACCTCGGTGCTGATGGTCCTGGAAAGCGTGTTCCCCACCAAGGGAGGTGGCGGCGCCGAGACCCAGGTGCGCACGCTGGGCCGCCACATGATGGGCCGCGAGGTGGAGGTCGCCGTGGTCGTGCCGATGGTGTCGTATGGGCCCCAGCTCGAGCGCGATTCGGTCGACGGTGTGACGGTGAGACGCATCGCCTATCCGAAGCTGCCGCTTCTCGGTGCACTTTCGATGCTGATCAAGCTCGGGTGGTTGCTCGTTTCCCGGCGTCGCGAGTACTCGGTCATCCATGCGCACATCGCCGGCAACATGGCGGCGGTCAGCTGCGTGGTCGGGCGCATGCTCGGCAAGCCGGTCATCGTGAAGCTCACCGGCATGACGGAGATGACCGGCGGCATCCTCGACCCGCAGCCCAGCTGGCGTACCCGGTTGAAGAAGGCGGCACTGCGCGGTGCCAACCACTACCAGGCGACGAGTTCGCGCATCGGTCGCATGCTGGTCGATAGCGGGTTCGAGGCTGGCAAGGTACGGCTGATCCCCAACGCTGTCGATACCGACCGGTTCACCCGGGTCGGACGCGACGCCGAACTGCGCCGCGAGTTGTGCGGTGAATGTTCGCTGGTGGGGGTTTACGTGGGCCGGCTCGTGCCGGAAAAAGGACTGGAGCTGCTGCTCGAAGGGTGGGCGCGCGTGTTCCGCCATCGGTCGGACGTGTCGTTGATCCTTGTGGGCGACGGTGCGCTGCGCCAGTCGCTGCAAGCACTGGCGGAAGCGTTGGGGATTGCGTCCCAGGTCCGGTTCGTGGGGCCTACCGATGCGGTCGAGAAGTACCTCGCGACGGCAGACTTCGGTGTGTTGACTTCGCTCAGTGAAGGCCTCTCGAACACTCTGCTCGAATACATGGCGGCGGGTTTGCCCGTGGTCGGCTCGCGGGTCAGCGGGACCGAAGACTTCGTGTGCCCGGGAGAGACCGGGTGGCTGTTCGAACCCGGCGACGTCGACGACTTCGAGCGCAGCCTTCGCAGTGCGGCCGGGATTCCTGCCGGCTCGCTGCGCACGATGGGCGAGAACGCGCGGCACCTGGTGGTGTCTCGCGCCTCGATCGGTGCCGTCGTCGAGCAACTGATGCATCTGTATGGAGTGCTGCGAATTGCGTGAACGAATGACGACCGGCACCGTTGCCGAAAGGAGCCGCACATGTGCGGCATAGCAGGGCTGTTCTCGCTGGACGGTCGCCGCACGGCCGACCCCGGCATCGTCGATGCGATGTGCCGCATGATCGTGCACCGCGGCCCTGACGACCAGGGCGTGTACGTCAACGGCGGCGCCCAGATCGGCATGCGCCGGCTGGCCATCATCGACCTCTCCAGCGGTCACCAGCCGATCCACAACGAGGACCGCAGCGTCTGGATCGTCTTCAACGGAGAGATCTACAACTTCCGCGAGTTGCGCAAGGAGTTGGAGGCGCTCGGCCACAGCTTCTACACGAACACCGACACCGAGTGCATCGTCCACGCCTACGAGCAGTACGGCGAGGAATGCTTCAACCGCCTGCGCGGCATGTTCGGCATCGCCATCCTCGATCTGCGCGAGAACAAGCTCGTGCTGGCGCGCGACCGCCTTGGCAAGAAGCCTCTGTACTACACCACCACGCCGGACGGCACGCTGGCGTTCGCGTCCGAGCTGAAATGCCTGTATGCAGTGCCGGGGTTCGACCCGCAGATTTCGCTGGAGGCCACGCACGATTACTTCGCCCTGGGCTATGTGCCCGCACCCGCGTCCATCTACCAGGGGGTGCACAAGCTGCCTCCGGCACATTGCCTGGTCGTCAAGCAGGGCCAGGTTTCGGTGCGACGGTATTGGCAGGTGGCGTTCGAGCCGAAGTGGCAGGCCTCGGAAGGCGAGCTGAAGGCCCAGTTGCTCGCGAAGCTCGAAGACGCGGTCAAGGCCCGGCTCGTCAGCGACGTGCCGTTCGGCGCTTTCCTGAGCGGTGGCATCGATTCCAGCGTCGTCGCGGTGCTGATGGCGCGCAACCTGCAGTCGCCCGTCAAGACCTTCACGATCGGCTTCAAGGAAGCGGCTTTCAACGAACTGCCGGACGCGCGAGCGGTGGCCCAGCACATCGGCGCGGACCACCACGAGCTGATCGTCGAGGCCGACGCGGTGTCGATGCTGAAAGACCTCGTCTGGTACTTCGACGAGCCGTTCGGCGATTCATCGTCCATTCCCACCTACCTGGTGTCGCAACTCGCCGCGCGGCACGTGAAGATGGTGCTGTCGGGCGATGGCGGTGACGAGTTGTTCGCAGGCTATGAGCGCTATCGCAAGTACCAGCGCCTGGATGCCTTTGCCAGGCGAACACTGGGGCTCGGAGGGGCGGCGCTGCGCGTGGCCTCTCTCTTCGCCGGCACCGCGCGCGGCGTGCGCATGCGCCGCATTGCGGATCGGGTGGAGCAGCCCTACCCGGATCGCTACCTCTCCAGCGTGGCCCTCAACACCTCGGCGGACCTGCGCATGCTGTTGACGCCGGAAGTGGCCGGCCACGATCCGTTCGTGCGCGTGCGAGGCGTGTTCGAGCGCCACGACATCGCCGACGAAATGGAGCGCATCATCGCCGGCGATATCGACACCTATCTCGCGGACGACATCCTCGTGAAGGTCGATCGCATGACGATGGCCAACTCGCTGGAAGCTCGCGCACCGCTGCTGGACCACGAGCTCCTCGAGTTCGCCGCCCGGTTGCCGCTGCAGATGAAGCTGCGCGACGGCGTCGGCAAATACCTCCTGAAGCAGGTGGCGAACGACCTCCTGCCGGCCGCGGTGTTGCAGAAGCGGAAGCAAGGGTTCGCCATCCCGGTCGCCAAATGGTTCAGGGAGGATCTGCGCGAACTGATGCTCGACACGCTGGCCGATCGCCGCTTCCGGGAACGAGGCATCTTCAATGCTGCCGGTGTGCAGCAGTGCATGGCCGATCATCTGGCGGGCACGCACGACTACAGCGAGCCGTTGTGGCTTTTGCTGACCTACGAGATGTGGGCGCGGCGATTCGTCGATTCTCGCGCCGTTGTAGAGCCGATTCCGGCGGTTGCATAGGTCTCGGCAAGGTCGAAGGAATCTCGAAAGAGCGTCCATGCTGAAGCGGTACGGGAAGTCCATTCTGAAATCGATGGTGTCGCCCCTGCTCGATTCGTGCGGGATCTATGACCGCCGCATCAGCCAGGCGGTTGCGGACAACCGCCGCTGGACCATCGTGATGTACCACCGCGTCGTCGCAGATCCTGCCGCTGATCCCTTTGCCCTGGGCATGTGTGTACGGCGATCGCGATTCGAGGCGCAGATTGCCTATTTCCGACGGCACTTCGAGATGATCGGGCTGAGCGAGGCCGTCGATCGGATCGAGCGAGGCGAGCCGTTGCCGAAGCGGGCGATCTCCGTCACGTTCGACGACGGCTACCGGGACAATCTCGAGCACGCGTTGCCCATACTCGAGGCTTACCAGGCACCGGCGACCTTGTTTGTGCCCACCGGCGGCCTCGAAACAGGCGAACTTCTGTGGTGGGACCGCGTGATCGCTGCCTTCAGCGGCACTGCTGCCCAATCGCTCGACCCGCGAGACGTCGATCTGCCTGGCATCGATCGTCTGCTGTCGCTGGGGTCGTGGAGCCGGGCCGCGTCTGCCGAGATCGTGCTGGGGCAACTCTGGACGTTGCCCATCGAAAGAGCGCTGGATGTGGTGCAACGCATCGAAAAGGTGCTCGGGCCTGCCTCGTACCCCGTGGTCCCGGCTGCGAGACTATGTCCGGCCGAGATCCAAGAGATGCACCGCCGTGGCGTCGAAATCGGCGCTCACTCAGTCAGGCATCCGAACCTTCAACTGGTTCCTCAGCATGAATTGCAGGAAGAGATGACAGCTTCGCGTGAGGTGCTCGAAGGCTTGTGCCAAGCGCCGATCCCGGGATTCGCCTATCCAGGAGGGCGGCTGAACGATGAGACTGTGGATGCCGCCCGTGCTGTCGGATTCCGGTATGCCGTGGCGACCATCAGTGCAACCAACTCGGCGCCATACGATTGTTTCAAGCTCCGCCGCATCGGCATGCCGGATGCCTCCTTGCCGGACTTCAAGCGTTCGCTCGGCGTGGCAATGCAGCGCAATGATCAGGTGCAATTGCATGCACCTGCCTGAATTCGGCTTCGCACCATGAACGTGCTTCGGCTGCTGCTGGCGGCTCTCATCATCTATGTGCCCAACCAGGCGCTGTTCAAGATCGAGTTCACGATCAAGGGGTTGAACGTCATCAACGTGATGTTCCTGCTCTGCCTCTTGTTGATGATGGTGCTCAAGGTCCGGGCCCGAACTCCGGTGCCGTTGAAGGGGGTCTTCTACTTCTTCTTTGCGATGCTTGTCTGGGGCTTTCTTGCGGGGGTTGCGCAGGACTCGTCGGAGTGGGTGAACGATCTGACGATGCTCAAGAACAGCATCTTCTACATGCTCCTGTATTTTTTGTTCTATCACGCGGTACAGGATCAACGCACGATGCGGTTCCTGCTTGCGACGGTGCTGTTCGTGACGTTCGTCGCTTCCGTTCAAGGACTGCGGCAGGCCCTCGACTACGGCATCGCGGTCTACAACGAGACGCGCCGAGTGTCCGCGCCCTTCGGCTGGAGCTACACCAATGCGAACCGATCGGCAGTGTTTTTCGTCATCTTCATTCCCCTGTTCGGATCGATCGCGCTGTTTTACCGGTCGAAGCCGCTCTACCGTTTGGTTGCCCTCGGTTGTGTGGCCCTTGGCGCGTTTGTCGTCTTCTTCACCTACTCCCGTCAGGCGTACTTCATCCTCGCGGTCATCGCGCTGCTGCTTGCATTGCGACGCAGCCTCTTCGTTACCGCGCTCATCGTGGTCGCGTTGCTTACGTTCGAATCGTGGGCGCCGGAGAGCGCGGTGGCGCGCATCAAGATGACCTCGCAGTCCGAAGAATCGGGGGCGGTGCCCTCGGCAGACGGCGAGCAACAGTACGACGAGAGTACGGAAAGCCGGTTCCTCATATGGGAGGGCGCTGCACAGCTGATTGCCGAGCGGCCATGGGGGGTCGGGCTGAACCATTTCAAGCGCGAGATCGGTGCGTACGCGCCGACCTTCCGCAACATGGATGCGCACAACTTCTATGTCCTCATCACCACGGAAGCCGGACTCATCGGACCCGTGGCGACGCTCGCGTTGCTGTTCGGCTTGTACCGCCTGGCGCGGCGCATCAAACGGCTGGACCAGACCGACGAGTCGCAGGCGCTTGGCACCGGTTTCATGATGTCGGTCCTTGCCGTCGCAATGGGAAACATCTATGGCAGTCGCTTCCTGGACGGCGACGTGATGGGCAACTTCTGGATCCTCGCCGGCCTTTCCGCGCGCTATTACACGTTGAGTCTCGAGTCACGCGAGAAGGAGATCGTCGACCCCCGCCGCCCCGCGGTGGCACGCGGCGATCCGATGAGCAATCCGTCACGGAGCCGGGCACAGCCTCATTGCCGGATGTAACAAGTCCGGCGGGCGGTGACGCGCGACCGGCCGCCCAATTCCACCACCCCTGCCTCTCAAGGCGGACCGGCCAGCAAGACAATCTGCCCGCTGCAAACACGGTTTTTTCGTTTCGTTTGGTTACGCGCTGAGTCCCTCAGTGCTCACGATAGGCCCCAAAGCGCTAGGAGAATCGCTGTCGACAAGGGGAGAGAGGGATCCAAGATCCTCAGGCAGCGGCGTTTTCGTTGGGTCGCATCCGTGGCATTGCCCGGGCGATAAGGAAAAGCAGGATGAAAAAACATTTGGCTAGGAAGAGTTGGGTCGGAGTCGGCGTTGTCTCCCTGATGCTGGCGTTGTCCGCGTGCGGCGGAGGTGGTAGCCAGGGCGGAGATGGCTCCTCGGGTGGCGAATCGCCTACCAGCGGCGGGAGCACCGGTGGCGGCACTGGCACTGGCGGAGATGGCGGCAGCGCTCAAGCTGCGACGCTTCAAGTGGCGGTCTCTGGTTCTGGGGCCGTGTCTTCCAATCCAGAAGGGGTGAATTGCAGCACGCAATGCACCCAGAGCTTTGCCGTCGGGGCGCAGGTCACCTTGTCGGCGACCCCGGCACCCGGTGCCACGTTTGTCGGGTGGAGCGGCGCCTGCACGGGGAGCAGCGCTACCTGCACCGTTGATCTTGACCAGTCGGCAGTCGTCTCTGCTGTATTCGCGACCGCTGGCGCTCCGACGAAGAGCGCATGCTCCGACTTCTATGACGGTGCTTTCAGCTTCGTGTCAGGGTCGGCTTTGTCGGCGGTGCCTTCGCTGGCGAAGCCGGTGAAGGGGCGGGCATTTTCCGAACCCACGTACAAGACGTGCGTGACCAGGGTGACGAACCACGCGGTGGAACCGCCGGCGGGATTTGCGCGCAACGACTACTCGCGTCGGCAGGCGTTCAACGCGGACAGCTCGAAGTTGCTGGTGTACGCGCTGGACGGGTTCTGGCATGTGTATGACGCGCGGACGCTGGCGCACATCAAGCGGCTGACGGGCCCGGCAGGGGATGCGGAGCCGCAGTGGCATTCGAGCGATCCGAACCTGCTGTACTACCTGCCGAGCAACGGCATCGGGATGAAGCTGTACGAGCTGAACGTGGCGACGGACCAGTCGAGGGTGATCGGCGACTTCGCGGCAAGGCTGAAGGCGCGGTGGCCGACGGCAATGGCGTCGTGGACGAAGTCGGAAGGCTCACCGTCGGCGGACGGGCGCTACTGGTGCTTCATGGTGGACGGCGACGGCTGGAACAGCGTGGGCGTGTTCACCTGGGACCGTGACACCAACACGATCACGGGCATGCGCGACACGAACGGCAACCGGCCCGATCACCTGAGCATGAGCCCGAGCGGGAACTACTGCGTGGTGTCGTCAGACGATGCGAGCGGCACGGTGGCGTTCAGCCGGGACTTCAGCCAGCAACGCAAGGTGCACCACAAGTCGGAGCACTCGGACATTGCGCTGGACGAGAACGGTGATGACGTGTACGTGGCGATCGACTACCAGTCGAACGCGGGCGACGTGTTCATGGTGAACCTGCGCACGGGGGTGAAGACGGTGTTGTTCCCGACCTACCTGAGCGGAACGGCGACGGCGCTGCACGTGTCGGGCAAGGCGTACAACAAGCGGGGGTGGGTAGTGATTTCTACCTACGCGGATGGAGGTGGATCGCTGCAGTGGATGCACCGCAAGGTGATGGCGGTGCAACTGAAGGCAGATCCGACGATCTACCACCTGGCGCACCATCATTCCAGCCCGGCGGGGTACTGGACGGAGCCGCACGCAAGCGTGAACCGGGACTTCACGAAGATCCTGTTCAACTCCAACTGGGATCGCGCTTCCGAAGACATCGATACCTACATGATCGAATTGCCGGCAAGCTGGAACTGACGAGCCAGCGCTTCCTCCGCTGAGAAAACCCGGGTCCTGGCCGGTCGGGGGCGGTGCAGAACGTTTCTGCCCAACCCTGTGAAAACAACAACAACCTCAGGTGCTTGCGCACCTGAGGCTCCGCGACAACGCCGTTGGTCGCGCCTTTGCTATCAATAACACCTTCCACATGGGTATTTACTACTCAGGTGGATTTTTCCTGTCCGCATAAAAAATTGATTTTGATACACACAAAAACGAAATCTTACTCAAGTGAGTGAATGGATCCGTCGATTAGGGCTTGCGTGAGGCAGAAAAAGCGCCGCGGAAAAGAGTTATGGCGCTGAGGATCGGGGTGGTACATCTTTATTTAACGTTGGGATTCAAAAATGGCTAAACCTTTATATTGGGCTGCAAGCTCCTTATGCTTGGCGCTCTCACTAGTGGGGTGTGGCGGCGGAAGCGGAAGTTCCTCTTCGAACACCGCCGCGGCAAGCACCGATGAAACCGAGGCGACCGACACCGAGTTGGAATTGGCCCCGCCCGATGTGGAATCTGCACAACGGGTGCAATCTTCCAGTTATTACACCGCACGCCCCATTTCGGTTTCGGTGACGGGCTCGGGACGTGTCACGGGCTCTGCTGGCGGCATCAATTGCGGCCTCAATTCGACAAACATTTGTACTGCCACTTTCTCCAAGTTAATGTATGTGAAGCTCACGGCGTCTCCTGCGCCCGGAGCCACATTTTTGGGGTGGTCCGGCAGCTGTCGTGGCACCAACCTCGTGTGCCGCGTTTCAAACGTTGTCGCACGTAATGTGGTGGCGAATTTTTCGACCGTCGCCGCACCCGTGGTCAGCTATTCACTGAACGCTTCCGTCTCCGGCAATGGGGCCGTCAAGAGCGGTGACGGTGCGATTGCGTGCGGTACGGCCGGGACGGCATGCAGTTCCAGCTACAAGGAAGGCACGTCGGTGGCACTGACCGCGAGTGCTCCCACCGGGTATACCTTCCAGGGGTGGAGCGGCGCGTGTTCTGGGACGGCTGCCAGTTGTTCGGTTGCGATGTCCTCGGCTAAGAGCGTGGCAGCGACCTTTGTCCAAACTCCGCCTGCGACCTATGCGTTGAATGTCGCAGTTTCCGGGACAGGTTCGGTGAAAAGCTCGCCTGGCGGCATCGATTGCGGCTCGACGGGCACGGCCTGCAAGGCGGTGTACGACGCAGGAGCCAGCGTCATCCTGACAGCTGCCGCGCCCACCGGGCAAGTGTTTCGCGGCTGGACGGGCTCTTGCAGTGGCACCAGCAATACGTGCACTGTCTCGATGACCGCGGCTCGCACGGCGGAGGCCGCGTTCGAACCGGTAACCAACAGTGGCACCGCGAGTGCAGCCTGCAGCACGGTCTATTCGTCGAGTTTGTCCCTCATCACGGGCAAGACGACCTCGACGATTCCCACTGTGGCGAAACCCGTAAAGGGACAGGCATTTTCCGAGCCGACGTACAAGACGTGCGTGACCAGGGTGACAGACCACGCGGTGGAACCGCCGGCGGGATTTGCGCGCAACGACTACTCGCGTCGGCAGGCGTTCAACGCGGACAGCTCGAAGTTGCTGGTGTACGCGCTGGACGGGTTCTGGCATGTGTATGACGCGCGGACGCTGGCGCACATCAAGCGGCTGACGGGCCCGGCAGGGGATGCGGAGCCGCAGTGGCATTCGAGCGATCCGAACCTGCTGTACTACCTGCCGAGCAACGGCATCGGGATGAAGCTGTACGAGCTGAACGTGGCGACGGACCAGTCGAGGGTGATCGGCGACTTCGCGGCAAGGCTGAAGGCGCGGTGGCCGACGGCAATGGCGTCGTGGACGAAGTCGGAAGGCTCACCGTCGGCGGACGGGCGCTACTGGTGCTTCATGGTGGACGGCGACGGCTGGAACAGCGTGGGCGTGTTCACCTGGGACCGTGACACCAACACGATCACGGGCATGCGCGACACGAACGGCAACCGGCCCGATCACCTGAGCATGAGCCCGAGCGGGAACTACTGCGTGGTGTCGTCAGACGATGCGAGCGGCACGGTGGCGTTCAGCCGGGACTTCAGCCAGCAACGCAAGGTGCACCACAAGTCGGAGCACTCGGACATTGCGCTGGACGAGAACGGTGATGACGTGTACGTGGCGATCGACTACCAGTCGAACGCGGGCGACGTGTTCATGGTGAACCTGCGCACGGGGGTGAAGACGGTGTTGTTCCCGACCTACCTGAGCGGAACGGCGACGGCGCTGCACGTGTCGGGCAAGGCGTACAACAAGCGGGGGTGGGTAGTGATTTCTACCTACGCGGATGGAGGTGGATCGCTGCAGTGGATGCACCGCAAGGTGATGGCGGTGCAACTGAAGGCAGATCCGACGATCTACCACCTGGCGCACCATCATTCCAGCCCGGCGGGGTACTGGACGGAGCCGCACGCAAGCGTGAACCGGGACTTCACGAAGATCCTGTTCAACTCCAACTGGGATCGCGCTTCCGAAGACATCGATGCCTACATGATCGAGCTCCCGGTGGGCGCCATCAAGTGATGCAGACCAGATAACTGTCTGGAGCAAGGAACGCCCTGCATTCGCAGGGCGTTTTACTTTCTCATCGCGGGCAACTGGACCGTGTCACTGGTGCACCCGCCAGTTCGTGGCTGGGGTCGATGCTCCCGATGGCTGCATGCAGTGTGCGCGCCAGCCGCAACGGCTCGTTGAAGCGCACCCTCGCGTCGAATGATGCTTCTGTCGCGATGCGCGCGCGAGCATGTTCGTTCAACTCGAATGCGTGCTTCAACGCCTCGGCCCAAGCGTCGACCGTGGCCTCGTGCACGAGAAACCCATTGATCCCGTCACGGAGGTAGATGCGCGGACCAATGGAGTCGGTGGCAACCACCGGCTTGCCAAAGTGCATTGCGTTGAGGATGCTTTGGTCGGCGGTGGACCGAGTCAAACCCTGCTCGATCGGCATTGCAAACACTCGGCAGGCGGCCATCTGATGGATGTATTGCTCGTTCGACCAGTCGGTATGCAGGGTGATATTGGGGTGGCGCGCTACCCGGGCTGCGAACTCTGCAGTCACTTGCGACTTCGGTATGCCGATCTTCACGGGCAACCCGGTACGACCGGCGGCCTCCAGGAAGAGGTTGTAGTCGCGAAAGGAGAACCCGCCGGTGAGTATGAAGTCGCCTTCAGCGACTGGGGCGGGCAACTGATAGCCGAGCAGAGAGGTCGACCAGGGAATGGCGTGCAGTCGATCGAGCGGGATGCCGAAGATCTGCTGATACAACGGGCCTTCTTCCTGGGAATGCGGTTGAACTTGCACGACCAGCCTCCGCGCCAGGCGAAGCAAGAGCTTTTGCAGCTTGTGCGCAGTGCCATCAGCTCGTTGCCAGTGCGCATCGACGATCACGTGGGGCGTACGGATCCAGGGGCACAGTCCTGCCACTGCGGCATAGATCAGGTCTGCTCGCTCGCCGCCGGCCAGCAGCACCAAGTCGTAGCGGTGGGCTCGGGCGAGTAGGCGGAAGACGAGAAACACGTCTGGAATGCCGGCCCGTTTGGTGAGCCTCGACAGCAGATTGGGGCGGGGTGCCAACGTGCGGGTCACGCGTGTCCAGAACGCGACCTTTCGATATGGCAGGGTAGACAAAATGGATCTCGAGGCGGCGCTGCGCTCGACCTTCTCGATCCATGCGGATTGTTCTTGGAGATGCGGTCGACAGAGTTCTTCGAGTTCGAATGACATGGAACCTCCCGGGCATTTGATTTGTTATTGAGCGGGCGAAAGGGCCCAGCCCCTGAGCTTGTAATAGTACAGGCCGATCATTTCGTGCAGGGCGTCGGCAAACAAGCGCGGACCCCCGTTGTTGGGAAGCCAGGCGCGCCATGTGGGACTTTCGTTCTGACGATAGTCGCAGCGCCAAGGCCGGACTTCCCAGCCGAGATGCTGGGCGACCGCCAAGGCACGGTTCATGTGCATCGCACTGGTGACGAGCCAGACGGGGCCCCGGCTGCTATCTACGGCGCGCTTGGCGTGAAGGAGATCCTCATACGTACGAGCGGACCGCGGGCTCACGATGATGGCCTCCTTCGGCACGCCCATCGATTGCGCCACCGAGGCCATCACCCCCGCGAAGGACAGCGCGGCGTCGATGTCGTGGGGGCCTCCTGCCATGACGATGCGCCCGCCGGTCCTGCGCCACAGCGAGACCGCGGCCTCGACGCGCTCCCAGCCGTTGATGTCGAGCCGCGTCTGCCGCATTCCGCCCCGGAGCCAGACTTCACCGCTGGCCAGAACAACGATCACCGTTTCCGGGTTGTGCTCGACGGTCTCTACGGTGGCTGCGGGCGGCCCTTCCAACGAGCGAACCAGCAGGTTGGCCAGGACCGGGGTGCTGGCGAGCCAGCTCCAACAGGCGAGCGCAAGGAGCACATGGCGGAACCGACGCAGCCCGCAGGCAGGCCGGACATAGGCAAGCACGGCCAGGATCACGAGGATCAACACGAGGTAGATGGGGCCGGGCAGCAACAGCTCCGGCGCAGCGGTGACGAACATCTGGCGAGGGGGGGGGTGGAGAACGAGCAGTGGTTTCGCTGTCAGCGCGAGGGCTGCAGCGCGTGGGGCGGCACGAGCATCATGTAGGTGTCGACGTCGGTTTCGCTGTTCACACCCCAGTTGGAGTTGAACAGTACCCGGGTGAAATCACGGTTGACCGATGCGTGCGGCTCGGTCCAGTACTTCGCGTAGCGGCTTTGGTGGAAGCCGAGGTTGACGATCTGCGGCTTCGCTTTGAGTTCCACTGCCAGCAGTTTCTGATGCAGCCATTGGCGGCCGCCTTTGCCGCCGTCGGCATAGGTCGAGACAAGCACCCAACCCGGCCTGTTGTACGCCTTGCCGGAGATGTGCAGCGCGGTCGCCGTGTTGTGAAGGTAGGTTTCGAGGAGCACGGTGCGTTGTCCGGTGCGCAGGTTGACCATGAACACCGGCCCTCCGCGCTCCTCGTAGTCGATCGCGACGTAGGCGTCGTCACCATCGGCTGTGAGTGCGATATCGGAGTGTTCGCTCTTCGATTGCAGTTTTCTGGCGTTCTTGAAATCACGCGTGAACGCGACAGGCCCGTCGAGCCATGAGACAACTGCGTATTTTCCAGTCGGACTCATGCTGATGTGGTCCGGGCGCTCTTTGCCTTCGCGCGCGAGGTCATAGGTGGTGATGATGCGGTCTTCGGCGAGATCGTAAGTGAACAGGCCCAGTCCTTTCCAGTCCGGCCCGTCCACCAGGAAGGCCCAATAGCGGCCGTCGGCCGAGGGGGAGCCCTCGGAACGCGTCCAGACGCTTTGCGCCTTGGGCCAGATCTGCCGGATGCGGGACGAAAAATCGGCCACGTCGCTGGCCAGGCCAGTGCCGACGTGCAGTTGACGCAGCTTCATCCCGACCCCGTAGTTGGGAAGGAAGTAGAGCAGTTCCGGGTTGGTTGGATGCCACTGCGGTTCGGCGTCGCCCACCATGGGGGACAGCGCGTACAGGTGTTGCAGCGTTCGTGCATCGTAGAGATGCCAGTTGCCGTCCTGCGCAACGACCAGCAGCTTGCTCTCGTCCGCATTGAAAGATTGGCGCCGCGAGTAGTCTGCGCGAGCGAACCCTTTCGGCGGTTCCTGATCGTGCTCGGTGACTCGCACGATGCAGGTTCCGTATGCCGCGTCGAGGAAGGGCAAGCCCTTGCTGGGGCGAGTGCCGGCGGCCGGCAGGGGGGCGAAATGCATGCCGACGGTAGGGCGCCACTCGGCCGCGTGTCGCGGCGAGCAAAGGGCCGATACCGTCGGCAGAAGCGACGAGCTGCTGCGAGCGGCCGTTGTGCTGGAGGCGCTGTTTGGCGCCGCGCCGACGCTTGCGGCAACCAGGCACAAACTGCTCAGCAAGGAAACCAGCGCGACACGCGACCCTGCCAGTGATGGAAATTTCATTCGTTCTGCTCCTCAAGCCGCATTCCGCTGTTCCGACACCGCCCCCAGGCGATCGCTGACGGCCTGCGCCCAGTCGCCCACCCACTCGAGAACCTGCCGCTGGGCGGTCAGCGGCGTCACGGTGTGGTCGACCTGCGGCGCGAACTCGCAGCGAACCTGACGTGCGAAGCGGTATCCGCCGAACACGTCATTGAACTGCTCCGGGTAGTTGTAGGTGTTGAGCAGGCTGCCGGAATACACGAGGAACAACCCGACTCCGCGATCGACGAGGGTTTGCAGCGAGGCAGCAAACTCGGCGGCGGGGGGGACGTGTCGACCGTAGTCTACGGAACGGTCCTCTTCGGCAGTCGGGCGGAGTAGCGCGAGTGCCCGCCGCGGCAACGCTGCCATCCGGCCCGCAAGCCACTGCAACGAGGACATCACCCCGCGTTGCTTGAACTTGCGCCGATACAGCAGCCAGCGCGTCTTGCTCGTAGGGTAGGCGTAGGGATCAAGCATCCACAGCCCCACCACGCGGTCGTCTTCCAGTGCGCAGCCCACCCCGTGGTCCGCGCCCGAACAGATGCCGAAGATCAGGAAGTACCGCACGCCGGCGGTACGCTCCATGTGGTCCATCGCCGCTTTGAGGTCGGCAATCGCCTGTGCGCGGTAGGGAGCAGAGCTGCTGGAACTGCGGCTGTCTCCCTGGCCGGAAAGATCGAACCGCATGCTTGCGAAACCCAGCGAGGCCAGGTGGCGGGCCACCTTGACGTTGATGCGATGCGGCCCGATGCGTTGCACGACGCCGGCGTTGAACAGCACGACGCCCACCGGACGCAGCGATTCGGGCTCCGGCAGGGTCAAGGTGCCGATCAGGTGCCGTTCGGCACCGAAGACCAGGGGGATCTCGCTCATCGGGCGGCCTCGATGAGCGAAGTAACGAGGTGCAGGACATCGGGCGGGACGAGCGAGGTGTTCAGCGCTTCCTCCGATACCCAATCGAAGTGATGCTCGAAATCGATGGTTTCCATATTGCCGCCGGCGTCGCGCACTGTCGTCGCGAGCGCAGTTGCCTCGGTGTTGCCGCGTGGTGCGATGAGCGTATAGGCAGTTGCGGATGCGGCGACCTGTTGTGCCAGGTCGAGCGAGTTCAACTGTTGCCGGAATGCGGGTCCGACGCCGAAGCCCAGCGCTTCATCCTCGTGTTCGCCTTGCAAGAGCGCCGCCGGGGCGATGCTGTAGCTCTCGCTGATGGCCCTCAGGTGCATGACCTTCAGGTGTTCGAGGTAGCGCTTGCCGGACACGATCGGCTCCCATAGCAGCACGCGCGCCGGAGCGCTCCGTACGTCCCCGGCGGCCAACATGGCGAGCGTGGCGCCAAGGCGTGCACCGAACCAGATCGCCCGGGAGCAGCCCGATCGCCGCGTCAACTCGTCGTGAGCTGATGCCACGTCCTTGCGCCAACCGACGATATCGCCGGCCTCGTCCTGGCCGGCGGAGTCTCCGCAGCCGTAGTAGTCGAATCGCAGCACGTGCAATCCGGCGCGCGCGAGCCGGTCGGCAAGCACCCGGAACATGCGGTGCGTGCGTACCGCTTCCTGCCCGAAAGGATTGCAGATCAGGACGGCCGCGTGGCTGCTCGCACCAGTGCTCGCGGGTGGATGGTGGAGCCCGAACATCTGTCGGGAGGGAGAGCCGAATCGGAAAGGGAGCATGGTTGCAGAAGAGGGTTCACGCTCGCATCGCGGGTGGAGTGTGCGTCGACTCGACCACGTGCGCCAGGGCGCACAGGGTGGCGTCGTCGAGGAGGAGCGACCATACACGAACCGTGGTGATCTGCCCGCGCCAGTGCAGTTGCGTGACACGCTCGTCTGGCTCGAGACCGGCGTGGAAGCTTTCAGGTGCAACGCTGAGCCCTGAGCCGAGGGCTTTGAGGCACGCTTCTTTGCGCGTCCACCCGCGCAGGAAGGCGGCATCTCGTTGCCTTGCAGGCGTGCGGGCCAGTTGGGCCTGCTCGGCAGGCGTGAAGTTGCGGGCAGCGAGTTCGGTTGCATCGGACATCGGGCGCAGCATCTCCACGTCGATGCCGATTTCGCCGGAAGGGCACAGCGCGATGAGGACAGTGTCTTGGCTATGGCTCATGTTGAAAGCCAGGGTGACCTCGTTGTGATCCAGGTAGGGCTTGCCGTGCGCGCCTTCGAGAAAGCGAAGTGCTCGGGCCGGGAGACCGGTCGCCCGGGCGAGCACCTGGCGCAACTGGTCGTGGGCCGACAGGTATCGCCGCCTGTCGCGCTCGAACACGAACCTTGCGGCCCGCGCGCGCTCTGAGTCGGACAGACCCTGCATGGCCGATTCATCCGGATGCGAGTCCAGGCTGCCGCGCCATAGCTGGAACGGGGCAGGGACGGGAACAGCTTGCATCGCCATTTCTTTTGTGGACGTTTCAGTGCGGGCGCATGACACGAGCGTGCCGGCCAGATGCCGTAGAGGCCCGCGGGCTCGAAGATCAGCGCAATGTCCATTGTTCCCTGTTCACGCTGCCGGCCCTCCGGCCTGCAGTCCTATGGCCCCGAGCACGCGCCTGAGCCACGGCTTCTTTCCGGCGACGACCAAAGGCGCATCGTCCGCGGCCTGATCAACGGCGGCGTTTGCGGCAGCAATCTGCCCCAGCGTTTCGAAGATCATCCGGCGCACGCTGATGCGTGCCCCCAGCACCCGCTCCATCTCGCCGACTGCGCGCATGGCGAGCAGGGAATGGCCGCCGAGGTCGAAGAAGTTGTCGGCGAGGCCGACCTGGTCGATGCCGAGCAGGCGTTGCCAGATCTCGGCGACGGCGATCTCGGCCTCAGTGCGGGGTGCCGCGAACGAGGTGTCGTGCGCGACGGCGCCGTCGCTGGGCACCGGCAGGCTCTTGCGGTCGATCTTGCCGTTGGGCAGCAGCGGGATGGCGTCGAGCGACACATAGTGCTGCGGCAGCATGTAATCCGGCAGTGACTGGCGCAGGTGCTCGCGCAGGTCGTGAGCCGGCGCCATCTGGCCCCTGGGCACCACATAGGCGACCAGGCGGGCATCGCCCGGACGGTCCTCGCGCACGATGACGACGGTACGCGCCACCTGAGGGTGCGCAGCGAGGGTGGTCTCGATCTCGCCCAGCTCGATGCGGTAGCCCCGCACCTTGACCTGGAAGTCCATGCGACCCTGGTGTTCCAGCAGGCCGTCATGGCGCCAGCGCCCCCGGTCACCGGTGCGGTACAGCCTGGCTCCCGGGCGCCACGGGTCATCGACAAACCGCTCCGCCGTCAGCTCGGGCCGGTGCAGGTAGCCCAGCGTCACGCCGTCGCCGCCGATGCAGATCTCGCCCGGCACGCCGATCGGGCAGGGCTGCAGCCGCTCATCGAGGATGTGCACCTGCGTGTTCGCGATCGGCTGGCCGATCGAGATGCCCGCGTCCAGCGAAGCGACGCGGCAGCAGGTCGACCACACCGTGGTCTCGGTGGGGCCGTACATGTTCCACAGCTCGCCGGTGCGCGCGATGAGCTGCTCGGCCAGGTCAGCCGGCAGCGCCTCGCCGCCGATCAGCGCCTTGAAGGCCGAAGAGCCGGCCCAGCCCGCCTCGATCAACATGCGCCAGGTGGCCGGCGTGGCCTGCATCACGGTGGCCTGCGACGACAGCAGCAGCGCACACAGCGCCTGCCCGTCGACGGCCTCGTCGCGGCTGGCCAGCACCACCTGGGCGCCCACCGTCAGCGGCAGCAGCAACTCCAGCACCGCGATGTCGAACGACAGCGTGGTGACCGCCAGCAGGCGATCGGAAGAAGACAGCCCCGGCTCGCGGGCCATGCTGAGCAGGAAGTTCACCACCGCGCGGTGCGGCACCACCACGCCCTTGGGGCGACCAGTGGAGCCCGAGGTGTAGATCACGTAGGCCGCATCCTCCGGGCGGGCCGACAGCTCGTCGGCCGACAAGGCCGAAGCAGGGCGCGCGGCAATGCGGGTGGCGTCCACGTCCAGCAGCACCGAGCGCTCGCGTGGCCACGGCAGCTGCGCGGTGAGGGCGGATTCGGTGACCAGCAGCGCCAGCCCGGCGTCCTCGGCCATGTAGGCCAGGCGCTCGGCGGGGAAAGCCGGGTCGAGCGGAACGTAGGCGGCGCCGGACTTGAGGATGGCCAGCTGGGCGACGACCATCTCGAGGCTGCGCTCGACGCACAGCCCGACCAGTGCGCCGCGGCCCACGCCGTGCGAGCGCAGCTCGTGCGCCAGGCGGTTGGTGCGTGCTTCCAGCTCGGCGTAGCCGAGCTGCTTGCCGTTGCAACGCAGCGCCGTGGCGCCCGGCGTGCGCAGCGCCTGCGCGGCCAGCAGTCGGTCAACCGGGAGCGCGAGCTCATCGCTCGTCGAGCGGGTCGAGTTCCAGCGTTCAAGCTCGCTCATGTCAGCACGGGTGAGCGTGCGATACCGGCCGATCAGCTGCTCGGTATCGTCGAGCGCCTGCTGCAACAGCAGTTCGAAGCGCTGGGCGATCTGCACCACCGACTCGTGAGCAAACAGATCTGCGGCGTAGGTGAAGGTGCATTCGATGCCGCTGGGGATTTCAACGCACCACAGGCTCAGGTCTTCGGAGGCACCATGCAACTCGATGATGGCGCGCTCGTGGCTCAGTTCGCCCCAGTTCAACGGCCGCTCCCGTGCGTCCTGGAACGAGAACATGGTCTGGTAGATCATCGGCCGGCTCGGGTCGCGCGGCACGTTGAGTTCGCGCACCAGGTGCTCGAACGGGACGTCGGGGTAGGAAAAGGCGTCCGTCACCGTCTCCTGCACTTGCTTGAGCCACTGCCGGAACGACAGCTCAGGCTGAGGCTGCAGGCGCAACGGCAACGCGTTGACGAAAAAGCCCATCAGCGCTTCGAGTTCCGGCTGTTCGCGCCCCCGCACCGGTGTGCCGATGACGAAGTCCGATTGCTGGGTGTGGCGGTACAGCAGGGCCGAGTAGGCGGCCAGCAGCGTGACGTAGAGCGTGGTGCCCTGTCGCTGGGCCAGGCGGTGCAGCGCCTGCGTCATCTCGTGCGAGAACTGGTGCGTGTGCGAGGCGCCGCGGCCGGACATCTTCGGCGGCCGGGGCCGGTCGAGCGGCAGTTCCAGCGGCTCGGGCAACGGGCTGAGCCGCTCGCGCCAGTGCGCGGTCTGCCGCCCAAGCTCGTCGCCTTGCATCCATGCCTGCTGCCAGGCCGCGAAGTCGCCGTAGCTGATCGGCAGTGCGGGAAGCTGGGGTTCGGCGCCCCGGGCGCAGGCGCCATACAGCTCCGACAGCTCCCGGTACAGCAGGTCGAACGACCATCCGTCCCACATGATGTGGTGCGCCATGAAGAACAGCACGTGCTCTTGCTCGGCGACGCGGAACAGGTGCGCCCGGAACAACGGCGCGCTGTCGAGTGGGATGGGCGTCTTGACCATCTGCGCGATGCGTGACTGCATCGCGGCCTCGCGCTCGCCAACGGGCAGGGAGGTCAGGTCGGTCAGCGGCAGCGGCGGGACGTCGATGCGCTCGAGCACGCGCTGGACCGCACCTTCCGGCGTGCGCTCGAACCAGGTACGCAACACGCTCTGGCGCTCGACCAGCAGGCGCAGGGCCTGCTGCAGTGCATCGAGCTGCATCGGCCCCTTGAGCCGGTGGGCCGACGGCACGTTGTGAACGGGCGTGCCCGGGTCGAGTTGTTCCAGGAACCACAGCCGCTGCTGCATCAACGACATCGGGGCAGCGTGTTGGTCGGCGCGCCGTTCGATCGCAGCGGGCGTCTGCGATGGGGATGAGGCAGCTTGCGGGCCGAGCGCAGCGGCCAGGGCCGCGGGCGTCGGCGCCTCGAACAGGGTCTTCAACCCGATGCGGCGGCCGCAGGTCTGGCTCAGCTTGGAGGCGAGCTTGGCGGCGAGCAGCGAGTGGCCGCCCAGTTCGAAGAAGTTGTCGTGCATCTGCAGGGACGCCGTGCCGAGCACGTCGCCCATCAGACGGGCCACCTCTTGCGCGTCCGGGGCGGTCCCTTGCGCAGGGGTGTCCGCCTTCTGCTGTTGCATGCGCTCGGCAGGGGCAAGCGCCGTCGCGGCTTCGGCCGGGGCCGGCAGCGACTTGCGGTCGATCTTGCCGTTCGGCAGCAGCGGCAACTGGGTCAGGGGCACGAACTGCGCCGGCACCATGTAGTCGGGCAGTTGGCGTTTGAGGTAGGTGCGCAGTGCCGTGGTGTCGAGCGTGTGCCCCGCGGCAGGCACTGCATAGGCGACCAGGCGTACGTCGCCGGGCGTGTCTTCGCGCGTGACGACCACGCTGCGCGACACGCCTGGGGCGGAGTCGAGCTGGGCTTCGATCTCGCCGAGTTCGATGCGGTAGCCTCGCACCTTCACCTGGTGGTCCATGCGGCCCAGGTGCTCGAGCCTGCCGTCTTCGCGCCAACGACCCAGGTCGCCGGTGCGGTACAGGCGTGCGGCCGGTGCGGCGTCGAAGGGGTCGGCGATGAAGCGTTCCCGGGTGAGATCGGGCCGGTTCCAGTAGCCGCCGGCCACGCCGGTGCCGCCGATGCAGATCTCGCCCGCCTCGCCGATGGGGCAGGCGTGCCCCTGCTCGTCGAGGATCCAGACAGAGGTGTTTGCAATGGGCCGGCCGATCGAGATGCGCGTGGCGTCGGTGATCGGCATGACGGTCGACCAGACCGTGGTCTCGGTCGGCCCGTACATGTTCCACAGCGTCACGCCAGCGTTGAGCAGGCGCCGGGCCAGCGGGGGCGGCAAGGCCTCACCGCCGCACAAGGCTGTGAAGCCGGCCGGCGCTGTCCAGCCTTCGTCGAGCAGCAGGTGCCAGGTGGTCGGGGTGGCTTGCATCACGGTGATGCCGTGCTGGGCGATCAGGGCGGACAGGGCCTGCCCGTCCATCGCGTCCTCGCGCTGGGCCAGCACCAGCCGGGCGCCGGTGACCAGCGGCAGCAGCAACTCCAGCACCGCGATGTCGAACGAAAGCGTGGTCACGGCCAGCAGCCGGTCGGCTTCGTGCAACCCCGGCTCGCGCTGCATGCTGGCGAGGAAGTTCACCACGCCGCGCTGCAGCACGATCACGCCCTTGGGCTTGCCGGTGGAGCCGGAGGTGTAGATCACGTAGGCGGGGGCGTCGGCATCGGTGCTCGACGAACCAGGCGCGTCCTCCGTCGACTCGATCAGTGAACGGTCTTCGTCCACGCGCAGTTGCTGCTCCCGGGGCAGGTCGACCAGGGCAGCGTGCGTGCTTTCGGTGACCACGAGCTTGAGCGCAGCGTCCTGCTGCATGTAGTGCAGCCGTTCGCGTGGGAAGTTCGGGTCGAGCGGCACGTAGGCGGCGCCGGTCTTCAGCACGGCGAGCAGCGCCGGGACCAGCTCGACGCCGCGGCCCAGGCACAGGCCGATGCGCTCGCCTGGTGCGGCGCCGCGTGAACGCAGCAGGTTGGCGAGCCGGTTGGCGCGCGATTCCAGCTCGCGGTAGCTCAGCCGGCCATCCGGTGCTTCGATCGCGATCGCGTCGGGCGTTCGCGCGGCCTGTGCGCTCACCCAGTGCTCCACGCGTGCGTGCGGCGGCATCGGTTGCGCGGTGTCGTTGAAACGGAGCAGGCGGGAGTCGACGGCCGGCACGGCGGGTTCGATGGGCTGGTCGAGCGATTGCGACAGGGCTACGCACACCGTTTGGAGGTCCTGCACCAGTTCCGCTGCGCGCGCCGGGCTGAAGAACTCGCTGCTGTGATGCAGGTCGAGCGTGAGGCCGTCAGCCGTTTCGTAGAAGTTGAAGAACAGCTCGCTCAGCAGGCCGCGCTTGCGGCCTTCGTGCATGCTGGCCTGCAAGGGGGCAAAGACGGAGAGGTCGACCTTCGGGTTGAGGTTGAAGAACACGCCGCTGAGGGCGGGGCGGTCGCCCTTGGCGACGATGTCCAGCGCCCGTGCCACGGTACCCTGCGTGACGAGCGGATGCTCGAGCGCGTCCATCAGGTGGTCGCGCACGCGTGCGAGCACGGCGGCGGGCGCTTCCCCTGCGCTGCAGCGCAGTCGCAGCGGCAGGTCGAGCACGCCGTCGGCGATCAGCGGACCGTGACGTTGCAGGCTCTGCCCGGCGTAGGGGATGCTGATCACGAACTCGGGTTGGTCGCTGCGTCGCGCGAGCGACATCGTGACGGCCGCGAGCAGCAGTTGGAACAGCGTCGCATTGGCCCGCCGCGCCTGCGCCAGCAGTGCAGCATGCAGCGAGGCGTCGAACCGCGCACGCACGCTGTCGGCCGCGTAGCGGCGCGGGCTCGGCGGTGTGCGATCGCCCAGGCTCAACAGCGGCGGCGGGTTGCGCAGCACCTCGCGCCAGTAGGCGAGGTCTTCGCGCCCTCGCGGCCCTTGCACGCGTGCTGCTTCGTCGGCGGCGAAACGGCGCGGCGATTCGGCGGCAGGCAGCACCGGCGCGTAGCCCGTGAGGCGGGCGCGGTAAGCCTGTGCCAGCTCGCCGAGCATCACGGGCGACGCCCAGCCGTCGAACACGAGGTGGCTGGCCACCAGGTGCACCACCACGCGTCCGTCGGACAGCTGCAGCAGGCTCACGGCCGCCAGCGGGGCCTGATCGAGAGGGAAGTCCCGTTCGCTGGCCTCGGTGCAGAAGGCGTCGAGCGCGGCCTCGGCGTCGGGCTGGCTGCGCAGGTCGATCCTGCGCGGCTCGACCCGCGCCTGCGGGTCCACCACCTGACGCGGTTCATCGAGGTCGAAGCGCAGGCAGAACGCCTCGTGCCGTGCAAGCACGTCGCGCACCGCCTGCTCCAGCGCATCGAGGTTGACGTCCCCCTTCAGCACCAGGCACAGCGATTCGTTGAGCGCGCGCCGGGCGTGAGGGTCAAAGCTGGCTGCCAGCCAGCGCTCGGTCTGGCCCGGCGTGAGCGGGCCGGATTCATCGCCGAAGGTGCGTCCACCGCTGGGCGGTGGCGTGCCGGGGCGCGGCTGGATGAAGCCCAGGGTCATCAGCTCGTCGAGTGCCGACGTGAAGACCTTGAAGATGCGGTCGAGTTCGGCTTCGCCCATGGCCTCGGTCACGAAGTGACCGAACTGCTCGTACAGGTGCAGGCCGTGGTAGCGCACGAGGTAATAGAACAAGCTGACGTACTTCTGCCCGTCGTCCCAGCTCAAGCGCCACAGCGAGGCGCAATGGACGGCCTTGACCGGCGCGCCGCGCACTGCGAACGCGGTGTTCAGCCGGTCGATGAGGTGCTGCGTGCGCTCGTTCAGGCGGCGGTAGAACTCGCGCCCGCCCTGCTTGAGGTGCAGCAGCGCGGCCTTGGCGGCAGCCAGGGCCAACGGGTGGCGCACGAAGGTGCCGGCGAAGTAGGTCACGCCGGCCTCGGGGTAGGAGTCGTCGCCGTAATGCCAGTGGCCACCGTCCAGTGCGTCGAGCCAGCGCGAGGAGCCGCCGATGGCGGCAAACGGCAGCCCGCCGCCGATCACCTTGCCGTAGGTGCAGATGTCGGCACGCACGTCGTAGAACTCCTGCGCGCCGCCCGGGGCGACACGGAAGCCCGTGACGACCTCGTCAAAGATGAGTGCGCAGCCCGCCGCATCGGCAATGCGGCGCAGCTCCTTCACGAACTCGCGGGGCTGCAGCGTCGGGTACTTGTTCTGGATCGGCTCGATCATGATCGCGGCCAATTCCGAACCTCGCTCGCGCAGCACGCGCAGCGAGTCGTCGCTGGCGTAGTCGAGCACCAGCACGTTCTCGACCGCATTCGCGAGGATGCCCGGAGCAGCAGACAACGAGCGCAGCTGCTTCGTGCCACGCACGATCACCTCGTCGAAGATGCCGTGGTACGAGTTGGTGAAGATCGCGATGGTCTTGCGGCCGGTGACGGTGCGGGCAATGCGCATCGCGCCCATCACGGCTTCGGAGCCGGTGTTGCAGAACGCCACGCGCTCATGGCCGGTGAACTCGGAGATGAGCTGGGCGACCTCGGCCGACAGCGGGTGTTGCGGGCCGACCTCGATGCCGGCCTTGAGCTGCTCGGCCATCGCGTCCACCACCGCCTCGGGCTGATAGCCGAGCAGGTTGGCGCCGAAGCACGAGAGCAGGTCGATGTACTCGTTGCCGTCGATGTCCCAGATGCGGGCGCCTTTCGAACGGTCGGCCACGATGGGATAGACGAGGTCCTTCCACAGCGGATTGAAGCCGGTCACCACGCGCGGATCGGCCATCAGCTTGCGATGCTGCTGGCTGAACGCCTTCGACTTGCCCGTTCGGGCGTTGTAGCGCGCGATGAAGTCTTCGAGCCAGCGGTGCTGCTCGGGTGTGTCGTCCTGCTGCGCATCGAGCGTGATACGGGCGGCCGCGCCGAAAGGCTTCTCGATCAATGCCTTGATCGACGGCTGCTCGGGTTCGCTCGCGGGTGTGGCAGCTTGCGTGGCAGGCGGCACCAGCACCGGGGCGGGCGACGCTGGCGCCAGAGCAACGGGCAGGGCAGCCGGGGCTGTCATCGGTTGCCCGGCGAGCAGCGCGAGTTGCTGTGACATCAGCTGCATCTGCTGCTGCAGCAGCAGATGCAGCGCGGAGCCATCTGTGACAGTCGCGGGCAGCACCGCTGCCGCCGCGGGAGCGTGGACGGCCTGGGTCACTGTAGCGACTGGATTCGCGGCGATGGCCACAGAGGGCGCGGCTGCAGGCGGTGGCGCGAAGCGGTCGGCCGGCAGCTCGCCATCGAGGAACGTCGCCAGCTTGCCCAGCGTGTCCAGGTCTTCGAGCAGGCGCCGGAAGCGCAGCTTCACGCCGAACACGCGCTCGAGTTCCAGCGTGGCCTGCGTCAGCGACAGCGAGTCCAGGCCCTGATCGACGAAGCTCGCGTCGCCGGTCATCTCGTCCGCGGCCAGGCCGGACACATCGCTGAGGATGCGTTTGAGTTCTTGTTCCAGGCGGGGCAGTCTGCTCATGGTGGGTACGGGAGCGGAGGGGGAAGGGGGCGACGGCGCGTCGACGGCAAGACCGACGGACGATGCCGGGCGGGGCAGGTGGGCCGCCGCCGCAGCGGGCGTGCGGCGGGTGAACCAGTGACGTTCGCCCTGGAATGGATAGGTGGGCAGCGGGACACGCCGTGCCGTGGCCGCCACGGGCCAGGCGACGTTCACGCCCGCGCACCACAGCGCGCCGAGGCCCGTCAGCGCCTGCATGGCTGCGTCGCCAGGGTCCTGCGCCGGGCCGAGCAGTGGCACCACGCGCGGTACCGTGCTCTGCTTCGTGCGGTGCTGGCGCAGCAGCGCGGTCATGGCCTGGCCTGGGCCGACCTCGACGAACACGCAGTCGCCGTCGTGGGCGAGTTCTGCCTGCACGGCCCGGCTGAACTGCACGGTCGCGCGCACCTGGCGCGCCCAGTACGCGGGGTCGGTGGCTTCGCCGGCCTGCACCGGTGCGCCCGTGACGCAGGAATAGAACGTGCGTTTCGGGGCTTGCAGCGCGGCACGCCGCAAGGCGTCGGCCACCTTGGGCAATGCGCCCTCCATCGCTGCGCTGTGAAATGCATGCGACACCCGCAGCCGCGTGGTGCCGATGTCGCGCGCTTCGAGTGCTGCCGCGAAGCCGTCGATGGCGGTCGTATCGCCCGCCAGCACCGTGAGCCCCGGGGCATTGCTGCCCGCCACTTCGATGCCTGGGGGGAGCAGCGGAGCCAACTGCTCGGCACTGGCGCGAGCTGCGAGCATCGAGCCCCTGGGCTGTTCGTACATTGCCTGCCCGCGCGCGATGACTGCCTTCATCGCATCGTGCAGCGGGAACACCCCTGCATGGCAGGCGGCGGCGTACTCGCCGATGCTGTGGCCGATCATCGCATCGGGCTGCACGCCCAGGCTGTCGAGCCACGCCGCCAGGGCGTATGACATGCTGAACAGCGCCGGTTGGGCGTGGCAGGTCTGGGCCAATGCATCGCCGGCTTGCGCGTCACCGGGTTGCACATCGAGCATCCAGGTGCGCAGCTTCGGTCCGAGTTCAGTTCCGGCAAGTTCGAGACAGCGGTCGAGCGCCTCGCGGAATGCGGGGGCCTCGTCGTACAGCCCGCGCGCCATGCCCGCATGTTGCGAGCCCTGCCCGGGGAACAGAAAGACGACGCGCGGCCTGGCGATGGCGGGCGCGGCGCTCTTCGCGGCCAGGAGCGACGCTGCGGCGGATCGCGCGTCGCGCGCCGCCACGCACAGGCGATGGCTCATCGCGCGGCGCCCGCGCATCAGCGTGGCTGCCACATCGCCGAGCGGGAGCAATGGGTGGCGCCGCAGGTGATCGGCCAGATCGCGGGCGCGTTGCAGCGCGGCTTCCTGCGTGCGCGCCGACAGGGGCAGCAGGTAGAGGCGGCCATCGTCTTGCGCGTCACCGCGCGCCGGAAGTGGTGCTTCCTCGATCACGACATGGGCGTTGGTGCCCCCCACGCCGAAGGAGCTGACGGCCGCTCGGCGGGGTTGCTCGCTTCGAGGCCAGGGAGTGTTCTGCGCCACCACGTGGAACGGCGTGGCAGCAAAGTCGATCTGCGGGTTCGGCTTGCGGAAGTGCAACGTGCCCGGGATCACCTCGCGGTGCAGTGCGAGAGCTGCCTTCACGAGCCCCAGCACCCCGGCGGCAGCGATCGTGTGCCCCAGGTTGCTCTTCAGCGAGCCGAGTGCGCAGAACTGGGCGTCGGGTGTGTCTTCGCGCCAGGCTCGGGTGAGCGCCGCCACTTCGATCGGGTCGCCCAGCGCCGTGCCGGTGCCGTGCGCTTCGACGTATCCGATGCTGCGAGCGCTGACCTGTGCGTGTTCCAGCGCCATGCGGATCGCACCAGCCTGGCCGCTGACGCTGGGAGCGGTGAAGCTGGCCTTGTCGCCACCGTCGTTGTTGAGACCCACCCCACGGATCACGGCGAACACCGCGTCGCCGTCGGCCAGCGCGTCGTCCAGCCGTTTCAGCACGACCACGCCGCCGCCGCTGGCGAACACGGTGCCCGACGCGTCTGCATCGAAGGGCCGGCAGTGGCCGTCGGCGGACTCCATGCCGCCCTCCACGTGCAGGTAGCCCCCTTCCTGCGGGACGACCACCGTGGCTCCTCCGGCCAGCGCCACGTCGCACAGGCCGCTGGCGAGCGCGTGCCACGCTTGCGCCACGGCGACGAGGCCGGTCGAGCATGCGGTGTGGATGCTGACCGCGGGGCCGTTGAGGTTCAAGCGGTTCGCGACGCGTGTGGCGACATAGTCCTTTTCGCTGGCGAGCATCGCGGCGAACTCGCCGGCCTGGCCGATCAACTCGGGTTGCTCGTTGCGCAGTGCGGCGATGTAGCTGTTGTTGGCAACGCCGCCGTAGACGCCGATACGTTCATCGTTGCGGCCCGGGTCGATCGCTGCGTGTTCGAGCGCGCTCCAGCACAACTCGAGGAACATGCGCTGCTGAGGGTCGAGCAGGGTGGCCTCACGTGCCGAGATGCCGAAAAATGCGGCATCGAAGCGGCCTGCGTCTTCGAGCACGCCTCGGGCCGCGACGAAGTTCGGGCGGGAGCGGACCGATTCAGGGATGGACGGGTCGAGTTCCGAGGGCTGGAAGTGGCGTATGCCTTCGCGGCCCGCCAGCAGGTTGTCCCAGAACTGCTCGACGTTGCCGGCCCCGGCGGTGCGCGTCGCCATGCCGACGATGGCGATGCCGCTGTCGCTGCGGGGGCGGTTCTTCACGCGCCGGGGATCTCGTTGCTGGCCGGCCAGCACCGAGCGGATGCCGGCGAGGGTGGGCCGGTCGTACACATCGGCGACCGACACGCCTTGCACGCCGGCCTCCCGCAAGCGGGTGACGAAGCGCAAGACCAGCAGCGACTTCGCACCCAGCTCGAAGAGGTTGGCGTCGTCGTCGATCACAGGCACGCCCAGCAGCTCTTCCCACAGGCCTCGCACGAGCGATGCCGGATCACGGCGATCAATGGCCTCGATCTGCGGCAGCGGCAGCGCGCGACGATCGATCTTGCCGCTGGGTGTGGTCGGCAGGCGATCGAGCACGACGTACCGCACCGGCACCATGTATTCAGGCAGCCGTTCGCGCAGGTAGCCGCGCAATGCAGGCGCGAGCTCGGGCGGCTGCCCCTGTTCTGCCCGCAGCACGACGTGCGCAACGAGTTGCTTGCCGATGCCCGGCAGGTCAGGAGCCGTCACCACCGCGTCGCGGATGGCCTCGTGCGTCATCAGCACGACCTCGATTTCGCCCGGCTCGATGCGGAATCCGTCGACCTTCAACTGCTGGTCGGCCCGGCCCAGGTAGGTGCAGGTGCCCGAGGCGTCGCGCTGAACGAGGTCGCCGGTGGTGTACCAGCACCCCTCCAGACCGGGGATGTCGTTGCGGAATCGCTCGGCGCTCAGATCCTGGCGGCCGAGATAGCCATGCGCGAGGGTGTCTCCGCCGAGCAGCAGTTCCCCGGTGTCGGCCACGTCGACCGAGCCCGATTCGGCATCGCGCAGCGCCAGGCGCACATGGGGCAGCGCGCGGCCGATCGGCGGGATCACAGGCCATGCGTCGGCATCGCCATACAGTTCGTGGGCCGTGACCACGTGGCTTTCCGTCGGGCCGTAGTGGTTGTGCAGCCCGGCCTCTGGCAACTGCTTGAACAGCCAGCGGATCGCCGGGGTGAGTTGCAGTTGTTCGCCGGCGCTGACCACATCCCGCAGGTCGGTCGGCAGGCAGGTGCGAGCCGCCTCGGCCAGCATCTGCAAGGCCACGTAGGGCAGGAAGATACGTTCGACGCGGTGTTCGCGCAGGGCGGCGCACAGCTGCGCCGGATCGCGGCGCTTGTCCTCGTCGAGCAGCACGAGGCAGCCGCCGCAGGCCAGGGTCGAGAAGATTTCCTGGAAATGAACGTCGAACGACAGAGGGGCGAACTGCAGCGTGTGCGCCGGCTGCCCGAGTCGCGGGTGGGCGACGTGCCAGGCGATCAGGTGGCGCAGGGGCCGGGCCCCCATGGCAACGCCTTTCGGTCTGCCGGTGGAGCCGGAGGTGAACAGCACATAGGTCAGATCGGCCGCGGCGGCGTAAGGCCATTCGCTCGTGACAGCCGGTCGTTGGAGGCTGGGCTGTGGCCCGGCAGCGGCTTCCAGGCGCGCCAGCACCGAGGGCTCACCCAGCACCACCCGCGGGAGCGCGTCCTGCAGCATGGCGACCAGACGCTCGGGGGGGTAGCCGATATCGAGCGGCACGTAGGCCGCGCCTGCCTCCACGACCGCCAGGATGTCGGCGATGGTTCCGATCGAGCGTGTGGCGGCGATCGCGATGCGGTCGCCCGGGCGCACGCCCGCTTCGCGCAGCTCCCGCGCACGCGCGAGCACGCGCGCGAACAGCGCGCGGTACGTGCAGGCATCTTCCCCGGCACGAAGCGCGGCGCGCTCAGGCCACAGGCGCGCGCCTTCGCGCAACCAGTGGTTCAATTCGGGAGGCTCCGGCAAGGAGGGCAGCTCGCTTTTCCCGTCGGACATCTGATGGTTCATCGCTCTCTCCGTCAACGGGGCGGCAGGCTCGCCCGGCGTCACGAAGGCGAACCGCGCAACCCGCGAAGGGGCTGACCGAGCCTCGCGACTGCTTGGGGCGGCGGTGTGGGGTTCAAAACGCCGTTCGAATGCGAACAACTGCACAGAACGGACTGTCTCTAGCTGTTACCGATTATGCGAGGCAGGGTCTCCGATCGCTGCCCCCCAAATAGGTGAGTGTTGCCACTACAACTTGTCACAGATACTTGCGCGTGCTCAATTCCAACCGTCGTTTCCGTCCGGTCCTGTGGCTCATCGGTGCCCTTCTCGTGGTGGGCCTGACATGGGTTGCCATGAATGAAAACCTCTTGGGTGCCGATGCGGCCGATGTTCACCCCCGCGGCGTCACACCGCTCGCCGTTCTGGGCGATTCCGACAGCCATTCCTACCAGGACCGCATCTCCTTTCCATCGGGCTCCCCTGAACGTGGGGGGGCGTACCGGGCCGCCACATTCCAATGGACCGAGGTGATCGGCCGGTTACGGGGTCAGGCGCTGGACCTCGGGCCGTGGGGGACCTGGGGGACCCGGGGCAGCGTCGCGCGAGTGGCGGAATGGCTGGGCCTTGCTGCACGCGCTCCTCGCAAGGAGGACTTCCGTCACAACTTTGCCGTCTCCGGTGCGGGGTGCGGGGATCTGCTGGCGGGCGGCTGGCGGCAAACTCCGCGTTTGCTGCAACTGATGGACGAGGACCCGACCCGGTGGCGCACGGGGGTGGTCGTGATCCGCATGGGGGTCAACAGCTTTGGCAAGGCCGCCGACCTGGAGCGGCTCGCCACCGATCCTGGTGACCCTGCCGTGGCACAAGTGATCGACGGTTGTCTGAGTGCGATCTCGGAGTCCGTTTCGGCCATTCGCGCTCGGCACCCGCAGACGCGATTCGTGCTGGTGGGAATCTTCAACAACGTGCACTGGGTGAAGTACGTACATCGGTGGCAGGACCCGACTCGGTTGCGCAACATCTCTTCGGGCCTGGATCGTTTCGACGAGGGATTGCGCCGCATCGCCGCGAGCGGAGACGGCATTGCCTTCTTCGACGATCGCGCCTGGTTTGCTTCGCATTGGGGAGGGCGCGACGAGGCAGGGAAGCCCGCGTACAAGGCCGTGTCGCTTGGCGGCACGCTGAGGATCGCCCATTCCCTGGGGGATGAACCGACGAATGCCGTGGTGGCGGACGGCCATGCGGGTACGGCCTGGAATGCGCTATGGGCGCGTGCGTTGATCGATGTCATGAACAAGTCCTTCAAGCTGGGCGTCGCCCCGCTCGAGGAGGCTGAACTGGCCGGTCTTTTCGAGGGGAGCCGCAACCAGGCGCCGTAGTGCAGCCGGCATGTTGCAAGCTTGAGAGGAGAGAGGGGACTTGATGTTGCAGTTGCAGTGTTTCGATGACGGGGTCGAGCAGGACGCCCTTGATCGACGGGCTTTCACGTTCCGGCACCGCCTGATGGGGCACCCGGCATTGAGCATCGAGAACCTGAGCCGGGTGATTCCGGCGCTGCCGCCCAGCCAGGTGTTCTATTCGAGCGGACTGTTGCAGAAGTCGGACGACTTCGACCGGGCGCACGTCGAGCACCGAAATGGGCTGAGCATCGAGGAAACGATCGAGACCATACGCACATCGAACTCCTACATCATGGTGCGTTCCCCGGAGCGAGACGCATCGTTTGCCGGGCTGCATAGAGAACTGGTGAGCGATGTGGGCGCGCTGATGCGCGCACGTGGGCTCTCCGGCCAGCCCATCGATGCCAAGCTGTACCTGTTCATCGCGTCGCCGGGCAGCCTGACGCCCTTTCACATCGACCGGTACTCCACCTTCCTGATGCAATTCCAGGGGCAGAAGGAGGTGTTCGTCTTTCCTCCGTGGAATGAACAGGTGGTCACGGCGCGCGAGTGCGAGGCCTTCGTGGCGCGCTCGGGCGAGCGGCCCAGGTTCAAGACCGAAGCCGAACCGCTCGCGACACGGTTCCATTTCAGCCCCGGTGAGGCGTTGCACATCCCGTTCGTCGCCGGTCACTATGTTCGCAACGGCGCGGACGACGTCTCGATCTCGATGTCGATCATCTTCAACACACCCGAAACCAGCATGCAGATCCGCGCGCTGCTGTTCAATTACCGCACCCGGCCCTGGCTCGGCCGGTTGGGCATGACACCCTCCGCTGTCGGCGAAGGGGGATGGAAGGAAGCGCTGAAGGCATCGGTGCACAGCACGGCCGCTTCGCTGACCCGCCCGATACGGGCGGGCTGAGAGCCCCCGCCTGCCCACGTTCTTGCTGCAAACCCATGAATCGGGGATGGCAGAGAATTCCACATTCTGTAACGATCCGACGATCTACTATGCGCACCCGTTTGTTCTGGGAGAAACGATGAAAACCGTTGCTGTTGTCGGCCTGGGCTATGTCGGCCTGCCGCTGGCCGTCGAGTTCGGCAAGAAATTCCGCACGATCGGGCTGGATCTGTCGCAGGAAAAGATCGAGGCCTACCGTCGCCACGTGGACCCCACTGGCGAGGTGAGCACCGAAGACCTGAAGGCGGCAACCCTGCTCGAACCCACCACCGACGCCGCGGCCCTCAAGGACGCCGATTTCGTCGTCGTGGCCGTGCCGACCCCGGTCGACGAGGCGCACATCCCCGATTTCTCTCCGCTGGTCGGCGCGAGCAAGGCCGTGGGCCGCAACCTGAAGCCGGGCGCGATCGTGGTGTTCGAATCGACGGTCTACCCCGGCGCCACCGAAGAGGTCTGCATCCCCATCATCGAGCGCGAGTCGGGGCAAAAGTGGAAGGAAGGCTTCTTCGTCGGCTACTCGCCCGAGCGCATCAACCCGGGTGACAAGCAGCACACGCTGACCACGATCGTGAAGGTCGTCTCCGGCGACACGCCGGCCACGCTCGACCAGGTGGCGCAGATGTACAGCGCCGTGGTCACGGCCGGCGTCTACAAGGCCAGCAGCATCAAGGTGGCCGAAGCCGCCAAGGTGATCGAGAACACGCAGCGCGACCTGAACATCGCGCTGGTCAACGAACTGGCGCTGATCTTCCATCGCATCGGCATCGACACGCTCGAGGTGCTCGAAGCCGCCGGCACGAAGTGGAACTTCCTGCCCTTCCGCCCGGGCCTCGTCGGCGGCCACTGCATCGGCGTCGACCCGTACTACCTGACCCACAAGGCCGAGCGCCTGGGTTACAACCCGCAGGTCATCCTCGCCGGCCGCCGCATCAACGACGGCATGGGCAAGTACATCGCCGAGCAGACGATCAAGCAGATGATCCAGGCGGGCAACCCGGTGAAGGGAGCCCATGTGATCGTGCTGGGCCTCACCTTCAAGGAAAACTGCCCGGACCTGCGCAACTCCAAGGTCATCGACGTCATTCGCGAGCTCGAAAGCTACGGCGTGACCGTGCACGTCCACGATCCGCTGGCCTCAGCCGAGGAAGCGTGGCACGAGTACGGGGTGGAGTTGGTGCAGTGGGAACACCTGCCGCGTGCAAACGCGATCGTCGCGGCCGTTCCGCACCGGGAACTGCTGGCACGCGGGGTGGACGAGTACATGACCAAGCTCGCCAGCGGCGGCCTTTACGTCGACGTGAAGTGCACGGCGGACGCGGCCGCACTGAAGGCACGCGGCATCAACGTATGGCGGCTGTGATGTTGCAGGAAGTGCTCGACCAGCTCGCATCCCAGCGCCGCCGCTGGCTCGTCACCGGCAGCGCAGGCTTCATCGGTTCGCACCTGCTCGAAGCGCTGCTGCGCGCCGGGCAGCATGTCACCAGCCTCGACAACTTCGCCACCGGGCACCGCTCCAACCTCGACGAGGTGCGGGCACTGGTCGGCGAAGAAGCGTGGGCATCGCATCACTTCATCGAAGGCGACATCGCGGACCCGGACACCTGCCGCCGTGCCTGCGAGGGCGTGGACATCGTGTTGCACCAGGCCGCGCTCGGCTCGGTTCCGCGCTCGATCAAGGATCCGCTCAACACGCATCGCGCCAATGGCACCGGCTTCGTGAACATGCTGTTCGCGGCGTGCGAGGCGAACGTCAAGCGTTTCGTCTACGCGGCCTCCAGCTCCACCTACGGCGATTCGCCGACCCTGCCCAAGGTCGAAGACAAGATCGGCCGCCCGCTGTCGCCTTACGCGGTGACGAAGTACCTCAACGAGCTGTATGCCGACGTGTTCGGCCGCTGCTACGGCATCGAGGCGATCGGCTTGCGGTACTTCAACGTGTTCGGCCCCAGGCAGGACCCGAACGGCGCATACGCTGCGGTGATTCCCCGCTGGGTGGCCGAGATGTTGCGTGGCAAGCGCTGCGTGATCAACGGCGACGGCGAGACTTCGCGCGACTTCTGCTACGTGGCGAACGCCGTGCAAGCCAACCTGCGCGCCGGCCTGACGCAGAACCCGGAGGCGGTGAACCAGGTCTACAACGTGGCTGTCGGTGACCGCACCACGCTGAACCAGCTCCACGAGTCCATCGCGGCAGCGCTGGGCAGCCAGCGCACCGATCTTCGGATCGAAACGCCGGAGTACGCGGATTTCCGCCCTGGCGACGTTCGTCACTCGCTGGCCGACGTGAGCAAGGCGCGCCGCCTGCTGGGCTACGCGCCGACCCACAACGTCGGGGCGGGGCTGCGCGAAGCCATCGGCTGGTACGTGAGCCGCGCGACCCAAGCCGCCTGATCGAGCGGCAGTCCCGTCCGGTGCAAGCCCGCCTTCGCGGGCTTTCTTCATTTCCGGCGTGCCGGTGCGGGCATGCGTGCTGTCCGCAGGGCGTGCGAGCACCGCATGCACCACAATCGGCAGGCCATGCGATACGTTTCCTGTCATCCGGGCACCACGGCGCTGGTGCTCGATTCGCCCCACAGCGGCACGTGGTATCCGGAGGATTTCCGGCATGCGTGCGATCTTGCGATCCTGCGGCGCGCCGAAGACACCCACGTCGACAAGCTGTATGACTTTGCACCCTCGCTCGGGGTGAGCTGGATCGAAGCACACTTTCCGCGCAGCTACCTCGATGTCAACCGAGCACTGACCGAGCTGGACGTCAGCCTGCTCGATGGCGCATGGCCCGACCCGGTGGAGGACGGCGCCAAGGTGCGGCTCGGCAAGGGGCTGGTATGGCGTCTGACCGATGACGGCGTTGCGCTCTACGCGCGACAGCTCGGCGTCGCGGAGGTGCGCGAGCGCATCGAGCGGTGCTGGCGGCCCTATCACGAGGCGGTGGCGCAGGCGATAGACGCGGCGCACCACCGACACGGCTACTCGATCCACGTCAATTGCCACTCGATGCCTGCCATCGCGGCTTCGCACGCCACGGAGTTCCCCGGTCTGGTGCATGCGGACTTCGTGATCGGCGATCGCGACGGCACCACGGCCGATCCGGCGCTCACCGCCTGGATCGCCCGGTTTCTGACAGCGCGTGGCTACAGCGTCGACATCAATCACCCCTACAAAGGTGTGGAGCTGGTGCGCCGCTACGGCGACCCGGCGCGTCACCGCCATTCGATTCAACTCGAGATCAACCGGCGGCTCTACATGAACGAATCGACGCTCGAGCTGCACGAAGGCTACGAGCCGCTGAAGCGCGACCTGCGGGCTTTGGTGGAAGCGTTGCTGGTGCTCGACGCGCGCTGAGCGATGGATCGGGTGGATGCGGTCGTCATCGGCGCCGGCGTGGTCGGGCTGGCGGTCGCCCGTGCGCTCGCACGACGAGGCCAGGAAACGATCGTGCTGGAAGCCGAAACCGCCATCGGCACCGGCACCAGTTCGCGCAACAGCGAGGTGATCCATGCCGGCCTCTACTACCCGCAGGGATCCTGGAAGGCCAAGCTGTGCGTGCAGGGCAAGGAGATGCTGTACCGGTACGCCGAAGAGCGCGGTATCGAGCATCGACGTTGCGGCAAGCTGGTGGTGGCGACGAGCGAGGCGCAGCGCGCAGCGTTGCGCGGTGTGGTCGAAGCCGCGTCGCTCAACGGAGTGATGGACCTGCAATGGCTGGAAGGCACCGAGGCGCGGGCCCTGGAGCCGGAACTGGCGTGCGTGGCAGCGATTCTGTCGCCGTCCACCGGCATCATCGACAGCCACGGCTACATGCTGGCGCTGCAGGGCGACCTGGAAGCTGCAGGAGGTGCGGTGGCGTTCGCTTCGCCCGTGGTGCATGTCGCATGCCGGCCTGGCGAATTCATCGTCCGGACCGGGGGCGACGCAGCGGCCACGTTGCAAACGAGCCTGCTGATCAACGCCGCCGGCTTGTGGGCTCCCTGGTTGGCGAGGCGGTTCGACGGGCTTGCTCCCGGCTGTGTGCCGCGCGCCTACTTCGCCAAGGGCAACTACTACTCGCTGGCCGGGCGGGCGCCATTTTCCCGGCTCGTGTATCCGGTGCCGGAAGCTGCCGGGCTGGGCGTGCACCTCACGCTCGACCTGGGTGGGATGGCGCGCTTCGGCCCTGACGTCGAATGGATCGAGCCGGACGCGCAAGGGCGGATCGACTATCGCGTCGACCCGCGACGGGCTGACGCGTTCTACGCCGAGATCCGACGCTATTGGCCCGCCCTGCCGGACGGCGCGCTGCAGCCTGCCTACAGCGGCGTGCGCCCCAAGATCCAGGCGCCCGGGGAGCCGGCCAAGGACTTCTGGCTGCAGGGCCCGCACGAGCACGGGTTGCCGGGGTTGGTCAACCTGTTCGGCATCGAGTCGCCCGGCCTGACCGCAGCGCTCGCGTTGGGGGAGACCGCGGCCGACCTTGCGCTTGCCGGTCGGTAGGTCTGTGCCTTCAGCCCTTCAGGGCCAGCGCAGCCTCGCGCACGAGCGCCGGGCCCCGGTAGATGAGACCGGTGTAGATCTGGACGAGGTTGGCGCCGGCCGCCACCTTGGCCCGCGCGTCCTCGCCGCTCATGACACCGCCCACGCCGATGATCGGGTAGTCGGAGCCGAGCGCGGCGCGCAGCAGTCGTACCACCCGGTTGCTCGCCTCGAACACCGGGCGGCCGCTCAGGCCGCCTGTTTCGTCGCCATGGGGCAGATGCTTCACGGCATCGCGGGCGATGGTGGTGTTGGTGGCGATCACGCCGTCGATGCGGTTCTTGCGCAGCGTGGCTGCGATCACACCGACCTGGGCGTCGTCGAGATCGGGCGCGATCTTCACGAACACCGGCACCTGGCGCTGGTGCCTCGCCGCCAGCTGCTCGCGGCGCTCCTGCACGGCGCCGAGCAGGGCGTCCAGGGCTTCGTCGGATTGCAGCGCGCGCAGGTTCTTGGTGTTGGGCGACGAGATGTTGACCGTGACGTAGTCCGCATGCGGGTAGACGCCGTCCAGGCATAGCAGGTAGTCGTCGACCGCCCGCTCGATCGGGGTGGCGGCGTTCTTGCCGATGTTCAAGCCCAGCACGCCGCCCCGCTCCCGGAAACGGGCCGTGCGCACGTTCGCGATGAAGGCGTCGAGTCCGTCGTTGTTGAAGCCGAGCCGGTTGATCAGGGCGTCGGCTTCGGGCAGCCGGAACATGCGCGGCTTCGGATTGCCCGGCTGTCCCTTGGGCGTCACCGTGCCGACTTCGATGTAGCCGAAGCCCATGGCCGCCAGGCCATCGATGCAACGACCGTTCTTGTCCAGCCCGGCAGCCATGCCGATACGGTTCGGGAAGCGCAAGCCGGCAATCGTCACCGGATCGTCGACGCGCGACTCGCCATACAGGCAGGCCAGCGGCGTGCGCTGCGAGCGCGCCAGCGCGCCCAGCGTCAGCTCATGGGCGGCTTCGGGGTCGAGGCCGAAAAGAAAGGGGCGGGCGAGGGCGTAGGGCAGGATCGGCATAAGAGGTCTTGGATAATCGCGGGATTGTCTCAAACAGGCCAGTGCGCCTGCATCTTTCATGACCCAAGACGAACTCAAGGCCCTGGTGGGCCGTGCGGCCATCGACTACGTCGTGCCTGGCTCGGTGGTCGGCGTCGGCACCGGCTCCACCGTGAACTGCTTCATCGACGAGCTGGCGAAGATCAAGGACCGCATCGCCGGTGCCGTGTCCAGTTCGGTGAAGAGCACGGAAAGAATGCAGGCGCTGGGCATACCGGTGCTCGACTCGAACAGCGTCGAGCGGGTGCCCGTCTACATCGACGGAGCCGACGAGATCGATCACGCCGGCTGCATGATCAAGGGCGGCGGCGCGGCACTCACGCGCGAGAAGATCGTCGCCGACATTGCCGATCGGTTCGTCTGCATCGCCGACGAGTCGAAGCTCGTGCAGACGCTGGGCCGGTTTCCGCTGCCGGTGGAGGTGATCCCGATGGCCAGCAGCCAGATCGCGCGCAAGCTCGAGGCGCTGGGCGGCACGGCGGTGTTGCGCGGCGGCGTGGTCACCGACAACGGCAACCTGATTCTCGACGTGCGGGGCCTGTCCATCACCGATCCCCCGGCAATGGAAGCCGAGATCAACCAATGGCCGGGCGTCGTGACGGTGGGCATCTTTGCCCGCAACAAGGCGAGCGTCTGCCTGCTTGGCACGGCAAATGGCGTGAAGACCCTGACCTGGTAGCGACGCGGCCATAGGCCAACAAAAAGCCGCCCTCTCGAGGCGGCTTTTTCATGCAGATCAGAACTTGAACCCCGGCGGGGCGTTGCCTGCCGGCTGCGGCGGAGCAGCATCGGAAGGGGCAGGGGCCGGCGTGGCGCGGGCCGTAGGCGCAGGGGCCGCGGCCGGGGCGGTCTGCACGGCAACCATTGGCGTGGCGGGCGCAAAGCTGTAGCTGGCGGGCAGCCGCGATTGTTTCGGATAACCGGCCGCGTCAAGGTAAGACGCCCACTCCGCCGATGAGAAGCCTCGCACCTGCTGGCTGCCGATCTGCATCATCGGCATGTCGTTGCCGCCGGTCAGCTTGGCGTACGCCTGAGCATCCTGCGGGGTGGTGACGGTTTTCTCTGTGTATGGAATGCCGCGCTGGCGCAGCATCGAGCGTGCTGCATCGCAGGGCTGGCAGTCGGAGGTGGTGTACAGCGTGACCGGATAGCGCGACACGGTCTGGCGGAGCTCGAACGGCAGCGGCTGGGAGCTGCCCCCTTCGGCCACACCGGACGGCGCGATCGATTGCGCGCGAGTGGTGTCGGGTGGCGGCCGGTCGGTGTAGGTCACCTTGCCGTCCGGCCCGACGACCTTGTACAAGGCCTGCGCCGGCATGCTGGCCACCAGCGCCAGCAGGCTCATGGACATCGGAAGCGCCCAGCGCGCTGCGTACTTCATTGCCGAATCCCTCTGTCGGTCGAAGGCCCTGATGCTATCAGGCCATGCCCTGATGACGTAACAGGGCGTCGATGCGCGGCTCACGTCCGCGGAATGCACGGAAGCTCTCCTCCGCCGGGCGGCTGCCGCCGGCTTCGAGGATTTCCTGGCGGTATCGGCGGCCGGTCTCCACGTTCAGCACACCGGCTTCCTCGAAAGCCCCGTAGGCGTCGGAAGACAGTACCTCGGCCCATTTGTAGCTGTAGTAGCCGGCGGCGTATCCGCCCGCGAAGATATGGGAGAAGCTGTGCTGCATGCGGTTGAAGGGCGGCGGGATCAGCACGGCGACTTCCTTGCGCACCTCGTCGAGCACCGCCTGGATGCGGGCCTCGCTGCCCGGCTCGGCATGCAGCCGCATGTCGAACAGCGAGAACTCGATCTGTCGCAGCGTCTGCATGCCGCTCTGGAAATTCTTCGCCGCCAGCATCTTGTCGAACAGCTCGCGCGGCAGGGGTTGCCCGGTGTCCACGTGCGCCGTCATGTGCTTGAGCACGTCCCACTCCCAGCAGAAGTTCTCCATGAACTGGCTGGGCAATTCGACCGCATCCCACTCGACGCCCGAGATGCCGGCCACGCCGATCTCGTTGACCTGCGTCAGCATGTGGTGCAGGCCATGCCCGAACTCGTGGAAGAGCGTGATGACGTTGTCGTGGGTCAGCAGCGCCGGCTTGCCGTTCACGCCCTCGGCGAAATTGCACACCAGGTGCGCCACCGGGGTCTGCAGACGGCCTTCGGGGCGGGCCCAGCGGCCGCGCACGTCGTCCATCCAGGCGCCCGAGCGCTTGCCGGGGCGGGCATACGGGTCCAGGTAGAACTGCCCGACCAACTGGCCGGCGCGTTCGATGCGGAAGAAGCGCACGCTCGGATGCCACACCGGGGCCTCGTCACGGCGGATCGACACCTCGAACAGCGTTTCGACGATCCTGAACAGGCCCTCCAGCACCTTGGGTTCGGTGAAGTACTGCTTGACCTCCTGGTCGCTGAAGGCGTAGCGGCGCTCCTTGAGCTTTTCTGACACGTACGCCATGTCCCAGGCGGCCAGCTCGGGCATGTCCAGCTCGGTGCGGGCAAACTCGCGCAGTTCGGCCAGGTCCTTTTCCGCGTAGGGGCGGGCGCGCTGCGCGAGGTCGCGCAGGAAGCTCATCACCTGGTCGGGCGATTCGGCCATCTTGGGCACGAGCGATACCTGTGCGAAGTTGCGGTAGCCGAGCAGTCGCGCTTCTTCCTGGCGCAACGCCAACAACTCGGCCATCACCCAGGTGTTGTCGTGTTCGGGTTGGCCCAACTCGGACGCCCGGGTCGCGTAGGCGGTGTAGAGCTTCTCGCGCAGGGGCCGGTGGCTGCCGTACTGCATCACCGGGAAGTAGCTGGGAAACTGCAGCGTGATCTTGTAGCCGTCCTTGCCGTCGCGTTGCGCCGCGGCGCGTGCGGCTTCTTTCGCGTCCTCCGGCACGCCGGCCATCTCGTTTTCGGCCGCGAAGTAGGCGAAGCCGTCGGTGGCGTCGAGCACGTGCTCCGAAAACTTCTGCGACAGCTCGGCTTGTTTTTCCTGGATCTCGGCAAAGCGCTGCTTGGCCTCACCTTGCAGTTCGGCTCCGGACAGCACGAAGTCGCGCATTGCGTTCGACAGCACCTTCTGGCGGGCCGCGGGCAGGTTCTTCACACCGGGGTGGTGGGCGACGGCCTTGTATTTCGCGTAGAGCCGTTCGTCGGCGCCCAACCGGGTGTAGAACTCCGTGACTTTCGGCAGGTTTTCATTGAAAGCGGCCCGCAGCTCCGGGCTGTCCGCGACCGCGTTCAGGTGGCCCACCGCGCCCCAGGCGCGGCCGAGGCGTTCGGTGGCCACGTCGAGCACTGCGGAGATCGCGTCGTAATCGGCCGGCACCGCGTCGCCGACCACCTGTTCCAGCGCGGCCTCCGCGCCCTTCAGCAATTCGTCGATCGCGGGGCTCACGTGCTCCGGCCGGATGTCGGCAAAGCGGGGCAGGTCGGAGAAGTCGAGCAGGGGGTTGGCGTGCGGTGTCGTCATGGGCGTCATCTGGCGGCGCGTTCCGCCGATTCAATGGTGTTGACCAGCAGCATTGTGATGGTCATGGGGCCCACCCCGCCTGGAACAGGGGTGATGGCGGATGCGACTTTCGACACACCCTCGAAGTCCACGTCGCCGCACAGCTTGCCTTCGTCGTTGCGGTTCATGCCCACGTCGATGACGACGGCGCCGGGCTTGACCATCTCCGCCGTCAGGACGTTGCGCTTGCCGACCGCGGCCACCACGATGTCGGCCTGTCGCGTGAAGGACGCGAGGTCAGGTGTGGCACTGTGGCACACCGTCACGGTCGCACTGGCCTGGAGCAGCAGCATCGCCATCGGTTTGCCGACGATGTTGGAGCGGCCGATCACCACCGCGTGCTTGCCCTTCGGATCGCAGCCGATGGATTCGAGCAGCTTCATGCAGCCGTACGGCGTGCAGGGCTTGAAGCCGGGCTGCCCGACCATCAGCGCGCCGGCACTGGCCACGTGGAAGCCATCCACGTCCTTCAGCGGCGAGATGGTCTCGATGACCTTGTGGGCATCGATGTGCGCCGGCAGCGGCAGCTGTACGAGGATGCCGTGGATGGCCGGGTCGTCGTTCAGCGCCTCGACGCGTGCCAGCAACTCCGCCTCGGTCATTGTGGCCGGGTACTGTTCGAGCACCGAGTGCAGCCCGTTTTCCTGGCAGGCCTTGACCTTGTTGCGCACGTAGACCTGTGAGGCCGGGTTGTCGCCCACCAGCACGACGGCCAGGCCCGGCTTGACGCCGCGAGCGGTGAGGGCGGCGGCGCGTTGGGCCACCTCGGCGCGAATCTGTTTGGACACGGCGATGCCGTCGATGATGCGGGCTGTCATGGCGATAAGTCCGATGCGAAGTTCCGAAAACGAAAAAGGCCGCTTCGCAAAGCGGCCTTCAGATGACACTGCAGCTCAGGCCTTGGCCTGCGCCCCCAGGGCGATCTTCAGCAGATCGGCCACGGTGTTCGCGTTGAGCTTTTCCATGATGTTGGCGCGGTGCGCCTCCACCGTCTTGATGCTGATGCCCAGGTCGTCGGCGATCTGCTTGTTCAGGCGGCCGGCGACGATGCGGTCGAGTACCTGCGCTTCGCGGGTGGTCAGGCGCGACAGCAGGGCGTCGCGGCTGGCGGCTTCCTGCTGCTGCGAGAACAGCGAGCGGGCCTGGTCCAGCATGCGCTCCACCAGCGAGACGAGTTCGTCTTCCTTGAAGGGCTTCTCGATGAAATCCATCGCGCCCTTTTTCATCGTGCTGACGGCCATCGGGACGTCGCCGTGACCGGTGATGAACACGATGGGCAGCGGGGATTTGCGCTCGAGCAGGCGGTCCTGCAATTCGAGGCCGCTCATGCCGTCCATGCGGATGTCGGCGATCAGGCAGGCGACTTCGCGGGGGTCGAAGCGCGAGAGGAAGGATTCAGACGAGTCGAAGCATTTGACCCGGTAGTCCTTGCCTTCCAGCAACCATTGCAGCGAGTCGCGAACGGCCTCGTCGTCGTCGACAACGTAAACGGTGCCTTTCTTGGGGATCAAGCTCATTGGGGGGTTCTCAATGGTTGGAGTGAGTGGAGAGGTCCACCGGAAGCGTGAACGAGAACCGGCAGCCGACCACGCTCGGGCCATTGTATAAGTTCTCGGCCCGTATCCGGCCGCGGTGAGACTCGATGATCGAGCGGCACAGGCTCAGGCCGATGCCCAGCCCGTCCGCCTTGGTGGAGAAGAACGCTTCGTACATGCGACCGAGGACTTCCTCCTTCAAGCCCGGGCCGTTGTCAGTGACGCTGAACTCGATCACGCCGCCTTCGTCCGGCGTGTGCCGCGGGATCACCCGCAGCTCGATGTTGCGGCGCGAGGGCGGCAGCTTGGCGTTGTCGATGGCTTCGGCTGCGTTCTTCAGCAGGTTCAGCAGCACCTGCTCGATCAGGATCGGGTCGACCATCAGCGAGGGCAGGCGCTGGGCCACGTAGGTATGGATCTGGACGTTGCGCCGGCGCAGCTCGATCATCGCCAGCTCCACCGCGTCCTCGACGATCTCGCGCGCCTGCGCCGGCTGGCGCTGCGGCTCGCTGCGCTTCACGAAGGCCCGGATGCGATGGATGATCTGGCCGGCTCGCTGAGCCTGCTTGGAGGTCTTTTCCAGCGCCGCCAGCAGGTCGTCGGTCGAGATGCTGCCGGCCTTCACCCGCGTGATGATGCCGTTGCTGTAGTTGGTGATGGCCGTCAGCGGCTGGTTCAGTTCGTGCGCCACCGACGACGCCATTTCGCCCATCGTCACCAGACGGCTCGTCACCTGGGCTTTTTCGGCTTGCTGTGCGGCCTGCTCTTCGGCCCGGCGACGGGCCGTGACGTCCGTGGCGATCAGCATCTGCGCGAGGCGGCCGTCGGTCCACTGCAGGTAGCGCGCGCGCACGTCGAACCATTTGTCCAGCGATTCGATGTAGACCTCGCGCGGATCGGAGCCGGTCTCGGTCAGCTCCTGGGTGGGCAAACCGCTGAGGTTGTCGACGCTTTCGTCGCTGTCCGGCAGGGTCACGTCGACTTCGGTCGGGTGCTCGCCGGCCAGCAGGGCATGGCCCTTGGCGTCGGCGCCGAACCAGAGGCGGTAGGAGCGGTTGGCGAACAGCAGTTCGCTTTGCTGCACCGACAGCACCGACACGGCGGCGTCCAATCCTTCCAGCACGGTGGTGAAGCGCTCATGCGACGCCGACAACTGATCACGGATGCGCTTGGCCTCGGTGATGTTGGTCATCGAGGTCATCCACCCGGTCTGGTTGCCCTTGGCGTCGACCAGTGGTGAGACGTACATGCGGGCGTCGAACTGCGTGCCGTCCTTGCGCATCACCTTCACCTCGATGCCGCCGGCCGGGCTGCGGCCCTGGAGTTCCTGCTCGAACAGGCGCCGGTTTTCTTCCATGCGGTCCGGTGGCCAGTGAGGGAAGGGCGGCAGCTTGCCGATCAGCTCGCTTTCCGAGAAGCCGGTCATGGAGCAATATGCGGCGTTGACGTAGGTGATGCGGCCTTCCAGGTCCATCGCCCGCATGCCGGTGAGCATGGAGTTTTCCATCGCACGGCGGAAGTTCGTCTCCGCCACCAGGGCACTCTGCACCTGCAGCCGGCGTCGCATGTGCCGCCAGGTGCCAAGCAGCATCCAGACGGTCAACGCGCTCAGGGCGGTGACCATCCAGAACAGCGTATTGCTGATCAGGCCGATCGAGGTGCGGTAGCCCAGTCCACGCAGGATCAGCCCGTTGCCCACGGGGGCCACCGGAATGTCGTGAAAGATCGACGGCCGTTCGCCGTTCTTGGCCGCCACCCGCGAAATGGTGCTCGCCAGCACGCGGTCGTTGGTGTCCAGCAGCATCATCCCGTGCCGGTTGGCGACCTCGGTGGGCACGAAATAGCGCAGCAGCGCCTCCACGGAGTATTCGGCAACGACGGTGCCGACGAAGGCACTGCGGTCGATGAGCGGTACCTGCACCTGGAACACGTACAGCCCGTTGGCCGTGGTGTACGTGCGCGAATAGACCGGCTGCCGCAAGTCGCGCGCCGCCTCGAACGCCCATTCCGGCTCGCTCTTGGTGACCTTGGGCCCGCCGGCGACGGGGGCGGACGCGGCTTCGGTGCTTTCGGCGTAGCGGCTGCCGTTGAAGGTGTGGCTGGGCGACAGATAGCTCACCCGCGGTGACCGGGCCGCCGTGAGCCAGGTCAGGCTGACCACTTCCGGGCGCTCGCGCGCAAACGTGGTCGCCTGTCCGAGGAATTCGTCCTGGTCGATGGCCCGCGTGGTGATCTCGCGCGCCACGCGCACCAGTTGTTCCTGGTTTTCGATCAACCGCAGGCGGATCTGCTGCTGCGCAACCTCCGTGTCGCGCTTGACCGACTCCTGCTCGCGCTCCAGCTCTTCGATGCGCAAGTACCAGAAGGCCGCAATGATGGCCGCAAGGAACAGCAGCACGGAAACCAGCGGACCCAGCGTTGCGAACCTGTCCTGGCGGGCCGGCGATTGCCTGCGCCACCACTTCCCGAACAGCCGACGCGGTCTTGGTGGCAATTCGTGGGTACTGGAACGAAACTCGCTGGGGATGGTCGGCATAGGGCTCGGATTATCCCGTGCGCAACCCTGCTTCTCGCGCAGTTCCGATGCCCGCAGGCCTTCAACTGCGCCGGAGTCGACGAGGATCATGAGAATTCACAATATGAAATTGAATCGCGCTATTTGAAAACCTGCGGTTCTGTGCCAAACTGCGCGCCGCAGCTAAACCATGCGAGGAGACCTCATGTCTGCAGTGCCGGATTCCTTCCCGGGCGCCGCGGCGAATGACGCCGATGCCCAAGAAACCCGTGAATGGCTGGACGCCCTGGCGGCCGTCATCGAAAGCGAAGGCCGCGAACGCGGTCATTTCCTCCTGGAGCAGCTGCTCGAACATGCCCGCCAATCGGGCATCGACATGCCGTTCTCCGCGACCACCGGTTACGTCAACACGATCGAGCCGGAAGACGAAGAGCGTTGCCCCGGCAACCTGGACATCGAAGAGCGCCTGCGCGCCTACATGCGCTGGAATGCCATGGCGATGGTGGTGCGCGCCAACCGCCTGAACCCCGCCGATGGTGGCGACCTGGGCGGCCACATTTCGTCGTTCGCGTCGGTCGCGACCATGTTCGGCGCCGGCTTCAACCACTTCTGGCATGCCGAGCACGAAGGCCACGGCGGCGACCTGCTCTACATCCAGGGCCATTCCTCCCCCGGCATCTATGCCCGCGCCTACATGGAAGGCCGCATCACCGAGGAGCAGCTCAACAACTTCCGCCAGGAAGTGGACGGCAAGGGCCTGTCCAGCTACCCGCACCCGAAGCTGATGCCCGAGTTCTGGCAGTTCCCGACCGTCTCGATGGGCCTGGGCCCGCTGATGGCGATCTACCAGGCACGCTTCCTGAAGTACCTGCACGCCCGCGGCATTGCCGACACCAGCAACCGCAAGGTCTGGGTGTTCTGCGGTGACGGCGAGATGGACGAGCCGGAATCCCTGGGTGCGATCGGCCTGGCCGCGCGCGAGAAGCTCGACAACCTGATCTTCGTCATCAACTGCAACCTGCAGCGGCTGGACGGCCCGGTGCGTGGCAACGGCAAGATCGTGCAGGAGCTCGAAGGCGAGTTCCGCGGCGCCGGCTGGAACGTCATCAAGCTGCTGTGGGGCAGCTACTGGGACCCACTGCTCGCCCGCGACAAGGAAGGCATCCTGCGCAAGATCATGATGGACATGGTCGACGGCGACTACCAAGCCTGCAAGGCGAACGACGGTGCCTTCGTGCGCAAGAACTTCTTTGGCCGCCACCCGAAGGCGCTGGAGATGGTCGCCAAGCTGAGCGACGACGACATCTGGCGCCTGCAGCGCGGCGGCCACGATCCGCAGAAGGTGTACGCGGCCTACCACCGCGCAGTCAACCACAAGGACCAGCCGACCGTCCTGCTGATCAAGACCGTCAAGGGCTTCGGCATGGGCAAGAGCGGCGAGGGCAAGAACACCGCGCACCAGACCAAGAAGCTGACGGACGACGACATCCGCGCCTTCCGCGACCGCTTCAACATCCCCATCCCCGACGACAAGATCGCCGAGGTGCCGTTCTACAAGCCGGCCGACGACACGCCGGAGATGCGCTACCTGCACGAGCGCCGCAAGGCACTGGGCGGCTACCTGCCGAAGCGCCGTCCGAAGGCGGACGAGCACCTGCCGGTGCCCGATCTCAGCACCTTCCAGGCCGTGCTCGACCCGACCGCCGAGGGTCGCGAGATCTCCACGACCCAGGCCTACGTGCGCTTCCTCACGCAGTTGTTGCGCGACAAGACCATCGGGCCGCGCGTCGTGCCCATCCTCGTTGACGAGGCACGCACCTTCGGCATGGAAGGTCTGTTCCGTCAGATCGGCATCTACAACCCGGAAGGCCAGAAGTACACGCCGGTCGATAAAGACCAGGTCATGTACTACAAGGAAGACAAGGCCGGCCAGATCCTGCAGGAAGGCATCAACGAAGCGGGCGGCATGAGCTCGTGGATCGCCGCGGCGACGTCGTACTCGACGAACAACCGCATCATGATCCCGTTCTACGTCTACTACTCGATGTTCGGCTTCCAGCGCATCGGCGACCTGGCCTGGGCCGCCGGCGACATGCAGGCACGCGGCTTCCTGCTCGGGGGCACCTCCGGTCGCACCACGCTGAACGGCGAAGGCCTGCAGCACGAGGACGGCCACAGCCACATCCTGGCGGGCACCATCCCGAACTGCGTCAGCTACGACCCGACCTTCGCGCACGAAGTGGCGGTGATCATGCAGCACGGCCTGAAGCGCATGGTCGAGAAGCAGGAAAACGTCTTCTATTACCTGACACTGCTCAACGAGAACTACGCGCACCCGGGCCTGAAAGCCGGCACCGAAGAGCAGATCATCAAGGGCATGTACCTGCTCGAAGAAGGCTCCAAGAAGACGCTGCGCGTCAACCTGCTCGGCTCCGGCACCATCCTGCGCGAATCGATCTTCGCGAAGGAACTGCTCGAGAAGGACTGGGGCGTGGCGGCCAACGTGTGGAGCTGCCCGAGCTTCAACGAACTGGGCCGCGACGGCCAGGACTGCGAGCGCTGGAACCTGCTGCACCCGACCGAGACGCCCAGGGTTCCGTTCGTGGCCCAGCAGCTCGACAAGCACAAGGGCCCGGTCATCGCCTCAACCGACTACATGAAGAGCTATGCGGACCAGATCCGCGCCTTCATCCCGAAGGGCCGCACCTACAAGGTACTCGGCACTGACGGTTTCGGCCGCAGCGACTTCCGCTCCAAGCTGCGCGAGCACTTCGAGGTCAACCGCCACTACATCGTGGTCGCCGCGCTGAAGGCGCTGGCCGATGAAGGCTCCGTGCCGATGGCCAAGGTCGCCGAGGCGATTCGGAAGTACGGGATCAACACCGAGAAGATCAACCCGCTGTACGCATAAATCGAACGGGGACAAGCAATGGCATTGGTGGAAGTAAAAGTCCCCGACATCGGGGACTTCAAGGATGTCGAGATCATCGAGCTCCTGGTCAAGCCTGGGGACACGATCAAGGCGGAACAGAGCCTGATCACGGTCGAGAGCGACAAGGCTTCGATGGAGATCCCCTCGTCGCACGCGGGTGTGGTGAAGGAGCTGAAGGTCAAACTGGGCGACAAGGTCAGTGAAGGCAGTCTGCTGCTGCTCGTCGAGAGCGAAGGCGCAACAGCTGCGGCACCTGCGCCCGCACAGGCTCCTGCGCCGGCTGCCGCTGCACCGGCTCCGGCCGCGAGCCCTGCACCTGCGGCGCCGCCTGCCGCTTCCGGCGGCCCGGTCGACGTGGTCGTGCCGGACATCGGCGACTTCGACGAAGTGGCCGTGATCGAGGTGCTGGTCAAGCCTGGCGAGACGGTCAAGGCCGAGCAATCCCTGATCACCGTCGAGAGCGACAAGGCCTCGATGGAGATCCCGTCGTCTCATGCCGGCGTGATCAAGGAACTGAAGGTCAAGGTCGGCGACAAGGTGTCGAAGGGCAGCCTGATTGCGGTGGTGGAGGCCGCCGCAGGCGCGGCGCCGGCAGCGGCTGCTCCTGCACCGCAGGTCGCAGCCACACCCGCTGCTGCGGCGAGCCCCGCCGAGCTGGCCAGCCCGCCGGTCGAGCGCACACCGCCGACCGCTGCGTTGCCGGCCCACGAGCCGGCCGCCAGCAAGGGCAAGCTGCCGCATGCATCACCGAGCATTCGCAAGCTGGCGCGCGAGCTGGGTGTGCCTCTGGATGAAGTGCCGGGTACCGGCCTCAAGGGTCGCATCACGCAGGACGACGTGCGCAACTTCGTCAAGGGCGTGATGGCCGGGCAGGTCAAGACGCAGGCACAGAAGTCGGCGGCGCCTGCCGCGGCTGCAGGGGGCGGTGCCGGTCTGCCGGGCCTGTTGCCCTGGCCGCAGGTTGACTTCGCCAAGTTCGGTCCGGTCGAGCGCAAGGATCTGTCGCGCATCAAGAAGATCAGCGGCGCGAACCTGCACCGCAACTGGGTGATGATCCCGCACGTCACCAACCATGAAGACGCGGACATCACCGAGCTGGAAGCCTTCCGCGTCACGCTGAACAAGGAATACGAGAAGTCCGGCGTCAAAGTGACGATGCTGGCCTTCCTGATCAAGGCGTGCGTTGCGGCGCTGAAGAAGTTCCCCGAGTTCAACGCCAGCCTCGACGGCGACACGCTGGTGCTCAAGCAGTACTTCCACATCGGCTTTGCGGCCGACACGCCGAACGGGCTGGTGGTGCCGGTGATCAAGGATGCCGACAAGAAGGGCATCGTTCAGATCGCCAAGGAAATGAGCGAGCTGGCGGCCAAGGCGCGCGACGGCAAGCTCGGCCCCGCCGACATGACCGGTGGCTGCTTCTCGATCTCTTCACTCGGTGGCATCGGCGGCACCTACTTCACACCGATCATCAACGCGCCGGAAGTCGCCATCCTCGGTGTGTGCAAGTCGAGCATGAAGCCGGTGTGGGACGGCAAGGCCTTCCAGCCGCGCCTCATTCTGCCGCTCAGCTTGAGCTGGGACCACCGTGTGATCGACGGCGCTTCCGCCGCTCGCTTCAACACCTACCTGGCCAACGTGCTGGCGGACTTCCGCCGCGTGATGCTGTAAGGAGCGCTTCGTGGCAGTGATCGAAATCAAGGTGCCTGACATCGGCGACTTCAAGGACGTCGGTGTCATCGAAGTGCTGGTCAAGCCCGGCGATATGGTGAAGGCAGAGCAATCGTTGATCACCGTGGAGTCCGACAAGGCCTCGATGGAAATTCCTTCGTCCGCCGCCGGCGTGGTGAAGGAGTTGAAGGTCAAGGTGGGCGATACCGTCAACCAGGGCTCGGTGATCCTGACGTTGGATGCAGAAGGGGCCGCCGCTGCGGCACCGGCGCCTGCACCTGCCGCGCCTGCCCCCGTGGCACCCGCGCCGGCTGCGGCAACGCCGGCACCGGTGGCCGCCAGCTACGGCGGCGGTGCCGACCTCGAATGCGACATGCTCGTGCTCGGCGCCGGCCCTGGCGGCTATTCGGCGGCCTTCCGCGCGGCCGACCTCGGCATGAAGGTGGTGCTGGTCGAGCGCTACGCGACGCTGGGCGGCGTGTGCCTGAACGTCGGCTGCATCCCGTCGAAAGCGTTGCTGCACGTTGCGGCCGTGATGGACGAGGTGAAGCACTTCGCCGACCTCGGCGTGAGCTTCGGTTCGCCCAGCGTCGACCTCGACAAGCTGCGCGCCCACAAGGGCAAGGTGGTCGGCAAGCTGACCGGCGGCCTGTCGGCAATGGCCAAGATGCGCAAGGTCACCGTGGTGCGCGGCTACGGCAACTTCGTCGACCCGCACCACGTGCAGGTCGAGGAAACGACCGGCGACGGCCAGGAAAAGACCGGCAAGACGCAGACCATCAAGTTCAAGCAGGCCATCATCGCGGCCGGCTCGCAAGCGGTGCGCCTGCCGTTCCTGCCGAACGACGAACGCATCGTCGATTCCACCGGAGCGTTGCAACTGCGAGGCACGCCCAAGCGCATGCTCATCGTCGGCGGCGGCATCATCGGCTTGGAGATGGGCACGGTGTATTCCACCCTCGGCGCGCGCCTCGATGTGGTCGAAATGCTCGACGGCCTGATGCAGGGCGCCGACCGCGACCTCGTGCGGGTGTGGCAGAAGATGAACGCCTCGCGCTTCGACAACATCATGTTGAAGACCAAGACGGTCGGCGCGGAAGCGACCAAGGACGGGATTCTGGTCAAGTTCGAAGGCGAGGGCGCGCCGAAGGAACCACAGCTGTACGACCTGGTGCTGCAGGCGGTGGGTCGCGTGCCCAACGGCAAGAAGATCGGTGCCGAGAAGGCGGGTGTGTCGGTGACCGACCGTGGGTTCATCCCGGTGGACGTGCAGATGCGCACCAACGTGCCGCACATCTTCGCGATCGGCGACATCGTCGGCCAGCCGATGCTCGCCCACAAGGCGGTGCACGAGGCGCATGTGGCAGCCGAGGCTGCCGCCGGTGAAAAGGTGGCGTTCGACGCACGCGTCATCCCGAGCGTGGCCTACACGGACCCGGAGGTCGCGTGGGTGGGCCTGACGGAAGACCAGGCCAAGGCCGAAGGCCGCAAGGTCAAGAAGGGCCTGTTCCCCTGGACGGCCTCGGGCCGTGCCATTGCCAACGGCCGCGACGAAGGTTTCACCAAGCTGCTGTTCGACGAAGAGACGCACCAGATCGTCGGCGGCGGCATCGTCGGCACGCATGCGGGCGACATGATCGGCGAAGTGGCGCTGGCCATCGAGATGGGGGCGGACGAGGTCGACATCGGCAAGACCATCCACCCGCACCCGACGCTCGGCGAGAGCATCGGCATGGCCGCGGAAATCGCGCACGGCACCTGTACCGACGTGCCCCCGCCGCGCAGGTAATCGCTGCGGTGCCAACAAAAAAACGCCCGCAATCGCGGGCGTTTTTTCTGGCCGGCAGGGTGGGGGTCAGCGCGAGGCAGGCGCCTGTACCACCACCGGTGTCGAGTGCCCGGCCGGTGCCTCGGCCTGGGTCGCGATCGTGCCCGGCAGCAACGGCACGATCAGCAAGGCCACGATGTTGATGATCTTGATCAACGGATTCACTGCCGGGCCCGCGGTGTCCTTGTAAGGGTCGCCGACCGTGTCGCCCGTCACCGCGGCCTTGTGCGCATCGCTGCCCTTGCCGCCGTGGTTGCCTTCCTCGATGTATTTCTTGGCGTTGTCCCATGCACCGCCACCAGTGCACATCGAGATCGCGACGAACAGGCCCGTCACGATGGTGCCCATCAGCAGGCCGCCCAGGGCTGCCGGCCCGAGCAGCAAGCCGACCAGGATCGGCACTACCACGGGCAACAGCGAGGGGATCACCATTTCCTTGATGGCGGCAGTGGTGAGCATGTCGACCGCGGTGCCGTATTCGGGCTTGCCGGTGCCTTCCATGATGCCGGGGATGGTCTTGAACTGACGGCGCACTTCCTCGACCACGCTGCCCGCCGCGCGGCCCACCGCTTCCATCGCCATGGCGCCGAACAGGTAGGGGATCAACCCGCCGATGAACAGGCCGACGATCACCATGTGGTTCGACAGATCGAAGCTGATGCTCAGGCCCCGAGCTTCGAGTGCGTGGGTGTAGTCGGCGAACAGCACCAACGCCGCCAGGCCGGCGGAACCGATCGCATAGCCCTTGGTCACCGCCTTGGTGGTGTTGCCCACCGCATCGAGCGGGTCGGTGATGTCGCGCACGCTGTCGGGCAACTCGGCCATCTCGGCAATGCCACCTGCGTTGTCCGTGATCGGGCCGTACGCGTCGAGTGCGACGACGATACCGGCCAGGCTCAGCATCGAGGTGGCCGCCACCGCAATGCCGTACAGGCCGGCGAGCATGAACGACACCACGATGGCTGCGCAGACGAAGATCACCGGCCATGCCGTGCTCTTCATGCTGACGCCGAGGCCGGCAATGATGTTGGTGCCGTGTCCGGTGGTGGAGGCTTGCGCGATGTGCTTGACCGGGCTGTAGTCGGTGCCGGTGTAGTACTCCGTGATCCACACCAGCAAGGCCGTGAGCACCAGGCCGACCACGGCCGCGCCGAAGAGCCGCAACTGCGAGCCGCTGGCATAGATGGCGTCGTCGGGCACCACCCAGGTGGTGATGAAGTAGAAGCCCACCAGCGCGATCACGCCCGAGACGATCAGCCCCTTGTACAGTGCCGGCATCACGTTGCGCATGCCCGGCGAGGCCTTGACCACGCTGCACCCGATGATCGACGCGATGATCGAGAAGCCGCCGAGCGCCAGCGGATACAAAGCCGCCGCCTCGGGGGCGGCGGTGATCATCAAGGCGCCGAGCACCATCGTGGCGATGAGTGTCACCGCGTAGGTCTCGAACAGGTCGGCGGCCATGCCGGCGCAGTCGCCGACGTTGTCACCCACGTTGTCGGCGATCACCGCCGGGTTGCGCGGATCGTCCTCCGGGATGCCGGCTTCCACCTTGCCGACCAGGTCGGCGCCGACGTCGGCCCCCTTCGTGAAGATGCCCCCACCCAGCCGCGCGAAGATCGAGATCAGCGAGGAGCCGAACGCCAGCCCCAGCAGCGGCTTGAGCTGTGTCGCGAGGCCGGCGGCCTGCGTGGTTTCGCCATTGGCGGTGAGGAACCAGTAGAACAGGCTCACGCCCAGCAGGCCCAGCCCCACCACCAGCATGCCGGTGATCGCGCCGCCCTTGAAGGCGACGTTCAGGGCCTCATTGATGCCCTTGGTGGCCGCCTGCGCGGTGCGCACGTTGGCGCGCACCGAGACGTTCATGCCGATGAAGCCGCAGGCGCCGGACAGCACGGCGCCCACGACGAACGCCACGGCGGTGATCGGGTCGATGAACAGCGCGATCAACACCGCCAGCACGACGCCGACGATCGCGATCGTCTTGTACTGCCGCGCGAGGTAGGCTGCTGCCCCTTGCTGGATGGCTGCGGCGATCTCCTGCATGCGGGCGTTGCCCGCTTCTTGTTTGAGGATCCAGCTGCGCGACACGAAGCCGTACAGCACGGCGGCAAGGCCGCACGCAAGCGCAAAGTAAAGCGCCAAAGATTGGGACATGAGGCGGTCTCCTTCCTCGAGATGATCCGAAAATGATCGACGCGTCCAGGTCTTGGTGCCTGGGTCGCCGCTGCATGCTACGGGATGCCTTTTGGCGCCGCAATCGCGCTGCACCGGTGTTTACGCGCGGTTGCTGCGCTAAGGCAAACGGCGCGCCTTGTCAGGGCGCCGCAAGCACAGCCGGTACACTTCGGGTTTTCCCTTGCCAACCATCGCACACGCAACATGAGCCTGCACAACGTCACCCCCGGCAAGAAAGCGCCGGAAGAGTTCAACGTCGTCATCGAGATTCCGATGAACGCGGACCCGATCAAGTACGAGGTCGACAAGGAGACCGGCGCGCTGTTCGTGGACCGTTTCATGACCACTGCCATGCACTACCCGTGCAACTACGGCTACGTGCCGCAGACGCTGTCGGACGATGGCGATCCGGTCGACGTGCTGGTCATCACGCCGTTCCCGTTGACCCCTGGCGTGGTGGTGACCTGCCGGCCGATCGGCATGCTGCAGATGGAAGACGAGGCCGGCGGCGATGCCAAGCTGCTCGCCGTGCCGACCACCAAGATCCTGCCGATCTACGACCACTGGAAGAAGCCGGAAGACATCAACCAGATGCGCCTGAAGGCGATCCAGCACTTCTTCGAGCACTACAAGGACCTCGAAGCGGGCAAGTGGGTGAAGGTCAAGGGCTGGGAAGGCCCCGAAGCCGCCAAGAAGGAAATCGAGTCCGGCATTGCAAACTTTGCCGCCGCGAAGAAGTAAGTCTGCCGACGCGGCGTGCATCCAGAGGGCCGGCCATGCCGGCCTTTTGTTTTGTGCAGTTCGCACGCTGCTTGCTCGTGCGGTCGGATGACCGATCGAGTCCATCTGTCCGACGCAGCAGCCGTTCCTCGACCTGCTCCTGCCCGCAAGGCATCGACGCTGCAGTGGGCGTGGCGCGTTTCATCGCAGTGGCTGAGGCGCCGCCTGGGCCTGCAGGTTCGGATGGACACCGCCGACCGCCTGCTCCTCGAGCGCAGCATCCTGCCGCACTACGCTGCGCGGCCGGACGTGCGCAGCGTGTTGTTCGTCGGCGTCGACTGGTACACGGCGCGCTACGAAGCGATTCTCGAGGGGCGACGGTACGCCACGATCGACATCGATCCCCGGGTGGCGCGGTACGGCAGTCGTGACCACCACGTCACGGCCTCGGTCGTCGCTGTCGCCGATCACTTCGCGGCAGGGGAGTTCGACCTCGTGGTCTTCAACGGCGTGTTCGGATGGGGGTTGAACGAACGTGCCGACGTCGAAGCAGCGGTCCGGGGCCTGTGGCGACTGCTGCGGCCGGGCGGCGAATTCGTCGTGGGCTGGAATGATGTTTCGCGCTATCGCCCGTTCGACTTCTCCAGCACCCAGGCACTGGCGGATTTCGAGCCCCTGGTCTTTGCTCCGTTCGAGACGACCACCGTGCAGCTGGAAACCGACAACCGGCACCGCTACGAGTTCTACCGGCGGCCCTATTGATGCCGGTCAATGCGGCGCGCGGCCGTGTAGACGCGTACCCTTCGCCCTTGAGAGGCCCTGCGCCGCGGATCGCCCGGGTCTTCGCCCAAAACCGACAGGTCGGGATCGACACCCGGTGTGCCCTGTTCTTGCACACCATGGCGCTCCATCACCTCGCGCACCACCGAGGCCTGGCCGTCGTCCTGCGCGTGCACGCTCATCACCATGCTGCCGCGCCGGATCGCCTCGTTGTACAACTCGACGTCGTCGCTCGGTCCTCCGAACTCGACGAACAACGAGCGGAACAGATCGCCGATCGACGCATGTACCGACATGCTTTTCTCGACGGAGCTGCGCACGTCGTCGTCGTCTTCGGAAGGAGGTGGCTGGGATGCCGCAAGCTGGATGTGTTGAGGATCGATGCCCCGTTCGATCAACTCCCGGCGTGCCTGCTGTGCCCCGTCGCTGCGGTCGAACACGCCCACGAGCACTTGTGTCATGGCTTGCTCCTGCTCTGGCCGGCCCCCGCGGGCCGTTCACGGCAAATCAGCAAGCCGCGGTCCTGCGGGACGACGCCCGGGGCGTGCATGGAGGGTGCTGCGCGGTCTCGCGTCTGCTTTCGAGCTCCCCCACGGCGCCCCTTCGGCAAGACCACGCAGCGCAAAAAATTGTGTGGCCAGGCGAGGCTTGCGCATAGCGCCAATGGCCACTTCTCGATGGTGCCAATCAGGCCGGCACGCGCACCGACGCGCTCTCGACCGCGCTGCCCAGCGTGCTGACCGCCATGGGGATCTGGTCGTCCGGCACACAGCCGTAGCCAAGCACCAGACCATGCACTGCGCTGGCCCTGTCGTGGTAATAACTTGACAGGCAGGGGGCCACGATGCCACGGGCGAGCGCCGCATCGGACACGAGCGCGTCATTGGCGTGAGTGAGTTCGACCGTGACATGCAGCCCTGCCTGGCCACCGACCACACGGACGCCGTCGCCCAGTTGCCGGTTCAGCTCCGAGACGAGCAGGGCCCGCCGTCTCCCGTAGATCTTGCGCATTCGCCGCACGTGGGCCGCGTAGTGGCCATCCGCCATGAACTCGGCCAGCGTGGCCTGATGGATCAGCAGTCCTCCGCGGTGCAGCTCGGCCTGGAGACGCTGGAATGGATCGACCATCTCGGCCGGAAGGACCACGAAGCCCATCTTCAACCCTGGATGGAGCGAGGTGGAGAAGCCGCCGACATACACGGTACGCCGGTGGGCGTCGAGGCCTTGCAAGCAGGGCAAGGGAAGTCCTTCGTAGTGGAATTCGCCGTCACGGTCATCCTCGATGATCCATGCGCCGGTGCGGTGTGCCATCTCGATCAGCGTTCGACGGCGTGCAAGGCTCATGATCTCGCCGCGGGGGTGCTGGCAGGAGGGCGTGACGAAGACGAGCTTCGGCGCGACGTCCGCATCGTTCACTGCAAATGAGCCCGGATCGAGGCCCTGCCGGTCCACCCGGGCCGGTTGCAAGTGCAAGCCTGCCGAGCTGAATATGCTGCGGACCCGCCCGCAGCACGGATCCTCGATCAACGCACGGTCACCAGCGTCGGCGAGCAGACGTGCACACAGGTCGAGCCCATGATGCGCGCCCTGCGTGATCACCACCTGTTCGGCTTCGCAGCGCACGCCGCGCGCCAGGCGAAAGTGTTCGGCGATTGCACGTTGCAACGGTGGATAGCCACCGCGGCTGCCATGGTCCATCAGCTCTGCGGACGCCGTGCGCCAGACTCTGGTCATCAGCCGGTGCCAGGTTGCACGCGGGAAACTGCTCGTGTCCGGAATGCCAGGTGTGAAGGCGCCGCCCCGGTGGTCCGCGCGGCCAGCCGCGGCGAGCAAGGCCTGCACGCGACGCGACAGGACTGCGCGTCCCGTGCGTTGGACAGCGTCAGAGGCGAGATCCGTTCGGCCAACGGACTGCACCATTGCGGCATGAGGCACGGTGTGGCTCACGTAAGTGCCGCTACCAACCCGAGACACGGTGAAGCCCTCGTCTTCCAGGCGCTCATACGCGTACAGCACCGTGTTTCGGCCGAGGCAGAGCTCCATGGCCAACTCCCGGGTCGGAGGCAGCTTCTGTCCTGCTTGCAGGTGGCCGGACAGAATCGCCTGACGTATGAGGTCGAACAGACGGCGGTTCACCGGGCCTGCTTCTCGGCGCGATGAGGCGGGCTGCGTCCCGTCGCGCTGGGTGCGAGGAGGCGCGAGTCCTTGTGCCATGAGCCATTCGGCCAAAAGGGCGGCGTTCACAGCAACTCCAGAAAAAAAGAGATCCTCCGCCCCCGGCTTTCTGCGGGGGCGGTGCGTGTTCCATGCGTCGGTATTGGGCGGCGGGGTCGCCTCGGCGGGCTTCTTCAGTTGTCGCGGAAGGTCTCGGGCGCGATACGGTGCTTGTGCATCTTGTCGTAGAAGGTTTTTTTGGCGATGTTGAGCGCTTCCATCACGGCGTGCGCGCGGCCCTTGTGGCGTTTGAGTTCCTGTTCGAGCAGTGCCTTCTCGAACCTGTCGACCTGCTCGGCCAGCGACAGGGCGACCGGCTCCTTGCCGAATCCATGGCCCACCGGCAGTCCGAGCACGAAGCGCTCGGCGGCATTTCTCAGTTCCCTGACGTTGCCCGGCCAGTCGTGGACCATCAGTTCCTGCGTGTGGGCGCGCGTGAGCTGCGGCAGTTCCCTCCCATACCGGTTGGAAGCCAGCAGCGAAAAGTGCTCGAACAGGATGGGGATGTCTTCTCTGCGTTCGCGCAGTGGAGGCAGCTCGATCACTGCCACGTTGAGGCGATAGTAGAGATCGCGCCGGAAGGCCTGTTGATCGCTCATGGCTTTCAGGTCGTTCTTGGTCGCGGCGATCAGGCGAAAGTCGATCGGCACTTCCTGGTTCGAGCCCAGGCGCTCGATGGTCCGCTCCTGCAGCACGCGCAGCAGCTTGGTCTGGAACGACATCGGCATGGTCTCGATCTCGTCGAGCAGCAGCGTTCCTCCGTCGGCGTGTTCGATCTTGCCGATCCTGCGTTTGGCGGCGCCGGTGAAGGCGCCGGCTTCGTGCCCGAAGATCTCGCTCTCGAACAGCGATTCCGGCAGCCCTCCGCAATTCAGTGCAACGAACCGCCCATCCCGGCGGCGGCTCTGGTAGTGCAGTGCCTTGGCCACGACTTCCTTGCCGGTGCCTGTCTCGCCATGGATCAGTACGTCCGCGGAGGTGTCGGCCAGGTTGGCAATCTGGCGCCGGATGTTTTCCATCACGGACGACGAACCGAGCAGGAGCGCCTCGGGGCCTTGGCGATTCGCCAACTGCTCGCGCAAGGCCTCCACCTCGAGCCTCAGCGCGCAGTTGTCCATCGCGCGCCGGGCGATGTCGATCAGCAACTCCGACGGGAAAGGCTTCTCGATGAAGTCGTGCGCGCCTGCGTGCATGGCCTGCACCGCCATCGAGATGTCGCCGTGGCCAGTCACCAGGATCACCGGAATCTTCGGGTCGACCGATTTGACGTGCTCGAGCAGGGCGAGGCCGTCCATGCCGGGCAGACGCACGTCGCTCACGACGATGCCTCGGAACCCGAAGGTGATGTAGCGGCACGCCTTTTCCGCCGATTCGCAAGGAATGACGTCGAAGCCGGCGAGTTCCAGCGCCTCGGTGCTTCCGGACCGCACTGACGCGTCGTCGTCAATGAACAGCAGTTTCATGTTCTCGAACATCGGCGTCACTCCCGTCATGCTCCAGGTCGAACTCAAACAGTGCTCCGCCCGTCTCGGCGTTGCGGGCCCGCAACTGGCTGCCGAACGCCCGCACGATGTCGGACGAAATCACGAGGCCGAGGCCCAGTCCTTCGCCCGACGGCTTGGTGGTGAAGAAGGGCTCGAACAGGCGTTGCAGCACGGTCTCCGGGAAGCCTGGCCCGTTGTCTCGAACCTGCACCACGACGCGCCCCTTCTGCGCGCGCGCCACGACGGTGATCCTGGCATCGGGTGCACCTCGCATCGCGTCCATGGCATTGGCGAACAGGTTGACGAGCACCTGCTCCAGCCGGCTGCCATCGCACATCACGCGCAGGCTCTCGGGAATGTCCACGTGGACCTCCACGCCTTCGTCGCGCAGTCGGTTGCCGAGCAGGGCCGTGACGTTGCCGACGGCGCGGCCGAGCACGACGGATTCGTAGCGCGCCGGGCTCTTACGGGCAAAGGTCTTGAGTTGCAGGGTGATGCGTGCCATGCGATCCGCAAGGCCAATGGCCGCGTTGACGTTGCGTATCACGCCGTCGAAGTGCTGTCGCTGCAGCAATTGCAGGGCATTGCTGCAGTGGGTGCGCAGGGCGTGCAGCGGCTGGTTCAATTCGTGCGTCACGCCCGCCGCCATCTGCCCCAGCGTCGCCAGCTTGCCGGCCTGGACGAGTTCGTTCTGCGTTTCCAGCAGCACCTGCTCGGCGCGGCGGCGCTCGGAGATCTCGTGCCGCAGTTCGTCGTTCGCGTGCTGCAGGTCGGAGGTGCGTTCCTCGACCCGGCGTTCGAGTTCTTCGTAGGCCTGCGCCAGTGCCTTCTGTGACGCGGACTCCTGCCGCATGACCTCGCGCCTGGCACGCCGGAGCATCAGCGACACCCCCACGAGGGCCGCGGCCAGACCAGCGCCGAGCCCTGCATAGCGCGCGTTCTCGCGGATGCCGGAGGTGTCGGCCAGGATCATCACCGACCAGCCGGTGCGCGCCAGGGTGAGGGTGCGTGCCAGAAAAGTCACCTCTTCCATCCCCTCACCGGTCGGCGTCGGAAGGCGTACGAGCGAGCCGCCATCTTCGAGCGACTCCAACTCTGCGAGCCCGAGGAGCGGCAGCTCAGGGCTGGCGTACTGGCCGACCGCCTCGCTGCGCACCTGCAGATGCGCAGCGAGCCGGTGGATCGCCTTGTGTTTCCATTCCCGGGTGGAAGAAAGGATCACCACGCCGTTCTGATCGAACACGAGCGTGCGCTCCGAGCCGGGCCACCAGTTGCGCTCTATGCGTTCGAGGTCGGCCTCCACCACGCCCACGCCCAGCGTGTTGCCTCCCACGCCGATCTCCCGAGCGTAGTAGTAGGTGGGCGAGCCGTGGGAAGTGCCAGCCGCGTAGAAGCGCCCCTGGCCCTTGTGCAACGCATCCTGAAACGTCGGGTTGAAGGACAGGTTGCGCCCCACCACGCTGTCCGGTGCGGCCCATTCGCTGGAAGCCAGCACCAGACCCTGCGTGCTGAGTACGTGGATCGCCGAGGACTGCGCGCGTTGGTTGATCACCTCGAGCTTCCGGTTGACGGCGTCGACCGTTCCTTTGTCTGCCGTCTGCAGCAGAGCGAGGACGTCTTCATGGAGGTCGAGGATGCTGGGCAGGTATTCGTACTTGCCCAGTTCGCTTTCCAACCCGGCGTAGTACAGGTCCACCCGGCGCATGGCTGCGGCACTGAGCTGCCTGTGGCCCTTGTCCAGCACCCAGCCATGCGCCCCCAGGGCAGACAGGAAACCGGCGAGAAGCACGGCGAACCACCCCAAGGGTTGCTTCAGTTCCGACAGGAGCGGCTTCCAGTACGCGGACATGAGCGCTCAGGCGACCAGGTCTGCAATGCCATGGCGGCGCGGCACGCGCGAGAACGCCATGCGTTCACGTGCCGACCTCGTGCGCACCATGCTCTCGCCTTGCACGGCCAACTGCTCCTCTCCGACCACTCGTTGTCTCACCAAGTTCTTTTCGAGTGTGCCGCCTCTTTGAGTGCGACACACGCCACTGCCTTCTCCTTCGACCGGGCGGGCAGCTCACCGCACACGCACATGCCATGCCAGCGGCGCTTTCAGGCCGGCTCCGCCTGCAACCTGAAGGGCGGCCCCCGCGAGCGGGTCTTGCCGTGGACCCGGCGCAGGGTGGATTTACGCACCTTGCTCGGGGTCTGCGTGTGGATATCCACACGGTTTTGCGAGTCTGGAGCCGAAGTGAGTCGACCGTCCTTGCGGCGGGCCGCGGCGCGGCGAAGCGTGTGAAATCTGCCACGACTCCGCCTATCTTCACGCAACGGCTGGCCCGCGGCCGCGCCGGGTCGACAGGTGGTCCGGGTGCATCGATGGCCGCGCGCCGCAATGTGCTCGCGATTCGTGGCGCCAGTCCGGTGGTTGGCATGGACCGTGCTCAAAAAACCGCCTCCCACCGGGGCCTGTTCACATGGCGCAACGCTGAGGCGCGGCAGCACTGCACCCTGGCAGCCATGCTGGCAACCACCCTCTGCCTTGTGAACAGCCCCTGGGTCCGAGGGTCGGGCGGTCCAGAGGCTAGGCTGCGAGTACGGAGAAGCGTGCATGGCTAGAAGCGGGTGATGTATGGAGCTTTCGGAACAGGTTGTCCATCTGTATTGTTTCCCTCCAGCCGGGGTCAGCGCGGCGATGTTCGCGACCTGGCCGTCTTTCATGCCTTCCGGGGTGAAGGTGCTGGGGCTGAACCGCCCGGGCCGGTTTGTCGGCCCGCTGCGAGGAGCCGTCGTCACCAGCCATGCCCTGCTGGCCGACATGCTCGCCGCCGGGGTGGCTGACGACATCGGGCATGCGCCGGCACAGCGGCCATCGGTTCGCTACGCGTGCCTGGGCCTCGGGGAGGGCGCCGCACTCGCCTTCTCGGTGGCTGCGCGCGTGGAGCACCTGACCGGTTTTTCCCCTGTTCGTTGTTTTGTAGGCCACGGACGAGCGCCGCACGTTGCGCGCCCAGGTGTTGCCCATCTCACCCACCGGGCGCTGCTCTCGGCCTTCGTGCGCGACCCTGGCGCATTTGGCGCTTGTCCCGACCTGCAGGACCCTGTTGCATGCACCTTGCCGCTTCTGCGTGCGGACCTTGTGGCCGACGAGGGGGCGTGTATCGACGAGAACCTCGCCATCGACGCGCCCTTGGTCGTCTTGGGTGGACGTGACGCATCCAGCGAGTGGGCGCGGTATTCCAGCCAGGGCGTCCGCACTTACCCGATGCCTTCGCCAACTGATGGAGACGGGCTGGCTCAGCAGCTTCGTGATGTGACGAGTCGCGTGATGGCCGAGCTCTGCGAGGGCCGCCTGTCCCCGCGCCCTCCACGCAAGGAGGGCGCCGTGTCACCTCTGTCGGCGCCTGCATTGCGCAGCGGCATGTTGAGTGGGTGATCCAGTCGAGAGAGCTGCGAGCTCCCGGGCCGGCCCCATCCCTGCCCGCAACAAAACCAAAGGCAAGCTTCATTCCGCCAAGGTCGAGCAGGCTTTCGCCTCGGCACGGGAGGAGGTGAGCCTGCGTTGCATTGCTGCTCGGTTTCACGCCCGGCTCGGCGTCCATCCCTCAGACGGCAACGACGGTGCTACACCCGGTCTGGGGGCCAAACCGCCTGGTCGATGTTCACGTTTCCGATGGGTGAAGAACCACCGTGCGTGCAGTATGCTTCTTCGAGCCGGGGCAGGGGGTTGCACAACACATGAGAACAGGCCAGCGTATTGGCGTTGCGGGGTGACGGCGTGCCTTGGAAGTTCCGGTCTCCATCATCGGGCACCGTCTCAATCGAGGTTCCCCGTTCGAGCGCCGTCCGCAAGGGCACCTGGACGTGGCTGATTCTTCCCGCCGGTGCGCTGCTGTCGTGGGCGGCGTACCAATTCGCCGACCAGGTCAGCGAACGTGAAGCCCGCTACCGGTTCGAGCGCGTCGCGGCCGAGGCGCAGCACAGGGTCGAAATCGAGTTGCGCGCATACGCGCAGGTCGTGCGCGGACTGCAGGCTCTGTTCAGCGCGAAGGCGGAAGTCACCAGCGACGAATTCGACCGCTATGTGACAACGCTTGATCTGGGAGCCCGGTATCCAGCGTTTTCCGCGTTGACGTTCGCACGCTTTGTCCGCAAGGAGGAGCGAACTGCTTTCGAACGCAGCTTGCGAGAAAGCGGCAGGTTGGGGCCCGTCATGTCGCCGGCGTACCGCATCCGCGCGCCGGAGAACTTGCCGTACCACTTCGTCATCGACTATGTTTACCCCAACGTCGTGCCCGGCTTGTCGACCGTCGGCATCGACATCACCGCCGATCCTGCTCGCCGTCCTGCGATCGAGCGCCAAGTCGAAACCGGCGAGCTGGTCTCCTCCGGTATTCCGATCACGCAGGTGTCGCGGGAGCTGGACTCCAACGTGCTGCCGATGCGCGTCGTGGTCTATCGCGCCGGCGTGTCGCTCGACACACCCGCAGACCGCTGGAAGGCGGTACTCGGTTCGGTGGGGGCAGCGTTCAAGGTCCGGGTGCTGTTCGACCACGCACTGCGGGACTCGTCCGAGAAGCTGCGCCTGCGGGTGTATGACGTGGGAGCCGTCTCGGAGCCCGGCAGTCGAAGCTCCGGGCAGGGCTCCCTCATCTATGACAGCAAGCTTCCTGACGGCTACCTGCTGTCCCAGCAACTGATGTTGCAGGACGCGAGGTTCGAGCAGCGTCTGCAGGTCGATTGGGCGACGCGGCGCTGGGTGCTGCAGTTCACGAGCGACGACGGGCCTGTGTCGCTGGTGGACAGCAGTTGGCCGTGGGTCGTGCTTCTGGGCGGACTTACCACCACCCTGCTGATCTTTGCCTGGCTGCAGGCCCTGGCCCGATCGAGCGAGAACGCGCTTGCCTCGCAGCGGGCACAAAGCAACTTTCTGGCGAACATGAGCCATGAGCTGCGCACGCCCTTGAATGCCATCCTCGGCTACGCGCAGATCCTGGAACTGGCCAGGAACCTGGATGAGCGTCAGCTCAACGGCGTGCGCACCATCAAGATGAGCGGCGACCACCTGCTCGCTCTGATCGACGACATCCTCGATCTGGCCCGTGTCGAAGCGGGAAAGCTCGAGTTGTATCCCTCCGACATGGACGTGCGCCGCTTTCTCGACGACGTGAGCGAGATCATCGGGGTGCGCGCTCAACAAAAGCGCGTCGCGTTCGAGTTGACGATCGACCGGACGCTTCCCCAGACGGTGCGTGCCGACGAGAAACGACTGCGGCAGGTGTTGCTGAACCTGCTCGGCAATGCAGTCAAGTTCACTGATGCGGGGCGCGTGGAGCTGCGTGCAAGGCGCTTGTCTTCCGCATCGGTTGCCGAAGGCGAGGTGGCGCTGCTGTTCGAGATCGAGGACACCGGCATCGGCATGGATTCCTCCCAGCTGGCGCAGCTTTTCCAGCCTTTCCAGCAGGTCAGCGACATGGAGCATCGCCGCGGCGGCACGGGGCTGGGCCTTGCCATCAGCAGGCAGTTGGTGCGCTTGATGGGAAGCGACATCCAGGTGAGCAGTGTTGCGGGACAGGGCAGCGTGTTCTGGTTTGAACTGAGGGTGCCGCTGACCAAGGACGCGCACGCGCCGGCACCTGCCGACAAGCTGCCGACGGGCTATGCCGGGCCCCGACGCAAGGTGCTGGTGGTCGATGACGCCGTCGAGAACCGCGCCCTGCTGAGCGACGTGTTGCAACCGCTCGGCTTCCAGGTGGTCCATGCGACAGACGGTGCACAGGCACTGGCGCGGGCCGACGAGGTGAAACCCGACGTGATCCTGATGGACAACCTGATGCCGGTCCTCGGAGGGCTGGACGCGATACGCCAGTTGCGCGGCACGGCGTCCTTCCAGAAGGTGCCCATCGTCGCCATCTCTGCCAGTGCGTCGCAGGACGACATCCGGCGAGCCCTGTCAGCCGGCGCGACCGACTTCATGGCCAAGCCGTTCCGCGCGTCTGCTCTCGTGTCCATGCTCCAGAAGCACCTTGGGATCGAGTTCACCTACGAGTAGGCCGATCCGCACCGCCCTGGCACCAAGCTGCAAACGGGTGGTGCCGGCTAGATCTCCCTGCGGCCTTCCTCATTCAAGGTGAGGATCGGTTCTTCTTGTTTCTCGTCGCGTGCAGCTGCCTCGGGCGCGCCAGCTTCGCGTTGACCGGCAGGGGCCGGCGCCGGGATATCGACATCGTCCCCGTCAGAGGTGCCGGTCGCCGAAGGCAGCTGGAAGGTGCTGACGAGCTGGGCCAGATGCACGGCCTGCTTCTGCAGGCTTTCGGCCGCCGCGGCCGATTCCTCCACCAGTGCCGCGTTCTGCTGGGTCGTCTGCTCCAGGTGCGCCACGGCGTGGTTGATCTCGCCGATGCCCTGGCTCTGCTGTGCCGCGGAGGCCGAGATCTCCGTCAGGATGCCGGTGACCCGTTGCACGCTGGTCACGATCTCCGTCATCGTGGAGCCCGCCCTCTGCACCAGCGTCGAGCCGTTGTTCACCTGCTCGACGGAGTTGCGGATGAGCGCCTTGATCTCCTTGGCTGCCTCGGCGGAGCGTTGCGCCAGGCCTCGCACTTCCGCGGCCACCACGGCAAAGCCGCGGCCTTGTTCGCCGGCCCGCGCGGCCTCCACCGCAGCATTGAGCGCCAGGATGTTGGTCTGGAAGGCGATGCCGTCGACCACGCCGATGATGTCGGAGATCTTGCGGGACGACGTGTTGATGCCCTCCATCGTCGACACAACCTGGGCGACGACGTTCCCACCCTTCATCGCGACATCGGATGCTGCAGCGGCAAGCTGGGTGGCCTGGCGTGCGGCTTCGTCGGATTGCTGCACGGTGAGGGTGATGTGCTCCATCGACGACGCAGTGCGCTGCAGGTTGGCCGCTGCTTCCTCGGTGCGCACCGACAGATCCTGGTTGCCGGCGGCGATCTCGCGCGAGGCGACCGTCATCTGGTCGGTCGCTTCGCGGATGGACCCGACGATGTCGCTGAGTCGCTCCTGCATGCGCTGGATGGCCTGCTGCAGCCGCCCGATCTCGTCCGTCCGCTCGACCGGCACGCTCGACGTCAGGTCGCCTTCAGCCACGCGTTCCGCGACCTGGACTGCGACTGCGATGGGAACGGTGATGGACCGTGTGAGCCGCACCGCGATGAAGACGGCCAGCCCGACGGCGCCCGCCGCGCAGAGCGCGAGGACGACGAAAGTCACCTGCAGGCGTTCCTCGGTGTTGCGGTACGCGCGTTCGCTGCGCTGGTTCTCCAGCCGGATCAGGCTGTCGACCTGTTTGCGCCATTCGCGTTGCACCGGCTGGATCTGTCCGCTGATCACCATCGACGCTTCCGGCATCGCGCCGTCCATCCCGAGCTTGGATGCTTGCACGATGTGAGGATCGGTGGCCCTGCGGCTCGCGCCGATCTTTTCGAGCAACGCCAGTTCTTCGGGTTGTGCGCCCTGGTTGACGACCAGCTCCTGCAGCTTCCTTTCGGCGTCCAGGTAGGACGCCTGCGCGTCCTGCAGCAGCTTCATTTCGGCGTTGAGCTCCTGGTCGGTCTGCAGCAGGGCCATGTTGCGCACGGAGACAGCGACGTCGTTGAGCTTCTGCATCATCAGCGTGGCCTGGTCCGTCCGTTCCATATTGCTGTGGACGACGTCTTGAAGCGCCTGCTGCGCTGCGAGCATCTGCCACGCGAGCAGGCCGGCAATGCCGAGCAGCAGCGCGCACAGCAGCGCGATGCCCGTGCCGAGCTGGCGACCAAGAGACGTTTCCCGCTTCACATCGCGCTCCACATGTCATCGCATGACCGCCGCTTCACGTATCCCTCGCATGGGCGGGTGCCGCGGCCGGCAGCCAGCGCTGCCCTTTGTACGTCGTCCACATCGTCGAGTTGTTGCTGCACGCTGGTCGCAACCGTCGCCTGCTCGCTTCCGCCGTGAAGGATCACGTTTGAAGCCTGGAGGATCGACACGACGTGCTCCTGGAGCACTGCTGGGAGCGCTGCTCGCGCGGCAGCGGGGTGAACGGTGGAACCTTCATGTGTCGGCGCACTGTATGCCGGGTCAGCGCCTGCCGGAAGTTCCAATTGCCGCTCGCACATGGGAGCCATTTGGCCCAGACCGGCGCGGTGCACCGATAGCCACTTTGGCTCCATCACGTTGCAATGAATGGGCCCATCGTCGTGCGCCCACCCGATCGCTGCCGCGGGCAATAGGCGACCGGCACTTTTGCACGGAACAAATCATCGCGAATTGAGAGCGGTGCAACCTGTCTGTAACCCGCTGCATCGCTTCTCCAGCAACAGCCTCGATCGTCTTGCGATTGCTTACCAGGCGCACTTGTCAGCACCAACAATTCGCTGGCTTCCGCGAGACGGCCTGAATGCCGGACTCACCATACGCACGACGGAGCCGTCAGTGTTCCGCGTCATCCACTAAACGTCGTTGGGATTTTTTTGATGTCCTCTTTGGAGCGGCCCTTGGGCGGGCCTTCGCTTTCTGTTGCCCGTTTGTCTTGTTATGCGCTGGTTCTTGCCCTCGCCGCATGCGGTGGTGGTGGCACAGACGATGCGATGTCGAGCGTTGCTGACGCTGACACGGAGGTCGCCGAGGAAGGCGAGGCGGAGGCGGTCCAGCCCGACAACCCGCTAGCGGCCTATGCACCGAAGGACGCCGAGTTCAGTGGTGAAGTACCCGCGCCGTCGGCCGAGCGGGAAATGCTGGCTGCGGTCAGCACGGCCAATGCGACCGTGCCTGGTTCGATCACGGTGCCGTTCCCGACGGTGCAGAACATGGCGGTCGAATGGGCGATCAGCGGTGACGCCAACCTCAACGGCGTGGTGAAGGTGCGTTTCCGGCCGGTCGGCAGCAGCGCATGGAAGGAAGGCATGGCACTGCGCCGCGTGCCCGCGGGCAGCAACGCCGGGTTCTCGTGGAGCAACCGCCACTCGGGCAGCCTGCTCGACCTGCAACCCAACACCACCTACCAAATCGAGCTGTCGCTGTCGGACCCCGACGGCGGCTCGACCACGAAGACCGTGACCGCCCGCACGCGCGCCGTGCCGGCGCCGATGGCCAATGCACCGGTGAAGTCGGTCACGCCGGCGAACTTTGCAAGCGTGGCCGCGGGCGCCCAGCCAGGTGACATCCTGCAGCTTGGCGCCGGCACCTACAACGGCTTCAACTGGGTCAAGAGCGGTGTCGCAGGCAAGCCGATCGTGATCCGCTCCAGCGGCGGCGCGGTCATCAACGGCAACATCGACATGTTCGATCAGGGCTACGTCTACCTGACCGGCCTGACGGTGAATGGTCGCATCCGCCTCAACCGCACCAAGCACGTGGCCGTGACGCGCTCGACCATCAACACCAGTTCCGACGGCATCGTGCACTACCTGCGCTCGGAGAACAGCTACATCGCCGACAACGTGATCAACGGCAAGACCGTGTGGCGCGAATCGTCGATGGGGGTCAACGGGAACAACATCGGCGAGGGCATCCTGATCACCGGCCCGGGCCACGTGGTGCGCAGCAACCGGGTCACGGGCTTCCGCGACAACATCTCGCTGCTCGAAGCGTCAGAGGCCGTCGATCAGTACAGCATCGACATCATGAACAACGACCTGCGCAACGGCGCGGACGATGCGATCGAAGCCGATTTCTGCTTCCACAACTGCCGGGTGATGCGCAACCGCATCACCAACGCGTTCCAGGGCATCTCATCGCAGCCGAGCCTCGGCGGGCCCACCTACTTCCTGCGCAACGTCATGTACAACATCGTGCTGTCGGCGTTCAAGCTGAACAACGGCAGCGTCGGTGACGTGATCATGCACAACACCGTGGTGAAGAACGGCGACGCCCTGGGCGTATATGCCGGTGCTCCGGTGCGGCGTGCGGCCTTCCGCAACAACCTCTTCATCGGTGGCCCGGGCGGCACGTATGCAGGCTACAGCAGCGGCACCGGCAAGGTGGCGTCGCTCGTCGACCTCGACACGTCGAACTCGTCGGCCAATCACGATGCGTTCGGCTCCACGGCAGGCGGGTTCACCGGGCAGATGGGGGCGACCCGCTTCTCGAGCCTTGCCAACATGCGCAGTGCCACGAGCGAGAAGAACGCGCAGCAGATCGGGCTGTCGGGTTTCGCGGCGTCGGTGGCCTATCCGTCGTCTCCGATGACCGCATACAACACCCCGGACCTGCGGCTGAAGTCGGATGCGCCCGCGGTCAACGCCGGCACTCGCATTCCGAACGTGAACGATGGCTTCTCCGGCGCGGCGCCCGACGCAGGCGCATACGAATTGGGGCAGGCTATGCCGGTGTACGGGCCGCGTTACTGACCGCGTTACTGGTTGCCCGCCCTGGCTGTGCGGCGATACGAAAACGGGCGGCTGCGGCCGCCCCTTTTTGCTGCAGCTTGCGCGCAAAACAAAAGGGCCTCGCATTGCTGCGAGGCCCTTCGATTTTTTGGCTCCCCGACCTGGGCTCGAACCAGGGACCTACGGATTAACAGTCCGGCGCTCTACCGACTGAGCTATCGGGGAACAGAGCCTCGCATTATATGCTGCTTTTCAAACGGATCGCAAGTGTTGGCGTGATCAATCGTCGAATGTCGGCGTTTCGACGCCCAGCACCTTGTGCAGCTTCGGGCTGGTCGTCGTGTACTGCAGGTGGATGCGCCTGTCGGGGAAGACGTAGGGCGCCGCACCGAAGGCGGCCAGTGCGGCCTCATGGAAGCCGGAAAGGATCAGTTTCTTCTTGCCGGCATAAGTGTTGATGTCGCCCACCGCGAAGATGCCCGGAATGCTGGTCTCGAACTTCTCGGTATCGACGAGGATCTGCTTGCGTTCGAGTTCCAGTCCCCATTCGGCGATCGGGCCGAGCTTGGGGCTCAGGCCGAAAAAGACGAGCAGCACATCGAGCGGTACCACCCGCGTCACGCCGTCGCTGCCGGTGACCTTCACACCCGTGAGCTTGCCGTTCGCTTCCTCGATGCCGCTGATCTGGCCGACGACGAACTGCATCTCCATGGCCTCGCACAACTCGCGCATCCGGGCCACCGAAGCGGGCGCGCCCCGGAAGCCATCGCGGCGGTGGATCAGGATGACGCTCTCGGCCTTGTTGGGGCCTTCCTGCGCGAAGTTCAGCGTCCAGTCCAACGCGGAGTCTCCACCACCGACGATCACGAGGTTCTTGCCGGCGAACTGTGCCGGGTCCTTTACGCGGTAGAAGAGTTGCGAGCCGTCGTACTTGTCGATGCCTTCCACCTTGAGCAGACGTGGCTGGAAAGCGCCGACGCCTGCCGCAATGAAGACCGTGCGCGTCAGGAAGCGGGTGCCCTTGGAGGTTTCGACGCGGAAGCGGCCATCCGCCTGCTTCTCGACGACCGACACCTCCTGACCCAGATGGAAGGTCGCCCCGAAGGGCTCGATCTGCTTGAGCAGGTTGTCGGTCAGTTCCTTGCCGGTGCAAACGGGCACGGCTGGAATGTCGTAGATGGGCTTGTCGGGGTACAGCTCGATGCACTGTCCGCCGGGGTAGGCGAGCGAGTCGATGATGTGGGCCTTGATCTCCAGGAGCCCGAGTTCGAACACCTGGAACAACCCCACCGGGCCAGCTCCGACGATGACGGCGTCGGTTTCGATCACGCCTTGTTCAACTTCCATCGGAGCCTCCGCTTCAACTCAGCGGACCAACTGGGAGAGCTTGTCCGTCTTGTCCTTCCACTCGTCGGCGTCGGGCAGCGCTTCCTTGCGCTTCGTGATGCTCGGCCACTGCTTGGCGAGTTCAGCATTCAGCTGAATGAAGTGCTGCTGGTTGCCGGGCACGTCTTCCTCGGGGAGGATGGCGTTGACCGGGCACTCGGGGATGCATACCGCACAGTCGATGCACTCGTCGGGATCGATGGCCAGGAAGTTCGGGCCTTCGCGGAAGCAGTCCACCGGGCAGACGTCGACACAGTCGGTGTACTTGCAGCGGATGCAGGCCTCGGTCACTACGTGGGTCATGGTGGCAGTCTCGTGTGGTTGACAGTTTGTTGTGTACGTGCAATTCGAAGGCGATACCACGCGGCGGTGAGCCGTCGCGCTCGTGCACCGAACGGGTGATTTTATGGCTTCAGGGTTTGCCCGAGGGCTTGACGCTGCGCAATGTCCTCGCTGTCGACGCCGGATGCTCCCTCGCGTGGCAGCGATTGCGCGGTCACCGCCCTGGCGCCCGCGCCGACGACCACCACCGTGGGGCGGCCGGCGTGCAGCACGCTGGCTTGCGCCAACTGGCTGACCGTGTGTTCGCTGTGCAGTTGATCCGGCCATCCTGCGCGCGAAATCACGCTGGCCGGCGTGTCTTCGGCCCATCCACTTTCGCGCAGCCGGCGCGAAAGGGCGCCCAACTGCTTGCCCGCCATGTAGAAGACTTCGGTATCGGCCGTGCGGCTCGCCTGCAACTCGCCGGTGCGCGTCATGGCCGTCGTCAAGCTCACGCTGCGGCCGCTGCCACGCCGGGTGAGGGGGCGGCGGGTGCCGGCAGCCGCCGCCAGCGCCGCGGTCACGCCCGGAACAACTTCGGCCTCCAGCCCCGCTTCGGCCACCGCTTCGAGTTCCTCTTCCAGGCGACCGAAGATGCTGGGGTCTCCTCCCTTGAGGCGCACCACCAGGCTCGCTGCGCGGGCATGCCGGACGATCAGCGCATTGATCGCTGCCTGCCCGGTGCTGTCACGAAAGCCGCGCTTGCCGACGTGGATCCACCGCGCGTGCGGTGCCAGTTCGCGCAGGGCCGGATCCGTCAGCGCGTCGAACAGCACCACGTCCGCCTGGCCCAGCAGGCGTGCGCCGCGCAGCGTGATCAGGTCCGCCGCGCCCGGCCCTGCACCGATGAATGCGACCTTGCCCATGGCCTTGGCTCGATCAGAGAGCCGCCTTCACCAGCAGCGCGCCACTGGTGCGGTTGCTGGCGGGGTCGACGATGATCAAGGCACCGCCGACGCGGTTGTCCTCGTAGGCTTCCACCGGCAACGGCTGCTGCGTCTCGACGACCACGTGACCGATGTCGTTGACGGCAAGTTCGTGCGTGTCGGTGGCTTCCAGCGTGTGGATGTCGAGACGGCTCTCGATGCTGGCGATGCGCGCCTGCACCCAGCGGTTGCCATGGCGCACCCAGTATTTGCGGCCGACGACGGCGGGTTCGGTGTCGAGCCAGGCCAGCGTGGCGGAGAAGCGGTTGCTGTCCTTCACCGACTGCGGCGTGGCGATCCAATCGCCGCGCGACACGTCGAGCTGGCGGTCGAGCACGATGCCGGCGGATTCACCGGCGGCGCAGCTGTCGACCACCTCGCCGGCGCGGCGCACTTCGGCCACGGTGGCCACTTCCCCGCTCGGGAACAGCTGCACCTGGTCGCCAGCCTTGACCCGCCCGTGCGCGATGCGACCCCACAGCGTGCGTGGCTGGTTGCCGGTGCCTTCGCCTTCGCGGGCAACGTATTGCACGGGAATCAGCAGGTTGCCGGTGTCGCGTTCCTGCGTCGTTGGCAGCGATTCGAGCAGTTGCAGCAGCGACGGGCCGTTGTACCAGGCGGCGTCGAGGGGTTGCGTCACGTTGTCGCCGCGCAGCGCCGAAACCGGAATGATGCCGGCGACCGCGATGCCTGCCTGTTCTGCAAAGCCGAGCAACGCATCGCGCACGGCCTCGAAAGCCGGCTGCGGCTGATCGATCGCGTCGAGCTTGTTGATGGCAAACACGATGCTCGGCACGCGCAGCAGGTGCGCCAGCAAGGCGTGGCGGCGCGTTTGCGGCAGCAACGCAACGGGTCTCGTGCTGGTGTCGAGCTTGGTGATGTCGACCAGCACCACGGCGGCATCGCTGCCCGCGGCCGCCGTCACCATGTTGCGGGTGTACTGCTCGTGGCCTGGCGCGTCGGCGATGATGAACTTGCGGTGCTTGGTCGCGAAGTAGCGGTACGCCACGTCGATGGTGATGCCTTGCTCGCGCTCGGCCTCCAGGCCGTCGGTCAGCAACGACAGGTCGATGGGCTGACCGGCTGCGCGCTTTTCCAGCGTGTCGAGCTGGTCGGCGAGGATGGCGCGGCTGTCGAACAGCAGGCGCCCGATCAGCGTGCTCTTGCCGTCATCGACGCTGCCTGCCGTCAGGAAGCGCAGGGCGCGGTGGGGTGTGTTTTCCAGAGACATCAGAAATACCCTTCCTTCTTGCGGCGCTCCATCGAAGCGTCCGAGGTGCGGTCGTCCATGCGGGTGGCGCCGCGCTCGCTCACGGTGACGGTCAGCGTCTCGGCGACGATCTCCGCCGGCGTGGCCGCATCGCTTTCCACCGGGCAGGTGCAGGTCATGTCGCCGACGGTGCGGAAGCGCACCTGCGCGGTTTCGACGGTTTCGCCCGCCTGGACCGGCGTCACGTCGGTCACCGGCACCAGCAGACCCTTGCGGCGCACCACCTGACGGTCGTGCTTGTAATAGAGGTTCGGCAGCGGGATGTTCTCGCGGGCGATGTAGAGCCACACGTCGAGCTCGGTCCAGTTGCTGATCGGGAAGGCACGCATGTGCTCGCCCGGCTTGATGCGCGTGTTGAACAGCGTCCACAGTTCGGGTCGCTGCTCCTTGGGCTGCCACTGACCGAAGCTGTCGCGGTGCGAGAAGATGCGCTCCTTCGCGCGGGCCTTCTCCTCGTCGCGACGGGCGCCGCCGATCAGCACGTCGAAGCGGTGTTCCTCGATGGCTTCGAGCAGCGTCACGGTCTGATGCCCATTGCGCGATTCGAGCGGATGCGACAGGCGGATCGTGCCGCGCTTGATCGAATCTTCAAGGTGGCCCACGACGAGGCGCTCGCCCATCTCGGCAACACGGCGATCGCGGAACTCGATCACCTCCGGGAAGTTGTGGCCCGTGTCCACATGCAGCAGCGGGAAGGGCAGGCGACCCTTGAACTCGCCGTTGCCCTGGCTGTTCTTGAAGGCCTTCTCGGCCAGGCGCAGCACGACGCACGAGTCCTTGCCGCCCGAGAACAACAACGCAGGGCGCTCGAAGGCGGCCGCGGTTTCACGCAGGATGAAGATCGCTTCCTCTTCCAGCCAGTCCAGGTGCCGGCGGTCCAGTTCCGGCAACAGCTTTTCGACGCTCACGGGGGCGTTCATGCTCGGGCTCCAATCATCGATACGGCGGGCTGGTCATCCTTGACGTGCAGTCCGCATTCCTTGGCGTTCTCGTCCTCCCACCACCAGCGCCCGGCACGGAAGTCCTCGCCCAGGGCGATGCCTCGGGTGCACGGGGCGCAGCCGATGCTCGGGTAGAACCGGTCGTGCAGCGGGTTGTAGTCCACGCCCTCGCTGGCGATGTAGTGCCAGACGTCGCCCCAGGTCCAGTTGGCCAGCGGGTTGTATTTGGTCAGGCCTTTGCTCGCCACTTCGCTGGTGTCGACCAGCGCCACGTCGGCGCGCGCCTGAGACTGTTCCCGCCGCAGGCCCGTGATCCAGCCGCGCTGGTCGGCCAGTGCGCGTCCCAAAGGCTCCATCTTGCGGATGCCGCAGCAGGCCTTGCGCAGCTCGATGCTGCGATACATCGCGTCCTGTCCGTGGGTGCGCACGAAGTGGATCACGGCTTCGGTCTGCGGGCGGTAGACCTTGACGGGTGCGCGCGAGCTGGCCTGTGTGCGTTCAAGCAGCGCCAGTGTTTCGTGGTGCAGGGCGCCGGTTTCGAGCACGAAGACCGGGATGTCCAGGCCCAGTGCGTTGATGAGATGCGTGATCACCACATCCTCGGCACCCAGGCTGCTCGCCTGCGTTATCCCGCCTTCGGCCGCGACGCGGCGTAGCAGCTCGGCGGTTTCGCGCAGCTTGTCGTCGTAGTCCGCGCTCGGCCGGTCGTACAACTGCGTGGCCTTCTGCGGCGCAGCCGCTGCGCCGAGCAGCGACATACCCGGGTGGCTCATGCGGCCCTCCGCGCGAACAGCGGAGCCGGATGCAGCGCATCGCCCTGGTAGAAGCCGTTGAAGCGATCGAGTTGGCGTCGCGCGGTGTCCGGATCCTGGCCCTCGCGCAGAACGGCGGAATCGAAACCGCAGCGCTGCATCTGCAGCAACTGGTCGATCAGCACGTCGCCGGTGGCGCGGATCTCGCCTTTGAAGCCGTATCGACGGCGCAGCAGCACAGCCTGGCTGAAGGCACGGCCGTCGGTGAACTTGGGAAAGTCCAGTTCGATGCGGTCCGCGTCCTGGAGCGCACCGCTGCGCGCCAGATCGGCCAGCTCGACGTCGTTGGGAACCCGTAGCGTCTTGACTTGAGCGCCGTCTGCAGGAATGGCGTTGGCGGCAAAGATCTTCATGTCTGTAGTCTCGTGGGGTTGCCTGCAAGTCATTCTTGTGTCGCCAGCGCCTCGGCGCGCGCGTGGCGGGCGCCGTTGGCGGCGGCCTTGAAGGGGTCGTGGCCCACGCGGCGCAGCGTGTCGATGAAGTACTCGCCCGGCTTGCGCAGCTCGCGATAGACGCGCAGCACCGCTTCGATCGCGTCGGGCACCTCGTCGGCACGGAAGGACGGGCCCACCACCTTGCCGGCCAGCGCCGGCCCGGAAATGTCGGCGCCGTCAGAGCCGCCCAGCGTGATCTGATACCACTCCATGCCGTCCTTGTCGACGCCCAGGATGCCGATGTGCCCGCTGTGATGGTGGCCGCAGGAATTGATGCAGCCGCTCATGTGCAGATCGATCGGCCCGAGGTCCAGCAGCTCGTCGAGATCCTGGTAGCGCTCGGTGATCGCCGCGGCAATGGGCAGCGAGCGCGCGTTGGCCAGCGAGCAGAAGTCGCCGCCCGGGCAGGCGATCATGTCGGTCAGCAGCCCGATGTTGGGTTGTGCCAGGCCCAACGCGCGCGCGGTCTCGTACAGGGCCGGCAGATCGCTTTCATGCACCCACGGCAGCATCAGGTTCTGTTCGTGCGTCAGGCGGGCCTCGCCGGCACTGAACTGATCGGCCACGCGAGCCAGGGCGTCCAGCGTGTCGGCATCGGCATCACCGGGCGCAAAACCCACGCGCTTGAACGACAGGGTCACCGTCTTCAGACCGGCCAGCCGGTGGCCGCGCACGTTCTGCCGCAGCCAGCGCTGGTAGAGCTGCCCTTGGGTGTCGACCTTCGACGGCAGGTTGGCCGGCTTGAGCTCGGGGACCACGAAGCACGCCTGTACCCGGTCGAGTTCCGCCTGGGTGATGGTGTGGGGGGCGCCGTCCTGCTCGACGATCGCCTTGTACTCGGCCTCGACCGCGTCGACGAAGCGCTGGCCCTCGGCCTTGACGAGGATCTTGATGCGTGCCTTCCACTTGTTGTCGCGGCGGCCGTAGCCGTTGTACACGCGGATGATGGCCTCGAAGTAGTTGAGCAGCTGGTGCCAGGGCAGGAACTCGCGCACCACGCTGCCGATGATGGGGGTGCGGCCCATGCCACCACCCACCTTCACGGTGAAGCCCACCTGGCCGTCGTCCGAGCGCACGGCCTGCACGCCGATGTCGTACCAGCCGGTGGCGGCGCGGTCCTCGGCGGAGCCATTGAAGGCGATCTTGAACTTGCGCGGCAGGAAGGCGAACTCGGGATGCAACGTGCTCCATTGGCGCGCGATCTCGGCGAACGGGCGCACGTCGAGGATCGTGTCCTCGGCGATGCCGGCATCGGCCTCGCAGGTGATGTTGCGGATGGCGTTACCGCTGGTCTGGATGCCATGCATGTTCACGCTGGCGAGCAGCTCCATCACCTCGGCGGCCTTCGTGATGGGGATCCAGTTGAACTGCACATTGGTGCGCGTGGTGAAGTGACCGTAGCCGTACTTCAGGGGCGGGGGGGCCAGCTTCAGGCCCGGCTGAGCCGCCTGGAGCGCATCCTGGGTCGCCTGGGCATGGGCCAGCAACTCCGGGGTCGGCCGGTCGTACTCGCGCGCAATGCGGGCCAGCACGCTCAACTGCGCACTGCTGATTTCGCCGTAAGGCACCGCAATGCGGGCCATGGGGGCGTAGCGCTGGATGTACCAGCCATTCTGCAGACGCAACGGCAGCAGCGCCTCATCGGAGAGTTCCCCGCGCTGCCAGCGCTCGAGTTGATCGCGGAATTGCGCCGCGCGCTGCTTGACGAACTGCTTGTCGAACTCGGTGTATTGATACATCGTGGGTTCTTCAGTGGATGACCTTTAGTCCTGCCGTCACGAGCGACACGCACAGAAGCGCGCGCACGAGGCGGTCGGGCATTTTGCGGGTGAGCTGCGCGCCGAGCCAGATGCCGGGAATGGACCCGAGCAGCAGGGCGACCAGCAAGCCCCAGTCGACGTGGCCAAGCGTGGCATGGCCGATGCCCGCCACCAGCGTCAGCGGCACTGCATGGGCGATGTCGGTGCCGACGAGGCGACGGGTTTCGAGCTGGGGATAGAGGAACAGGATGAGTGTGGCCCCGATGGCGCCTGCGCCGATCGAGCTGAGCGACACCAGCACGCCGAGGATCAGGCCGGCGAGCACCGTGAGCGCCGGCTTGCGGTGCTCCGGCAGCCAGCGTTGCAGGCGCAGCGCCAGCGAGTGCCAGGCTTGCTTGTAGGCGACGGTCACGGCCGTCAGCAGCAGCGCGATACCGAGTGAGAAGGTGAGTGCGCTCGCCCAGCCCTTCGTCACACCGGTGTAGTGCATCAGCGCAATGGTGACGACTGCGGCAGGAATGCTGCCCAACAGCATCAGCCCCGTGATGCGGTAGTCGACCTGACCGTGACGGTGGTGTGCGATGGACCCGGAGGTCTTGGTGATGGCAGCAAACCAGAGGTCGGTGCCGATGGCCACGGCCGGGTTGAGCTTGAAGACGGAGATCAGCAAAGGCGTCATCAGCGAGCCGCCGCCCACACCCGTCATGCCGACGATGGCGCCAACTCCGAAACCGCTGATAACCGCAAGCCAATCCATGAAAGTCCTTGGTTTGGGCCCACGCCGACGGCACGCCGGCGGAGGCTGAACGGCGACTGTAGAAGGGCTCTATATAAAAGAGAACTACAGTTTCGTTTGTTGGTTATCGAATATCGTTATTAAAAGAGGCCTTCAACGACCGCTCGATAGAATTTCGGCCATGTTGTGCACCCTCGTTCTGCTCCGCCGCGGCAGTCGCCGGATGGCGGCGGTGGCCGCCGCCATCGTTCTGGCTGCCTGCCAGACACCTCCTCAACAGCCGCCGGTGACCCCGGAAGTGCCTGGTCTGCCGGCCGCGGCACCCAAACCGCCCCGTATAGGCATTGCCCTGGGCGGCGGCGCTGCACGCGGGTTCGCTCACATCGGCGTGTTGCAGGTTCTCGAGGAAAACGGCATCAAGCCCGATCTGGTGGCCGGCACATCCGCGGGGAGCCTCGTGGCCGCACTCTATGCGTCGGGCAAGAGCGGCCGGGAGCTGGTCTCGCTGGCCGACAGCATGGACGAGCTGATGATCACCGACTGGTCGTTTCCCTTCCGGGGGGTGATCCGCGGCGAGGCGTTGGCCCGCTACGTCAGCCAGCATACCGGGGGCAAGCTGATCGAGCAGATGAAGGTACCGCTCGGCATCGTGGCAACCGATCTTGGCAACGGGCAGGGAGTCCTGTTCCAGCGTGGCGACACCGGCATCGCCGTGCGGGCGTCCAGTGCAGTCCCGGCAGTGTTCCAACCGGTGCGCATCAATGGCCGCGAGTACGTCGACGGTGGTCTTGTCTCACCGGTACCGGTGCGTTATGCGCGTCAGATGGGGGCGGACCTCGTGATCGCGGTCGACATTTCTTCCGCGCCCGAAGGCAACCCGGTGGGCGATGCCATGCGGATGCTGCTGCAGACCTTCGCGATCATGGGGCGGAGCATCAACCAGCTGGAACTGCGCGACGCAGACGTTGTTCTGTCACCCAAGCTGCCCGGCGTGGCCGGCTCGGACTTCGCAGCGCGTGGCAAGGCGATACAGGCGGGGCGGGAAGCGGCACAGGCAGCACTGGCGGACCTGAAAGCGAAGATCGCAGCGAAGACCCGCTGAACGGCGCCGGAAAAGAAAAGGGCCCGATGGCAAGCCATCGGGCCGAAGGTACCTTGAAAGGAGGGTTTCGAGAGGTACCGAGGAGACAACCTTTCAGGGAGACCGTGAAAACACGGTAGCTCTCAAGATCGGGATTCAACCGAGAAGTTCAACCCCGACACACATATTTACTCAGGCGGCGGCCGCGCGCTTGGGCTTGGCGGCTTGTGTGGCCTTCACCGCGGTGTTGGTCACGGCCTGGAAGTTGGCTTCGGCCACGTCGGCGGCTTGCTTCGCAGCCTTGTGGACGCTTTCGAAGGCGTTGTTAGCAGCGGCGACGGCCGACTTCACCAGGGCAACGGCGTTCTCGCTGCCGGCCGGCGCGTTCTTGACGGCGGTGTCGACCACAGCCATGAACTTGCGCTGCGCTTCAGCCAGTTGGGCTTCGGCAACCTTGCCAACTTCGGCGTTGGTGGCGGCAGCGATGTCATAGACATGGCGGCTGTAGGCGGCGGCCTTTTCGGCGCTGGGCTGCAGCAGGCCGGCTTGCAGGGCCAGCAGTTCCTGGGCGTCCTTCACCGACAGCACCGCTTGAGCATGCTCGGCAGCTTCGTCCAGCGAGGCCTTGGCGACCTGCACGTTCAGCTCGACAAGCTTTTCCACGCCTTCAAAGGCCTTCTGCGTCAGACCGAACAGGGTCTCGACATTGGTTTTTTGGGCAGCGATCAGTTGTTCAGCGGTCAGCATGGTTCAGTAACCTCCAGTGGCGGGTTGGGGAAAGCTGCATTCATGTTGCGCTGCAGCATGAGTGAAAGTATAGGGGCTGCTTTCGGTGTTGCAAGTCCTTTTTGTTGCATTGCAGCAATTTAGGGCGTGCCGCCTAGAAGCTGGGCTCCGGCCCGGTTCGGGTTCGAAGTTTGCTGCGGGGCCATGACGCGCGCGTGACGCATGACGGTTGCGCTTGCGGCCACAATGGCCGGGTGCGTGCTTATTACTCAGATCAGTTCGTGCTGCCGCTGCCCGAGGGGCACCGCTTTCCAATGGCCAAGTACGCCTTGTTGCGGGATGGCGTGGCCCGGGATCTGCCGCAGGTCCGGCTCTGCCCGGCACCCGCGGCGACCGACGGTGAACTGGCGCTGGCCCACGAGCCCCGGTATGTCAGTGCCGTGATGGAAGGCTGGCTCACTGCCGAGCAACAACGGGAGATCGGGTTCCCGTGGTCGGAGCGCATGGTGGAGCGCTCGCGGCGCTCGGTTGGCGCGACCATTGCGGCCGCGCGGTCGGCTCTGGACGAAGGCATCGGCGCCAATCTTGCCGGAGGGACGCACCACGCCTATGCCGACAAGGGCAGCGGTTACTGCGTTTTCAACGACGTGGCCGTGGCCGCCCGCTTGATGCAGGCCGAATGGCATCGACGCCACCGTTCCTTGCTGCGAGTGGCGGTGATCGACCTCGATGTCCACCAGGGCAACGGCACGGCCGCTATCTTTCGCGATGACCCCACCGTGTTCACGCTCAGCCTGCACGGGGCTCGCAACTTTCCCTTCCGCAAGGAAGCGAGCGACCTCGATGTGGAGCTTCCCGATGGCTGCACCGACGAGCCCTATCTGGCGGCGCTCGACGATGCCCTGCTGACCCTCTGGGAGCGGCATGCCGAGCAGGCGCCGGGGTTGATCTTCTACCTGGCTGGCGCCGATCCGTACGAGGGCGACCGGCTCGGGCGATTGAAGCTGAGCCGCGAAGGGCTTGCGGAAAGGGATCGCCGCGTGCTCGCTGCTGCGCGGCAACGTGGGATCCCGGTCGTCGTCACGATGGCGGGCGGTTATGGCCGGGTGATCCAGGAAACCGTCGAGATCCAGCAGCGCACCCTGGCGATTGCTGCCACCTGTCAACACCAATGGAGCACCCGCAGAACCCATGTCCCGACTTCTGCCTGAGGCGCGCGGCGCCTACCGCCACTTTCTTCCGATCACGACCCGCTGGATGGACAACGACGTGTACGGCCACGTCAACAACGTCATCTACTACAGCTACTTCGACACGGTGGTCAACCAGTACCTGATAGCGGAGGGCGCGCTGGATATCCACGCAAGCGACGTGATCGGGCTCGTGATCGAGACGCAATGCAACTATTTCGCACCGCTTGCCTTCCCGCAGACCGTGGAGGCCGGCCTGCGCGTGGCGCACCTTGGCTCGTCGAGCGTGCGGTACGAGGTGGGGCTGTTTGCGCAAGGCGAGCCCCAGACTGCGGCACGAGGGCATTTCGTGCATGTCTATGTCGACCGGGCCACGCGTCGTCCCACCGTGTTGCCCACCCCTCTGGTACGCGCTCTGGAGAAGCTCCGATGACCGACCCATCCCCGTCCTGCGTCGCCGCTGTGGATGCTGCCATCGCCTCGCGGCGCTCGATCCGCGCATTCTTGCCAACCGCTGTACCGAGAGGCGTGATCGAGGACATTCTGCGTATCGCTTCGCGAGCGCCTTCCGGCACCAACACGCAGCCCTGGAAGGTGTACGTGCTGACGGGCGCCTCCAAGCTCGCACTGACGCAGAAGATCCTGTCGGCATACGACGACCCGGCCATTGCGGCAACCCACGAGGAAGAGTATGCGTATTACCCTCGCGAGTGGGTGACGCCCTACATCGACCGCCGCCGCAAAATCGGGTGGGATCTTTACGGGCTGCTCGGGATTGCGAAGGGCGACAAGGCTCGCATGCACGAGCAGCACGGCCGCAACTACCGCTTCTTCGATGCACCCGTAGGTCTGATGTTCACGATCGATCGCGTGATGGAGCAGGGCAGCTGGCTCGACTACGGCATGTTCCTCCAGAACATCATGATCGCGGCCCGCGCCCGCGGACTCGATACCTGCCCCCAAGCGGCCTTCACGCAGTTTCACCGCATCATCCTGGAGCACCTCGGCGCACCTGCGAGCGAGATGCTGGTGTGCGGCATGTCGCTCGGCCATGCCGACCCGGATGCTGTCGAGAACCGCCTCATCACCGAGCGGGCCCCGGTCGAAGGGTTCACCACCTTTTTGGAGTAGCCATGGCGATGTCGGCAATGGATTGGGTGGCCGAGGAGCGAATTGCCCGAGCCGTGGCCGCAGGCGAGCTTTCCGGGCTGCCCGGCGAGGGCCGCCCGCTGCAGTTGGACGACGACCGGCTGGTGCCGCTGGAGCAGCGAGCGGCAATGCGGGTACTGAAAAACTCAGGCCATGTGCCGGACGAGATCCGCTTGCTGAAGGAGTTGCGCGATGCGCAGTGCGAGTGGGCGCAGTCGGAGGGCGAACGGCGCGAAGCGGTGGAGCGTCGGCTGCTGGCCTTGCGCGTTCGGCTGGAGGCTGCAGGACTGCGGACGGCAGCGCGCAACCCGGCATGGCGGCAGTACGAACCGAAGATCCGCTCCCGCCTCAAGGGAGGCGGCGGTTGATCGGGTTTTCCTGGGGGCAGCCGCATGCCGCGTGAAGCTGGGCGTAAGGGAGCGATTTCTATAATCGCCCCGCATGGAGACCTCTCTCGCTCGTGAACGCATCCTGGCTCGCATCCGACGACAACAAGCCCGGGACGACGCCTTGAAGCCTGCCGAGCAACGCGAGGCGCAGGAGTGGGCGGCGCGACGCACGCGCGGACCACTGCCCGACACCGGCCCTGACCGCGTTGCCAAGTTCCGCGAGATGGCGCTGCGCATGCAGAGTACCCTGGACGATGTTCCGACCTGGGCTGACGCGCCGGCCGCGATCGGGCGCTACCTCTCATCACTCTCCTTGCCATTGCGCGCCGTCGCGCATGAGACGCTGAAGCCACTACCTTGGCACTCGGCGGGCCTGGAGGTCGAGTATCGGCCCCCGGTCGACGACGATCTGGTCAGCCTGACCGGCTGCTTCTGCGCCGTGGCCGAAACCGGTTCTCTCGTGTTTGCCACCAGCCCCTCGACCTGGGCGATGGCTCACCTGCTGCCGGAAACTCACGTCGTGCTGCTGGACGCGCATCGCATCGTGGCCTATCAGGAAGATGCATTCGACCTGATGCGTACGGAGCTGGGGGAGATCCCGCGCGGCTTCAACACGGTGTCCGGTCCTTCGCGCACTGGCGATATCGAACAGACCATCGTGCTCGGCGCACACGGCCCCTACCGCGTGCACGTCGTGCTCGTGCAAGCGGCTGCCTGACCCTGCGGCTCTGCGTCTACCCCCATTCCTTCTTGATTCGAGAGTTGATGATGATGAAACGCGTGCCGCGCTGGGCGGCTTTGGTGTGCATGGGGCTGTTGGCGCCGGGCTTGGCCCAGGCGGCCGAGGTGGATGGTGCGGCGCTGTCGGTGCTGTGGGCCGTGCCGTTCGCCGGCATCCTGTTGTCGATTGCGGTGATGCCGTTGGTCGCACCGTTCTTCTGGCACCACCACTACGGGAAGGTCTCGGCGGCGTGGGCCCTGGCCTTCCTGCTGCCATTTGCGGCAGTGTTCGGGCTGCCGGCCGCCGGTGCCGGGCTGGTGCACGCGATGCTGGCCGAATACATCCCGTTCATCATCCTGCTCACCGCGCTGTTCACTGTCGCCGGGGGCATCTTCGTGCGGGGCAACCTGCACGGCAGCCCGGCGTTGAACGCGGGGTTGATGGCCATCGGCGCGTGCCTTGCCAGCGTGATGGGCACGACCGGCGCCTCGATGCTGTTGATCCGCCCGCTGATTCGCGCGAACGACAACCGCAAGCACGTGGCCCACGTGATCGTGTTCTTCATCTTCATCGTCTCCAACATCGGCGGCTCGCTCACCCCGTTGGGTGATCCGCCGCTCTTTCTCGGCTTCCTCAAGGGCGTCGATTTCTTCTGGACCGCGAAGGCGATCTTTCCGGAGACGCTGTTTCTCGTCGTCGCATTGCTCGTGATCTTCTTTGCGATCGACACCTACTACTACCGCAAGGAAGGTGTGCTGCCGCAAGATCCCACGCCCGACGACAACCCGCGCTTCGGTATCGAGGGCAAGATCAACTTCGCGTTGCTCGTCGCAGTGGTCGGCCTCGTGCTGATGAGCGGCGTGTGGAACCCGGGCATCGAATACGACGTGTTCGGCACGACCGTCGGCTTGCCCCAGATCGTGCGCGATGCTGCACTGGTGGCCATCACTTTCATCTCGCTGGTCGTCACGCCGCGCGCCGCGCGCGAGCAGAATCAGTTCGGCTGGGCGCCGATGGCCGAGGTGGCCAAGCTGTTCGCCGGCATCTTCCTCACCATCATCCCGGTGCTGGCCATGCTCAAGGCGGGTGCCAACGGCCCGTTCGCGCCCATCGTGCACATGGTGACGGGGCCGGACGGCCAGCCCATCCCGGCGATGTACTTCTGGGCAACGGGCGTGCTTTCGTCCTTCCTCGACAACGCGCCGACCTACCTGGTCTTCTTCAACCTTGCCGGCGGCGACCCCGAGGTGCTGATGACCACGCTCGCGCCGGTGCTTGCAGCCATCTCGGCCGGCGCGGTCTTCATGGGCGCCAACACCTACATCGGCAATGCACCCAATCTGATGGTGAAGGCGATTGCGGAAGACCGGGACATCCGCATGCCGAGCTTCTTCGGCTACATGGCCTGGTCGTTCGGTATCCTGTTGCCGTTGTTCGCCGTTACCACATTCATCTGGCTGCTCTGAAGCGGCCCATCATCCGGAGACAGTCGCATGAAGCCCGCAGTATTGGTGGCGCGCAAGGTGTTTCCTCAAGTCGTCGAGCGGTTGCGTGAGCATTTCGAGGTCGAGGTCAACGAAGACGAACGGGTGTGGACTCAGCAGGAGCTGGTTGCGAAGCTGCAAGGCAAGCAGGGCATCTATCTGACACCGACCAACCGCGTCGATGCCGCCGTGCTCGACGCGTGCCCCGGACTCAAGGTGGTTGCCAACATGGCGGTCGGTTTCAACAACATCGACGTGCCCGCCTGCACGGCCCGCGGCGTGCTGTGCACCAACACACCCGACGTGCTGACCGAAACCACCGCCGACTTCGGCATGGCCTTGCTGCTGGCAACGGCGCGGCGGGTCACCGAGGCGGAGCGCTTCCTGCGCAGCGGCCGATGGAACAACTGGTCGTTCGACATGCTGATGGGGCGTGACGTGCACGGCACCACCCTGGGGGTGCTTGGCATGGGCCGCATCGGGCAAGCCATTGCACGGCGCGCGGCGCTTGGTTTTGGGATGCAGGTGATCTATCACAACCGCAGCCGCCTGACACCCGAGGTGGAGTCTGCCTTGAACGCACGCTATGTGGGCAAGGAAGAGCTGCTGCGGGAAGCCGACCACCTGATGCTGGTGCTGCCGTATTCCCCGCAAAGCCATCACGCGATCGGGCGCGCGGAGATCGCGTTGATGAAGCGCACGGCAACGCTCGTCAACATTGCTCGCGGAGGCATCGTGGACGACGCAGCGCTCGCCGAAGCGCTGGCCGAGCGCCGCATTGCGGCGGCCGGGCTCGACGTGTTCGAAGGGGAGCCCGAGGTGCACCGAGCGCTGCTGGACGTCCCCAACGTCGTGCTCACGCCGCACATCGCGAGCGCGACCGTTCGCACCCGGCTGGCAATGGCCAATCTTGCCGCCGACAATCTCATCGCCGGGCTGGGCCGTGGGCCGCAGGCTGGCAAACCGCCTTCGCCGCTGAATCCCGAGGTGCTGCCGAGAGGTTGAGCGACACGCGGCAGGGGCACTGCGGCCCTGCCACAATCGCCGCATGACGATCGATTTCTGGCTGGCCACGCTGGGCGCGGCCAATCTGCTTTTGCTGTTGTGGCTGGCCTGGAGCCTGCGCGCGCGTACGAGTGCCGCTTCGTCCGAAGACCTGCAATCGACACTGCGCGCACAGATGGACGGGCTCGCCCGGCTGGAGCGCGAGCTGCGCGACGAACTCGGGCGCACGAGCCAGGGCACGCGGCAGGAGCTGGGTGGCACGCTGACCAACTTCCAGCAGGCGTTGCTCACCCAGCAGGGCGACGTGGCGCGCACGCAGAACGAGCAGATCGACAGCTTCCGCACCCAACTTGCCGCGATGCAGCAGATGGTGGCCGACACCTTGCGTGCCTCCACGGGCGCGCTCACGGCGCAGTCGCAATCCGCGCGTGAAGCGCAGGACGCCGCCTTGAAACGCTTTGCCGATGCGCAAAGCGAACAGCTGCGCGCGCTGTCGGATGCGAACGAGCGCCGCCTGCTGGAAGTCCGTACGACGGTCGAGCAGAAGCTGGCGGCGCTGGCCGCCGACAACGAGAAGAAGCTGGAGCAGATGCGCCAGACCGTGGACGAGAAGCTGCATGCCACGCTCGAGCAGCGTCTCGGTGAGAGCTTCAAGCAGGTGGCCGAGCGGCTGGAACAGGTGCACCGCGGCCTGGGCGAGATGCAGACGCTTGCGCAAGGCGTGGGTGATCTGAAGCGCGTGCTGACGAACGTCAAGACCCGTGGCGTGTTCGGCGAGACACAACTCGCGGCCTTGCTCGAACAGGTGTTCACACCGGAGCAGTACGCGGTGAACGTGGCCACCGTGCCGGGCAGCCGCGAGCGGGTCGAGTTCGCGATCCGCCTGCCCGGTAAGGGTGACGATGGCACGCCCGTGTGGTTGCCGCTGGATGCGAAGTTCCCGCGCGAAGACTACGAGCGGTTGCTCGAGGCACAGGAGCGTGCCGACCGCGACGGCGCCGAACTGGCCGCCAAGGCGCTGGAGATGCGCATCCGCGACGAGGCCCGCACCATCTGCGCCAAGTACCTGGCACCTCCTCACACGACGGATTTCGCGGTGCTGTTCGTGCCCACCGAGGGCTTGTACGCCGAGTTGCTCCGTCGCCCGGGGCTCGTCGAGGCGCTGCAGCGCGAGCACCGCGTGTCGCTGGCCGGCCCGACCACCTTGCTCGCCATGCTGAACAGCCTGCAGATGGGCTTCCGCACACTGGCACTCGAGCGGCGTTCGTCCGAAGTCTGGAAGGTGCTGGGCGCCGTGAAGACGGAGTTTGCGAAGTTCGGCGACGTGCTTGCGAAGGTGAAGGACCAGACGCAGACGATGCTCAACACGCTCGACAAGGCCGAGGTGCGCACACGCCAGATGAGCCGGGCGCTCAAGACGGTCGAGGCATTGCCCGAGCCGGAAGCTGCCGGCTTGTTGCCCCAGGACTTGCCGGCCGAGGAGCGGGAATGATGCGACGGCCGGGTGCCTCGCTGCTCGCGGTGCCGGGTCGCCGCGTGGCACGCGCTGCCGCCATGAACGTCTGAGGTCGCCCATGATGCCGCGCCCGCTGATTGCATTGATCGGCGGCCAGGTCTGTCTGCATGCCTGCATGGCCGGCACGCGCATGGCGGCCCCGCTGCTGGCACTCGAGCAGGGCCACACGGCGTGGTCCGTGGGGGTGTTGCTGGCGCTGTTCGCACTTGCACCGGTCGTGCTGTCGCTGCCTGCCGGCCGGCTGGCGGACCGGCATGGCTACCACCGGCCCGTGGCGATTGGCGTGGCGCTGTCGTTCACCGGTGCATGCATTGCGCTGCTGTTCCAGCACTATGCGGCACTGTGCGTGGCGGCGCTGCTTACCGGCGGGGGCACCTCGTGCGCGCTGGTGGCAATCCAGCGCACGGCCGGCCGCAGCGCCGGCGACGCCACCCAACTCAAGCGCATCTTCAGCTGGCTGGCCTTGGGGCCGGCGTTCTCGAACTTCATGGGCCCGTTCGTCTCGGGCGTGCTGATCGATCTGTGGGGTTACCGGGCGGCGTTCGCGTTTCTTGCGCTGCTGCCGCTTGCCACCATCTGGTGGGCCAGACAGGTACCGAAGGAGTCGCCGGACGCTGCCGACCACGCGAAGGGGTCGGTCTACGCTGCACTCGATCTACTGCGGTTTGCGCCGTTGCGGCGTCTGCTCGTCGTCAACTGGACGCTTTCGACGTGCTGGGACGTGCACACCTTCCTGGTGCCGGTGCTCGGACACGGGCGCGATCTGAGCGCCTCGGCGATCGGCTCCATTCTGGGCGCCTTTTCGATCGCGGCAGCCGTGGTGCGGCTGGTCATTCCCTTGGTGGCGCACCGCGTGCAGGAGTCGCAGGTGCTGCTGGCCGCGATGCTGGCCACCGCCTTGCTGTTCGGCATCTACCCCTTCACGGAGCAGGCCTGGGCGATGGGCGCGTGCTCGGTGCTGCTCGGTGCCGCGCTGGGATCGGTGCAGCCGATGGTGATGTCGGCGTTGCACCAGGTCACGCCATCGCACCGCCATGGCCAGGCGCTGGGTTTGCGGATGATGGCCATCAATGTGTCGAGCACCGCGATGCCGCTGCTGTTCGGTGCCGCGGGTGCGCTGGTGGGGCCAGCGTTCCTGTTCTGGGCTGCGGCGGGACTGGTGACCGCAGGGGCCACGGTGGTGGGCCGGATCCGCGACGATCTTGCGTCGGCAGTCAGCCCTTCGATCCGCGACGCGCGGCACGGCTGACGAAGCGGGCGACATCGATCGCCTCGCGCAGATCCGCGCCGACCGGGCACGGCGTGCCGGCCACCCATGAAGCAAGCACGCGCGCTCCCAGCAGCGACCACGTGATGCCGCGGGAGCCCAACCCCGTGTACACGTACAGGCCCGCGCGGCGGGGCACGAAACGAGGGTGGTCCAGCCGTTCGCCCGGGTGATCCAGGGCGCATTCATCGGGAGCTGGTCCGATCACCGGCAAGCGGTCGTCGGTGACGCAGCGCCAGCCGACGCGGCCTTGCAACTGCGACATGTCGATCACCGGTCTCGAACCGGTGAGGCGCTCGAACTGCGCCAGGTTGTGCTGGTGGTCGGAGGCTCTCACCTCCGGGTCTGGATCGTGATGCAGCGTCGTTGCACCGCACAGCACGAGGCCGTCGTGCGCGGGGAGCACATAGCCCGCGCCTGCCACCGGCCGCCGCGGGCTCAGTACGCCGGCTGCCTGGGCGGGCAGCCAGGTGGTCTGCCCACGTACCGAAGAGAGCGGCCAGTGGCGGGGCGAGAGCAGCCGTGCCGCGTCGTTGGCGTTGGCCAGCACGACGACGGCTCCGCGGCCGATCTCGATGCCGCTCGCGTCCAGCAGCCGCCACCCGTCGTCGCAGGGCAGCAGCTTGTCGACCGTGATGCCGCCTCGCCACTGCACCGCGTCATCGGACAGCCACGCGCTCGCCAGCTCGCCGGGACGCAGCCACCCGCCCCCAGGGTAGAACCAGGCCGGCCCGGTCAATGGCAGGCCGCTGAGCGAACGTGCCTGGGCCGTATCCACCGCCTGCACGTATTCCGGCGGCAGCCCGGTGGCATCGATGGCACGTTGCATGGATGCCAGCGCCTGGGGCTCGGTGGGCGAGGGCGCTTGCAGGCGAAGCATGCCGTCGAAGCCGCCGGTCAGGGCCGTTCGCTCGCGCAACGGCTCGAGCGATGCCCGCAGTTGCAACGCAGCGGCCCGGTTGAAGCGGGCGTGCGCTCCATCCTGCGGGTTGACGATGCCGTGGAACATGCCGCCCGGGTTGCCGGAAGCCTCTTGCGCGGGGCGGGCATGCCGATCGAGCACCAGGCTGCGCCAGCCCAGTTCCGACAGGGCATGAGCGGTGGCGCATCCGGCCAGGCCGCCGCCGACGATCACCGCTTCATGCTTGTGTGCCGACGCGGCTTGCCAGCCACGGGGGTCGTGTCGCGCGAAGCGCGGGGCAAACCGGCCGATGGTGATGTCGCGCTTGCCGCCGAAGCCGGGGGCACGTTCCACTGCGAATCCGGCTTCCTGCAGGCCGTCACGCACAGTGCGGGCGGCGCTCCAGGTGGCCACCGTCGCTTGCGGCGCGGCCAGCCGGCCGAGCGCCTTCAGCACCCGAGGCTCCCACATCGCCTCGTTTTTCGCGGGGGCGAACCCGTCGAGAAAGAACGCGTCGACCGAGGCGCACAGCTGCGGCAGCCATTGCGCCACGTCGCCGTAGGCCAGCAGCAGCGTGATGCGGCCCCGGTCGAAGCTCAGGCGATGCAGATCAGGGGTCGGGGCGGGCCACTGCGCGGCGAGTTGTGCCACCAGGTCAGGCAGGGCGTGGGCCGCATGCACCCGCTGCAGGTCGGCCCGGGTCGGGGGGTGCTTTTCGATGGAAAGAAACGTCAGCCGGGCGCAACGCCGGGGGTGGCGGCGCCATGCGTCCCAGGTGGCGAGGAAGTTGTTGCCGAGGCCGAACCCGGTTTCCAGCACCGTGAAGTGCTCGCGAGCGGCCCACCGGTCGGGCAGGCCATTGCCGGCCAGGAACACGTGCTGCGCCTGCGGCAGTGCACCGGCGGCCGTGTGATACACGTCGCCGAACTCCGGCGCGAACGGCACGCCTTCCGGCGTGAAGTCGATGCGGGCGGGGCGGATCGGTTCGCTCTTCACCGAAGTCGAGGCCTCAAAGCAAAAGGGCACCGATGGTGCCCTTGCTCAGCGTGTGCGTGAAGGCCGTGGCCGTTCAGACGCGCTTCTTGTATTCGTGCGTGCGGGTGTCGATTTCGACCTTGTCACCTTGCGCCACGAAGATCGGCACCTGGATCTCGAAGCCGGTGGCGATCTTGGCAGGCTTGAGTACCTTGCCGGAGGTGTCGCCCTTCACGGCGGGTTCCGTCCAGGTGATTTCGCGCACCACGGTGGTGGGCAGTTCGACCGAGATGGCCTTGCCTTCGTAGAACACCACTTCGACGGCCATGCCGTCTTCCAGATAACTGATGGCGTCGCCCATGTTCTCGGCCTCGACCTCGAACTGGTTGTACTCGGCGTCCATGAACACGTACATCGGATCGGCGAAGTAGGAGTAGGTGCACTCCTTCTTGTCGAGGATGATCTGGTCCATCTTGTCGTCGGCCTTGAAGACGACTTCGGTGCCCGAGTTGTTCAGCAGGCTCTTGAGCTTCATGCGCACGGTGGCTGCGTTGCGGCCGCCGCGGCTGTATTCGGTCTTCAGGACGACCATCGGGTCCTTGCCCTGCATGATCACGTTGCCGGCGCGAATTTCCTGTGCAATCTTCATAGCGGTCCCTCTTGGGGGTGTCTGGGGTGTGGAATCCAGTAACGGAAGTGTGGGCGCGTTCTACCGGCACAAGATGAAAGACATCGCAGTGGCTGGGGAACCAGCGCACCGCCTCGAGCCGCAACCGGCCGGTGGCGCATGTAAAGCCGAGAACCCAGGAACGCGCAAAGCCCGCAATTCTAGCTGGTTTGCCTTACGAAGCGGAGCAGCTGGGTTGTAAGGTCCGGCTCGGCGAGCAGCGTTTCACGCCAGCTTGTCACGAGTGCGCCCCAGGCCGCGCGGGGCGGCCAGGGGCCGAGGTGCGGCTCGATGCCGTTCCAGGCACGCCACAAGTGCGCGACGCGGGCTGCGAGTTCCGGCTCGGCGCCGGCAAGAAACCGCTGCAGGAACGCCTCGAGCTTGATCTCATGCGCACCGTCGTTTTGCGGGTAGATCTGCCACACGAACGGGCGATCGGCCCACTGCGCGCGCACGAACGAATCTTCGCCGCGCACGAAATTCACGTCGCACGACCACAGCAGGCGGTCGAACTCGGGTTGGGGCAGGGGCTCGAGCCAGCCGACGCGCAGCAAGCCCGAGTCGGCGACGGCACCGGGCTGCGGCACGAGTGACAGCAGTTGCGCAAGCTGTGCGGTGGCGAGCCCCGGCGTGACGAGCAGCAGGGTGGGTGCCTGCGTGAGGTCGGCGAGCCACTCCGTCAGGCGGGGGTTGTCGTAGCAAAACAGGCTGACGACCTGCTCGTCGGTGCGTCGGGCCAGGCCGCGCGCCTGCAGCCAGGCGTCACGCTCGAACGCCCTGCGGGCGTCGATCAGCCCGGGCTCGCGCAACAGCCCGCCGGTCCGCGCCGTGAAGCCGGGGTAGTAGAAGTGCTTGCGCAAGCCGGCGCCGGGACCGCTGAACTGAGGTGAAAGCAAGCCGTGGGAACGCTCCACGTAGTCTTCGGCGCTCAGGTATTCGAGGTTGATCCACGCAGGTGGTGGCCCTCGTCGGGCCATCCGCTCGATGAAGGCATCGGGCAGCTCGCAGCCAAAGGCCTCGACGACGGCGTCGCCCGGTTCCGGAAATGAGGCGCTTTCTGTCCAGCGGTGCACCTCGACGCCGGCAGCGCCGTCCGGCGCCATCCACTCCAGCGCGGACGGGTCGTCCACCCACAGCCGCACACGTTCGCCCCGGCCGGCCAAATCGGCTGCCAGGCGCCAGCACACGCCGATGTCGCCGTAGTTGTCGATCACTCGGCAGAAGAGATCCCATTGCATCGCGCCATTGTCCTGCAGCGCCTTTGGCCGGCACGGCACAATTTCGGCCATGTCCGATCTTGCAGAACCCTTGCCCGACCCCGGGCGCGACAAGCTCCTGGCCGAAGTGGCGGCCTTGCCGGGCCTGCCTGGCGTGTACCGCTATTTCGACGCCGATGGGGGCGTGCTGTACGTGGGCAAGGCCCGCAACCTGAAGAAGCGGGTGTCGAGCTACTTCCAGAAGAACCATGGCGGCACGCGCATCGGGCACATGGTGTCGAAGATCCAGCGGATGGAAACGACGGTCGTGCGCTCGGAGGCCGAGGCGCTGCTGCTCGAGAACAACCTCATCAAGACGCTCAACCCGCGCTACAACATCCTGTTTCGCGACGACAAGAGCTACCCCTACCTGAAGATCGCGTCGCACGACTACCCGCGCATGGCCTACTACCGCGGCTCGGTCGACAAGAAGCACCGCTACTTCGGCCCTTACCCGGGCGCGTGGGCGGTCAAGGAGTCGATCCAGCTGCTGCAGAAGGTGTTCAAGCTCCGCACGTGTGAAGACACGGTGTTCAACAACCGGACGCGTCCGTGCCTGCTGTACCAGATCAAGCGCTGCTCGGGGCCCTGCGTGAAGCTGATCGCACAGGAGGACTATGCGCGTGACGTCGAGAACGCGGTGCGCTTTCTGGAAGGCGGCCAGCAGGAGGTGATGGACACCTTGCAGTCGCAGATGATGGCCCACGCCGAGCGGCTGGAGTTCGAGAAGGCTGCCGAGATTCGCAACCAGCTGGGCGCGCTCTCCCGCGTGCTGCACCAGCAGGCGGTGGATACCGGCTCCGACAAGGATGCCGACGTACTGGCCGTCAAGGTGCAGGGCGGCAAGGCGTGCGTGAACCTGGCGATGGTGCGCGGCGGCCGGCACCTGGGCGACCGGGCCTATTTCCCCAAGCATGTCGAAGACGCCGCGGCGCTGTCGGCCGAAGACACGGAAGAGGCGACCGAGCACGTGCCGGTCGAGGTGCAGGTGCTGGAAGCCTTCATCGCGCAGCACTACCTGGACGCGCCGGTGCCGCCGCTGCTGGTGCTCAGTCACCCCGTGGACAAGGCGCTGATCGAGGCCTTGTCAGAGCAGGGCGGGCTGAAGATCACGGCCTTGCACCAGCCGCGCGAGCAGCGCCGCGCGTGGCTCGACATGGCCGTGAAGGGGGCCGAGCTCGCGCTGGCACGCCTGCTCGCCGAGGAGGGCTCGCAGCAGGCCCGTACGCGGGCGCTGGTCGAGGCGCTGGACCTGTCTCCCGAGAACCTCGACACCTTCCGCATCGAATGTTTCGACGTGAGCCACACGGCCGGCGAAGCCACGCAGGCGTCGTGCGTGGTGTTCGAGCAGCACAAGATGCAGTCGTCGCAGTACCGTCGCTACAACATCGAGGGAGTGACGGGCGGGGACGACTATGCCGCGATGCGGCAGGTGCTGACGCGCCGCTATGCCAAACTGGCCGAAGCCGCGCAGCAGGGCGAGGCGCGGCTGCCCGATCTGGTGCTCGTCGACGGCGGCAAGGGGCAGGTGGCGATGGCACGAGAGGTGTTCGAGGAGCTGGGCCTCGACCTGGGCCTGATCGCCGGCGTCGAGAAAGGCGAAGGCCGCAAGGTGGGCCTGGAGGAGCTGGTGTTCGCCGACGGGCGCGAGAAGGTTTACCTCGGCAAGGATTCCGCCGCGCTGATGCTGGTGGCGCAGATCCGCGACGAAGCGCACCGCTTCGCGATCACCGGCATGCGCGCGCGGCGTGCATCAGTTCGCACTGGCGGCTCCAAGCTGGAGGACATCCCTGGCGTGGGGCCGAAGAAGCGGGCTAGACTGCTCCAGCGCTTCGGCGGGCTGCGCGGCGTGACCAACGCGAGCATCGAGGATCTGGTCTCGGTGGACGGCATCTCCCGCGAACTGGCCGAAGAGATCTACCGCGCGCTCCATTGAGAAGCGCGCAAAGACGAGGGGTCGGTCATGTCGGAGAAAAGCCGGGTCGCGTGTGCGTGGCGGCGGTCGTGGGGGTGGGCCGCGCTCGGTGTGGCGGTGGCCGCCGTGATGGGGGGGTGTGCGCAGGACGCGCAAAAGCCGCCACCGTCTTCACCGCCTGCACAGGCTTCGCGGCCGGCCGCGTCGACGCCCGCACCCGCAAAACCGGCCCCCCGGGCCGAAGCTCCGGCCCGCAACTGGGAGCAATACCGGCTGCGCGTGGGACACCGGCTCGCAGAGGCGAATGCCGCGGGCGTGTATCTGGACACGCCGCCCGACATCCTGCTCGCGATCCCCGTACTCGAGATCGAACTGAACGCGGATGGCAGCGTGCGCCGGATCGAGGTGATGCGGCACCCACGGCAGGCCAAGGACACGACCCAACTGGCGATCGACGCAGTCCGGAGGGCGGGGCCGTTCGGCAGCGTGGCCCATCTGCCCAAGCCCTGGAAGTTCCCGGAAACGTTCCTGTTCCGCGACGACCGCAAGTTCAAGCCCAGGTCGCTGGACTGAGCGCCGGAGCGGCGCAGCAGGGGTGCTGCGTGGCGGTCATCAACTTGCGCCACAATGGCCGCCATGTTCTTCAATCTCCCCACGTTGTTGACCTGGGCACGCATCGTGGCCATCCCGCTGATCGTGGGGGTGTTCTACCTGCCGCAGGTCGAGGGCCCGACGCGCAACCTGATCGCGACGGTGATGTTCATCGTGTTCGCTGCCACGGACTGGCTTGACGGCTGGCTGGCGCGCAAGCTCAACCAGACGTCGGCGTTCGGCGCCTTCCTGGATCCGGTGGCCGACAAGTTCCTCGTCTGTGCCTCGTTGCTGATCCTGGTGCAACTCGATCGTGTGAACGCGCTGGTGGCATTGGTCATCATCGGCCGGGAGATCGCGATCTCCGCGTTGCGGGAATGGATGGCACAGATCGGCGCTTCGCGCAGCGTGGCCGTGCACATGCTCGGCAAGCTGAAGACCATGACGCAGATGGTCGCGATTCCCTTCCTGCTCTACGACGGGCTGATCCTGGGCGTGTTCGATACCAAGATCTGGGGCACCGGCCTGATCTACCTCGCCGCGGTACTGACGATCTGGTCGATGGTCTATTACCTGCAGAAGGCCCTGCCCGAGATCCGCGCCAAGTCGCGCTGACGGGTCCGCGGCGCCCGGCGCCGCTTTCTTGTACCTGATATCTCACATGTTCAACGACCGGAAGGCGCTGGTGCGGGCCATGCCATGGGTGTTCGTGCTCATCTGGAGCACCGGGTTCATCGTCGCCCGCTACGGCATGCCTTACGCACCGCCACTGACCTTCCTGTCCTGGCGTTATGCGTTGTCGATCCTGTGTTTCCTCGTGTGGATCTGGCTCGCGCGGGCCGCGTGGCCGAAAGGGGTGGGCCAGTGGATGCACCTCGGTATCACCGGCGCCTTGATGCACGCCGGCTATCTGGGCGGCGTGTGGGCCGCGGTCAAGGCGGGCATGGGGGCGGGCACGATCGCATTGATCGTCGGGCTGCAGCCCGTTCTGACGGCGGTGTGGGTGACGTCGCGCGGCGATGCTGGTGCGCGCGTCACCGGCCGGCAGTGGGCGGGGCTGTCGCTGGGGCTGGCAGGCCTCGCGCTGGTGGTCTGGCGCAAGCTGGGGTTGGGCGAGCTGAACACCCTCAACCTCGGACTCGCGGTGTTTGCACTGCTGGCGATCACCATCGGCACGCTGTATCAGAAGCACTTCCTGCAACCCTGTGATGCCCGCACTGCCAACACCGTGCAGTTGATGGCGGCGCTGCTGGTGTCGATGCCGCTGGCCGCAATGGAAGCCGAGTCCATCCAGTTGCATCCGCATTTCATCGGTGCGATGGCGTGGTCGGTCGTCGGGCTGACGCTGGGAGGCAGTTCGCTGCTCTACCTGCTGATCCAGCGTGGCGCGGCCACCTCGGTGACGAGCCTGCTGTACCTCGTGCCTCCGTGCACGGCAGCGATGGCGTGGGTGTTGTTCGGCGAGCCACTGGGCCTGCCCACGCTCGCGGGCATGGCGCTGACGGCATTCGGTGTGTGGCTTGTGGTGCGTGCGCCGGTCTCAGCGCCGGCTGCCCGCTGACGATATCGGCTTCATCCACGGCGGGTCGGCCAGGCTGCGGGCGAGGTGCTCCTGCAGCAGCCTCAGGCGCAGCGGCACCGTGCTGCCAGGGGCGCGGGGCGGCGCGATCCAGTGCACGTCGGCGTCGAGCATCGCGTAGCCCGGCAGCAGGTGGACGAGCCGCCCCTGGTGCAGCAGGTCGTGCACGTCCCACAGCGAGCGCAGCATGATGCCCCGCCCGTCGAGGGCCCAGTCGCGGACCACTTCGCCGCTGTTGCTCGACAGATTGCCCCGTACCCGCACCACCGCCGGCTGGGCCCGGCGCCTGTCGAGCGGGGTCAGCCTCCAGGTTGCGTAGCGCGCTTCGTGCTCCCGCACGACCAGGCACTCGTGTTGCGTCAGGTCCTGCGGCGTGCTGGGCATGCCCGCGCGCTCGAGGTAGGCCGGCGCTGCTGCCAGCACCCGGCGGTTCGGCGCGAGCTTGCGCGCCAGCACCGTGGCCCGGCTCGGTGCCCACAGCCATACGGCGGCATCGAAGCCCACGGTTGCGAGGTCGGGCAGATGCTCGACCAGTTCCAGTTGGAGGTCGACCCGTGGATGCTGAGCCTGGAACGACGCCAATGCAGGAGCCACCCACCGGCGGCCGAAGCCGAACGACGATGCCAGTCGGATGAGACCGCGCGCTTCGCCGATGTTCTCCTGCAGCTCGGCCTCGAGCGAGGACACGCCGGCGATGAGCGTGCGGGCGCGCAAGCAGAACAGCTCACCTTCGTCGGTGAGCGACAGCCGGCGCGTGGTCCGATGAAACAGCCGGACACCGAGGCGCGCCTCGAGTGCCGCGAGCCGCTTGGTCACCGCAGGTGGTTCGAGGTCGAGCACGCGGGCCGCGGCGGCGAGGCTGCCCTGCTCGGCGACATGGATCACGAGAGCCAGTTCCTGATGTTCGATCATCATTTCCCGTCAGGAAGTAATTGCTTGCCTGATTATTGATTGTTCCGCCAAGCTCCGGAGCGCAGAATCGAGCTCATGTTTGAATCGTTCGAGACGCGGCGTATCGATCTGCCCGGAGGCCGGTACATGCATGCACGCATTGGTGGGGCGGGGCCGGTGCTGCTGCTGTTGCACGGCCACCCGCAGACACACGTGATGTGGCACCGGGTGGCCGAACCCCTGGCGCGAAGGCATACCGTGGTGGCGATGGATCTGCCCGGCTACGGAAACTCGTACCGCCCGCCCCCCGATGAAGCGCACGTCAACCACAGCAAGCGCCGCATGGCGGCCGACGTGGACGAGGCGATGCGGCGGCTGGGCTTCGACCGCTACGACGTGTGTGCGCACGATCGCGGCGCCCGGGTGGCACATCGGCTCGCGGTCGATCTGCCGCACCGCGTCAGCCGGCTCATGCTGCTCGACATCGCGCCTACGCTGGCGATGTACGAGCACACAAGCGACGCGTTCGCCAGGGCCTATTGGCACTGGTTCTTCCTGATCCAGCCGGCGCCGTTGCCCGAGCGGTTGATCGAGAGCGATCCGGTGTTCTACCTGCACGCATTGATGGGACGGCGCCATGGGGGGCTTGGCGTGTTCGACGCAGCCGCGCTGCGAGAGTACGAACTCGCGATTGCCATCCCCGGAACGGCGGCCTCGATGTGCGAGGACTATCGCGCCGCCGCGTCCATCGATCTCGAGCACGACCGGCTCGATGTGGCGGCGGCCCGCAAGGTGCAACAGCCGCTGCGTGTGCTGTGGGGGCGGCACGGCGTGGTGGCCGCCTGCTTCGACGTGATGGCGCTGTGGCGCGAGCGTGCCCAGGATGTATCGGGCGCCGCACTGGACTGCGGCCACTACATCGCCGAAGAGCAGCCGACGGCGCTGCTCGACGAAATGAATGACTTCTTCAAGGAGTGAACGGATGAGCCAACCAGGCAAGCTGCGCATCGCTGCGATCGCCGGCGACGGCATTGGCAAGGAAGTGATGCCCGAGGGGCTGCGCGTGCTGGACGCTGCAGCGCGGCGCTTCGGCATCGACGTGCAGGTCGACGAGTTCGGTTTTTCGAGCTGGGACTATTACGAACGCCACGGCAAGATGTTGCCGGACGACTGGAAGGACCAGATCGGCGGACACGACGCGATCTTCTTCGGCGCCGTCGGGTGGCCGCAGAAGATCCCCGACCACGTCTCGCTGTGGGGCTCGCTGCTGCGTTTTCGCCGCGAGTTCGATCAGTACGTGAATCTGCGGCCGGCCCGACTGATGCCCGGCATCCGCTCGCCTTTGGTGCGGCGGGACGGCGGTGTGCGTGCCCCCGGCGAGATCGACATGGTGATCGTGCGGGAGAACACCGAAGGTGAGTATTCGAGCATCGGCGGGCGCATGTTCGAGGGCACCGAGCGCGAGGTGGTGATCCAGGAAACGGTGATGACCCGCACGGGTGTCGACCGCGTGCTGAAGTTCGCGTTCGAGCTGGCGCAGTCCAGGCCCCGCAAGCGCCTCACGTCCGCCACCAAATCGAACGGCATCTCGATCACCATGCCGTACTGGGACGAGCGGGTCGAGTCCATGGCGCAGCAGTATCCCGAGGTGACGGTCGACAAGTTCCACATCGACATCCTCACGGCACATTTCGTGCAACGCCCGGAGCACTTCGACGTGGTGGTTGCCAGCAACCTGTTCGGCGACATCCTCAGCGACCTCGGGCCGGCCTGCACCGGCACGATCGGCATTGCGCCCTCTGCGAATCTCAACCCGGACCGGCGCTTCCCGTCGCTGTTCGAGCCTGTGCACGGATCGGCGCCGGACATTGCCGGGCGCAACGTCGCCAACCCGATCGGGCAGATCTGGTCAGCCGCGTTGATGCTCGACTTCCTTGGCCATCGTGCAGCGCACGATGCCATCCTCAAAGCTGTCGAAGCAGCGCTTGATCCAGCCAGTGACGCGCCTCGCACACCTGACCTGGGAGGATGTGCGAGCACGCAGGACCTCGGTCGCGCCATCGCGTCGGCGCTTGCTTGAATGCGCCGCAACATGACAGAGATGCGGGGTTCGCACCTATGTCTGTCAAGCGTGGAAGCACGCGGAATGTTCACTCTTTAACGTGTGGAAATACGCATAGAATCCGCATCCGCGCTTGACACTGACAGGGGCGGTGGCTGTAATTGGTCGCGCAGCGAAACCTCGCGCTGAGCCACCGGACGGACCCATCTTTCATCGCCGGTGGCGCAAAAATTCCTTTCCGTGAGACACCTTTGAGAGGGGGTATTTCGTGAACAAGACTGAACTGATCGAGCACATCGCCAAGCAGGCCGACATCTCCAAGGCCGCAGCCACCCGTGCGCTCGAGGCCATGATCGGCGGCGTGCGCACCACGCTCAAGAAGGGCGGCACCGTGTCGCTCGTGGGCTTCGGCACCTTTGCCGTCGGCAAGCGCGCAGCTCGCAGCGGTCGCAATCCCCGCACCGGTGCCACGATCAAGATCAAGGCGGCCAAGGTGCCCAAGTTCCGACCGGGCAAGGCCCTCAAGGACGCGCTGAACTGACAGACATTTCTCGGGTGCTTAGCTCAGTTGGTAGAGCGGCGCCCTTACAAGGCGTAGGTCGGGGGTTCGAACCCCTCAGCACCCACCACCGAGAGCTGCAGTGCGAGAGCCCATGCCGATGTGGCAACAGGCTCGGAAGACGGGGCGGCGGGGTCGGCTAAACTAGCCGCCTCTCACGCCCCAGGGGCCGCGGGTCAAGCCCGGCCACCCTACCGTTCCAGCGGCCCAGCGCTCGCAACTGCAACGTGAAAAGGCGAACCGAGGTTCGCCTTTCGCTTTTTTAGGCAGTGGCCGTTGTCTGCGCTGCATGCTGCGCGGTCGTCGGGGCGCCGCTGACACAGAGGTCGAGGATCAACTCCATGTTCGATTTCGTTCGCAACAACACGCGTGTTCTGTTCTTCGTGTTGCTGTTGCTGATCATTCCTTCGTTCGTCTTCTTTGGCGTTCAGGGCTACACGCAATTCCGCGAAGGTGCCGACGAAGTGGCCAAGGTGGCGGGCCAGCCGATCACGGGTGCCGAACTCGAGGCCGCGCACCGCAACCAGATCGAACGCGTGCGTCGGCAGATGCCCGGCATCGACGTGAAGATGCTCGACACCCCCGAGATGCGCCGCGAAACGCTCGAAGGCCTGGTGCGCGAACGGGTGATGGCAGTGGCGGCGGACAAGCTCCATCTCGTGACCGACGACGAGCGGCTCGCGCGCATCTTCCGCACGGATCCGCAGCTCGGTTTTCTGCGCAATCCCGATGGCAGCATCAACAAGGACGTCCTCGCCGCCCAAGGCATGACGCCGCCGATGTTCACCGAGCGGTTGCGGCGCGACCTCTCGTTGCAGCAGGTCATGCAGGGCGTGACGCAAAGCGCCGTGGGCGGCAAGGCCGTCACCGATGCTGCACTCGATGCCTTCATGCAGCAACGCGAGATCCAGGTGGCACGCTTCGAAGCGAAGGACTACCTCTCGAAGGTCAACCCGACCGAAGAACAGTTGCAGGCCTACTACGACAACCCGGCCAATGCGTCGCAGTTCCAGAAGCCCGAGCAGGCCACGATCGAATACGTGGTGCTCGACATCAACACCGTGATGAAGGGCATCACCGTTGCGGAAGACAAGCTGCGCGAGTACTACACGCAGAACGAAACGCGCTATTCCAAGCCGGAGGAGCGCCGGGCGAGCCACATCCTGGTGATGGCTGACAAGAGCGCCCCGGCTGAGAAGCGCGAGGCCGCCAAGGCGAAGGCCGAGCAACTGCTGGCAGAGGTGAAGAAGAACCCGTCCGGCTTTGCCGAGGTCGCAAAGAAGAACTCGGAAGATCCGGGCTCTGCTGCGAGTGGCGGTGATCTCGGCTTCTTCGGTCGAGGGGCCATGGTGAAGCCGTTCTCCGACGCGGTGTTCTCGATGAAGCCGGGCGAACTCAGCAACGTCGTCGAAACCGACTATGGGTATCACATCATTCGCCTCGACGAAGTGCGCGGCGGCGAGAAGCAGCCGTTCGAAGCCGTGAAGGCTCAGATCGAGGAGGAGGTGCGCAAGCAGCTCGCGCAGCAGGAATTCGCCGCGCAGGCCGAGCAGTTCAGCAACACGGTCTATGAACAGGCCGACAGCCTGCAGCCCGTGGCCGACAAGCTCAAGCTCGAAGTGCGGACGGCGCAGAACGTGACACGCACGCCCGGCCCGGGAGCCGAAGGTGCGTTGGCAAGCCCCAAGCTGCTGGAAGAGGTGTTCGATCCCGAGGCGGTGCGCAGCAAGCGCAACGTCGAAGCGGTCGAGATCGGGCCCAGCCAGCTCGCGTCGGCGCGCGTTGTCGAATATGCGCCGGTCCGTACCTTGCCGTTCGCGGAAGTGAAGGAGCAGGTGCGCGAACGTGTCGTCGCACAACTCGCGGCGGAGGCGGCGCGCAAGGAAGGGGAAGCCCAGCTGGCGGCGTGGAAGCAGTCGCCGGAGAGCGCCAAGCTCGCGGCAGCGGTCTCGGTGTCGCGTGTAGCGCCCGCAGGGCAGCCGCGTCAGGTGGTGGAGGCGGCATTGAAGGCGAGCACGGAGCAACTGCCAGCGTGGGTGGGCGTGGACCTCGGCGGCCAGCAAGGCTATGCCGTCGTGCGCGTCAACAAGGTGACGGGCCGGGCAGAAGTGCCGGGCGCCGAGCAGATGTCGGCCCAGTACACGCAGGCCTGGGCGGCGGCCGAGTCGCAGGCCTACTACGAAGCGTTGAAGAATCGCTTCAAGGCCGAGATCACGTACAAGCCGAAGGACACGGCCAAGTGAAGCAACGCTTCAAGGGGCTGGCAAAAGCTCAGCCAATACCGCTATAATCTCGGACTCTTTGGTGGCTGTAGCTCAGTTGGTAGAGTCCAGGATTGTGATTCCTGTTGTCGTGGGTTCGAGTCCCATCAGCCACCCCAGTCAAAGGAAAGCGGGTTCCGGGTCACCGGAGCCCGCTTTTGCTTTGGGCGCCTCTTTTCGACCCTCTACGTCGCCTGCACCGTCAACAGTCGAACTGCGTTGTCCTTCAGGATCAACGGGTGCACCTCGGGGCGGAAGCCGGCTTCCTTGAAATCCTGCATCCAGCGCTCCGGCGTGATGAGCGGATAGTCCGAGCCGAACAACACGCGGTCTTTCAGCAGGGTGTTGGCGTACTGCACCAGTTGCGGCGGGAAATACTTCGGACTCCAGCCCGACAGGTCGATGAACACGTTGGGCTTGTGCATCGCCACTGACAAGGCTTCGTCCTGCCATGGCCACGACGGGTGGGCGATGACGATCTGCATGTCGGGGAAGGCGATCGCGACGTCGTCGAGGTGCATCGGGTTGGAGTACTCCAATCGCAGGCCGCCGCCGCAGCGCATGCCCGAGCCGATGCCCGAGTGGCCGCTGTGGAAGATCGCCGGCATCCGGTGTTCTGCGATCACCTCGTAGATGGGCCAGGCCATCTTGTCGTAGGGATAGAAGCCCTGCACCGTCGGGTGGAACTTGAAACCCTTGACGCCGTGCTCGGTGATCAGGCGGCGTGCCTCGCGTGCGCCCATCTTGCCCTTGTGCGGGTCGATGCTCGCGAAGGCCATCATCATGTCGCTGTTCTTCTGCGCGGCTTCCGCGATCTCCTCGTTGGGGATGCGCCGGCGCCCGAGCTGTGCTTCCGCATCCACCGTGAACATGATGAGGCCGATCTTGCGCTCGCGGTAGTACTGCACCGTTTCTTCGATGGTGGGCCGCCGGTTTGAGCGGAAGTACTTGTCGGCGGCGCGGTCGAACTCCTCGCCGTAGTTGTCGAAGGGGTTCCAGCACGACACCTCCGCGTGCGTGTGGAAGTCGATGGCGATGAGGTCTTGGAAGTTCATGAGACGGCTCCGTTACTTGCGCTTTATTAATTAAAACACTTAACGGATTGAGTGTCAGCTGCCAACGTGATGGCAGGCGCATCTCGGGCCGATCTAGGTGTTTTTCCCCGTTGATGTATCAATGCTGAGCATCGGATCAGGGATAGTCCCAGGTGTGCGAGGGTATTGATTACTTAATATCAATAACAATTAATCGATCGACACCATCTGCATGCCCATGAATGCCTCTCCTGCCGCGCACGTTCGACTCGACCTCCTGCAGTGCGAGGTCGAGGGGCCGGTTGCCCATGTCCGGCTCAGCCGGCCTGCCAAGCGCAACGCCATCAACGACGGCCTGATCGCGCAGCTGCACACCTGCTTCGTCAACCTGCCGGCCGAGGTGAGCGCGGTGGTGCTCAGCGGCGAAGGCGAGCACTTCTGTGCCGGGCTGGACCTGTCGGAGCTGTCCGATCGCAGCGTGGCGGAAGGCATCGTCCATTCGCGCATGTGGCACGCCGCGTTCGACCAGATCCAGTTCGGTCGCGTGCCGGTGATTGCGGTGCTGCATGGCGCAGTGGTCGGGGGTGGCCTGGAGCTGGCCAGTTCGGTGCACATCCGGGTGGCGGAGGACAGCGCCTTCTACGCCTTGCCGGAAGGGCAGCGCGGCCTGTTCGTAGGCGGCGGCGGCTCTGCGCGCGTGCCCCGGCTGATCGGGGTGTCGCGCATGATGGACATGATGCTGACCGGCCGCGTGCTCGACGCGGACGAAGGGCAGCACGCGGGGTTGTCGCACTACCGCGTGCCAGCAGGGCAGGGGGTTGCGAAGGCGATGGAACTCGCCCACCGCATTGCCGGCAATGCGCCGTTGTCGAACTATGCCGTGCTGCATGCCTTGCCCCGCATTGCGGAAATGTCCCAACCCGAGGGCTTGTTCGTCGAATCCCTGATGGCGGCGATCGCCCAGGGCGACCCCGCGGCCAAGGAGCGCATGCGCGCCTTCCTCGAAGGCAAGGCCGGCAAGGTGGGGAAGGTGTCGTCATGAGCGGCGCGCCGCGCTATCGGGTCGCGCGCATCGGCGGGTGCATCGATGCGGCGGTGACCGAGCGCCCAAGCGGCATCGTCGAGCTGCGCTCCACTGAGGCGCTGCAGGCCTATCCGCGCCGGTTGACGGACCGGCTGGAGCATTGGGCGCAGGTGGCGTCCGATCGCACACTCGTCGCCAAGCGGCACCGGGGTGGCGAGTGGGTGCGCCTGAGCTACGGGCAGATGCTGCAGCGGGCACGGGCGGTGGGGCAGGCGCTGGTCGACCGCGGGCTGTCGGTCGAACGTCCGGTGATGATCCTGTCCGACAACGACCTCGAACACCTGACGCTGGCGCTCGGTGCCATGTGGGCGGGGGTGCCGTATGCCTCGATCTCGCCCGCCTACTCGCTGGTGTCGCAGGACCACGGCAAGCTGCGCCACATCACGGCCAAGCTGACGCCGGGGCTGGTCTTCGCCGCGAGCGGCGCGGCTTACGAGCGCGCCATTGCTGCGTGCTTCCACGACGATGTCGAGATCGTGCTGACCGAAGGCGACCTGCCTGACCGTTCGAGCACGCCGTTCGATGCGCTGCTGGCGACGCCGCCCGGAGCCGCGGTGGCGGCCGCGCACGACGCCACCGGGCCGGACACCATCGTCAAGTTCCTGTTCACGTCGGGCTCGACCAAATCGCCCAAGGGCGTGATCAACACGCACCGGATGATCTGCGCGAACCAGCAGATGCTGGCGCAAAGCCTCGCCTTCCTGGCAGACGAGCCGCCCGTCCTGGTGGACTGGCTGCCGTGGAACCACACCTTCGGCGGCAATCACAACATCGGCATCACGCTCTACAACGGCGGCACGCTGTACATCGACGAAGGCAAGCCGACAGCGACGGGCATCCAGGAGACGCTGCGCAACCTGCGCGAGATCTCGCCGACGATCTATTTCAACGTGCCCAAGGGGTTCGAGGAGATCGCTGCAGCGATGGAAGGCGACGACACGCTGCGCGAGCATCTGTTCCGGCGCGTGAAGGCCTTCTTCTATTCGGGTGCCGGCTTGTCCCAGCCGGTGTGGGACCAGCTTCACCGACTGGCCGAGCGCACCGTGGGCGAGCGCATCCCGATGATGACCGGCCTGGGCATGACCGAGACGGCACCTTCGTGCACCTTCGCGCTCAAGCCGGGCATCCAGTCGGGCCACATCGGCCTGCCGTGCCCGGGCGTCGAAGTGAAGCTGGTGCCGGTGGACGGCAAGGTGGAGATCCGGTTTCGCGGGCCGAACGTGATGCCGGGCTACTGGCGTGAGCCGCAACTCACGGCCGAGGCCTTCGACGAGGAAGGCTACTACCGCACCGGCGACGCGGTGAAGTTCGTCGATCCGCAACAGCCGCAGAAGGGTCTGATGTTCGATGGCCGCATCGCCGAGGACTTCAAGCTCGCGACCGGCACTTTTGTGAGCGTGGGCCCGCTGCGCGCAAAGATCATCGCGCTCGGCGCGCCGGCGGTGCAGGACGCGGTCATCACCGGGCTGAACCGCAACGAGGTCGGCATGCTCGTCTTTCCGCGCGTGGACGAGTGCCGCAAGCTCGCCGGCGCGGGCACCGAGGTGCCCGTGCCGGAGGTGCTGCACCACCCTGCGGTGCGCGAGTTCTTCCAACGCCTGGTCGACCGTCTCTGGACCGAAGGCACCGGCAGTGCCAACCGCATTGCACGTGCCCACGTGCTGGTGGAGCCGCCGTCGATCGACCGGGGCGAGATCACCGACAAGGGCTCGATCAACCAACGCGCCGTGCTGAGCCACCGCGAGTCGCTGGTCGAGGCGCTGTACCGGGGTGAAGAGGCCGACCCTTACGTCCTGCAGCCCCGCTTGCTCAAGGAGACACGATGAACCTGCAAGGACAGGCCGCCCTGGTGACGGGCGGCGGCTCCGGCCTCGGGGCCGAGACGGCACGCGAGCTGGCGCGCCAGGGGGCCCGCGTGGCGGTGCTGGATATCAACGCACAGGCGGCGCAATCCGTTGCGGCCGAGGTCGGTGGCCTCGCACTGACCTGCGACATCACCGACAGCGGCAGCGTGCAGCGTGCGATCGACGCGGCCCGCGAAGCGCACGGCACGGCACGCGTGCTGATGAACGTGGCCGGCATCGGCGGGGCCCGCCGCGTGGTCGGCAAGGATGGGCAGCCGATGCCGCTGGAAGACTTCAAGCGCATCGTCGACGTCAATCTGGTGGGCACCTTCAACGTGATCCGGCTGGTGGCGGCCGAGATGGTGAAGCAGCCGCCGCTGGAGGATGGCGAGCGGGGCGTGATCGTCTGTACGGCGTCGGTGGCGGCCTACGACGGGCAGGTCGGGCAGGAGGCATATGCGGCGTCCAAGGGCGGGCTGGTGTCGCTCACCTTGCCGCTGGCGCGCGATCTGGCGCAGCACGGCGTGCGCGTGTGCACCATCGCGCCGGGGCTGTTTCTCACGCCGTTGCTCCATCAGTTGCCCGAAGAAGTGCAGCAGTCGCTGGCGGCGTCGATCCCCTTCCCCAGGCGGCTGGGCAAGCCGCTGGAGTTCGCGCAGCTGGCCGCGCATGTGGTCACGAACGCCTCGCTCAATGGCGAGGTGATCCGGCTCGACGGTGCGCTGCGCCTGCCGCCGCGCTGAGCGGCTTTCACTTTCCCCACTCGACAACAACGGAGACATGTCCATGAAGCGACCCGCCCTCAAGCAATTCGTCGTGACCCTGCTCGCCACGCTCGCGGCGGGCATCGCGCAGGCCGATCTCACGATCGGCGTGAGCCTGCCCTTGACGGGGCCGGCCTCCGGCCTCGGCATCCCGGTCAACAACGGCTTCAAGCTGTGGCCGCAGACCATCGCGGGCGAGAAGGTCACCCTGATCGTGCTCGACGATGCGACCGACCCGACCAACGGCGTCAAGAACGCCCGCCGTCTGGTCACGGACGACAAGGTCGACCTCATCATCGGCTCGGCCGCCACCCCGGTGGCCGTGGCGATGGCCGACGTCGCGGCCGAGTCGGGTACGGTGCAGCTTGCGATGTCGCCGATCCCGCTGCCGCAGGGCAAGGACACCTGGTCGTTCCGCATGGCGCACTCGTCGGCCGTGATGGCGCATGCGATGGTCGAGCACATGAAGAAGCTGGGCGTGAAGACGGTCGGCTTCCTGGGCTACACCGACGCCTATGGCGAAACCTGGCTGAAGGACTTCACCGCCAAGGCCGAGCCGGCGGGCATCAAGGTGGTCGCGGCCGAACGCTTCCAGCGCACCGACACGAGCGTGACCGGCCAGGCCTTGAAGCTGGTGGCGGCCAACCCGGACGCCATGCTCATCGTCGCATCGGGCTCGGGTGCGGCGATGCCGCACCGGGCGGTGGTCGAGCGTGGCTACAAGGGCAGGATCTACCAGACGCATGCTGCGGCTTCACGCGACCTGATGCGCGTCGGCGGCAAGGACGTCGAAGGTGCCTTCGTGGTGTCCGGCCCTGCGACGGTCGCCGAGCAATTGCCCGACAGCCACCCCTCCAAGAAGGAAGCGCTGAAGTACGTGCAGGGCTACGAGAAGCTGTACGGCGCCGGCATGCGCAACCAGTTTGCCGCGCACACGTACGACGCCCTGCTGGTGCTGGAGCAGGCCGTGCCGGTAGCGTTGAAGAAGGCCAAGCCGGGCAGCAAGGAATTCCGTGCTGCGCTGCGCGACGCGATCGAGTCCGGTGCGGCGGTCGCGGCTTCGCAGGGCGTGCTCGACTATTCGCCGACCGACCACTGGGGCTTCACCAACGACAGCGCCGTCGTGATGAAGGTGGTCAATGGGGACTGGAAGGTCGAGAACTAGAGCCCACCCCCTACCGCCTTCGGCGGCCCCCTCAAGGGGCGCCGCTGGCGGACCGGCCGAGCCGGATCCGCGGCGGCACTCGAAGGATTTGGCTCACCCCTACGGGCTGCGCCCGCCCCTCGAGGGGCGCCACTGGCGGACTGGCGAAGCCACATCCGCGGTGGCACTCGGATTTTTTGACGTTGGCGCCTGGGTTGGTGGGCGCGGATGAGACAAGGCGGACATGGACTTCTCCATTGCAAGCATCCTGCTGGTGGATGGCGTCACGAACGGGGCGATCTATGCGTTGTTGGCGATGGCCACGGTGCTGTTGTTCGCGGTCACGCGGGTGATCTACATCCCGCAGGGCGAGTACGTGGCGTTTGCCGCGCTCACGGTGGGCATGATGCAGCTCGGCCAGGTGCCTGGCACGGTGTGGTTCCTGCTGGCGATGGCGGGGCTGGTGGCGGTGCTCGATGCGGTGGCCGACTGGCGGGCCGGGCGGGGCGCGCATGGCGTGGTGCTGCATGCGCTGCGCACACTGACGTTTCCGGTGGCCGTGTCGGTGCTGACGATCTGGCTGGCGCCGCAGCGGCCGCCGCTGCTGGTGCAGGCGCTGCTGACGCTGGCGCTGGTCACGCCGTTCGGCGGGCTGATCTACCGGCTGGCGTACCAGAGCCTGGCCGATGCGAGCGTGCTGGTGCTGCTGATCGTCTCGGTGGGGGTGCACTTCGCGCTCACCGGGCTGGGGCTGCTGTTCTTCGGCGCCGAAGGCTTCCGCAACCCGAGTTTCTGGGATGAACGCTTTGCACTCGGCGCCGTCACGCTGAGCGGCCAGACGCTCATCATCTTCGCCGCCACCGTGGCGCTCATCGTCGGGCTGTGGCTGTTCTTCGAGCGCAGCCTGGCGGGCAAGGCACTGCGCGCCACCGCGGTCAACCGGCTGGGTGCGCGGCTGATGGGCATTTCGAGCAACGCCGCGGGGCGGTTGTCGTTCACGATGGCGGCGTTCATCGGGGCACTCTCGGGCCTGCTCATCGGCCCCACCACCACCGTGTTCTACGACAGCGGCTTCCTCATCGGCCTGAAGGGTTTCGTGGCCGCCGTCTTCGCCGGCCTGGCCAGCTACCCCGCGGCACTGGCCGGTGCGATGGTCGTCGGCGTGCTGGAAGCCTTCAGCTCCTTCTGGGCCAGCGCCTTCAAGGAAGTGATCGTCTTCACCTTCATCCTGCCCGTGCTGCTGTGGCGCTCGTGGCGCGATCCTCACACTGAAGAAGAGTGAAACCCATGTTCAGCGAGCGCGCCATGCCCACGCCCCCGACTTCCTCCAGCGCGGCTGCACCCGAGAGCGCGCGGCGCTGGAGCGTGCAGACCCGCGGCATCGTTGCTTTCGCGGCCGTGCTGGCGGTGCTGCCGCTGCTGCCGATCCCCGAGTTCTGGGTCACCCAGCTCAACTACATCGGCCTGTATGCCACCGTCGCCCTGGGGCTGGTGCTGCTCACCGGCGTCGGTGGGCTCACGTCGTTCGGCCAGGCGGCGTTCGTCGGCATCGGCGCGTACACGAGTGCGTACCTCACCACGGCGTGGGGTGTGTCGCCGTGGCTGACGCTGCTGGCCGGGCTGGCGCTCACGGCGATGGGCGCGCTGCTGCTCGGCTGGATCACGCTGCGCATGAGCGGGCACTACCTGCCGCTGGCGACCATCGCCTGGTGCCTGGCGCTCAACTACACGATGGCCAACATGGAGTGGCTGGGCAAATACGACGGGCTGCTTGGCGTGCCCGCGCTGCAGTTCTTCGGCTGGGACCTCGCCGCGGGGCGCAACCTGTACTACCTGATCTGGGCCGTGGCCTTGCTCGGCGCAGTGGGTCTGGTGAACCTGCTCGACTCGCGGCCCGGGCGCGCCATCCGCTCGCTGAAGGGCGGGGTCACGATGGCCGAGGCGATGGGCGTGTCGACCTACCGCTACAAGGTCACCATCTTCTTGATCGCCGCCCTCTATGCGGCCGTCTCGGGTTGGCTGTTCGCGCATTTCCAGCGCACCGTGAACCCGTCGCCGTTCGGCATCAAGTGGGGCATCGAATACCTGTTCATGGCCGTCATCGGCGGCGTGGGCAGCGTCTGGGGCGCCTTCACCGGTGCGGCGGTGGTCAAAGTGGTCGAGGACCAGTTGCAGGTGCTGCTGCCCAAGCTCATCGGCACCAGCGGCAACTACGAAATCATCGTCTTCGGCATCGTGCTGGTGCTGGTGCTGAAGTACGCGCCGCAGGGCCTGTGGCCCAGTCTGGCGCGCTGGTTCCCGCGGCAGCACCGCCTGCGGGACTGGGACGGGGCAGCGTCCCTGCCCGAGCGCGACAAGCCGCAAGCGGGCGAGCCGCTGCTCGAGGCGAAGTCCGTGCGCAAGCAGTTCGGCGGGCTGGTGGCGGTGAACGACGTCAGTTTCGAAGTGCGCACCGGCGAGATCGTCGGGCTGATCGGCCCCAACGGTGCAGGCAAGTCGACCACCTTCAACCTCGTGTCCGGCGTGCTGCGCCTGAGTGCAGGCGAGGTGCTGTTCCGCGGCCAGCGCGTGGACGGCCTGCCGAGCCGCGAGATCGCCCGGCGCGGGATGTCGCGCACCTTCCAGCACGTGAAGATGATTCCGGAGATGACGGTGCTCGAGAACGTGGCGCTCGGCGGCTACCTGCGCAGCAGTGCCGGCACGCTGCGCGCGATGCTGCGGCTGGAACGCGACGAGGAGCGCAGGCTGTTCAAGGAGGCCGAGCGCCAGCTGCGACGCATCGGCATGGCCGAGCAGATGCACGAACTGGCCGGCAACCTGGCGCTGGGCCCGCAGCGGCTGATGGAGATTGCCCGCGCGCTGGCCACGGATCCGGCGCTGCTGTTGCTCGACGAGCCCGCCGCCGGTCTGCGCCATCAGGAAAAGCAGGCGCTGGCGGCGGTGCTCAAGCAGCTGAAGGACGAAGGCATGAGCCTGCTGCTGGTCGAGCACGACATGGATTTCGTGATGAACCTGACCGACCGCATCGTGGTGATGGAGTTCGGCACCAAGCTGGTCGAAGGCACACCGGCCGAAGTGCAGGCCAGCCCGGCCGTCCGGGCGGCTTACCTCGGCACGGAGCACTGATGGGCCCACCCCCTACCGGCTTGCGCCGGCCCCCTCGAGGGTGCGCCACTGGCGGACCGGCGGAGCCGGCTCCGCAGTGGCCGCTGGGCTGGGCGCACCGTGTTGCAAAGCTTGACGCGTGACTCGCGATGGAGAACGACTTGGAGACGTTGCTGGAAGTGCAGGGGTTGCGGGCGGGCTATGGCAAGGCCGAGGTGCTCGGTGGCGTGAGCCTGAGCGCGCCGAAGGGTGGGGTGGTGACGGTGATCGGCCCCAACGGTGCGGGCAAGTCGACCCTGCTCAATGCGCTGATGGGCGTGTTGCCGGCCAAGGGCTCGATCCGCCATGAGGGGCGCGAGATCGGGCAGATGACGCTGGAGGAGCGGGTGCAGCGCGGCATTGCACTGGTGCCGGAGACGCGCGCGCTGTTCGGCAGCATGCCGGTGGAAGACAACCTGCGGCTCGGCCGCTGGCGGCTGCGCGGCGGGCCCCAGGGCAGCGAGCTGGAGCAGGTCTACGACATCTTTCCGCGGCTGAAGGAGCGCCGGACGCAACTCGCCGGCACGCTCTCCGGCGGGGAACGGCAGATGCTGGCGATCGGGCGGGCCCTGATGGGCCGGCCGCAGCTGCTGATGCTCGACGAACCGAGCCTCGGGCTGGCGCCGCTGATCGTCAAGGAGATCTTCCGCATCATCGAGCGGCTGCGTGCCACGGGTGTGACCATCCTGCTGGTCGAGCAGAACGCGCGCGCGGCGCTGCAGGTGGCCGACCACGGCTATGTGCTGGAGACCGGCGAGATCGTGCTGCAGGGGCCGGCGCGCGAGCTGGCGCAGGACCCCCGCGTGGTGGAAACCTACCTGGGGGCCAAGCGCTGATGGGCTTGCCGTACCGTGCGCCGCTGCGCGACATGCGCTTCGTGATCGAGCAGGTGCTCGGGTCCCCCGCCGCGTGGCGAGAGATGCCGGCTTTCGCGGAGCTGGACGCCGAGACGGCCGCACAGGTGCTCGAGCAGGCGGCCGCCTTTGCCGGCGAGGTGCTGGCCCCCACCAACGCCGAGGGCGACCTGCAAGGCTGCCGCTGGCACGACGGCGAGGTCAGCACGCCCAGGCCTTTCCGCGAGGCCTACCGCCGCTTCGTCGACGGCGGCTGGCCAGCGCTGGCATGCGACCCCGCCTGGGGCGGGCAGGGGCTGCCGCAACTGCTGAACGTGGCGCTCTACGAGATGCTCAACGGCGCCAACCATGCCTGGACCATGTACCCGGGCCTGGCCCACGGCGCCTATGCGTGCCTGAAGGCGCATGCAAGCGCGGAGCTGCAACAGCGTTACCTGCCCCGCATCGTGAGCGGTGAGTGGCTGGCCACGATGTGCCTGACCGAAGCGCACGCCGGCAGCGACCTGGGCCTGCTGCGCACACGGGCGCACGCGCAGGACGATGGCTCGCTGCGGGTGAGCGGCACCAAGATCTTCATCTCCGGCGGCGAACACGACCTGACCGACAACATCGTGCACCTGGTGTTGTGCCGGCTGCCTGATGCACCGCCCGGCACCAAGGGGCTGTCGCTCGCGCTCGTGCCCAAGCTGCTGCCGGACGGTTCTGCCAATCGCGTGCGCTGCGACGGCATCGAGAAGAAGATGGGCATCAAGGGCAGCGCCACCTGTACCTTGAGCTTCGACGGCGCAACCGGTTGGCTGGTGGGCGAGCCGCATCGCGGGCTGGCCGCGATGTTCGTGATGATGAACGCCGCGCGGCTGCAGGTGGGGCTGCAGGGTCTGGGACACCTGGAGATCGCCACCCAGAATGCGCTGCAGTACGCGCAGCAGCGGCAGCAGATGCGCGCGCCGCTGCGCAATGCGTCAGCCCCTGCGTCTGCCGACCCGATCGCTGCGCACCCCGCGATGCGCCGGGCGCTATGGACCTTGCAGGCCTGGACCGAAGGCCAGCGCGTGCTCGGCTACTGGGTGGCCCAACTGCTCGACGAAAGCGGGCATCACCCCGACGCTCGGCGCCGCGAGCGTGCGGCGCGCTTGTTGCCGCTGCTGACGCCGGTGGTCAAGTCGATGTTCACCGAGCACGGCTTCCAGGGGGCGAGCCTCGCGCTGCAGGTATGGGGCGGGCACGGCTACATCCACGAGGTCGGCATCGAGCAGCACCTGCGAGACGCCCGCATCGCGATGGTCTACGAGGGCACCAACGAGATCCAGGCGATCGACCTGGTGGTGCGCAAACTGCTGCCTGACGGCGGACGCGCGCTCGATGCCTTGTGCCAGGTGCTCGACGACGAGGTGAGCGCCTGCCGCCAGGAGCCGGCGCTGCAGCGTGATGCCGACCTCCTGCAGGCGGCGATGGCCGGTTGGCGAAGCGCCACCCAGCGTCTGGCGGCCGATGCGTTGGCCGACACCGAGCTGCCATGGCGCGTGGCTGGCGATCACCTGCAGGCGACCGGTCTGGTGCTGCTGGGGTGGGCCTGGCTGCGCACGGCCCGCGTTGCATTGCCGCATGCCGACGACGAATGGCATGCGCGCAAGCTGCAGTGCGCGCGCTTCGGGTTGCAGTGGCTGCTGCCCGACGCGCAGGCCGCACTGCGTCGCGTCAATGCTCGCGGCGCTTATCTGCCGGCACTGCCCGTCGCATGAACATGCGCGGCGACCGGGCCCCGGCGCCTGCCCCGGAACAGCCCGACTACACTGGCGGCGCCATGCCGACTCCCAAACCCGACCCTGCCGCGCACGGGCTCGACCAGACCAGCCTCAGCCACGTGCTGGGCTACCACCTGGCGCAGGCCGACGTACCGGTCAAGAAGATCTTCTTCAAGTTCATCGGCCAACCGCTGCAGCTTCGGCCGGTGGAGTTCACGATCCTGATGCTGATTGCCAACAACGAGAACGTCACGCAGAAGCAGCTTTCGCAGGCACTGGCCGTCTCGGCGCCCAACATCACGATCCTGCTCGACCGGCTGGCCGAGCGGGAGTTGATCACGCGTGTGCGCAGCGAGACCGACCGCCGCTCGCAGCACGTGCTGCTCACGCGCAAGGGCGCTACGTTGGCGCGCAAGGCGCACGAGGTGTCGCTGACGATGGAGCAGGAAGTGCTCAAGCAACTGAGCGATGCGGAGCGCGCGATGCTGATCGAGCTGCTGCAGAAGGTGGCGCGCCACCGGCGCGTCTGAGTCGCGCGCCTGCCCCGCCTCGCGGCGGCGCTACACGTGCCCTGCGGTCAGGCGGCCAGGCTGTCCTCACGGTAGGCGGTGTCGACCACGAGGGTCGCGCCTGGCCCGGCGACGCGCGACACGCACGCGCAGATGCGGTCCCCCTGCGCCTTCTCGTGCTCGCTCAAAAAGACATCGCGATGGTCGATGCTGCCTTGCACCGAGAGGACGGTCATCACGCACAGGCCGCATTCGCCGCGCCTGCAGTCGGACAGCACCTCGATGCCGGCAGCCTCCAGTGCATCGAGCATCGACGATGCGCCGTCGACCTGCACCTCGCGGCCATGCCGTGGCAACCGGACGGTGAAGGGCTGCGAGGCCGAGCGGCCGCCACTGCCGAAGGTCTCGAAGCGCAGGTCCGCGGTGGGTCGACCGGTGGCGGACCACGCACGGCGGGCGTCGTCCATCATCGGTGCCGGTCCGCAGACATAAGCCTGTGCTCCTGCCGGCAGCGCGGCGAACTCGGCGGCGAGATCGATGCGCCGCGTCGTTGAGGCGAAGGTGCCCAGGCGATCGCCGAGCGCTTCTTGCAACGCGTCGAGGTAGACCAGTTCCCGGGGCTCACGCGCGGCATAGCACATGCGCACCGCCGCACCGCGCGCCGCCAGCCGTTGCGCCATACCCACCAACGGGGTGACGCCGATACCGCCGGCCACCAGCAGATAGGCCGGTGCCTGCAGATCCAGTTCGAAGTGGTTCTGAGGTGGCGACACCTGCAGCCGCGCGCCGGGCTGCAGGCTCCACATGCGGCGTGAGCCGCCGCGCCCCGTCTCGAGCCGCTTGACGGCGATGCGCCAGGCACCGTCATGCGGCGCGGTGCCGATCAGCGAGTAGGAACGGGTTTCCTCGCGTGCACCGATCGGCACGCGCACGTCGAGGTGGCTGCCGGGCGAGAAGGACGTTGCGGGGCCGTCGTCCGGCACCAGTTCGAACTCGCGCACCGTCGGCGTGAGGTCGGTGGTGCGGCGGACGGTGGCTTGCAGCCAGCGATCGAGATGACGCATGGGGCGGCTCCGGCTATCGGTTGGGGTCGGGTGGCTGGCGGCGGATCAGGGCGCCGCCCGGGACCAGTTGCAGTGTGGGGTGGTGGGCGAGTGCGCGTTGCAGGTTGCGCCGTGCGAGGCGGGCGTGCTCGCGCATCAGCGCTTCGGCGCGTGCGCCTTCGCGGCGTTCGATGGCGTCGAGCACCTGCACGTGGTGGTCCTGGGCGACCGCCAGCGTGTCGCGAGCACCGGGCTGTGCCGCCTGTACCGACATGAAGGCATTGGGCGAGGCGAACGGCATGCTGACGGCACGCTCCAGCTGGCGGCGCACCACGTCGCTGCCGGACATCTCGGCCAGCAGGGCATGGAAGCGTTCGTTCAACTCGACGTAGCGCTCGAACTCCTCGGGGCCGAACCCGTGCTGCGCGAAGATGGCGTCGATCGCCGCGACGCATTCGCGCGCGTCGCGCATCACTGCCGGTGCCACGCCGCGCTCGGCGGCCAGCCGGGCAGCCAGCCCTTCGAGCGTGCCGCGCACTTCGATGGCGTCCTCGATGTCGCTCTCGCTGAAGCGGCGCACCTTGTAGCCGCCGGCGGTCATGGCTTCGAGCAGACCTTCTTGTTCGAGCCGGATCAACGCCGCGCGGATCGGCGTGCGCGACACGCCCAGCCGCTCCACCAGTGCCAGCTCGGCAATGCGCACACCAGGCGCCAGCTCGCCGTTCAGGATCAGCTCGCGCATCCGCAACTGCGTCTGCACGGTCTGGTTGGCGTGCGTGTCCTGGTCGTCGTGGCGGGCCGTCTGCATGGCATCACGCGGCCGCGCGGATCGGGATCACCGGCGCGCCGCCTTGCGGTGCTTCGGCCAGGATCATCTTGTCGATCAGGCGGCGCGCCCACATGGAACCAGCGTCGATGTTGAGGTTGTAGAAGGTGTGGCCGGGGTGCTCGTCGATGGCGATCTGCTGCGCCTCCAGGATGGCCTCGTCCTCACCGAAGATGCGCGACACGCCTTCGCGCAGGTCGGTGGTGAGCTTCTGCTCGTGCAGGTTGTAGTTGCGCACGAAGGCCCAGAAGTAATGGCAGGTGCGATCGGTCTCCGGCGTGATGGTGTTGAGGACATAGCCGTTGACGCCTTGCGAGCGGTCGCCTTCCGGCGCACCGCTGCCCGCGGGCGCGACACCCACGTCGATCGCGATGGTGCACGGTGCCTCGAAGCGGATGATCTGCCAGCGGTCGACCTTGCCGACGTAGCCGCTCTTGTGCTTGAGCTGACCGGCCCAGAAGGGCGGGGGATCGATGTTGCGCATCCAGCGCGTGATGGTGGCGGTGCGGTCGCCATGCGTGGCCTCGAAGGGCGCTTCGGCCACGGCCCGGTTGCCGATGGAGCTGCCGTGCACGAAGGTCTCGTGCGTCAGGTCCATCAGGTTGTCGATCACCAGGCGGTAGTCGCAGTTGACGCGGATGGTCTTGCCGTCGCCTGCCCATGCCGGATCGAAGTTCCAGTGGAGGTCGGGCACCTTGGCAGGGTCGGCCAGCGCCGGGTCGCCGGGCCAGACCCAGACGTAGCGGTGCTTCTCGACGACCGGGTAGGCGCGCACGCAGGCGCTCGGGTTGAGCGTTTCCTGCGAAGGCATGTGGGTGCAGCGGCCGTGCGCGTTGTACACAAGGCCGTGGTAACCGCACACCACCTCGTCGCCTTCGAGCCGGCCCTTGGACAGCGGCAGCAGCCGGTGCCAGCAGGCGTCTTCCAAAGCCACCGGAGCACCCGCTTCGGTGCGGTAGAGCACCAGCTTCTGGTTGCAGACCGTACGGCTGAGCAGCGCGTGTTTCAGTTCGCTGTCCCACGCCACCGCATACCAGGCGTTGAGGGGAAAGACGGGAGAGGGCATCGGGTGCTCCACAACGGATTTACGCCCAAAGTGTATACAGAGAAGATCAAAAAATAGGCAAAACAAGGGAAAACACCGACTCCTTCGCTCGTTCCTGTATCCATCGGGCTCTGGCGTCCCGGGCGTCGACGTAGGAAATGCACCGACAGCAAGTCGGTCCGGCCGCTGACAACCGGCTCGTCCGGTGCGCCCTACGATGGTTGGGCATCGCGCCGAACGCGTGACGATGCGAGTGCCAACGGTGTGCAACGCAGCGACAGCGAAGCTTGCCCCACGTGCTCCGGCCGCCGCCCGCAGTCAGCCGCGACCGGACGCTGCAAGCCCGTCCTGCCACGTGCTCTTGTGCCCCGCGCACTGCGCTCCTTTCGGGGTCCCCCGGCTGCCCGCCATATCGGCAACGGCAGCCTTTCACGGTCCTCGAGCCCGGGTGGGCCGCGTTCGGCGCATGCACCTTACAGACAGGGAAGGTGGATCACAGCATGTTCGACAGCGCTCAGGACCGCATCCTCTACAGCCAGGCCGTCGACTACATCGAACAGGGCCGCAAAGATCTGGTGCCCGGCACCACGCTGGACGACTACGTGCGCCGCGGCCTGCTCACCCGCAGCGGCGAGCAGATCGATCTGACCGAGGCGGGTCGCCGCGAATACATGACGGCGAAGAACGAGCGCTCCGCGGAGGGCTGAGCGCTTTCGCGCCTCAGTGTCCGGCGGTGAGCAGCTGCGTGTAGACCTCGGGGGCCGGCATGCCTTTGAAGGCACGCAGGACCGTGCCGCCGGTCGGCAACGGTGCCCACCAGAGCGCGGCGCCGCGCAGGTAATGCGACATCAGGTCGAGCGAGAGCGTGTCGACCGCGGCCCCCAGGTTGGGAAGCATCAGCGCCTGGCCCTGCTGGAAGACGTCGTTCCACGGCACGCTGGCCGTTTCGTCGAACGCCTGCGCAACGCCGGGTGGCGGTGGTGCGGCCGACAGCAGCGCCTCGAACTGCTCGTGCGTGAACTGCGTGTTCAGCACTTGTGGCAGCGCCTGCTGCACGTAGCCGTACCAGGGCGCGCCGCCCTGCAGTTCGCGCAGCAGCCCGCGCGAGTAGGGCACCTGGGTGTAGACGGTGAGCGGGAAGTAGCGACCAACCCGGTCGACGCTCGACATCAGCACGCCGGCATACAACTCCTCGCCGCACACGCCGGGAAAGAGCGCGAAGTTCCACAGCGGCGCGCCGAGGTAGGCATGTGACCAGCCTTCCTGCAACTGCGCGCGGCTGGCCGTGATGGCGCGCTGTAGCCAGGCGTCGAGCATGGCGTTGAAGCGCTCGTTGCCACGCCGGTGCGCAAAGTCTCCCAGCGCCGGCAATTTGCCGAACCAGGCCGGCGAGCTGGTATTGCCGCCGGCGCTTGCCGGCGCGAGCCAGTCCTCGAGCCCGCTCATAGCTTGCCGGGGCAGTTGAAGTTGGCCACCTCGCTCATCCGGAACGGGTTGAGCACGCTGCTCGTCGTCACATCGAAGACAGCGCGACGGCCGTCGATGCTGAAGGTCGCGCGGAATCGCTCCGGTTGCCCGGTGCCTTCGATCTGCACCTTGTCGAACATGCGGAACAGCGCCCACGGGCCTTCGAACACAGCGCCGGACGTGCCGGAAGGCGAGGGCGGCGACAGCTGGATGCGGACCTGCCCGCGCCCGCCCGTGCCGGGCCACTGCACCGTCATCGGCACCGACGGGCCGTGGCCGTAGCGCACGATCTGCCCATCGACGTCGAGGATGAACTGCGTGATGTTGGCATCCATCTCGACCGGCTTGAACTCCAGCCGCAGGCCCGGCGCATTGCCGCCCGCGCGGAAGAAGGTGTCGCGTATCGCCTGGGCGCGCTGGAACTGCACCAGCGCGGCGGAGTCACGCGAATTGCCCATCTGGCCGCCGCCCACTTCGCGGAACGACCACGGGCGCGTGCTGGTGTCGACGAAGGACAGCAGGTTGCGCTGGAAGAAGTCGTCCATCAGACCGCCCGGTGCGAACAGGCGCGCAAAGTCGTCCTGCGTCACGTCGCGAGCGCTGCCGCGCGAGAACGGGTAGCGGCCGTCGATCGCCTGGCGGCAGAAGTCGGAGATGCTCACCTGCAGCTGGTTGCTGAGGTTCTCGCGTGTGGCGCCGAGTGCCTGGCTCACGCCGGCGGTGACGATCTGGTTCATCAGCCCGCGCGCAGGCTCGGGCACGCGTCCGGCTTCGGCACGCACCTTGTTCGGCACGTCGCTCGGCGGGGGGGCGGAGCCGCCGCGCACGGCCGTCTCGGTTGCGGTCATCAGCGTGTACAGCTCGTTGAGCAGCTGCAATGAGCTGTCGATCGGCGCCGGCTGGCCCTGCGCGGGTGCCAGCACGTAGCGGCGCAGTCCCTCGAAGCGGTCGTCGACGATGCTCTCGATCTTCTGGGGTTGTGCCGAGGCGCCGGGTTGCGGCTGGTCGCTGCCGAGCAGGCGCGCCAGGCTTTCGCGCGTGTCGGAGACGCGGTCGCGCACGGTGCCGCCGGCGCGCTCGAGCGTGGTGCCGTCGATCTTTTCGCCCAGGGTCACCTCCTTGACGATCGCGCGCAGCAGCGGCGGCAGCGGCGAATCGGGCGCGGAGAGCGTGCGCGCGAGCTGGATGGTGTCTTGCAGCGTACCTCGCCCGGCCAGCTTGATGTCGTTGATGAAGAACTCCCAGATGCGGGCGTAGTCTTCGAGGTACAGGCGCCGCACTTCGTTGATCAGGCGCGCGAGGCTCTGCGGGTCGCGCAGGTTGAAGCTGCGCTGCTGCTCGTTGAGACCCAGCACCCAGCCTTCTTCGTCGAACAACTGCCGTGCCACCGTGTCGGCCTGCGTGAGAAAGGCCTTGTGGTAGCCGTCATAGGTGTAGAGCCCGGGCACGCCCTTGGTGAGCGGGGCACCGCTGGCGCGCATGAACACAAGCCCGGCCGAGGGGCCCGCGGCCTTGGTGATCTTGAACTCGGGGATGTCCGAGCCCACACCCACACGCTTGAGCCGGTTGTAGACACGTTGCGCCAGCGACATGCGTTGCAAGGCCACGCGCGATTGCTCGACGAGCGCCTTGTCCTGCGGCACGGGCGACATCACCACGCCGCGGTCGAGCAGCACGTTGAGATGCTGCTCCAGCTCCGCACGCTGCTCGTTGGTGACTTCGCGCGGCAGGTTCGCTTCCCAGTCGGCCAGCACCAGGTCTTTCAGGTCGCTGGCCGAGTAGTGCTCGCTGTCGTAGAGCATCACGTAGGCCTTCAGGGCTTCGTACATCAGCTCCGGGTTGCGGCTCTGTGCGGAGCGCAGCAGGTCTTCCACCCGACGCGCCACCTTGGGCAGCATCGCGTCATTGAGCAGACGCTGGTAGGCCGCGCGCGCGCCGGAATCGATCTTTTCGCCCTGGAACAGCCCGAACTGCCACGACATCGGCGCGTCGAGCTCCGGCGTGATCGGCTCCACGATCGCCAGGCGGCGCAACTCGTTGAGGGCCGGCAGCAACTGCACGACGTCGGCGCCGGTGCTCGGGTCGATCGCCTGCACCGTCTTGGCCGCGGGCGGGATGCGTTCCTCGACCTTCGCCAGGTACTGCCGGTTGTTGACGTAGCTGAGGCTCCAGGCGGCCAGCAGGCCTACGGCCGCCACCGCGATGGTGGCATACGCGGCACGGTGGATCCAGGCGCGCCGCCGTTCCCACTTCAGGTTGGTGCCGGCCAGCTCGGACTCCTGGAAGATCACGTCCTTCAGCGTCCGCGTGAGGAAGTAGCTGCGACCGGTGGACTTCTGGGCCGGCAGTGCCCGGCGCTCGACCTTGAAGCTGCGTGCCAGCACACCCATGATGCGGTCGATCGGCGAGTCTTCCTGGGTGCCGCTGGTGAAGTACACACCGCGCAGGATCATCGCTTCGTCGAATTTGGAGCCGGCGAACGCATTGACCATGAACTCGCCCAGCACTTCGCGCACGGCTGCGAATTGCTGCGGGAAGCTGTAGACCAGTGCCCGGCGCTGCGGGTCGCGCTCGGCCTCCAGGCGTTCGAGGGAGCCTTCGAACAGCCGTTTCGACAAAGCCTCGAACTCCGTGCCGAAGGTCTTGCCCAGCGCTTCCTTTTCCAGCGCAGGGGCGTTGTCCTGGTAGGGCAGCGTGAACCCGAGCACCTGCTCGCGCTCTTCCTTGGTCAGGTTGTCGAAGTATTCGGTGAAGCCGGGCAGCAGGTCAGTCTTGGTGACCAGCAGATAGATGGGAATGCGCAGGCCCAGCTGCTTGTAGAGCTCCTGGATGCGCTGGCGCACGGTTTGTGCATAGCGCTCGCGCTCCGGCGCGGGGTGCGAGAGCATGTCGGAGACGCTGACCGTCACGAGCACGCCGTTGATCGGCCGGCGCGGGCGGTTGCGCCGCAGCAACTGCAGGAAGCCGCTCCACGCGGTGGCGTCGTCCTGCTGGTTGCTGTCTTGCGTGGTGTAGCGGCCGGCGGTGTCGAGCAGGATGGCTTCGTTCGTGAACCACCAGTCGCAGTTGCGGGTGCCGCCCACGCCGCGGATCGCTTCCTTGCCGAACTTCTCGGCCAGCGGGAATTCGAGGCCGGAGTTGATGAGCGCGGTCGTCTTGCCCGATCCCGGCGCGCCGATGATGATGTACCAGGGCAGGTGGTAGAGGTAGCCGCGCCCGAGCTTGCCGCCCAGGCCGGCCTTGCCGCCGAGCTGCGATTTCTTGAGCGTGTCGAGCGCTTCCTTGAAGCGGTCTTCGATGACGGCGACTTCCTGGGCACCTGCACTCGGCGCTGGTGCTTCGGCGGCTTGCTGCGCAAAGCCTTGCACGAGCTTCTCGCTTGCCTTGCGCGCACGCCACGCCGACCACACCTGTTTGCCCACGACGACGAGCACGATGAGTGCGATCAGCGCGAGGCGCATCACCGTGCTGTCGAGCGGCCGCCATTCGCCGACGGCAATCAGTGGTCCGACGATCCAGATGACGAGCGCCAGCGCGAGCAGGCCGAGCGCGAGCATCACCCACCGGTTGAAGATCAAGCCGAACAGCTTCTTCATGGTTCTTCCTCGGGCCTCAGGCGGGCTTGCTCACGAATACGGTGATTTCGACGCGGCGGTTGCGCGCTCGATTGGCAGGGGTGTCGTTGGGCGCGACCGGCTCGCTTTCCGCGCGGCCTTCAGCGAGCAGGCGACTCGGCTGTGTGATCTTGCGGCCGATCAATTCGGCGACCGACTTCGCCCGGTCTTGCGAGAGGTGCCAGTTGGACGGGAAGCGCGCCGAGCGGATCGGCACGTTGTCGGTATGGCCGGTGATCAGCACACGGCCTTGCACGGAGTTGACGGCATCGGCGATGCGCAGCATCAGCGGCTCGCGTTCGGCGGCCAGCGTGGCACTGCCCGGATCGAAGAGCCCGTCGCCGCGGATCGTGACGATGCTGCGGTCGTCGAAGTCGCGGACCTCGACGAGGCCTTGCTGGATCTCGGGCGCCAGGAACTGCGCCAGCCGCGGCTGCTGAGCCGGGGTGGGCGCGGGCAGCTGCATCGCGCGGGCCTTGATGCCGGTGATGGCCGAGAACAGCGGATCGGAGTCGCGGTTCAAGGCATAGCTGAAGCCCATGTACCCACCCAGCAGCGCCACGCCCACCACGGCGGTGAAGATCCACAGCGGCATGGCGGTGGACCACTTGCGCTTGGGCAGTACTGCGGGCGCCCAGTGCTTGGCCAGCGCCGGCTCGAAGGCGCCGCGCTGGCGGCGGATCAGTTGCGCCAGCCGCTCGCGCAGCACCTGCAGTTCGGTGCGGCCGTTCTCGACCACCCGGTAGCGCCCTTCGAATCCGAGCGCGATGCAGGTGTAGAGCAGTTCCAGCAGGTCGATGTTGTCGCCGGGGTTCTGCGCCAGCCGCGTGAGCAGCTGGAACACCTTCTCGCCGCCCCACGCCTCGTTGTGGAACATCACGAGCAGGCTGTGCCGGCCCCACACGCCCGAGCCGCCCCACGGCGTGCTCGCAGCGGTTTCATCGAGCACGGTGCACAGGATGTAGCGTGCGGCGATGACCTTCTCGTTCGCGATGCCGGCACCGCGTGCGGTGTTCTCGAACTGGCGGATGCCCTGGGCCAGGTTGTCGCGCAGCCCGGCCACGTCGTGGTGGACCGTGATCGAGCGCATCTGCGGGATCATGTTCAGCAGCGGGTTGGCTGCCGCAATCAGCGGGTTGAAACCGCTGGGCTGGTAGGCGATGTCCGGCGCCGCCTCACGCGTGAAGCCCGCCGGCCCTGCCTGCGGCGCAGCCGCAGGTCGGGCGCCGGGGGTCGGCATCACGAAGGTCTGGCCGGAATCGAAGCCTGCGAAGGGATCGTTGGATGGGCTCATGTCGAGGCACCTCAGGTGTCGGCGTGATCAGGGCGGGTTGGGCGCGTCAGCGCTCGCGGATCGCCCAGAACTCGAGTTGCAGTCCGGGGAACTCGCCGGCGATGTGCATGGCCATCGCACCGGACTTCTTGAGCTGTTCCCACAGGTCGCCGTGGCGTTCGAGTTCGAAGTAGTGGAAGCCGGCGTGGTAGGGGATCTCGCGCGGCGCCACCGGGAGTCCGCGCAGTGTGATGCCGGGCAGCTGCAGGTTCACCAGGTCGCGGATCTTGTCGACCGGGCCGAGCTTGACCTGGGTCGGGAACCGCGTGCGCAGCTGCTCGCCGGGCAGTTGTGCATTGACGGCCAGCACCAGGTTGGCGCCGGCCAGCAGCTCCAGGTCGGCAAACGTGGCGGTGCGCACGCCGTACTTGCGGTCGACGAGTTCGATCGGGATGGCGCGCTGCTCCAGCACCGTGCCCAGCAGCGAACGCAACTCGGCCACCACTTCCGTGAAGCAGCGCTCCAGGTCTTCGTGCACGTAGTCGGGCATCGGGCGCGGCCGCCGCGTCGGGCTGCCGAATACGGCAAGGTCTCCCGCGGCCTCGAGGCAGGTGCGATACAGCAGCTCAGGGTGCACCAGGTACAGCCGTGACAGATGCGTGAACACCGGCTCGTAGCGGTTCACGCTCTGGAGCATCAGGAAGTCGGCGATCTCGGCCACGCCGCCCGCGCCCGGTTTGCCCATGCGGGATGCGAGCGCCTCGCCGCGCTGCGACATCAACGCCTGGATCTCGCGCACGTAGCCGGCGAGTTTGGGCTGCCCCGCGACCGACAGCATCGGTGGAATGTAGTTGCGATCGACGAGCAGCTGGTTGTCGGCCTTGCGCTCGACGATGCGCACGATGCCCGCTGCTTGATAGGCCTGCGTCGCGTCGCGCTGCAGCATCAGCCGGGCGTTCAGGTCGCCCACCTGGATGTCGGCGGGGCTGTCGGCATCGCTGGAGCTGTCCTGTGCCTGCAGGTCGCGCGCGTGGTAGCGCAGCAGTGCCGCATCGCTCTCGTTGTCGTAGCCCGACTCCTGCACGCCGGGGCGGCGGCTCGGGATCGCCAGCACGACCACCGCATCTTTTGCATCCGCAGGGAAGTCGAAGGCCGGCGGCAGCGGGTCGAGCGCAGGCGCGTCGATGGGTGTGCCGTCGGGCAGTACGCCGCGCACCTTCAGCAGCTGCACGCGACCGAGCATCAGGCTCGCGTCGTCGAGTTCCATTTCGACCCAGCCCCACCGGTAGGCCGCACTGGTGGAAGCGCGCTGCTCGACCCAGCGCTCGATGTGACGGTCCTGTTGCTGAAAGTGCTGGGGCAGGAGGAACATGCCCTCCGTCCACATGACGCGGCGGAAACTCGACATGGATGATGCGTCCAGGGAGTGGTTTGAATGCTGAAGGCGAAAGGGCAGGGGCGCCGGATTACTTCGGCGAGGCGGTGATCTCGACGGCGCGGGGGCCGGCGGTGATCTTCACCACCTGGGACTTACCCGAGGGCAGCGCCGTCACGGCACGCCAGCGCGAGCGTTCGAGGTCGCGGTAAGCCACCAGCACGCCGATGTAGCGCGTGTCCATCTTTGCGTCGCGCTTCAAGGAAACGGTCTGGCCGGGCTGCAGCACGAACTCGTCGCGTGTGTTCATGTCGGCTGCCAGCGTTTCGCGGTCCTTGTCGAACAGCGAGAAGAAATCGGCGGACTCGAACGCTGCGGGTGTCTTCAGTTCGTAGACGCGCACCATCACCGGCGAGGGGCGGTTGCGACTGTCAGGGTTCACAGTGGCGGCCCCGGTCAACTGGATATCCACTGGCGTCGGCTTGGGGCCGCTCGCGCAGCCCCACAACAAGGTGGCAGAGGCCACGAGTAGCGTCCAGTTCTTCAAAGCCAGGCGTCGTCGCATGATGGGTGTCCCGTTCAGACTGCGTTGCGTGTGTGTGCATCGATATGGGGCGGCGGCAGGTTCGCACGATGCGAAGCGGGGCCCCTCTTGGCGCCGCACGATTATGGTTCGCGGTGCCTGCGGAAGAAAGCTTTGAGCGACACGAACACCAAGAACTAGGGGGACCATCGATGAGCGCACCTTGCGCAGCCTTGTCGCGGCGACACGCGGTTCTTCAGAGTGGCGGGTGCGCGAGATCGCGGAGCACTCTTTCGGCGCTTCGACATAGGGGCAGACCCCGATCCCTAACCCTTGGGGTGGCGGCATCATCACCGCGCTCCTAGACTGCCCGCAATCCAACGATATGCCGCTTCATTGCGCCTTGCCGAGGTCCCTTCCGTGATTGATGTCGACGCCCTGCTGGCTCCCGTTTCCGAGTCCTCACCCTGCGGTGACGATCTCGAATACGACGCTCAATTCATGGCACTGGAACAGGCGGCGCGCGGCAAGGCCGAGCAGCAGTTCGGTGACACCGTCGTGGCAGCCGAAGAGCCCGACTGGGGAAGCGTGATCGATTCCGCAACCGAGCTGATGCGGCGCACGAAGGACCTGCGCGTCGCGACCTACCTGGCACGCGGTCTGGCTCGCACCGGCGGCCCCGCCGGACTGGGCCGCGGCCTGCAGTTGCTGCACGGCCTGTGCGAGAAGTATTGGGATCAGCTGTATCCCCAGCTCGACCCTGACGACGGCTACGACCCCATCATGCGCATGAATGCGCTGGCGCCGCTGGCCCACCCCGAAGCCGGCCTGAAGGAGCTGCGCGACGCCCCTTGCGTGCGCACCCGTGGTGGGTCCATTGCGGTCAAGCAGATCGAATACGCGCTCTCGATGACCGAGGCGCCGGCCGGGCAGGCGGCGCCGTCCGAGACCGAGATCCTCGCGGCCTTCCGTGAAGCGGCCGAGAACGACGCGGGCTTCGTCGAAGGCATCCGGCTCGCCAGCCAGCAGGCCAATGCGCTGCAGACGTGGCTGAACGAGAAGGTCGGCTCTGACCAGGCCGTCGATCTGCGCCCGCTGCGCGTGATCCTCATCGCCATCACCAAGTTGGTCGATCAGGTCGCGTCCGTCTCGGATGCCGCGGCCGCCGAAGACGGCGCAGAGGCTGCCGCCGATGGCGGTGCGGCGCCGGCCGGCGTGCGCGTGGTCGCTGCGGGCGAGCTGCGCTCTCGCGAAGACGTGGTCCGCGCCCTCGACCGCATGATCGAATTCCTCGAACGCAACGAGCCGACCAACCCCGCGCCCTTGTTGCTGCGCCGGGCCCAGCGGCTGATGACGATGAACTTCCTCGAAATCATCGAGGACATGACACCGGACGGTGTCAGCACGGTGCGCAACCTGGCTGGCATCCGCGAGTAAACCCGAACCCGACCACCCATTTCCAGAACCGGACCGCAGCGGCTGCGCTCGGTACCGTCCCGTCAACGTAAGGAGAACACCATGGCCACCAGCAGCCAGAAATTCATTGCCAGGAACCGTGCGCCGCGCGTCCAGATCGAGTACGACGTGGAGCTGTACGGCGCCGAGAAGAAGGTGCAACTGCCTTTCGTGATGGGCGTGTTGTCCGACCTGACGGGCAAGCCGAGCGAACCGCTGCCGCCGGTGGCCGACCGCAAGTTCCTGGAAGTCGATGTCGACAACTTCGACTCCCGCATGAAGTCGATGAAGCCGCGCGTGGCCTTCCAGGTGCCCAACACGCTGACGGGCGAGGGCAACATCAGCGTCGACATCACCTTCGAGAGCATGGACGACTTCTCTCCTGCTGCGGTGGCCAAGAAGGTCGACTCGCTGAACAAGCTGCTCGAAGCGCGCCAGCAACTCGCCAACCTGGTGACCTACATGGACGGCAAGACGGGCGCCGAAGAGCTGATCGCCAAGGTGCTGAACGACCCGGCGCTGCTGCAGACGCTGGCTTCCAGCAAGAAACCCGAAGAAGGCGGCGCTGCCTGAAGCGGCGGCTGATTGACTCAGGAGAACTCCATGGCAGAGACCCAACAGCAAACCCAACTCGAAGGCGTCACCTTCGAGGGCAACGAACTCGCTTCGCTGCTGCAGAAGGAATTCAAGCCCAAGACCGACGAGGCGAAGTCCGCCGTCGAGCAGGCCGTGCAGACGCTGGCAGCACAGGCCCTCTCGCAGACCAAGCTGATCGGCAACGACGTCGTGAAGTCCATCGAGGCGATGGTCGCCGAGATCGACAAGAAGCTCTCGGAGCAGATCAACCTGATCCTGCACCACGCCGACTTCCAGAAGCTCGAAGGTGCATGGCGCGGCCTGCACTACATGGTCAACAACACCGAGACCGACGAGCACCTGAAGATCCGCGTGATGAACATCTCCAAGCAGGATCTCGGCAAGACGCTCAAGCGCTACAAGGGCACCGCGTGGGACCAGAGCCCGGTGTTCAAGCGCGTCTATGAAGAAGAGTACGGCCAGTTCGGCGGCGAGCCGTTCGGCTGCATGGTCGGCGACTACTACTTCGACCACAGCCCGCCCGACGTCGAACTGCTCGGCGAGATGGCCAAGGTGTGCGCCGCGGCGCACATGCCCTTCATCAGCGGCGCCTCCCCGACCACGATGCAGATGGAGACCTGGCAGGAACTCGCCAACCCGCGCGACCTGACCAAGATCTTCACGACGCCCGAGTACGCCGCGTGGCGCTCGCTGCGCGAGTCTGACGACGCGCGCTACATCGGCCTGGCGATGCCGCGCTTCCTCTCGCGCCTGCCGTACGGCTCGCGCACCAACCCGGTCGAGGAATTCGACTTCGAGGAAGACACCGGCTCGGCCGACCACAACAAGTACACGTGGGCCAACGCGGCCTACGCGATGGCGACCAACATCAACCGCTCGTTCAAGGAGTTCGGCTGGTGCTCGCGCATCCGCGGCATCGAGTCCGGCGGTGCGGTCGAAGGCCTGCCGGCGCACACCTTCCCGACCGACGACGGCGGTGTCGACATGAAGTGCCCGACCGAGATCGCCATCAGCGACCGCCGCGAGGCCGAACTCGCCAAGAACGGCTTCATGCCGCTGGTGCACCGCAAGAACAGCGACTTCGCTGCCTTCATCGGTGCGCAATCGCTGCAAAAGCCCGCCGAATACGACGATCCGGACGCGACCGCCAACGCCAACCTGGCGGCCCGCCTGCCGTACCTGTTCGCCACCTGCCGTTTTGCGCACTACCTCAAGTGCATCGTGCGCGACAAGATCGGCTCCTTCAAGGAGCGCGACGACATGCAGGTCTGGCTGCAGAACTGGATCATGCAATACGTGGATGGTGACCCGGCTCACTCGTCCGAATCGACCAAGGCCCGCAAGCCGCTCGCCGCGGCGGAGGTGGTGGTCGAGGAGGTCGAGGGCAACCCCGGTTACTACACCTCGAAGTTCTTCCTGCGACCGCATTACCAGCTCGAAGGCCTGACCGTGTCCCTGCGGTTGGTCTCGAAGCTGCCGTCGGTCAAGGGAGCGTAAGCCGACCAGGACAGGCCTCACGGCTTATCGACGAAACGGCCGGCCCTCACAACACCCCGGGCCGGCCGGGACGCAGTAGTAGTTTTTTTCAACGTCAACGCAAAAGGAGCGCGACATGGCTGTAGATATGTTTTTGAAGATCGACGACGTCAAGGGCGAATCGGTCGATTCCAAGCACAAGGGCACGATCGACGTGCTGGCGTGGAGCTGGGGCATGTCCCAGTCCGGCACCACCCACGTGGGCGGTGGCGGCGGCGCCGGCAAGGTGGCCGTGCAGGACATCTCCCTGACCAAGTACGTCGACAAGTCGTCGCCCGTGCTGATGCTGTCGTGCTGCAACGGCAAGCACTTCAAGGAAGCCGTGCTGACCGTGCGCAAGGCCGGCGAGAAGCCGCTCGAGTACATCAAGATCACGATGAAGGAAGTCATCGTGGCGAACATCAGCACGGGTGGTTCCGGTGGTGAAGACCGCCTGACCGAGAACGTCACGCTGAACTTCGCCGAGTTCAAGATCGAATACGTGCCGCAGAAGCCGGACGGCTCCGGCGACGCCGCGGTGGAAGCGGCCTGGAACATCGCCGAGAACGTCAAGGTCTGACGTTTCCCAGCGAACCGGCGCTGTGGGCCCTTCGGGGCCTGTAGCGCTTTCGGCCCTCACCGCTCCTTGGCTTGGGTTCCCCGTTCCCCGGGGGGCCTGGGCCGGTGGGGCCATTCCCGGCTCGGTCGGCGTCCGCCGCGAGCCCTCCTCAAGGAATACCAGCCATGTCTCACGGCGACATGTTTCTCAAGGTCGAGGGCACCCGCTCCGGCACCATCAAGGGCGAGGCCAACGACCAGTCCCATCGCGAAGAAATCGACGTCACCGGCTGGTCCTGGGGCATGCGTTCTGCCAGCGCCATGGGTGGCGCGGGCACTGCGGCGAAGACGACCGTCGAATCGCTGCTGCTCACCAAGGAAGTCGACTCTGCCTCCACCGCGCTGATGTCGGTGATGCGGAACAACGAATTGCTCAAGAAAGTCGTGCTTTCCGTGCGCAAGGCCGGCGGGATGCCGATCGACTTTCTGATCGTCACGCTCGAGAACGCACGCATCACGTCGTATGACGTCGGCACGCAGTCCGATGGCAGCGAGAAGCTCGTCGAGCGGCTCACGTTCTCGTTCCAGAAGATCAACGTCGAATACGTTGGTCAGGACGAGAAAGGTCAGAAGAAGGGCGGCATGAACTTCGCTGCCGAGGTCAATTGATGAGACCACCCCTGATTGGGCCACCCCCTACCGCCTGCGGCGGCCCCCTTCGAGGGGGCAACACCAGTGGCCCGGCGGAGCCGGCTCCACGGTGTTCGCTCGGCTTTGTGTGTTGCCTTCGCGTGGCGGCGCGTACCTCTTCCAGGAGTTCTTGAGATGTCTGCTGCTTTGCCGTCCGAAGATCATTTGCGCATGGGTGATCCGGCGCAGGCGCTGAAAGCCCTGCAGGATGAAGTGCGCGCCAAGCCCGCCGATGCGAAGAAGCGCATCTTCCTGTTCCAGTTGCTGTGCGTGCTGGGGCAGTGGGAGCGGGCGTTGAACCAGTTGAACGTCGCGGCCACGCTGGATGTGTCGGCGCTCGCGATGGCGCAGACGTACCGCGAGGCGATCCAGTGCGAACTGCTGCGCGCCGAGGTGTTCGCCGGCCGCAAGGTGCCGATGCTGTTCGGCCAGCCCGAGCCCTGGATCGCGCTGCTGATCGAAGCCTTGCTGCGCGAAGGGCAGGGCAGTGCCGCCGATGCGCGCGCGCTGCGCGATCAGGCGTTCGAGCAGGCACCGGCCGCTGGCGGCACGCTGAACGGCCAGCGCTTCGAGTGGGTCGCCGACGCCGACATGCGGCTCGGCCCCGTGCTCGAAGTGATCATCAACGGCAAGTACTACTGGGTGCCGTTCGCGCGGCTCGCCAAGCTCACCGTCGAAGAACCGGAAGACCTGCGCGATGCGGTGTGGATGCCCGCGCACCTGCAGTTCGAGAACGGCGGCGAGACGGTGGGCCTGATCCCGACGCGCTACCCCGGCAGTGAAGCGAGCAGCGACGGGCTCATCGCGTTGTCGCGCAAGACCGAATGGCAGGAGCCCTCCGAGGGCTTCTACGTCGGCCAGGGCCAGCGCGTGCTGACCATGGACACGGGTGATGTGTCGCTGATGGATGTGCGCACCGTCGAGTGGGATGCACTGCCGCCGTCCGAGGCCGTCGAAGAGGCGCGCGACGAGTAAACCGTGGCTGAACTGACGCCCCAGGAGCGCCTGCAGCCGGCCCTGCTCGACCGGCTGATGGACGACGATCCGTCCAAAACGGCCGAGACGCGCGAGCAGCGGGTGCTCAGCAAGACCAAGCTGCGCGAGGCCGTGCTGCGCGATCTGGCGTGGCTGTTCAACACCACCAAGCTCTCCGGCGACGTTGACTGGGACAGCCTGCCGCACGCGAGCCGCTCGGTGATCAACTTCGGGCTGCCGGCGCTGTCCGGTGAGACGGCGTCGACGCTCGACGTCGTCAACCTCGAGGCCGAAGTGAAGCGTGCAATCCTCGATTTCGAGCCCCGCATCATGGCCTCCACGCTGAAGGTCGAGGCGGTGGTCTCCGAGTTGCAGATGGACCACCACAACGTCGTGAGCCTGCGCATTTCCGGCAACCTGTGGGCGCAGCCGGTGCCGTTCGAACTGCTGCTGCGCACCGAGGTCGACCTCGAAACGGGCCAGGTCGAAATCCAGGAACTGAAAGGCTGAGGCTTTAGGGTATGGATCCTCGCCTGCTCCGCTACTACAACCAGGAACTCCAGCACCTGCGCGAGATGGGTGCCGAGTTCGCCAAGTCTTTCCCCAAGATCGCCGCGCGGCTGGGCATCGACGGCATCGAGGTCGCCGACCCGTATGTCGAGCGCCTGCTCGAAGGCTTTGCCTTCCTGGCCTCGCGCGTGCAGCTGAAGATCGACGCCGAGTTCCCGCGCTTCACGCAGCGCCTGCTCGAGATCGTCTACCCGAACTACCTCGCGCCGATGCCGTCGATGCTGATGGCGCAGTTCCGGCCCGACCTGAACGACGGCAACCTGGCACGCGGTTTCCGAATCGCGCGCGGCAGCATGATGCGCAGCCAGCTCGGCAAGGGCGACGAAACGCCGTGCCAGTTCCGCACCGCGCAGGACGTGACGCTGTGGCCCATCGAGATCACGTCGGCGTCGTACTTCTCGTATGCGCCCGATCTGCCGTTGAACCAGCTGCCGATCGGCCGGCGCGTGAAAGGCGGCGTGCGCCTGAAGCTGCGCTCCACCGCCGGCATGAACTTCAGCCAGCTGGCGCTCGACAAGCTGCGCATCCACCTCGCCGGTGGTGACGACGTGGCCTACAAGCTGCACGAAGCGCTGCTCGGCAGTGCGCTGGGCGTGCTCGTGGTGCCACCGGCACGGCCGATCGCGTGGCAGGAATTCCTCGGGCCCCAGAGCGTGGCACCGGTCGGGTACAGCGACGACGAGGCCTTGCTGCCGGTGGGGCTGCGCAACTTCCAGGGCTACCGGCTGCTGCAGGAGTACTTCGCGTTCCCGCAGCGCTTCCTGATGTTCGACATCGACGGCCTGCGCCCGGCACTGCAGCGTCATACGGGCAACGAGATCGAGATCATCGTGCTGCTGGAGCGAGGCGATGCGGCGCTGGAGAACGTGGTCGACGCCGGCAACTTTGCGCTCAACTGCACGCCGGCCATCAACCTGTTCGAGCGCCGCTGCGACCGCATCCACATCAGCGACAACAACCACGACTACCACGTGGTGCCCGATCGCACCAAGCCGATGGACTTCGAGGTCTACGACGTCACCTCGGTCACCGGCTACGGCGTGGGGGCTGACAGCGAGCACCGCTTCCTGCCGTTCTACGCTGCCTTCCACCAGGAAGGGCACGGCCACGGCGCCTACTTCAGCCTGCAGCGGGAGCCGCGACTGCTCTCTGCCGAGCAGAAGCGTCGCGGCGCACGCTCGAGCTACGTCGGCAGCGAGGCCTATGTCTCGCTGGTCGACCCGAAGGAGGCACCGTTCAGCGAGGATCTGCGCCAACTCGCGGTGACCGCGCTGTGCACCAACCGTGACCTGCCGCTGCACATGCCGCTGGGTGTCGGCAAGACCGACTTCGTGCTCGACATGGCGGCGCCGGTCGAGTCCATCCGGGTCGTCAAAGGGCCTTCGCGCCCGTATTCGTCGATCCGCGACGGCTCGGCGAGCTGGAAATTCATCAACCAGCTGTCGCTCAACTATCTGTCGCTGCTGGACACCGACGAGCGCGAAGGGGCTGCAGCGCTGCGCGACCTGCTGGTGCTGTATGCGCAGAGTGCCGATGCCAGCCTCGTCAAGCAGATCGACGGGCTGCGCTCGGTGCGCACGCAGCCGACCGTGCGACGCTTCCCGGTGCCCGGCCCCATTGCTTTTGGCCGGGGCATCGAGATCGAACTGGAAGTCGACGAGTTCGCCTTCCAGGGCGCCAGCGCCTTCCTGTTCGGCGCCGTGCTCGCGAGCTTCTTCTCGCGCTACGTGTCGATCAATTCCTTCGTCGAAACCTCGCTGCGCTCGATGAGCCGCGGCGAGCTGATGCGCTGGGTACCCAGATGCGGAAGCCGGGCAATCCTGTGAAGCTCTGGCAGTCGCTCGCGCACGAGCCGTACCGCCACGACTTCTTCTGGGCGATGCGGCGCATCGAGTGCCATTTCCGCGACAAGCCGCGGCTCGGCACCGCGCTGCGGCCGATCGACGAACCCCTGCGGCTGGGCCAGGAGCCGGCGCTCGACTTCGCGCCTGCGTCGCTGTCGGGCTTCAAGATGCCGACGGCCGATGCGCCGCCACGCATGGAGGTGCGATTCTTCGGCCTGTTCGGCCCCAACGGCCCGCTACCGCTGCATCTGACCGACCATGCGCGCGAACGCATCCTGCATCACGGGGACCGCAGCTTTGCCCGTTTTGCCGACGTGTTCCACCACCGGCTGCTGCTGCTGTTCTACCGCGCGTGGGCGCAGGCACAACCGACCGTGGGGCTGGACCGCCCCGAGGACGACCGGTTCGCGGCCTACGTCGGCTCGCTGTTCGGCATCGGCACGCCGCAACTGCGCCGCCGCGATGCCTTCCCCGACAACGCCAAGCTGCACCATGCCGGCCTGCTGGTGCGGCAGACCCGCAACGCCGACGGCCTGCAGGCCCTGCTGCAGGGCTATTTCGGTATCAAGGCGCGGGTGGAGCAGTTCGTCGGCCACTGGATGAATCTGCCGACGCACCAACGCACGCGATTGCAGCGCGAGCCGAGTGCCGGCAAGCAGCTCGCGGTGGGCGCGGTGCTCGGCAAGCGGGTGTGGGACCGCCAGCACAAGTTCCGCATCCACTTCGGGCCGCTGACGCTCGATCAGTACCTCGACTTCCTGCCGCAAGGGCGCGCGCTGGAGCCGCTGACGGCGGCCGTGCGACAGTACATCGGCTTCGAATTCGACTGGGACGTGCGCCTCGTGCTGCGCGCTACCGAAGTGCCACGCGCCAGGCTGGGCCGGCACAACCGCCTCGGCTGGACGACCTGGGCCGGCAAGCGGCGCGACGAAACCGACGCCCAGGCGTTGACGATCAACCCGGAACAGATGCGGCGTATGCGCCGCGCCGCCGCCCGAAGCGCGGCAGCAAACGACATGGGCACACCGGCTGAGGCCGTTGCCTGAAGACCCCAAGGAGAAGACCATGAGTGAAATCAGCCGCGTGGCTTTGTTCGGCAAGCTCAACAGCGTGGCCTACAAGGCCGTGGAGGGCGCCACCGTGTTCTGCAAGCTGCGGGGCAACCCGTACGTGGAGCTGGAACACTGGGTCGCGCAGATCGTGCAGGCGCAGGACAGCGACTGGCATCGCATCATCAAGCACTATGCGCTGGACGTCTCGGTGCTCGCGAAGGACATCACCGCCGCGCTGGACCGGCTGCCGCGCGGCGCCACGTCCATCTCGGACCTGTCCGATCACATCACCAACGCGGTGGAGCGGGGCTGGGTGTATGGCTCGCTGAAGTACGGCGAATCGCAGGTGCGCACCGGCCACATCCTGGTCGGCCTGCTGAAGACTTCCTTCCTGCGCAACGCGCTGCTGGCGATCTCACGCCAGTTCGAGCGCATCCGCCCGGACGATCTCGCCGAGGACTTCGAGAAGATCGTCGCCGGCTCGCCCGAGGACGGCCTTGCGCCGA
>NZ_CAMLJQ010000007.1 GCF_946480305.1 uncultured Caldimonas sp.
GCCCGCCGGGGCGGACTCCCGGCGCGAAAGGCCAGGCTTGCGCAGCGATCCCCCCCCCCCCCCCCGCGCCAGCGGGCATCCGCCAGCAACCAGCACCCGGCACTTGCCCAAGCCAAGCGTGGCACGTCGGCGCCGCCGCCATTTGTTCGGCGCCCCCCCAGATAACCCGCATCACCTTCCGCCTCGAGTTGCGGAAACTCGCGCCCACCCCCACCTCGAAAGACCGCGATGCCCGCGTTCGCCCACCTCTCCCTGCGCGCACGCCTCAACTTCGGCACAGCCTTCTCGCTGATCCTGCTGATGGCGATCGGTGTGCTGGGCTACGTGGCCCTCGACAGCACCCGCACGACGCTGAAGGACCTGCTGGACCGCAAGGCACAGATCCTCGTCGACAGTGGTGAATTGCGCACCACGCTGGGCGAGCTGCTGCGGCACGAGAAGGACATCATCATCCACTACAACAATGCGAACGAGGTGAACGACCTGCGCCGCGCGTGGAGCGACACGCTGGCGCGCCTGCGGGCCGACGTGCAGCGGCTGGGTGAAGGCGGCAGCCCCGCGTTGCACGAGGGCGCGCAGCAGGTGCTCGCCGCGCTTGCGGCCTACGACGAAGGCATCTCGCCGGTGCTCGAACAGGTGGAGCGCGCGCAGATCGACGGTGCTGCGGCCGGCGCCTATGCATCGCGCACCGCCGAGCACACGCAAGCGGCCGATCAGCAACTCTCGGCGCTGGCAACGGCGGCCCGCAGTGACATGAACGCGGGGCAGGCCCGGCTCGAAGGGCGCATCCAGATGCTGCTGGCCGTGCTGGCCGGTTCGCTGGTGCTCGCCCTGGCGGTGCTGATCCCGCTGACGGTGTTGAACCTGCGGTCGATCACGCGGTCGTTGCGAGAGGCCCGCGACATGGCCCGGCAGATCGAGCAGGGCGATCTGACGCACCGCGCGCTCGGTGTGCAACGCGACGAGATCGGACAGGTGGTGCAGGCAATGGACGGGATGCAGGCGGCGCTGCGTGACCTGGTCGGTCGCGTGCGCCATGCGAGCGAAAGCATCTCGGTCGCTTCCGCCGAGATCGCGAGCGGCAACCAGGACCTGTCGACGCGCACCGAACAGGCGGCGGCCAGTCTTCAGGCAACGGCTTCGTCGATGGCCGAGCTGTTCTCGAGCGTGCGGCAGTCGGCGGAAGCGGCACGGCAGGCGAGCCGGCTGGCGGATTCGGCCTCCGAGGTGGCGGGCAGGGGCGGCGACGCCGTGTCACGGGTCGTGGCGACGATGCAGGACATCCACGCTGCGGCGCAGAAGATCGCCGAGATCGTCGGCGTGATCGACGGCATTGCATTCCAGACCAACCTGCTGGCGCTCAACGCTGCCGTGGAGGCGGCGCGTGCGGGCGAGCAGGGGCGTGGCTTCGCGGTGGTCGCTGCCGAGGTGCGCGGGCTGGCGCAACGCTCGGCCGAGGCCGCCAAGGAAATCCGGGCGTTGATCGGCGCGTCGGTCGACAAGGTGGAAACAGGCTCGACGCTCGTGCAGCATGCGGGCACCACGATGACGGAGATCGTCGCGTCGGTGCAGCGCGTCGCGGCCATCATCGGCGAGATCTCCACTGCCACCGCCGAACAGGGCCAGGGGATCGACCAGGTGAACGGGGCCGTGCAGCGGCTGGATCACATGACCCAGCAGAACGCGGCCTTGGTGGAAGAGTCTGCCGCAGCCGCAGAGAGCCTGCGCGAGCAGGCGGTGCAGTTGTCGGAGGTGGTGAGCGTCTTCAAGCTCGAAAATGAAGCGCCGCCGGCGGCCCAGCCTTCGGAGATCAGCGAACCCGAGGCCGCAACGCAGCAGTCCTCGGTCGTGTGAACAGGCCCTGGCTTCGTCAATCGCGGGGATCGCCGAACTCGGCAAAGAAGGCTTCCGCGAAGCGGGGCGAGGCAGAGAAGGTCAGCGTCACGGTGTGCCAGCCTCCGTCCTCCACGTGCACCTGCAGATCGTGATCCCAGTCCATGCCGTCGTCCAACGGACCGTGCGTGTGCGCGAACGTGCGCTGCGCCCATTGCAGCAGCAACTGCGCCTCGGCCAGCACGGCGGCGTGTTGCTCGACGGGAGTGGAACCCATGGCCTCGATCGTGAGGGTCCCGTCAGCGTCGTCGCTGAGATCGATGGTGAGGTGATGCATTGGGTGTGCGGGGCAGGGTGTGTGCGAATGGCGCTCGCTCTCGTACAGCGATGTAACTACAGCGGGCGTAGCGCCGGTCTGCCCAGCGCACGACCCGCGTGACATGCTGTGCAGGCGTGCGATGTTCCCGTTGTAGTACGAAAACTTCAACTCAAGTCGCCCCCTCTGCCGTCGATAAGCGGTGCACCCTATCGAGGAGCACCGCATGAAACTCAACACATTGGCGAAGCCCGCACGGAAGGTGCGCGGCTCGCACTCCGCACGATGGCGCATCGGCTCGCTTCGCATCCGCACGCAACTCGCCGTGCTGGCGGCGCTGATGCTGACGGTGATCCTGGTGCTCGTGGCCGGCAGCCGCTACGGCATGCGCGTGGCGACTCAGGAATTGTCGACGGTCTACCAGCAGCACGCCGTGCCGATGGGCGTATACGGCACCTCGCTCGACCTGCTGCACCGCTGCCGCATGAAGATCGTGCTCGCGATGGAAACCTCGTATGCACGCCAGGCGACGGAGCACTTCGACGCGATGATGAAACTGGAGAAGGAGGCGACGCAAGGGCTCGACGGCGCGTTCGCATTGCTGACCACGCCGGAAGAGCGCAAGCTGGTCGAGACCTTCCGCAACAGCTGGCGTGAGTACAAGGGCGTGCGCGAGCGCATCGTGCAGCTCTACAACGACGGCGACCGGGCGCAGGCGATCTCCGAATTCCGTTCCAACCTCACGCCGCATTTCGACGCGCTGAGCGAAGCGCTCGCGTCGCTGCAACGCGCACAGGTCAAGGGCGCCGCCGACGCCTACCAGAACGCCGAGCAGCACACGGCCGAGGTGGCGCTGGTCAGCCTGGTGGTGGCCCTGGTCGGGCTGCTGAGCGTGGGCGCGTTGTCCTGGTGGCTGGCGCATTCGATCTCGGACCCGATCCGGGGTGTCGTGCGCAGTGCCCGCGCCATCGCGGCCGGCGACCTGACGCTCGAGCTCGAGGTCAACGGCGGCGGCGAAGCGGGCGAGTTGCAGCGTGCGCTGGCGGAGATGCAGGAGTCTTTGCAGGGCATGGTGCGGCAGATCCAGTCGGCGACCGAAGGCATCACCACGGCATCGACCGAGATCGCGAGCGGCAACCAGGACCTGAGCGTGCGCACCGAGCAGGCCGCGTCCAGCCTGCAGCAGACGGCCTCGTCGATGGAGCAGTTGACCGGCACGGTGAAACAGTCGGCCGATGCGGCCCAGCAGGCGCAGCGGCTCGCGGCGTCGGCGAGCGACGTGGCGGCCAAGGGCGGCACCGTGGTCTCGCAAGTCGTCACGACGATGGACGAGATCAACACGGCCTCGCGCAAGATCGCCGACATCATCGGCGTGATCGACGGCATCGCCTTCCAGACCAACATCCTCGCGCTCAATGCGGCGGTGGAGGCGGCTCGCGCTGGCGAGCAGGGCCGCGGCTTCGCGGTGGTGGCCGGGGAAGTGCGCACGCTGGCACAGCGTTCGGCGCAAGCTGCGCGCGAGATCAAGGCGTTGATCGGAGCCAGCGTGGACAAGGTGGACAACGGGGCGCGCCTGGTGCGCGACGCGGGGGCGACGATGGACGAGATCGTCGCCTCGGTGCAACGCGTCAACTCGATCATCGGCGAGATCAGCACCGCGGCGGTCGAGCAGAACGGCGGCATTGCCCAGATCGGCCGTGCGGTGACGCAGCTCGACGGCATGACGCAGCAGAACGCGGCGCTGGTCGAGCAATCGGCCTCTGCCGCCGAATCGCTCAAGTCGCAGGCCTACCGGCTGGCGGAGGTGGTGCAGGTATTCCGCTTGCCGGCCTCCAAGACTGCAACGCCGCGCGACGAGCCCGCACTGGAGGCCCCGCTGCCGTTGCAGATGGAGGCTGCGTGACCGATCCGATCCGCGCGCTGCTGCGCCTGCTCGCATGGGCGACGCTCGCCTGGCTGTCGATGTGGCAGGTGGCGGCCGCCGCGCCGCCGGCCGATTCGGTGCGCATCCATTTCCACCGGTCCAACCACGACTACACCGGCTGGGGCCTGCACGTGTGGGGCGACGACGTGCGCCCACCGCGCGTGGTGACCTGGGCCCAACCGCTCGAGCCGGCCGGCGTGGACGGCTTCGGGGTGTATTTCGACGTGCCGGTGGCGCCCGGCACGCGCAACGTACCGTTCATCCTGCACCGCGGCGACACCAAGAACGTGGTGGAAGACCAGATGCTCAACCTGGCCCAGCATGGCCGCGAAGTGTGGGTGCTGGAGAACTCCTCGACGCTGTTCACGGTGCGCCCGTCGACCGAGAGCGACTTCGAGCTGGGCGCGCAGGCACAGCAGAGCTCGCAGCGCACGACGCAACTGGTGTCGGCGGGTGTCACGCTCGCCGTGCTCGCGCTGGTGGCCGCATGGCTGGTGTCTCAACGCCGGCTGTCCAGCACGCGGCAGCAGCTGGCGCGCCAGGTGGAACTGCTGGTCGAAGCGCAGCGCGAGCTCAAGCAGCAGGGCGAACGCGTGCAGCGCGGGCTCGACGACGAGCTGACAGGCCTGCCGACGCGCACGGCACTGCAGCAGGCGCTGGACCGGGCCCTGGGGCGTTGCAAGCGCGAGCAAGCGCAGCTGGCGGTGCTGTTCATCGACCTGGATGGCTTCAAGCAGGTCAACGACAGCGCCGGCCACGATGCGGGCGATCATGTGCTGCGCGCCGTGGCCGAGCGCTTCCGGGCCACGCTGCGCGACAGCGATATGGTCGCGCGGGTCGGCGGCGACGAGTTCGTCGCGGTGATCGAAAACCTGCACACGCCGCACCACGCCTTCAAGGTCGGACGCAAGCTGACGCAGACGGCCAGTGCGCCCATCGTCAACGGCGAGCGCATGCACCAGGTCAGCGCGAGCGTGGGCGTGGCGGTGTATCCCGGCGATGGGGCAGATGGCGCGACCTTGATGAAGAACGCCGACAGCGCGATGTACGACGCAAAAAAGGCGGGCAAGAATGCGTGCCGGTTCCATCGCCCCGAGTTGCAGCAAGCGGCCGAGGAGCGACTGCACCTGGAGCAGGGCCTGCGTGATGCGCTGGCGCGGTACGAGCTGCTGCTGCACTACCGCCCGGAGGTGAGTCTTGCCACCGGCGAGGTGGTGGGGCTGGAGGCGCAGTTGCGCTGGACGCGCGGTGGCGAGCTGCAGCCGCCGCACGAGGTGTTCGAGCTGGCGCAGGACGCCGGCATGCTCGAGGCACTGGACCGCTGGACGCTGCTGGAAGCGAGCCGCCAGTTGCAGGCGTGGCACGTCGCCGGACGGGTCTTGCGGCCCGTGACGGTGACCCTGAGCGGCTTGCCGCCGCAAGAAGGCGATCTGGTGCCGCCGTGGGCGCAGGTGCCGGACGTCGCCTTGAAGCCGCGCGTGCAGTTCACCACGCAGGCACTGACCGATCGCCGCTTCCCGATGGCCGGCCTGCAGGCCCTGCATCGGTGGGGTGTGCCGGTGTCGCTGCTGCAAAGCGGCATGCAAGCCGTGGAGCTGATGCCGCTCGTCGAGGCGCGTCCGGCGGTGTTGAAGCTGAGTGCCGAATGGCTGCATGCCTCGCAGGACGGCGACGGGCCGTACGCACGGGCGGTGAAAGCGCTTGCGGCTGTCGGCGCCGCTCAGGGCTTCGTGCTTGCGGTCGAAGGTGTCGACACGGCAGGGCTGCGTGAAGTGGCGGCCCGGCTCGGCTGCCGCCAGGCACAGGGAGCACTGTTCGACGGTGCGGTGCCCGCGGCAGAGGCCGAGCGCTGGCTGGCCTGATCACGCCGCCGCGTACTTGCACGCCGGCGGCGGTGTGCTTCTTGACTCGCCAGGGCCGTCGGCACATGGCCCTCGGGACGAAATCAAGGTGGAGGCTATCGAATTAGGGAATACCCTCGACGACCCCTCTGGTTCCTCAGCGGCCCGATGCCCGGCGCTGGCGGTGACTCACGCGCCGGCGCCAGCGATGGTCGGGCCGGTCGTCCTGGCTCCCGGTCGCGGGCGGTGAGCCGGGCACCACGCCCGAAAGCCCGCGGTCGTCCGGCAACCGGCCGGGCAGGCTGGGAGTATCGACCGCGGGACGCGGCTTTTCCTGGGTGAACATCGTCTTGTCTCCGTCATGGGTCTGGTTTGTGTACACCTCCGGATCAGGGCAGGAACGGTTCGGACCGGCGCCTCGAGTGGGGGAGGTGAAAAAATTCTAGGAACGCCTCCGGGCGCGCGGTGGTGCCGGTTTGAGCGGCTACCATTCCTGAAACTCATGACTTTGAAAGGTCATGAGCAAAGCGGAGGGAAGCGATGCGCTTGCGGCATATCGAGGTGTTCCAGGCGGTGATGGAGACCGGCAGCATGAGCGGCGCGGGCCGGCTGCTGCATCTCACGCAGTCGGCCGTCAGCCGCGTGATTGCGCACGCTGAAGCGCAGCTCGGTTACCCGCTGTTCAAGCGGGTCGGCGGCAAGCTGGTGCCCACCACCGAGGGCTTGGTGCTGTTCGAAGCGAGCGCGGGATTGTTCGAGCGCCTGGAGAGCCTGCGCCAGACGGCGCACAACCTCAAGAGCGGCTTGTCAGGCCAACTGCGGGTGGCCGCGATCCCGTCGATCTGCCACCAGTTCCTGCCCGATGTGGTGGCCGCGTATCACCGCGCCTACCCCGAGGTGAGTTGTGAGGTCCGTACGCTGCACAAGCGGCAGATCGCCCAGGCCTTGCTGAGCCGGGAGGTCGACATCGGCTTCGACTTCTATGCCACGCACCACCCCGGCGTGGAGTCCATGCCCTTGATGCCCGGCCGGCTGTTCGTGATGGCACCCGCCAGTTTCGCAGCCGGCAAGCGGCCCACGCTGCCCCTGCTGGCCGAGCTGCCCCTGATCGGCCTGGTCGGCGACGACCCCATAGCGACGAGCCTGGCGCAGGTCGGCACGCAGCTCGGCTTCCAGCCGCAGGTGCGCATACGCGTGCAGACCTCGCAGATGGCCGAGGAACTCGTCGCCCGCAACCTCGGCTGGTCGGTGGTGGACTTCCTCACCGCGCGGCAGCTGCAACCTGCCCGCGTGAAGCTGCTCGACCTGCAGCCCGAGGTGGAGTGCCCCCTGAACGCCTTCTTCGTGAAGAACAGCGCCCCGGCCGTGCAGGCACGCGGCTTCCTCGACATCGTGAGAGCGCAACTGGCAAGGCTCAAGCCCCTGCCAAAAGAGGCAGAGGTCCTGCTGCCGTAGCAGGGTGCAAGACCGCGCGCCAGCACCGGACACCGCAACCTCGCACGATCGTCCGTCTTCGCCCTCAAGAACGATGCAGCACTCCACGGTCCTCCGAGCGAGGCATGGCGTCCGCGCACCTGTGCCAAAAACCGAGTGATGCCGTGGATCCGGCTCCGCCGGTCCACTGGCATCGCCCCCTGGGGGGCGCGCGCAGCGCGTAGGGGGGGTTACAACAAATTCCTGATTTGCGACTGCGCCTGCATCAGCGCCGGCAGGCAGCGCTCCTGAAGGTCGGCCATCGTCATGCGAGCGGCATGCACGCTGACGTTGAGCGCGGCGAGCGTGTCACCGCGCAGGTTCTTCAGCGGCACGGAGATCGTGCGCAGCCCGAGTTCGAGCTCCTGGTCGACGGCCGCATACCCTTGTGCGCGAGCGCGTGCGATCTCGATGCGCAGACGGTCCTTGTTGGTGACGGTGTGCGGCGTCAGTGCGTCGAGCGACTGCTGGTCGAGCCAGGCATCCACGCGCTCCTGCGGCAGCGAGGCCAGCAGCACGCGGCCGTTGGCGGTGCAGTACGCCGGCACGCGCGAGCCGGGCTGCAGCGTGGCCGACACGACGCGCCCGGCAGTGGTGGCGGCAATGCAGATCACGTCGGCCGAATCGAGCACGCCCGCCGAGGAGGCTTCCTGCAACGTGTGCGCCAGCTTGTGCAACTGCGGGTGCACGATGCGCGGCAGGCGTGCCGAGTGGAAGTACGACTGGCCCAGCCGCAGCACCTTGGGCGACAGCGAGAACATGCGGCCGTCGTAGTTGACGTAGCCCAATTGCGTGAGCGTGAGCAGGTAGCGGCGAGCCGCGGCGCGGGTGAGGCCGGTGCGTTGGGCCACTTCCGTCATCGACAGGCGCGACTGCTCCTGGTCGAACGCTTCGATCACCGAGAGGCCTTTTTCCAGGCCCGCAATGAAATCTCGCTTCTGAATGGTGAAAGGGGTGTCCATGGGGGATGGGGGAATGAGGGCAAAACAAACGTCCGCTCGTGCGAAATCCGCCGATGCGCGCCTGGCGCACGGGAGAGGACGAAACTGCTTGTTGGTCGAGGCAATATAGCCTAGATTCGCACGAAAGTTCGGAGTCCATACATTTGTGCGAGATACGCACAACATTGAATGCCATTCGTGTGATGCCGTTCACGGGTTTCGCACGATCGTTCGCCTTGCTGACCGCTTGCTTACATGTCCTCATTTGCGTTTGAAGGCTTTCTCTCGACGCCCGAGATGCTCGAAGTGTTCAGCGAGCACTCGGTGACCCAGGCCATGATGGACTTCGAGGCGGCCTTGGCGCGCGCGCTCGCTGCGCAGGGGTTGATACCTGCCGCCGCTTCCCAGGCGATCACAGGCGTGTGCAAGGCGGAGCTGTACGACGTGCCGGCGATCGTGGGGCAGAGCGGACGGGCGGGCAGCCTCGCGATCCCGCTGGTCAGGAAGCTGACCGAGACGGTGGCGCTGTTCGACAACCAGGCCGCGGGGTACGTGCACTGGGGCAGCACCAGCCAGGACGTGATCGACACCGCGATGGTGCTGCTCACGCGGCGCGCGCTGGCGCTGATCGACCGTGACCTGACGGCGCTGGTTCGCGACCTGCTCGTGCTGGTGGACGCCTACGCCGACGCGCCCGTGCTGGCGCGCACGCTGATGCAGCCGGCTCAGGTGGTGAGCGTGGGCTACAAGCTGCTCGGCTGGGCGGCGCCGCTGTTGCGCCGGCAGGCGCGGCTGCGCGAGGCCGCGGGGCGCGCATTGTGTCTGCAGTTCGGCGGCGCGGTGGGCACGCTCTCGGTGCTCGGCGATGCAGGGCCGCAGGTGGCGCAGCGCGTCGCATCGGAGCTGGGGCTGGCACTGCCGCCCATGGCGTGGCATACGCAGCGCGATGACTGGGTGGCACTGGGCACCGAGCTGGGCGTGCTGTGCGGCGCGCTGGGCAAGGTCGCGCGCGACCTGTCAATGATGGCGCAGGCCGAGATCGGCGAGTTGGCAGAGCCGGCTGGCGCGGGGCGTGGCGGCTCGTCGGCCATGCCGCACAAGCGCAATCCGGTGTCGTCGATGGTGGCGCTGGCGGCGGCGTTGCGCGCACCGCAACGGGTCGCGGCCCTGCTGGCCGCGATGCCGCAGGAGCAGGAGCGCGGCCTCGGCAACTGGCAAGCGGAGCTGGCCGAGTGGGCGGGCCTGTTCATCTCGGCGCATGGTGCGGTCAAGGCCATGGCCGAGGCGCTGGCCGGGCTGCAGGTCGACACGCGCCGCATGCGCGACAACATCGATGCGATGCAGGGCCTGGTGTTTGCCGAAGCGGTGTCGATGCACCTGGCCGCGGTGCTCGGCAAGTCGCGTGCACACAAACTGTTCGAATCACTGGCGCAGCGGGCCGTTCAGGAGCAGCGTCACCTGCGCGACCTGACGCTCGAAGCGGTGCAGCACGAGCCTGAGCTGCGCCATGCCGTCACGGCAGAGCAGATCGACGTGTTGTTCGACATGGAGCGCGCCGCGCAGCCCGCCACGCGCATCGTGCGCGAGCAACTCCCCCGGCTTCAGCGCGAGGCACAGGCCCTCGTGCACGCCTCCGAAAGCACCGAATGACATCACCTGAACGCGAGGACGACTTCGACCGCGGACTGCGCAACCGCCGTGCCGTGTTGGGCGACGCCTGGGTCAACCGTTCGCTTGCCGGCGCCACGGCCTTCAACGCCGACTTCCAGTCGCTGATCACCCGCTATGCATGGCACGAGATCTGGGGCCGACCGGGCCTCGACCACCGGACCCGCCGGCTGCTGGTGCTGGGCATGACGATCGCGCAGGGGCGATGGGAAGAGTACGAGCTGCACCTGCGCGCGGCCCTCGAGGGCGGGGTGCCGCTGATGGAAATCCAGGAGACGCTGATGCAGTCCGCGATCTACTGCGGGGTGCCGGCGGCGAACACCGCGTTCAAGCTGGCGACCGGCATCCTGAAGGAGCTGGGCCTGCAGCCCGCTGCCCAGCCCCTCACGCCTGCACATCGGGTGTCCAGTCATCACACCTTCAGCGCGCCGCAACTGCACGTGCTGGTACAGGGCACCGGCCGGCCCGTCGTGCTGAGCCACGCACTGGGCATGGACTCGCGCATGTGGGACGGGCTGGCCCAAGCGCTGGAAGGCGGGCACGAGGTGCTGCGCTACGACCATCGTGGGCACGGGCAGTCGGCCGCGCCGGCCGGGCCGTATGCGATGGACGAGCTGGTCGACGACGCCGCGCGGCTGGTGCGCGAATGGGGCCGCGGCCCGGTCGTGTGGATCGGGCTGTCGATGGGCGGCATGGTGGGCCAGGGGCTCGCCGCCAGGCATCCGGAACTGGTGCAGGGCCTGGTGGTCGCGAACTCCACCTCGTTCTATCCAGAGGCCGGCCGGCAGATGTGGGCGCAGCGCATTGCCACGGTCGAGAGCCAGGGCCTGAGTGCCATCGCCGATGCCGTGATGGCCCGCTACTTCCACGAAGACTTTCGTCGCGCGCATCCCGAGGCTGAAGCGGCTGCGCGGGCGACGCTGCTGCGCACCGATGCGGCGGGCTACGTGGCGTGCTGCCACGCGGTGTCGAAGGTCGACTGGCGCGATGCGTTGCCGCACATCACATGCCCGACGCTGGTGATCGCGGGTGCGCAGGACCAGGGCGCGCCGGTCGAGATGTCGCAGTCGATCGCGCAGGCGGTGCCCGGGGCGCGCCTCGAAGTGATCACCGACGCCTCGCACATCAGTGCGCTGGAGGCACCGCAGGCGTTCGAGCAGCTGGTGCGCAACTTCCTCGGCACCTTGTGAGCGCCGCTCGTCAACGCGAGATCACGCTGCCGCCGCGCACCTTGCGCTGCAATTGCAGGATGCCGTAGAGCAGCGCTTCCGCCGTGGGCGGGCAGCCGGGCACGTACACGTCGACCGGGATGATGCGGTCGCAGCCTCGCACCACCGAGTAGCTGTAGTGGTAGTAGCCGCCGCCGTTGGCGCACGAACCCATCGAGATCACGTAGCGCGGCTCGGCCATCTGGTCGTAGATGCGCCGGATGGCGTTCGCCATCTTGTTGGTCAGCGTGCCGGCCACGATCATCAGATCGGCCTGCCGCGGGCTGGCGCGCGGGATCAGGCCCAGGCGGTCCATGTCGTAGCGGGCGCCGGCCGCATGGATCATCTCGACCGCGCAACACGCGAGGCCGAAGGTCAGGTACCACAGGCTGTTGGCGCGCGCGGCGTTCGCCAGGTCTTCCAGGCGCGCGAGCGCGTAGCCGTCGTGCTCGATGGTGGGGTAGCTCATGGCGGGCAGCAGGGAGTTGGCAACAGGCCCGCATGCTCGCCGGATCGCGGCGACCTGTCTTGTACGAATCCGCCATCCTCGCGGGCGCTTCAGGCTGCGCGGATCGACGAGAACTGCCACCGGTGCACGATGGGCCAGCGCCCGCGGGCGCAACCGGGCAGGGAGCTGAAGCGTGGGCATGACGGGGGCGGCAGCGCGGCGATTATCGGGCGGCTCACCGTGTGCGGTATCGTGCTCGCCCATGAGCGAGCTTTCCTTCTTCTGGCACGACTACGAAACCTTCGGCCGCGTGCCGCGTCGCGACCGCCCGTCGCAGTTCGCCGGCATTCGCACCGATGCCGAACTGAACGAGATCGATGCGCCGGTGATGCACTACTGCCAGCCGGCACCCGACTACCTGCCCGACCCCGAGTCGTGTCTGCTGACCGGCATCCTGCCGCAGACCTGCCTCGAAAGGGGCCTGCCCGAGCACGAATTCGCTGCCGCCATCGAGGCACAGCTCGCCCGCCCGGGCACCGTGGCGCTGGGCTACAACACGCTGCGTTTCGACGACGAGGTCACGCGCCACCTGTTCTGGCGCAACCTGATCGACCCCTATGCGCGCGAGTGGCAGAACGAATGCGGACGCTGGGACCTGCTCGACGTGGTGCGCTGCGCCTGGGCATTGCGGCCCGAGGGCATCGAATGGCCCAGGCACGAAGACGGTCGGCCATCGTTCAAGCTGGAGCACCTGAGTGCCGCCAACGGCCTGTTGCACGAGGCCGCGCACGACGCGCTGTCGGACGTGCGCGCGACGATCGCGCTCGCACGCCTGATCAAGACGCGCCAGCCCAAGCTGTGGGAGTTCTGCCTGCGCCTGCGCCGCAAGGAGGCGGTCATCGCCGAGATGGGGGTCGGCCGGCCCTTCCTGCACATCTCGGGCATGTACGGCACTGAGCGTGGCGGCATCGCCATCGTGTGGCCGCTCGCACCGCACCCGACCAACAAGAACGAAGTCATCGTGTGGGACCTGTCGCAAGACCCGTCCGAGCTGTTCACGCTGAACGCGGCGCAGATCCGCGAGCGCATGTTCACGCGCGCCGAAGACCTGCCCGAAGGCGTGAGCCGCCTGCCGGTCAAGACCATCCACCTCAACAAGTGCCCGATCGTGATCGGCAACCTGAAGACGTTGAGCGCCGAGCGCGCGGCCCATTGGGGCATCGACGTCGAGCAGGCGCTGGCGCATGCGCAGAAGGCGGGCGAGAAGGGCGCCACGATGGCGGGCATCTGGCCCGAGGTGTTTGCGCGGCCTGCGCCTGCCGAGGCGCCGGACGTCGACGAGGACCTGTACGGCGGTTTCATCGGCAACGACGACCGCCGCCGGCTGCAGCGCCTGCGCACGATGAGCCCCGAACAACTGGCCGAGCGGCCGCCTTCCTTCGAAGACGAGCGGCTCGAGGAGCTGTTCTTCCGCTACCGCGCGCGCAACTTCCCCGCCACGTTGAGCGAAGCGGACCGCGCACGCTGGCTGGAGCATTGCCATGCACGCCTGCACGAAGGCGCGGGCGGCGCACTGACACTGCAGGCCTACTTCGAGCGGATCGATGCGCTCGGCGAAGCGATGGCGGAAGACGAGCGCGCCCAGGAGATCCTGGGCGCCCTGTACGACTACGGCGAGCAACTCGGCGAAGCGAGCATGCCGGCCTGATCGTCGCTCATGGGGCGCTGATGCGCTCCAGCGAGCCGCGCGTCAGCAGGTACAGGGCGCCGTCCACTCCCATGCGCAGATCCACCGGATTGCCGCTCACCCGCGCGAACATGTAGGCCGCGTTGTTGTTGGCCAGGTCGATGCGTCCGATGTAGTTGCTGACGAAGTCGGCGAAGTAGTAGCTGTTGCGGTAGCCGGCGGGGAAGCTGCCGGCAGACGGATAGAACGCACCGCCCGCGATGGCGAAGCCGGTGAAGAAGCCGCCGGGGCCGGCGCCGGGTGGCGACGTGTCGCTGTGGCGGTAGGCGAACAGCGGCGCCGTCACGCCACTGGCGCTGGTCGGCCCTTCGGTCTGCGGCCAGCCGTAGTTGGCGCCCGGTGCGCCGACGTTTACTTCTTCCCAGGCACCGCCACCCACGTCGTTGATGTGCAGCTTGCCGGTGCCGGGCTGCACGGCGAACGTGAACGGGTTGCGCAGGCCGTAGGCCCAGATCGCCTGAGCGATGCCGGTCTGCGTGTTGTAGTAGGGGTTGTCGGTCGGGATGCTGCCGTCGTCGTTGAAGCGCAGCATCTTGCCGAACGGGTCGGCCAGATCCTGTGCGCGCGGGCCGTCCGCGTTGTCACCGACCGCGACGTAGAGCTTGCCGTCGGAGCCGAAGTGCATCGCGCCGCCGTTGTGGTTGGTGGCGCTCGACAGTGCGGGCAGGTCGACGAGAACGGTCTCGGCGCCGGTCGACACGTCGCCGTTGGCGACGAAGCGGCTGATGCGGTTGTGCGCTCCGTTTTCGGGGGTCGTGTAGTACACGTAGACCCAGCCGTTGCTGGCGAAGTCGGGGTGCAACGCAACGCCGATCAGGCCGCGCTCGCCGTTGGGGTCCACGGTGAGTTGCAAGAAGGGCGTGGCGAGCAGGCTGCCATTCTTCACCACGCGCAATTGACCGCCTTGCTGTGCGATGAAGAAGCGGCCGTCGGGTGCCTGTGCGAATGCCGTGGCGTTGCTCAGGCCACCCGCATGGGTGGTGCGCGTGAAGCCCTGCGGCAGGTTGACGCCGTTGTTGTCGAAACGCACGGTCGCGCTGGCCCACGCCGAGCGGTTGCCGGCTGCATCGCGTGCGCGGGCGCGCAGCACGTGCTGGCCGCGAGTGTGTGCCGTGGTGTCGAGGCTGACCTGATAAGGCGCGCTCGTGTCTTCGCTGCCCAGCGCCATGCCGTCGATCTGGAACTCCACGCCGGCAACGCCGACGTTGTCGGTCGCGGTGACGCTGACGGTGATGGTGCCCACGAGGCCCGTCGCCAGGTTCGCGGGAGCAGCCACGGTGGCGGTGGGCGCCTGCGTGTCGTTGCCGGACGCGGGCGCGACGTCGACCACGCGCGGCGCGCTCGTCGTGCTGTCGCCGTCGTCGTCGGTGGCGCGGGCGCGCAGCGTATGGGAGCCCGCGCTGGTGGGCGTCCAGTTCATCGCGTACGGCGCGCTCGTGTCGGTGCCGATCACGGTGCTGCCGTCGAGGAACTCCACGCTGGCGACGGTGCCGTCACTGTCGGTGGCTGTGGCGCTCAGTGCGACCGGCACGCCGACCGTGCCGCTGTCGGGCGCCGAGAGACTCACGCTCGGTGCCTGGTTGTCGGCCGGGCCGGCGTCGGTGAAGGTCGCGGTGTAGGTGGTGTGGGTACTGGGCGTCGAGACGGTGTGGTGGCGGGTGCCGCCGTCGCTCCAGTGGTTGAAGGTCCAGCGCCGTCCGTTGGCGACCTGCTCCGCAGCGGCACCGAGGTCGCGCTCGATGCCGACCACGCCGGTGAACGTGTGAGGGGCACTCACCGGCTGGCCGTCGAGCGTCAGCTGCAGCCCCTGGCCCGCAGGCGAAGCGGCGAGCGTGATCTGGGCCTTCTGCGGCTGGATGTCGCGCGTCACGGTGACCGAGCGGCCGGCGCTGTCGGTCGCGCGCAGATGGAAGCGGTACCAGATGTTGTCGGAGGTCTCGCCGCGCACCGGCACGTCGGCACTGCCGCTGCCGCCGGTCGTCTCGGGCTTGAACGGGTGGCTGTGGGTGTCGTGGTGCAGCTCGGCCCACCACACCAGCCGGTCGTCGGGCAACTCGCCGTCTTCCGGGTCGCTTGCGCTGGCGCGGAACTCGATGCGGTCTCCGGCGCGGAACGTGGCACCCTCGGCGGGGCTGGTGATCACGGGCTCCGGCGGGCGGTTCTCGGTGTTGCCGCCGTCGTTGTCGCTGGAGCCGCCGCCGCAGCCGGCAAGAACCAGCAAGGCGCAGGCAAGAGTGGCGAGCGGGCGCCGCCCGGCGTGGGGATGGGACATCTTTGTTTCCTCCTGACACCGCGAAGTGACACGCGGCGCGACGCTTGTTGTCATCTTGCGCTCACGGCACATGCTCGGCAACGCGAGCTTGTCACCGAAGCGCGGCCGTCAGGCGCAGATGCTCAATGGCGCAGGAAACATGCCGGGCTGCGGCCGTGACAGCCGGTATCGCGGCTGCCCGACCGGTTTTTCGATCGTCAGACCCGTTCGAGTACCACTGCAATGCCTTGCCCGACCCCGATGCACATGGTGCACAAGGCATAGCGGCCTTGCGTGCGGTGCAACTGGTTCACGGCGGTGGTCGCCAGCCGGGCACCCGATGCACCGAGCGGGTGGCCCAGGGCGATGGCCCCGCCGTTGGGGTTGACGCGCGGGTCGTCGTCCTTCAGGCCCAGCTCGCGCAGCACCGCGAGGCCCTGGGCGGCGAACGCCTCGTTCAGCTCGATCACGTCGATCTGGTCGAGCGACAGCCCGGTCAGTTCGAGCACGCGACGGGTGGCCGGTGCGGGGCCGATGCCCATGATGCGCGGGGGCACGCCGGCGGTGGCCATGCCCACCACGCGGGCACGTGGCGTGAGGCCGTGGCGCCCGGCGGTCTTCTCGTCGGCCAGCAGCAGTGCACAGGCGCCGTCGTTGACGCCCGAGGCGTTGCCGGCCGTCACGGTGCCGTCCGGGCGCACGACGCCCTTGAGCCTGGCGAGCGCTTCCATCGACGTTTCGCGCGGATGCTCGTCGCGGCTGACGACGAGCGGCTCGCCCTTCTTCTGCGCAATCGTGACGGGAGTGATCTCCGCGTCGAAGTAGCCGCTTTGCTGCGCAGCCACGGCCTTGCGCTGCGACGCGAGTGCCATGCGGTCCTGGTCTTCGCGCCCGATCTTGAACTCGGCAGCCACGTTCTCGGCGGTCTCGGGCATCGAGTCGACGCCGTACTTCGCCTTCATCAGCGGGTTGACGAAGCGCCAACCGATCGTGGTGTCGTAGATGGCCGCGTTGCGGCTGAAAGCGGTGTCGGCCTTGCCCATCACGAAGGGCGCCCGGCTCATGCTCTCGACACCGCCGGCGATCATCAGCGTCGCCTCCCCGCTCTTGATGGCGCGGGCGGCAGTGCCGACCGCATCGAGCCCCGAGCCGCACAGCCGGTTGATCGTGGCGCCCGGCACGTCGACCGGCAGGCCGGCCAGCAGCGAGGCCATGTGCGCGACGTTGCGGTTGTCTTCGCCGGCCTGGTTGGCGCAGCCGTAGATCACGTCGGTGAGCGCCGCCCAGTCGACCTTGGGGTTGCGGGCCATCAGCGCGGCGATGGGCACGGCGCCGAGGTCGTCGGTACGTACCGCGGAGAGCGAGCCGCCGTAGCGGCCGAACGGCGTGCGGATCGCGTCGCAGATGTAGGCGTGGGTCATGGCTGTGTCCTGTCGAATGCGATGAGAAGGGTGGTGCAGCAGCGTAGGGCGAGGTGGGGCGACTGTCTGTCTCGTCGGCAGCAGCGCGGTGCCCGCTGTGCCGCGATGCAGATCGGTCAGCGAGCGTCCACCAGCGCAATGCCGGTGAGCCGCTGCAACTCGTCGAACGCGAGGCCGTCGACGCAATCGAGCACCTTCGCGCCCTGGGGGGCGAGGTCGATCACGGCGAGGTCGGTGTAGACGCGGCTCACGCAGCCGACGCCGGTGAGCGGGTAGGTGCACTGCGCGACCAGCTTGCTCTGCCCGCTCTTGGTCAGGTGCTCCATCATCACGTAGGTCTTCTTGGCGCCGATCGCCAGATCCATCGCGCCGCCGACGGCGGGAATGGCATCCGGCGCGCCGGTGTGCCAATTGGCGAGGTCACCGTCGGCGGCGACCTGGAAGGCCCCCAGCACGCACACGTCCAGATGCCCGCCGCGCATCATCGCGAAGCTGTCGGCATGGTGGAAGTAGCAGCCGCCGGCAAGCAGCGTGACCGGCTGCTTGCCGGCGTTGATGAGGTCGTAGTCCTCTGCGCCTGCCGCCGGTGCCGGGCCCATGCCGAGCACGCCGTTCTCGCTGTGCAGCACCACTTCGCGGTCGGCGGGCAGGTGGTTGGCCACGAGCGTGGGCAGGCCGATGCCGAGGTTGACGTAGGCGCCTTCGGGGATGTCGCGCGCCACGCGGGCGGCCATCTGATCGCGGGTCCAGCGGTTCATCATGCGGCCTCCTTCTTCGCGTAGCCGCCGGCTTGCGTGACGGTGCGCTCCACCTTCACGACGCGGTGGACGAAGATGCCCGGGGTGACCACGGCCTCGGGGTCGAGGCTGCCGAGTTCGACGATCTCCGGCACCTCCACGACCGTGCACTTCGCGGCGCTCGCCATGATCGGGCCGAAGTTGCGCGCCGTCATGCGGTAGGTCAGGTTGCCCCAGCGGTCGGCGCGTTCGGCCTTGATCAGCGCGAAATCGGCATGGATGGGGTGTTCCAGCACATAGTGCCGGCCGTTGATCTCGCGGGTTTCCTTGCCCTCGGCGAGCGCGGTGCCGTAGCCGGTGGGCGTGAAGAAGGCGCCGATGCCGGCACCGGCTGCGCGGATGCGTTCGGCCAGGTTGCCCTGCGGCACCAACTCCAGTTCCAGCTTGCCGCTGCGATACAGCTCGTCGAAGATGTACGAGTCGGCCTGCCGCGGGAACGAGCAGATGATCTTGCGCACGCGCCCGGTCTTCAGCAGCGCGGCCAACCCGGTGTCGCCGTTGCCAGCGTTGTTGTTGACGATCGTGAGATCCTTCGCCCCCTGCGCGATCAGACCGTCGATCAGGTGCGTGGGGATGCCGGCCGTGCCGAAGCCGCCGATCATCACGGTGGCGCCGTCCGGCACGTCGCGAAGCGCCAGTTCTACCGAGGGAGAGATCTTGTTAATCATGGTCGAGAAGCGAACAAAAACGATGCCTCACTGCTTTTGTTCTTATAATGAACACAGGTTCAATATAAGAACAAGTGTAGCCCAAGGGGCTCAACCATCCACAACACAGGGGGAGAGAAGTCCGTGTCCGAATCCGTTGCGTCGCCCGCAGCCCGGCAGGAGCCAGGCGACAGTTACGTCCAATCCTTTGCGCGCGGCCTGGCGGTCGTGCGCACCTTCAGCGCCGAGGCGCCGGCCCAGACGATCACCGAGGTCGCCGAGCGCGCGGGACTCACGCGCGCGGGCGCGCGCCGCATCCTGCATACGCTGCAGCACCTGGGGTATGTCGAGACCGAGGGCCGGCTGTTCCGGCTGACGCCGAAGATCCTCGACCTCGGCTTTGCGTATCTCAGCTCGCTGCCACTGTGGAACCTGGCCGAGCCGGTGATGGAAGAGCTGGTGCAGGACATCAAGGAGTCGTGCTCGGCTGCGGTGCTCGACGGCACCGACATCGTCTACGTGCTGCGCGTACCCACGCACAAGATCATGGCGATCAATCTGGGAGTGGGCAGCCGGTTGCCGGCGTACTGCACCTCGATGGGCCGAGTGCTGATGGCCGGGCTCTCGCCCCAGGCACTCGAAGCCCGGCTCGCGCAGAGCGAGCTGACTCAGCGAACATCCAAGACGGTCACCGACCCGGCGCGCCTGCGCGAGTTGATCGAGCAGACGCGCCTGCAAGGCTGGGCCCTGGTGGCCGAGGAACTGGAAGAAGGGCTGGTGTCGCTGGCCGCGCCGATCCGCGGCCGTGCCGGCGAGGTGGTCGCCGCGATCAACGTGAGCGGCCAGCAGCACCGCACGCCGCCGGTCGTGATGCTCGAGCGCTTCCTGCCCAAGCTGCTGAAGGCCGCGAACGACATCAGCGCGATGATCGGTGGGCGGGCTTAGTGTGAACAGGCCTTGACCGTCAGCGGCTGGCCAGCGGCAACGCAGTGCCGGCCTTCGCCACGTCCAGCACCACGTGCGTGGTGAAGCTGCGCACGTTTCCGTCGCCTTGCAGTTGTTCGCGCGCGAAGCGCTCGTAGGCCGGCAGGTCCGGCAGCACCAGTACCAGCACGTAGTCGACGCTGCCCGCCGTCGCGTAGCACTGCTGCACTTCGGGCAGCGCACACATGCGTTGGCGGAAGCGGTCGATCGCGGCCTGCCCTTCGTCGATCAGGTCCACGGTGACGATGGCGGTGAGGTGCAGCCCCAGGGCCTTGCGGTCGAGCTGCGCCGTTTCGGCGTTGATGACGCCGGCCTCGCGCAAGCGTTTCAGGCGGCGTTGCACCGCTGCTGCGGACAGCCCTATCTCGGAGCCGATCACCTCGGCGGCCACGCGCGTGTCGTGCTGGTAGCGCGCCAGGATGCGGCGGTCGAGGTCGTCGAGGTCAGGCGTCATGGGGCGGGCGGTGGTTGCGGGCAAGCCGCGCCGATGATGCCAAAGATGCGGCGTCGCTTCTGCCTGTGCTGTCGACAATCCTGTGCATGAACCCGTCCTTGCAACACCACCGGCTGTCGCTTGCCCGCATCGAGCAGGCAGCGCGGCTCATCGACCCCGTTTTCCTCGACTCGCCCCAGTACGAATGCGAGCCGCTGTCGCACGTGCTCGGCTGCCGTCTGACCCTGAAGCTGGAAACCGCCAACCCCATCCGCAGCTTCAAGGGGCGCGGCGCCGATTGCTTCGTGAAGACGGATGAGCGTGTGCGCCCGGGCGTGACGCTCGTGTGCGCGACCGCCGGCAACTGGGGGCAGGCGCTGGCCTGGGTGTGTCGTGCGCGTGGCCTGCGCCTGGTGGTCTACACCGCGACGACGGCCAACCCGCTCAAGCTGCAGCGCATGCGCGAGATGGGCGCCGAGGTGCGCTTGCACAGCGACGACTTCGATGCGGCCAAGGCAGAAGCGAAGCGGTATGCGCAAGCGGACGGCGGCTTGTTCGTCGAAGACGGTCGCGAGGCCTCGATCGCCGAAGGCGCAGGCACCATCGGGCTGGAACTGCTGGCGCGCGGCGAGTCCTTCAATGCGCTTGTACTGCCGCTGGGCAACGGCGCCTTGCTGACCGGTGTCGCGCGGTGGGTCAAGGCGCACAGCCCCGGCACGCAGGTCGTCGGCGTCGGCGCCCGGGGCGCTGACGCGATGGAGCGCTCATGGCGCGAAGGGCGCATCGTCGAGCGTGATGCGGTCGACACGATCGCCGACGGCATTGCCGTGCGCGTGCCGGTGCCCGAGGCGGTGCACGACATGCAGGGCTTGGTGGATGACGTGGTGCTGGTGGACGATGGCACCGTCGTCGAGGCAATGCGCACGCTGTTTCGGCACGCCGGCGTTCTGGTGGAACCCGCCGGCGCGGTGGGTGTGGCCACGTTGCTGGCGGGCCGTGCCCGCTGGCAAGGAGCGCGGGTCGCGACCGTGCTGTGCGGCAGCAACCTCACGGCCGAACAGATCGAGCGCTGGTTGCGCTGACGCTACTTCGCGCCCAGCCGCTGCGACACGGCCCGTGCGCACTCCTTCAGCGCGAGCGACACGGTGCCGTCCCACCCGGTGTCGAAGGTGCCCGACGGCCCGATCGCGGTGACGGCCATCACCATCGCGCCGTTGTGATCGAACACCGGCGCCGACATCGCGCTCACGCCATCGATCACCGAATCCTGCGAGCGGCTCATGCCGTGCGCGCGCACCTCGGCCAGCTGCTTCTCGAATTCCTTCCATGTGGGCAGCGGCGGCGGCGGCGGATTGCCGGGCCCCACGCGCTCGCGCAGGCCGGCCTTCTCGCGCCGGCGTTCTTCCTCAAGCAATGACTTGACCGTCTCCACCGGCATGTAGGCGCCGAACAGCCGGCCCGAGGCGGTGTCGGTGATCGAGATCACCGTGCCGTGTCGCATCGTCACATGCACGGCGGCGGGCGACTCTTCCATGCGCACGATGGTGGGCCCCCGCGAGCCCCAAACCGCGATCGCGACGGTGTGCCCGATGCGTTGCGACAGCTCGGCGATCAACGGCGTGGCAATGCGCACCGGGTCGGCCTGCTGCAACGCGATCAGACCCAATTGCAGTGCCAGCGGCCCGAGACCGTAGCGGCCGCTCGCCTCGTCCTGCTCGATCAGGCCCAGCTTGCCAAAGCTCACCAGATAGGGGTGCGCCTTCGCGGGGACCATCCCCGCCTCGCGGGCGAGGTCTTTGAGTGCCATCGGCCGGCCGTGGTGCGCCAATGCCAGCAGCAGCTGGCCGCCCACCTCGACGCTCTGGATGCCGCGGCGGTCCTTGTCGTTCTTGTCGCTCTGGTCGCTTTGATCGTCTCGCACGCAGTGCCTTGAAGGGTGATGAAAAAGCGGGCAGCAGCCGGGCTAGGGGTTTTCCCTGGAAAGCCGCCGGGGCTGCAGATAGCGTTAGACATTAGCAAACGAGTTAACTAACATCAACAACGAATTCGATATAAGCAAAACAGTTCAGCAAAGTTTAATCTGGCGCAACCTCTCCCAGGAGCCTTTCACCGATGAGCAGCAAAGCCTTCGCCAGCCAGGCGGACCTCGAAGAAAAGCAGGTCAGCTTCACCAGGCTCTCCGACAACGCCTATGCCTACACCGCCGAAGGTGATCCGAACACGGGCGTGATCGTAGGCGACGACGCGGTGATGGTGATCGATACCCAGGCCACGCCTGCGATGGCGGCCGACGTGATCCGTCGCATCCGCGAGGTGACCGACAAACCGATCAAGTACGTCGTGCTGAGCCACTACCACGCGGTGCGCGTGCTCGGCGCCTCGGCCTACCAGCCGGAGCACATCATCGCCAGCCAGGACACCTACGACCTGATCGTCGAGCGCGGCGAGGCCGACAAGGCCAGCGAGATCGGCCGCTTCCCGCGCCTGTTCCGCAACGTCGAGTCGGTGCCGCCCGGCCTCACCTGGCCCACCATCACCTTCACCGGCAAGTTGACGCTGTGGCTCGGCAAGCTCGAGGTGCAACTGCTGCAGGTGGGCCGCGGCCACACGAAGGGCGACACCATTGCGTGGCTGCCGCAGCAGAAGATCCTGTTCTCCGGCGACCTGGTCGAGTTCGATGCGACGCCGTATGCCGGCGATGCTTACTTCAAGGACTGGCCACAGACGCTGGACAACCTCGCCGCGCTCAAGCCCGAAAAGCTCGTGCCGGGCCGCGGCGCCGCGCTCACGACGCCTGAACAAGTGCAGCAAGGGCTGGCCGGCACCCGCGCCTTCATCGCCGACGTGTATGCCAGCGTGCAGGAAGGCGTGAAGGCCGGCCGCGACCTCAACGCCGTCTACAAGGACACCTACGCGAAGCTCAAGCCGAAGTACGGCCACTGGGTCATCTTCGACCACTGCATGCCGTTCGACGTGACGCGCTGCTATGACGAGGCAACGCAGTACGCCGACCCGCGCATCTGGACGGCGGAGCGCGACCGCCAGATGTGGGAAACGCTGGAAGGCTGAGGCGGGCATCGTGGTGGAGACAACCATGAGCGCCGCCGCCGTCGAGGTGGACTACCAGGCGCTGGAGTTCCCGTACCGGCGCTGCGCCGACCAGGACGCTGCCCCCTGCGCGCGCCACCCGGTGGTGGTGGTCGGTGCGGGCCCCGTGGGCCTGAGCCTCGCGATCGATCTCGCGCAGCAGAACGTCCCCGTCGTGCTGCTCGACAACGACTGCAGGCTGTCGGTCGGCTCGCGCGCCATCTGCTTCGCCAAGCGCACGCTCGAGATCTTCGACCGGCTCGGCTGCGGCGAACGCATGGTCGCGAAGGGCGTGTCGTGGAACGTCGGCAAGGTGTTCTTCCGGCACGAGCAGATCTACCAGTTCGACCTGCTGCCCGAAAGCGGCCACGAGCGACCGGCCTTCATCAACCTGCAGCAGTACTACTGCGAGGGCTACCTGGTCGAGCGCGCGATGGAGCTGCCGCTGATCGACCTGCGGTGGAAGAACAAGGTGGTGGCGGTGGAGCCGCAGGGCGACCACGTGTTGCTGACTGTCGAGACGCCGGACGGCCACTACGCGTTGCAAGCCGACTATGTGGCGGCATGCGACGGCTCGCGCTCCCCGATCCGCCAGATGATCGGCCAGGAAAGCAAGGGGCGTGTGTTCAAGGATCGCTTCCTGATCGCCGATGTGCGGATGAAAGCGGACTTCCCGGCGGAAAGGTGGTTCTGGTTCGACCCCCCGTTCCACCGCAACCAGAGCGTGTTGCTGCACAGGCAACCCGACGGCGTGTGGCGCATCGACTTCCAGCTCGGCTGGGACGCCGACCCCGAAGAAGCGAAGAAGCCCGAGCATGTGATCCCGCGTGTGAAGGCCCTGCTCGGCGAGGACGCACCGTTCGAGCTGGAGTGGGTCAGCGTCTACACCTTCTCGTGCCTGCGCATGGAGAGCTTCCGCCACGGCCGCGTGCTGTTCGCCGGCGACTCGGCGCATCTCGTGTCGCCGTTCGGCGCGCGGGGCGCCAACTCCGGCGTGCAGGACGCCGAGAACCTCGCGTGGAAGTTGGCCCTGGTGCTGCGCGGCCAGGCCCCCGATGCGCTGCTCGACACCTATGCCCGCGAGCGCGAGTACGCGGCCGACGAGAACCTGCGCAACTCCACCCGCGCCACCGACTTCATCACGCCGAAGAGCGAGGTGAGCCGGTTGTTCCGTGACGCGGTGCTCGACCTCGCGAAAGACCACGCCTTTGCGCGCAGCCTGGTCAACAGCGGCCGCCTGTCGGTGCCCGCCACCTTGGCGACGTCGGCGTTGAACACGGTCGATCGTGATGTCTTCACTGGCCGCATGGTGCCGGGAGCCCCGGCGGCCGACGCCCCGGTGATGCGGCTCATCGACGGGCAGCAGGGCTGGTTACTGCGCCAGCTCGTCGGCGGCGCATTCACCGCGGTGGTGTTCGACGATGGCGCCGCGAGCGCCTTCCATGTCGCCGAACTGCTGGCGGCCGGGCGGGGCATTGCGCCGCTGAAGGTGATCGTCGTCACGCAGCCGGGCAGGCCTGCGCCGGACGTGGCCGATGCGGACGTGCTGCAGGACACCGAAGGTCTGCTGCAGCAACGCTACGATGCGCAACCCGGCACGGTCTACCTGCTGCGCCCCGACCAGCACGTGTGCGCGCGCTGGCGCCGCGTCGACGCGGGGCTGTTGAAGGCTGCGCTGCAACGCGCGCTGTGCCTGTCATGAGGGCTTCGATGGACCTGATCACCACACCCCATCTCGATGCGCCCGACGACTTCTACGAAGCGCTGATCGACGCGCACCGCGATCTCACCACCGCGCAGAGTCACGAACTGAACGCCAAGCTCGTGCTGCTGCTGGCCAATCACATCGGGCGCGAGGCCGTGCTCCAGCAGGCGCTGGATGCCGCCCGCGCGAGTGTCATGAAAACCGCTGCCGCCGCGCAGCCCGCCGTCTGAACCTGCCATGACGAACACACCCACCTCCTACCTCACCGGCTTCGGCAACGAGTTCGCCACCGAAGCCGTCGCCGGCGCGTTGCCGCAAGGCCGCAACAGCCCGCAGCGCGCGCCCTTCGACCTGTATCCCGAGCTGATCTCCGGCACTGCGTTCACCGCACCGCGCGCCGCCAACCGCCGCACCTGGATGTACCGTCGCCAACCCTCGGTCGTCAGCGGCAGCTACCAGGCCTACACCCAGCCGTTCTGGCGAACCGGTGCGGCGGGCGGCGTGCCCACACCGCCGGAGCCGATGCGCTGGACCCCGTTCGCGATACCCGACGCGCCGGCCGACTTCGTCGACGGTTTGCGCACCATCGTCGCCAACGGCGACGCCGAAGCTCAGAGCGGCATCGCGGCGCACGTCTATCTCGCCAACCGCTCGATGCAACGCCGTGCCTTCGTCAACGCCGACGGCGAGATGCTCTTCGTGCCGCAGCAGGGGCGCCTCGTCATCACCACCGAGCTGGGCGTGATGGACGTGAAGCCCGGCGAGATCGCGCTGGTGCCGCGCGGCATCGTGTTCAAGGTCGATCTGCCCGATGGTCCCTCGCGCGGGTACGTGTGCGAGAACTACGGCGCCTTCTTCCGCCTGCCCGAGCTCGGGCCCATCGGATCCAACGGCCTGGCGAACGCGCGTGACTTCCAGACGCCCGTGGCCGCGTTCGAAGACGGCAACGGCAGCTACGAACTGATCAAGAAGTACGGCGGCTCGCTGTGGACCGCGCCGATGCGGCAGTCGCCGTTCAACGTCGTCGCGTGGCACGGCAACCTGGTGCCGTTCAAGTACGACACGGCCAACTTCATGACGATCGGCTCGATCAGCTACGACCACCCGGACCCTTCGATCTTCACGGTGCTGACCTCGCCGTCCGACACGCCGGGCACGGCCAACTGCGACTTCGTGATCTTCCCGCCGCGCTGGATGGTGGCCGAGGACACCTTCCGCCCGCCCTGGTACCACCGCAACCTGATGAGCGAGTTCATGGGGCTGGTCTACGGCCAGTACGACGCCAAGCCCGAAGGCTTCAAGCCCGGCGGTGCCTCGCTGCACAACTGCATGGTGCCGCACGGGCCCGACGAAGAGGCTTACGAGAAGGCGAGCACTGCCCCGCTCGCACCGCACAAGCTCGACAACACGCTGGCCTTCATGTTCGAGAGCCGCTATCGCTTCATCCCGACCGAGTACGCGATGACCGGCGGCGCGCTCGACACACGCTATGCCGAATGCTGGCAAGGCCTGCGCGACCAGTTCAAGGGGGCACGATGAACCGCATCGACGACACGCATGACGCGTCGCTGACCAGTTGGGTTGCGTCCGCCAACACACCGGACGCCGACTTTCCGATCCAGAACCTGCCGCTCGGCGTGTTCCGTCGCAAGGGCAGCAGCGAAACCTTCCGCCCCGGCGTGGCGATCGGCGACCAGGTGCTGGACCTGCTCGCCGCACGCGATGCCGGCGCCTTGCCCGGCGATGTGGGCGACACCTTGGCCGGCTGCGAGCGTGGCGAGCTGAACGCCTTCATGTCGCAGGGAAGGGCGGCGCGCGTCGCGCTGCGGCGAGCGCTGTCCGAAGGCCTGCGCAGCGGCAGCGTCCAGCAAGGCAAGCTGCAAGGCTGCCTCATCGCGCAAGCCGATGTGGAACATGCCGTGCCGTGCCGCATCGACGGCTACACCGACTTCTACACCGGCATCCACCACGCCACCGCGGTGGGCAAGCTGTTCCGCCCCGACAACCCACTGCTGCCGAACTACAAGTGGGTGCCGATCGGCTACCACGGCCGCACCTCGTCGATCGGGGTCAGCGGTCAGAGTTTTCGTCGCCCGCTCGGCCAGACCAAGGGGGCGGGGGACGTACCCGAGTTCGGCCCGAGCAAGCGGCTCGACTACGAGCTGGAGCTGGGCGCCTTCGTCGGTACCGGCAACCCGCTGGGCCGGCCTGTGAGCACGGCCGAGGCCGAGGACCACCTGTTCGGCCTCGTGCTGCTGAACGACTGGTCGGCGCGCGACCTTCAGGCCTGGGAGTACCAGCCGCTCGGCCCCTTCCTGGCCAAGAACTTCGCCACGACGATTTCGCCGTGGATCGTGACGATGGAGGCGTTGGAGCCGTTTCGCAGCCGGTTCGAACGGCCGACCGGTGACCCGCAGCCGTTGCCGTACCTCGACTCCGACTTCAACCGCGAGCACGGCGCCATCGACATCGAGCTGGAGGTCTGGTTGCAGACCGCCGCCATGCGCGAAGCCGGCATCGCGCCGCAGCGCCTGATGCAGTCCAACTTCAAGGACGCCTACTGGACGGTGGCCCAAATGCTCGCCCACCACACGGTGAACGGCTGCAACCTGCAGCCCGGCGACCTGCTCGGCTCGGGCACCCAGTCCGGGCCCGGCGAGGACCAAGGTGGTTCGCTATTAGAACTAACGTGCGGTGGGCAAAAACAAGTGCGATTGGTGAACGGAGAGGCTCGCACTTTCCTGGCTGATGGAGATACTGTGCTGCTGCGAGCCCATGCGCGCCGCAGCGGTTTCCGCACCATCGGCTTCGGCGATTGCGCCGGCACCGTGCTGCCTGCCGTCACGGCCTGAACGCCCGCGGCACGACTCGCCCCAGGGAATTCCACCAAGAGAAGCCCGTCGCTTCCGACTACACGACTAGGAGACCCGACTGATGAAGAAGACGCTCAAACTCTGCGCCCTGGCCTTCGCTGCAATGGCCGCCAGCCTTGGCGCACAAGCCCAGGAAGTGACGCTCAAGGTGCACCACTTCTGGCCGGCGCCCGCGATGCCGCCCACCAAGATCCTGCAGCCGTGGTGCGACAAGATCGCGGCCGAGTCGAACAACCGCATGAAGTGCCAGGTGTTCCCGTCGATGCAGCTCGGTGGCACACCGGCGCAGCTGATCGACCAGGTGAAGGACGGCGTGGTCGACATCGCCTTCACGTTGCCCGGCTATACGGCGGGCCGCTTCCCCATCATGGAGGTGTTCGAGCTGCCCTTCATGACCAACTCGGCCGAGGCGGGCGCGAAGGCCGCGTGGGACTTCTATGGCAAGTACGCGCAGAAGGAATTCCCGGGCATCAAACCGCTGATGTTCAGCATCCACGACGAAGGCTACCTGCACACGCGCGACAAGCAGATCAAGACGATGGCCGACCTGCGCGGCCTGAAGTTCCGCGCGCCCACGCGCATGACCAACAAGCTGCTCGCCACGCTGGGCGCCACGCCGGTGGCGATGCCGCTGCCGGCCGTGGCCGAGGCGGTCAACAAAGGCGTGATCGACGGCTTCCTGCTGCCCTGGGAGGTGATCCCCTCGGTCAAGCTGCACGAGATGGTGAAGTACCACTCCGAGACCGACGAGTCCAAGCCCGCGCTGTACTCGGCGGTGTTCATCCTCGCGATGAACCAGGCCAAGTACAACAGCCTGCCCGCCGATCTGAAGGCCATCATCGACCGCAACAGCGGCGCCGGACTGTCGGCCACGGCCGGCAGGATCTGGGACGAAAGCCAGGCCGTGGGGCGCAAGCCGGCCGTCGACCGTGGCAACACGTTCTACAAGATCCCGGCGTCGGAGGTCGACAACTGGATCAAGGCCTCCGCACCGCTGTACGACGAGTGGGTCGGCAACATGGACAAGGCGGGCCTGCCCGGCAAGCAGATGCTGCAGGACGCGCGCGACCTGCTCGCCAAGTACAAGAAGTGAGGCCCGCGCGGGGTTTACCCCGTGCCGGAAGATGTCCCCAGGAGGGACAGTGACGGGGCGACGCCAGCGGGTGCTGCCGTCGCCCCGGGAGTTTTCATGCTGAGCTTTCTACGCATCACGGCGCAGTTGTTTGCGCTGGTGGCAGGCCTGTGCGCGAGCGCGGTCGCCTTTCTCACCGTGGCCAGCATCGCCGGCCGCTCGTTCTTCTCGTCACCGATCTCCGGCGACGTCGAGCTCACCCAGTTCGGCGTCGCGCTGTGCATCTCGCTGTGCCTGCCGTGGTGCCAGCTGCACGGCGGCAACATCATCGTCGACTTCTTCACCGTGCGGGCCTCGCGAGGGCTGCAGCGACGGCTCGACGGCATCGGGGCCGTGCTGCTGTCGGCCATGATGGCGCTGCTCGCGTGGCGCACGGCCGTGGGGGCCGAATCGGTGATGGAGTCCAACGAGACATCGATGATCCTCGGCCTGCCGATGTGGGTGGTCTATGCCGTGCTGGCCCCGGGCTTTGCGCTCACGCTGGTCATCGCGCTGTACCAGGCCTGGCATCACCTGCGCAACCGTGCATGGCCGGAGGTGGCAGCATGAGCGCGCCAGGCGGTTCCCAAGCGCGAATCCCTCGGCACGCAGTGCAAAGGGGCGTCCAATGACTGGCACCACCATCGGCGTGCTGATGTTCGGCGCCATGCTGACGATGATGGCCTTGCGCGTGCCGATCGCCGCGGCCATGTTCATCCCCGGCGCCCTCGGCTACTGGGCGATGACGAGCGACCTCGCGCTGCTGAACACGCTCAAGGGCTCGGCGGTGGCGCGGCTGACCGTCTACGACCTGTCGGTGATCCCGCTGTTCCTGCTGATGGGGCAGTTCGCGACGCAGGGCGGGCTGTCACGTGCGCTGTTCAAGGCCGCGGCCGCGTTCATCGGGCACATCCGCGGGGGCCTGGGCATGGCGGCGGTGCTGGCCGCGGCCGCGTTCGGCGCGGTGTGCGGCTCGTCGGTCGCCACCTCGGCCACGATCGCGCAGGTGGCCTATCCTGAGATGAAGGCACACGGCTATGCCGGTCGTCTGTCGACCGGCGTGCTCGCCACCAGCGGCTCGCTCGGCATCCTGATTCCGCCGTCGGTGCCGCTGGTCGTCTACGCGATCCTCACCGAGCAGAACATCGCCAAGCTGTTCGCGGCGGCCTTCGTGCCCGGCGTGATTGCGGCGCTGGGCTACATCGTCGTGATCGCGCTGTACTGCCGCGCACGGCCGGACATGGCCCAACCCACGGAACCGATGCCCTGGAACGAGCGCTGGAAGGCGCTGCTCGGCGTGTGGCCGATCGCGACGATCTTCGTCGTCGTGTTCGGTGGCATCTACTTCGGCTACTTCACGCCGACTGAAGGCGCGGCGGTGGGGGCCATCGGCACCTTCGTTGCCGGGCTGGCCAAGCGTGAACTCACGCTGCAGGGCGTGAAGCGGTCCTTCCTCGGCATGGCCGAAACCTCGGCGATGGTCTTCATGATCTTCCTCGGTGCCGACATGATGAACGCGTCGCTGGCGCTGACACAGATGCCGGCCAACCTCGCGCAGTGGGTGTCGGGGCTGGAGATCGCGCCGCTGGTGATCATCGGCTGCGTGCTGGTGTTCTACGTGATCCTCGGCTGCGTGATGGACGAGTTGTCGATGGTGCTGCTGACCATCCCGGTGCTGTTCCCGGCCATCATGGGCCTGGACCTGTGGGGGCTCGGCGCGCAGGACAAGGCGATCTGGTTCGGCATCCTGGTGCTGATGGTGGTGCAGATCGGCCTCGTTGCGCCGCCAGTGGGGCTCAACGTCTACGTGGTCAACAGCATCTGCAAGGACGTGCCGATGGCCGAGACCTACAAAGGCGTGCTGCCCTTCCTGTTGAGCGACGTGCTGCGCGTGCTGGTGCTGCTGTTCGTGCCGGGCCTGAGCCTGGGCGCGGTCTGGTGGCTGTTCAACTGAGCGTGCGGCGCAACGCGGCGAAGATCGCGTCGAGCGCCTCGGCCTGTTCCAGCGCGTCGTCCAGTCCCCAGCGCAGCGGCTCCTCGCCGCGCACGGCCCGCTCGAAGTGGGCCGCCATCAGCATGTAGTGGTCGACCGGGGCGAAGCGCTCGATGCGTTGCGCCCCGTCGACCGTGACGTGCAGCTCCGCCTCCACGTTCTTCGCGACGAAGGGGTTGGGCAGGCGCAACTGCCCGCGCGTGCCGATCGCCTCGAAGTGGATGTCCAGCGCCGGCAACGTGAGCCCGCAATCCAGGTGCGCCAGCACGTCCCCGAACTGCAACACCGCGTGCACCAGCACGTCGACGCCTCGCTCGCTGTGGCGGCCGCGGGCATCCAGCACGCGAGGCGATGAGCCCGCGAGCAGCCGCATCAGGCTCAATGGGTAGCAGCCCACGTCGTAGAGTGCGCCGCCGCCAAGTGCCGGGTCCCAGCGACTGTCGTCCGGCTTGTCGAGCCGGAAGCCGAAGGCGCCCCGCATCAGCTGCAGTTCACCCAGTTCGCCGCTGCGCACGATCTCCAGGGCACGGTCGATCTGCGGGTGATAGCGGTACATGAACGCCTCGTGCACCAGGCGGCCAGCCTTTTGCTGCGCCTCCTGCATGCGTCGCACCTCGACCGCGTTCAGCGCCAGCGGCTTTTCGCACAGCACGTGCTTGCCGGCTTCCAGTGCGGCCTGCGTCCACGGCAGGTGGGCGCTGTTGTGCAGGCCGATATAGATCGCGTCGACGTCGTCGCGCAGCAGAAGCTCGGCATAGGGCAGCGCTTCGCCGATGCCGTGCCGCGCGGCAAATGCGCGCCCGCGCTCGGCATCCCGGCAGCCGATCGCCACGATGGGCGCGCCGCGCGCCCGTAGCGCCGGAATGAGGGCTTCCTCTGTGATGCGTCCGGCGCCCAGCAGGCCCCAGCGCAGGGAACGGGTGGTGGTGTCGCTCATGCGGCCGATTGTGGCGGGCCGGAGTTACATCGGGGTATCGAAGGGCAACGCCCGCGGGCTCTGGTTCCATGTAGGAGCGGGCACAAGAACGGGCTCAGCTCGCGGCCTCATGGTGCATCCGGGCGCACGCGTTTGGACGCGCGCGGGAGCCGGTGCACCGCTTGCGCCGCATCAAGCACAGGCTTGGGTCGTTTGCAGCGCCCGGACCCACCAAAAAGCCTGGCACAGGCTTTGCGTAGACATGACTCGTCATAACAAGTGAGGCGAGCATGAACAAGCCTGCTTCGGCTGCCACGAGGGTGGTGCCCCTGCATCAGGCGCCGACCCCGGCGCGCGACGTCCTGCAACCGCAGTCGCCGATGCCGCTGTACGAGCAGATCAAGGAGCTGCTGCGCGGGCGCATCCTCGACGGCAGCTACCAGCCGCACCAGCAGATGCCCTCCGAGGCCGAGATGATGGCGGCCTTCGACGTGAGCCGCATCACGGTGCGGCAGGCGCTCAACGACCTGCAGAACGAAGGCCTGATCTTCCGCATCCATGGCAAGGGCACCTTCGTCTCCAAACCCAAGGCCTTCCAGGACCTGGGGCGCCTGCAAGGCTTCGGCGAGGCGATGCGGCAGATGGGCTACGAGACCTTCTCGCGCGTGCTGTCGATCAAGAGCATCGCGCCCCCGGCAGGCGTGCAGGAGCGCCTGCAACTGCCCAAGCGCGCCAAGGTCACCGAACTGCAGCGGGTGCGCTTCCTCAACCGCGAGCCGATCTCGCTCGACATCACCTACCTGCCTGTGTCGATCGGCACCCGGCTCGCCAAGGAAGACCTGGCCGCACGCGACGTGTTCGTGATCCTGGAGAACGACTACGGCCTGTCGCTCGGGCATGCCGACCTGCAGATCGGCTCCACGCTCGCCGACGAGGCGCTCGCCTCGCAGTTGAAGGTCGAGGAGGGCTCGCCGGTGCTCTTCATCGAACGCACCACGCACATGGCCGACGGCACGCCGATCGACTACGAGCACCTGTACTACCGCGGTGACGCCTTCCAGTACAAGGTGCGCGTCGATCGTGTGCCCCTGCCCGTTGCTCGCTGACTGCATGAGCACATACGGAATGCTTCCTTCCCCCGCGGCCCATGCCACGGACACACTCGTTGAAGAGGACTGAGATGAACACGATCGAACTCGAATACGACATCGTCGTCGTCGGCGGTGGAACCGGCGGCCCCATGGCCGCGGTGAAGGCCAAGGAGAAGGACCCGAAGCTGCGCGTGCTGCTGCTCGACAAGGCGAACGTCAAGCGCAGCGGCGCCATCAGCATGGGCATGGACGGCCTCAACAACGCCGTGATCCCCGGCCATGCGACGCCCGAGCAGTACACCAAGGAGATCACCGTCGCCAACGACGGCATCGTCGACCAGAAGGGCGTGTACGCGTACGCCGCCAACAGCTACGCGATGATCCAGGAGCTCGACCGCTGGGGCGTGAAGTTCGAGAAGGACGAGACCGGCGACTACGCGGTGCGCAAGGTGCACCACCTCGGCAGCTACGTGCTGCCGATGCCCGAAGGCCACCACATGAAGCGCGTGCTGTACCGGCAGTTGAAGCGCGCACGCGTCGAGATCACCAACCGCGTGGTCGCCACGCGGCTGCTCACCGGCCCCAGAGGCGAGATCGCCGGCGTGATGGGCTTCGACTGCCGCACCGCCGACTTCTACGTGATCAAGGCCAAGGCGGTGGTGATCTGCACCGGCGCGGCGGGCCGGCTGGGGCTGCCCGCTTCAGGCTACCTGTGGGGCACCTACGAGAACCCCACCAACTGCGGCGACGGCCACGCGATGGCCTACCACGCAGGCGCGGAGCTGACCAACCTGGAGTGCTTCCAGATCAACCCGCTGATCAAGGACTACAACGGCCCGGCCTGCGCCTACGTGACCGGCCCCTTCGGCGGCTACACCGCCAACGCCACCGGCGAGCGCTTCATCGAGTGCGACTACTGGAGCGGCCAGATGATGCTGGAGTTCTTCAACGAACTCGAAGGCGGCAAGGGCCCCGTGTTCCTGAAGCTCGACCACCTGGCCGAAGAAACGATCAGCGAGATCGAGCACATCCTGCACACCAACGAGCGGCCCAGCCGCGGGCGCTTCCACGAGCAGCGCGGCACCAACTACCGCGAGCGCATGATCGAGATGCACATCTCCGAGATCGGCTTTTGTAGCGGTCACAGCGCATCGGGCATCTGGACCAACGAGCGCGGCGAGTGCTCCATCCCTGGCCTGTATGCGGCCGGTGATTGCGCCAGCATTCCGCACAACTACATGCTGGGCGCCTTCGTCTACGGCAAGTTCTGCGGCGAGAACGCGGCCGACTATGTGAGCGGCATCGAGCAGCCCGGCGTCGAAAGCGAGCGCGTGCAGGCCGAGCGCGAGCGCGTGTGGGCGCCGCTCGCGCGCACCGAGGGGCCCACGCCCTTCCAGGTGGAATACAAGACGCGCCGCTTCGTCAACGACTACCTGCAGCCGCCCAAGGTCACGCGCAAGATGGAGATCGGCCTGCAGCGCTTCGACGAGATCCACGACGACCTGGCCCACATGAGCGCCGCCAACCCGCACGAGCTGATGCGCGCGATGGAGGCCTACACCATCCGCGACTGCGCCGAGCTGGCCGCGCGTGCCTCGCTGTACCGCACCGAAAGCCGCTGGGGCCTGTACCACCTGTGCGTCGACCACCCCGAGAAGGACGACGAGCAGTGGTTCTGCCATACCAACGTGAAGTGCGCAGAGAACGGGCAGGCGCAGTTCCGCAAGCGCGAGATCGAGCCCTACTTCATCCAGCTCAACGAGCAGGAGAGGACCGCCTACCAGCGCCTGCGCGTCGCCAGCGCCCCCCAAGCCGCCTGAACAGGAGCCAAGCCATGACCATCGCCCTGACCCGTACCCAGGCCCCCGTCGTCGTCGACGAGGACAAGTGCATCGCCGACAAGGGCTGCACCGTGTGCGTCGACGTCTGCCCGCTCGACGTGCTGGCGATCGACCCGACCCGCGACAAGGCCTACATGAAGTTCGACGAATGCTGGTACTGCATGCCGTGCGAGAAGGACTGCCCGACCGGCGCGGTGCACGTGAACATCCCCTACCTGGTGCGCTGAGGGAGCAGCCATGAGCATCCATGAACGACTGCGCAGCGCCGATGCCGAGGTGCGCCGGCTGGCGGTGATCGACCTGCCGTACTGCGACGACGAGGACGACGTGGCGCCGTGGCTGGTGGCCGCGCTGGCCGATCCGGACGCGGGCGTACGCGCCGAAGCGGCCAAGGCGCTCGAAGGCTACGAGGAGCCGGAGGTGCTCGGCGCGCTGGTGCCGCTGTTGAAGGACGCGGCACCGGAAGTGCGCGAGGCCGTCTCGCAGACGCTGGCCGAACTGAAGGAGACCGGCTCCGCGCGCTACCTCGTGCCGTATCTGTCCGACGCGGATGCGGCCGTGCAAGCCGCTGCGCTGCGGGCCGTGAAAGCACTGCGGGTCGACGTGGCGTTCGAGCCGGCGCTGGCCGCGCTCGACAGCACCGACCCGGCCGTGCGGCGCGAGGCCGTCGGCGTGCTCGGCTACCTGAAGAAGCTCGAAGCGATCGGCGCGCTCACGCAAGTGGCGGCGCACGACCCGGAGCCCGAGGTTCGCCGCGTTGCGGTGGGCGCGCTCGGTTTCGCGTCCGAGTCGGCCGAGGTCAGCGTGCACCCGGCACTCAGCCGCGCGCTGCGCGATGCCGCCTGGCAGGTGCGGGAGGAGGCAGCCACCACGGTCGGCAAGTTGGGCACCGCGCTCGGCGTCAACGACCTGATCGCCGCGATGACCGACGACTACTGGCAAGTGCGCGTGAAGGCCGCACGTGCGCTCGGCAAGCTGAAGGCTCGTGCCGCCGTGCCGGTGCTGTGCGAGGCCTTGCAGCACCCGATCAGCAACCTGCGCAAGGAAGCCGTCATCGCGCTTGGCGAGGTGGGCGACGCGCGAGCCATCACGCCGCTGGAGCGCGCGCTCGCCGACACCGACCCGGACGTGCGCAAGCTCGCCAAGCTGGCGCTCGCCAGCATCCAGCTCAACGGTGCCGCCGTGGCGGCAGGGGATGCGTCATGACCCACGTCGTCACCGAAGCCTGCATCCGCTGCAAGTACACCGACTGCGTCGCGGTGTGCCCGGTCGACTGCTTCCACGAAGGCCCGAACTTCCTCGTCATCGACCCGGCGGCCTGCATCGACTGCGGCGTGTGCATCCCGGAGTGTCCGGTGGAGGCGATCGTCGAGGAGTCCGACCTGCGACCCGAGCAGGCCGAGTACCTGGCCCTGAACGCGCGGCTGGCCGAACAGTGGCCGGTCATCACGCAATCACGCGAGCCGCTGCCCGACGCCGACGAATGGGCCGCGCGTACCGACAAGCGAGACCTGCTGGCCGAAGAAGCGCCGGCCTAGCGATGCCCCAGAAGCCAGGCGCGGACCACCGCGCCGGACCGCGAGCCCCGAGGAGATGAAGCACGGCAGCGGTGCAGGAGCCGGCCCACACGTTGGCACCGATCTTGCGCTGCGAGCCGACGGCATGGTTGTGATCACTCAGGAGATCCGAGATGGCCTCGATATTCCCCACGATGTTTCCGCTGGCCCGCCTGCTTGCCATGGCCCGCTGGCGATGGGCGGCCCTGCTGGCCTTCGGGCTGCTGCCGGCCGTGCTGCAGGCCAAGGAGGTGGTGACCCTCGGCATCGGCACGCAGAACACGACGACCAACACGGTGACCGGTGGCATCGTGATCAAGGAACTGAAGCTGCTGGAAAAGCACCTGCCCAAGACGGGCAAGTACCAGAACATCGAGTGGAAGCTCGACTGGCAGAACTTCACCTCCGGCCCGCCGGTGACCAACGGCATGATCGCCGGCAAGCTGCAGATCGGCATGATGGGCGACTACCCGCTGCTGGTGAACGGCGCCACCGGCCAGGCCAGCCGCAACGAGACGCAGCTGGTCGCCATCATTGCCTACAACGCCTTCGGCGCCGGCAATGGCGTGGTGGTGCACAAGGACAGCCCCTACTACGAGCTGGCCGACCTGAAGGGCAAGACGGTGTCGGTGCCGTTCGGCTCCGCGGCGCACGGGATGATGCTGCAGGCGATGCAGGCGCGCGGCTGGCCCGACAACTACTGGAACCTGGTGAGCCAGAGCCCGGAGGTGGGCACCACCAACCTGCAGGAAAAGAAGATCGACGCGCACGGCGACTTCGTGCCCTTTGCCGAGTTGCTGCCGTACCGCGGCTTCGCGCGCAAGATCTTCGACGGCGCGCAGACCAAGATCCCCACCTTCCACGGCGTGGTGGTCAACAAGGCCTTTGCCGAGAAGTACCCCGAGGCGGTGGTGGCCTACATCAAGGCGCTGATGGAGGCCAACGACTGGGTGCGCAAGAACCCCAAGCTCGCCGCGCAGAAGATCGAGGAGTGGACCAAGATCGAGAAGGAGGTGGCCTACATCTTCCTCGGCCCGGGCGGCATCCACACGCTCGACCCGACGATCAAGCCCCGCTGGCTCGAGACGGTGAAGACCGCGCATGGCGTGCTCGCCAAGCTCGGCCGCGTGAAGGAGTTCGACCTCGACGCCTGGGTGAACGAGACCTACGTGAAGCAGGCCTACAAGGAGCGCGGGCTCGACTACGAGGCGCAGAAGCAGACGCTCGCCAACTACGACATCGAAGGCCGCGACCCGGTCTGCAAGACGGCGATCACGCGGCCGAAGGAAGCCGGTGAGATCTGGCTGTCGACCGGCGAAATCGTGCCTGTCAGTTCGCCCGCCTGCCTGCTGGCCGGTGTGCGGCAGTACCAGGGCGAAGGCAAGAAGGTGCAGGTGGCCTACCTGTACGACAAGGCGCTCGGCATCAAGGTCTTTGCGGACAAGGCCTTCTATGCGGTCGATGCGAGCGACGCGAAGAACCCGCAGATGGTGCCCTTCCTGTTGAAGGGCGACGCCGAGGCGCATGCCGCCAAGACCCAGGGCACGCTGGCCACGTATGCCGAGGCACTGGGCATGGTCCAGGCGCGCGTGGCGCTGGCCCCGGCGGGAAAGTGAGCGATGGTCATGCAAGCTGCCAAGGTGTTCGTCGACCCGGGCGGGGTCGACACGGAAGGCCCGCCGCGTGCGGAAGAGGCGCGTGCTTCCGTGCTGCATGTCGCCATTGCGTCCGACAGCTACCCGGCGCCGGTCAGGCGAGCGATGCCCGCGGCCGCAGCGCCTGCACCCCGGCGCTGGGACCCCTGGCTGCGAGGCCGGCTGGCGGCGTGGCTGCTCGGCGTGGTGTCGATCGGCAGCGTGCTGGCCTTCTGGCACGTGGCGACCGAATACAAGCTCGAGTTCTACGTCCGCTTCAACAACATCCCCACGCCCACCGAGGTGCTGGACAAGGTGGTCGAGGTCAACCGCTCCGACAAGTTCATAACCAACGTCGGCATCAGCCTGCGGCGCATCCTGGTCGGCTTCTTCGTGGCGGCCGCGCTCGGCATCGCGCTGGGTCTGGCGATCGGGCGCTACAAGTGGGTGCGGCATCTGAGCTTCCCGGCGATGGAGGTGCTGCGGCCCATTCCCGCCATCGCGTGGGTGCCGATGTCCATCATGCTGTGGCCGGACAACGAGGTCAGCATCGTCTTCATCACCTTCCTCGGCGCCTTCTTCCCCATCCTGCTCAACACGGTGCACGGTGTGGAGGCGATCGACCCGGTGCTGTTGCGCGCGGCACGCTCGCTCGGCGCACGCGAGCCGGCCATCCTCGCGCACGTCGTGCTGCCCGGCGCCTTGCCGCACATCTTCACCGGGCTGGCGGTCGGCATGGGCGTGGCGTGGGTGTCGCTGATCGCGGCCGAGATGATCTCGGGCCAGTTCGGCATCGGCTACTTCACGTGGGAGGCGTATTCGCTGATCACCTATGCCGAGATCGCGCTCGGCATGATCACCATCGGCGTGCTGGGCCTGCTGTGCAGTGGCGCCATCCGGCTGGTGGCGCGCGCAACGATGCCGTGGCAGGCCTATTCGGCCGCTCAAGGAGGGCGCTCATGAGCACGGAACGCGAAGCCGTGGCCGGCCATGTCGACGTGCGTGATCTCGCGATCCGCTTCGACGTGAAGGGCAGCACGGTCGAGGCCGTCAGCGGTGTTTCGGTGCACGTGAAGCCGGGCGAGTTCGTCTCGCTGATCGGTCCTTCGGGCTGCGGCAAGTCGACGCTGCTCAACGCGGTGGCGGGCTTCATCGAACCGACCGCCGGCGCGGTCACGCTCGATGGCCGCGCCATCAAGGGGCCTGGCTCCGATCGCGGTGTGGTGTTCCAGCAGTACTCGCTGTTCCCGTGGATGACGGTGCGCAAGAACGTCGAGTTCGGCTTGAAGATGAAAGGCATTGCCGCCAGCGAACGCGAGACGCAGGCGCGCACGCTGCTGGGGCTGGCCGGGCTGCTGTCGTTCGAGAACCACTACCCCGACCAGCTTTCGGGCGGCATGAAGCAGCGCGTGGGCATCGTGCGGGCACTGGCCACCGGCCCGCAGGTGCTGCTGATGGACGAACCCTTCGGCGCGCTCGATTCGCAGACGCGCGTGGTGATGCAGGAGATCCTCACCAACATGTGGCAGCGCCTGCGCATCTCGGTGCTGTTCATCACGCACGACATCGACGAGGCCGTGTTCCTCTCGGACCGCATCTACGTGATGACGGCCCGCCCGGGGCGGGTGAAGTCGGAGCTCGTGGTGCCGCTGCCGCGCCCCCGCACGGCCGAGATGACCGGCACGCCGCAGTTTCTCGCGATGGTGCGCACGATCAAGGGCCTGATCCGCGAAGAGAGCCTGGCCGCGATGGGCGGGGAGCTGCGCGACGGTGGGCTCGGCGGCTTGAGCACCGAAGTGGGCCCGGCCGGCGTGGGGCAGCTGGTATGAGCGACTACCCGACGCAGGTGGTCTGGCATCAGGTTTCCGGCGCGCTTGAACTGGCCTGGGCCGACGGCGTTCACGTGAGGCTGGACGGGCGCAGGCTGCGCTTGTCGTGCCGTTGTGCCGGGTGCGAGCGCATGCGCCGGTCGGGCAGCGAGATCGATGCACCGGCAGCGGTCAAGGTGATCGAGCTGCACCCGATGGGCGACGGTGCCGTGCAGATCCGCTTCAGCGATGGGCATGACCGCGGCATCTACCCGTGGTCGTACCTCAGAGACATCGCGGTGCCATCCGGCGTGGTGGCGTGAGGTCACGGCACCGCCTCACCGACATGAAAGGCTTCCGATGAGCAACCTGTTCGACGCGACCGTCCTCACCGTGCACCACTGGACCGATCGCTTGTTCTCCTTCACCGCGACGCGCGACCCGGGCTTCCGGTTCCAGAGCGGGCAGTTCACGATGATCGGCCTGATGGTGGACGGCAAGCCGCTGCTGCGCGCCTACAGCATGGTCAGCCCGCACTACGAAGACACGCTCGAGTTCCTCAGCATCAAGGTGCAAGACGGCCCGCTCACGTCAAGGCTGCAGCACATCCGGCCCGGCGACACGCTGCTGGTCGGCCGCAAGGCCTCGGGCACGCTGCTGCTGCAGAACCTGTTGCCGGGTCGCACGCTGTACCTGCTGTCGACCGGCACCGGCCTGGCGCCCTTCATGAGCGTGATCCGCGACCCGGAGGTGTACGAGCACTTCGAGAAGATCGTGCTGGTGCACGGCTGCCGCCAGGTCAACGAGCTGGCGTACGCCGAGTTGATCGAGAAGGAACTGCCGAAGAACGAAGGGTTCGGCGAGCAGCTGGGCAGACAGCTCATCTACTACCCCACCGTCACGCGCGAAGCATTCCGGCACCAGGGTCGCATCCCCACGCTGATGGAAACCGGCCGCCTGACGCACGACATCGGCCTGCCGGCGCTGAGCCGCGAGCACGACCGCTTCATGCTCTGCGGCAGCCCGGAGATGCTGAAGGACACGCGCGCGGTGCTGGAAAAGCTGGGCCTCACCGAAGGCAACATGAGCACGCCCGGTCACTACGTGATCGAACGCGCCTTCGTCGACAAGTGAGTCGCCCGTGATCGGTCTCACCCGCGCCGAGGCTGTGTGGGCGCAGGTGCAGCGGCTCGGGGCGCTGGCGCCCGGCGCGTTGCTGTGCGGGGTCATCGCATTGGCGGCGAGTTTCGTCGCGGCGCTGCACCAGGGGCCGCAGATGCTGTATGCGCTGCTGTTCGGCTCGGCCTTCCACTACCTCAGCACCGAGCCGCGCACGGCCGCAGGCGTGCAGTTCTGCGCGGGCGGGCTGCTGCGGCTGGGCATCGGGCTGCTGGGGGCGCGCATCACGGTGGAGCAGGCCCTGGCGCTCGGCGGCTGGACGGCCGGCGTCATCGCGGTGGCCGTGGCGAGCACGCTGGCATGCGGCATGTGGATCGGCCGCTGGTTGGGGCTGGACTGGAAGCAAGGCGTGCTCGCCGGCGGCGCGACCGCGATCTGCGGTGCGTCGGCCGGCCTCGCGATTGCTGCGGTGCTGCCGCGCTCGAAGGAGCTGGACCGCACCACGCTCGCGGTGGTCATCAGCGTGACCACGCTCTCGACCGTCGCAATGCTGGTCTACCCGCTCATCGCGCGGGCAATGGCGCTGCCGCCGGTGCCGGCCGGGTTGTTCATCGGCGCGACCATCCATGACGTGGCGCAGGTGGTGGTGGCGGGTTATGCGCTCGGGCCGCTCGCGGGCGACACGGCCACCATCGTCAAGCTGTGCCGGGTGGCGCTGCTCGCCGCGGTGGTGTTCGGCGTGTCGTGCGTGGTGCGCCGCCAGGGCGAGCCGGCCGAGGGCTCGGCCGGCAAGGGCCCGCCGTTGCTGCCGTGGTTCCTCGTGCTGTTCTTCGCGATCGTCGCGTTGAACTCCACCGTCGCCGTCTCGCCGGCCTGGCGCGACGCGCTCGGCGAGGTGTCGCGCACCTGCTTGCTGCTGGGCGTGGCGGCGCTGGGCATGAAAAGTTCGTTCATGCAGCTGGCGCGCGCCGGGTGGCGCCCGTTGCTGCTGGTGCTGCTGTGCACGCTGTGGCTGGCCAGCTTCGTGCTCGCGGCGGCTGTGTGGATGGCGCACGGCCGCCTGTGAAGCGGCCGGTCACTCGGCGACCTGGTAGCCCTCTTCGGCAATTGCCTTCGCGATGGCTGCGCGCGGCTGGTTGCTGTCGACCTCGACAGTGCCCTGCTCGAGCTGCACGTTCACCTTGGCTTGCGGATCGAGCTGTTGCACGGCCTGCGTGACGGCGCGGACGCAGTGGCCGCAGCTCATGCCCTGTACTTGAAACGTCTGGTTCATCGCGGGTCCTTTCGTGTGTGTGGTGCGGTGAGAGTGACTGTCGGGCCTTCCACCGTGGCAAGGTCAAGTGCCCCTGCCGTCAACGCGGAACAGCATGGCGACGCGCCTCAATGCAGCAGCCGTGTATCGTTGCTGAGCGCCTCGAACAGGTATTGCGCGAAAGCCCGCACACGCGCCACTTGGCGCAGGTCAGGGTGCGTCAACACCCACAGTTGCGTGTCGAGCTGCGGGACAGGGGGTTGCAGCGCCACCAGTTCGGGGCGCGCAGCAGCCAGCGGGCACAGCAGCATGCCCACGCCCAGCCCGTGGGCCACCGCCTCCACCATGCCGACCAGCGAATCGCAGCGCAGCGCGACGCGCTCGGCAGGCACGCTGGTGCGCAGCCACTTCGCCTGTTCCAGGTGCGACAGCGATTCGTCGGGCGCCACCCAGCGGTAGTCGTCGAAGCCATGCTGGCGGCCCAACGTCTTCAGGTACGCACGTGAGGCATACAAGCCCGTCTGGATGACGCCGACGCGGCGGCCCACCAGGTTGACCGGCGGCTTGTTGGTGCCGCGCACGGCCACATCGGCCTCGCGCTGCGTGAGGCTGGAAAAGCTGTTGTTGACGAAGAGTTCGATCTGCACCTGCGGGTGGGCCTGCTGGAACGAAGCGATCACCGGCATCAGCAGGCCGTGCGCGAGCGTGTCCGTGGTGGTGAACCGGACGGTGCCGCTGATGGCGAGGTCGCGACCGGTCAGTTGGCGCTGGGCCGACTCGATCTGCTCCGCGATTCCGCCGAGGCTTTCCGCCAACTGGTTGCCGGCCGAGGTGAGCGCGTAGCCACCGGGCAGGCGGTCGAACAGCGTCACGCCGAGTGTCGATTCGAGGTGCCCGATGCGGCGCAGCACCGTGGAGTGGTTCACCTGCAGCAACGTGGCCGCGGCCGAGATGGAGCCTTGCCGGCACACGGCAAGAAAGTGCTGTAGGTCGTCCCAGTTCATGGCTCGATCTCCTTCGCTATGCAGAAACGCCGAACGTATCTGCAGAGAACTGGAATTGTGATGCAGATGCGCAGATCTTAGATTTGCTGCCATGTCAGCACCCGCTGGCGCATCGAAAGGACTTGCCCATGTCTGCCTCCTCCTCCCTCGCGTTCCGCTCGCCCGACCACGCCGCGCTGCTGCTGCGCCTGGCTCTCGGCGCCATGTGGGTCAGCCACGGACTCGTGCTCAAGCTGATGACCTTCGGCATCGATGGATTCACCGGATGGATGGGCTTGCAAGGCTTGCCCTCCATGCTCGCGTGGCCCATCGTGATCGCCGAGATCGCCGGCGGCATCGCCATCGCGGTGGGCTTCCACGGACGATGGGTCTCGCTGGCGCTGCTGCCCATCCTGCTGGGCGCGACCTGGATCCACGCCGGCAACGGCTGGGTGTTCACCGCACCGAATGGCGGCTGGGAATATCCGGTGTTCCTCGTGGCCGCCTCGATCGCGCACTTCTTCCTCGGCGACGGTGCGTTTGCCGCCAAGCGTTCCGTGGCCCTCTGAGCCTCACCCGTGTTTCGCAAAGGAGTCGTCATGACACTCGAACTGGTCAGCCACCACCTGTGCCCCTACGTTCAACGCGCCGCCATTGCGCTGATCGAAAAGGGCGTGCCGTTCACCCGCACCTACATCGACCTCGACCACAAGCCCGCCTGGTTCACCGAGATCTCGCCGCTGGGCAAGGTGCCGTTGCTGCGTGTCGATGGCGAGGTGATCTTCGAATCGGCCGTGATCCTCGAATACCTCGAAGAGACGCAGACCCCGGCATTGCACCCGGCCGATGCGCTGCCGCGGGCCAGACACCGCGGCTGGATCGAATTCGGCTCCAGCGTGCTGGCCGATGTGTGGGGCTTCGAGGTCGCGGCCGACGAGGAGGCGTTGCATCAAAAAGGTGCTGCGTTGCGCGCGAAGTTCGAGCGCATCGAGCAGGTGCTGGGCAGCGGACCGTATTTCGCGGGCGAGCGGTTTTCACTGGTCGACGCGGTGTTCGGCCCGGTGTTCCGCTATTGGGATGTGTTCGACGGCATCGCCGATTTCGGCACCTTCGGTGGCCTGCCCAAGGTGCAGGCCTGGCGCCGGGCGCTGAGCGAGCGCGCTTCGGTGCGTGACGCGGTGGTGCCCGACTATGCAGAGCGCCTGCGCACCTTCCTGATCGGTCGTGACGGCGCCCTGGCCGCCCGCATGCGGTGAGCACGAGGAGGGCGGGCGCCCTCCCCGCAGCCGCGTGGTTCAGAGATCGAACCGTATCCCCTGCGCCAGCGGCAGTTCGCGCGAGTAGTTGATCGTGTTCGTGGCGCGCCGCATGTAGGCCTTCCACGCGTCTGACCCCGATTCACGCCCGCCGCCGGTCTCCTTCTCGCCGCCGAACGCGCCGCCGATCTCGGCGCCCGAGGTACCGATGTTGACGTTGGCGATGCCGCAGTCCGAGCCGCGCGCCGACATGAAGGCTTCTGCCTCGCGCAGGTCGGTCGTGAAGATCGACGACGACAGCCCCTGCGGCACGTCGTTGTGCAGCGCGAGCGCCTTGTCGAAATCGGCATATCGCATCGCGTAGAGGATGGGCGCGAAGGTCTCGTGCCGCACCACCTCGGTCTGCGCCGGCATCTCGACCAGCGCCGGCGTGACGTACCACGCATCGGGATGCCGCTCGGCCAGCACGCGCTCACCGCCGTACACGGTGCCGCCTTCCGAGCGCGCCTGGTCGAGCGCGCGTTGCATGCCCTCAAAGGCAGCCCGATCAATCAGCGGGCCCATCAGCGTGCCGGCTTCGAGCGGGTCGCCGATGCGCACGCTGGCGTAGGCACGCTTGAGCCGCGACACCAGTTCGGCGTACACGCTGTCGTGCATGATGAGGCGGCGCGCGGTGGTGCAGCGCTGGCCGGTGGTGCCCACCGCCGCAAACACGATGGCGCGTGTCGCCAGGTCGAGGTCCGCCGAGGGCGCGACGATGATCGCGTTGTTGCCCCCCAGCTCCAGCAGGCAACGGCCGAAGCGTTGCGCGACGCGGGGGGCCACCGCACGGCCCATGCGCGTGCTGCCGGTGGCCGAGACGAGCGCCACCTTGGGGTGATCGACCAGGGCTGCGCCGGTATCTGCCAGCCCGACCACGAGCTGCGAGAGCGAGGCCAGCTCCGCATCGCCGAACGCCTTGCATGCCCGCTCGAAGAGCGACTGCACGGCCAACGCGCACAACGGCGCTTTCTCCGACGGCTTCCAGACCACGGCATTGCCGCACGCCAGTGCCAGGGCCGCGTTCCAGGCCCACACCGCCACGGGAAAGTTGAACGCCGTGATGACGCCGACGACGCCCAGTGGGTGCCACGTTTCCATCATCCGGTGACCGGGGCGCTCGGAGGCGATCGTCAAGCCGTGCAACTGGCGCGACAGGCCCACCGCGAAGTCGCAGATGTCGATCATCTCCTGCACTTCGCCTTCGCCCTCTGCGGCGATCTTGCCGACTTCGAGCGAGACGAGCCGGCCCAGCTCGGCCTTGTGCCGGCGCAGTTCTTCGCCGAGCAGGCGCACCAACTCGCCGCGGCGCGGTGCGGGCATGTCGCGCCAGCGCAGGAAGGCCGCCTGCGCGCGTTCGACGGCCTCCGCCGTTTCAGCGGCACTCGCCTGCCGCACCTGCCCCAGAACCCGCCCGTCGATCGGGGAGCGGGTGGTGATCTGTCCGTCGGTGTAGGCGCTCTTCGGCGCGCCCAGGGCTTTCATCAGGTCGTCGATGTTCATCGCCTGCCGCCTTTCAAGAGATGGATTCGATTTGCCGGGACTGCTGGTACGCCTGTCCGAACCGGTTGGCCAGGAAGGCGGGCAGCTCGATCTGCTCCTGCCGTATGAATCCGCGTGACGGCAGCTTACCCTCGCGGAACAGATCCACGGCGGCGCAGATGCCGGCCGCGGTCGTGATCTGGATGGCGCTCAAGGGTGTTTCGCCGTGCCGGTCGGCAAAGATCTTGCGCGCGAACACCTCCTGCACGAGCTGCCCGCGCCGCATGCCGCTGACGGTGACGAACACCAGCACCACGTCCTGCATCGTCGTCGGCACGCTCTTGCGCAGGATGTCCTTCAGCGTGGCCTGGTCGGACTTGAGCTGCAGTTCCTGCAACAGGAACTTCATCAGCGCGCCATGACCGGGGTAGCGCACCGACTTGTAGTCGAGCGAGCGCACCTTGCCTTCGAGGGTCTCGCACAACGTGCCCAGGCCGCCCGAGGTATTGAAGGCCTCGTATTCCACGCCGTCGAGCGAGAAGTGCTCCAGCCCTTCGAGCGGCAGCACCTCGATGCGTTGGCCGTCGTGGATGGCCTCGCAGGGGTGGCAATACTCGTTGATGAGCCCGTCGACGCTCCACGTGAGGTTGTATTTGAGGTCGTTGGTGGGGAAGGCCGGCAATGCGCCGACGCGCATCTTCACGTCGTGCAGTGCGTCGAAGTCGCGCGCCAGATGATGCGCAACGATGCCGATGAAGCCCGGCGCCAGCCCGCATTGCGGCATGAAGGCGGTGGGCGCGCCGTCGGCCAGGTGCTTGATGGCCTTGGTGGCGGCCACGTCTTCCGTCAGGTCGAAGTAGTGGCAGCCGACCTCGCGTGCCTGCGTTGCCACGCTGGTGGCCAGGTGATAGGGCAAGGCGTTGACCACGGTATCGTGCCCGCGCATGACCGCACCGAGACGGCTGGGGTGCTCGGTGTCGGCGGCAACGGTCGAGATCCCGTCGGATGCGAGCCCGTCGAGCGCGGCCTCGTTCTTGTCGACCAAGGTCACGCGGTAGTCACCGCTCTCGGCGAGCAGGCGGGCAATGGTGCGGCCGATGTGGCCGGCACCGAGCAGTACGACGCGCATGGCTGTCTCCTCTTGATCGTTGGTTGGATGTGAGGAGCAGTCTAGGAAGGGCTTGTGTCGAAAGATAGCTTGAGATCGACAAAAAGAGGCGAACAGCTGACGAATTGACGAGAATATGAGTCATATCGTCAGGAGATGCTCATGAAGGCCCTCGACACGCTGGACCGCGACCTGATCGCACTGCTGCAAGCCAACGCGCGCGAGAACGCGGCCAACCTGGCGCGCAAGCTCGGCGTGGCACGCACGACCGTGCTGGCCCGGCTGGCACGCCTGGAAGAACAGAAGGTGATCGTCGGCTACACGGTGCGGCTGGCACAGGACGCGCAGGGCGCGGCATTGCAGGCCTATGTGGGCATCACCGTGCAACCCAAGTCGGGCCGTGACGTGACGCGGCGCTTGATGCGCATGCCGGAGGTGCAGCAGCTGTGTGCCGTGAGCGGCGAGTACGACTACGTCGCGTGGCTGCGGGCCGAAACGCCGGAGCGGCTCGATGCGCTGCTCGACGAGATCGGCGAGGTGGAAGGGGTGGTCAAGACGACCACCTCCATCGTGCTGGCCAAGCGCATCGACCGCGTTGCGTAGTCATTCCACCGGCAACGGCGCGCTCGGCTTGATCTCTTCCATGCAGATCATCGAGCGCACGTCGTCCACGCCATGCACCTGCATCAGCCGGTCAGTCAGGAACTGCGAGAGCGATTTCAGGTCGCGCGCCACCACCTTCAGCAAATAGTCGTGGTCTCCCGAGATGCAGTGGCACTCGATGATCTCGGGAAACGACTTCAGGATCTGCTCCAGCTCGCGCACACGGCCGAACTGCTCGCGGTCGATGTTGAGGTTCACGTAGGCCATCACCCCGTAGCCGAGCGCCTCGCGGTCCACGTGGGCCGTGTAGCCGCGGATCACGCCGCGCTCTTCGAGTGTGCGCACCCGGCGCAGGCATTGCGGCGCTGACAGATGCACACGCTGCGCAAGCTCCACATTCGAGGCGCGGCCGTCTTCCTGCAGCACTTTCAGGATGCGCCGGTCGATGGCGTCCAAAGGTGTTTCCGGCATCGTTTCAGCTCCTTGTGTGCAAGAAAGTTTCGCGTTCGATGCTAGAAGCAAAAGAAATGGAACGCAAATTTCTCGATGGTGCGCCTAGAGTCGAAGCTTCAGCTACTGCCACCAGAACTCAAGAGAGCCCACCATGACCCAAGCCACCTCGCGAGCCAAGGCCCTGGAAGACCGCTACGGCGCCCGCAACTACGCCCCGCTGCCCGTCGTGCTGACGCGCGGCGAAGGTGTGCACCTGTGGGACGAGCAGGGGCGCCGCTACCTGGACATGATGTCCGCCTATTCGGCCGTGAGCTTCGGTCACAGCCACCCGGAACTGGTGGCCGCATTGACGCAGCAGGCGCAGACGCTCGCCATCACCTCGCGCGCCTTCCACACCGACAAACTCGGCCCCTTCCTGGAAAAACTCTGCCGCATGACGGGCTTGGATCGGGCGTTGCCGATGAACACCGGCGCCGAAGCGGTCGAGACCGCCATCAAGGCCGCGCGCAAATGGGGCTACAAGGTCAAGGGCGTCGCCGAAGGGCGGGCGCAGATCATCGTGCCGGAAGGCAACTTCGCAGGCCGCACGACGACGATCGTCGGCTTTTCCAGCGAGGCCCAGTACCGCGACGGCTTCGGCCCCTTCGCGCCCGGCTTCGTGCAGGTGCCGTACGGCGACATCGGGGCATTGGAGCGCGCCATCACGCCCGACACCGTCGCCTTCTTCCTGGAGCCCATTCAGGGCGAGGCCGGCATCGTCGTGCCGCCTGCAGGCTATTTGAGTGTGGCGCGCGAGCTGTGCACCCGCCACAACGTGCTGTTGATCTGCGATGAAGTGCAGACCGGCCTCGGCCGCACGGGCACCTTGCTTGCGTGCCAGCATGAAGGCGTGCAACCCGACGCGGTGACCCTGGGCAAGGCGCTCGGGGGCGGCTTGCTGCCCGTGTCGGCCTTCGTGGCGCGCCAGGAGGTCATGGCGGTGTTCACGCCCGGCGATCACGGCAGCACCTTCGGCGGCAACCCGCTGGCCGCAGCCGTGGGCTTGGCCGCGTTGCAACTGCTCGAGCGCGACGACCTGGCGCAACAGGCCCGGGCGCGGGGCGATCACCTGCAGCGCCGGCTGCGAGAGCTGGGCCACGCAGCCATCGCCGAAGTGCGTGGCCGCGGCCTGCTGGTCGGCATCGAGATCGATCCGGCATTTGCCTCGGCCCGCCGGGTCTGCGAGGCGTTGATGGAGCAGGGCGTTCTGAGCAAGGACACGCACGACACGGTGGTGCGTTTCGCGCCGCCGCTGGTGATCACCGAAGCGCAGATCGACGAGGCGGTGGATGCCTTGGCTCGTGCACTGCGCTCGTTGGAGCCACGCGAGCGCCTCGCGGCTTGAGCACGCGCCGGCCCGCTACGGCGCCTTCGGCGCGGGTTCGTCTTCCGGCGCCGGCTCGAACGGCGCGGTCTTGCATTCCCAGAACACTCGGGCCCGGCAGGCGGCGCACACGCGCGGGTCGAGCTTCTTGAAGATCGTGTCGATCGCGGTGCGCTTGTCGGGGAAGATGTGATCGCGGCCGAGCAGGTCGATGAATCCCGTCTTCTCCCACATCTCCAGCACCTGGGGGCGGGGGCGGTGAAAGTAGAGATCCCCTCCCATCGCGCGGCGTGCCATCAGCTCCGCCTGCCACAGTTCGGCACCTGCCACGTCGATGAAGTTCATGCTCTTGGCCATCACCAACAGGTGCTTGGGCGCGTTCGGCTCGTGGCGCAGCGCGTGCAGCCGGTCGGCCACGTGCTGCACGGCGCCGAAGTAGATCGAGCCTTCCATGCGCAGCAGCTTCAGCTGTGGACATTCGGGCAGCGCGTCGCTGTTGTCTTCGACGACGACGAAATGCCGGTCCGCATCCATCGTGTCGAAGCCCATCGTGCGCATCGCCGGGCGCGACGTGCGGTGCAGGTAGCTCACCAGCGACAGGATGGTGCCGAGCAGGATCGCCATCTCGAGGCGGATGGTCACGGTGGCCACGAAGGTGGCGCCCGCGATGCCGAACTCGGTGCGGTTGACACGCGCCATGCGGCGCCAGCGCGGCAGGTCGAGCAGGTTCCATGCAACGAGCAGCAGCAGGCCTGCGATCGCGGCAAACGGGATCGCGGCCAGCAACGGCGCGGTCAATGCGACGAGCGCCAGCAGCAATACCGCCGAGAACACCGCAGCCAGCGGCGTGCGCGCGCCCGCTTCGAGGTTGGGCATCGAGCGATTCAACGAGCCGCACGACACATAGGACGAGAAGAATCCTCCGACGATGTTCGACAGGCCCTGTCCGAGAAATTCACGATTGGCGTCGATGCGCTGGCCCGAGCGCGCCGCGACCGCCTTGGCGATCGAGATGGACTGCCCGAGCGCAACGATGGTCAGCGCGAAGGCGAGCCCCAGCAAGTCAGGTACGCGCTGCCAGTCGATGCGTGGCACATGAAACGGTGGCCACGTCGACGGCAGGGCACCCAGCGTGCGCACCGACCACTCGTCGCTGCCGCGAGCGTTCAACGCGGCAGCGACGAGTGTGCCGACCGCCAGCGCGATCAGCATGTAGGGCCAGCGATGCCTCCAGTGCCGAACGACGAGGGCGCTCGCCAACGTCGCCGTGCCGACCAGCACAGCACCGGCATGTGCCTCGGTCAAATGAGTGCCCACGTACGAGAGCACCGAGCCTGCTGAAGCACCGGCTGCCGTGCCGAAACCGAAGAGATCCTTCAGCGCGTGGATGGCGATCAGCATGGCGGCGCCGCCGGTAAAGCCCAGCAGTGCGGCGGGCGAGATGAAATTGGCAATGGAGCCCAGTCGCAACCCGCCGATCAGTGCCTGCATCACGCCGACCATCACCGTGATGACGAGCGCCAGCTCGATGTATGGGCCACTGCCTGCAAGCGCCAAAGGCGTCAGCATCGCGAAAAGAGCGAGCGAATTCGCATTGGTGGGGCCGGACACCACGTGCCAACTCGAACCGAACAGCGCCGCGACGATGCACGGCACGATCGCGGTGTAAAGACCGTATTGCGGTGGCAAGCCCGCCAACGTGGCAAACGCCACGCCCTGAGGCAGCACCAGCACGGCACCCAGAAGGCCTGCAAGCAAGTCGGCGCGCAGTGTACGTGGCGAGACGAGCCGTACCCACGCGCCGAGCAGGCGTTCGAGGGCGGGAGAGGCGGGCGTGGCGGCGGCGGCAGTCAAAACACGCGGGGAGGAAGGATGCCGAACAAGGCTGAATGATAGAGAGGTGACTGCCGCCGAGACCAAAGAAGGGGCCGCGGCACCATGCACGCGATACGAGCGGCGCAGTGGCAGCACCTGAACCTCGAGGTAGGGTGGCGCCCGGCGTGGCCGGCGATACATGCGCCGATCGCAGAGCGCGGCCGCGGTGCTGAAGGTGGCGAAGAGTTGGTAGGCCGTGCAGGGCTCGAACCTGCGACCAAAGGATTATGAGTCCTCTGCTCTAACCGACTGAGCTAACGGCCCGTGTGTGCAAGCTGATCCGGTTTGCGCCGGAACCGCGCATTGTAGGCGGCTACTTCTGGCTCAGCGCGTTCGACACCAGCCGGGCGGTGATGTCGACGATCTGGATCATGCGGTCGTAGGCCATGCGGGTGGGGCCGATCACGCCCAGCGTGCCGACGATCTGGCCGTTGACTTCGTAGGGGGCGGAGACCACCGACAACTCTTCGTATGGCACCACCTGGCTCTCGCCGCCGATGTAGATGCGCACCCCTTCCGCGCGGCTGGAGACGTCCAGCAGCCGCATCAGCTGCGTTTTCTGCTCGAACAGGTCGAACAGCTTGCGCAGCGAGGCGAGGTCGCTGGAGAAGTCCTGTACCTGCAGCAGGTTGCGCTCGCCGGAGATGACCACCTGGTCGTTGTCTTCGGCCATCACCTCGGTGCCGGCCTGCACGGCAGCCTGCATCAGCGTGGCGATCTCGCCGCGCAGGGCTTCGATCTCACCCTTCAGCCGTGCGCGGACCTCTTCGATCGTGAGGCCGGCGTAGTGCGTGTTGAGGAAGTTGGTGGCCTCGACCAGTTGCGACTCGGTGTAATCGTGCTCGGTGAAGATCACGCGGTTCTGCACGTCGCCGTCCGGCGCAACGAGGATGACCAGCACGCGCCGATCCGACAGCCGCAGGAACTCGATGTGGCGGAATACCGATGGCTTGCGCGGGGTCGTCACCACGCCGACGAACTGCGACAGGCTCGACAGCATCTGCGCCGCGTTGGCGATCACGCGCTTGGGCTGGTCGGGTTGCAGCTGCGTGGCGACGGACGGGGGCGCTTCCGCATCCAGCGCCCGCGCGGTGAGCATGGTGTCGACGAACAGCCGGTAGCCGCGGGGCGTGGGGATGCGGCCCGCGGAGGTGTGCGGGCTGGCGATGAGGCCGAGCTCCTCGAGATCGGCCATCACGTTGCGGATGGTCGCCGGTGACAGTTCCAGGCCAGAGGCCTTGGAAAGCGTGCGCGAGCCGACCGGCTGGCCGTCGGCGATATAGCGCTCGACCAGCGCCTTCAACAGCATCCTGGAGCGGTCGTCCAACATGCAAAAGATTGTAGGGCGCGGCTTCCGCGGACGGGTAGGGCAGAGTTGGCGGCCCGGTTTTTGCGGCTGTACGCAGGGGGCCTGCAAGGCCCTTCAATGCCCCGGGAATGAGGGGGCGCTGTGGTGTAATCCCGCCCATGCAGTCGCGCTTTCGCCACGTCGCATTGATCGGCAAATACCAGGCTCACGGCATCGAGCCGGTGCTGGAGGACATCGCCCAGTTCGTCCTGCGGCAGGGGGCCGACGTGACGCTGGAGCACGACACGGCACTGAACACCGGCCTCACCGGCTACCCGACGCTCGACGTTGCCGGCATCGGCGCGGCGTGCGATCTGGCGATCGTGGTCGGTGGCGACGGCACCATGCTTCACATTGCCCGCGAGCTGGCCCGGTACGGTGTGCCGCTGATCGGCATCAACCAGGGGCGGCTGGGGTTCATCACCGATGTACCGGTGAACGACGTGCACGGCGCGCTCGGCCCCATGCTGCGTGGTGACTACGAGGAAGAACACCGCTCCATGCTCGAAGGGCAGGTGGTGCGCGATGGCGAGGTGATCTTCGACGGCTTCGCGATGAACGACGTGGTCGTCAGCCGCGGGGCCACTGCGAGCATGGTGGAACTGCGCGTCGACGTGGCGGAGCAGTTCATGGCGAATTTGCGCGCCGACGGGCTCATCGTGGCCTCGCCGACCGGCTCCACGGCTTATGCACTATCGGCCGGGGGGCCCATCCTGCATCCGGGCATCAAGGGGTGGGTGCTGGTGCCGATCGCGCCGCACACGCTGTCGAACCGGCCGATCGTGCTGCCCGATGCGAGCGAAGTGATGGTCGAGATCGTCGCCGGGCGCGACGCGAGCGTGAACTTCGACATGCAAAGTCTGGCGAGCCTGTTGCACGGCGACCGCATCCGCGTGCAGCGCTCGGCGCACCAGGTACGCTTTCTGCACCCGCGCGGCTGGAGCTACTACGCCACGCTGCGCAAGAAACTTCATTGGAACGAGGGAGTGGGGGCCTGATGCTGCGCCGCATTGCCTTGCGCGATTTCGTGATCGTCAGCGAGCTCGATGTCGAGCTCGACACCGGCTTTTCCGTGCTGACCGGCGAAACCGGCGCCGGCAAGTCCATCCTGATCGACGCCTTGCAGCTTGCGCTCGGCAGCCGTGGGGACGCCGGTGTGGTGCGCGAAGGCGCGCAACGCACCGAGATCACGGTGGTGTTCGACAGCCCGCCCGTGCTGCAGGCCTGGCTCGAAGATGCCGGCTTCGACGCCGGTGACGAGTTGCTGCTGCGGCGGACGATCGATACCCAAGGCAAGAGCCGCGCCTGGATCAACGGCAGTGCCGCCACGGTCGCGCAGCTCAAGACGGTCGGCGAGCACCTCGTCGACATCCACGGCCAGCATGCCTGGCAAAGCCTCACGCGCAACGATTCGGTGCGTTCGCTGCTCGACGCTTACGCCGGCATCGACCTCAAGCCCCTGGCGGCTGCCTGGCACGGATGGCGCGAGGCTCAGCAACAGCTGGACGACGCCCGCTCGCGCCAGGCCGACCTGGAGCGCGAGCGTGAGCGGTTGACGTGGCAGATCACCGAGGTGGACAAGCTGGCCCCGGGCGTCGACGAGTGGGAAGAGTTGAATGCCGAGCACAAGCGCCTGAGCCATGCGCAGGCGCTGCTCGACGGCGTGCAGGGGGCCCTGGAAGCGGTCTCGGAGGCGGATGGCAGTGCCGACGAACTGACCGGCCGCGCCGTCGAGAGTCTGCAGACCGTGGCCGAGTACGACGAGTCGCTGGCCTCGGTGATCGAAGTGCTGCAAGCGGTGCAGGCGCAACTGCAGGACGCGTCGCACAGCCTGCACGGCTACCTGCGTCATGCCGAACTCGACCCCGAGCGCTTGCAGGAGCTTGATGAACGGCTCTCGGCCTGGGTGAGCCTCTCGCGCCGCTACCGCCGCACGCCGGAAGAACTGCCGGCGCTGCTCGAGAGCTGGAAGGATGAACTCCGCAAGCTCGATGCGGCGACCGATCTCGAGGCGCTGGAGCGCGCGGCCTCCGCGGCGCGCAAGCAATACGACGAGGCGGCGAAGCAGGTGTCGCAGGCACGCAAGCAGGCAGCCCCCAAGCTCGCCGCGACCGTCACCCAGGCGATGCAATCGCTCGGCATGGCGGGCGGGCGCTTCGACGTCGCGTTGTCGCGGCTCGATACACCGCAGTCGTTCGGCGTCGAAGCCGTGGAGTTCCTCGTGGCTGGCCACGAAGGGAGCACCCCGCGCGCGCTGGGCAAGGTGGCCTCCGGCGGTGAGCTGTCGCGCATTGCGTTGGCCATTGCCGTCACCACCAGCCGACTGGGCGAGGCCGGCACGCTGATCTTCGACGAAGTCGATTCGGGTGTGGGTGGCGCGGTGGCGGACACGGTCGGGCGCCTGATGAAGCAGCTGGGCGTCGACCGCCAGGTGCTGGCGGTCACGCACCTGCCGCAGGTGGCCGCCTGCGCCGATCATCATTTCGTGGTGAGCAAGGCCAGCCGTGGCGGCACGACGACGAGCGAGGTGCATCTCGTCACCGGCGAGCAGCGGGTGGCCGAAATCGCCCGCATGCTCGGCGGGCAGCAGCTTTCCGGCACCAGCTTCGCCCATGCGGAGGAAATGCTGGCGACGGCGGTCGCTCCGGTTCCGAACACGGAGGCGCCCGCGCGGGGGCGCAAGCGTTCATGAGCGATGCGGGCCCTCAGGCGAACACGCTGCGCGAGGTCGTGCTGATCACCGGCATCTCCGGTTCGGGCAAATCGGTGGCGCTGCACGCGCTGGAGGACGCCGGCTACTTCTGCGTCGACAACCTGCCGCCCGAACTGATCGAAAGCTTCGTCACGCTCGAACATTCGCGTTTCACGCCGCGGGTGGCGATCGCGGCCGACGTGCGCAGCGCGCGCTCGTTGCCGCACCTGCTGCCTGCGATGGCCAAGCTGCGCGACGGCGGGGTCACCGTGCGCTCGGTGTTCCTCGACGCATCAACCGACACGCTGGTGCGCCGTTTCTCGGAAACGCGCAGGCGGCACCCGCTGTCGGACGGCGCCAGCGAGCAGGGGGACGCGCACCACGCGCTGATCGAGGCGATCGAACTGGAACGCGAGCTGCTGTCCGATCTGCGGCAAACCTCCACGGTGGTCGACACCAGCGAGTTGCGGCCGGCGCAGTTGCGCAGCTGGATCAAGAACGTCGTGCAGGCGCCGGCGGCCAAGCTGACGCTGGTGTTCGAGTCGTTCGCCTTCAAGCACGGCGTGCCACTCGATGCCGACTATGTGTTCGACGTGCGCGTGCTGCCCAACCCGTACTACATCCGCGAACTCCGTCCGCAGACGGGCCGCGACGCCGACGTGATCGACTACCTTGCAGCCCAGCCGGAAGTGCCCGAAATGGTGGCGCAGATCGAGGCTTTCATTCGCCGCTGGCTGCCGGCTTTCGAGCAGGACCAGCGCAACTACCTCACCGTGGCCATCGGGTGCACCGGGGGGCAGCATCGCTCCGTGTATTGCGTCGAACAATTGGCCAAGCGCTTCGAGGCCCATGGCACCACCCTGATACGCCATCGCGAGCTCGACGCGCGCGATGCCACTGCATGAGCATTTCCGCAGATCCCTCTTTCCTCCCGCTGTTTCCGCTGCAGTCCGTGCTGTTCCCTGAAGGCCTGTTGAGCCTGAAGGTGTTCGAAGCCCGCTATCTGGACCTGGTCGGCGACTGCTTGCGCGAGGGCAGGCCTTTCGGCGTGGTGGCGCTCAAGCGCGGGACGGAAGTCAAGCGCGAGGGCGAGCCGGTCGAGTTCGAGGCGGTCGGGTGCGTGGCGGAACTGCTCGATGTCGACAGCGCGCAACCCGGCATCCTGCAGGTGCGTTGCCGCGGCGCCCGGCGTTTTGCCGTGCTCGGCAGCACGCAGGCAGCGAACGGCCTGTGGACCGCCGAGGTGGAACTCATCGAACCGGACGACGCCCTGCTGCCGACCGAGGACCTGCTGGGTTCAGCCAAGGGCCTCGCGAACGCGATCCAGGTGATGAAGCGGCGCAATCAAACGCCCTTCCTCGAGCCATATCGTTTCGAAGACGCTGGCTGGATCGCCAACCGCTGGTGCGAGATCCTGCCGATTCCGCTCGCGGCGCGGCAGAAGCTGATGGAGTTGCGGGACCCCCTCGTGCGTCTGCAACTGGTCGACCAGTTCCTGCGGCAAAAGGGCATCCTGCAGGACTGAGGGCCGCGGCTGTTCAACGCCTCGCGAGCAGCTTGCGCAACGGCGCCGGCAAGCCCAGTTCGGGCAGTCGTTCGTAGCGCACCCACTGGCCGCCGTGCCAGCGAGGCGCGTTGTCGAGCGACAGTTTCACCGGATGCAGCACCCAGTCGAAATGCGTCAGCGCGTGCGCGATGGTGGGTTGGGCAACGGCCACGCCGCCGAGTCCCTTTGCTGCATCTTCGAGGGCTTGCTGGGACTCGAATTCCGGCAGGCTGAACAGCCCCGCCCAGACGCCGGTCTCGGGCCGTTGCGTGAGCCACACGGCGTCTTCGTGTTCCGCCCACAACCACCAGTTCTCCCGGCGCGACCGTTTGAGCTTGCGCGTCTTGACCGGATAGGCTTCGGGCTTGCCCTCGGCGCTTGCGGCGCACAGCGGTTGGGCCGGGCACAACAGGCAACTCGGCGAACGGGCCAGGCAGACAGTGGCGCCCAGGTCCATCAGGCCCTGCGTGTACGACTCGATGCCTTCTGCCGGCAGCAACGCTTCGGCCAGTGCCCACAGCTCGCGCTCGTGCTTGCCTGACGCGAGGTCGCTGCCATACCCGAGCACGCGCGTCAGCACACGCTTCACATTGCCGTCGAGGATCGCGGCCCGTTCGCCAAAGCAGAAGGCGGCGATGGCGGCAGCGGTGGAGCGGCCGATGCCCGGCAGCTGCTCCAGCTCGGCCGCCGTGCGCGGGAAGCTGCCGCCGTGCTCGTCACGCACTGCCTGGGCGCAGCGGTGCAGGTTGCGCGCCCGGCTGTAGTAGCCGAGGCCGCTCCATGCCGCCAGCACGTGGTCGAGGGGTGCATCTGCGAGTGCAAGCACGTCGGGGAAGCGCTGCAGAAACCGGTCGTAGTAGCCGAGTACCGTGCTGACCTGCGTCTGCTGCAACATGATTTCGGACAGCCACACGCGGTACGGGTCGCGTGTCTGCTGCCAGGGCAGCCGGTGCCGGCCATGGGTGCGTTGCCAGGCCACCACGCGTGGCCCGAACTCGGAAGGCAGGCGAACGGGAGCAGCCGTGCTCGTCTTCGGCATCGACGGTGGGCGCTTCAGGCGCGGGCAGAAGCGACGCCGAGCGGCAATTCGATGGTCACCGAATCGATCCCGCTCATCGGCAGCGGGCCGGTCGCGGTGACTTCGATGCCCTCGATCAGCGTGGCGAGCCGTGCCTGCAACTGGCGCAGGCGCTCTTCCTGGGAGCCTACTTCCTGGATGCGCGACTCGAGTTCGTTGCTTGCGATCTGCACGCGTTCGAGCGACTCGCGCCGGCGCTTGAAGTTGCGCCGCCGTTCGCGCAGCTGCGAGTCGATCTGCGAGGAGGCGGTCTTGTTCCAGAGTTCGAGCTCGCTGCTGGCGCCCTCGAACACCACGCGCAGCTTCGACACCAGCATGCGGCGGAACTGCTCCATGAAGCGGCTCTGCGACAGCCGCAGCGCGTGCGACAGGCCCAGGTACTGCATGTAGTTGCGCTCGATCAGGTCCAGATCGGCGATGAAGCGCGACAGGTCGGCTGCCGGCGGCGCCTGCAGGCCGAAGCCGAACTCCGCATTCAGCTTGGTGAACGAGGCGCCGAGCATGTCGTGGATCTCGTGGCCCTTGACCTGTGCCTTCTTGAGGTGTTCGCGCAACTCGGCGCACATGTCGGCGAAGGTCCGCTTGACGCCGAAGTTCAGCACGGCCGAGCGCAGCTTTTCCTGCAGCACCTCGGTGTGCTGGCGCAGCACGTCGTTGCTGATGGTGAGCAGGGCGTCCTTCAGCATGCGCGTGTGCACCGAGCGCATCGCCTGCACGCGGGCGATGCATTGTTCGAACTCGGCGCTTTCGGCCTCGACGCGCTTGAGCATGACGCCGACCATGCTGGAATTCTTGCCTCGCAGCCCGCGCAACTCGAGCAGCTGCTCGGCCAGCTGGCGGCGGCGGTCGTTCAGGCGCCGGCCGATCTGCGCGGTGATCTGTGCGGTGCCGTCGAGCACCACGCGCTCGAGCACTTCGCGGCGTTGCGGCAGCAGCTGGTGGCCGAGCGCGTCTTCGAGCGCGAGGATGCGGCTCGAGCGCAGCACGTCGGCGTCGCCGCTCACACGGCCCGCCAGCGCCTGCTTTGCAGAAATGGGGAACACCCGGTTCTCGGGAATGTCGAGCGTCTGGGCCGTGTTGGCGCGCTGGCGCGCGATGTGGATCTCGACCTCGGCGCTGGGGCTCAGCGGGTCGGTCAGCGTGTCGATCTTGTTGAGCGCAACGTAGCGTGCCAGCGGCTGGCCGCACAAATGGTCGCGCCACATGGCGAGGTCCGACTTCGTCACGCCGGTGTCGGCCGCCAGGATGAAGACGGTCGCGTGTGCCGAAGGCAGCAGGCTCACTGTCAGCTCGGGCTCCGCGCCGATGGCGTTGAGGCCAGGAGTGTCCAGCACCACCAGGCCGCGCTTGAGCAGCGGATGGGGGTAGTTGATGATCGCGTGCCGCCACGCCGGCACTTCGATCAAGCCCGCCTCGTCACGGGGCGGGTTGTCTTCGGGGCGCTGGTCGTCCCAGAAGCCGAGGTCGCGGGCTGTTTCGAGCGGCACCTTCTTGGTCTGCATCACATGCAGCAGCGCCTCGGCGAGCAGGTCGGGGCGCTTGATGTTCAGCTCGATCTGCTTCCACGCGCTGGGGTGGCCCCGCAGGTCGGCCAGCGAAGCACTGCCCAGGCGGGTGTCGATATCGAGCAGGCTCAGCGAGGGGGGCTCGTCCGCGTCGTAGCTCAGTTCCACCGGACACATCGTGGTGCGGCCCGGCGTGGCCGGCAGGATGCGCCGGCCGGTGTCGGCGAAGAAGATCGCGTTGATCAGCTCCGACTTGCCGCGCGAGAACTCGGCCACGAAGGCGACCACGAGTTTTTCGCTGGACAGGCGCAAGGTCAGCGAATCGAGCAACTCCGAGGCGGGCTGGTCCAGCAGATCGTGGTCGAACAGGAAGCGCGACAGCTCGCCCAGCCGGGACTCCAGGTTGGCCCGCCACGCGCCGAGCGCATCGAGCTTGTTCGCAAAGGACGGCACCATGGAAACAGGGGCTGGGAAGCAGGGTGGGGACTGCGGCAATGGTAGCCCAATGCGACGCAAAGCAAGCCCGGGCGCGCCCTGGGGGCGGGCTTCGCGTTGCGCCGTATTGCGCGTGCGCGACGCCTGTTACGGCCGGTCACTCCTGCCTGCGCGGGTCAGCGCCGCTGGCAGCCCGGGCAGAAGAAGGTGGAGCGTTGCCCCTGCTGGATCCGTCTGATGGGGGCGCTGCAGGCACGGCAGGGCTGCCCCTCGCGGTCGTAGACCTGGGTTTCGAGCTGGAAGTAGCCGCTTTGGCCGTCGGCATTGCGGAAGTCGCGCAACGTCGAGCCCCCGACCTTCAGGGCGCGCTCGAGCGTGGCGCGGATCGATTCGACCAGTTTCTGGCAGCGGACGAGGCTGATGCGCCCGGCGGCCGCGCGGGGGTCGATGCCGGCGCCGAACAACGCTTCCGAGGCGTAGATGTTGCCGACGCCGACGACGACGTCACCCGCCAGCAAGGCCTGCTTGATCGGCGTGCGCCGCCCGCGCAGGCGTGCGTGCAGGTAGCCCGCGGTGAAGGCGGCATCGAAGGGTTCGACCCCCAGGGTGCTGAGCAGCTTGCGCGCGGGGTCGGCGTCGAGGGCCGGCGACCACACCACGGCACCGAATCGCCGTGGGTCGTGCAGCCTCAGCAGGCCGCGGTCGGTCAGCAGGTCGAAGTGGTCGTGCACGCCAGGCGGCGGGGCATCAGGGGCGAAGCGCAACGAGCCGGACATGCCCAGGTGCAGCAGCAGTCCGCCTTCGTCGAGCGGCAGCCAAAGGTACTTGCCGCGGCGGGTGACCTCGCCGACCGTCTGACCGGTCAGGTGTTGCGGCTCGCACCCCAGGGGCCAGCGCAGCGGCTTGCCCAGGCGCACCGACTGCACGCGGGCGCCGCGGATGCGCTCGGCAAAACTCAGGCGAGTGACTTCAACTTCCGGTAACTCGGGCATGCGGGGAATTATCGGGCGCTCCGTAGAATCAGATCGCTATCCGGGCGCAGCGTCGCGTTCCGCAGAAACAGGAGTTTGTCCATGCCGCTTGCCGCCCCTCCGATCCGCCCGCTGTTGCTGGCCGCCTGTCTGGCTGGTTCATGGGCGATCGTTCCGCAGGCTCGCGCCGCGGCAGACCCCGCCGGCATCGTGGCGAGCGAGCCGGTGGTGTCTTCAGATCTCGACGCGCCGATGTTCTACCAACTGCTCATCGGCGAGATGGAGCTGCGGGCGGGCAACGCCGGCGCCGCCTACGAGATCCTGCTCGACGGTGCGCGCAAGACCGGCGACGAGCGACTGTTCCGCCGTGCCGTGGAGATCGCGCTGCAAGGGCGAGCCGGCGACCAGGCCCTGGCCGCCGCGCAGGCGTGGCGTACGTCGGTGCCCAGTTCGGTCGAGGCGCATCGCTACGCGGCCCAGTTGCTGGTGGGCCTGAACCGGGCCGCGGAAGCGCTCGATCCGTTGCGCGCGCTGCTTGCCAACACCCCGGCGCCCGAGCGGCCCACCACGATCTCCCTGCTGCCCCGCTTCTTCGCCCGTGCGGCCGATCGCAAGACGGTGGCCGGCGTGCTCGAACAAGCTCTGCAACCCTACGCGACGATCCCCGAAACACGCCTGCCCACGCTGGTCGCGAACGGTCGCATGCGATTGCTGGCCGATGAACCGGAGCGTGCGCTTGCGCTTGTGCAGCAGGCGGCCCAGCTCGATGCATCGGCAGAGGGGCCGGCGTTGCTCGCGCTCGAACTGTTGCCCACGCAACCGGGTGCCGAGCAGATCGTGCAGGGCTACCTGCGCGCGCAACCCGAGGCCGCGGCCATCCGTCTGTCGTACGTGCGCGCGCTCGTCGGCTTGCAACGCTACCCCGAGGCAGTGGCTGAGCTCGAACAGGCCACGCGGAACGACCCGAAGCTGGCGCCCGCATGGCTCAGCCTTGGTGCCTTGCGGCTCGAGCTCAAGCAACCGCGTGAGGCCGAGGCGGCACTCAAGCGCTACCTGGAGCTGAGCGCCACGCGAACCGAGCCTCCAGTTTCCGTGAGCGAGGAGGGCGGCATCGAGGTGGTGGCCGCGTCACCCGCCGAAGGCCTGACGCAGGCCTACCTGCTGCTCGCGCAGGCGGCCGAGGAGCAGCGCAACTTCACCGAGGCCGAACAATGGCTCGCCAAGATCGACAACGCCGACCGCGCCGTGACCGTGCAGGTGCGCCGCGCCGCGCTGCTGGCCAAGCAAGGCAAGGTGCGCGAGGCGCGGGAGCTGATCCGCAAGGTGCCCGAGCGCACGCCGCAGGATGCCCGTGCCAAGCTGCTGGCCGAGTCGCAGCTGATGCGCGAGCTGAAGGACTGGGCCGAGTCGCACAAGGTGCTCGCCGAGGCCAACCAGCAATTCCCGGACGACGTCGATCTGCTCTACGAACAGGCCATGATGGCCGAGAAGCTGCACAAGCTCGACGAGATGGAGCGCCTGCTGCGCCGGGTCATCGAGCTGAAGCCGGACCACTTCCATGCCTACAACGCGCTCGGCTACACGCTCGCCGATCGCAACACCCGCCTCGAGGAGGCGCGGCAACTGGTGCAGAAGGCGCTCGAGCTGGCACCGAACGAACCCTTCATCATCGACAGCCTCGGCTGGATCGAATACCGCATGGGGCGCCGCGAGGAAGCGTTGCGCCATCTGCAGCGCGCCTTCCAGGCGCGACCCGATGCCGAGATTGCCGCGCATCTGGGTGAGGTGCTGTGGGTGCTCGGCCGGCAGGACGAGGCCCGCAAGGTGTGGCGCGAGGGGCGCTCGCGTGACGAGAGCAACGAAGTCCTGAAGGAAACGCTCTCGCGCCTGAAGGTGAGCCTGTGAATGCATGGCTCTGGAGGCGTGCGGTCCTTCTCGTGGGGGGCCTGGTGCTGGCCGGCTGCACCACGCTGAAGCCGGCGATCGAAGGTTTGGCGGTTGCGGCCTCGGGACGGTTGGCGATTCGCATCGATGCGATCGAGCCCGACGCCCAGGCACGTTCGTCGACGGCCTTCTTCGAGCTGCTCGGCCAGCCGGAGCGGGGCGAGCTGAGGCTCTCGAATTCCCTCGGTACCTTGCTCGCGGTGGCTTATTGGCAACCGGGCGAAGTGTGGCTGCGGGCCGAAGGCAAGACGCGCCGTTTCAACGATCTCGACGAACTCACGCGCGAGATGGTCGGCGAACCGCTGCCGGTGGCCGCCTTGTTCGACTGGTTGCAAGGGCGGCCCTGGGCCGGCGCCTCAAGCGAGCCGCTGCCGGACGGGGAAGCGGGCTTTGCCCAACTCGGCTGGCGCGTTCAGTTGGCACAAGCCGGTGAGGGTTTGATTTCGGCCGTGCGCCCGGCGCCGCCCACCGTGACGGTGCGAGCCCGCCTCGATCCCACCTGAATCTGCATGAAAGCGCTGTACGACGTTCCGGCCCCGGCCAAGCTCAACCTGTTTCTCCATGTGGTCGGTCGCCGGCCCGACGGATATCACTTGTTGCAGTCGGTCTTCGTGCCGATCGACTGGTGCGACACGCTGCATTTCGAACTGCGCCACGATGGCGAGCTGGTCCGGCACGATCTCGGCGAGGCACTGCCCTCCGACGATCTCTGCCTGCGTGCCGCGCGCGCGTTGCAGACGGCGAGCGGCACGCGCCTCGGTGCAGACATTTCCGTTCTCAAGGAGGTGCCTTCCGGTGCGGGCATGGGCGGCGGCAGTTCCGACGCTGCGACCACGCTGATCGCGCTGAACCGCTTGTGGGGCCTGGGCTGGACGCGCAACCGCCTGAAGGCGCTGGGCGCCACGCTGGGGGCCGATGTACCGTTCTTCATCGGCAGCGGCCCCGCTTGGGTGGAGGGCGTGGGGGAGCTGCTGACGCCGTTGCTGTTGCCGTCGCGGCGCTACATGGTGCTCAAGCCGCCCGCAAGCCTGCCGACCAAGGACATCTTTTCGAGCCCCCACTTGGTACGCGACACCAAACCTGCTACACTCTCGGACTTTCTCGCAGACACCGCCGGCTTCGGCAAAAACGACATGCAAAACGCTGCGCAAGCGTTGTGCAATGAGGTCGGGCAAGCGTTGGAGTTGCTGCGGGCACGTTACGGCAACAGCCGCATGACGGGCTCAGGCAGTGCAGTGTTCGCGAGGATCGGCGTCGATGACGCGGCTGAAGGCGAAGGGTTCGACGAGCTCCCCGCCGGATGGCGCAGCAGAAGATGCCGCAGTCTGGAGCGCCACCCCTTGTGGGAATGGACGCCGGACTGAATGCGACGATTTCAAGGCTCGCGCATCGGCTTCGGCCGGTGCGAAGGCCTGTGTAGGGGAGTCGCCAAGTCGGTTAAGGCATCGGATTTTGATTCCGACATTCGAGGGTTCGAATCCTTCCTCCCCTGCCAAACCATCCAGGAACCTCTGGGCCGTCGATGCGGTCCAGAGGTTCCCTAGTTTTGAGCGATGCCCGCGCATGGTGGTCCTCTGCGTGCACAGGGTGACGACTCTTGAGACGGTCACGACGCAATCCCTGTAAGCCTCGACGGAGAGGAAGATGCTGTCCGACACCCTGCTGTTCACCGGCAACGCCAACCCCGCGCTCTCCCAGGAAATCGCCACCCATCTGGGCCTGACGCTCGGGCAGGCCACCGTGGGGCGCTTCTCCGACGGTGAAGTCACCGTCGAGATCCAACAGAACGTGCGGGGCCGCGACGTCTTCGTCGTTCAGCCCACCTGCGCGCCGACCAACGAGCACGTGATGGAGCTGTGCATCATGGTCGATGCACTCAAGCGCGCCTCGGCGCGTCGCATCACGGCCGTGATCCCGTACTTCGGCTATGCACGCCAGGACCGCCGCCCGCGTTCCACCCGCGTGCCGATCAGCGCGAAGGTCGTCGCCAACATGCTGGAAGTCGTCGGCGTCAACCGCGTGCTGACGATGGACCTGCACGCCGACCAGATCCAGGGCTTCTTCGACATCCCGGTCGACAACATCTATGCGTCGCCGGTGCTGCTGTCCGACCTCAAGTCGCGCAACTACGACGACCTCGTCGTGGTCTCGCCGGACGTCGGCGGCGTGGTCCGTGCGCGTGCACTGGCCAAGCAGCTGGGCTGTGATCTGGCCATCATCGACAAGCGCCGTCCCAAGGCCAACGTGTCCGAAGTGATGCACGTCATCGGCGAGATCGAAGGCCGCAACTGCGTGATCATGGACGACATGATCGACACCGCCGGCACGCTGGTGAAGGCAGCCGAAGTGCTCAAGGAGCGCGGCGCGAAGTCGGTCTATGCCTATTGCACGCACCCGGTGTTTTCCGGGCCTGCACTGGAGCGCATCAAGAATTCCGAACTCGACGAGGTGGTGATCACCAACACCATCCCGCTGTCCGAGACCGCCAAGCCGATCAAGAAGATCCGCCAGCTGTCGGTCGCCTTCCTGTTTGCAGAAACGATCCGCCGCATCTCTGACGGCGAATCGGTCACCTCTTTGTTCTCGGAGCAGAACAACAACTTCTGATTCCGAGCCCAAAACGGACGGCTTCCTTGAGTCGGTCGTCCGGCCCGCAGGCCGCGTGTGAATCGCGGCCGTTTTCGCGTCTGGTCGCGGACGCATACGTTGATTGGAGAGATGAATGAAATTCGTCGCATTTGAGCGCCAGCTGCAGGGGACCGGAGCGAGCCGCCGCCTGCGCCGCGCCGACAAGGTGCCTGGCATCGTCTACGGAGCCGGCACGCCGGCCATGATCGAACTCGATCACAACGCGCTGTTCCATGCGCTGAAGAAGGAAGCCTTCCACTCGTCCATTCTCGAGATGGAACTGGCCGGCAAGGTCGAGAAGGTCCTGCTGCGCGACGTGCAGATGCACGCCTTCAAGCCCATCGTGCTGCACGTGGACTTCCAGCGCGTCGACCCGAAGACGAAGATCGTCAAGAAGGTGCCGCTGCACTTCATCAACGAAGAAAACTCGCCGGCCGTCAAGACCGACAAGTGCACGATCAGCCACGTCGCCACCGACCTGGAAATTCAGTGCCTGGCGCAAGCGCTGCCCGAGTTCATCGAGGTGGACCTCGGCAACCTCGCCAAGGGCCAGTCGCTGCACGTCAACGATCTGCAACTGCCCAAGGGCATCAAGGTCGTCACGCACGGCAAGCCGAACCCGGTGATCGCGAGCGTGGTCGCTCCGGTCGAGGAAGTGATCGTCGAGGCCGCCCCGGCACCGGCGCCCGCTCCTGCCAAGGGCAAGGGCAAGAAGTAATTCAAGCCCGCGGCCTGATCGAGAGCCCCGCCCAGTGCGGGGCTTTTTGTTGGGCGCATCCCTCGTCAGGGTGTGTCGGCAGCAGGCCCGCGTGTGGTTCGTCCCGCCGATAATCGCGCCCCATGATTCGACTGTTTGTGGGGCTCGGCAACCCGGGCCCGGAATACGAGGCAACGCGACACAACGCCGGCTTCTGGTGGGTGGATGCGGTGGCGCGCAAGCTCGGCGCCACCTTGCATGCAGAGCGCAGCTACCACGGGCTGCTCGCTCGTGTGAACCGTCCGCGTCCCGGCGTGGACGGGCCGGTGTGGCTGCTCGAGCCGCAAACCTACATGAACCGCTCGGGCCAGTCGGTGGCGGCGTTGGCGCGCTTTTTCAAGATCGCACCGGAAGAGATCCTCGTGGCACACGATGAACTCGACCTGCCGCCAGGCCAGATGAAGATGAAGCTCGGCGGCGGCCATGCAGGGCACAACGGGCTGAAGGACATCCAGGCGCAGCTCGGCAGCCCCGACTACTGGCGCTTGAGGCTCGGCATCGGGCACCCCGGCATCAAGGCCGAGGTGCCTGACTACGTGTTGCGCAAGCCCGCACCCGAGCACCGCGACGCGCTCGTGCAGGCGATCGACCGTTCGCTGCCTGCCCTGGATGCGCTGCTGCAGGGTGACATGGAAGCCGCGATGCGTGTCGTCCACGCCAAGCCCCAGCGACCCAAACCGCCGCGCCCCGACGCGCCGCCCGCACCATGAAAGCGCTGGTCCTGCTTGCCGCGATGGCCTGCGCCGCAGCCCAGCCGCTGCACGCGCAGGTGGTCTACCGGTGTGGCAATACCTACTCCGAACGACCGTGTGGCGAAGGGCATGCGATCGAGGCACGCGACGCGCGCTCCGACGAGCAGCGCGACTCGGCACTGGAAGCCCAGCGGCGGCATGACGAGATGGCGGAGCAACTGGCCCGCGACCGCCAGAAGGCCGAGGCGCAACCCGTGGCGGCCGCGCGCATCAGCGGGCGGGGCGAACCGCCGCCGGAAGAGCCCGCGCCAGCGCGACAGAAGAAGTCGTCAAAGGCCGAACGCCGCAACGGCGACTTCAAGGCCGTGGTACCCGGCTCCGGTAAGCCCGCAAAAGAAAAGAAGCGCTGACGCCCGATCAACCGTTCGCAGGCTTGTCGGCCGCGGCAGTGCCTTGCAGCACCCGGTACTTGTCCCACAACTGCTCGCGCGTTTCCTGATGGGCCGGGTTGATGGGGATGCACTCCACCGGGCACACCTGCACGCACTGCGGCTCGTCGAAGTGGCCCACGCATTCGGTGCAGCGCTTCGGGTCGATCACGTAGATCTCCGGGCCCATCGAGATGGCCTGGTTGGGGCATTCGGGCTCGCAGACGTCGCAGTTGATGCACTCGTCGGTGATCATCAAGGCCATGGCCGGTACTTCCTGTTGCTTCAGGCGCCCTGCTTGACGCGATCCTGCAGCCGCCTGAGCACCGAGGGTGCCACGAATTTGGAGACATCACCGCCGAGCATGGCAATCTCGCGCACGAAAGTGCCGGAAACGAACTGGTACTGGTCGGACGGCGTCAGGAACACGGTCTCCACGTCCGGCATCAATTGGCGGTTCATGCCGGCCATCTGGAACTCGTATTCGAAGTCGCTCACGGCGCGCAGGCCCCGCACCACCACCCGCCCGCCGTGCGCCACGACAAAGTCGCGCAGCAGGCCCCGGAAATCCATCACTTCCACGTTCGGATAGGGGCGGGCTTCCTCACGCGCGATGTCGAGGCGCTCGTCCAGCGTGAACATGGTGCGCTTGTGGTGGCCGGCGGCGACCGCGATGATCAGGCGGTCGAACAAGGCGGATGCGCGCCGCATCAGGTCTTCGTGCCCGAGCGTCATCGGGTCGAAGGTGCCTGGGTAGACGGCAACGCGGGTGGGGGGAGTGGTCATGGGCGGGCTCCTCGGGGCGGACGTGCAGTTTATCGGCCCGGTGCGAGGCACAGCAGCTGGAAGTACACAGCGCCGGCGCGGCCTTCGCGGTAAGTGTGCAGGTTGAGCCGCGCGCGCGACGCGTCGTCGAGCGGGGCATCGGCTTCGAGATAGATGAAACCTTGTGGCTGCAGCAACCGGATCGACGCCTGCAATGCCGCCTCGAACAGCCCTGCCGCGAAGGGTGGGTCCAGCAGGATCAGGTCAAACTGCGCGGCCGGTGCCCGCTGCATCCATGCCACCGCATCCGCGCGTTCGACGCGGACCATGGTGGCGTTCAGGCGGGTCTTCAAGGCCAGCAGCTGACGGACCAGCGCTGCATCCTGTTCCAGCAGCACCACGTCTGTCGCGCCTCGGGATGCCGCCTCGAAGCCCAGCGCGCCGGTGCCGGCGAAGGCGTCGAGGCAGTGCCAGCCGGTGAGGTCTTGTCCGAGCCAGTTGAACAGCGTTTCGCGCACACGGTCCAGCGTCGGGCGCAGCCCCGGCTTGTCGGCCACCGGCAGCTTCGTGCGTTTCCATTGCCCGCCGATGATGCGGACTTCGTGGGGCGGGGAAGGGCGGGCGGAGGGGGCAGCCATGGCGTTGCGGTAAGGGCGGGTGATTGTAGGTTGCCGTAAGGGATGAAGCGCTTCCTTAGAATCGACCGCATTCCACAGGGAACCCATGTTCAGCTTCTTCAAGAAAAAGCCGCCGGCACCCGCTCCGGCGCCCGATGTCGCTCCCGTTGCTCCACCTGCGCCGACGACGCCGCCCGCGGTGGTCGCGCCCACTCCAGTTCCTGCACCTGTACCTGCACCTGAGACGGTGGCTGTTGCGGCCGTGCCCGCGCCGGCTCCGGACGTGCCCCAGGAGCGCCGCTCGTGGCTCGACAAGCTCAAGTCCGGGCTGCGCAAGACCGGCAGCAGCATCACCCAGGTGTTCACTGGCACCAAGATCGACGAGGCGTTGTACGAGGAGCTGGAGGCGGCGCTGTTGATGGCCGACACCGGCGTGAAGGCGACCGAGTTCCTGCTCGATGACCTGAAGCGCCGGGTGAAGGAAAGCAAGGCGACCGATCCCGCGGCCGTCAAGACACTGCTGGCCGACGCGATCGCCGATCTGCTCAAGCCCCTGGAAAAGCCGCTGGTCGTCGGGCAGCACACCCCGACCGTCATCATGGTGGTGGGTGTCAATGGAGCGGGCAAGACCACCAGCATCGGCAAGCTGACCCGTCATCTCGCCGAGTCGCAACAGAAGGTGCTGCTCGCTGCGGCCGACACCTTCCGCGCCGCCGCGCGGGAACAGCTGGCCGTGTGGGCGGGGCGCAATCAGGTCGAGATCGTGAGCCAGGAGGGCGGCGACCCGGCTGCGGTGACCTACGACGCGGTGGCGGCCGGCAAGGCCCGGGGGTGCGACGTGGTGATCGCCGACACCGCGGGCCGTTTGCCGACGCAGTTGCACCTGATGGAAGAGCTGCGCAAGATCCGCCGCGTGATCGCGAAGGCCGACGAAAGTGCACCTCACGAGGTGCTGCTCGTCGTCGATGGCAACACCGGCCAGAACGCGCTGGCGCAGGTGAGGGCCTTCGACGAAGCACTCAAGCTCACCGGCCTGGTGGTGACCAAGCTGGACGGCACGGCCAAAGGCGGGGTGCTGGCCGCGATTGCGCGGGAGCGGCCGGTGCCGGTCTATTTCATCGGCGTCGGCGAAAAGCTCGAGGATCTGCAGACCTTCAGCGCCCGGGAGTTCGCGCAGGCACTGCTCAGCTGAGCGCGGCGCGCTTCCAATGAAAAAGGCGCTTGCGATGGCAAGCGCCTTTTTTGCTCGAGTCGCAACTCAGTGGGGCCGGCTGCCGGGGCTGCCGGGTGAGCCCAGCGGGGTGGGGCCGGAATCGAATTCGTCGAACCAGGTCGACGAAGGCGGTTCCTGAGGTTGCTCCCGCGGCGTGCCGTTGATGATCGGGAAGTCTGCGCTTGGGTGGCTGGCGCCGTTCATGCCAGTGCCCGGATGGGTGCTGATCGACGAGGCGCCTTCGTGCTGATCGAGGCTCACCGACTCCTCTTCCGACAGCGCTTCACGGGCTGCCGCCGCCGACGGGATCTGGTTCTCGCGCCATACATACAGCGGCACGCCCGCGGCTTGCAGCACGCGGTCCATGCGCGCGTAGCGCTTCAGGGTCCGCTCGCTTTCCTCTTCTTCCGGGGCCCGGATCTCGACCACCGCGACCACTTGCGAGGTGTTGTCGCACACGACGAGATCGGCGCACAGCTGGCCCACGCGGCGCAGCCACTCGCTGTAGGAGTGCCGCGTCGGCACCTTGAGAAAGCGTGCAAGCGGCACCTGGGCCAGGACCATGTGCTCGGGCAGCGCGCGGCGCAGCACCATGTACGCCTGCCGTTCGGGGGCCGTGAGGATGCGGGTGGGCTGCGGCGTCCATGCCATCAGCGTGTCGAGACTTTCCGCGCCCCGCTTGTTGGGGCGCGAGCCCGAGGCGGGCGGCGAGCGGTGCGTCCACCACCAGAAGATGGCGACGAGCATCACGACGAGCGCCAGCAGGATCAGAACAATTTGTTGCATTGCAGGAGGGGGAAATGACTCCTGCTGACCTTAGCCGCCGCCCCCCGCTTGGTCAACCGGTAGATATGCGCGCTGACGACGGTTTCGGATGTTGTTCCGCAATTCCGTAGATCTGCGAGGTCAGCGTCCCATCCCGGGCAGGCCCTTCATGCCGCCCATGCGTTTCATCATCTTCATCAGGCCGCCGCCCTTCATCTTTTTCATCATGCCCTGCATCTGCTCGAACTGGTTGAGCAGCCGGTTGACCTCCTGCACCTGCACACCTGCGCCAGCGGCGATGCGGCGCTTGCGGCTGGCCTTGATGAGTTCGGGCTTGCGCCGCTCCAACGGCGTCATCGAGTTGATGATGCCCTCCATGCGGCGCACTTCACGCTCGGCGCGGTCCATGTCGGCCTGACCCGCTTTCGCCGCCATCTGCGTCGGCAGCTTGTCGAGCAGGCCGGAGAGGCCTCCCATCTTTTTCATCTGGCTGATCTGCGAGAGGAAGTCGTTCAGGTCGAAGCCTTCGCCGGACTTCACCTTCTGCGCCAGCTTTTCCGCCGCCTGCAGGTCGACGCCTTTCTGTACTTCCTCGACGAGCGCGACGATGTCGCCCATGCCGAGCACGCGGCCCGCGTGGCGGTCGGCGTCGAAGACCTCGAGTCCGTCGATCTTCTCGGAAACGCCCGCGAACTTGATCGGCGCGCCCGTGATCGCGCGCACCGACAGGGCCGCGCCCCCGCGGGCGTCGCCGTCGAGCTTGGTCAGCACGACGCCTGTAAGCGGCAGGGCGTCCTTGAAGGCCTTCGCCGTGTTCACTGCATCCTGGCCCTGCATCGCATCGACGACGAACAGCGTCTCCACCGGGTTCAGCGCCGCATGCAATTGGCGGATCTCCGCCATCATCGCCTCGTCGATCGCCAGTCGGCCGGCCGTGTCGACGAGCAGCACGTCGAAGTAGTGGCGGCGTGCATGGTCGACCGCAGCACGGGCGATGTCGACCGGCTTGTCCGACGCGCTGGACGGGAACCACTCGGCGCCGGCGGCCTTGGTGACCGTCTTCAACTGCTCGATGGCCGCCGGGCGGTACACGTCGGCCGAGACCGTCAGCACCTTCTTCTTGCGCTTTTCGATCAGGTGCTTGGCCAGCTTCGCGGTGGTCGTCGTCTTGCCCGCACCTTGCAGGCCAGCCATCAGGATGATCGCGGGGGGCTGGGTCGCCAGGTTCAGGTCGCTGACGCCTTCGCCCATCGTCGCGGCCAGCTCCTTGTGCACGACCCCGACCAGCGCCTGGCCCGGCGACAGCGAACCGACCACTTCCTGGCCGAGCGCCTTGTCCTTCACGCGGGTGATGAAGTCGCGCACCACGGGCAATGCGACGTCGGCTTCCAGCAGTGCCATGCGCACTTCACGCAGCATGTCCTGCACGTTGCTCTCGGTGATGCGGGCCTGGCCGCGCATCTGCTTGACCAGCCGCGACAGGCGATCGGAAAGGGTAGAGGCCATGAGGTGGATGCGGTGGATCGAGGAGGGGAGCGGCGGGCCAGAACGGCGGGCCGCGAAAGTACACTGTGCGGATGATTCTAGCTTCCGGGCCCTGGGCCGCCTTGTACGAGCAGTCGTCCATCACTGTGACGGCCAGCGCGGCTGCCCTGGTGGGCTACGGCGTGGCGGTGTCGCAGAGCGAGCGGGTCGCCACGGCACTGCGCTGGGCACTGCTGCTCGGCTGGCTGGCGCATGGCCTGGCACTCATCGCCGACACCTCCGGTATCGGCGCGCCGCAGCCGGGCGCTCGCTTCGGATTCGCGCCGGCGCTCTCGATGACGGCGTGGCTCGTGCTGGCGGTCTATGCGGTCGAGAGCCGCCTCGTTCCGCTGCCCGGCGTGCGCCGCACGTTGGCGGTGCTCGGCTTCACGGCCGTGGTGCTGGCGCTGTTCTTTCCTGGCGAGGTCCGGCCGCACGTGGCGTCCGCATGGATGCCGCTGCATTGGGTGCTCGGCATCGCGTCCTACGGACTGTTCGGCGCGGCGGTGCTGCACGCCGCATTGCTCAGCAATGCGGAGCGCCAGATGCGCTCCGGGCGCGGCGCGGTCGCGCCCACGCCGCTGGGGATGCCGCTGCTGAGGCTCGAGAAGCTGACCTTCCGTTTCGTTGCCGCCGGGTTCACGGTGCTGTCTGCGGCGCTGGTGCTCGGCTGGTGGTATGCACACCCCTGGCGCTGGGATCACAAGACCATCTTCTCGGTGCTGGCCTGGGCCGTGTTTGCGGCGCTGCTCGGCGGTCGCCGCGCCTTCGGCTGGCGCGGTCGCATGGCGACGCGCTGGCTTTACACCGGCGCCGCGCTGCTGCTGCTGGCCTACGTCGGCTCGCGCTTCGTGCTCGAGGTGCTGCTGGCCCGCCCGCCGGCAGTCTGAATGACGCACTCTCTGCTGTTGCCATGACCAAGTACCTCGTGCTGCTGCTGGTGATCGTGCTCGTGCTGTGGTTGGCGCGGCGGCCCGATCGCCGTGCGCGACAACCTTCGGGTACGCAGGACGGGCCGCGCCAACGAGCCGCCGGTCCTCGCCCCATGGTGGCTTGCGCCTCGTGCGGCGTGCATCTGCCGCAGGACGAAGCGCTGCCCGGGCCGGGAGGCCACTACTGCTGCGAAGCGCATCGCGCTTCGCAGCAGTGAGGGGCTCGCGTGGCACGCCGCAACGATCCACGCCGCCCGGAGTCGCCCAAGCCGGTCGACGAGTCGTGGTTCGCTGCCCTCGGCGTCAGCAACGACACCCAGATCGACGAGGACGCGGCGACCGGCCGCGACTCCCGCTACACGGACTGGGGCGGTCCTGAGGGCGAAGACTCCCGCTTCCTGACGCGCCAGGCCAGGCGCATGCTGGGCGTCGCGCAGCCGTCCTTCCAGCGCATCTACCGTGCCTTCCTCGGTGCCCGGGTGGCGGTCGGCGTGCTGCTGCTCGGGGCCCAGGTCGCGTCCTACCTGATCGGTGCCGGCACCGTGGCCGGCGTGCCGTGGGCGCTGCTCACGTGTGCCGGCTACGTGGTGGCGACCGTCGTCGTGTGGTGGCTTGCGCGCGAACAGAGCGGCACGCAGCAGGGGCGTCCCGTCAACCGCCTGCGCCGCAGGCAGTGGTTTTCCAGCATCGGGCTCGACCTCGCCGTGTTCGGCGTGCTGTACCTCCTGGCGTCGCGCGGCACGATCAACTTCCTGCCGCTGCTGGTGCTGCCGGTATTGATGGCGGGTGTGCTGACGTCGAGACTCTCCGCGCTCACCGTCGCGGCGGGCATCACGCTGCTGCTGCTTGGTGAAGCCTGGCTGCGCTCGCTCGGCAGTGAAGCGACCGTGCTGATCACGCAGGCGGGCCTGGTCGGCAGCGGCTTTTTCGTGATCGCGCTGCTGGCGGGCGAGCTGGCCGGGCGCCTGGCGCGCGAGGAGCTCGCCGCGCGCGGCAGCATGGAGCTGGCGCGGCAGCAGGCGCAGCTCAACCGGCTGGTGATCGAGGAGATGCAAGACGGCGTGATGGTGGTCGATCGCCGCGGCCGCGTGCGGGCTGCCAATCCGGCTGCGCGACGGCTCATCGCCGACGAGGGGCTGGTGCGCCCTGCGCCGTTCCACCTGCACAGCCATCCCGTGTGGGCGCCGCTCGCGTCCGGGGTGTTGCGGGCATTCAACGAAGGCTCCTGGCCGGAGGCCGGACGCGAGGTGAACCTGCAGTTTGCTTCCGGGCAGACGCGCGCATTGCGGGTGCGCATGCGTTTCACCAAGCGCCGGCAACCGCAGGCGTCCGAAGAGCTGTGTGTGCTGTTCCTCGAAGATCTGCGCGACGTGCAGGCGCGCATGCGGCAGGAGAAGCTCGCGGCGATGGGCCGCATCTCGGCCGGTATCGCGCATGAGATCCGCAATCCGCTGTCGGCGATTGCGCAGGCCAACGCCCTGCTGGCCGAGGACATGACCGCATCGCCCCAGAAGCAGTTGACGCAGATGGTGGCCGACAACGTCGAGCGGCTCAAGCGCATCGTCGACGACGTGATGGAGGTGGCCCCCGGCGGCCCCGCCGTACGCGCCGAGGTGATCGACCTGACCGAGCTGGTGGGCACTACCTGCAGCGAATGGGCTCGCACCGCGCGTTTGCCGATGGACGAGCGCAGCGCACTGCGCGTGGAACTGCCGTTGACGTCCGTCGGCGCGATGTTCGATGCGGACCACCTGCGCCGCGTGCTCGTGAACCTGCTCGACAACGGCTACCGGCATGCCTCGGGCGGGCCCGGCAGCGTGGAGGTGAAGCTGGTCGCCGAGCCCGAAGTGCTGACGCTCAGCGTGCTCAGCGATGGCCCGGCGATACCTCCTGACGTAGAGCGTTACTTATTCGAGCCTTTCTTCTCGACTCGAAGCAGAGGCACCGGATTGGGCCTGTATATTTGCAAGGAGTTGTGCGAGCGCTACGGCGCCACCATCGACTACCGGCTGCGGGGCCCGCAGTACACGGCGCGCAATGAGTTCTTCATGGTCATGCGACTCGAACCCCTCGGCTCCCATCAAGCGCCCACCGCCAGTTTGAATCTCGCCCGATGACTTCCGCCTCCCACTACAGCCTGCTGGTGGTCGACGACGAACCCGACCTGCGCACCTTGTACGAGCTGACGCTGTTGCGCGAGGGCTACGACGTCGAGACAGCCGCCACCGTCGAGGATGCGTGGGGCAGGCTGCGCGACCGCACCTATAGCGCGGTGATCACCGACATGCGGTTGCCCGACGGCACCGGGCTCGATCTGCTGCGCCGGCTCGACGAGTCCGGCCGACGCGAGAAGACCATCATGATCACCGCGTTCGGTTCGCCGGAAAACGCGGTGGAAGCGCTGAAGGCGGGCGCCTACGACTACCTGACCAAGCCGGTGGACCTGAAGCAGTTCCGTTCGGTGGTCGCTTCGGCGCTCGGCCGGCCGAGTACCGCGCCCGCGCCGAGCGGTGCTGCCAGTTCCGCGGTGCCGGCGCCGCCGAGCACGCGGGGCAGCGTGCGCGTGTCGGCCCCCGCGGTGCTCGTCACCGGCAGCTCGGGCACGCTCGACCGCATGGCCGGCACGTCGGCCACCATGCAGCACGTGCGCGGGCTGATCGAGAAGGTCGCGCGCAGCATGGCACCGGTCCTGGTGCAGGGTGAATCAGGGACCGGCAAGGAACTGGTGGCGCGGTCCATCCACGAGGTCAGCGCGCGGCGCGGACAGCCGTTCATCGCGGTCAACTGCGGTGCGATCCCCGAGCAATTGCTGGAGGCCGAGTTCTTCGGCTATCGCAAAGGCGCGTTCACGGGTGCCGCTGAGGATCGCGAAGGCTTCTTCCAGGCAGCACGCGGCGGCACCTTGTTCCTCGACGAGATCGGCGACCTGCCGCTGTCGATGCAATCGAAGCTGCTGCGCGTGATCCAGGAGCGGGCGGTGCGTCCGGTGGGCGCGGTGGCCGAAACCCCGATCGACGTGCGCATCGTCAGCGCCACCCACAAGGATCTGGCGACCGAGGTGCAGACGGGCCGGTTCCGGCAGGATCTCTATTACCGCCTGAACGTGATCCAGATCCGCGTGCCACCGTTGCGCGAGCGGCTCGACGACCTGCCGCAGATCTGCGACCGGGTGCTCGAGCGCATCGCGCAGGACGCCGAGGTGTGGCCGCCGCCGCGGCTGACCCACGCGGCGCTGGCGCACCTGACCCGCTACCCCTTTCCCGGTAACGTGCGCGAGTTGGAGAACCTGCTGCACCGCGCCGTCGCTCTCTCTGGCGGCGAATGGATCGACCAGGGCGACCTCGCTCTGCCCGACATGGTGTTCCAGGACACCGGCCTGCAGGAGCCCGAGGCGCCGGGCGCGTTGGGCGGCGGCCTCGTGGCGGGTGATCCGTCAGGCGTGGCGGCAGCGGCGCCCGAGCCCACCACCCAGCCCTTGCCGAACGATCTCGCGGCCTACCTCGATGCGGTCGAGCGCGACATCCTCATCCGCGCACTCGAACGGCACCGGTTCAATCGCACGGCTGCCGGGGCGAGTCTCGGGCTGTCGCTGCGGCAGATGCGCTATCGCATGGCGCGGCTCGGTGTGATGGTGGCCGAGCATGGCGTCGCGGTGGAGCCCGACGAGCCTTGATGGACGCGCAGCCCGCGCCGTGGTGCGACGGATGGCTCGCCTTCGCGCGGCATGTCGCCTCGCCCAATTTCGGCTCCCGGCCTGAGGGCGCGCAGGTCGACCTCGTCGTCGTGCACTCGATCAGCCTGCCGCCCGGGCAATACGGGGGCGGCGAGATCGAGCAACTGTTCACGAACACGCTGGCCTGGGACGCGCATCCCTATTTCCAGCAGATACGAGGCATGGAGGTGTCGTCGCACTTCGTGATCCGGCGCGATGGCGAGTTGCTGCAGTTCGTTTCATGCGATGACCGCGCCTGGCATGCGGGGCGGTCTTGTTTTCAAGGCCGCGAAAACTGCAACGATTACTCGATCGGCGTGGAGCTCGAGGGACTGGAGGGTGAACCCTTCGACGAGCGGCAATACCCCGTGCTTGCGCAACTCCTGCAATGGATCGCGCAGCGCTATCCGATCGCGCACGTCGCAGGACACGAGCATGTTGCGCCCGGACGCAAGCAAGACCCCGGGCCAGGGTTCGACTGGAATGTACTGAAGCGCCTGACCGCATGGCCCGATCGGTGTTTTCCCTTGTCGGTGCAGGTGCATGCCGGTGCGAGCAACGCATCGAGGGGCTCGGGCGCTTCGTAATGGGCTTCGGTTGGCGATGCCGATGCGCAGCGTGGACGCTGCATTCCGCGTGATGTCCGCTGCAAAGCGAGCAATGGCGCGGGTTGTCGGCACGCACGCGAGATGCCACGTGCGTTTGCACGGTGTGGCACCAGTGCGGTGCGGTCGTCCAGACAAAAAAATCGCTGCGCGTCAATCCACATAAATCTTCCGGGAACGCTATTCCTAGCGCTTGAAGTCGACGGGGGCGCTAGATATAGTGTCCCGCCATGGTATCCTCGCGCCCTCGCAAAACGCTGAGCCTGCTCGTCACCGAGCGCTTGGCGCGAAGCAGCACCGTACGCGGCGCCGAAGGCGCGGCGGCTGCGGCCCACGCCGCAACAGGCGCAACCACCAACACACACCACCCTTGCAACGCAGGCCCGCTCCCCGGAGCCGGCAGCTCGCGTTGAGGGGTTTGTTTTTTCTTCAGAGCAGCATCGTAGGAAGGGGAATTCATGCAGACCATCAGCACCAGCGTCGATCCACAAGTGGCCGGCAACGCGCCGGGCGCCAGCCGCCCGGTGACGCCGGGTGCGTCGGCCTATGCCGGCTACCAGATCATTCGTCGCAACGGTGCAGTGGTGTCGTTCGAGCCGAACAAGATCGCCGTCGCGCTGATGAAAGCCTTCCTCGCGGTGCACGGCACGCAAGGCGCGGCATCCGCCAGCGTGCGCGAGACGGTCGACGGCCTCACCGAAGCCGTGGTGCGCGCACTGCTGCGCTCGCGTCCCGGCGGCGGCACCTTCCACATCGAGGACGTGCAGGACCAGGTCGAACTGGGCCTGATGCGCGGTGGCCACCATGAAGTGGCGCGTGCCTATGTGCTGTATCGCGAGCGTCGTGCACAGGAGCGGGCGCGCCAGGGCGAGCAGCAGCCGGCGGCCGTGCAGGAACCGGCGCTGCACGTGATCGATCGCGGCCAGCGCGTGCCGCTCGACATGCCCAAGCTGCAGATGCTGATCGAATCGGCCTGCGCCGGCCTGGGCGCCGAAGTGAAGCCCGAGCCGATCCTCGCCGAGACGCGGCGCAACCTCTATGACGGCGTGCCGATCGACGAGGTGTACAAGGCCGCGATCCTGGCTGCCCGCACGCTGATCGAGAAAGACCCCGGCTACACCCGCGCCACGGCCCGCCTGCTGCTGCACACGATCCGCCGCGAGATCCTGGGCGACGAAGTGATGCACGCCGAGATGCACGAGCGCTACGCCGACTACTTCCCCGGCTTCATCAAGAAGGGCGTCGACGCCGAGCTGCTCGACGAGAAGCTGCTGCAGTTCGACCTCAAGAAGCTCGGCGGCGCGCTGAAGGCCGACCGCGACCTGCAGTTCGACTACCTCGGCCTGCAGACGCTCTACGACCGCTACTTCCTGCACATCGACAGCGCTCGCATCGAGTTGCCGCAGGCATTTTTCATGCGCGTGGCGATGGGCCTGGCGCTGAACGAGATCGACCGCGAGGCCCGCGCGATCGAGTTCTACGAAGTGCTCTCCAGCTTCGACTTCATGTCGAGCACGCCGACGCTGTTCAACGCCGGCACGCGCCGCTCGCAGCTGTCGAGCTGCTACCTGACCACCGTTCCCGACGACCTCGACGGCATCTACGAGGCCATCAAGGAAAACGCGCTGCTGTCGAAGTTCGCCGGCGGTCTGGGCAACGACTGGACGCGCGTGCGTGCGCTGGGCTCGCACATCAAGGGCACCAACGGCAAGAGCCAGGGTGTCGTGCCCTTCCTGAAGGTGGTGAACGACACCGCGGTGGCCGTCAACCAGGGCGGCAAGCGCAAGGGCGCGGTCTGCGCCTACCTGGAAAGCTGGCACCTGGACGTCGAAGAGTTCCTGGAGCTGCGCAAGAACACCGGCGACGACCGCCGCCGCACGCACGACATGAACACCGCGAACTGGATTCCGGACCTGTTCATGAAGCGCGTGATGGAAAACGGCGAATGGACGCTGTTCTCGCCGTCCACCTGCCCGGACCTGCACGACAAGTTCGGCAAGGACTTCGAAGAGGCCTACACCCGCTACGAGGACAAGGTCGCCCGCGGCGAGCTCAAGCTGTTCAAGAAGGTGCGTGCCGTCGACCTGTGGCGCAAGATGCTCTCGATGCTGTTCGAGACCGGCCACCCCTGGATCACGTTCAAGGACGCCTGCAACGTGCGCTCGCCGCAACAGCATGCCGGCGTGGTGCACTCGTCCAACCTGTGCACCGAGATCACGCTGAACACCAACGACGGCGAGATCGCGGTCTGCAACCTGGGCTCGGTCAACCTGGCGCAGCACCTGAAGGACGGCGCCGAAGGCAAGGAGATCGACCACGCCAAGCTGAAGAAGACCGTGTCGACGGCGATGCGCATGCTCGACAACGTGATCGACATCAACTACTACGCCGTGAAGAAGGCGCGCGATTCCAACCTGCGCCACCGCCCGGTCGGCCTGGGGGTGATGGCGTTCCAGGACAGCCTCTACCAGCTGCGCATCCCCTACGCGAGCGAGGCGGCGGTCGAGTTCGCCGACCGGTCGATGGAAGCCATCTGCTACTACGCCTACTGGGCCTCCACCGAGTTGGCTGCCGAGCGTGGCCGCTACTCCAGCTACAAGGGTTCGTTGTGGGACCGCGGCATCCTGCCGATCGACTCGCTCGACCTGCTGGCCGAACAGCGCGGTGGGTACGTCGAGGTCGATCGCTCCCGCACGATGGACTGGGACGCGCTGCGCGAGCGCATCCGCGTGAACGGCATGCGCAATTCCAACTGCGTGGCGATCGCGCCGACCGCAACCATCTCCAACATCATCGGCGTCGACGCGTCGATCGAGCCGTGCTTCGGCAACCTGTCGGTCAAGTCCAACCTGTCGGGCGAGTTCACCGTGATCAACGAGTACCTCGTGCGCGACCTGAAGCGCCTGGGCCTCTGGGACGACGTGATGGTGATGGACCTGAAGCACTTCGACGGCTCGCTGCGCCGCATCGACCGCGTGCCGGAAGACCTCAAGCAGCTCTACGCCACCGCGTTCGAAGTCGAGACGCAGTGGCTGGTCGAGGCTGCTGCGCGTCGCCAGAAGTGGATCGACCAGGCGCAGTCGCTCAATATTTATATGGCGGGCGCTTCCGGCAAGAAGCTCGACGAGACCTACAAGCTCGCCTGGCTGCGCGGCCTGAAGACCACCTACTACCTGCGCACGATCGGCGCGACGCATGCCGAGAAGTCGACGGTGAAGTCGGGCCAGCTCAACGCGGTGCCGACGCAAGGCGGCGCGTCGTCGATGTCGGCGATGGAAGCGGCAGCGCAAGCGGCGCAGTCGCAGATCGCAACGGCTTCAGCAGGTGAGCCTGCGACCGACATCAAGTTCTGCGCGATCGACGATCCCACGTGCGAGGCCTGCCAGTGATCGCATGAGATGCAAGGCGCGTGATGCATCGCATCAAGATGCTCACGCGTTTGCAATGCGATCGAGCTTCGATGCCAAGCACTGAAAAAGCGATGCGACACCGCAACAGGTTCATCGCTTCGATGTCAAGAAGTGCTTGGTGTTTTGACACAACACTCTCATAATTCGCCTCCATAGGAAGTCCACCATGTTGGTTTGGGAAGAAGAACTCCATCCCTCGACAAATCACTCGACGAGCACCGCGCCGAATCTCTCCAGTGCAGCGCGGGCCATGTCCCCGTCACCCCAACAACCGGTGTCCGTCGCTTCCTCCGCTGCAGCGTTCGCTCAGCCGCAACCCCAGTCGGGTACTCCCTCTCACGTCGAAGCACCGCTCGCCGCGCACAGCGTGCAGTCGAGCAGCACGCGCCGCGTGAACGTCGCCGACAAGCGCATCATCAACGGCCAGACCGACGTCAACCAGCTGGTGCCGTTCAAGTACAAGTGGGCGTGGGAGAAGTACCTCGCCACCTGCGCCAACCACTGGATGCCGCAAGAGATCAACATGTCTCGCGACATCGCCACGTGGAAGGATCCGAACGGTCTGACCGAGGACGAGCGCCGCATCATCAAGCGCAACCTCGGCTTCTTCGTGACGGCTGATTCGCTCGCGGCCAACAACATCGTGCTGGGCACTTACCGCCACGTCACCGCGCCCGAGTGCCGTCAGTTCCTGCTGCGCCAGGCGTTCGAGGAAGCGATCCACACGCACGCCTATCAGTACATCGTCGAGTCGCTGGGCCTCGACGAGAGCGAGATCTTCAACGCCTACCATGAGGTGGCATCGATCCGCGACAAGGACGAGTTCCTGATCCCGTTCATCGACCAGATCATGGACCTCAACTTCCATACCGGCACGCCGGAGAACGACCAGAAGCTGCTGAAGTCGCTGATCGTTTTTGCCTGCCTGATGGAAGGCCTGTTCTTCTACGTCGGCTTCACGCAAATCCTGGCGCTCGGTCGCCAGAACAAGATGACCGGCGCTGCCGAGCAGTACCAATACATTCTCCGAGACGAGTCGATGCACTGTAATTTCGGCATCGACCTCATCAACCAGATCAAGCTGGAGAACCCCCACCTCTGGACGGCAGAGTTCAAGGCCGAGATCAAGGCCCTGTTCCTGAAGGCCGTGGAGCTGGAGTACCGCTACGCCGAGGACACGATGCCTCGCGGCGTGCTGGGTTTGAACGCTTCGATGTTCAAGGGCTACCTGCGCTACATCGCGAATCGGCGCGCGACGCAGATCGGCCTGGAGGAGCTCTTCCCGAACGAGGAAAACCCGTTCCCGTGGATGAGCGAAATGATTGACCTGAAGAAGGAACGCAATTTCTTCGAGACCCGCGTCATCGAGTACCAGTCCGGTGGCGCGTTGTCCTGGGATTGAAGCGCGGGCACGAACGCTGCTCTCCAGGTCATGATGAAGAAGAGATCAAGATCCGCACGCGATGATCGGCAGACACAGAAGCTGCAGGCATCGGGTGCAACCCCATTCATCGCATCGGGGCGTCTCTCCAAGACGAATCTTCGGGCGGTGAATCGCTGCGCTGTATCGAGCAGCGCAGTGCTCTTTGCAACTTGATCAAGGAGAATCGTTATGGCAACTGCAAAGAAACCGGCCGCCAAGAAGGCCGCTCCCGCGAAGAAAGCCGCGGCCAAGAAGGCTCCGGCCAAGAAGGCCGCTGCCAAGAAGGCTCCGGCGAAGAAGGCAGCTCCGGCCAAGAAGGCCGCAGTGAAGAAGGTCGCCGCCAAGAAGGCAGCACCGGCCAAGAAGGCCGCTGCCAAGAAGGCGCCTGCGAAGAAGGCCGCCGTCAAGAAGGTTGCAGCCAAGAAGGCCGCACCTGCGAAGAAGGCCGCTGCCAAGAAGGCTCCTGCGAAGAAGGCTGCAGCGAAGAAAACCGCTGCGAAGAAGCCTGCTGCCAAGAAGCCTGCTGCGAAGAAGGCCGCGAAAAAGCCTGCTGCGAAGAAGGCTGCCGCTGCCGCTGCCCCTGCGGCAGCGCCTGCTCCGGCTGCTGCTCCTGCCGCGAAGACCACGCTCAGCCCTCAAGCTGCGTGGCCCTTCCCGACGGGCGCCAAGCCCTGAGCGGCTCGAGCCTGCACTTCAAAACCCGGCCGCGGCCGGGTTTTTTCATGCACATGGTCCTCTTCTCGACGACGAGCGCGAAGGCTTGATGCGATGAGTGCGCCACCGCAACTGCCCAGCTATGCGAGGCTGACTCGTCAGGGGCTGGAGCTGGACGTCAGCGTGATCCCGAATGCCAGGCGCACCGAGGTCGTGGGTTTGTACGACGGTGCGCTGCGTGTGCGCCTGCACGCCCCGCCGGTGGATGGCAAGGCGAATGAAGCGCTGCTGCGCTGGCTGGCAGAGTGCCTTGGCGTGGGCCGCGCCACCGTGCAATTGCTGCGCGGCCAGACCTCACGCAGAAAGACCGTTCGGGTCGACGTGCCGGCGACAACCGATATCGAGACGCTGCTCGAGCGCCTCGCCCCGAGGGGCACGGGCGCATAGGGGAGACTCAGGCGAGGCCGAGAGCCACGCGGTCGAGCGTGTGGTTCTGAGGGCCGCTGCAGGCGATCTTGATCGCACCCACGCGGTTGCCCAGTTCAGCGCACCGGACCAGATCCCAGCCGCGCTCCAACCCGTAGAGCAGCGCGCCGCGGAACGCGTCGCCACAACCCGTCGGGTCGACCACCGCCGTTGCGGGCACGCCGGGCACGTGCTGCTTTTCGCCGCCGGCCCAGACCTCGCAGCCCTGCGAGCCGAGCGTCACGACGATGCCGCGCAGGTGCGAGCGCGACAACTCGGCCAGGCTTTGACCGGTGCGCTCGCACAGCAGCTTGGCTTCATAGTCGTTGAACGCCGCCCAGGTAGCGAGCGAGACGAACTTGCGCAATTCGTCGCCGTTGAACATCGGCAGCCCTTGGCCCGGATCGAAGACGAACGGGATGCCGGCCGCCGCGAGCTGTTCGGCATGCTGGAGCATGGCGTCACGCCCATCGGGAGCGACGATGGCGAGCCGGATGTCGTCGCGCGCCTGCACCACGTTCTCGTGCGCGTACTGCATGGCCCCGGGGTGAAAGGCGGTGATCTGGTTGTTGTCGGCGTCGGTCATGATGATGGCCTGGGCCGTGTAGCTCTCGCCGATGGTGCGCACGAACTCGGTCGAGACTCCCCAGGCGCGGAGGCGCTCGAGGTACTCCTGACCGTCCGCGCCGAGCGCTGCCATCACCAGCGGCTCGCCGCCCAGCAGCTTCAGCGAATAGGCGATGTTGCCGGCGCAGCCGCCGAATTCGCGCCGCAGCGTGGGCACGAGGAACGAGACATTCAGGATGTGGATCTGCTCGGGCAGGATCTGCTCGCGGAAGCGTCCGTGGAAGTTGGTGATCGTGTCGAAGGCGAGCGAGCCGCAGATGAGGGCAGACATGGGTGCTCCAGCGGGTTTCGGGGAGGGTGTCAGGGATAGAACGCACCAACGGTGAAGCTGGCAATGCGTCGGCCCGGCGTGTTGAGTTCGATCTCGAGCGAGACCTCGGTTTGCGGTGCGATGCTGTCGCCGGCCTTGAAGTCCTCAGGGGCGAGAGCGCGGCGCGCGACCAACTGGCCATCGAGGTCCGACAGCGCGAGATCGATCGACGGCAGCGCCACCGGGACCGAGGCACGGTTGCGCAACAGCACCGTCAGCCGATAGCTGTCGACGCCGGCCGCCGGCGTCAGGCTGCTGCCGGTGATGCTGACGTCATCGATGCTTTGCCACGGAGCGATGCTGCAACGTGCCCACGTGCACAGGCGCGCAAGCCACGGCCGCGTGTCGGGATGATGGGCCGCCAACCAGTTGCGATGGTGGTAGGCCGCCTGCAGGCTGAGCGTCGTGAGCAATGTGAGCATCAGCAGCACAAGTGTCACGCGCATCCACGGGCTGCGCCAGCGCGCTTCGCGTTCGGCCTTGCGCAGGAATTCGGGGGCGTCCGTGTTGTCGCTGTGCCCGCGCTTGCGCTTGTCGCGCGCGGAGGCGGATGGACGCGCGCGACTCTTGCGACGCGTATCACCGGGTTTCGGCTGCCATGCGCCGACGCCTGCCGCGACGGCCTGCGACTCGAGCTCGTGGCCCTCGAGCGTGCTGTCGAAGCGCGCGTCGGCAAAACCGTCGTCGAAGTCGGCCGTCTTTCTGGCGTTGTAGGTGCTGCGGTTCAAGAAGCGTGAATCGAGGACTTCGTAGCCGGTCGGCGCCGGGTCTTCATCCTGCTCGACGACGGCTGGCTCATCTGCCGCCGTTCGAGGGGTGCCATGCCCCGGTGCATGCTCCGCGACACGCGGTGCGGGAGCGTGCGCGGCGGGGGCTGCAGGCGCTGGAGGCGGCGGCACCGCAGGTGGGGGCGGTGGTGGTGGCGTCGACGGGGGTGGAGGCGGGGGCGGAGGAACTGCGGGCGGCATCGGCTCGCGGACGACCGCTCCTCCCGCATGGCCCTTCACAGTTGCGGCGGGTTGCGACACCCCGTCGCGATCGAGGTCGAACAGACCTTCGATCGCGTTGAACACTTCATTGCACCGACCGCAGCGCACCCAGCCCTCGGAGACCTTCAGCTGGTCTTGCACCACGCGGAAGGTGGTGCCGCATGCAGGGCAACGGGTGGCAAGACTCATGGCGCGAATGATGCCATCGCGAGCGTGGTTTTTCGGGCCTCAGCGGTGCGCGCCGAACTGCGCTGTCATCAGGATCCAGCCGTCTTCGGCGTCGCTGACCTGCAGCTGGCACCACGGTGCGTAGGCGGCCTTCAATTCTTCGGCCTGGCGCTCGAGGATGCCGGCCAGCACGAGATGGCCGCCCGGGGCCACGTGGCCGCACAGCAGCGGCGCGAGCAGCTTCAACGGTGTGGCAAGGATGTTGGCGAGCACCAGCGGATAGCGACCCTGCGCCAGCTCGGGCAGGCCGGCGTTCAGCGTCACGCTGTTGGCCGCTGCGTTTGCTCGGGTGGAGTCGACTGCGGCGGGGTCGATGTCGACGGCATCGATGGCGCTCGCACCGTGCAGCGCCGCACCGATGGCAAGGATGCCCGAGCCGCAGCCGTAGTCGAGGACGCGAGTCCACGCGGCGCGATGCTGCGCCGCGGCCTGCGCGATCCATCGCAGGCACATGCGGGTCGTCGGGTGCGTGCCGGTGCCGAAGGCCAGGCCCGGGTCCAGCCGGATCATCTGCCTGGCCTGTGCTGGCGGCTCGTGCCACGTCGGCACGATCCAGAACTCGGACGTGATCTCGACCGGCGAGAACTGCGATTGCGTCAGGCGCACCCAGTCCTGCTCGGGCACCGGCTGCAGCGCCACCACGTGCACGTCACCAGCCCAGGGCTGCGCCAACAGCAAGGTGGCAGCCTCGGTGGCCTCGGCTTCGTCCGGAAAGAGCGCCCTCAACGTCGAGCGCTCCCAGCCGCCTTTCGGCGCCGGCATGCCGGGCTCGCCAAACAGCGCCTGCTCGGCATCGGTGTCGGCATCCGCGTCCTCGACCGAGACCGACAACGCGTCCAGCTCCATCAACGCGTCCGAGACGACTTCGACGTCGCCCTCACGGGCCAGCAACAGCAGTTCAACCATGCTGCCCTCCTGCGCCGCCACGACAAGCGCGAACCGAATCCGAGCAGACACCGCAGATCCGGCTCTGCCGGTCTGCCAGTGTCGCCCCCTGGGGGGCGCGCGAAGCGCGTAGGGGGGAGCCCATCCTCTATCGCTTGTGCTGACTCATCCAGCCTTCCAGGTAGTGGATGCTGGTGCCGCCTTCGATGAACTTGGCATCGACCAGCAGCTCGCGGTGCAGCGGGATGTTGGTCTGGATGCCTTCGACGAGCGTTTCGGACAGCGCGATGCTCATGCGCGCCAGAGCCTGCTCGCGCGTGTCGCCGTGCACGATGATCTTGCCGATCATCGAGTCGTAGTTGGGCGGCACGAAGTAGTTGGTGTAGATGTGCGAGTCGACGCGCACGCCAGGCCCACCCGGCGGGTGCCACATCGTGATGCGGCCGGGCGAGGGCGTGAACTTGTACGGGTCTTCGGCGTTGATGCGGCACTCGATCGCGTGGCCGCGCATCTCGATGTGGCGCTGCGCGAAGGGCAGCTTCTCGCCGGCCGCCACGCGGATCTGCATCTGCACGATGTCGATGCCGGTCACCAGTTCGGTCACGGGGTGCTCGACCTGCACGCGCGTGTTCATCTCGATGAAGTAGAACTCGCCGTTTTCGTACAGGAACTCGAAGGTGCCCGCGCCGCGGTAGCCGATCTTGCGGCAGGCGTCGGCACAGCGTGCACCGATCTTCTCGATGATGCGGCGCGGAATGCCGGGCGCCGGCGCTTCCTCGATGATCTTCTGGTGCCGGCGCTGCATCGAGCAGTCGCGCTCGCCCAGATAGACCGCGTTGCGGTGCTGGTCCGCCAGCACCTGGATCTCGACGTGGCGCGGGTTCTCGAGGAACTTCTCCATGTAGACCGACGGGTTGCCGAACGCCGCGCCGGCCTCGGAACGCGTGGTCTGCACCGCATGGATCAGTGCGGCCTCGGTGTGCACGACGCGCATGCCGCGCCCGCCACCGCCGCCGGCGGCCTTGATGATGACGGGGTAGCCCACCGCGCGGGCGATCTTGATGATCTCCTTCGGGTCTTCGGGCAGTGCCCCTTCGGAGCCCGGCACGCAGGGCACGCCCGCCTTGATCATCGCGTTCTTGGCCGACACCTTGTCGCCCATCAGGCGGATGCAGTCCGGCGTCGGGCCGATGAAGGCGAAGCCGCTCTGTTCGACGCGCTCGGCGAAGTCGGCGTTCTCGGACAGGAAGCCGTAGCCAGGGTGGATGGCTTCGGCATCAGTCACCTCGGCCGCCGAGATGATGGCCGGCATGTTGAGGTAGCTCTGGCTCGAAGCGGCCGGGCCGATGCAGACGGCTTCGTCGGCGAGCTTCACGTACTTGGCATCGCGGTCGGCTTCCGAGTAGACGACGACCGACTTGATGCCCATCTCTCGACAGGCACGCTGGATGCGGAGCGCGATCTCTCCGCGGTTGGCAATAAGAATCTTCTTGAACATCGTGATCTCCGCGGCAGGCTCGTCCGGTGGCAGGGCATCCATCGGTGCTTCGCTCCGCCGCTGCGCCAAGCTGGCTGGGTCGCCGATCGCTCGTTGTATGGGCGATCAGGGGGTCGGGGCCGGTTGGTTCGGCCTCACTCGATCACGAACAGCGGCTGGCCGTACTCGACCGCCTGGCCGTTCTCGCAGAGGATCTTGGTGATCGTGCCGGACTTGTCGGCCTCGATCTCGTTCATGATCTTCATCGCTTCGATGATGCAGATCGGCTCGCCTTCCTTGACCTGCTGGCCCAGTTCGGCAAACGGCTTCGAACCCGGGCTCGATGCCCGATAGAACGTGCCGACCATCGGCGACTTGACGATGTGACCGCTCTCGACCACGGCGGCGGGAGCCGGTGCGGCGCTCGTGCCTGCCGGGGCAGCGGTGGCGGGAGCAGCCGGTGCCGCAGCCGGCGCCATCGCGACCGGCGCTGCCACTGCGGTCGGGCCGTGTCCATCGGACTTGACGATGCGCACCTTGCCGTCGGCTTCGGTGATCTCCAGTTCCGAGATGTTCGACTCGGACACCAGGTCGATCAGGGTTTTGAGCTTGCGTAGGTCCATGGTGCTCTCCAACTTTCCTTCTTGTCTTCGAGTGACAGCAATCGACGCACTTCTGCCATCAACCGCTGTGATCTTGGCTAAAAGCGGGGCGGATTATGTCAGGCTTGCGAGCCGAGCTTTTCCAACGCGTACTCGAGCGCCAGCCGATAACCGGTGGCGCCGAGCCCGCAGATGACACCTTCCGCCAGATCGGAGAAATACGAGTGGTGGCGGAAGGCCTCGCGGCGGTGCACGTTCGAGAGGTGCACCTCGACGAAGGGCAGGGCGATGCCTGCCAGCGCATCGCGCAGGGCGACGCTGGTGTGCGTGTAGGCGGCGGGGTTGATGATGATGAAGCGGGTGCCGTCGGTGCGCGCAGCGTGCACGCGGTCGATCAGCGCCCCTTCATGGTTGCTCTGGAAATGATCAAGGACCATGCCCCGATCAGCGGCCAATTTCTTCAGATCTGCGTTGATCTCCGCCAACGTGGTGGCCCCATACACCTGCGGCTCACGGGTGCCGAGCAGGTTCAGGTTGGGGCCGTGCAGAACGAGAATGGACATCGGTGGAGGGGTCGTAGAGACGGCCCTCTAACTGAGAAGCCGAGACTTTAAGCGCAAATGGGCGCAAATGTCGAGAAATTGTTTCACCTCCCTGCGGTGCGTCAGGTCGGCGCTCCGGCGGCCCACTGCACCAGCTCGGCATGGCTCGTTTCGCCCAGCTTCCGGTGCGTGACCTGCCCGCCGGCGCCATAGGCCACCGTGAACGGTAGCCCCCCTTGCGGGTTGCCGAGTATTCGAACCAGCTCCATCCCGGCCGACCCGCCGAGCACGATCGGAAAGCCGACCGGCACCTTCTGCAGGAACTCCTGCACCTTGAGCTTGTTGTCGATGGCGATGCCCAGAACCTGCCAGCCGCGATGCTCGAACTCGCGGTGGAAGCGGTCGAGTTGCGGCATCTCCCGGACGCAGGGCGCGCACCAGGTGGCCCAGAAGTTGACGACCAGCGGCTTGCCGCGCAGTTGGCGCAGCCGCAGCACCTCTCCCTGGGGCGTCTCGAATGCTTGCTGCCACAGCGGATCGATGGCTGCAGGCGCCTCGCGCGAGCCGCGCCACCATGCAGCTCCCATGCCGGCCAGCGCCGCGAGCGAGCCTGCCCCTGCAAGCACGGTCCATTGCCTGCGGTTCACGACGAGGCCTCCACGAGCAACGCGCGCACGGCACTGGCGGGGCCGCGCTCCGGGCGGCCGCGCGCGTCAGGTTTGAGGGCGCCGCGCAGGTCGTCGAGGTCGTAGATGACGAGATGTACCGATACCGTCTCGCCCAGTTCCGGGCTGCGGTCGGCCAGCGTCAACACGTCGACCTGCTCGCCGCGAAAGCCCTGCACCGAGCCGACGTCGTAGTCCACGCCCCGGTCGATCAGCCGGATTTCCGCCGACTTGGAGTCGTCGCAGAACAGGTTGATCCACACATCGTTGAGCCGGGTGGCGGTACCGTTCCACACCGCACCCGTGAGGTGCGGGCGGAATTCCGACAGACGCTCCATCCAGCGCAGCGCGACGGCCCTCAGTGCCGCCAGCTCCGCAGGCTGGGTGTCCGCGCAGAAGATGTCTATATAGGCGCGCACCTCGTCCTCGATCACGTCATTGCCCGGCAGATCGACCGAAGCCAGCGTGCGCTTGGACAGCAGCTTGGCGGCCTTGCGCTTGGCCGGGCCGTACTCCATGCCCTCCTCGACGATCAGCCGGGCAGCGGTGGCGGCGATCTCGGCGGCGAGGGGCGAAGGGGAGGCGGGCATCGTGAGGGGCGTGAGGCAGGAGAGCGCATTCTAGGAGCGAGCTGCCCGCCGCCTGCCGAGGCGGGCCTGCGCGCAGCAGGGCGAATCAGGGCAACTGGACGCCGCCCATGCGGGCGACGATCGTCGAGGCCCGGCCTGCCACATAGGCGGAGCCGGGGCGCTTCTCGAAGCGCTTGGGTGCCGGCAGCATCACGGCCAGGCGCGCGGCCTGGTAGGGCGTGAGCCGGTCGGCACTGACGCGGAAGTAGTGCTGCGCGGCCGCTTCGGCGCCGAAGATGCCTTCGCCCCATTCCACGTTGTTCAGGTAGATCTCGAGGATGCGCTGCTTGCTCAGCACGGCCTCGAGCATGAACGTGATGGCGAACTCCTGCCCCTTGCGCAGGAAGCTGCGCTCGCCGGAGAGAAAGAGGTTCTTCGCCAGCTGCTGGGTGATGGTGGAGCCGCCCACGATCTTGGGCGGGCGTGGCGGTGCCTTGGCGCGGCGCGCGCTGAGCCGCGCCGCCCGCTCCTCGGCGCGAGCGTTGCGCTCCCAGGCCTTTTCGATCGCTTCCCAGTCGACGCCGTCATGTTCGGTGAAGCTCGCGTCCTCGGAGGCGATGACGGCGCGCTTCAGGTGGTCGGAGATCTCGTCGTAGTCGCGCCATTCCTGCCGCCATGGCAGCGCGTGCTTTTCGCTGGCGATGCGCCAGACCTCCGCGCGCTGGAAGGTGGTGGATTGCGGGTCGAGCACGATCATCAGCGCGATGCGCAGCAGGAAGTACAGCTGCAGCGCCAGCCCGGCCAGGACGCACAGGACCAGCAAGCGGCCGGCCGCGGACCACACCGGTTTCATCGTGCCGCGCCGCGAAGCTCTGCCAGCACCGGTGCGGTGTCGGGCCGCACGCCACGCCACAGCGCAAAGGCTTCGGCTGCCTGCTCCACCAGCATGCCCAGGCCGTCGCGGCCGTTCGCGCCGTGTTCGGCGGCCCACTGCACGAAGCCGGCCGCCGCCGGGCCGTACATCATGTCGTACGCCAGCGCGTGCGGCGCCAGCACTGAAGCCGGCACCGGGACGGAGCCCCCCTGCAGGCTGGTGGCCGTCGCGTTGACGACGAGGTGGAAGCCGGTGCCGCAGCGGTCGAGTGAAGCGGCCGCAAGTTCGGCGCCGGCATCCTGCGCGAGCCTGGCGTGGCGTTGCACGACCGCCAGCGCCTTGTCGACGGTGCGGTTCGCGACCACGAGCCGGCGGGGTTTGAGCTCCAGCAACGGGCCCAGCACGCCGGCAGCCGCGCCTCCTGCGCCGACGAGCAGCAGATCGCGACCCTGCGCGTCGAACCCCGCGTTGCGTTGAAGGTCGTTCACGAGGCCTGCACCGTCGGTGTTGTCACCGAACCAGCCTTGCGCGTCGAAGCGCAGCGTGTTGACCGCCTGTGCCAGGCGGGCCCGCTCGCTCACCTGCGCTGCCGCTTCGTACGCCTCGAACTTGAACGGCACCGTGACGTTGCAGCCCTTTGCGCCGTCTTCTGCAAAGGCACGCAGCGTGGGCACGAAGGCGTCGAGCGGCACCAGCAGTCGCGTGTATTCGAGCGCCTGCCCGGTCTGTTCGGCGAAGCGGGTGTGGATGAGCGGGGATTTGCTGTGTTCGACCGGATTGCCGGCCACGGCGTAGCGATCCATGGGGACGGGTGCAGGCGTCAGTTCGTCGTGAGGGTGGTTTCGAGCGCTTCCTCGCGCGTGAAGCGAAAGCGCGAGACGACCACGATCTGGTCGGCCTTGGCGCGCATGCCGGTCGTGAACGGGCCGAACGGGCCCGCGGCGCGCACGATCGCCATGGCCTGCCGGTCGAGCACGCGGGAGTTCGAGGGCTGGACGATCTCGGTGTCCACCACCCGGCCGAGCGCGTCGACGGTGACGATCATCGTCAGCTCGCCGTAGAGCTTCTTGCCCTGGTACTCGGGGAAGTTGCGCGTGCCGCGGTCTTCGATCTTGCGGCGCAGCTGGTCGTAGTAGATCGCGTAGACCTCTTCGCGGGTGGCCGGGCTGATGTAGCGCCGCTTGGGGCGCGAGTTCTCTTCGTTGATGCGCTTTTCGATCTCGGCGAGCATGCGCAGCAACTGGCGTCGACGGTCTTCCTGCGCCCGCTCCTGCGGCGAGCCCTGGTCGCGACGCGGGTCGGGCGGGGGCAGTGCCGCCAGCTCGCGCTTGATCTGCGAGAGCATGCGGTTCTGCTGCTCCTGCAGTGCCTCGATCTGCTTGCGCGTGTCTTCCATCGCGTCGCCCACGGCGATCAGCGCCGAGGGGGGCAGCGGCGATGTGGCCCGGCCCTTCTCGGCTTCGCCGCCGCCGGACAGGTTGGCCTGGGCGATGGCCTGCGCCTTGACCGGCGCCTCGTTGGAGCGGGCGTTGACGAGCACCACCTCCAGCGGGGTGTCCTCGAACATGCGGTTGAACCCCTCCGGGTCGACGAAGCGCATGGTGAGCAGCACCGCATGCACGCCGATCGAGATGGCCAGCGCGATGTGCAGCGTGGAGAAGTTCTTCAGCATCCGTCGTCAGGCAGCGGGTGTTTCGGCGGCGGTATTGTCGCCTTCGCGCGGTTCGCTGTCGTCCACATCGATGGCCAGCGCCAGTGGCCCGGCTGTGGATTCCGTCTCATCCGGCTCCTCTTCGACCACTTCGGCGGCCACCGGTTCGGCCTCCAGGCGCTCGATCACGCTGGCGTGCACGTCGAGCGTGAGTTCGTCCACGGAAGCGATCCGCACCTTCACGCGCACGCCACGCGCGAGGTTCTCGGCTCCGACGGCTCGCAGCACCAGCGGCAGCGTTTCGGCGCGCACCAGGCCTTCCTTCATGACCGCCGCGGTCAGCTCGGTGATCTGGTTCTGCTCCAGGTAGCGCAGCGTCCAGTAACGCTCGATGCCGGACTGGAAGTCGTTGTAGGCCGAGTAGGCGGCGTCGAAGCCGGAGATCACGGAGAACAGCTCGGCGTCCTTCGGCTTGAACGGTGCGGCCAGCGCGGCGGTACGGCCATGCCGAGCGCAGGCGATGATCTGCCACTGGTTAACGAGGTCCACATAGCGGCGCAGCGGCGAGGTCGACCAGCTGTATTGCTTGACCCCCATCCCCGCGTGCGGCAACGGCTTGGTGCTCATGCGGACCTTCACGCCCGGCATCAGGCTCGCCTGGCTGCGGTAGATGGCCGGCACGCCCAGCTCGGCCATCCAGCCGCCCCAGGTGCTGTTCGCGAGGATCATGGCCTCGGCGACGATCAGGTCGAGCGGCTCGCCGCGCTTGCGCGTGCCGATCATCACCGTTTCGTGGCCGGTCGGTTCGCCGTCGCCGTTGCCTTCGAGCTTGAAGCTGTAGTCCGGCCGTGTGAAGTTCTCGGGCTTGCCGCGCACCACCTCGCGCTGGGCCTTCAGGTGTTTGGCCAGGCGGAACGCGAAGGCCAGCTCGGCAGGGAAGGGGTATGCCGCCGGGGCTGCGCCGGTGAGCGAGGCCTCGGTGATCACGCCGTCCAGCTTGTCGTGCCGCAGGTTGGCAGCGATCGGCACGCGCTCCAGCTTCGTTTCGCTGGCCTTCACTTCGAGCGTGGTTTCGTCGAGCGTGACGTAGAGCGACACGGCGGGGCAGTCGCGGCCTTCGCTGAGCGTGTAGGCCTGCACCACGTCATCCGGCAGCATCGTGATCTTGTAGCCTGGCATGTAGACCGTGGAGTAGCGCGTGCGGGCCACCTGGTCGAGCGGCGAGCCGGGGGCGATCGCCAGGCCCGGCGCGGCAATGTGGATGCCGAACACCACCGTGCCGCTGCCCAGGCCCTGCACCGACAGCGCGTCGTCGATCTCGGTGGTGGCCGAGTCGTCGATGCTGAAGGCTTGAACCGCGGCCACCGGCAGCTCGCCGGGCACCGGCGGCGCGGCCAGCGGCGGGAAGCCGTAGCCCTTCGGGAAGTGCTCGAACAGGAAGCGCCGCCAGTGGAACTGGTAGGGGCTGTCGATCGCGCCGGCGCGTTGCAGCAGATCGAGTGGCGCGGCATGTGCACGCTTGGCCGCTTCGACGACCGCCTTGTACTCAAGCCCGTTCTTGTCGGGCTTGAACAGGATGCGGTAGAGCTGCTCGCGGATCGGCTGCGGGCAGGTGCCCGAGGCCAGCTCGGCGGCCCAGGCGTCGATCTGCGCCTGCTGCTGCTTCTTGCGCTCGATGCCCAGCAGCGCGGCCTTGACGATCTCTTCCGGCGCTTTCTTGAAGCGGCCCTTGCCCACTCGGCGGAAGTAATGCGGCGCCTCGAACAGTCGCAGCAGCGCGGCGGCCTGCTGCACCGGCGAGGCGCGGTCGTCGAAGTAGTCGCGCGCGATGTCGGCAAAGCCGAATTCCTCGGCGGGCGCGAACTCCCACGCGAGGTCGAGGTCGATCTCGGCGGCCAGCGGCTCGGCCTGGGCGAGCAGCTGCGCGGGTTGCGGCTGCTCGAACTTCAGCAGCACGTTGGCGGACTTGACCTTGACGCGCTTGCCGGAGTCCAGCTCGATCTGCATCGAGCTCTCGGCCTCGGACATCACGCGGCCGGCGAGGAATTTCCCGGCGTCTTCGAAGAGGGCAAACATGGGCGGGATTGTCGCCTGTCTTGGCGACCGGCCCGCGTCGAAGTCCGTGCCTGCAGGTGAAGTTTGCGCGGGCCTACCGGCCCTCGAGGAAGTCGAACACCGCGCCCAGGTGGTCTTCGAAGTCCGACAGCGCGTGATCGCCGCCTTCCAGCAGCCGGATCCGGGCGCCCTCGTAGCGGACGGTCATCTCGCGCCAGTCCAGCACCTCGTCGCCCTTGGCGATCACGGCGAAATACCGCTGCGGCCGGGTCAGCGACCGGGGGGCCATCGCGCGCAGCTCGTCGACGTATTCCGGGCGGAAGTAGAAGCGCTCGTCCGTGTGCCAGGCCTCGATCTCGCCGATGTAACGCGCCAGGTCGCGCGCGGGGTCGACCGCCGGGTTGAGCAGCACGGCCGGGCAGCCCACGCGCTCGGCCACCACCGTGGCATAGAAGCCGCCGAGCGAGCTGCCGATCACGGCCATGCGGTCTGCGGGCCAGCCCGAAATGCCGTCGAGCACGTGGCGCATGGCCTCGGCCGGCGAGGGCGCCAGTTGGGGGCACCACCATTCCAGCGCCCGGCCCTGCGCGCGCAGGTGCTCCACGTGACGCGCCACGCGCTGCGCCTTGGCCGACAGCGGCGACGAACGGAAGCCATGGAGGTACAGCAGGTGGGAGAAAGTCACGGCTGTCGGCGCAAGGGTGGAACAAAGGGCAGAAGCAGGCAGTCTAGCGGGCTTGCGAATCGTGGCGGAACGCACGCACCGGGCGGGCACAAGCCGGTGCCCTTGGATGAGGGGCCTGCAAAGGCGGTGTCGCTTCCTATACTGATTCGAGCTTGGCGGCGGAGCATGGCGTCGCGTGAGTAGTACGGCGAAGGATCTGTAGTGAAAGTGTTCTGGACGCGTTGGCATGCCCTCGGGGGGCTCGTGACTTCCTTCACGCTCGGCGGTTGCGCAACGATGATGTTTCCGTCCAGCGAGCCGGCCCCGTCCAAGGTGCACCCGGCTGCACCGGCCGAAGCCGGCGGTGCTGCCGCCCGCCCCGCGGCAGCGGCCCCCGCTGCGGCGCGTTCGGATTCGTCGCTGCGACCCTTTGCCGACGTGATCAGGGGCGCGACGGAATCCCCGGGGTTCTTCCCGCTGTGGCGCAAGGACGAGCGGGTGTGGATCGAGGTGCCGCTGGCACGGCTGGACCAGCCCTTCCTGCTGTCGATCAACGTGCACAGTTCCGTGGGCGAGCGCGGCCTCTACGCCAGCCAGATGGACAACAGCTGGGTGGTCAGCTTCCGGCGCGTCGGCAACCAGATGCAGCTGATCGCCCGCAACCTGGCCTACCGGGCCGAGGGCAATGCCCCCCTCCAGCAGGCGCTGGCGCAAGCCTTTTCCGACAGCCTGCTCGGCTCCACGCCGGTGATCAGCGCGGAGCACCCGGAGCGGCAATCGGTGCTGATCGACGCGGGCTTCCTGTTGGGCGATATTGCCGGCTACTCGACCCGCATCGAGGCCGCCTTCCGCCTGCCCTACAGCTTCGACCGCACCAATTCGTTCTTCGAGCAGTCGTGGGCGAGTGCCGACATGAGCACGCTGAACGTGCGCATGCATTTCTCGACCCCTCGCATCCCGGCGGCCGTGCACAACGGCACCGGCCCGGCGAGCCCGCCGTCGACCACGCCCGACCCGCGCAGCTTCTTCGTGGGCTTCGTCTACAACTTCACCAAGCTGCCCGACGAGCCGATGCGCCCGCGTCGGGCCGACCCGCGACTGGGTCACTTCACCGATGCGCACACCGACCTGTCGACCGACCTGAAGACCAACCCGCGGGTGCACTACATCAACCGCTGGCGGCTGGAGAAGAAGGACGCCTCCGCTGCGCTGTCGGAGCCGAAGGAGCCGATCGTCTTCTGGCTCGACAAGAACATCCCGCAGCGCTATCGGGCGTCCGTCGAGGCTGGCGTGCTCGAATGGAACAAGGCGTTCGAGCGCATCGGCTTCAAGAACGCGATCGTCGTGCGCCAGCAGCCCGACGACGCCACCTGGGACACGCTCGACTCGCGCCATGCGTCGATCCGCTGGTACGTGGGGGCCGATGCCGGCTTTGCCCGCGGGCCGCACCATTCCGACCCGCGCACCGGTGAAATCCTCGACGCCGACATCTCGATGGCCGACGTGTTCACGCGCAGCTCACGCCGCTTCTTCGTTGAAGAGACGGGCATGAGTTCGCAGGACAAGCTGGCGCAGGTCACGGCCGCCTGGCGCAACGGGGGCGACCGCTACGAACCCTGCCACTACGCAATGGAGGCGGCGGCCGAGATGGACTTCGTGCTCGACACGCTCGAAGAGCGCGGTGAGTTCGATGCCGACGGCCCCGAGGCCGAGGCCTTCGTGCAATCGGTCATCAAGGACACCGTGATGCACGAGGTGGGCCACACCCTGGGCCTCAAGCACAACTTCAAAGGCTCGTCGGTGGTCAAGCGCGGGCTGCTGTCGGACAGCGCCTATACGCAGGCCAACGGCATCTCGGGCTCCGTGATGGACTACAACGCCTTCAACCTGGCGTTGAAGGGCGAGCGCCAGGGCGCCTACAACAACGCCACGCTCGGCCCCTATGACTACTGGGCCATCGAATACGCCTACAAGCCGATCGAGCCCGAGAAGGAACCGACGGAGCTGGCGCGCATTGCCGCGCGCAGCGTCGAGCCGCAGCTTGCGTATGCAGACGACTACGACGCCGGCGGCTTTGGCGGCTTCGAAGGCATCGATCCGTATGCCAACCGCTTCGACCTGAGCGACGACCCGCTCGCCTATGCCGACAAGCGCATGAAGCTCTCGCAGGAGCTGTGGCAGCGCGTGCAGGTGCGCGAGCCGCAGTACGGTGACGATCCGGTCCGCCAGCGCCGCCTGCTACTCACCGGCTTTCGCCAGCTCGGTCGCACGGCCGAACTCGCCAGCAAGTTCGTCGGTGGCATGGTGCAGGTGCGCGACCTGCCGGGCACCAGCACCCGGCGCACCTACACGCCGGTGGAGCCGGCCAAGCAACGCGAGGCACTGCAACTGCTGGCGCGCGGCCTGTTCAGCACCGACAGCTTCCGCTTCCGCCCCGAGTTCCTGAGCAGCCTGCCACCCGACTACCTGGACCGCAGCGCGGTGGGCCCCGTCAGCGTGCCCGATGCCGTGCTCAACGCACAGACCTCCGCGCTCGACCGCTTGCTGAGCGGCGGGGTGGCGACGCGCCTGCTCGACCTGCCGAATTACCTGGGGCCCAAGGCGACGCAGATCATCTCGCTGCAGGAGGTGTACCGCACCGTGCAGGACTCGGTGTGGAGCGAGTTGAAGGCCGGCACCGAAATCGACCGCCTGCGCCGCAACCTGCAGCGCGAGCACCTGAAACGCGTGACGACGCTGCTGACCCGCGGCTCCGGCAACCTGCCGCCCGATGCATTGAGCCTGATGCGCTACAACGCGACGCAATTGCAGGCGCAGCTGCAGAAGGCCGCGGCCAACCGCCGCCTCTCGATCGAGACGCAGGCGCACCTGCAGGACAGCGCGGCGCTGCTGGGCGAGGCGCTGAAGGCTTCGATGACCCGAAGCTGAGCGGGACCGCCTCGCCGACGCTTACCGGGCGAGGGCGGCGAGCAGCTTGGCGTGGATGCCGCCGAAGCTGCCGTTGCTCATGCACAGGATGTGATCGCCTGGGCGCACCGCGGCCACGATGCGCTCGACCAGCGCGTCCACCGTTCCTTCGACATGGGCACGATCGCCCATCGGCGCAAGCGCCTCGTTGGCATCCCAATCGAGGCCGCCGCTGTGGCAGAACGCCAGGTCGGCCTGCTCGAGCGACCATGGCAGCTGCGACTTCATCGTGCCGAGCTTCATCGTGTTCGAGCGCGGCTCGAACGCGGCCAGGATGCGTTGCGAGCCCACCTTGCGGCGCAGCCCGTCGACGGTGGTGCGGATCGCGGTGGGGTGGTGGGCAAAGTCGTCGTAGACCTTCACGCCGTTCGCCTCGCCGCGTAGCTCCATCCGGCGCTTGACGTTGCGGAACTCGGCCAGTGCACGCGCCGCATCCGCGGGCTGTACGCCGACGTGCTCTGCCGCGGCAATGGCAGCCAGTGCGTTCAACTGGTTGTGTTCGCCGAGCAGTTGCCATTCGACGCGGGCAAGCTTTTCGCCGGACTTCAACACGTCGAACGCGTGCGGTTCGCCCTGGGCGGCCCATCCAGCTGCTGAACCGAAGTCCACCTGCTCGCTCCAGCAACCCCGGGCTATCACGCGTTGCAGCGATTCCTCACGGCCGTTGACGACGAGACGGCCCGAGCGCGGCACCGTGCGCACGAGGTGGTGGAACTGCTTCTCGATGGCCGCGAGGTTCTCGAAGATGTCCGCGTGGTCGAACTCGAGGTTGTTCAGCACGGCTGTGCGGGGCCGGTAGTGCACGAACTTGCTGCGCTTGTCGAAGAAGGCGGTGTCGTATTCGTCGGCTTCGATCACGAAGGTGTTGCCTCCGCCCAAGCGGGCGGAAACGCCGAAGTTCTCCGGCACGCCGCCGACCAGGAAGCCGGGTTGCAGACCCGCGTGCTCCAGCACCCAGGCGAGCATGGAGGTGGTGGTCGTCTTGCCATGGGTGCCGGCAACGGCCAGCACGTGGCGGCCCTGCAGCACGTTCTCGGCGAGCCACTGCGGGCCGCTGATGTAGGGCAGTCCGGCGTCGAGGATGGCTTCCATCAGCGGGTTGCCGCGCGAGACGACGTTGCCGACCACCCAGACGTCAGGCTTCAGTTCGAGCTGGTCGGTGGTGTAGCCCTCGATCAGCTCGATGCCGAGCGCGCGCAGCTGGTCGCTCATCGGCGGGTAGACGCCGGCGTCGCAGCCGGTCACGCGATGGCCGGCCTCGCGGGCGAGCGCGGCGATGCCACCCATGAACGTGCCGCAGATGCCGAGGATGTGGAGATGCATCGGAATTCCAGATGAACACGGCCGCGCTGTCCGCGGCCGTTTGAACTATCGCAGCGCCTCGCGGGCGGCCTGCACGGTCGCGTCGACGTCGGCTGCGGTGTGGGCGGCGCTGACGAAGCCCGCCTCGTACAACGCCGGCGCCAGGTAGACGCCGCGCTCGAGCATGCCGTGGAAGAAGCGGTTGAAGCGCTCCTTGTCGGTTGCCATCACCTGTTGGTAGTGCTGGGGCAGCGCGTCGAAGAAGAAAAAGCCGAACATGCCGCCTTCGCTGTCGACCGAGAACGCGAGGCCTGCATCGCGCGCCGCCTGCGCCAGTCCGGCCGTGAGGGTGCGCGTACGCTCGGCCAGTGTCTCGAAGAAACCGGGCTTCTGGATTTCCTTCAGCGTGGCGAGCCCGCAGGCGGTGGCCACCGGGTTGCCCGACAGCGTGCCGGCCTGGTAGACCGGCCCGGTGGGCGCCAGTTGCTGCATCACGCTGCGCGGGCCGCCGAAGGCCGCCAGCGGCATGCCGCCGCCGATGACCTTGCCGAACACGCTGAGGTCGGGCCGGAAGCCGGGGATCAGCTTCGCGTACAGGCCCTGCGCGCTGTGCAGGCCGACGCGAAAACCGGTCATCACCTCGTCGAGCACCAGCAGGGCACCGTGCTGCGTGCACAGCTCGCGCAGGCGGGTCATGAAGGGCACGCTCGCGCGCACGAAGTTCATGTTGCCGGCGATCGGCTCGATCATCACGCAGGCCAAGTCGCTGCCGTGCAGGGCAAAGGCTTCTTCGAGTTGCTCGACGTTGTTGTATTCCAGGACCAGCGTGTGCTGCACCACCTCGGGTGGCACGCCGGCGCTGGTCGGGTTGCCGAAGGTGGCAAGGCCGGAGCCGGCCTTCACCAGCAGGGCATCGGCATGGCCGTGGTAGCAGCCTTCGAACTTGATCAACTTGGCGCGTCCGGTGGCGCCGCGTGCGAGGCGGATCGCGCTCATCGCGGCTTCGGTGCCGGAGCTGACCAGGCGCACCTGCTCCATCGACGGCACCAGCTTCAGGATTTCCTCGGCCAGTTCGATCTCGCGCTCGGTCGGCGCGCCGAACGAAAAGCCGTCGGCTGCCGCCTTCTGCACCGCCTCCAGCACCGCCGGGTGGCCGTGCCCCAGGATCATCGGCCCCCAGGAGCCGATGTAGTCGATATAGCGCCTGCCTTCAGCATCGAAGATGTAGGCGCCTTCGGCGCGCTGGATGAAGCGCGGCGTGCCGCCCACGGCGCGGAAAGCACGCACGGGAGAGTTCACGCCGCCCGGGATCACGCGCTGGGCGCGCTCGAACAGGGCTGCGTTAGTGGACATGTCGGGGGTCTTGAGGGGTCTCGATGTCGGGGCCGCCTTGTGCGCCCTCTTCCTCGCCGGGCGGTTGGGCCCAGAAGAAGCGGTCGGGCACCACCGAGCCCATGCCGGGCCGGAAGCCCGCGTCGAGCGACTGGTCGAGGAAGGCCAGCGCCTCCGAAGCCGCGAGATGCAGCTCGGCGCCATTGGCCAGCATGGCCGCCAGCGCTGCGGAAAGCGTTTCGCCCGCGCCGATGAACGAGGTGTCGAAGCGCTCGAACTTCTCGCCGGTGATCGCGCCTTCCGGCGAGGCGAGCACGTTGTCGATGAAATGGTCGGGCAACTGCACGCCGGTCACGAGCACGAAACGCGTGCCATGCTCGGCGGCGGCGTTCGCCAGCTCGCGCGGCGAGGCCGGGCGGTCGGCATCCCACTCGGGCAGCAGGAAGTCGGTGAGGGTCTTGTGATTGCCGACCAGCACTTCCGTCTGAGGAAGCACCAACTCACGAAAGGCCTCGTGATAGGCCTCGTGGTCGGCTTCTTCCATCCAGCCGAGGTTGGGAATGTGCGAGACCAGCGGCACGTCAGGGTAGTCGCTCAGCACCTCGGCGACGGCGCTGACGCCCTCGGCGCTGCCGAGGAAGCCGACCTTCCAGGCCGAGATGGCGGCGTCTTCGAGGATGCTGCGGGCCTGCTCGACGATCGCTTCCTCGTCGATGTTGTGGTGGTCGAAGACCTCCGCGGTGTCGCGCATCAGCACGGCGGTGACGATGGGCAGCGGGTGGGCGCCCATGGCGGACATCGTCGCCACGTCGCCACCCAGCCCGCCGGCACCGCTCGGGTCGTTGGCGTTGAAGGTCATGACGCAAGGCGGACCGGTCATGTCCTGCGAGGGCTCTTGCGGGGATTCTTGGAGATCTGATTCAGTGGTCATGGAAAGCCGTTCGGCAGGTGGGCGCCGTTACAAAGTTCACGTGAACAATCACGTGTAAGTTCGCACAAACCCTCGCGGTTTCGTGTATTCGTAAGGCTACAATGACTCGCATCATTGTAGTGAAACTGATACAAAGTGAGCGAGTCTCGAACCTGGATGTGCCTGATTTGCGGATGGATCTACGACGAGGCCGCCGGTGACCCCGAACATGGTATTGCCCCAGGGACTTCCTGGGGCGATGTGCCGATGAACTGGACCTGTCCCGAGTGCGGCGCCCGCAAGGAGGACTTCGAGATGGTGCAGATTTAGCCACGCAATTCACGCAAGTCGTTGAGGAGAGGGGTCAGTGAGCGACAACGCTACGACGGCGGACGCCGCCACCAAGGTGCTGGTGATCGACGACAGCAACACGATACGCCGAAGCGCAGAAATTTTTCTGAAGCAAGGGGGGTACCAGGTGGTTCTGGCCGAGGACGGCTTCGACGCCCTGGCCAAGGTGAACGACCATGAGCCCCACCTGATCTTCTGCGACATCCTGATGCCCCGCCTGGACGGCTACCAGACCTGCGCCATCATCAAGCGCAACCCCAAGTTCGCGCAGGTGCCGGTGATCATGCTGTCGTCCAAGGACGGGCTGTTCGACAAGGCGCGCGGCCGCATGGTGGGCTCCGAAGACTACCTGACCAAGCCCTTCACGAAAGACCAGCTGCTCCAGGCGGTGGAGCAGTACAGCAGCCGGGTGGCTTGAGATCAAGGCGCAAGTCGTTTACCGGCTTGCCGAATCAATCGTTGGAAGAGGCCGCGTTCGGATCGCGGCGACCTGTAAGGAACTGAGCCATGCCAGTCAAGAAGATCCTGTTGGTGGACGACTCCAAGACGGAGTTGCATTTCCTGTCCGAGCTGCTGACCAAGAAGGGCTACGCAGTACGCACCGCTGAAAACGGCGAGGAGGCGATGCGCCGCCTGGCCGAAGACAAGCCCGACCTCATCCTGATGGATGTCGTGATGCCGGGTCAGAACGGCTTCCAGCTCACGCGTGCGATCACCCGCGATCCGAATTTCGCCGATGTGCCGGTCATCATGTGCACGAGCAAGAACCAGGAAACCGACAAGGTTTGGGGCATGCGGCAGGGCGCACGCGACTACGTCGTCAAGCCGGTTGATGCAGACGAACTGATCGCCAAGATCCGCGCGTTCGACTAAACGCGACGGGGGCGCAACGAACGCCCCGCGCGAGATCCACAAGGACACAGGCGAGACGAATGGCGAAGAAAGAAGCGCTGCGTGAGTTGCAAAGCCGGCTGGCCGAACGTTTGCAGGCCGCCCGTACCGAGGCCCGCACCGCCAACTGGCTGGCCGTGGAGTCGGCGGGTCAGGGCTTCCTGCTGCCGCTGTCGGACGCCGGCGAGATCTTTCCTTTCGGGGCATTCGTGGCGGTGCCCCACACCGCTGCTTGGTTTCTGGGGGTAGCGAATCTTCGGGGCGGCCTGCACGGGGTGGTGGACCTGGCGGGCTTTCTGGGATTCAAGAACACGGCGGCTACGGCCGCTCCGTCGGACAGCCTGCGGGACCAGGCGCGGCTGGTGGCGTTCAACCCGATGCTGGAAATCAATTGCGCACTGCTGGTCGAGCGTCTGGCCGGCCTGCGCGGCAAGGAACAGTTGCAAGCTGAAGCCGACGACGGCCGAGCCAAGCCGGCGTTCGTCGGTGGTCGCTACCGTGACGGCCAGGGCCGGCGGTGGCAGGAACTGAGCCTGAGTGCGCTGGCTGGCGACGAGGCCTTTTTGAGGATCGTGGGCTGAACGGCCCCAAGTTCGAGCGAGAGCTAGAGGGAAATATGGGTTTCATCAACAAGTTCAAAGGTTTTGGCAAGAAGTCGTCGGAAGACGATGCGCCGGACATGCCGTTCGATGAGGCTTCCCCGGCACTCGGCGATCTGCCGTTGCCGGGGCCGGACGGCACCGTGGCGATGGACCGTTCGCCGGCCTCCACGGTGACGGCCGACTCTTCGATGATTTCCGAGGTGGCTCCTTCGGAGCTGCCTGGCGAGTTCGCCGAAACGCGGATGCAAGCGGGCAGCGACGGTGACGGCGGGGTGGCCGTGCCGCTGATCGGCCATCTGCCTGCCAGCACGCAGCAGCGCATCCTCTGGACCTTGACCGGCGCGGGCCTGCTCGGTCTGGTGGTGGTCGTGTTCCTCGCACAGACCGCAGCCAACCGCGTCGCGGCCCAGGTGGGTGCCTCCGGCCAGGCGCTGATGCAGTCGCAGCGTCTTGCGAAGTCGGTTTCGCAGGCGCTGATCGGCAGTCCGCAGGCCTTCCCCGAGGTGAAGGAAAGCGCCTCCGTGCTGGCGCGCGACACACGCGGCCTGAACAAGGGCGACACGACCACCGGCCTCGCGGCAGCATCCCAGGACGTGCAGACGGTGCTCGAGCCGTTGATGCCGCTGGTCGATCGCGCCGAGAAGAACGCGAACACCGTTCTTTCGCAGCAGCAGATCCTGACGCAGGTGGGTCAGGCGCTGCGCGCGATCAACCGCCAGTCGTCCGACCTGCTCGAGATCGCCGAGACCGTGGCCTCGCTGAAGCTCCAGCAGAACGCTTCGCCGGCAGAAATCTCCGCCGCCGGCCAGCTCGTGATGTTGACGCAGCGTATCGGTAAGTCGGCCAACGAGTTCCTGACGATGGAAGGCGTGAGCCCGGAAGCCGTGTTCCTGCTGGGCAAGGACTTGAACTCCTTCCGCGAGATCGCGCAGGGCCTGGCCGAAGGCAGCCCGGAACTGCGCCTGCCCGGCACGAAGGACGAGCAGACGAAGGAACGCCTGCAGGCGCTGCTGGAGCTGTACGAACAGACCCGCACGCAAGCCGGTGCGATTCTGGGCAACCTGCAGGGTCTGGTGTCTGCGCGTGAAGCGCAGGCGGCGATCATTGCGGACAGCGAACCGCTGCGCAAGGGCCTCGAATCGGTGCAGGAACGCCTGTCCGGCGAAGCCGGCTTCGGTACCGCCAACCTGATCTTCGTGGCTGTCTCGCTGGCCCTGGCGCTGCTCGGTATCAGCGGCTTGGCCTATGCGTACCTGCAAGACCAGCGCCAGCGCGCCGTGATCGCTGAACAGCAGCGACTCGAGGCCGAGCGGCAGGAGCAGGAAGCCAAGCGCGTCAACGACGCGAACCAGGCGGCCATTCTGCGGTTGATGAACGAACTGCAGACGGTGGCCGAAGGCGACTTGACGCAGCAAGCCACGGTGACGGAAGACATCACCGGCGCCATCGCCGACTCGGTGAACTACACGGTGGAAGAGCTGCGCACGCTGGTGTCGCAGGTGCAGGGCACGGTGTCACGCGTGACGGAAACGACGCAGCAGGTGGAAGCCACGTCGACCGAACTGCTGGCCGCGTCGACCGAGCAGCTGCGCGAGATCCGCGACACCGGCGAGTCGGTGCTCCAGATGGCAGGCCGAATCAACGAGGTGTCTGCGCAGGCCCAGCAGTCGGCCCAGGTGGCCCGCCAATCGCTGGACGCCACCGCGTCGGGCCGCGCGGCGGTGCAGAACGCCATCGGCGGTATGAACGCGATCCGCGACCAGATCCAGGAAACCTCGAAGCGAATCAAGCGGCTGGGCGAGTCGTCGCAGGAGATCGGTGAAATCACCGAGCTGATTTCCGACATTACCGAGCAGACGAACGTGCTGGCGCTGAACGCCGCCATCCAGGCCGCGTCGGCCGGTGAAGCGGGCCGGGGCTTCTCGGTGGTTGCGGAAGAAGTGCAGCGGCTGGCTGAACGCTCCGCCGACGCCACGCGCCAGATTGCGGCACTCGTGAAGACCATTCAGACCGACACGCAGGATGCCGTGGCGGCCATGGAGCGCTCCACGCAGGGTGTGGTCGAAGGGGCGAAGCTGTCCGACGCGGCCGGTGCCGCACTCGGCGAGATCGACCGCGTGTCGCGCCAGCTCGCAGAACTGATCGAACACATCTCGAACCAGGCACTGCGCGAAGCCGAATCGGCGAACGTGGTGGCCGGCAACATCCAGCACATCTTCGCGGTGACGGAGCAGACCGGTGAAGGTACCCGCTCGACAGCGCAGCTGGTGCGGGAGTTGTCGAAGTCCGCAGAAGAGCTGAAACAGTCGGTGTCACGATTCAAGATCGGCTGAACGCCGCAAGAAGTAGGGGCGGCCTGGCCGCCCTTACTTCCAATGGGACCTGGTTTTCTTGTAAGACATATTCCCCACGGGGCACTGGATGGACAGCAACCGCGACACGATGACCAGCGACGACCTGAGCTCTCTGGCTTGGGTGCAGGAGGAGCTGCGCAAGTCGCTCGATGCTGCGCACAAGGCGCTGCGTCGCTTCTTGAAGGAATCCGAAGGCGTGGCCGGGTCGGACGTCGACGATGTCGATCCGGCCGTGCTGCGCACTGCACGACAGCAACTGCACCAGGGCGTGGGTGCATTGGAGCTGGTCGGCATGCCGGCAGCCGCAGCACTGCTGCGCGCCTCCGAGGCAGCCGTGCAACGCTACGTGCAGAAACCGCAGAAGCTGACGCTGGCGGCTGTCGAGGCAATCGAGAAGGCCTCGTTCGGCTTGCTGGACTATCTCTCGCGCGTGCTTTCAGGCAAGGACGTCTCGTCGGTTTCGCTCTTCCCGCAGTACCGGGGCGTGCAGGAACTGGCCGGCGCAGATCGCGTGCACCCGGCCGACCTGTGGAACGTCGACTGGCGGTGGGCCGAGTTGCCCGTGCTGCGTGACGCTGCCCCGCGTGGCGCAGACGACGCCACGCGCAGCGAGTTCGAAAGGCTGCTGCTCGCACTGATGCGTGGCCCGTCGCCCGCTTCCGCGCGGCAGATGAGCGACCTGTGCGCCGGGCTCGCCAGCGGGCCGGTGAGTCTGCAGGTGGGCACGTTCTGGAAGCTCGCAGCGGCCTTCTTCGAAGCGCAGGCCAAGGGCGTGCTGCGCTCTGACCTCTACACGAAGCGCGTCGCGTCTCGCATCCTCGCGCAGTTCGGCATGTTCGAGCGCGGCGAGTCGGCGGTGTCCGACCGGCTCGCGCAGGACCTGCTGTTCTTCTGTGCCCAGTGCGCCCCAGCCGATGAAGCCCGTGCGCCGCGCCTGGCTGCGGTACTGGCTGGCTATGGCCTGGCGAGCTATCAACCGGTGGACTACGAGGTGTCGTACCTGGGCCGGTTCGACCCGTCGCTGCTGGCTCAGGCGCGCAAGCGCGTGGCGGCGGCCAAGGATTCGTGGTCGGCGGTGGCCGGCGGCGAAATGCACCGCATGTCCGGGCTCAACGAGCAGTTCAGCCTGGTCGGAGACTCGCTGCGCAAGATCTACCCGTCGGGTGAAGCACTGGCCGACGCGCTGCAGCGCGCGGTGCAGCAGACGGTCGAAAGCAATGCGAGTCCGGTGCCGTCGCTCGCGATGGAAGTGGCGACCAGCGTGCTCTACCTGGAGGCGTCGCTCGAAGACGCCGACTTCGACCATCCCGAGCAGGAAGGTCGCACCGCCCGCATGGCCGAGCGCATCGAGTCGGTGCGCAACGGTCAGCCGCCCGAGCCGCTCGAGCCCTGGATGGAGGATCTGTACCGCCGCGTGTCCGATCGCCAGACGATGGGCAGCGTGGTGCAGGAGCTGCGCACCTCGCTGACCGACGCCGAGAAGAACATCGATCAGTTCTTCCGCGACCCGTCCGATCGCAGCGTGCTGATGCCGGTACCGGGTCAGCTGACGGCGATGCGCGGCGTGCTGTCCGTGCTCGGCATGGAGCAGGCTTCGCATGCCGTGCTGAAGATGCGCGACGTCGTCGACGAACTGATCGCCACCGAGGTCGACCCGGTCCGCGCGGCCGAAACCGGCACCTTCGATCGTCTGGCCGGCAACCTGGGGGCGCTCGGCTTCCTGATCGACATGCTCAGCTACCAGCCGCAGATGGCGAAGTCGCTGTTCGTGTACGACGCGGAGCGTGGCGAACTGCGTCCGGTGATGGGGCGCAGCGAGGCGGCGGCGCCGGCGGCTGAACCGGCGGCACCCGAAGTGCCGGTGCTCGTCGTCGAGCCGCGCGTGATCGAGCAGGCCCAGACGCTCGCCGAAACGGTGGTGAGTCAGGACATGCCGCTCGAGGAGGTCTCCGCCGAGCTGCTGAAGCTGTCGCAGGAAGTGATCGTGGCCGACCAGCCCGCACTGGTGGCGACGGTGGCTTCTGCCCAGGAGGCCGTGGAACAGGTCGAACTGGGGCAGGCCGACGAGCAGGAGGCCCGCGAGCACGTCGCCCAGGCCATGGCCGATTTCGTCGCTACCGCCTCCGATGCGGCCACGCTCGAGCCATTGCCTGAACCGGTGGTGGCCGCCCCGGCACCGCGCCCGGCTCCCGTGCCGGCGCCGGCCCCTGCTGCCAGTTCCGGTCTCGAAGAAGACGACGAGATGCGCGACATCTTCCTGGAGGAAGCCCAGGAAGTCATGGGCAACGCCCGGGAAGCGCTCGCACAGTTGCAAAGCGAGCCGGACGACATCGAACAGCTCACCGTGGTGCGCCGCTCCTTCCACACGCTGAAGGGCAGTTCGCGGATGGTGGGCCTCAACGAGTTCGGCGAAGCCGGCTGGGCCTGCGAGCAGCTGTACAACGCCTGGCTCGCCGAACAGCGGCCGGCCAGCGAAGAGCTGCTCGGGCTGACGCAGGAGGTGCTGACCTACCTGGGCCACTGGATCGACGAGATCGCCGCGCGCAGCGAACCCACGCATCACAGCGCACCCGTGCGTGCAGTGGCCGATGCATTGCGCATCGAGGGTCGCCGCGTGCCTCTGGGCGCGGCAGAAGAACCGGCGTCGATGCCCGCCGAGGCCCCGGCCGTAGCCCCTGCTCCTGCACCAGCCGAACCGCTTGCCGAGCAGCCGTTCGCCTTGCCCGAGCTGGAGATCCGCCTCGACGAATTCGAGGGCGGTGCGGCGGTGCCGCAGGCCGAGCCCGAGGTGGCATCGATCGAGGTGCTGCAACTCGACGAAGGGTTGTTGCTCGACGGCGACGATGCCGGCGTAGCAGCGGCAGAACCGGGCATCGAATCGCTGGAGCTGTCGACCGACGCCACACCGGCCGTCGCGACCATTCCCGGCGAATTGCCGGCACTGGACGTGTCGTTCGACCTCGACCTCGGCTCGCTCGAACCGACCGCGCAAGAGCCGATCATCGAAGCCGTGGTGGCCACGCCGGGCGAGCCCCTGGAAGCCGTCGCGTCGGAGGTGCCCGGCGCGGCGCCGTCCGACGAGCCTGCCGCTGCCAGCGAACCGAGCAACGATCAGGTCAAGATCGTCGGGCCGTTGCGGATCAGCATCCCTCTGTTCAACATCTACCTGACCGAAGCCGACGAACTGTCGCGCCGGCTGACCACCGAGGTGGCGGAGTGGGCGATGGAGCTGCATCGTCCGATCGGCGAAACGCCGATCGCGCTGGCGCACTCGCTGGCCGGAAGTTCCTCGACCGTCGGCTTCAGCGACCTCTCGCAACTTGCTCGCCGGCTGGAGCACGCCCTGATGCGCTCGCAAGCCATCGGCAGCGGCTCGGCCGAGGAGGCCCGGTTGTTCGTCGATGCGGCCGAGGAGATCCGCCGCCTGCTGCACCAGTTCGCTGCCGGGTTCCTGAAGGAGCCGGCGCCTGAGCTGCTGGAGCGCCTGTCGGCGCACGAACTCGAATCCGCTCGCCTGCTGGAGGCCGTCAACGCCCGCCTGCAGCGCGACGAGATGAACAGCACCGGCGGGCTGGACCGCCCCGAGGAGACGCTCAGGGTCGAAGTCGAGGCACCGGCTTCCGAGGCACCGCTGGCGGTTGATCTGGCGCTGCCCGACGTGAGCGAAGCCGCCGAGCCGGCACCCGCACAAGAAGCGGCGCTGGCAGAAGAAACGCCGGTCGTCGAGGCCGCCGCCGAGCCGCAGCCTCCACTGGCCGAGAGCGCAACGCCGGCACCGGTCGAGCCGCAGTTTTCGGCGCTTGCGCCGCTCGAGCTGGGCAAGGCAGAGTTCAAGCAGCTCGCCGCGCTCGACAAGGTCACGCAGGTGCCCACGCACGTCACCGGCCTGCCGGGTGGCATCGACATCGATGACGACATCGATGCGGTCGATGCAGTCGACGCCGACCTGTTCCCGATCTTCGAGGAAGAGGGCCAGGATCTGCTGCCGCAACTGGCCGGCGAAATGCGTGATTGGCTCAACGAGCCGCAGGAACTGAAGCACGCGAACGCCTGCATGCGCACGCTGCACACCTTCAAGGGTGGCGCACGCTTGGCAGGCGCGATGCGCCTGGGCGAAATGGCGCACCGCCTCGAAACGGCGATCGAGCGCCTGCTCGTGCACGGCGACATCTCGGCTGCCGACATGGAGCCGCTGCAGGCGCGTGTGGACGCATTGGCCGCGGTGTTCGAGGCGCTGCGCTCGCACGACGCCCAGGCCTATGCCGAAGCGACCGCCGCGGTGCAGACACTGCCGCTGGAAGCGCCTGCCGCACTGGTCGAGGAGCACGAGCCCGAGGGTGAGTTCTTCACATCGGCGCCTGCTCCGCTGTCGGCCGACATTCCGGCTGATGAGGCGCCGGCAGAAGCGCCACCTGCCGTCGCTGAAGTGCCGGCCCCGGCCGAGCCGCTGCCCAGCGCGCCGGCCGGTCAGGACATCGACTGGTCCCGCTTCTCCGCCGCCAAGCCGGCCGTCGCCGCACAGCCGGCACGGCCCGCGGGCGCTGGCCAACACGCCGCGGTGCGGGTGCGTGCACAACTGCTCGACCGTCTGGTCAACCAGGCGGGTGAGGTGAGTATTGCCCGCGCGCGCCTGGAGTCCGAGGTCACGCAGATCAAGGGTTCGCTGACCGACCTGACCGACAACCTGGAGCGTCTGCGTCAGCAGCTGCGCGACATCGAGTTGCAGGCCGAGACGCAGATGAGCTCGCGCATGGAGGCCGCCAAGGCCGAAGGCCAGACCTTCGATCCGCTCGAGTTCGACCGCTTCACGCGCTTCCAGGAGATCACGCGGATGATGGCCGAGTCGGTCAACGACGTGGCCACGGTGCAGCGCACGCTGCAGCGCACGCTGCAGACCACCGAAGACGAACTGGCTGCGCAGGCCCGCCTCACGCGCGACCTGCAGGACGACCTGCTGCGCACGCGCATGGTGGAGTTCGAGGGCCTGTCCGAGCGCCTGTACCGCGTCGTGCGGCTGGCTGCCAAGGAAACCGGCAAGCAGGTGCGCCTGGACATCGTCGGCGGCTCGATTGAAGTCGACCGCGGCGTGCTGGAGCGGATGACCGCTGCCTTCGAACACCTGCTGCGCAATTGCGTCACGCACGGCATCGAAGCCCCTCAGGTGCGCTCGGCGGCCGGCAAGGACCCGGTGGGCACCATCATCGTGTCGCTGCATCAGGAAGGCAACGAAGTGTCGATCGAGTTCCGCGACGATGGCGCGGGCCTCCACCTCGACAAGATCCGCCAGCGTGCCCAGCAGATGAACCTGCTGCCCGCGGATGCGCAGGCGACCGATGCGGAGCTGGCCAACCTGATCTTCACGCCCGGCTTCTCGACCGCCGACACCGTGACCGAACTGGCCGGCCGTGGCGTCGGCATGGACGTGGTGCGCTCCGACGTGAACGCGATGGGCGGACGCATCGAAACCGCGACCAGCCCGGGGCAGGGCACCAGCTTCAAGCTGGTGGTGCCGCTGACCACGGCCGTGACGCAGGTGGTGATGATGCGCTGCGGCCAGGTGGTCGTCGGCGTGCCGTCGAACCTGATCGAGATCGTGCGCCGTGGCACTGCGAAGGATCTGGCGGCTTGCTATGAGTCCGGCGTCTATTCGATGGGCGAGCAGGCGATGCCGTTCTTCTGGCTCGGCGCGTTGCTGCAGTCCAGTGCGCGTGGCACCGAGATCGGCCGCACGGTGCCGATCATCGTGATCCGAAGCGCTCAGCAGCGTGTGGCCCTGCACGTCGACGAAGTGCTCGGCAACCAGGAAGTCGTGGTCAAGAACCTCGGCCCCCAGCTGTCTCGCCTGCCCGGCCTGGCCGGCATGACGCTGCTGGCTTCCGGCGCGGTGGCGTTGATCTACAACCCGGTGGCCCTGGCGACGGTGTATGGCGAGGCCGCCCGTGCGATGACGGCGGCGTCCCTGCTGCCTTCCGCGGACGCGGCGGCGCAGGAGGCCGTCGTGGTCCAGGCGGTGCAGCCGGAGGTGCCGGTGGCGCCGCTGGTGCTGGTGGTCGACGATTCGCTGACGGTGCGCCGCGTGACGCAGCGCCTGCTGGCGCGCGAGGGCTACCGCGTCACTGTCGCGAAGGACGGCCTGGAAGCACTGGAGCGCCTGAGCGAGGAGCGGCCGGCGGTCGTGTTGAGCGACATCGAGATGCCGCGCATGGACGGTTTCGACCTGGTGCGCAACATTCGCGGCGACGCCCGTCTGGCGCACCTGCCGGTGATCATGATCACGTCGCGCATCGCGCAGAAGCACCGCGACTACGCCGCGGAGCTGGGCGTGAATCACTACCTCGGAAAGCCTTATAGCGAAGAGGAGCTTCTCGCGCTGATCGGTCGCTATGCTGCTGAAGCGCAGATGACGCAGGCGACGGCCTGAGGCGGCATGTGCTGCCGCTTCGGCCTCGCTTTGCTCGTACGCTGACACTGTGATGCCGAAGGCCATTGACCACCTTGCCGCCCTCACCGGGTACCGCGATCGCGACCTGCTGGACGTGACGCTGGCGCACGCGTTGATGGACCTGCTGCATCCGCGCGAGGTGGCGGTCTACAAGCTGGTGGGCGAGGATGCGGAATCCCGCTGGCTCCTGCGTGCCCGACTGCAGCATGACCAGGTGACCGCCGTCTCCGACCCCCCCTGGGTCGCCTTCGAAGACCTGCCAGGGCGGGACACCGCCCCGCTGCGGTGCGACTGTCTCGAGGCACAGGCAGTGGTTTGCGGTGACGTGGAGAACGGTCGCATGACGCTGTTCCCGTTGCTTGCGGAAGGCGAAGCGGTGGGCGTGATCGAGGTGCGCACCGACGTGCCGCTCAGCGCCGGGACCCAGCGCATGGTCAACAGCATCCTGCGCATCTACCGCAACTTCCATGGCTTGCTCGACTACAGCGAGCGCGACACGCTGACGGGCCTGCTGAACCGCAAGACCTTCGACGAGGCGTTTCTCAAGACCGCGCACGGCCCGGCGGCGTCGAGCGCGACGGGCGCGGACGAGCGCCGGCACGACCCTTCCGGCACGCGCCACTGGCTGGGGGTGGTCGACATCGACCACTTCAAGTTGGTGAACGACCGCTTCGGCCACCTCATCGGCGACGAGGTGCTGCTGCTGGTCGCGCGCATCCTGCGCAGTACCTTCCGCTTCCAGGACCGGCTCTATCGCTTCGGCGGCGAGGAATTCGTCGTGCTGCTGCGCTGTGCCGGCGAGGAGGACGCGGCCGGAGCCTTCGAGCGCCTGCGCCAGAACATGGAGAACTACCAGTTCCCGCAGGTCGGCAAGGTGACCGCCAGCGTCGGCTTCACCGAGGTGCTGCCGGGCGATGCGCCCAGCGGCGCCTTCGAGCGCGCCGACCAGGCGGTGTACTACGCCAAGCAGAACGGCCGCAACCGCGTGTGCGGTCATGGCGAGCTGATCCGCCAGGGCCTGCTGAAAGACTCCACCAAGGTCGGCGACATCGAGCTGTTCTGACGCCGGCACCAGGCGTCAGGACGGCGGTTTCCGTACCACGGCAAAGCGTTGCAGCGTTCGCTGCCGCGCGTCCTCGTGCGAAACGATCGGCTCCGGGTAGTTCTGCCCGAGGTGCAGCCCCGCCGCTTCCAGCTCCACCGGCTTCGCCAGCCACGGCGCATGCAGTGCCGCGTCGGGCAGCTTCGCGAGTTGCGGCAGGTAGCGCCGGATGAACCGGCCTTCCGGGTCGAACTTCTGGCTTTGCGTGACCGGGTTGAAGATGCGGAAGTACGGCTGCGCATCGCAGCCGGTCGACGCCGCCCATTGCCAGCCGCCGTTGTTGGCGGCGAGGTCGTAGTCGTTGAGCTTTTCAGCGAAGTAGCGCTCGCCCCAGCGCCAGTCGATTCCCAGGTCCTTGACCAGAAAGCTGGCGGTGATCATGCGCAGCCGGTTGTGCATGTAACCGGTCTGGTTGATCTGCGCCATCGCGGCGTCGACGATGGGATAGCCGGTCCGGCCCTCGCACCAGGCCGCGAACAGCTTGTCGGCATGCTTGCCGTGCTCCCAGCGGATGGCGTCGTACTCGGGGCGCCAGCTGTGTTCCACCACCCGGGGGTGGTGATGCAGGATCTGGTGGTAGAAATCCCGCCACACGAGTTCCGACAGCCACACCTGCGCGCCGCGCGAGCCGGCCGCACTGCGCTCCCACGCGAGCTGCGCCACCTCGCGGATCGACACCGTGCCGAAACGCAGGTGCACCGAGAGGTAGCTCGGTCCTTTCACGGCAGGGAAGTCCCGCGTCTCGTCGTAGCGGTCGATGCGCTCCAGAAAGTCATCGAGCAGCTCGTATCCGCCGCTCGTGCCTGGTGGCACCTTCAGCTGGTGCAGGTTGGTGGGTTCGAATCCGATCGCGTCGAGCGTGGGCACGGCGCGGCGGTGGTGCTCGGGCCGCGGTGCCAGCGCCGCGGCATGGCGAGCCACCGGGTAGGGCTTCAGGTAGAAGGGCGCGAGTTTCTTCAACCACGCGTTCTTGTAGGGCGTGAAGACGCTGTAGCAGGTGCCGGCGGCGGTCAGCACCTCATCGGTCTCGAAGACGACGATGTCCTTCGTCGTATGCAGCATCACGCCCAAGTCGGCCAGCATGCCCCGCACCTTCGCGTCGCGGGCGTGTGCGGCCGGCTCGTAGTCGTGGTTCGCATAGACCGCCTGCACGTGCAGGTCGACGGCCAGGCGCGGGATCCACTCGGTCGCCTTGCCGTGGAGCACGATCAGCCCCACGTCGGTGCGCCCGTGCTGCCGGCCCAGCTCACGCAGCCCCTCGTCCAGCTCCACCAGGCTGTCGCGGATGAACTCCACCCGTCGATCGGCGCGCGGCAGCGCGTCGAGGATTTCGGTGTCGAACACGAAGACGCACCAGACGTGCCGGGCCGCTTTCAGCGCGTGATAAAGGGCGGCGTGGTCATGCGCCCGCAGATCGCGACGGAACCAGACCAGCGCCGAATCGAGGACTTTCTCCATGAGGGGCGATGTTCGCAGAGGAATAGAATCCGCGCATGGCCGCCGACCCTGCCAGCATCAACCTCACCAATCAGTTCCTGATCGCCATGCCCGGCATGGCCGACGACACCTTTGCCGGCGCCGTGGTCTACCTGTGCGAACACACCGACAAGGGCGCGCTCGGCCTGGTGATCAACAAGCCGATCGACATCAAGCTGCGCAACCTGTTCGAGAAGGTGGAGCTCACGCTCGACCGTGAAGACCTGGCCGAGACGCCGGTGTTCTTTGGCGGCCCGGTCCAGACCGAGCGCGGCTTCGTGCTGCATGAGCCGGTGGGCGGGCACTACAACTCCTCGCTCTCCATTCCGGGCGGGCTGGAGATGACCACCAGCAAGGACGTGCTCGAGGCGCTGTCCAACGGGGCCGGCCCCAAGAAGGTGCTGGTGACGCTGGGCTACAGCGGCTGGAGCGCCGGCCAGCTCGAGGACGAGATCGCCCGCAACGGCTGGCTCACCGTCTCGGCCGAGCCCGAAGTCATCTTCGACACGCCGGTCGAGCGGCGCTACGAGCGCGCGCTGTCGCTGCTCGGCGTGCACCCGAGCATGCTGATGCAGGAGGCGGGGCACGCATGAGCCTCGTCAGGCCTGACGCACCCGCCGACCTGCCCGACCGCCCCCGCAGCTTTCTTGCTTTCGACTACGGGCTCAAGCGCGTGGGCGTCGCATCCGGCAACTCGCTGACGGGCGCCGCCCAACCGCTGCGCACGATCGCGGCCGAAGGCGACGCGCGCTTTGCCGCGATCGGCCGCCTCATCGACGAATGGCAGCCGGACGCGCTGGTGGTGGGCGTGCCCTTCCACCCGGACGGCGCCGAGCACGAGAACACGGCCCGCGCCCGGCGCTTCGCGCGGCAGTTGCACGGCCGCTTCCGGCTGCCGGTGCACGAAGTCGACGAGCGCTACACCACGACCGAAGCCCACGCTGCCGGCGCACGAGATGCTGATGCCGCGGCAGCCGGCATCATCCTCGAACAATTCCTGCGGACGACGACACCATGAGCACCTTGCACCTGGACGCTGAAGCGCTGTACCTCGACCTCAAGAACGGCCTGCGCGGCGTGATGCGTCCCGATGCCGTGCTGGTCGGCATCTGGTCGGGCGGCGCGTGGCTGGCCGAGCGGCTGCAGCGCGACCTGGGGCTGCCGGGCGAGCACGGCGTGATCAGCAGCACCCTGCACCGCGACGACTTCGAATCGCGCGGCCTGTCCGGCGGAGCCGACCACACCAAGCTGCCGTTCGACGTGAAGGACCGCCACATCCTGCTGATCGACGACGTGCTCTACACCGGCCGCACCACGCGCGCGGTCCTCAACGAGCTGTTCGACTTCGGCCGGCCCGCGAGCGTCACGCTCGCGGTGCTGGTCGACCGCGGCGGGCGCGAGCTGCCCATCCAGCCGGCTTTCTCGGCCGCGCGCGTGTCGCTGCCCCCGACGCAGCGGCTCTCGCTCGCGCGCGACGACCAGGGGCGCTTCAGCTTCGACATCAACGCGCTGCAGCTCTGAACACACACCAGGAACGAGACCCCGAGAGGCCGTCATGCTCTACAAGCGCAACCCGCAGCTCAACAAGAACGGCGAGCTGATCCATCTGCTGTCGATCGAGGGCCTGCCGCGCCAGGTGATCCACCACATCCTCGACACGGCCGAGACCTTCCTCAGCGTCAATGACCGCGAGGTCAAGAAGGTGCCGCTGCTGCGCGGCAAGAGCGTGTTCAACCTGTTCTTCGAGAACAGCACGCGCACGCGCACCACGTTCGAGATCGCGGCAAAACGGCTGTCCGCCGACGTGATCAACCTCGACATCGCGCGCTCGTCCACGGCCAAGGGCGAGAGCCTGCTCGACACCATCGCCAACCTGTCGGCGATGCATGCCGACATGTTCGTCGTGCGGCACAGCGAGTCCGGCGCGCCCTACCTGATCGCGCAGCACTGCGCGCCGCACGTGCACGTCGTCAATGCCGGCGACGGCCGCCACGCGCACCCGACGCAGGGCCTGCTGGACATGTACACGATCCGGCACTTCAAGAAGGATTTCACCAACCTCACGGTGGCGATCGTCGGCGACATCGTGCACTCGCGCGTGGCGCGCTCCGACATCCATGCCTTGACCACGCTCGGCGTGCCCGAGGTGCGCGTCGTAGGCCCGAAGACGCTGGTGCCCGGCGACCTGAAGGAGATGGGCGTGCGCGTGTGCCACGACATGAAGGAAGGCATCCGGGACGCCGACGTGATCATCATGCTGCGCCTGCAGAACGAGCGCATGAGCGGCGCGCTGCTGCCGTCGGCGGGCGAGTTCTTCAAGAACTTCGGCCTCACGCCCGAGAAGCTCGCCTATGCCAAGCCCGATGCCATCGTGATGCACCCGGGCCCGATCAACCGGGGTGTCGAGATCGACTCGGCGGTGGCCGACGGCAAGCAGAGCGTGATCCTGCCGCAGGTGACCTTCGGCATTGCCGTGCGGATGGCGGTGATGTCCATCATCGCGGGCAACGAGGCTTGAGCGCAGCAGGGGCAGCAACACATGAAGATCCTCATCAAGAACGGCCGCCTCATCGACCCGGCCACCGCACTGGACCGCACCGGCGATGTCGCGATCGCGGCCGGCCGCATCGTCTCGCTGGGCGACGTCAGCGCCGATTTCAATGCCGACCGCGAAATCGACGCGACCGGCCTCGTGGTGGCGCCGGGCCTGGTCGACCTCGCCGCGCGCCTGCGCGAGCCCGGCCACGAGCATGAAGGCATGCTCGAAAGCGAGATGGCCGCGGCCGTGGCGGGCGGCGTGACCAGCCTCGTCTGCCTGCCCGATACCGACCCGCCGCTGGACGAGCCCGGTCTCGTCGAGATGCTGAAGTTCCGGGCACGCAACCTGAACCAGTCGCGGTTGTATCCGCTGGGCGCGTTGACCCGGGGGCTGGCGGGCGAAGCGCTGACCGAAATGGCCGAACTCACCGAAGCCGGCTGCGTCGGCTTTTCGCAGGCGGACGTTGCGTTGGAGAACACGCAGGTGCTGCAGCGTGCGCTCCAATACGCCGCCACTTTCGGCTACACCGTGTGGCTGCGGGCGCAGGATGCGCACCTCGGCAAGGGCGTGGCGGCCAGCGGTGCCGTCGCGACCCGCCTCGGGCTGTCCGGCGTGCCGGTCATCGCCGAAACGATTGCGCTGCACACCATCTTCGAGCTGATGCGCGCAACCGGTGCCCGCGTGCATCTTTGCCGGCTGAGCAGCGCAGCCGGCCTCGCCCTGGTGCGTGCGGCGAAGCAGGAGGGCCTGCCCGTCACCTGCGACGTCAGCGTGAACCACCTGCACCTGACCGATGTGGACATCGGGTATTTCAATGCCGCGATGCGCTTGACACCGCCGCTGCGTCAGCAGCGCGACCGCGACGCGATCCGCGACGCGCTGGCCGACGGCACGATCGACGCGCTGGTGAGCGATCACACGCCCGTCGACGAAGATGCCAAGACCTTGCCGTTCGGCGAGGCCGAACCGGGCGCGACGGGGCTGGAGCTGCTGCTGAGCCTGGCGCTGAAGTGGGGTCAGGAAGCAGGCGTGGGTTTGATGCGTCCGCTCGCCGTCGTCACCAGCGAGCCGGTGCGCGTGCTCGGCGATGCGATCGGCTCGCTCGCGTCCAGCACCGGTCGCCTGGTGGAAGGCGGCCTGGCCGACCTGTGCCTCTTCGATCCGGAGGCGAACTGGCAGGTCGAGCCGGCGCAATTCAAGAGCCAGGGCCGCCACAGTCCGTTCACCGGCTACGAGCTGCCGGGCCGCGTGCGCTGGACGATCGTGGCCGGGCAGGTGGCCTACGAGGCCGGCCCCGCGCCCGCCTGATCACCACGAACATGCGCGCCGTGCTGCGGCTGGTCCGCGTGGTCATCCACGTGCTGCACGGGCTGGCCATCGTGCTGCTGCGCTTTCGCCGACTCGATGCAGCCGGGCGTCGTGAGCGCGTGCTGTGGTGGTCGAGGAAGCTGCTCGACGTGGCCGGCATTGCGCTCGCCGTGGAGGGCGTGCCGCGCCCGGGCGCCAAGCTTTTCATCGCCAACCACGTCTCGTGGCTCGACATCGTGGCCATCAACGCGGTCGCCCCGGCACGTTTCGTGTCGAAGGCGGAGGTCAAGGACTGGCCGCTGCTGAACCGCCTGGTCTCGGCGGCCGATACGCTCTACATCGAGCGCGAGCGCCGCAGGGACGCGCTGCGGGTCGTGCACCAGGTGGCCGAGGCGCTGCGGGCAGGCGACACGGTGGCGGTGTTTCCGGAGGGCACGACGTCCGACGGTCACGTGCTGCTGCCCTTCCACGCCAACATCCTGCAGGCCGCCATCGCGACCGAAACCCCGGTGCAGCCCATCGCGCTGCGCTACAGCGACGCACACCACGCAGTGAGCCCGGCCGCGGCGTACGTGGGCGACACCAGCCTGCTGCAGTCGTTATGGTGGGTGGCAAGCGCGCGCTCGCTTCGCGTGCACGTCAGCTTCCTCGAGGCCCAGGGTACTCGTCATGCCGAAAGGCGGGTACTGGCCCAGCACTTGTCGGAGCAGATTTCCCGGCATCTGTCGCAACGCTCCTGAGCAGTCCCGCACCGCTGGCAGGTGCTCACTGTTGACCCTGTTCAAGTTTTCCGGCGGTTGGCCGAAAACCGAGAGACGGATCGTGTACGGGGAGGTCACGCAGCTCACGCCCGCCTGTGGGCGGGGAGGAGGCGGCATGCAATTACTGCAGCTCGTCCAGGACCAGGTGCGACTCGGCATTCCCTTGCCATGGGGCATCCGCGATGCGCACGGCAAGCTCCTGCTGGCGCGGGGTCAGGTGTTGACCAACCAGGCGCAGATGGACGCTCTGCTGTCGCGAGGGGCCTTCGTCGACGAAGAGGAAATGAAGGCGGTGCGACGACGCGAGGCCGACGCCCCGTCGGAAAACCTCTTCGGCATGTGGGAGCACCTGCTGATGCGGCTCGCGCATGTGCTGCGCTCGTCGACGACGCAGGCGAACTTCCCGGGCGCCGTCGATGAACTGGCGCGTGCCCTGATCGACCTGGCACGACGCGATGCCGACATCGGCATCTACCTCGTGCTGCGACAGGACCCGAACCGGCATGCGCTCTATGGCGTCACCCATTCCGTGCACGTGGCGCTGGTGTGCCTGCTGATGGGGCAAAGGCTGGGATGGGGCGACGCGCGCGTGCTCACGCTCGTCAAGGCCGCCTTGACAATGAACATCGCGATGATCGACCTGCAAGGCAGGCTTGCCGCACAGTCGATGCCGCTCACCGAAAACCAGCAGGCCGAGGTCCGGGCACATCCGCTGGCCGGCGTGCAGATGCTGAGCGCCGCGGGGGTGGACGATCAGGAATGGTTGCAGGCGGTGGCCCAGCACCACGAGCTCCCGGGCGGCAGCGGCTACCCCCACGCGTTGGCACAGGTGTCCGAACTCGCCTGCGCATTGAGGCATGCCGATGTCTTCACGGCGAAGATCAGCCTGCGCGCGGGTCGCCCGGCGTTGCCTGCCAACCATGCAGCGCGCGAGTTGTTCATGGAAGGGCAGGGCGACGCGCTGGCTTCCGCCCTGATCAAGGAGTTCGGGATCTATCCGCCTGGCTGCTTCGTGAAGCTGCTGTCCGGAGAGACGGCCGTCGTGGTACGCCGCGGCACCAACGCGAACGCTCCGTTGGTCGCCTGCCTGACCAACCGGACCAGCGACGCGCTGGCGGAACCCGTGCGTCGCGATACCTCCCAGCGCGAATACGCCATCGTCGGCATCGTGCCCGACAAGAACGTGCTGGTGCGGGTGCCGGCCGAAAAGCTGTACGGCTTCAGGCAGGTGTGAGGCGTTGCCGCCTCAGGCCTTGCCCTGGCTCGCCACCGCGGCCGCTGCCTTGGCTGCAGCTTCCGCATCGCCGAGGTAGTAGTGCTTGATCGGCTTGAGGTCGGCGTCGAGTTCGTACACGAGCGGGATGCCGTTCGGGATGTTGAGGCCGACGATGTCGTTGTCGGAGATGTTGTCGAGGTACTTCACCAGCGCGCGGATGCTGTTGCCGTGCGCAGCGATCACGATGCGCTTGCCGCTCTTGATGGCCGGTGCGATCGAGTCGTTCCAGAACGGCAGCACGCGCGCCACCGTGTCCTTCAGGCACTCGGTGAGAGGTACGTCCTCGGGGTTGAGCTTGGCGTAGCGCACGTCCTGGCGCTGGCCGCGCGGATCGTTCGCATCGAGCGCGGGCGGCGGCGTGTCGTAGCTGCGGCGCCAGATCAGCACCTGCTCGTCGCCGTACTGCTTGGCCATGTCGGCCTTGTTCAGGCCCTGCAGCGCGCCGTAGTGGCGCTCGTTCAGACGCCAGGAATGCACCACCGGCAGCCAGGTGCGGTCCATCTGGTCGAGCGTGTGCCACAGCGTCCAGATCGCGCGCTTCAGCACCGAGGTGTAGGCCACGTCGAAGTCGTAGCCCTCGGCCTTCAGCAGGCGGCCGGCCTGCTTGGCCTGCTCGACGCCGGTGGGGGTGAGGTCGACGTCCGTCCAGCCCGTGAAACGGTTCTCCAGGTTCCAGGTGGACTCACCGTGGCGGATGAGCACGAGCTTGTACATCGAAGACCTCCTGAGGTGTAGGTGCAGGCGTCGCTGCGTTGGCGGCAAAGCCCGGAATTCTATAATCCGCGCCCGTTACAGACCCTCAACAATCGTTCGGGCCCACCAAGTGAAATTCTTCATCGACAACTGGATCCTCATCCTCGCGGCCTTCGTCTCCGGGGGCATGCTGGTGTGGCCTCTGGTCATGCGCGGCGGCCGTGCAGGCAGCGTGAGCGCCGCGCAGGCCGTGCACATGATCAACCGCGAGAAAGCCGTCGTCGTCGACGTCAGCGAACCGGCCGAATATGCCGCGGCCCACGTGGCCGGCTCGCGCAGCATCCCGTTCGGCGGTCTCGAGTCGTCGAAGGACCTGCCCTCCAACAAGGCCCTGCCGCTGATCCTGGTTTGCCCGACCGGCGCACGCGCATCGCGTGCTGCCGCTACGCTGCGCAAACTCGGCTACGAGAAGGCGGTGCCGCTGGCCGGCGGCCTGGCCGCGTGGCGCGAGGCCAACCTGCCGATCGAGAAGTCGGCCGCCTGACGAGAGGACTGCGCATGCAACCCGTGAAGATGTACACGACGCTGGTCTGCCCCTACTGCCAGCGCGCGAAGATGCTGCTGAAGCAGCGGGGCGTCGCGGAGATCGAAGAGATCCGCATCGACGTCGACCCGGCCCAGCGCGAGACGATGATGAACATCACCGGGCGCCGCACGGTGCCGCAGATCTTCATTGGCGAGACGCACGTGGGCGGTTGCGACGATCTCATCGCCCTCGACCAGCGCGGCGGCCTGATGCCGCTGCTCCAGGGCCAGGCCTGAGGCCTTACAACCCCGCACCGGGCGGTCACCCGGCTCGGCCATAATGCGCCGTTGCAGCCCGCACCACTCTCGGTTGCGGGCTTTTCGTTTGAGGAAGACAGACACACCATGGCCGAACAAGACAACTCCCCCGTGTTCCAGATCCAGCGCGTCTACGTGAAGGACCTGTCGCTCGAGCAGCCGAACTCGCCGCAGATCCTGCTGGAACAGGAGCAGCCCAAGGTCGACATCAACCTCGGCCTGGAAGCGCAACCGGTCGCCGACGGCATCTTCGAGGTCTGCGTGGTCGCCACCGTGCACACCAAGATCAAGGACAAGACGCTGTTCCTCGTCGAGGCCAAGCAGGCCGGCATCTTCGAGATCCGCAACATTCCCGAAGACCAGATGAACCCGATCATCGGCATCGCCTGCCCGCAGATCGTCTACCCGTACCTGCGCGCCGTCGTGGCCGACATCGTCACGCGTGCCGGCTTCCCGCCGGTCCACCTGGCCGAAGTGAACTTCCAGGCCATGTACGAGGCGCAGCAGCAACAGCAGCAGGGCGCCAACGGCGGCTCGCCCATCATCACCAACGCCTGACGTCACCCGGTGCCCCGATGAACATCACCGTTCTGGGGGCCGGTGCATGGGGCACGGCGCTGGCCATCAGCACGGCGCCGCGTCACGCCACCGTGCTGTGGGCGCGCGATGCCTCGCAGGTGCAGCAGATGCAGGCCACGCGGCGCAACGAGCGTTATCTGCGCGATGTGGCGTTGCATCCGGCATTGCAGCTCTCGTCCGACCTGCCCGCTGCCCTGGCCCACGCGGCCGAAGGGCTCCTCGTGATCGCCACGCCGATGGCGGCGTTGCGCGCGATGCTGCAAGCGCTGCCCGAGCAGGCGCGCGTGTGGTGGTTGTGCAAAGGGTTCGAGGCCGGCAGCGGACGGCTCGGGCACGAGGTGGCACGCGAGGTGCGGCCGCTGGCGCGCGCAGGCGTGCTCTCCGGTCCGAGCTTCGCGCTCGAGGTAGCGCGCGGCCTGCCGACGGCCCTTGTCGCTGCCAGCGCCGATGCGGAACTTGCCGAAGCGGCCGTCCAGGCCCTGCACACCGACACGTTGCGCGTCTACACCTCGACCGACCCGGCCGGCGTGGAGGTGGGCGGCGCCGTGAAGAACGTGCTGGCCATCGCCACCGGCATTGCCGACGGCATGGGCCTGGGCCTCAATGCACGTGCAGCACTCATCACGCGGGGCCTGGCTGAAATGACGCGGCTCGGCCTGGCGCTCGGGGCCCGGCCGGAGACCTTCATGGGCCTCAGCGGCCTCGGCGACCTGGTGCTCACCGCCACGGGCGACCTGTCGCGCAATCGGCAGGTGGGCCTGAAGCTCGCCACCGGCGAGCCGTTGGCGCAGATCCTCGCCGAGTTGGGTCATGTGGCCGAAGGCGTCTACAGCGCGCCCACCGTGTTGCGGCGTGCCCAGGAGCGCGGTGTCGAGATGCCGATCACCGAAGCGGTGGTGAACGTGCTCGATGGCCGCTTCTCGCCGCGGCAAGGGCTGGAGTACCTGATGGGCCGCAACTCACGCTCGGAATGGTGAGTACTGCAGGAGCGAAGGAGATCTCAGTGCAACGTCGAGACGTATTGAAGGCGGCCGCAGCGGGTGCTGTGGCGCTGGCCTTGCCGGCACACGCGCAACCGTGGCCCGCGCGTTCGATCAAGCTGGTGGTGCCGTTCCCACCCGGCAGTTCGCCGGACCTGATCGCCCGCGTGATCTCCGAGCCGCTCGCGGTCTCGCTCGGGCAGCCGATCGTCGTCGAGAACCGCGCAGGTGCGGGCGGCAACATCGGCACCGGCGTGGTGGCGAAAGCGCCGGCCGACGGCTACACGCTGCTGTTCACGATCCAGGGTCCGCTCGTCACCGCGCCGATGCTGAGCAAGAGCCTGCCCTACGACCCTGCGAAGGAGCTCGCGCCGGTCTCGCTGGTGGCGACCAGCCCGAACGTGCTCGTGGTGTCGCCGCAGCTCGGCGTCGACACGCTCGCCGACTTCGTCCGCGTGGCGAAGGAGCGCAAGGGTCAGTTGAACTACGGATCGGTCGGCAACGGCAGTGCATCGCACCTCGCGATGGAACTCTTCAAGGCCCGTGCCGGTGTCGACCTCGTGCACGTGCCCTACCAGGGCTTTCCGCAGGTGGTCAATGCCATCCTCGCCGGTCAGGTGCAGGCGGGCTTCATGGTGCCGGGCATTGCCATGGGGCAGGTGCGCGCCGGCAAGCTGAAGGCCCTGGGCGTGACCACGCTGGGACGCAGCAGCGCACTGCCCGAGATGCCGACGTTCGCGGAACTGGGCTATCCGGGCTTCGAAGCCATCTCGTGGCAGGCGGTGCTGGCACCGGCTGGCACGCCCAAGCCCGTGATCGAGCGGCTCAGCCGCGAGCTGGTGCGCATCATCAAGAGCGACGACGTGCGCGGCAAGATGCTCACGCAGTACTTCAGCGCTGCGGGTACCGCGCCCGAGGCGCTGGCCAACCTGATGAAAACCGAACGCGAAAGCTGGGGCCGGGTGATCAAGGCCGCCGGCGTGCAGCCCGAATAACGGCCTCAGGAACCGCCCGCGTAGCCGTTTTGCCGCCAGGCCTCGAACACCGCGATCGCCACGGTGTTCGAGAGGTTGAGGCTGCGCTGACCGGGGCGCATCGGAAGGCGTATGCGTTGCGCCGTCGGGAACGATTCGCGCAACGCCGGCGCGAGGCCGCGAGTTTCGGAGCCGAACACGAACCAGTCCCCAGGCTGCCAGCCCACCTCGGCGAAGGGGCGGCTGCCATGCGTGGTGAACGCGAACATGCGTCCGGGCTCGGGGCGCTGCGACTGGACGAAGGCCTCCCACGAGGCATGACGCTGCACGTCGGCGTACTCGTGGTAGTCGAGGCCGGCGCGCCGCATCAGGCGGTCCTCCATCGAAAAGCCGAGCGGCTCCACGAGGTGGAGTTCGCACCCGGTGTTGGCAGCCAGCCGTATCACGTTGCCCGTGTTGGGCGGGATCTCGGGTTCGACGAGGACGATGCGGAACATGGGCCGCGATTATCGGCGCGCGTCAATCCAGCGGCGTGCGGGTCACGACCCAGACCTGAACGGCGGCGGCACCGGCCTGCAGCAGGACGCGGCTCAGCTCACCGGCGGTCGCGCCCGTCGTCATGACGTCGTCGATCAACGCAATGTTCTTCCCCTGCAGCGCACCAAGCTCGCGGGGCTCCGCCGCAAACGCGCCACGCAGGTTGGACTGGCGTTGCTCCAGCGTGAGGCCCAGTTGATGACCGGTGTCGCGCAGCCGCAGCAGCAGATCGGCGCGGGCGGGAACCTGGAGCGCGCGTGCAAGCCGCCGCGCCAGTTCCCAGGCCTGGTTGTAGCCGCGTTCAGCCAGACGCGACGGCGACAGTGGAGTCGGCACGATCAATTCCGCCTGCGGGCGCGCCTTCTCGCTGCGCCGCAGCGTCACGAGCATGCGTTGTGCAAGGGGCTCGGCGAGGTCCAGTTCGGAGTCGAACTTGAGTGCCGTGACCAGGCGGTTCCACGGAAACGCATGGTCCGCTGCTGCGACGGTATGCGCGTAAGGCGGAGGGTGACGAAGGCAGGCACCGCAGAGGGTCACGCCGGTCGGCACGCGGATGGCGCACTGCGTGCACCGTTGCCCGGCAGGCGCGAAACGACTGACGCAGGCCTGGCAGATGCGGTCGTCCTGCCACGATCGGCACACCGCGCATTGGCTCGGCAGCTTCTTCAGCAGGGTCGTCGGGTTCAGCAGGCTGGTGAACATGGGGCGCTCAATATACTGCGGCCCCATGCCCGGTACTGCACGCACCTTTGATCCAGCCGCCACCGACGCCTGGTGGCGCCGCCCCGGCGATGCCCCATGGCTGCACGGCGAGGTGGCGCGGCGGATGGCCCAGCGCCTGGCACTCATCAAGATGCAACCGCAACGGATGGTCGATTGGTGGAGTTCGCGCTCAGGCAGCGAGCAACTCTTGCGCAGCCACTACCCACGGGCCGAATTGATCGCGGTGGAGCCGAGCGAGCGTGCGCGCGACGCGTGGCTTGCAGTGCACCGTCGCCCCTGGTGGTCGCCCATGGGTTGGGTCGCTCGGCCGCTCGCACGCACCGAGGGGCAGGTTGCCGCCGACTCGGGGGCGGAGCTGTTGTGGGCCAACATGGTGCTGCATTGGGCTTGCGACCCCGAGCACATGCTGTCGCTGTGGCACCGCACGCTCGCCGTGGATGGGTTCCTGATGTTCTCGTGTCTCGGGCCTGACACCGCGAGGGAATTGCGCGCGCTCTACGCGCAGCACGGGTATGGCCCGGCGGGTGCCGAATTCGTCGACATGCATGACCTCGGGGACATGCTGGTGCATGCCGGCTTTGCCGACCCCGTGATGGACATGGAGCGCATCACGCTCAGCTGGGAGACTGCGCAGCAGGCCCTTTCGGAATTGCGCACGTTGGGGCGCAACGCGCATCCTGCACGCCTTGCAGGACTGCGCACGCCCCGATGGAAGGCGCAACTCATGCATCGCATGGCTCCGGCAGGGCAGCGGGTCTCGATGACGTTCGAGGTGGTCTACGGTCACGCTTTCAAGGGGGCACCCCGTGCTTCGGCTGACGGCGAAACCAAGGTTTCGCTTGCCGACATGCGCGCGATGGTGCGTGCCCCGAAGGGCTCGCGTTGAAGCTCGCGCTGCCCCTTCGTCACATACCGCACATGACCCTGCTCTGATCTTCGTCAAAGGCGGTTGTGACCGGTCTTTGCGCTGCGCTAAAATCTTTCGGTTTTGGTTGGGTAGGTTCCGCAGTCGTTACAGCCTCGGACTTGTCCGGCCCAGGTGACTGGAGCAGTAGCACCGTGGCGACCATCGCTTCACCTATGCCCTCGTCCGGCCCTTCGCGGCTGGGGCGGGTCGTCCGGCAGGGCGACAGCGTGGGCGTGGAGTGGGTCCTCAAGCGCAATTGCTCCATTTCGCCACAGCAGCTGATGGCCGTGTTCGCGTCGCTGTGCGTGGTGTCCCTCTGCATCGCTTCCTTCTTCTGGGCGCACGGCGCCAGGCTGGTGATGCTCTTTGCCTGGGTCGAGCTGTCCGGCGTGGCCGCGGCGATGCTGCTGTATGCACGCCACGCGATGGATCGCGAGCGCGTCTCGCTGCAGGCAGGTCGCCTGCTCGTGGAACGGCAGGAAGGCGGCAGGACCGAGCGGATCGAGTTGGATCCGCAGTGGGTGAGAGTCGAGCCCCGAAACCACGCAGGCGCGCTGATCCGGTTGTCGGCGCACGGCAGGCGCGTGGAGATCGGTCGGCATGTACGACCCGAGCTGCGCTCCCGTCTGGCCGAAGAATTGCGCACGGCGCTGCGCGGCGATCTGGCCCTGGCATGACAGGGGTCAGGGGCGCGACGCAGCGGCGTGAAGAAAGTTTGAAACTGAAGTGACCACGATGAAGACCATGAAAGCTCTTTGGCACAAGGTGGGGCAGGCGAGCCTCGGGTTGGGTGCCGCGCTGGCCACCACCTGCGCGATGGCCGTCAACGACCTGCCCGGCGGCCCCGCGGTGCGTCAGCTCGACATGCATCCGCCGGTCACTCGGATCGCCGAGGAGCAGCAATACCTGCACTACATGATGCTGTGGATCTGCGGCGCGATCTTCGTCGCCGTGTTCGGTGTCATGTTCTATTCGATCATCAAGCACCGCAAGTCCAAGGGCGCCAAGTCCGCGAACTTCCACGAAAGCGTGAAGGTCGAGATCGCCTGGACCGTGGTTCCCTTCCTCATCGTCATCGGCATGGCCCTGCCTGCCACGAAGGCCGTCGTCGCGATGAAGGACACCACCAACGCCGACATCACGATCAAGGCGACCGGCTACCAGTGGAAATGGGGCTACGACTACCTCAAGGGCGAAGGTGAGGGCATTTCCTTCGTCTCCACGCTCGACACCACCCAGCGCCAGGCATCGGACGCCGGCCAGCCGGTGGGCGACGACTACCTGCTGAAGGTCGACAACCCCGTCGTCGTGCCGGTCGATCGCAAGATCCGCATCGTCACCACTGCCAACGACGTGATCCATGCCTGGATGGTCCCCGCCTTCGGTGTCAAGCAGGATGCGATCCCCGGTTTCGTGCGCGACACCTGGTTCCGCGCCGAGAAGCCCGGCGACTACTACGGCCAGTGCGCCGAGCTGTGCGGCAAGGAGCACGCCTACATGCCCATCCACGTGAAGGTGCTGCCGCAGCAGGAATACGCCGCATGGGTCGAAACGAAGAAGAAGGAACTCGCCGCCAAGGCCGACGACCCCAGCAAGGTCTGGGAACTCGACGCCCTGGCCGCTCGTGGCGAAAAGGTCTATGCCGCCAACTGCGCCGCCTGCCACAAGGCGGACGGCACCGGTGCAGGCCCGATCAAGCCGCTGGCCGGTTCCGCCATCGTGCAGGACGCGGACAAGAGCAAGCAGATCCAGATCGTGTTGCACGGCGCCGCCAACGGTGCGATGCCGGCGTGGAAGCAACTCTCGGACACGGAGATCGCCGCGGTGATCACCTACACGAAGAACGCCTGGTCCAACAAGACCGGCCAGATTGTGCAGCCGTCCGAAATCGTGGCCGCCCGCAAGTAACGCAAGCAGTATTCGAAAGGAACCGACGATGAGCGCAGTTCTCGACCCCCACGGGCACGCTGCGGGCGACCATGCCCACGATCATGCGCACGACCATCCGCACGGCTGGCGTCGCTGGGTCTTCGCGACCAACCACAAGGACATCGGCACGCTGTACCTGCTGTTCAGCTTCACGATGTTGATGGTCGGCGGCGTGCTTGCGCTGCTGATCCGCGCCGAGCTGTTCCAGCCCGGCCTGCAGGTCGTGAACCCCGAGCTGTTCAACCAGTTCACCACGATGCACGGGCTGATCATGGTGTTCGGCGCGATCATGCCGGCCTTCGTCGGCTTCGCGAACTGGATGATCCCGCTGCAGATCGGCGCGTCCGACATGGCCTTCGCCCGGATGAACAACTTCAGCTTCTGGCTGATGATCCCCGCGGCCATCATGCTGGTGGCGTCGTTCTTCATGCCCGGTGGCGCACCGGCGGCCGGCTGGACGCTCTACGCGCCGCTGACGCTGCAGATGGGCCCGTCGATGGACGCCGGCATCTTCGCGATGCACATCCTCGGTGCCAGCTCGATCATGGGTTCGATCAACATCATCGTGACCATCCTCAACATGCGCGCCCCCGGCATGACGCTGATGAAGATGCCGATGTTCGCGTGGACCTGGCTGATCACCGCCTACCTGTTGATCGCGGTGATGCCGGTGCTCGCCGGCGCCATCACGATGACGCTGACCGACCGCCACTTCGGCACCAGCTTCTTCAACCCGGCGGGCGGTGGTGATCCGGTGATGTACCAGCACATCTTCTGGTTCTTCGGTCACCCCGAGGTCTACATCATGATCCTGCCGGCCTTCGGCATCGTCAGCCACATCGTGCCGGCCTTCGCGCGCAAGCGCCTGTTCGGCTACACCTCGATGGTGTACGCGACCGCCTCGATCGCCATCCTGTCGTTCATCGTGTGGGCGCACCACATGTTCACGACCGGCATGCCGGTGACCGGCCAGCTGTTCTTCATGTACGCGACCATGCTGATCGCGGTGCCCACCGGCGTGAAGATCTTCAACTGGATCGCCACCATGTGGCGCGGCTCGATGACCTTCGAGACGCCGATGCTGTTCGCGGTCGGCTTCATCTTCGTGTTCACGATGGGCGGCTTCACCGGCCTGATCCTGTCGATGGCACCGATCGACATCCAGTTGCAGGACACCTACTACGTCGTGGCGCACTTCCACTACGTGCTGGTGGCCGGCTCGCTGTACGCGCTGTTCGCAGGCTTCTACTACTGGGGCCCCAAGTGGACCGGCGTGATGTACAGCGAAACCCGCGGCAAGATCCACTTCTGGGGTTCGTTGATCACCTTCAACGTCACCTTCTTCCCGATGCACTTCCTCGGTCTGGCCGGCATGCCTCGTCGTTATGCCGACTACCCCATGCAGTTCGCCGACTTCAACGCGCTGGCGACCGTGGGTGCCTTCGGCTTCGGCCTGATGCAGGTGTACTTCTTCGTGTTCGTGGTGCTGCCGATGATGCGTGGCAACGGCGCGAAGGCTGCACAACAGCCCTGGGAAGGCTCCGAGGGTCTGGAGTGGGAAGTGCCGTCACCGGCGCCGTTCCACACCTTCGAGAACCCGCCCAAGCTGAACGCAAGCGCGACCAAGGTGATCGGCTGAACGTCGCTCTTCGAGAGGCCCGTGCCATGACACCCGAGAAGAAAAAGCAGAACCTCCGGCTGGCGCTGATCCTGGCGTCGGTGGTGGCTGCGTTCTTCATCGGGTTCATCGTTCGCATGGCGTTCTTCGGCGGCTGAGCCACCACGGCAGTACCGTCACGTCATGAGCCAAGCCACTGCCTCGGGCCAGCGTCGCGACAACAAGCGCATGTTGGGCAAGCTGCTCGTCATCGTCGCGATGATGTTCGGCTTCGGCTACGCGCTGGTCCCGATGTACGAGGCGATCTGCGACGCGCTGGGCATCAACGTGCTGTCGTTGAGCGAGCGGCTGATTCCCGGCATGTCGCACAAGGCGTCGCCGAACACTCAGATCGACACCTCGCGCACCATCACCGTGGAGTTCGACGCCAACGCACGCGGTCCCTGGGATTTCAAGCCGGCGATGCGCTCTGTCACGGTCCATCCCGGCGAGTTGACGACCGTGATGTACGAGTTCCGCAACGTGCAGAATCGCACGATGGCTGCCCAGGCGATTCCGAGTTACGCGCCCAAGCAGGCCACCTCGCACTTCAACAAGCTGGAGTGCTTCTGCTTCAACGAATACACCTTGAAGCCCGGTGAGTCCAAGCAGTGGCCGGTGGTGTTCGTGATCGACCCGAAGCTGCCCCGTGACGTGACGACGATCACGTTGTCGTACACCTTCTTCGAAGTAGGCGGCAAGGTGCCGCCTGCGCCTGCGGGGCAGACGGCGGTGCAGGCCGCGCCCCAGGAGCCGCGCACATGAGCGACGACCGGCCGGGCGCGGACCTCAAGTCCGCGGTGGCGCGCAAGGGTTCCTTCCTGCAGACGATGAAAGCGGTGGCGTGGTCGTTCTTCGGGGTGCGCAAGTCGTCGGACCACGAGAAGGACGTGAGTCAGTTGAACCCGGTGCACGTGATCATCGCGGGCATTGCGGGCGCCGTGATCTTCGTCGTGCTGCTCATCCTGTTGGTGCGTTGGGTGATCGGCAGCGGCGTGGCGGCTTGAAGCGATATTGAAGTGAGTTGCAGGGCAGGGAGCCCGAGGCCTTTCAGGACAGACAAGAGTCAGGTTCATTAGGAGAAAACATGTCGGCAGCGACGCATCAAGGCAGCACGCCTTATTACTTTGTGCCCGGGCCCTCGCGGCACCCGGTGATGGCCGCGATCGGCCTGTTCTTTGTGATCCTGGGCGCCGGCCAGTGGGTCAACGGCCACGGCTGGGGCGCGTATTCGCTGCTGTTCGGCCTGCTGTGGTGGGCCTTCGTGCTGTTCCAGTGGTTCGGCGACGCGATCCGCGAGAGCGAAGGCGGCCTCTACAGCAACCGCATCGACGTGTCCTTCCGCTGGAGCATGGCGTGGTTCATCTTCTCGGAGGTGATGTTCTTCGGCGCGTTCTTCGGTGCGCTGTTCTGGTCGCGCCTGTACACGCTGCCGGTGCTGGGCGACCTGGAGAACCAGCTGCTGTGGCCCGACTTCAAGGCGATCTGGCCGAGCTCCGCGCCGGGTACCGGCGCGACCGCGTCGCCCGCAGGCATCGTCGAGCCCTTCCAGATCATGGGGCCGTGGCCGCTGCCGACGATCAACACCGCGCTGCTGTTGACCTCCGGCGTGACGCTGACGATCGCTCACCATGCCATGCGTGAAGGCCACCGCTCGAAGACGATCGCCTTCATGTGGATCACGGTGCTGCTGGGCCTGACCTTCCTGTTCGTGCAGGGCTACGAATATGCCCACGCCTACCAGGACCTGAACCTGAAGCTCAGCTCCGGCATCTACGGCTCCACCTTCTTCATGCTGACCGGTTTCCACGGTTTCCACGTGTTCGTCGGCATGCTGATGCTGCTGTTCATCACGCTGCGCCTGATGAAGGGCCACTTCACGCCCGAGCGTCACTTCGGCTTCGAAGGCGCGGCGTGGTACTGGCACTTCGTGGACGTTGTCTGGCTCGGCCTGTACGTGCTGGTTTACTGGATGTGATCGAGGGCGGCGCGCCGCCTTTGCTCGATCTTGCGATCCGAAAAGACAAACGCCGCGCGATGCGGCGTTTGTTCTTTGCAGCGAAGCCGACGCGCTAGCGGACGATCGGCACCCCGGTGGGCTGGATCCACCCGAGCTTGTAGCTGACGAGGATGCAGACGAACAGCAGGATCGACAACCCCACGCGCAATGCCAGCGCGCGCACCATGTTGTTGGTCTTGGGTTTGCCGTTGCGGCCGTCGCGCATCATGAAGACGAGGGCGGATGCAAGGCTCGCGATGATGAGGACGAAGGCGAGGCCGACAAGGACTTTCATGCGCGCGATTATCCTCCTTGCCCCTGGTGCCCATGGCTGAATCCACGCCGCACCCCTCCTGGCGACGCTGGGTCGTGTTGATCGCGGCGATCGTCGGCATTGCGGTGACGGCATCGCTCGGCCGGTGGCAATTGAGCCGCGCGGCGCAGAAGGAGGCGCTGCAGCAGGCCATCGACGAGCAATCGCGCCGGCCGGTTGTCGTGCTCAATGAAATGCGCCGTCCGGACACCGCGGAGCAGGAGTTGCTGCACCGGCCCGTCGCGCTGTCCGGCCGCTGGCTGGCCCACCGGACCGTGTTTCTGGACAACCGCCAGATGAACGGGCGCCCGGGCTTCTATGTCGTTACGCCGTTGCAGCTGAGCGGCCGCGATGACGCCGTGCTGGTGCAGCGCGGCTGGGTTGCGCGCGACGTGCGGGACCGCACCCGGCTGCCGGAGATATCGACACCCGCGGACGACGTGCGCGTCGAGGGCCGGATCGCCCCGCCGCCCGCCAAGCTATACGAGTTTTCCGGCGCACCGTCGGGCCCGATTCGGCAAAATCTCGACCTTGCGTCGTTCGAGCAGGAGATCGGCACCACGCTGTGGCCGGTCTCCGTGATCCAGACCGCATTGGCGAGCGGCAAGCCGACGGATGGCTTGCTGCGCGAGTGGCCCGCGCCGGCGGTGGATGTTCACAAGCACTATGGCTATGCCTTCCAGTGGTTTGCCATGAGTGCGCTGATGGCAGGTTTGTATGTCTGGTTCCAACTCCTCCGCCCACGGCTCCGCCGCCTCCGCTGACGCCGCCGCCTCGGAGCCACTGAGCTTCACGGTGCACAGCATGCCGACCCCGGACGTGGACGACGACCGTCGCACGCGCATGGGCCGAGTCAAGATGCTGCTGGTGCTGCTCGTGTGTGCAGCGCCGGTGGTCGCGTCCTACTTCACCTACTACGTGATCCGGCCCGAGGGCCGCACGAACTACGGTGAGCTGATCGATCCTCAGCGACCCCTGCCCGAACTGCCGTTGCGCGACCTGCAGGGCGGGGCCGTGGCCGCCTCGTCGTTGAAGGACCAGTGGCTGCTCGTCACGGTGGCGCGCGGCGCCTGCGATCCGGGCTGCGAGCGCAACCTCTACCTGCAGCGCCAGTTGCGCGAAACGCTCGGCAAGGACCGCGATCGTCTCGACAAGGTGTGGTTCGTCGTCGACGACGCCCCGGTGCGTCCCGAGGTGCTGAGCGCCATTGCCGGCGCGCAGGTGCTGCGCGTACCGCGTGATGCCCTTGCGGCGTGGCTGGTGCCCGCCTCGGGCCATCAACTCGAAGAGCATCTCTACGTCGTCGACCCGCTCGGCAACTGGATGATGCGTTTCCCGGCCGACTCCGATCCGGCCAAGATCAAGCGCGATCTCTCGAAGCTGCTGCGTGCGTCGCAGCACTGGGATCGGGCAGGGCGCTGACGGCACGGCACGATGGAAACGCAGGCGCTCTACGACCTCACGCCGATTGCGCGCATGGCGCTGCTCGGCATCGTGATCGCACTCGGCCCGCTGGCGTGGGTGTGGCTGCGCAACCGGCGTGCTGCGCCCACGCAACGTCTCGCCGCCCTGACGCTGCTGACGCTGTTCCTCACCTTCGACCTGGTCCTGTTCGGGGCCTTCACGCGGTTGACCGATTCAGGGCTCGGTTGCCCGGACTGGCCCGGCTGCTACGGCAGCGCCAGTCCGTTCGGTGCGCAGCAGGAGATCAGCGCGGCGCAGGCCGAGATGCCCACCGGTCCGGTCACGCACCAGAAGGCATGGATCGAGATGGTCCATCGCTACCTCGCCACTGGCGTGGGCGTGCTGATCACGGTGATGGCGGTGTCGGCATGGTTGCTGCGCAGGCAGCTTGCGTTGTCGCCGTGGTGGGCGACGGTGACCCTGGTGTGGGTGTGCGTGCAAGGCGCGTTCGGCGCGCTCACCGTGACGTGGAAGCTCTACCCGGCAATCGTCACGGCCCACTTGCTCGGCGGCCTGATCCTCGTGGCACTGTTGACCGCGCAGGCGCAGGTGTTTCGGGGCCGACGTCTGCAGCTGCCCTCTGCCACGCGTTTGCTGGCATGGGCGGTGTTTGCGCTGGTGTGGATCCAGGTCGCACTGGGCGGCTGGGTCAGCACCAACTACGCAGTGCTGGCGTGCAGCGGATTTCCTGCCTGCAACGGCAGCTGGTGGCCGGCGATGGATTTCGAGCATGGTTTCACGATCGCGCGCGAGCTCGGCGCTGGCAAGGATGGCGGATACCTGCCTTTTGCGGCGCTCACGGCCATTCACTACACACACCGTCTGGCTGCCTATGCCGTGTTTGCCGCGGTCGGCTTGCTGGCCTGGCGGTTGTTCGCTGCGCCGCTTGGTCCTCAGGGCCGCCGCTTCGGCTGGGCGCTGCTCGGTTGCGCCGGGTGGCAGTTCGCCACGGGCCTCAGCAACGTCGTGCTGGGCTGGCCTTTGCTGGCCGCCGTCAGCCACACCGGCGGCGCGGCGGTGCTGGTCGGAGTGCTGACGGCCTTGCTGACCCGCGCCCGCCTGCCCGAGGCCGTTTCGAGCCAGCTTCCCGCTGCTGCGGGCGCTGCTCGCCTTGCATCCTAGAATCGACCGCTTCCCACCCATGCCCGCCATGCCTGGATCGATCGCCAGCTCCCACACCTTGCCGTCGCGCGTCGCGCAGTTCTATGCGCTGACGAAGCCGCGCGTGGTGCAGCTGATCGTCTTCTGTGCCGTGATCGGCATGTTCCTCGCGGTGCCGGGCCTCCCTGAGCTCGGTGTGGCGCTCGCCGCCACTGCCGGCATCTGGCTCGTCGCCAGCGCGGCAGCCGCCTTCAACTGTCTCGTCGAGCAGCACATCGACGCGAAGATGGCCCGCACCGCGTGGCGCCCCACCGCCAAGGGCCAACTCACCAACACGCAGACGCTGCTGTTCTCCGGGGCGTTGTGCGGGGCGGGCATGGTGGTGCTTTACGCACTCGTCAACCCGCTCACCATGTGGCTGACTTTCGGCACCTTCGTGGGTTACGCGGTGATCTACACCGTGGTGCTCAAGCCGCTCACGCCGCAGAACATCGTGATCGGCGGGGCCTCCGGCGCGATGCCGCCGGTGCTGGGCTGGGCCGCGATGCGTGGCGACGTCGGCCCCGAGGCGCTGATGCTGTTCCTGATCATCTTCCTGTGGACCCCGCCGCATTTCTGGGCGCTGGCGCTGTACCGCGCGGAGGACTACCGCAAGTCCGGCCTGCCGATGCTGCCGGTCACGCATGGCTCGGAGTTCACGCGGCTCAACGTGCTGCTCTACACCTTCGTGCTGTTTGCGGCGACGCTGTTGCCCTTCGTCTACGGCATGAGCGGCTGGCTGTACCTCGTTTCGGCCATCGTGCTGGGCGGCTGGTTCATCGCCTATGGCTGGCGGCTGTGGCGCAACTATTCCGACCAGCTCGCGCGCCGCACTTTCCGCTTTTCGATCCTGCACCTGTCGCTGCTGTTCGCGGCATTGCTGGTGGACCACTACACAAGGCACTGGTTGGCATGAAACGACGTGATCTATTGGCGCTGGCCGGTGTGTCGGCGTTGCTGGTCGCTTGCGACCGCGCGGGTTCGCCCCAGCAGCAGGCGGCCAAGTTCAACAGCATCGACATCACCGGCGCCGAGTACGCGCGCGACTTCAAGCTGACGGATCAGGACGGCCGCGAGCGCACGCTGGCCGACTTCAAGGGCAAGCTCGTGGCCGTGTTCTTCGGCTTCACGCAATGCCCGGACGTGTGCCCCACCGCGCTGGCCGAACTGGCGCAGGTCAAGCAGGCGCTGGGGCCGGACGGCGACAAGCTGCAGGGCGTCTTCATCACGGTCGACCCGGAGCGCGACACGCCCGAGGTGCTGAAGGCCTACATGGGCAACTTCGATCCCGGTTTCGTCGCGCTGCGCGGCACGCCGGAACAGACCGCCGCTGTCGCGAAAGAGTTCAAGGTCTTCTACGCCAAGGTGCCCGGCAAGACCGCCGACACCTACACGATGGACCACACCGCCGGCGTTTATGTGTTCGATACGCAAGGCCGCATCCGGCTGTTCACGCGGCACGGGTCCGGCGCGCAGGCACTGATCGACGACATGAAGCGATTGCTCACCTCCTCTGCCTGATCGTTCTTTCCTTTCCGTCTCCGGCGCGGGCAGGCAACTTCTCATTCGCGATCTCAAGATCTGTAGAGAAATAAACATAGTCGTTGTATAGTCAACGGCATGTCTTCCCCCGCCTGGTTGCTCGCCGTCGTCAGCCTGCCCACTGCCCAGACCGCTGCCCGCATGCGGCTGTGGCGGGCGCTCAAGGTGGCCGGCGCTGCAACATTGCGCGACGGGGTGTACCTGCTACCCGCTTCCGCCGAGGCCGGGGAGGCACTTTCCGTGCAAATCGACGAGGTCCGTGGAGCGGGCGGAGAAGGATGGGTCATCGAAGCCCACCCGCTCGAACAGGGCGCCTGCGAAAGCTGGAAGCAGCTTTTCGATCGAACGGACGACTACCGGCAGCTGATCGATGAGATCCGGGCCGCCGACCCCGCATCCTGGCCAGCGAACCAGGGGCAGCGCAAGCTGCAGGCGTTGTGGCGGCGGCATGCCGCGATCGTGCAGACGGATCACTTTCCCGGCGAGGGGCAGCAGCAGTCGGCCGCAGCGCTCGAGGCGCTGCAGACGGCGTGGCTGCGCCTCAACAGTCCGGACGAGCCCGCAGGCAGCACCTCCACATCCATCGAGCGGCTGGACGCCGCTCACTTTCAGGGTCGCGTGTGGGCCACGCGCCGCCGCCCGTGGGTCGACCGCCTTGCCAGCGCGTGGTTGATCCGGCGGCACATCGATGCCGAGGCGCATTTCGAGTGGCTCGCCGCGCCGACCGAGTGCCAACCCGACTGGCTGGGTTTCGACTTCGACGGCGCACGTTTCACGCATGTGGGCGCGAAGGTGACGTTCGAGACACTGCTCGCTGCGTTCAACCTCGAGCACGACGCCGCGCTCGTGCGTGTCGGTGAACTGGTGCACTGCCTCGACGTGGGAGGCGTGCCGGTGCCGCAGGCGCCCGGCATCGAAGCCGCTCTGGCGGGGTTGCGAGATCACCTCACCGACGACGACCGCCTGCTCGATGCCGCCTGCGCCGTCTTTGACGGGGTGTACCGCGCGCTGACCACCAAGACGGAGAACCGATGAGCGTCCCCGTTGACCGCCCCGCGATGCCGAGCTTCTGGCAGGCCTTCCTGTTCTGGCTCAAGCTCGGTTTCATCAGCTTCGGCGGCCCCGCCGGGCAGATCGCCGTGATGCACCAGGAACTGGTCGAGCGTCGGCGCTGGATCTCGGAGCGGCGCTTCCTGCACGCGCTCAACTACTGCATGGTGCTGCCGGGCCCCGAAGCGCAGCAACTGGCCACCTACATCGGCTGGCTGATGCACCGCACGTGGGGCGGCGTCATCGCCGGCGGCCTGTTCGTGCTGCCGTCGCTGTTCATCCTGATCGCCCTGTCGTGGGCCTACCTCGCCTACGGACACACGCCATTGGTGGCGGGCCTGTTCTATGGCATCAAGCCGGCCGTGACGGCGATCGTGCTGCATGCCGCCTGGCGCATCGGTTCGCGGGCGCTGAAGAACGCGGCGTTGTGGGGGATCGCAGCCGCATCGTTCGTGGCGATCTTTGCATTCGACGTTCCGTTTCCGTTCATCGTGCTGGCGGCGGGCGTGATCGGTGCGGTCGGCGGCCGGTGGGCGCCGCAGCGCTTCGCGGCGGGTGGGGGCCACGGTTCGGCAAAACAGGGCTACGGTCCGGCAGTGATCGACGACGACACCCCCACGCCCGCGCATGCGCGGCATCGCTGGAGTCGCTTTTCGATGGTCGCCACGGTGGCCCTCGTGCTGTGGGGCGGCGGCATGGCGGCACTGGTCGGATTCGGTGGTTGGCACGGCACGCTGGCGCAGATGGGCTGGTTCTTCACCAAGGCGGCCCTGTTGACCTTCGGCGGCGCCTACGCCGTGCTGCCTTACGTGTACCAGGGGGCGGTCGACCATCACCACTGGCTGACGGCGACGCAGATGATCGACGGCCTCGCGCTGGGCGAGACCACGCCGGGCCCGCTGATCATGGTGGTCGCGTTCGTCGGCTTCGTGGGGGGCTGGACGAAAGCCGTGCTCGGCCCGGAAGCCCTGGCGGCTTCAGGCGCATTGGCGGCGTGTGTGGTGACGTTCTTCACCTTCCTGCCGTCGTTCGTGTTCATCCTGCTGGGAGGGCCCCTGGTCGAGTCCACCCATCAGAACCTCAAGTTCACGGCCCCGCTCACGGCAATCACCGCGGCAGTGGTCGGAGTCATCGTCAACCTCGCGATGTTCTTCGCGTACCACGTGCTGTGGCCCCAGGGCTGGGAAGGGCGATTCGAGGCGGCGAGCGCAGTGATCGCCATCGCCGCGGCCGTGGCGCTGTTCTGGTTCAAGCGAGGGGTGATGGAGGTCATCGCCGGGTCGGCGGTGGTGGGTCTGGTCGTCTGGTGGCTGACCCGTTGAACAATCGAACAGGGGAACGAAATGACCGACGAGCGCACCCAGGCGCCTTCACTTGACCTGACCTCGCTGCCGCCCCTGCTGGCGCAGCAGGCCGTGCAACTGCTCGACGTGCGTCGTGCCCCCGTATTCGAGGCGGCCTCGGACATGCTGCCTGGCGCTTCGTGGCGCGACCCCTCCGAAGTTGCGAGCTGGGCCGGCACGCTGGACCGGCACCGCCCGGTGGTCGTTTATTGCGTGCATGGGCATGCAGTGAGCCAGTCCACCGCCCAGGCGCTGTGCGAGCACGGGCTCGAGGCACGCTATCTCGAGGGCGGCTTCGAGGCCTGGCGTGAAGCGGGGTTGCCGCTGCAACCCAGGCAAGGCTGAAGGCCATCAGCAGAAAAGCCGCACGAGGCGGCTTTTCGCGGTCGGCAAGCGTGCTTCAGGCAGCGTAGTCGGCCAAGGCCTTGCGCATCTTCTTCATGGCGGCCACCTCGATCTGGCGGATGCGCTCGGCGCTGACGCCGTAATCGGCCGCCAGCTCGTGCAGTGTCATGCCGCCGGAGCCGTCGTCGTTGACCTTCAGCCAGCGTTCTTCGACGATGCGGCGGCTGCGGTCGTCGAGCGCCTGCAAGGCACGGGTCACGCCGTCGGTGGCGAGCATGTCGCGACGCTGCGCTTCCATCACGCGGGTGGGCTCACTGGTTTCATCGGCCAGGTAGGCGATCGGCGCATAGCTTTCCTCGCCATCGTCGACCGTCGGCTCCAGCGCCACGTCGCCGCCGGACAGGCGGGTTTCCATCTCCATCACCTCTTCGCGCTTGACGTTCAACTCGCGTGCGACGGTGTCGATCTCGCGGTCGGTCAGCGTGGTGCGATGGGTTTCGCCTTCGGCCGCTTCTTCCTTCAGGCTCTGCTTCATCGAGCGCAGGTTGAAGAACAGCTTGCGCTGGGCCTTGGTGGTCGCCACCTTGACCATGCGCCAGTTCTTCAGGATGTACTCGTGGATCTCGGCCTTGATCCAGTGCAGCGCGTAGCTGACCAGACGCACGCCCTGTTCCGGGTCGAAGCGCTTGACGGCCTTCATCAGGCCGACATTGCCTTCCTGGATCAGGTCGCCGTGGGGCAGGCCGTAGCCCAGGTACTGGCGCGACACCGACACCACCAGGCGCAGGTGCGACATCACCAGCTTTCCGGCGGCTTCCAGGTCGTTGTGCTCGCGGAACTGGCGCGCGTAGCGGGTTTCTTCTTCCTGCGTGAGCATCGGCAGGCGGTTGACGGCCGAGATGTACGCGTCGAGATTGCCCAGCGAAGGCACCAGGGCCCAGGGGTCACGGACGGTCAGCGCAGTAGCAGGTGAAGTGTTCATAGAAGCCATAGACATCCAGAACCTCCTTTCGTTCCGCAAATATTAGCACTCGGTCTGGGTGAGTGCTAAAGGTGTGATCGAAGACTTCGATGAGCGCAACCTATCGAAGTTCCCGCTCGCGATAGGGGACGCAGATGCTGCCGTGCAGGAAGGCAGTGACGCACCGCGGTTTGTCTCATCCCCATGAAGGATTCCCGCTGGACGTCGCGGGCTCGCTCATATACTGTATATAAATACAGTCATTGGCCATGCAAGCACTCGATTCATCAACAGCGTTCGCTGCCTCCTCCGGTGAGCTGCCTTCCGGCGTGGACGTCCTGGAAGAGCGCGGTTGCCTGTGGCGAGGCAATGCATTGAGTGGGGCCACGGGGCGGGTGGTGCCGACAGGGCATGCCCTGCTGGACCGCGAACTGCCCGGTGGCGGCTGGCCCTGCCAGACGTTGACGGAGGTGCTGTTGCCCGGCTGTGCCGGCTGTGAGTGGCGCCTGTTGGGCCCGGCATTGCGACGCGTGGCTGGAGAGGGCGGAACAGTCGTCCTGATCGGTGCACCGGCCTTGCCCCACGTGCCGGCCCTGCAGCTGGCCGGGGTCGACCCCGGCCAGCTGGTGTGGGTGGCACCCGAAGCACCGAGCCACGCCTTGTGGGCGACCGAGCAGGCCCTTCATTGCCGGCAGGCCGGCGCCGTGATCCTGTGGTTGTCCAAGGTGCGGCCCCAGGCCTTGCGCCGCCTGCAGGCCCATGCCCAGCAGGCCGACATGCCGCTGTTCGTGTTTCGCCCTCAGGAGGCGCAGCGGGAGTCTTCGCCGGCGCCGCTGCGGTTGTGGGTGGCGCCTGCCCAGCCCTGGAGCCTGCAGGTGCGGTTGCTGAAGCGACGCGGCCCCACGCACGAGGGCGTACTGGAACTGCCTGCACTGCCGCCCCACATGGCGAGCGTGCTGGCGGCCAAGCTGCGTCACCCCGCGGCACAGGCAGCGCCTGCCGCTCCCATTCCTCCCGTCGAGTTCCAGGAGCACAGCAATGTCGTACTGGCTGGCCCTGATCACACCGCCGTGCCCGTCGCCGGCTGACGCGTCTCGTCCGCGTCCTGGCCCGGTGCATGACGCCGCGCAGCAGCGGGCGATCGGTTGTTGGGCGCTGCAGTTCACGCCTCGCGTGGTGCTGCTCGACGAGGCCGTGCTGATGGAGGTGCAGCCCAGCCTGCGCTTGTTCGGTGGGGCCCGGGCCTTGTGCGGCCGCGTGGCCCGGGAAGCACGCGATCTGGGGTGTACAGCGATGGCGCGAGCCCCCACGGCCTTGGCCGCGCTCGCCTTTGCGCGAGTTTCGCCACCCACTTCGCGCGTACCCTGGCGGCAGCGCCTGGAGGCGCTGCCGCTTGCTGCGTTGAGCGCCACGGCCGAGCACGAAGCCCTGCTGGAGCGCCTCGGCTGCCGCACGCTGGGCCAGGTGCGGGCGCTGCCGCGGCCGGGCCTGAGCCGGCGCTGCGGCGCGGCACTCGTCGAGGCGCTCGACCAGGCCTATGGCGAGCGCCCGGAGAGCTTCGACTGGCTGGCGCTGCCCGAAACCTTCGAGGCCCGCCTCGAACTGCCTGGTCGAGTGGAGGACGCAGGCGCGCTGATGTTCGGTGCACGTCGGCTGCTGTTGCAGATGTGCGGCTGGCTGGCCGCCCGTCACGCGGGCGTGCGGTGCTTCGTGCTGCAGTGGCGGCACGACTTCCACCGCCCGGGTGTCGACGATGCCGGCGAACTGGAAGTGCGCGTGGCCGAACCGACGCGCGCGCCGGAGCATCTGTGCCGATTGCTGGCCGAGTTGCTGGGGCATGTGCAATTGGCGGGACCGGTCGGTGAGCTGCGGGTGCAGGCAGACGAAGTCGAGCCGCTCACCCCTGAAAGCCGAGGCCTGGCGCTGGAGGCCACCCGGACGGTGCGGGAAGGCGAATCGCTCGCGCAACTGCTGGAGCGCCTGTCTGCCCGTATTGGCGCGGACAAGGTGCGGCGCCCCGTGTTGTGCTCGGATCACCGCCCGGAAGCCATGCAGCGGTGGGTGCCGGCCGCCGAATGGGTGCCGGAAGGTCGAGCAGTCGGCACGCCGGCGATGCCGACAGGCCTGCCGCAGCCCGGTTGGCTGCTGGCCGAGCCGCTGCCGCTACCGATGGGCCAGAACCGTCCGCATCACCACGGCCCGCTGCAACTGCTGGCCGGGCCGCATCGTGTGGAGGCAGGCTGGTGGGCAGTGCAGCCTGGCAGGCCGGGGCGTGTGGCGCGCGACTACTTCGTGGCCTTCAACGAGCGCGCCGGGCTGCTGTGGATCTACCGCGAGCGTGTGCCGACCGGGGCGGCAGGGTGGTTCCTGCAAGGTGTGTTCGGGTGAGGCCGGGCCGCGATGAATGCCTTCCTGCCGGCATATGCCGAGCTGCACTGCCTCTCCAACTTCAGCTTCCAGCGCGGCGCATCGCACCCGGGCGAACTGGTGCGGCGGGCGCATGAACTGGGCTACACGGCGCTGGCGATCACCGACGAATGCTCGCTGGCGGGCGTCGTGCGCGCCTACCAGGAATGGCTCGACCTGCACGAAGAAGCGAAGGAGCAGGGCGCGTCGCCTCCCGTACCGAAGCTGGTGATCGGCAGCGAGTTCCGCGTCGAGGCGCCTACGCCCTTCCGGCTCGTCGTGCTGGCGAAAACCCGGGAGGGCTACGGCAACCTGAGCGAATTCATCACGCGCCTGCGTCGCGCCAGCACGAAAAAGGGCACCTACCGCCTGACGTGGCAGCAGATCCTGCCGCAGCGCCTGCGCGAATGTTTCGTGCTGCTGGTGCCCGACCGCCAGGCCAGCTTCGACGCCGTGTTCGCACAGGCGCAATGGCTGCGCAAGGCATTCGGCGACGACGGCCGGCTGGCGGTGGAGTTGCTGCGCGATCTGGACGACCACGCATGGCTGCACAAGCTGCGCGAGGCGAGCCGGCTCACCGGTGCAGCGCTGGTGGCAGCGGGCGACGTGCACATGCACGTGCGCTCGCGCAAGCCGCTGCAGGACGTGCTCACCGCCATCAAGCTCGGCTGCCCGGTGAGCGAATGCGGCACGGCCTTGCAGCCCAACGCCGAGCGGCACCTGCGCACGCGGCTGCGCCTGGCGCAGCTCTATCCGGCCGATCTGCTGCAGGCCTCGGTGGCCCTTGCCGATGACTGCTCCTTCAGCCTGGGCGAACTTGCCTATGAATACCCCGAGGAAGTGGTGCCGCCCGGCGAAACAGCCGCCAGCTACCTGCGCCGCGTGACGTATGAAGGTGCGCAGCACCGGTTCCCGAGCGGTGTGCCGGACAAGGTGCGCAACCTGATCGAGAAGGAGCTGCGCATCATCGGCGAGAAAGGCTACGAAAAATACTTCCTCACGGTGTTCGACATCGTGCGCTTCGCTCGCGACAAGAACATCCTTTGCCAGGGCCGCGGCTCGGCGGCCAACTCGGCCGTCTGCTACTGCCTGCACATCACCGAGATCGATCCGGCGCGCAGCGACACGCTGTTCGAGCGCTTCATCAGCAAGGAGCGCGACGAGCCGCCGGACATCGACGTCGACTTCGAGCACCAGCGCCGCGAAGAAGTGATCCAGCACCTCTACCAGAAGTACGGCCGCGAGCGCACCGCACTCACCGCCACGGTGATCTGCTACCGCTCGCGCAGCGCGATCCGAGACGTGGGCAAGGCACTCGGCTTCGACGACGTGCAGATCGATGCGCTGGCAAAAAGCCACCACTGGTGGGACAGCCTCGCGGTGATGTCTTCGCGCCTGGCCGAGCTGGGGCTGGACGTGAACGACGCCCGCATCCAGCAATGGATCGCGTTGACGCTGCAGTTGAAGGGCTTTCCGCGCCACCTGAGCCAGCACACCGGCGGCTTCGTGATCGCCAAGGGCAAGTTGAGCCGCATCGTGCCGATCGAGAACGCCGCGATGGAAAACCGCACGGTGATCGAGTGGGACAAGGACGACCTCGACACCTTGCGGCTGATGAAGGTCGACGTGCTCGCGCTCGGCATGCTCAGCGCCTTGCGACGCGCGCTGGAGTTCATCGCGCAGCGGCGCGGTCACCCGTTCCGGCTGCAGGACGTGCCGGACAAGGACGCGGCCACCTTCGAGATGATCTGCAAGGCCGACACGATCGGCGTGTTCCAGATCGAAAGCCGTGCGCAACAGAGCATGCTGCCGCGGCTGAAGCCGCGCAGGTTCTACGACCTGGTCGTCGAGGTGGCCATCGTGCGCCCCGGGCCGATCCAGGGTGGCATGGTGCATCCGTACCTCAAGCGGCGCGAAAAGGAAGCCGAGCGCCAGAGCCAGGGGCTGCCTCCCACGGTGATCGAAGACAAGCGCCTGCGGGATGCCCTCGGCCGCACGCTCGGTGTGCCCATCTTTCAGGAGCAGGTGATGCAGCTGTGCATGCTGTGCGCCGACTTCACGCCGGGCGAAGCCGACAAGCTGCGTCGTGCGATGGCCGCGTGGAAGCGCCACGGCGATGTGCGGCCCTTCCACCAGAAGATCATTGCCGGCATGACGAAGAACGGCTACTCGCAGGAGTTCGCCGAATCGATCTGCAAGCAGATCGAGGGCTTTGGCGAATACGGTTTTCCGGAAAGCCACGCTGCGTCGTTCGCGCTGCTCGCCTATGACAGCAGCTGGATGAAGTGCCACGAGCCGGCCGCCTTCCTGGCGGCAATGCTCAATTCGCAGCCGATGGGGTTTTATTCGCCCAGTCAGTTGGTGCAGGACGCCAGGCGGCACGGCATCGAGGTGCGGCCGGTCGACGTGCAGTACAGCGGCGTGGAAGCGCGTTTCGAAGACCTGGAGCAGACGCCGCGGGAACAGCAGCCGCCGGTGCGGCTGGGGCTGAAGCTCGTCAAGGGGCTGCCGGAGGACGTGGCACAACGCATCGAACAGGCGCGTCTGGCGGGCCCCTTCGAGAGCGTGCAGGACCTCGCGCGTCGCGCGCAACTCGACCCGGCCGACCTGAAGCGCCTGGCAGGTGCCGACGCCCTGCGCAGCGTCGCGGGCCACCGCCGCCAGCAGGTCTGGGAGGCTGCGGCATGGCAGCCGGCACCCGAGTTGCTCAAAGACGCGCCGATCGACGAGCCGCAACTCGAACTGCTGCCTGCGCCCGAAGGCGAGGAGGTCCTGTTCGACTACAGCGCGCTGAAGCTCACGCTGCGCAGCCACCCGCTGAAGCTGCTGCGGCCGGTGCTGGCCAAGCGCCGGCTGTCGACGGCCGACGCCCTGCAGGCCATGCCGACCGGTCGGCTGGCCCGTGCGTGCGGCATCGTCACGATGCGACAGCAGCCCGCCACCGCCAAGGGCACGATCTTCGTCTCGCTCGAAGACGAAACCGGTGCCGTCAACGTGATCGTCTGGCAGAGCGTGCGCGAACGGCAACGGCGCGCGCTGCTCGAATCACGGCTGCTGGCGGTGTCGGGCGTGTGGCAGAAGCAGAACGGCGTGTGCCACCTGATCGCGCACCATCTCGAAGACCTGACGCCCTTGCTCGGACGCCTGGGCACCTCCAGCCGGGACTTTCACTGAGGCGCCCAGGGATCGTAGGTGCCGACGTTCCACAGTCGGCCTTCGAGGTCGCGGCAGGTGAAGCCGCGGCCGCCGTAGTCCTCGTCCTTGATCTCGATGATGATCTGCGCGCCGGCATCGACGGCGCGTCGGTACACCGCGTCGGCATCGTTGACCACGAGGTAGGGGCTTTGCGTCTCGACGCCGCCGACTTGGTCGGGCAGGTTCACCAGGTCGCCGTACTCCGATTCCTGGTCGGCCGAGGCGATCATCACCATGCCGTTGCCGAAGCTCAATTGCGCATGGGCGATGCCGCCGGTGTCGTTGGGCACGACGAGATGGCGCTCGAAGCCGAACACTTCGCACAGCCAGTCGATCGCGGCCGGTGCCTCGCGATAACGCAGGCACGGGATCACGGTGGCGCGGGTGTTCTTCGCGGTCGGGTTCATGGCAGTCTCTCCCAGACGTTCCTAAAGACAGTGGTGAAGCGGTGTCGCGGCAAAACGCGCGAGGATAGAGCTTGCGCCCTCCTGCCGGCCGGCAATGTGTTGCCAGTGATTTCCCCGGCGCCGTGGTGGGACAATCTCGCCCCATGACGACCCCGACGCTCACCCTGACCCGACCCGACGACTGGCATCTGCACGTGCGTGACGGCGCCGCGATGCAAGCCGTCGTGCCCGACACCGCCCGCCAGTTCGGCCGCGCGATCATCATGCCCAACCTGCGCCCGCCGGTGACCACGGCCGAGCAGGCCGTCGCCTACCGCGAGCGCATCCTTGCTGCGGTGCCGACCGGCGTGAGCTTCGAGCCCCTGATGACGCTCTACCTCACCGACAACCTGCCGCCCGACGAGATCGCCCGGGCCAAGGCGGCGGGGGTGGTGGCCGTCAAGCTCTACCCGGCCGGGGCCACGACCAACAGCGATGCCGGCGTGACCGACCTGCGCAACACCTACAAGACGCTCGAAGCGATGCAGCAGCACGGCCTGTTGCTGCTGGTGCACGGCGAAGTGACCGACTCCGAGATCGACATCTTCGACCGCGAGAAGGCCTTCATCGACACCAAGCTGATTCCGCTGCGCCGCGACTTCCCCGAGCTGAAGATCGTCTTCGAGCACATCACGACGAAGGACGCCGCGCAGTACGTCACCGAGGCCGATGCAAAGGTGGGCGCCACCATCACCGCGCACCACCTGCTCTACAACCGCAACGCCATCTTCACCGGCGGCATCCGCCCGCACTACTACTGCCTGCCCGTGCTCAAGCGCGAGGAACACCGGCGGGCGCTGGTCGCCGCCGCCACCTCCGGCAGCCCGAAGTTCTTCCTCGGCACCGACAGCGCACCGCACCCGGCGCACCTGAAGGAGCACGCGACGGGTTGCGCCGGCTGCTACACCGCGCATGCGGCGATCGAGTTGTATGCAGAGGCCTTCGAGGCTGCCGGCGCGCTCGACAAGCTCGAAGGCTTTGCAAGCTTCTTCGGTGCCGACTTCTACGGCCTGCCGCGCAACACCGGCACCATCACGTTGAAGCGCGAGAGCTGGACGCCGCCCGAAAGCGTGCCGTTCGGCGAAGCGCAACTGAAGCCGCTGCGCGGCGGGGAGACGCTGGCATGGAGGCTCGCATGAACATGGCTGGCGGCGCTGCGCCGCGTGTGATGCTGCTGGTCGATGCCGACAACGTGTCGGTCGACGTGATCCAGCAGGCCTTCGACCTCGTGATGCAACGCCACGGCGCCATCCACGTGCGGCGTGCCTATTGCACGCCCGAGTCGGCGCTCAAGCACGTCAAGCTGTTCAAGAGCCTGTCGATGAAGCCGATGGTCAACCTGTCGGTCGGCAAGAATTGCACCGACATCGCGCTGGCGATCGATGCGGTCGACCTGGCGACTGCCGAGCGACCGGATGTGGTGGTCATCGTGTCGTCGGACTCCGACTTCGCGCCGCTCGTGATCCGCCTGCGCGAAAAGGGCTGTCGCGTCGAAGGCATCGGCCAGGCCGGCAAGACGGGCGAGGACGCCACCGGGGTGTACGACGACTTCGTCGACATCGCGCATCGCAAGCCGGCGGCCCGAACCACCACCAGGCGCGCCACGGCAGCCGCGCCTGCCGTTGTTGCACCACCGGTGGCCGCGGCCCCGGCGTCGCGCAAGCGGCCGGCAAGGAAGCAGGCGCGAGCCGCACAAGCGCCGGCCGAAGCCGCCGCGCCTGCCGTGCCCCCACTGCCCGAGGGTGTCCGGCAGATCCTCGACGCCGTGCCCGAGTTGCGCGATGGTGCCAAGGTCGAACTGAACGTTGCCGGCGAACGCCTGCGAGCCGCCAAGCTGCTGACGCGCAACGCGCCGTCCACGCGGCTGTTCAAGAAGTACGCCGAGTGCTTCGAGCTGACGCCGGAAAAGCAGCCGAACAAGGTGCAATACCGCGCGCCGGGAGCGTTCTGAGAAGCTGTGAACGAGTCGGACACACCCGCTCGAGCCGCCCAAACGGAGCCACTGGGCGTTGCAAATGCTCGCCATAGCACGAGCTATGGCTGTGCTTTGCGCTTTCATTGGCCCCATTTAGGCGGCCCGCTCGGGCGCGCCGGATTCATTCACAGCTTCTGACGCGTGTTGGCTCCGCTGCAGACGCTGCGCGCCTGGACCGAACACCCGCCGCCGTGGTGGACGGGCTGGCAGGAAGTCGGTGCCAGGGTGGCAGACCTTGGCGGGGTCGAATGCGTCGCCGATGCACTGAATGCCGCACTGGCGCCGCACGCCGTCAGGCTGGCCGCGGGGCCATTGCGGTTCGTGCCGCAGTCCGCGTTGCCCGAAGGCGAAGCCTACGAGGCTTTCATTCATCGCACCGCCTGCGTCCCCACGCGCGACAACCTGCACGACCTGTTCAACGGCCTGATGTGGTTGGCCCGGCCGGCGCTGAAGCGTCGACTGAACGAGTTGCAGGCGCAAGCCATCGCCCGAGCCGGCGTGAGCGCCGTGCGGGGGCCGTTGCGTGATGCACTGACCTTGTTCGACGAAAACGCCGCCCTGCTGCAAGCGCCGGCACCATTGGTCGATGCCCTGCGCGAGAGGCGCTGGCACGAACTGTTCATCACGCTGCGCCCGTTGTGGCGGGAGGCGCGCCTCGAACTGTTCGGCCATGCGCTGCTCGAAAAGCTGGCGCAGCCCTACAAGAGCATCACCGCCCACGTGTACCTCGTGCCACCCGATGCGCCCGGCGACCTCGGCCTGCAGCCCGGCCACCTCGTGCCCAAGCCCTTCCTGCCGCTGCCGGTGCTGGGCGTGCCGGGCTGGTGGCCGGCGAACGAAGACCCGTCGTTCTATGACGATGCGGAGGTGTTCCGGCCCCTGCCGGGCAGGAAATCCGGGCAGGCCGGATAATTGCCATGTGAAGCAAGCCAGACCGTCGCTGGTGCATGTGCCGAAAGGCCGCACTGGAGGAAGGTCCGGACTGCACAGGGCAGCGTAGCAGGTAACACCTGTCCGCCGCGAGGCGAGGATCAGAGCAACAGAGACGAGTCGGGTTGGGGTTGTCCCACCCGGGTGTTCAGCGGGCCGGCGCAAGCCGGCGCTCCTGCGCAAGCAGGAGTCCGCGCGCAAGCGCGGACAGAGCTGCCACCCGGGCTGGGGCATCAAGCCCCAGCCCGGGTGAAACGGGCAATCTCTACGCGCAGCAATACCAAGTAGGTGGACGACGAGGCGGCCCGCTGAGTCCACGGGTAGGTAGCACCGAGCCGTTCCCGCGAGGGGCGGCCCAGAGGAATGGCGGTCACGGCGGGGCAACCCGCCGCACAGAATCCGGCCTATCGGCTCGCTTCACTTTTATTTCCTCCTGGCACCCTTGGCGGGCGACAAGAACAACCGTTGCATCGATGAACCCCGACGCCCACAAGATCTGGCAGGCCCCGCGGTGGGCCTTGGCCGTGTTGCTGGCGGCCCTCGGCATGCTGGGGCCGTTTTCGATCGACACCTACATTCCGGCCTTCTCGGGCATTGCCAACTCGCTCGGCGCCACGCCGGTGCAGATGCAGCAGACGTTGTCGGCCTATCTGTTCGGCTTCGCGTTCATGAACCTGTTCCATGGCGCGTTGGCCGACAGCTTCGGCCGTCGGCCGGTCGTGCTGGTCGGCATTGCGATGTTCACGATCGCCTCGGCCGGCTGCGCGTTGTCGCAGACCATCGGTCAGCTGGTGTTCTTCCGCGCCTTGCAGGGCTTGTCGACCGGCGCCGGCATCGTCGTCTCGCGCGCGGTGGTGCGCGACATGTTCCCGCCGGCCGATGCCCAACGCGTGATGGCGCAGATCACGATCTACTTCGGCGTCGCGCCGGCGATCGCGCCCATCGTCGGCGGTTATCTGTTCGTGCACGCCGACTGGCACTCGATCTTCTGGTTCCTCACGGGTGTGGGGGTGGTGCTGTGGGCAGCGAACTTCAAGCTGCTGCCCGAGACGCTGCACGTGTCGCACCGCCAGCCGTTCAACGCTCGCAACCTGATGCGCGGGTATTCGCAACTCGGCGCCAACCCGCGCTTCCTGCTGCTCGCACTCGCGAGCGGTGTGCCGTTCAACGGCATGTTCCTCTACGTGCTGTCCGCACCGGCCTTCCTCGGCGAGCACCTGCAGCTCGCGCCGACGCAGTTCTTCTGGTTTTTCGTGCTGACGATCGGTGGCATCATGAGCGGCTCGTGGGCGAGCGGCCGGTTGGCCGGCAAGATCGAGCCGCGCCGGCAGATCCGGCATGGCTTCCTGATCATGCTGGTCATTTCGCTGGTCAACCTCGCGGCCAACCTGCTGTTGCCGGTACACCCGTCGTGGGCGTTGCTGCCGATCGCGGTCTTTGCGTTCGGCTGGGCGCTGATGGTGCCGGTGGTCACGCTGATGGTGCTCGACCTCTTTCCCGAGCGCCGCGGCCTTGCGTCATCGCTGCAGGCCGTGATCGGCTCCGCTGCCAACGGGCTGGTGGCCGGCGTGATCGCGCCGTTGGTGATGCACTCGACCGTGTGGCTCGCGACCGCCTCGCTGCTGATGATGAGCATCGGCCTCGTCGCGTGGATGTACCTGCGTCACCGCTGGCCGGAGGCCGTCGGCGCGACCCGCAAGCCGTGAGTCACGCCGGCTTGGCAACCATCAGGTAGAACACGATCACGAGCGCGAAGAACGCCGGCACGCCGAGCGCCGTCCAGATCTTCAGGTAGCGGAAGTACTGCTCGGGCAGTTCGCGGTTCTCGCGCACGGCCTGCTGCGCCATGTCGCGCATCCTGATCTGCATCCACACCACCGGCAACCAGCAGGCGCCCGCCACGAGGTACAGCACGATGGACCAGACGATCCAGGTGCTCGTCCACGGGTAGCCGGCCAGGTGGATCAGGTAGAAACCGCTCAACGGCTGGAAGATCACCGTGGTCGTCGTGAAGAGCCAATCGGCGCGCACGACGTGCTTGACCACTTCTGCCACCGCGCGCGGGTCGCGGCCCAGGCTCGTGAACAGCATGTAGTAGGCCGAGCCGATGCCGGTGCCGAACAGGAAAGTGGACGACAGGATGTGCAGCCACTTGACGATGAGGTAGTCCATCAGCTTTCCTTGGGGGGGCGGTCGAGTTCGTACATCAGCCATGCGACGGCGAGCATCGGCAGGTTCTTCAGCATCGGTCCGTAAGGGTGGGCCCAGAACTCGGGCAGCTTCAACGTGATCACCACCGTGTAGAACGCCATCAGCACGATCTGCAGCAGCCACAGCCACTGCCTTCGGTTCAGCAGCAGCAGCCCGATGCCGATCGCGAAGTCGAGCAACGCGGCACCGTAGAGCATGACCGGCGCCAGCGTGAGCGGCACACCGGCGCGCGTGAGCAGCTCGATGCTGTCCGCGACCGGATAGACACCGAGCGAGACGATCCCGGTCACGATCCAGACCAAGGCCATCGCCCAGCGCAGCAGCGGCAGCAGCCAGCCCAGCCGGGCCTGGATCGAAATGGCCACGGCCTCTTCAACCGGCACGAAGGCCTCGGCTGGGCGCGGCGCGCGCCCTAGCAGTACGCTGGTGAGCCGTGCGTCGGCCGTGTTGCCGCGCTGCAGCATGCTCCAGGTGTCGCGGTCGAGCAGGGTGGTGGGCAGCGCCGATCCCAGCTGTGCGGCGATGCCGACCAGCGGCGCCGGCACCGGAAGGAAGCGTGCCGGCCCCAGCCCCATCGCGTGCCGCAACCGCGCCAGCCACTCGCGCAGCGACAGCGGCTGGGGCCCGACCAGTGGTATGCGTCCCGTCAGGTCGTCGTTGTCGAGCAGGGCGACGATGGCCTGCACCGCGTCGTCGACGTGGATCGGCTGCACCTGCTGTTGCCCGCGCCCCGGCAACGGGATGACGGGCAGGCTCGCCATGCGGGTGAACAGGCGGGCACTGGTCCCGCCGGGCCCGTAGACCAGCGACGGCTGCACCACGCTGGCCGAGCGCAGCGGCAGGCCGAGCAGGTAGTCGTCCGCGGTTTTCTTGCTGAGGTGGTACGGCGTGGTCGCCTGCTCGTCTGCGCCGAGGGCCGAGACCTGCACGACGCGCGCCACGCCCGCCGCCGCGCAGGCGGCAAACAGTGCGCACGGGCCGCGCACGTGCACGGCGTCGAAGCTCTGCCCGTCGTGCTCACGCAGGATGCCGGCCGCGTTGATGACGGCGTCGACCCCCGCCAGCCGCGGCATCCAGTCAGCGACCTCCACGTCGCGCGACAGGTCGGCCGCGAAGTAGCGCACCGGGGCGCCGTGCGGCGGTGTCAGGGGGGGCCTGCGCATCGCGCAGATCACATGGTGGCCTGCCTCGAGCAACGCGGCCGCGAGACGCTGGCCGAGAAAGCCGCTGGCGCCGGTCAACAGAACGATCACGAAAGTCCCTTGTTCTCCTGCCGCTGGAATGATCTTTGCCAGCCTCAAGCAGCAAATGCCGTTCCAAAGCGGGCGGACGTCACAGAGGAGCGCCGCGATGAAAAGTTTGACAGAGGCCTGGCGTGCCACCTGGTTGACCGGCGGGGTGGCGAGTGTCACGTCGACACTGGCGCTGCTCTGGCGCGGGCGCGTGGACGGGCGCTGCACCTTCGGTGCGTTGAACGCGCCCAGCCATTGGGTCTGGGGCGACCAAGCCTTGCGGCAGAACGGCTGCAGCCTGCGCTACACCGGCACCGGGCTGCTCATTCACCACGTCGCGTCGGTGTTCTGGGCCATGTTGTACGAGCGGGCTTGCCCGGCCCTGCACCCCCGCAGCGCGGCGCAGCTGGCGCTGGAGTCGGCCGCGGTCGCCACCGTCGCGGCGGGCGTCGACCTGCGCATCGCGCCGCGGCGCCTGACCCCGGGGTTCGAGCGCCGGCTGTCGCGGCGCAGCCTGGTGATCGTGTATGCATCGTTTGCCGCAGGGATCGCGCTGGGGGGTTGGTTGGCCGATCGCATGTCGATCACCGCCCCTCACCCCGGGAAGCGTTGCTAGACTCTGCCTCTGCCCACGGTAACAACTCCTTCATCGAGCGACCATGTCCGTTTTCGAGGCGCCGCGCGTGATGCGGGCACTGGCACGTCACACGCGCTGCTTCGGCGCCGGTGTGCTCGTTGTCATGGCGGCCCTGCCTGCACATGCCAGGGCGGTGGATCTGGCCGACCTCTCGCTCGAGCAATTGCGCGAGGTGGTGGTCACGTCGGTGTCCCGGCGCGAAGAGACGCTGACCCAGGTGGCCGCGGCGGTCTACGTGATCTCGGCGGACGACATCCGGCGCAGCGGTGCGGCCACGCTGCCCGAAGCGTTGCGGCTGGCGCCGACGCTCAATGTGGCGCGTGCCGATGCGAACCAGTACGCGATCAGCGCGCGCGGTTTCAACAACGTGCTGGCCAACAAGATGCTGGTGCTGATCGATGGCCGTGTCGTCTACACCCCATTGTTCTCCGGCGTCTTCTGGGAAGCCCAGGACGTGGTGCTCGAAGACGTCGAGCGGATCGAGGTGGTGACCGGCCCGAGCACCGCGCTGTGGGGCAGCAACGCCGTCAACGGCCTCATCCACGTGATCACGCGTCAGGCCAAGGACACGCAGGGTCCGGCGGGGATGGTCCACGTGGGCGACAGCGGGCGCGGCGCCACCGCGCGGTACGGCGGCGCACTGGGCGACGCCGGCTACTACCGCGTCTATGTGAAGGGCTACGACCGCCGCCACACCGAGCGGACCGACGGCAGCGACGTGCGCGATGCGGCGCAGGGTGTGCAGACCGGCTTTCGTGCCGATTGGGCCCTTGCGGCAGACCGACTGACGTTGCAGGGCGACGTGTACCGTGCGTCGATCGATCAACAGCCGGGCGAACGCCAGATCGGCGGCGCCAACCTGCTGGGCCGGTGGCGACGGGCCCTGCGGGGAGGATCGCACCTGCTGGTCCAGTTCTATGCGGATCGCACGCAGCGCGAGCAGCCGATCAGTTATCTCGGCAGCGTGGAGGACTTCGAGGAGACGCTGGAGACCATCGACTTCGTCGCGCAATACGGCCTGCGAGTCGGACGCAACCATGAACTGGTGCTCGGCACCGGATATCGGCACGCGCGGGACGATCTCACGAACCCGGCAGGGCTCGCCTTCCTGCCGCCAGACCGGCACCTGCATTGGAGCCGCCTCTTCGTGCAGGACCAGATCACGCTGTCGCCACGCTGGCAGTTGACGCTGTCGGCCAGCGCCGAGCGCAACCCCTACACCGGGACCGAAATGCTGCCCAGCCTGCGCATCGCACGCAGCGGCGATGCCGACGACGTCTGGTGGGCGAGCCTGTCTCGCGCGGTGCGGGCGCCTTCGCGCATCGACCGCGAGTTCCATGTACCGGCGACGCCGCCTTACGTGTATGCCGGGGGGCCGGATTTCCGCTCGGAGGTATCCGACGTCGTCGAGATCGGCCACCGTGCGCAGCTGCTGCCGGGGCTCGCGTTCTCGATGACGGCCTTCCACCACGAGCACCGCCGCTTGCGCAGCATCACGCCCACTGCGCAGGGGGCCGTGCTCGAGAACAACATCGAAGGCTCGACGAGCGGTTTGCAGGGGTGGTTCAACTGGCGCGCGATGCGTCGCTGGCGGTTGCAGGGCGGAGCCGTGGCACTCGATCAGCGGCTGCGCGTGCGCGAGGGCGAGACCGATGCCGGCGGGCTGCGCGCGCTCGGCAACGATCCTGACTACTGGTGGTCGGTGCGTTCGTCGTTCGAGGTGACTCCGAGATTGGTGTGGGACCTGTCGGTGCGGCACGTGGCTTCGTTGCCTGACCCCCGCGTGCCGGCCTATACCACCGTGGACACCAGCCTGGCGTGGCGGCTGCACTCCGATGCAGAGCTCACCCTGGTGATGCGCAACCTGTTCGACGGCGGCCACGCCGAATGGGGTGTACCGGGGAACCGCGCGGAGTTCGATCGGTCGGCATCGGTGCTGTTGCGGTGGCGTTTGTGAGGAGCGCCTGGCCTGCATGGACGTGGCGCGGCCTGGTGCTGGTGGCACTGGCCGCGGCATGTGCGTCATCGTCCCGCCCCGCGTACGCGGGCGAACCTACGCTGGAGGCCAGCGTCAAGGCGGCGTATCTCTACAAGTTCCTGAGCTTCGTCGAGTGGCCTGCCGCGGCGTTCAGCGATGCTGCCGACCCGATCCGCGTCGGGGTGGCGGGCGACGATGCCGTGCTCAATGAGTTGCAGCAGGTGTTGCCGGCTCGCACCGTGCAAGGGCGCAAGGTGCTGGCGCGCCGCGTTCGGGTGGGCGACCCGGCCGAGTCGATGCACGTGCTGTTTGCCGGCCGCGCGCTTGCGCGGCACCCCTGGCTGGCCGCGCAAGCCGAGCGCCCGTTGCTGCTGGTGACGGATGCGCCGCAGGGGCTCGAGTCCGGCAGCACCATCAACTTCCTGCTCGTGGATGGGCGCGTGCGCTTCGAGGTGTCGTTGACTGCCGCGGAACGGACCGGGATGCGCTTGAGTTCGCGCCTGCTCGGTGTGGCCGAGCGGGTGGTGGGAGCGCGTTGAGATGACGGCACGACACTCGCTGCGCCGCAAGATGATGCAGGTGATGCTGTCCACCACTTGCGTGGCATTGCTGCTCAGCGCCACCGCGTTGCTGATCTACGAACTGCGCACTTACCGCGACGCATGGATCACCGACCTGGAGACGCAGGCTCACCTGATCGCCGGCGCCAGTGTGCCGGCGCTGGCCTTCGACGACCCGCGTGCGGCCAGCGAAGACCTGGCCTTGCTGCGGCACCGACCGCAGATCACCGGCGCCGCGGTGTACGACGTGAGCGGCCAGCTGTTCGCGAGCTACGCGGCACCGGCCGATGTGCCGCCGGTGTTCCCCAACATGCCGGGTCCCGAGGGGCACCGCTTCGCCGGGGACCGGCTCGAACTCGTGCTGCCCATCGAAAGCGGCGGCGAGCGCATAGGCTCCGTCTACCTGCAGGCGCGCTACGAAGTGATGGGGCGGCTGGGCGACTACCTGGCGATCCTGGCGGCCGTCATCGTGACGAGCCTGGGCGTGGCCGCCCTGGTGTTCAGCCGCTTGCAGCATGGCGTGACGCATCCCATCCTTGCCGTCGCGACAGCGGCGCGCGAGGTGATGGAAAAGCGCGACTATGGCCTGCGCGTGCCCAAGACCACCGAAGACGAAGTGGGCGTGCTGGTCGATGCGTTCAACAACATGCTGTCCGAGGTGGGCCGCCGGACGGAGGCGCTGGAACGCAGCAACCGCGAGCTGTCGATCGAGATGGAGCGGCGCCAGCGCGCACAGGCGGCACTGATCGAGGCCGACCGTCGCAAGGACGAATTCCTGGCGACGCTGGCCCACGAACTGCGCAACCCGCTCGCGCCGCTGACCAATGCGCTGGAGATACTGAAGCTGGCCGACGGCGATGCGGCCACGCGGGCGCGCACCCGCGCGATCATGGAGCGGCAGGTGCGCCAGATGGTGCGGCTCATCGACGACCTGTTGGAGGTCTCGCGCATCACGACCGGCAAGCTGGTGCTCAAGCGCGAGCCGGTCGACCTGCTCGCCGTGATGCGCACGGCCATCGAGATTGCCGAGCCCGTGCTGCGTGAGCGGGAGCATCAGTTCCTGACGCAACTGCCGGCCGAGCCGGTGTGGGTGAATGCCGACGCCACCCGGTTGGCACAGGTGTTCGCCAACCTGCTGAGCAATGCGGCCAAGTACACCGACGCCGGCGGCCGCATCGAGCTCGAGATGCAGGTCGATGCGTCGGGGGCCACGGTGCACGTGAAGGACAACGGCATCGGCATCGATCCGCAGATGCACGATGCGATCTTCGATCTGTTCACGCAGGTCGACAAATCGCTGGAGCGTGGGCGCGCCGGCCTCGGTGTCGGCCTGACGCTCGCGCGGCAACTGGTCGAGATGCACGGCGGGCGCATCGAGGTGGAGAGTGCGGGGCTGGGCCACGGCTCGCGATTCACCGTGACGTTGCCGCCGGGCCGACCGCCGGCCGCGGGCCGAGCGGGTCGACCGGAAGCGCTCGCGGCCGCCACGCCGGCGATCGACGTGCTGATCGCAGACGACAACGTCGACTTCGCCACCAGCCTGGGCGCCGTGCTCGAGGCGCTGGGGCATCGGGTCACGCTCTCCCACGACGGCGAAGCCGCGCTCGCGGCCGCGTTGGCGCACCCGCCCGCAGTGGCGTTCCTCGACATCGGGATGCCGCGGCTCAACGGCTACGACCTGGCCCGGCGGCTGCGTGCCGCTGACGCCACGCGCCGCACGATGTTGGTGGCCGTGACCGGCTGGGGCCAGCAGAGCGATCGCGAGCGCGCGGCCGAAGCGGGCTTCGACCACCATCTCGTCAAGCCCGTGGAACTGGAGCAGGTGCTGCCCTTGATCCAGCTGGCCGCACGCAAGGTGCCCGCGGACGCCGGCGCGCGCTAGCCGCTCCTTTTTTACACACGGCACGCCAGCTCTGCCGCACGCTTGCCTGCGCGGGAGTGCCTTGTGCCGCCGTCGCCCCGGCATGCCGATTGCCGCGTTGTGCTTGTCGACGCAGACGCAACGGAGAAAGGTCGATGCAGCACAACGCGCAGGCCGCCATCGTCACGCACGGTGGGTCGGGCAGCCCCCGCGCATGGAGCGACGGGTGTCAGCGAGCCGCGCAGCGCGCGTGGCGCAAGCTCGAGGAAGGCGGTGCCGCGATGGACGCGGCGGTCGAGGCCGTGACCGACATGGAGGACGACGGGCGCTACAACGCCGGCAGCGGCTCCATCCTTTGCCTCGACGGGCAGACGCTCGAAATGGATGCCGGCGTGATGGACAGCCGCGGGCTGCTCGGCGCGGTGGCCTGCCTGCAGGGCATCAAGAACCCCGTGCTGGTGGCCCACGCCGTGACCCACACCCCGCATTGGCTGCTGGCCGGCGAAGGCGCACGGCGCTTCGCGCAGGTGTGCGGCTTCGAGGAAGCGCTCGGCGTGAGCGAGCATGCGCGGCGCTATCACGAGCAGTTGCTGCAGGCCTTCGACGACCCCGCGAGTGCGGACCCCGACGACCGCGAAGGGGCCGAGAAAGCGGCCACCTTCAAGCGCTTCTGGAACTACGCCACGCCATGGGACGAAGCGATGAAGCGAAACGGCAGCGGGACCGTCGGCGCCGTCGTGCGCGCGGCGGACGGCCACTTCGCGGTCGCCACCTCCACCGGCGGCTCCGCACCTTCGCTGCTCGGTCGTGTGGGCGACACGCCGGTGATCGGTTGCGGCTACTACGCGGGCGAGCATGGCGCCATCGCAGCCACCGGTGTGGGTGAGTACATCGCGCGGCAGATGCTGGCGCGCACGGTGTACGACTGGGTCGCGCAGGGCATGCCGCTGCAGCAGGCACTCGACCAGGGCGTCGCGCGCCTGCCGAAGGAGGTCAGTGTCGGCCTGATCGGTGTCACGCGCGACGAGGCCGGTGCCAGCAGCAACCGCGACATGGCGTTCCACGTGCTGCGCTGAACCCGCCTTCCTTTGCCCCAGACGCAATGAGCGAGACCCACGATCACGCCGCGGCCGGTGTGGCCTGCGACCATCGCGCCAGCACCGGCCACCTGGTCATCATCGGCGGCAACGAGGACCGCGTGCACGACAAGGTGGTGCTGCGCCGGTTCGTCGAGCTCACCTGCGCGCAGGAGCCGCGCATCGTCGTGCTCACCGCCGCGAGCTCGTTCCAGGAAGAGGTGTCCGAGATCTACCAGCGTGCCTTCAGCGACCTGGGTGTGAGCCACTGCAAGTCGCTCGCGATCCATTCCCGCGAAGACGCCAACGACCCGGCCGTCGTCGACGAGATCCTGTCGGCCGACGGCGTGTTCATGACGGGCGGCGACCAGCGCAAGCTGCTGGCGCTGATCGGCGGCACCGAGACCTACAACGCGATGCACCGCGCGTTCACCGAACGCGGCACCTGCATCGCCGGCACCAGCGCCGGGGCGTCGGCCATGTCGGCGCACATGATTGCCGAAGGGCAGGGCGACATCCATCCCGAGAAAGGCGTCGTCAGCTTTGCCGCGGGGCTCGGCTTCCTGCAACGCGCCGTGGTCGACCAGCATTTCTCGGAGCGCCGCCGCCTTGGCCGGCTGCTCGCCGTCGTCGCGCAGAACCCGACCCTGCTCGGCATCGGCGTGGACGAGGACACGGCGCTCGTGGTCGAGCGCGGCTCCGGTTTCGAGGTGGTCGGCGACGGCGCCGTCACGCTCGTCGACGGGCGGCAGATGTCGTCGAACTTCCTCGACATCGGCGAACGCGAATTCATCGAACTGATCAACGTGCGCCTGCACCTGCTACCGGCCGGCGCCAGCTATGCACACCGCGCGGGGGCCTGCAGCGATGCCCAGGTCTGCCGCGAACTCACGCCCACGCTGCACGAGATCGTGGACATCCTCTCCAGCAACGAGACCGTTTCATGAAGATCATCGAATGCCGCGTGCTGCGCGGCCCCAACCGACACGCACGCAAGCCCTGCATCGAGGCGGTGCTCGACCTGGAGGCACTCGACGAAGTCGCCTCCAACGAGCGGCCGGGCTTCACCGCACGGCTGCTCGAATGGCTCCCCAGCCTGGAGCAGCACGAATGCTCGCGTGGCCACGTGGGCGGGTTCGTGGAGCGCCTGCACGAGGGCACCTACATGGGCCACATCACCGAGCACGTGATGCTGGAGCTGCAGACCCTGGCCGGCGGCGAGGTGCGCTTCGGGCGCACCCGCATGATCGAGGGGCGGCCTCGCCACTACCGGCTCGTCGCGGCGTACCGGGTCGAGGCGGTGGCACTGCGCGCGCTCGAGCATGCCGTCGCGATGGTCGAGGCTGCTGCCGGGGATGGCCTCTTCGACGTGGAGCAGGCGTTGCACGAGCTGAAGGCGCTGCATGAAGCATGGGCGCCCGGCCCGAGCACCGCTGCCGTGCTCGAGGCCGCAAGGCGGCGCAACATCCCGGTGCTGCCGCTCGGCGACGAACCCTGCCTGTATCAGCTCGGCTGGGGGGCGGCGCAGCGCCGCATCGAAGCGACGCTGACGAGCGAGAGCCGCCACATCGGCGTCGACATCGCGAGCGACAAGGCGCTGACGAAGCGACTGCTTGCCGACGCCGGCATTCCGGTCCCGCAGGGCCGCACGGTGCGCACGCTCGAAGAGGCGCAACAGGCGGCGCGCGAGCTGGGCGGCACCGTGACGCTGAAGCCGCTCGGTGCCAACCAGGGCAAGGGCGTGTCGACGCAGGTGCGCACGCCCGAACAGGTGGAGGCCGCCTTCCTGCGAGCCCGGCAGCACGATCCGCTCGTGCTGGTCGAGCGCACTGTGAGCGGTGGCGATCATCGCGTGCTCGTGGTGGGCCAGCGCGTGGTCGCAGTCGCGCATCGACGCCCGCCCTTCGTGGTGGGCGACGGGGTGCACAGCGTGCGTGAACTCGTGGACCGGCTCAACGCCGACCCGAGGCGCGGCGCAGGCCACGGCAGCGCGCTGACGAAGGTGCCGCTCGACGAGAGCGCCCGCGAAACGCTCGCGCAGCAGGGCCACGACTTCGACTCGGTGCCCGCGCAGGGGGTGCAACTGCTGCTGCGCGGCAACGCCAACCTGTCGACCGGCGGCACCGCCGAAGACGAGACCGACCTGCTGCACCCGCACACCGCGCGGCTGTGCGTGCGCGCCGCCCGCCGCATCGGCGTGGACGTCGCCGGCATCGACCTGGTGTGTTCCGATATCGGCATGCCGCTCGCGGAGCAGGGCGGCGCCATCATCGAGGTCAACGCCGCGCCCGGTATCCGCATGCACGAGTGGCCTTCGCATGGCGTTTCGCGTGCAGCGGGGCAGGCCATCGTCGACCATCTCTTCGCGCCGGGCGAGACCGGTCGCATTCCGGTGATCGCGGTCACCGGCACCAACGGGAAGACCACCACCACGCTGGCGATCGACCACGTGCTGCGCAGCCTCGGGCGGCGCACCGGCTGCGCCACCACCGAAGGCGTGTACGTCGACGGCGAGCCGGTGATGGCCGGCGATTGCACGGGCTACTGGTCGGCGCACGCAGTGCTCAGCGATCCGGACGTGGAGATGGCAGTGCTCGAGACCGCACGCGGCGGCATCTTGCGGCGAGGTCTGTGCTTCGACCGCTGCGACGTGTCGGTGGTGCTCAACGTCGGCGCGGACCACCTCGGGCAGGATGGCATCGACTCCATCGAGGCGCTGGCCGACGTGAAATCCGTGGTGGCCGAGGCAGCGACGCGTGCCGTGGTGCTCAACGCCGAGGACGCCCATTGCGTGGCGATGGCTGAGCGCGTGGACAGGACGGTGGAGGTGGTGTACTTCTCGGCCGACTCGCACCACCTGGTGGTGGCGCGCCATTTGAGAGCCGGCGGGCGCGCGGTGGTGTTGCGCCACGGTGCGGTGTGGCTGCTGGGGCGGGGCTGGGCGCAACCGGTGGTTGAGGTGGCGCAGCTGCCGTTCACCTTCGGCGGCAAGGCGCCGCACAACGTCAGCAACGCGCTGGCAGCGGTCGCGGCATTGGTCGCGATCGGCCTGCCTGCCTCCGACATCGCCCGGTCGCTCGGTGGTTTCCATTGCTCGGCACAGGCCAACCCGCTGCGGATGAACCTGTTCCGCGTCCGGGGTGTGCATGTGCTGGTGGACTATGCGCACAACCTGCCGGCCTACGAGGCGCTGTTCGAGACGGTCGATGCGCTGCGCACCGGGCGCGTGGTCGGGGTGGTGTCGGCGCCGGGCGACCGCCGTGACGCCGAACTGCGCGAGGTGGCTGCCTGCTGTGCCCGGCGGCTCGACGAGATGTTCATCTTCGAGCTGGACGAGGACCGCGGCCGCGCCCCCGGCGAGACGGCCGACCTGATGCTGGCCGCCGCGCGAGAAGCTGCCCCCGGCACGCCAGTGCGTGCCGTGCTGCCGGTGCGCGAGGCCTTGTGCCGCGCGCTCGAGCGCTGCCAGCCCGGCGACCTGCTGGTGTATGGCTGCGCTGTCGACGTGAACGACCTGGAAGCTGCGGCGGGGGCGCCGGCCGAGGAGTTGTCCGAGGCGCAGGCCTGGAGCGATGCCTCGCAGCCGCGCGAACAGCCTGCCGCCCCCGAGACGGCAGCGGTGATGTAGAGGGCGACCACGGATGGCCAGGCTCGAGCCCCTGCGTGCCGCGTACAAGCGCGGCGAAGTGATCCTGTTCGTCGGCGCCGGTGTGTCGCTGTCGCTCGGCCTGCCGCCATGGAGCGAGTTGATCGACCACATGGCGAAGGAGCTGGAGTTCGATCCCGGGGAGTTCCGCGAGTATGGAAGCTACCTGGCGCTGGCCGAGTACTTCCGTCTGCAGCACGGCAGCATCGGGCCCCTGCGCAGCTGGATGGACCGGCAATGGCACGGCAAGGACATCTCGGTGAAGGACTCGCGCGTGCACGAGCTGATCGTCAACGGCGACTTCCGCATCATCTACACGACCAACTACGACCGGTGGATCGAGAATGCCTTCGACCACCACGGCCGGGACTACGTGAAGATCGTCAGCGTGGCGGACCTCGCGCGCATCCGCCACGACGTGACGCAGATCATCAAGTACCACGGCGACTTCGAGAACGACGAGACCATCGTGCTCGACGAGACCAGTTACTTCCGCCGGCTGGAGTTCGAGTCGCCGCTGGACATCAAGCTGCGTGCCGACGTGCTGGGCCGCACGGTGCTGTTCATCGGCTACAGCCTCAACGACATCAACATCCGCTACCTGTTCTACAAGCTTTCGCAGCTGTGGAAAGCCTCGGTGCCCGGCATGCCGCAGCCGCGTTCGTACATCTTCTCGCCCAAGCCCAATCCGGTGCAGGAAGCCGTGCTCGCGCAATGGGGCATCGAGATGCTGTCGGTCGATGCCGACGATGCGTCGAAGGCGCTGACGGAGTTCCTGGAACTGGTGGTGCGGTAGTGTGAACAGGCCCTAGACGAGTTCCGCTTTCTCGACGTATTCGTTGACAAAGCTGCGCTTGCTGCCGTCGGGGAACGCGATGGTCACGCTCTCGGCGCTGGCCTCGATCACTTCGCCTTCGCCGTAACGGGGCACGCGCACCGGCTCACCGGCGCGGAAGGGGCTTTCGGCGGCAGCCGGTGGCTCCGCATCAGCCGGCTGGTCGCGTGCCGCGTCCTGATGCCGCTGCAGCCGCAGGCAGTTGTCGCAGTGGCCGCAACGCTGGGGCCGTTCGTCTTCGTCGAAGTACTCCAGCAGCATCTGCCACCGGCACAAGCCGCTGCGGGCGTAGAAGATTATTCGCTCCAGCATCTCGCGGTCGTGTTCCTGCTTGGCCTGGTAGTCGGCCACGAACGTGTCGATCTCGTGCTCGCCGGCAGGCTCGCGCAGCAGCCGCAGCTCGCCCTTGCGGTTTTGCGCCACGAGCTTTTCGTCGCGCAGCAGCTTCAGCGCCACGCGCAGCTTGTTGCGTGGCACGTCGCACCGCTCCTGCAACTCCGCGAGCGTCGAGGCTCCATTGCGCAGCGCATCGAGCAGTGCGGTCAGCTCATCGCGTCCCGGGTAGCGACCGGCCATCAGGAAGCTCTGCACCGCCTTGTCCTTCTGCTGGAACAGCAGCAGGCAGGTCGCAGGCTGGCCGTCGCGCCCGGCGCGCCCGGACTCCTGGTAATAGGCGTCCAGGCTGCCCGGCATCTGGTAGTGCAGCACGAAGCGCGTGTCGCGCTTGTCGATCCCGAGCCCGAAGGCGTTGGTCGCCACCATCACGCGCGCTTCTCGCTGCATGAATCGATCCTGCTCGGCCCGCCGTTCGCCAGCCGCCATGCGCCCGTGATAGCGCGCGGTCTCGATGCCCGCCTGCACCAGCACGCGGTGCACCTCGTCGACCGCCTTCACGGTGGCGCAATAGACGATGCCGCTGCCATCGAGTTCGGCCACGGCGCGCAGCAAGGCCTCGCGCTTTGCGTCTTCGCTGGTCAGTTGATCGACGCGGTAGTAGAGGTTGGGTCGGTAGGCGCCCGCGTTCAGCACTTCGATGCCGCGCACCTTCAGTTGCTCCAGGATGTCCTCGGTGACCTCGGCCGTCGCGGTGGCCGTCAACGCAAGGAAACCGGGTTGGCCCAGTTCGCGCCAGGCAGCGCCGATGTCGAGGAAGCTGGGCCGGAAGTCATGGCCCCATTGCGAGACGCAGTGCGCTTCGTCGACCACCATCAGGCTTACCGGGTGGCGCTTCAATTCACGCAGGAAGTCGGCGTCCGCGAGTCGTTCCGGCGTGGTGAAGAACAGCCGCCCACTGCCTGTCGACAGGGCCGCATTCGCAGCTTCCTCTTCGGCGGCGCTCAACGCGCTGTGCAGCTGCCACGCCTCGATGCCGCGCGCCCGCAGCTTGTCGCACTGGTCCTTCATCAGCGCGATCAGCGGCGAGACGACGACGGTGCGGCCCGGCAGCAGCAACGCCGGCAGCTGGTAGCACAGCGACTTGCCGGCGCCGGTGGGCATGATGGCGAGGGTCGGCCGGCCGGTCATCACGCGCTCGATCACGATGGCCTGCGCGTCGCGCAGGCGGGGCAGGCGGAAGGTCTGCTTGAGCAGCTGTTGCGCCTGCTTGCGCCAGGCGGCGCGGCGTTTCGGTGACGAACCTGGCATGGGGCTACGCGGGGCGCGTCTCGTTGTTGGCGGGGTAGGTGCGGTCGGGCACGAGTGCCGCGCGCCACGCCGCCTCGGCCGCGCGCTCGCCCTGCGCGATCAACGCGTCGATGCGTGCCGGGGAGTAGTCGAACTGCCCCGAGATGGTGTCGTTCGGCATCGGCTCCCGGCGGACACGCACGATGCGCTGGAAGTTCACGTCGCGCAGCTCGCCCTGCGCGCTGTCGAGCTTGTCGATCTGCATCAGCTCGATCGTGCGAAACAGCAGCTCGAGCCCGCTCTCCGGCGGCGTCACCTGGCGTTTGGGGATGGGCTCGATCGTCACGAGCTGCAGCGCCTCGTCTGCCGACCACCGGCCTGCGGCCCGGCCTTGCCGCAGCATGTGCGGCAGCATCGAGTAGCGGCACATGTCGCCGTCGCAATACAGCCGGCCATCGATCGTGACGGGCTCGAACAGCAGCGGGATCGCGCTGCTCGCGGCCAGATGCTCCGGTGTGATGGCGAGCTGGTCGCTGTCGAACACCTGCAGTTCGCCTTCCAGCATGTCGGTGGCGGCCACGCCGAGCAGCGGGCCTGTGCCGGGCGTGCTGCGGTAGCTCGGCGCGATGTCCTGCAAGGTTTGCAGCATGGGCCCGCGGCCGAACAGCGGCATGCGCACGCGGTGCAATGCGGCCATCGGTTGCGCGTGGCTGGCCTGCACCTGGTACAGGCCGCGCGTGCCGACGCACAGACCGGTGAGCACGCCGTTCCAGCTCTGTACGTCGCCATGGGCCTGTGCCGGGGGGGAGAACGGCCACGGCAGCGAGCCGATGCCCGTGAGGGGCAGCGATGGCGTGGCCAGCCGGTCGCGCCACAGCGATTCGAGGGCGCCGGCGCCGGCATCCGGCGCCGCATGATGGCGCGCGATGACGGCTGCGGTGATCGCACCGATGGAGGCGCCGCCGATCGCGGCGATCTGCGAGCCGCTGTCGCGCAGCAGCGGCACCAGTGTCTTCCAGGCGCCGCAGGCGAATGCGCCCAGCGCACCGCCGCCTTGCAGCACGATGATGGTTTTCATGGGAAGGATTCCGGGTTGTGGCAAGACTCACGGTGGCCCTGCCTGCAAGCCTTGCCAAGCAAATAGCGGCCCTGGGCTGGCGGCACAATGGGGCGATTGCCGTCGCCCAACCATGTCCACCTCCTTGCTGCAGCGCTGCCTGTCGTTCCACCCGCGCCTGGCCTTCGTCGATCTCGAGACGACCGGCGGCACGCCCAATGGCGATCGCATCACCGAAGTGGCGGTGATCCAGGTGGACGAAAGCGGCGTGACCGAGTGGAGCAGCCTCGTGAACCCGCAGATGAGCATCCCGCCTTTCGTGCAGGGGCTCACCGGCATCACGAACGAGATGGTTGCCAGCGCCCCGCGCTTCGACGAACTGGCCGACGAGATCGAATCGCGCTTGAAGGGACGCGTCTTCATCGCGCACAACGCACGTTTCGATCACGGCTTTCTGAAGCAGGAGTTCCTGCGTATCGGCCGGCCGTTTCGCCCGCCGGTGCTGTGCACGGTGAAGCTGTCACGCCGGCTGTACCCGCAGCACGGCCGGCACAACCTCGACTCGCTCGCGGCACGCCACGGCCTGCGCGTCACCGACCGGCACCGCGCGCTGGGCGACACCCGCGCGATCTGGCAGTTCTGGCAAGCCGTGCATGACGAATTGCCGCCCGAGCACGTGCACGCGGCGCTCGCAGGCCTGGCTGACCGTCCGACGCTGCCGTCGCATCTGGACGCGAGCCGGCTGGAGGAGCTACCGACCACGCACGGCGTGTACTTCTTCTACGGTGAAAACGACCTGCCGCTGTATGTGGGCAAGGCCAAGGACCTGCGCAAGCGGGTGCTGTCGCACTTCCGAGCCGACCACGCGTCGGCCAAGGCGATGCGGTTGTCGCAACAGGTGCGGCGCATCGACTGGCAGGAGACGGCCGGCGAACTGGGCGCACTGCTGAAGGAGGCGGCGATGGTCAAGTCGCTCACCCCGGTGCACAACAAGCAGCTGCGGCGCAATGACGAGGTGTGCGCGTGGTACCTGGCCGCCGATGGAGGCATGGAACTGGTGGGCGCGGAGGACTTGTTCACCGATCCCGATGGCCGGTATTTCGGCGCCTTCACCAGCGAACGCCAGGCTCGTACGGCCTTGCAGGACGCGGTGGACGCGCACGGGCTGTGCCCCGTAATGCTGGGACTGGAGAAGCAGCCGCGTGGCCGCCCCTGCTTCGCCCGCCAGATCCACCGGTGCCAGGGGGCGTGCACGGGCGAAGAAAGCGCGGCGGATCATCGCGAGCGTGCGCTGCGGGCCCTTGCCGGCCTCGCGCTGCAGCCTTGGCCGTTCCGCGCAGCGGTGGGGCTGCGGGAGGGGCGACAGCTGCACCTGGTCGACCGCTGGTGCTATCTCGGCACCGCCACGCACGAAGAAGAGATCTGGCCGCTGCTCGAAGCACGGCCCCGCTTCGACCGCGACGTCTACCTCATGCTGCAAAAGCGCTTGCCGCGTTGGCCCCGGTCTGCGTTGCAGGTGTTCGTCGCCGGCGCCGAGCTGTTCGCCCACTGACGCCGGCGCGGCGGTGCTTGCCGGCCCCCGCCACGCTCACCCGCCAAAAAACGCCTTGCGCACGACGTTCAGCGCAAGATGCACCGCCACCGCTGCCCACACGCTGCGTCCGCTGGCGTGATAGGCCGCCGCATAGGCCACGCCTGCCACCCCGGCGAGCACCATGAAGGTGGTGCCCGACGGTGCGTGCGCGAGGCCGAACAGCACGGCCGACCCCCCGATGGCGACCGCCGTGCCGAAGCGTTGCAAAGGCTGCTGCACCCAGCGGCGGAAGAACCATTCCTCCGCGATGGTGCTGAACAGGTTGGCAAGCGCGAACGCGAACACCACACGCGGTGTCGCCGGAGCCCAATGCAGGTAGCCGATGGCCCATGCCAGGGCCGGCACGCCCACCACACCGGCGAGCGCGATTGCCGTGCAGTGCCGGTTCCAGCGCCATGCCGATGGCAGCATCGCTGCCGTGGCCAGCCCGCCGATGGCCTTGCCCACGTTGATGGACGCCGGCCCCACCGGCAGCCTCCCGTAGCCGGGGACCACGGAAAGGCCCAGCGCGAGCAGCAGCACGCCGGCCACCACGAAGGCCGCCACGGCCACCTGCCCTCGACCTGCGATCGCCATGTAGAGCAGACCCCCGAGCAGACCGGCAGCGACCATCGGCGCGACACCATGCGCCAGCCCGAAGACGTAGGCCAGTGCAGTGAGCAGGGGCGCGGTGAGTGCCGACGCGGCGGCGCAGGGCGAGGCGCGGAAACGGGGGGTGGCAAGCACGTAAACAACCTTCAAGGGGGCAGATTTGTGACGCGACGCAACGGTGACGGCGAGGCCCTACACCTCCACCAACACTTTCAGTCCAGATCGCAAGTCCTTATTTTTGAAGTCTTTTTTCGCACGGCTCTTGTGCGAAATCTTTTGTAAGTGCTTGATTTCATTGGACATTTTTCACACCCGACCTTGACCCGACAGAGGGTGCGCGCTAAAGTGGGAGAAAGTGCAGATTAGTGGGTGATTGTGTCCAATTTTGTGTTCCAAGGGGCTTCAGCGTTGGCGCTGGACGCGAAGGGGCGGCTCTCCGTCCCGGCGCGCCATCGCGACGTGCTGTCCGCCATGGCACAAGGCCAGCTCACGATCACCAAGCACCCCGAAGGTTGTCTGATGGTCTTTCCTCGTCCCGCCTGGGAGAGCTTCCGCGACAAGATCGCAGCGCTGCCGATGTCGGCGGCCGGCTGGAAGCGCATCTTTCTCGGCAACGCGATGGACGTGGAAATCGACGCTTCTTCACGCGTGCTGATTTCTCCCGAACTGCGTGCCGCCGCCGGCCTCACGAAAGACGTGATGCTGCTCGGCATGGGCAGCCACTTCGAGCTGTGGGATGCCGCCCGCTATGCGGCGCACGAGGCCGAGGTGATGCAGCAGGGCATGCCCGACGTGCTCAAGGACTTCAGCTTCTGAAGCCGGCCATGCAAGGGGGGAACAACACATGGCAGCACCGCACGGTCTTGTTGCACGAGGCGGTGGATGCGCTCGTCACCGACCCGGGGGGGATCTACATCGACGGCACCTTCGGGCGCGGCGGCCACTCGCGGCTGCTGCTGTCGCGGCTGTCGGAGCGGGGGCGCGTGCTGGCCTTCGACAAGGATCCCGAGGCGGTGGCAGAAAGCACGCGGGTCCAAGACCCGCGTTTTTCCATTCAGCACGACAGCTTCGCGACCATGGCCGAGGCCTGTGCAGAGCGTGGCATTGCGAAGGTGAACGGCGTGCTGCTGGACCTGGGCGTCTCATCGCCGCAGATCGACAACCCCGCACGCGGGTTCAGCTTCCGCTTCGACGGACCGCTGGACATGCGCATGGACCCGACCCGCGGCGAGAGCGCGGCGGATTTCCTGGCGCGGGCCGATGACAAACAGATTGCAGAGGTGATACGCAACTATGGGGAAGAACGGTTTGCTGTATCGATTGCAAAGGCGCTTGTTGCTCGCCGGGAAGGCGGGCGTCCTGTTCGAACAACCGCCGAGCTTTCCGAAGTCGTGGCTCGTGCAGTCAAAACCCGCGAACCGGGCCAGGACCCTGCAACGCGCACGTTTCAGGCTCTTCGGATATTCGTCAACGCCGAGCTTGAGGAGCTCGAGCAGGGGCTGAGCCAGGCCCTTGAACTCCTCGCGCCAGGAGGCCGCTTGGTCGTCATCAGCTTCCACTCGCTGGAAGACCGCATCGTCAAGACTTTCATCGTGCGCCACAGCCGCCACGAGTTCGACCGCCGCGCGCCGTTTGCGCCGGTGCCGGAGCCGATGCTGAAGGCGATCGCGCGCATCAAGCCCGGCGAGGTCGAGGTGGCCGCCAATCCGCGCGCCCGCTCGGCGGTGCTGCGCGTGGCCGAACGCACAGAGTCGCTCGACCGGAGGCGCGCTTGAGCCGCCTCAACATCGTGCTGTTCGTCGCGCTGGTGTTGAGCGGGCTGTACCTCGTGCGCGTGTCCTACGAAGCGCGCCGGCTGTTCGTGGAGGTCGAGCGTGCCCAGGCCGAGGAGCGCACGCTCGAGACCCAGTTCGAGCAACTGCAGATCGACAAGCGCGCTCAGGCCACGCCGCTGCGCGTCGAGAAGGTCGCGCGCGAAAAACTCCAGATGCGCACCGCCACGCCGGCGGTCACGCACTACGTCACCTATGCGGGTGCCGCCTCGGCGCCCGCTGCCGCTGCTTCGGCAGCCGAGGGGAGCCGGCCGTGAAGTTCTGGCCTGCCAGCAAGAAGAACGGCAAAGGCGGGCGCAACGAGCGGGCCAGGCAGGCCCAGGCTGTGCGTACCGTGATGTATGCCAGCAGCCCGCTGCTGGCCTCGAAAACCCCGCCGTGGCGTTCCAAGTTCCTGGTCGCGTGCATCGGGCTGGGCTTTTGCGTGCTCGTCGGTCGCGCGGTCTACATCCAGATCATCGGCACCGACTTCTACCAGCGCCAGGGCGAAAGCCGCTACGCGCGCACGCTCGACCTGCCGGCCAACCGCGGGCGCATCATCGACCGCAACGGCCTGATCCTTGCCTCCAGCGTGCCGGCGCCATCGGTCTGGGCCATTCCGAAGGACCTCGAAGCGACCAAGACCCAGCGGCGCGAGCTGGCCAAGCTGCTCGGCATGACTGCGACCGAACTCGACAAGCGCCTGGCCGACAACCCCAACTTCGTCTGGCTCAAGCGCCAGGTCGACGAGAAGGTCGGCGAGCAGGTCAAGGCGCTGGGCCTCAAGGGCGTGCACCAGGTCAAGGAATACAAGCGCAAGTACCCCGAGGGTGAAGCGGTGGCGCACGTCGTCGGTTTCACCAATGTCGAAGACCGCGGGCAGGAGGGCATCGAGCTGGCCTTCCAGGATGAGCTCGCCGGCCGCAACGGCACGCGCCGCGTCATCAAGGACCGGCTCGGCCGCATCGTCGAAGACCTGGGCGAGAGCGTGAACCCGGTCGACGGCCGTGACATCGAGCTGTCGATCGACTCCAAGGTGCAGTTCTTCGCCTACCAGCGCGTGCGAGACGCCGTGGCCGAGCACAAGGCCAAGGCCGGCTCGGTGGTGGTGCTCGACGTGCAGACCGGCGAGGTGCTGGCGCTGGCCAACTACCCCAGCTTCACGCCGGGCGACCGCCGCAACCTGACCGGCGCGCAACTGCGCAACCGCGCGCTCACCGACACCTTCGAGCCCGGCTCGACGATGAAGCCCTTCATTGCCGCGCTCGCAATGGACAGCGGGCGTGTCACTGCCAACACCACGATCAACACCGCACCGGGCTGGATGGTGGTCACCGGTTCCACCATTCGCGACTCGCATCGCCATGACATGCTGACGGTGGCCGAGGTGATCCAGAAGTCGAGCAACGTGGGCACCGTGAAGATGGCGATGCAGATGCCCGCGCGCGAGATGTGGGAGATGTTCACCGAGATCGGCCTGGGCCAGCGCCCGCAGTTGCGCTTCCCCGGTGTCGTCACGGGTCGTCTGCGCCCTTACAAGACCTGGCGCCCGATCGAACAGGCCACGATGAGCTATGGCTATGGCCTGTCGGCGTCGTTGTTCCAACTGGCGCGCGCCTACACCGTGTTTGCCCGTGACGGCGAACTGATCCCCGTGTCGCTGGTCAAAAACCCCGAGCCCGCCGGCGGCATCCGCGTGTTCACGCCGCGTACGGCCCAAGCGGTGCGCAAGATGCTCCAGATGGCCGCAGGCCCGGGTGGCACGGCGCCCAAGGCCCAGACCATCGGCTACTCGGTGGGCGGCAAGACCGGCACCGCGCGCAAGCAGGAAGGCAACGGCTATGCGGACAAGAAGTACCGCTCCTGGTTCGTCGGCCTGGCCCCGGTGGACCGGCCCCGCATCGTCGTCGCCGTGATGATCGACGAGCCCAACAACGGCAAGTTCTACGGGGGCGATGTGGCCGCACCGGTGTTCAGCGAAGTGGTGCAGCAGACGCTGCGCATGATGGGCGTGCAGCCCGATGTCGACGTGCAGCCGCAGATCGTCACGCAGCAGGTCGAAGCGGTCGAGGAAAGCTTCTGATGCCGCTGCACACGCTCTCGTCACCCCAGGCCGCGCTCGAATGGTTGCGCTCGCGCGTGCGCGGCGAACTGCGCACCGACAGCCGGCTCGTGCAACCGGGCGACGCATTCATCGCATGGCCCGGCTATGCCACCGATGGCCGACGTTTCGTCGGCAAGGCGCTGGAGGCGGGCGCCGCGGCCTGTCTCGTCGAGGCGGACGGCGTGCGAGCCTTTGCCTTCGAAGACCTGTACGAAGACCAGGTGGCGGCGCTGGCCGACCTCAAGCCCGCCACCGGCTGGATCGCCGACGGCTACTACGGTGAGCCGTCGAAGGTGCTCGACGTGGTCGCCACCACGGGCACCAACGGCAAGACATCGACCGCGTGGTGGACGGCGCAGGCCTTGAGCCTGCTCGGTCGCCGCTGCGGCGTGATCGGCACGCTGGGGGTCGGCGAGCCGCCCTCGCGTGCGGTGCCGGAGGCCGCGATCGTCTCCACCGGGCTCACCACACCCGATCCGGTCACGTTGCATGCCTCGTTGCGCCGCTTCGTCGACCAGGGCCTGCGCGCCTGCGCGATCGAGGCCTCTTCCATCGGCATCGTCGAACACCGGCTCGATGGGCTGCGCATCGCGGTGGCGTTGTTCACCAACTTCACGCGCGACCACCTCGACTACCACGGCGACATGGTCGCGTACTGGGCCGCGAAGGCGCAGCTCTTTGCATGGCCGGGCCTGCGGCATGCGGTGATCAACCTCGATGACCCCAAGGGTGCCGAGCTCGCCGCGCAACTCAAGGCCACGCCGGTGCAGGTGACCGGCTACGGCGTGGGCGGGCAGGGCGACCTGGTGGCGCACGACGTCGGCTACCACGACACGGGCCTCGGCTTCACGCTGCACGAGGGGCCGGCACAGGCGATGGTCAAGAGCACGTTGATCGGCGACTACAACGTCTCCAACCTGCTCGCCGTGATCGGCGGGTTGCGCGCGCTGGGTGTGCCGCTCGCGGACGCGGCGGCCGTGTGCGCCGAGCTGACCTCGGTGCCCGGCCGCATGCAGCGCGTCGCCGCAGCGGCGGGACCGCTGGCGGTCGTCGACTACGCCCACACGCCTGATGCGCTGGACAAGGCCCTCGGCGCGCTGAGGCCCCTGGCGGCCCAGCGTGGCGGCCGGCTGTGGTGCGTGTTCGGCTGCGGCGGCAACCGCGACGCGACCAAGCGCCCGCTGATGGGCGGCATCGCCCAACGCGGCGCCGACCGCGTGGTGGTGACCAGCGACAACCCCCGCCACGAAGCGCCGGAAGCGATCCTCGAGCACATCGTCGCCGGCATCCACGCCAGCGAGGCGGTGACCGTGGTCGCCGACCGCCGCGAGGCCATTGCACAGGCCCTGCAGCAGGCGGATGCACGCGATGTCGTGCTGATTGCCGGCAAGGGCCACGAGGACTATCAGGAAATTGCCGGCGTCAGGCACCCGTTCTCGGACGTGGCCGAGGCGCAGGCCGCATTGCAAAGGAGGGCCGCCGCATGATGACCCTGGCCCAGGCCCACACGCTGCTGCCGACGTCGACGCTGGTCGGCGACCCGAACGCGCAGATCCTGCGCGTGCACAGCGACACCCGCACGCTCCAGCCCGGCGACCTGTTCGTCGCGCTCAAGGGCGAACGTTTCGACGCACACGACTTCCTGGCCCAGGCCAAGGCGGCTGGCGCCGTGGCGGCGATCGCCGAACGCGGGCTCGCCGAGGCAGGCTTGCCCGGTCTGCAGGTGCCCGACACCAAGCTCGCCTTGGGCGACCTCGCGGCCGGCTGGCGGCGCCGTTTCCACCTGCCGCTGATCGCCGTGACCGGCAGCAACGGCAAGACGACCGTCACGCAGATGATTGCCTCCATCCTGCGGGCGTGGCTGGGCGACAGTGCGTTCTCGACCCAGGGCAACCTCAACAACGACATCGGGCTGCCGCTGACGCTGCTGCGCCTGCGTCAGGACGATGCCGCGTGGCATCGCGCCGGCGTGGTCGAGCTGGGCATGAACCACCCGGGCGAGATCGCCTACCTGGCGCGTATCGCCGCGCCCACGGTGGCGCTCGTCAACAACGCGCAGCGTGAGCATCAGGAGTTCATGGCCACGGTCGAGGCGGTGGCGCGAGAGAACGGCGCCGTGATCGAAGCGCTGGGGCCGACCGGGGTCGCGGTGTTCCCGGCCGACGAACCGTATGCACCGCTGTGGCACCAGCTCGCCGCCGGCCGTCCGGTGCTGAGCTTTGCCCGCACGGGCGCTGCCGACGTGACCGGCGAGGCGGTGTGGGCGGGTGACCACTGGGCCTTGATGCTGCACACGCCAGCCGGCAGCGCGACGACACAACTGCGCATTGCCGGGGCCCACAACATCAAGAACGCGCTGGCCGCGACGGCGTGCGCACTGGCCGCAGGCGTGCCGCTCGCGTCGATCGAACGCGGCCTGGCCGCCTTCGAGCCGGTCAAAGGGCGCTCGCAGATCAAGCGCTTCGTCCGCAATGCTCGCAAGATCACGCTGGTCGACGACACCTACAACGCCAATCCGGACTCCATGCGGGCGGCGGTCGACGTGCTGGCCGAGATGCCCGGCCCGCGCTGGCTGGTGCTGGGCGACATGGGCGAGGTCGGCAACCAGGGCCCGGCCTTTCACCGCGAAGTCGGCGAGTACGCGAAGCAACGCGGCATCGATGCCCTGTGGGTGGCTGGCGACGCAATGCAGTACGCGGCGCAGGCCTTCGGTGCGGCGCGCCACTTTGCCGAAGTACCGCAGCTGATCGCAGCGCTCGACGAGCAGCCGGAAGCGGCCTGCGTGCTGGTGAAGGGATCGCGCTTCATGAAGATGGAACGGGTGGTCGAGGCGCTGGTGGCGCTGCCCGCCGGGAACGACCCCAACGCGCCGGGCGGCGCCGGTGCGGGAGCAACGCCATGCTGATCGGCCTCGCACAGTGGCTGCAGGGCCTGTCGCCGGACCTCGGCTTCCTGCGTGTCTTTCAATACCTGACCTTCCGCGCCGTGATGGCTGCGCTGACCGCGCTGCTGATCGGGCTGGTGTTCGGGCCGCTCGTGATCCGCAAGCTGACCGAGCTGAAGATCGGCCAGCCGATCCGCGAATACGGTGTGCAGGCGCACCTGTCGAAGAGCGGCACGCCGACGATGGGTGGCGTGTTGATCCTGCTGTCGATCGCGATCTCCACGCTGCTGTGGTTCGACTGGACCAACCGCTTCGTCTGGATCGTGCTGATCGTCACGCTGGGCATGGGGGCCATCGGCTGGGTCGACGACTGGCGCAAGGTGGTGCAGAAGAACCCGGAAGGCATGCGCTCGCGCGAGAAGTACTTCTGGCAGACGGTGATCGGCCTGGTGGCGGCGTTCTATCTCGCGTTCGCCGTGTCGGAGTCGTCGAACGTGCGGGTGCTGGAGCTGTTCGTGCGCTGGGTGCAGTCGGGTTTCTCGAATCCGCTGCCGCCGAATGCCGACCTGTTCCTGCCGTTCTTCAAGACCATCAGCTACCCGCTGGGCGTCTACGGCTTCATCATCCTCACCTATCTCGTGATCGTGGGTGCGAGCAACGCGGTCAACCTCACCGACGGCCTGGACGGCCTGGCGATCATGCCGGTCGTGATGGTCGGCTCGGCGCTCGGCGTGTTCGCCTACGTGGTCGGCAACGCGGTTTATTCGAAGTACCTGATCTTCCCGTTCATCCCGGGCGTCGGCGAGTTGTTGATCTTCTGCGCCGCGATGGCGGGCGCGGGGCTGGCCTTCCTGTGGTTCAACACCCATCCGGCCCAGGTGTTCATGGGCGACGTCGGCGCGCTGGCGCTGGGCGGTGCACTCGGCACCATCGCGGTCATCGTGCGCCAGGAGATCCTGCTCGCGGTGATGGGCGGCATCTTCGTCGTCGAAGCGCTGTCGGTGATGTTGCAGGTCACGTATTTCAAGTACACGAAGAAGCGATACGGCGAAGGCCGCCGCATTCTCAAGATGGCGCCGCTGCACCACCACTTCGAGAAATCGGGCTGGAAGGAGACGCAGGTGGTCGTGCGCTTCTGGATCATCACGATGCTGCTGTGCCTCGTCGGCCTTGCATCGCTGAAGCTGCGGTAAGAAACAGATGAAGGACTTGCAAGGCACCACGGTACTCGTGCTCGGGCTCGGGGAGTCCGGTCTCGCGATGGCGCGCTGGAGCGCACGTTGCGGCGCCGCGGTGCGCGTGTGGGACTCGCGCGAGCAGCCGCCGCATGCCGAGGCGCTGAAGCAGCACGTGCCGCACGCGCAGCTGTTGACCGGCGAGCTGGGGGTGGAGGCGCTCGACGGCGTGCAGCGCGTGCTGAAGAGCCCGGGCCTTGCCCCCAACGACACGCGTCTGGCTGCGCTGTTCGCTCACGCCCGTGAGCGGGCCATTGCCGTGCAAGGCGAGCTCGACCTGTTCGCGCGGGCGCTGGCCGACTTGAAGGCAGAGCGGGGTTATGCGCCCAAGGTCGTCGCCATCACCGGCACCAACGGCAAGACGACCACCACCTCGATGGCCGCGCTGCTGATCGGCCGCACCGGCAAGCGTGTCGGCATGGCCGGCAACATCGGGCCGACCATGCTGCAGACGCTGGCCGAGGCGCTGGATCTGGAGCCCGAGGCGCAGGCTGAGCCCGAAGCCACCGAGACCGAACTGCCAGCCGCTGCCGTGCCGGAAGCGATGCCCGCCGCCGAGGAGCCGGCGGTCGACCCGGATGTCGCGCTCGAGGCCGAAGCCTCGATCGATCCGACCGAGGACGATCTGGCAGCCTTGCAGGCGCTCGACGGTATCGAGGCCGCACCCGACGCGGATGCCTCTGCCGAGGCCACCGATCTGCCTGCCGCCGAGGTGGCCGAGCCGGCCCCGGCCGAAACCGCTGCGGTCGCGGACGACGAAGCGAGCGCACTCGCCACGCTGGTGCCGCCGCCCCCGCCCGCGCCGGTCTTCGAGCACTTGCCCGACGTGTGGGTGCTCGAACTCTCCAGCTTCCAGCTCGACGGTGTGCAGGGCTTCGAGCCGAACGCCGCCACCGTGCTCAACATCACCCAGGACCACCTCGACTGGCACGGCTCGCTCGAAGCCTACGCGGCCGCGAAGGCGCGCATCTTCGGCAAGGACACCGTGATGGTGATCAACCGCGACGACCCGCTCGTCGAAGCGATGATCCCGCCGCCGCAGACGGTGAAGGGCGCGCGGGGCCGCCCGGCGCGCATCGTCGAGCGGCACGTGGTGCGCTTCGGCCTCGATGCACCCAAGCGCCCGGGCGACTATGGGCTGGTCGTCGAGAACGGCATGGCCTGGCTCGTGCGCGCGATGGAAGCCGACGAGACGATGAAGTCCGGCCGCACGCGCCGCCGCGACGACGAGGAAGAAGAGCTGCACATCCAACGCCTGATGCCGGCCGATGCGCTGCGCGTGCGGGGACGGCACAACGCCGCCAACGCGCTGGCGGCGCTGGCGCTGGCCACCTCGATCGGCTGCCCGCTGGCGCCGATGCTGCACGGGCTGCGGGAATACGCGGGCGAGCCGCACCGGGTGGAGTACGTGGCCACCGTCAACGCCATCGACTTCTTCGATGACAGCAAGGGCACCAATGTCGGTGCGACGGTTGCCGCGCTCAACGGCCTGGGGCTGGACCGTGCGCCCGCCAAGCTGGCGGTGATCCTGGGCGGCGACGGCAAAGGGCAGGACTTTGCGCCGCTGGCCGAGCCGATCGCGCGGCATGCGCGTTTCGTTGCGCTGATCGGCCGCGATGCCGAAGCCATCGAACAGGTGCTGGGCGGCACCGGTGTGCCGACGCATCGTTTCGAGACGCTGCAGGCCGCCACACGCGCGTGTGCCGAGCGTGCCCATGCGGGCGACGCGGTGCTGTTGAGCCCGGCCTGCGCCAGCCTCGACATGTTCCGCAACTACGGCCACCGTGCCGAAGTGTTCGTGGCCGAGGTGCAGGCGATGGCGTCCGACCAAGGGGAGATCGCGTCGTGAGCACGACCGCCACTTCCGGCTGGAACGCCTTCAAGGCACGGCTCGCAGCCGTGAAGCTGCCCTGGTTCGGGCGCGATGGCGGGGGCAAGGACCTGCCGGTGCGCGACTGGGTCTCCACCGGGCAGCCGACGCGTGTGCAGGGCTTCGACACGGCCATGGTGTGGATGATCGTCGCGCTGCTCGCGCTCGGCATGGTGATGGTCTATTCCGCCTCCATCGCGCTGCCCGACAACCCTCGATTTGCGCGCTACGCGTCGACGCACTTCCTGACGCGCCATGCGCTGTCGATCGGGCTGGCCTTCGTGGCAGGGCTCGTCGTGGTGCAGATCCCGATGCAGGTCTGGGAGAAGTACGCGCCGTGGCTGTTCGTGGGCTCGCTGCTGCTGTTGATCCTGGTGCTCATCCCGTTCATCGGCAAGGGCGTCAACGGCGCGCGCCGGTGGATTCCGCTGGGCTTCCTGAACTTCCAGCCGTCCGAACTGGCCAAGTTGGCGATCGCGGTCTATGCGGCCGACTACATGGTCCGCAAGATGGACGTGAAGGAGCGCTTCTTCCGCGCGGTGATGCCGATGGCGGTGGCCGTCGGCGTGGTCGGCCTGCTGCTGCTGGCCGAGCCCGACATGGGCGCCTTCATGGTGATCGCCGTGATCGCGATGGGCATCCTGTTCCTCGGCGGCGTGAACGGGCGCATGTTCTTCCTGATCACGGCGGTGCTGGTCGGTGCCTTCGTGGTCATGATCGCGTTCAGCGACTGGCGGCGCGAGCGCATCTTCGCGTATCTCAACCCGTGGGACGAGAAGTACACGCTGGGCAAGGCCTACCAGCTGTCCCACTCGCTGATCGCGTTCGGCCGTGGTGAGATCTTCGGCCAGGGCCTGGGCTCCAGCGTCGAGAAGTTGCACTACCTGCCCGAGGCGCACACCGATTTCCTGCTCGCGGTGATCGGCGAGGAGCTCGGCTTCATCGGCGTGGCCGCGGTGATCTTCGCGTTCTTCTGGCTGACGCGGCGCATCTTCCACATCGGCCGGCAGGCGATCGCGCTCGACCGCGTGTTCTCCGGCCTCGTTGCGCAGGGCATCGGCATCTGGATGGGCGGGCAGGCCTTCATCAACATGGGTGTGAACCTGGGCGTGCTGCCGACCAAGGGGTTGACGCTGCCGCTGATGAGCTATGGCGGCTCGGCGATCTTGCTGAACTGCATTGCGTTGGCTGTTGTCCTGCGTGTCGATTTGGAAAACAGACAGTTGATGCGAGGAGGCCGAGCATGAACTGTCTGCTTCGCCAAAACCGACAGGGCACCGCGCAGCGGGGCCGGGATGCGCAGCATCCGTTGATGCGAGGAGGCCGAGCATGAACTGTCTGCTTCGCCAAAACCGACAGGGCA
>NZ_CAMLJQ010000008.1 GCF_946480305.1 uncultured Caldimonas sp.
TCCTCGTCAATGACGGCGAAGGCGCCAGCCAGACGGTGCCGCATGTGCACGTGCACGTGGTGCCACGCTACCAGCGCGACACGCTGCGTGCGATCGGCGGTTTGCTGTGGCACCTGACCACGCTGGCCTTGCCGCTCCCGGAGACGGCAGGCTTTCGGCGTGCGCTCGACGCGCAGGCGGCGGCATTGCGAGAAGCGTTGAGAACCTGAGCTGGGACGCGCGACATGGGGAGCGCCGCGCGCCTCGGTAGTGTGAACAGGCCCCTAGCTCGCCGACGCAAGCATCTGAGCCGCGAGCGCCTTGCCGCTGAGCCAGGCGCGTTCAGCGCCCCCCGCACCTTCCAGCGCGTGCCACGCGTCGCCGCATGCGCCGAGTTGCAGCTCGGCATCCCAGCCGCAGGGTTCGGCGAGCGGTTGCGGCACCTGCGCCTGCCGCCACAGGTGTGCTGCGGCATACGAGGGCCGGGCCAGACGCACGCCCACGGCGCGCGAGAACGCGTCGAGCAGGTGGCGGATGACATCCGGCTCGCGCACGTCGAGGTTGTTCGCGCTCCAGTAGGCGCTGGCGTGCAGAACCCAGCGGTTGGTGTGCCGTGGGCGCCCGGGCCGCGTGTCGTCACGCCGGGCGCATGCGAGCGGGTCGTCGCTGCCGGCCAGTTCGTCGCCGCGCACGGGCAGGGCCACGGGCCACGCGGCCGTCACCGTCCAACAGGGCTCGCTCCTTGCCGTACGCAACGTCTCAGCCAGCGCGGGGGCGGGGCCGAGCAACGGCACGGCCTGTTCGGACGGCATGGCGACGGCCACGGCGTCGAAGTGCAGGTCGAGGCCGAGGGGCACCGGGCCGTGCGTGCGCACCCGCCAGTGCCGGTCGTCGCGTTCCAGCGCGGCGACCTGCACGTTGCCGGCGAACATCAGACCTTGCGCCAGTTGCTGCGGCAGCGCCTGCATCGTTGGCGTGCCGAGCCACTGGCCGTCTCGGCCGGGTGCCGGCAGCAACCGGCCGCTGTCGGCCCAGGCGTGCAGCTGCGCGTTGAACGACTCGCTGGTCGCACTCACCCAGGCCGTGCCGATGTCGAACGGCCCGGCCGGCGTGCTGCGCGTGCTGCAGCGGCCACCGGGCCGCTCGGCCTGGTCGATCAGCGTGACCGACAAGCCGGCGTCATGCAATGTGCGGGCGCAGGCCAGCCCGGCGAGTCCGGCGCCGATGACGGCAATGCGGCGAGCGTCGCTCATGACGACTGCACCCGTCGCTTGAGCCAGCGCATCAGCGCGCCGAGCAGCGGCAGCTTTTCGTACAGCTCTTCGGCGGCATCCCAATAGTCGCGGTGTTCGACGATGCGGCCGTCGGCGTCGAGCACGAGGTGCGACGCGCCGCGTATCGTCTGCGGGGTGCGGGGCTGGCGCCGCAGGCGGAAGAGGAAGTTCCAGGTCAGCACGCAGTCGTGGCCTTGAGTGACGCTGCGCGTGACTTGGAAGCGCGGTTCGTCGAGGGTCTGGTACATGTGGGCGTAGATCCGGCGGATGGCGTCGATGCCGGTCACTTCGTTGAAGGGGTCCTTGAAGCGGCAGTCGTCGGCGTAGATCTCGCCGAGGCGGCCGAGCGCGGCGGGCGTCATGCTCTCGAAAAAATGAACGAGCCGCGCGACGCGCGGCTCTGCAGGGTGAGAGGCAGAGCGTTCCGGCATGGGCCGCACTTTAACTGCCCGTGGCGCGTCGCACGGCGGCGAAGTAGAGCCCGTCGCTCAGGTGGCGCAGCAGTTTCAGCCCGAGCGTGAAGCGCTTCGGAAAGTGGATCTCGAAACGGCCGCGCTCCCAGCCTTGCACCATGGCCCGGGCGGCTTCCGGCGGCCGCATCAGTGCCGGCATGCGGAAGCGATTCTGCGCCGTGAGCGGTGTCTCGACGAAGCCGGGGTTCACCACCGAGACGCCGATGCCGAGCGGGCGCAGGTCGAGGTAGAGCGTTTCGGCGAGGTTGATCAACGCGGCCTTGGTGGGGCCGTAGCCGAGCGACTGCGGCAGGCCGCGGTAGCCCGCCACGCTGCCGATCAGGCTCAGGTGCCCGCTGCGCTGCTGCACCAGGAGGGGCAGCACGGCATCGAGCAGGTACAGCGCGCCGACGTAGTTGATTTGCAGGTGGCGCAGCGCTTCGTCGATCTCGAAGGGCACAGCCGTCATGGGGCGGTAGTGGCCGGCGCAATAGACCGCCATGTCGAGGCGGCCGTAGGCGCCGGTGATGCGCTGCGCGGCGGAGCGGAGCGCCTCGCCGTCGGTGGCGTCGAGCGCGATGGCCAGGCTGCCCGGGTGTCGCAGACCGAAGTCATCGAGTGCGGCGGCATTGCGAGCAGAGACGACGACCGTCGCTCCGCGCGCATGGAGCAACTCCGCGGTGGCCCGGCCGATGCCGGTGGAGGCCCCGACCAACCAGACCACGCGTCCTTGCCAGTCGGTGATGCGGGGGTTCAGCGCGATCATGGCTTCACGAAGCTCAGCGTGACTTCGCCGAGGCGGATGCCGAACTTGCTCATCACGGCCTTGTTGAGCATCACGCGGTCGTCCATCAGGTACATCCAGTCGTCGAATTGCACGTCGTACACGCGGCCGTCGACCGGCAGACGCAGCGTGTAGCGCCAGTTGAAGGCGTTGCCGCGCGCCTGGCCGGTGGCGATGCCTTCCACGTCGTCCGCAGTGCCGGTGTAGCGTCCGTCGGGGCCGCGGCGCAGTGTCCACACGCGCCGCTGGGTGCTGCCGTCGGAATACGCGAAGCGCTCGTCGAGCGTGCCGACGTCGCCCTCCCAGCGGCAGTCCATCGTGACGATGAAGCGACGCACGACCCGACCTGAGCGGTCGGTGAAGATGCCGTAGGCGTCGACGCGGCCGTCGAAGTAGCGGCGCAGGTCGAGCACCGGTTGTTCGGCCGCGTAGTCTTCGACGCGCTGGCTGGCGCAGCCGGCGAGTGCGGCGCCGGCGGCACCGAGGGCGAGCAGGCAGGTACGGCGTTTCATCTTCGGGGTCCTTGGCGTCATGCGTCACCGCCGTGATGCGGGCTGCGCATCCACAACCAGTGCAATGCCGCGGCGGCGGCGAGCTTGAGCAGGCAGGGGAGCAGGCAATAGGCGATCGTGAGGGCCTGCAGCGCCTCGGCGCTGCGGGCGCCGGGGGCATAGCCGAAGGCCTGCAACAGCGGCAGCGCCAGGCCCGCGGCCAACGCGAGGTTGAGCTTGGCGGCGAAGTTCCACCAACCGAAGTAGGCGCCCTCTGCATGCTGGTGGTGGCCGGCACGGCGGATGACGCCTGCCAGCAGGGCGCTGGGCAGCGTGAGGTCGGCACCCAGCGCGATGCCGCTGGCGATGCACACCGCGGCGAAGGCTGCCACATCGCCCGCCTGCAGCAGTGCGGCCCAGACGAAAGCCGCGACCGCGAGCAGCATCGCGACCAACCAGCTGCGCGACAGGCCGAAACGGCGCACCGCACGCACCCACAGCGGCACAGAGAACGCTGCCGCGGCGAAGTACGCGAACAGGAACACGGGCTCCCATGCGGCGGCATCGAGCCGGTCGCGCACGAAGAACAGCACCAGCGTCGCGGGTACCGCGCTCGCAATGCCGTTCAGCAAGAACACGAGCAGCAGGCGGCGGAAGGCAGACGAGCGCCATGGCAAGCCGAGCGGCACGGCGGTTGCGAGGCGCGCCACGGGAGCAGGGGCGCCGCGCAGCAACAGGAGCCCGATGGCGAGCAGCGCGGCAAAAGCCAGCACGGTGCCCCCGAGCCCCGCCAGGGAGGGCAACACGCTCGCCGTCAGCACGCCGGTGAGCGCGAAAGCCTCGCGCCAGCCGACGATGCGGGCCCGCTGCGTCTCACCTCCGCCCAGCATCGCGCCCCAGGCCTGGTGGGTGACGCTGGCAGCGCTGTAGGCGAGATAGGTCACCACCAACAGCGCGCCGCACCACGCCAGCACGGCCGCGCCGGAGCGCACCGGCGGGAAGAAGAGGCCGGCAAACCCTGCGGCGAGCACGAGGCTGGCCATGAGGGCCCAGCGCCACGCATGCCGGGCGGACCGCTGGAACAGGCGGTCGATGCCCCGGCCGATCCATGGGTCGGCCAACGCGTCGAACAGGCGTGCGGCGAGCAGCACCGCGCCGAGTGCCGCGAGCGGCACGCCGAAGGTCGAGGCGTAGTGGGCCGGCAGCAGCACGTAGAGCGGCAACGCCACGAAAGCGAGCGGCAGCCCCAGGAAGCCGTAGCGCACGCCCTGCGCCGGCTCGTCGCGCCAGGCGGTGTCCTGCCCCGACGTGGATCGCAGTGACGTGGTGCCGGCGCCGACGTTCATGGGCGTGCCCCTTTGCCGGCGAGCAGCGCGGCGCGCAGTGCAGGCTCCGACGTGCGCGGGGAGAGCCAGATCGAGAAGAACGAGCGGGCAAAGGCCGGATCCCGGATCTCGTCGAGCACACGCCCGTTGAAAAAGAAGCGGGCGCCCTCGCCTGGCCGGTGCACGCCGACGATGCGGTCGCCATCTGTCACATCGGGGAACGCGCGCTTCATCGCGGCGAGCCAGCGTTCGGCATCGGCCGTTGCCACCGGCCCGACCCGCTGCATCTCGACGAGCGAGCGCTCCGCGATGGCTTCGCCATCGAGCCGGCGCAGGTAGCGCAGCTCCAGCGCGAAAGGATGCTGTGCGTAGCCTTCCGGCTCGAAGGCCGTGGTCGTCCAAAGCCGCGCGTCATAGACACGCAGACCGAGAAAGGTCAGCCGGCCCTGGCCGTGGAGCCGCGCGCTCGGCAACTCCTCCGTCACCTCTTGCGGCACTGCGGCGGCCACAGGTGTGGTCGCCCGTGCACCAGCAGATGCCGCCGCGAGCGACAACGCCCAGGCGCCGCGGATCACGAGACGGCGTTGCGCGTGCATTGGCAGGCTTTCAGGGGCGCAGCAGCGTGAACTGCATGACGCTGGTGTTGCGCTGCGCGAAGGCCGCCTCGCAATACGCGAGGTAGAACTCCCAGATGCGCATGAAGCGCGTGTCAAAGCCGAGCCGGCGTACGCGCGCTTCTTCGCTCAGGAAGCGCTCGCGCCAGCGGCGCAGGGTCTCTGCGTAGTCGAGGCCGAAGTCGAGTTCCTCGATCACTTCGAGACCGGCCACATGCGCCTGCTCGCGGAAGGCCTGCGGGCTGGGCAGCAGCCCACCGGGGAAGATGTACTGCTGGATGAAGTCGGTCGACTTCACGTAGCGCTCGAACAGGTCGTCGCGGATCGTGATGGTCTGGATGCAGGCGCGCCCTCCCGGCTTGAGCTGCCGGCGCACCGTGGCGAAGTAGCCGTCCCAGTATTCGCGGCCCACGGCCTCGAACATCTCGATCGAGCAGATGGCGTCGTACGGGCCGTCGTCGATGTCGCGGTAGTCCTGCAGGCGCAGGTCGGCCTGCGAGGCCAGGCCCTGGCGCGCCAGACGCTCGCGGCCATAGGCAAGTTGTTCGTGCGACAGCGTCACGCCCACCACCTGCGCGCCGAACTCGCGCGCCGCGAGCTCGGCCAGGCCGCCCCAGCCGCAGCCGATCTCCAGCAGGCGCTCGCCGGGCTGGATGCCGCACTCGACGAGCGCGCGGCGCACCTTGGCCCACTGCGCGCGTTCGGTCGGCTGCTGCAGGTCGCCTTCGAACCACGCGCTCGAATACGACATCGTGTCGTCGAGCCACAGCCGGTAGAACTCGTTGCCGAGGTCGTAGTGCGCGTGGATGTTCTTCTTTGCCTGCCGCTTCGAGTTGCGGTTCAGCAGATGGCGCAGGCGGTAGAACGCGCGGCCCCACCAGTTGCCGTAGACGACGGACTCCACCTCCTCGCGGTTGAGGATGAACACGTCGAGCAGCGCCTTGAGATCGGGCGAGCTCCATTCGCCGTCGATGTAGCTTTCGGCGAAGCCGATGTCGCCGGACTGCAAGGCGCGCGAGCACACGTTCCAGTTCAGCAGGCGGATGGCCGCGCGGGGTGCGGCGCCGCTGCCGAAGCGTGTGCTGGTGCCGTCCGGCAGTTGCACGTCGAGTGTGCCGTGCCGCAAGCGGCGCAGCAGTTGGAACACGAGGCGGGCGCTGCGCGGTGCGGACTGAGGCAATGCGGCATCGTCGAGGGGGAAGGTGGTGCTTTGGTTCATCGCGAGACAAAGGCTTCCGGGACTTCGGGCTTGCTGAAGAACGGCACGCGGCGCAGCCAGAGCTTGAGCGCCTGCCAGTGGATGCGTGCGATCAGCCCGAAGCTCGTCACCGAGGTGCCGAGGAACGCGCGCCGGATCGCGGCAGGCGTCAGCGGCTGCAGTTCGCCGCTGACGCTGGTCTGCAGCAGCGGGCCCTGCGCGTCGTCGTGGTCGATACGCACGACGGTGCGGTTCGGATGCACGGCATCGGACGCGGTGCGCAGGAAGCGGAAGCGGTAGCGCCCTTCCACGGCGCAGAAGGGCGACACGTGGAACACCTTGTGCGCCTGGAGTTCGACGCCGTACGCCAGCGCGGGCCCGGCAAGCAAGTAGCAATGACGCTCGCCGAAGGTGTTGTTCACCTCGACGACGATGGCCGCGAGCGAGTCGTCGGCGCGATGGCAGTACCAGAAGCTGACAGGCTTGAACGCGTAGCCGAGCACGCGGGGGTAGGTGTGCAGCCAGATCTCGCCGTCCGCGTCGTGGATGCCCTCGCCGGTCAGCAACTCTTCGAGCCACGCTAGGCTGTCGGTGCGTCCATCGCCATGGTCCCGGTCGTCGAACGAGAGCAGCGCGAAGCGGTTGCGCGCGAGGGTTGAGCTCGGTTGCTGGCGCAGCGAGCGCATCGGCAGCATCAGGAAGCAGCTCGGGTAGGCAAACGCGTGCCGCACCGGGCGCAGCCGCGTATGCCGCACCTGGCCAAAGCCGATGAGCGGGGACGGGTGGCTCACGCGGCCTCCTGGTGCGCGCAGGGGAGCGGGGTCGACTGGCTGATGCGGTTGAGCACCTGCCGGGCCACATCGAGGCCGGATTTCAATCCGTCCTCGTGGAAGCCGTAGCCCGTCCAGGCGCCGCAGTACCAGCTGCGATGCTGTCCTTGCAGGCGAGGTATCTGGTGTTGCGCCTCGATGGCGGCGAGGTCGAACACCGGGTGGGCATAGTCGAACTGGGCCAGCACGTCTTGTGGTCGCGGCTGGCGCGCCGGGTTCAGCGTGACGATGACCGGCTGCTCGAAAGGCAGTGGCTGCAGCCGGTTCAACAGGTAATGCAGACAGACCGCCGCCTGTTCCTGCGATGCATCCATCGCGCGCTCGTAGTTCCAGGCCGCCCAGGCGCGCCGGGCGACAGGCAGCAGCGTCGCGTCGGTGTGCAGCACGGCGCGGTTCGGCTGATAGCGGATGCGGCCCAGCACCGAGCGCTCTTCCGGCGTGGGCTGCTCGAGCAGCGCAAGCGCCTGGTCGGAGTGGCACGCGAACACCACCTCGTCGAAGCGCAGCGCAGCGTGGTCGGTGAGCACCTGCACGCCCGGCGCACCACTGGGCAGGTAGCGCCTTACCTGGCGCACGGGGGTCGCAAGGCGTGCGTCGCCGATCGCCGCGATCATCTTGCGCACGTAGTTGCGCGCGCCACCCGTCACCGTGTACCACTGGGGCCGGTTGGCGACCTGGATCAGGCCGTGGTTGTGGCAGAACCGGATCATCGTGGCGACCGGGAACTGCAGCATCTGGTCGGTCGGGCACGACCAGATGCTGCCGAGCATCGGCAGGAAGTACCAGTCGCGGAAGGCGTCGCTGAAACGGTGCCGGCCCAGGAAGGTGCCGATCGGCTCGTGCAACTCGCCTTCCTCGTTGCGCATCGCGATGCCCTGCGTCAGCCGGTTGAAGCGCAGCAGATCCGCCAGCATGCGCAGGAACTGCGGGCGCACCAGATTACGACGCTGCGCGAACAGGCTCCCCAGGTCGCTGCCGCTCCATTCCAGCCCGAGGGTCGGGACCTGCACCGAGAACGACATGTCCGACGCCGAGGTCTGGACGCCCAGTTCGTCGAACAGCGCCACCAGGTTGGGGTAGGTGCGATGGTTGAAGACCAGGAAGCCGGTGTCCACGCCGTGCGTTTTGCGGCCGTCCGGCGTGTCGAGCGTGACGTCGACCGTGTTGGTGTGGCCCCCGAAATGGCCGCCTGCCTCGAACAGGGTGACCTCCGCGTGCGGCTGCAGCCGGTAGGCGGCGGCCAGCCCCGAGATGCCCGAGCCGATGATCGCGATGCGGTGCATAGGCTTCCTTTCAGCGCGCGGCAGAGCGCAGACGAAAAAAAGGCGGCACCGCTTGTGCGGTGCCGCCGGGAGAGAAAAACGCTGCGAAGCGCCCCAGAGCGAAGGAGGGAGGGAGGGAGGAGGAGGAGAAACGCTCTGGGATTTCAACCGGGCGAACCGGAAGGCTCCGCAGCTGAAAAAGGCTCGATGCACGCGCGGCCGATCGGCCGACACCACGTGCGTGAGAGCGCCGTTGGCGCCCAAGGGACTCCCGCCCTACCTGAATGACCTTTGGAAGTACGCCCGTTCCGGAAGTTCCATCGATTGCTTGAGATGTGAACAAACGGTTGCGATTTTCGCCTGCGGCACCTGTCGCGTGGCTTGCAGCAAGGCGGCGGCGGAGAAGCGAGGTGCGAATGTCGAACATGGCGGCTTTACACGCAACAGAAGGCAACAAGACTGATTGGTTTGATTGTGACTGATCAGTTCAGAAAATGCACTACGTCGTTTACGTAAGACCTTTCTAGGCTCAAGGTTTCCTCTTGCCCCGCTGCGGTTGAGGCAATTCCGGGTCAACCGTCGCCCTTTTCTTTTTCTGGACACCTACTTCCGGGACAATACGCACCCTGTTCGGCGGCCGAGTGGCCCCGGCCAGCGGGCTCGCCGTTTGCAAGCTCGCTGACAAAGACCTCTCATCGACCGCCTCTGCACACTGGAACCGTCATGCTGTATCCCGAGCTTTTCAAGCAACTCGAATCCGTCCGCTGGAACATGGATCGAGACATCCCCTGGGACGCTTTCGACCCCAGCAAGCTCAGCGAGGAGCAGGCCCAGACCATCAAGATGAACGCGATCACGGAGTGGGCCGCGCTGCCGGCCACCGAGATGTTCCTGCGCGACAACCGCGACGACAGCGACTTCTCCGCCTTCATGAGCGTGTGGTTCTTCGAGGAGCAGAAGCACTCGCTGGTACTGATGGAATACCTCAAGCGCTTCCGTCCCGACCTGGTGCCCACCGAGCAGGAACTGCACGAGATCCGCTTCGAGTTCGACCCGGCCCCGGCGCTCGAGACACTGATGCTGCACTTCTGCGGCGAGATCCGTCTCAACCATTGGTACCGCCGCGCTGCCGAATGGCACACCGAGCCGGTCATCAAGGCGATCTATGAGACGCTGGCCCGCGACGAGGCCCGCCACGGCGGCGCCTACCTGCGCTACATGAAGCGTGCGATCGGCCGCTTCGGCAACGAAGCCAAGGCGGCGTTCGCCAAGGTGGGCGTGCTGATGGCGAGCGCTCGCCGCACGGCCCAGGCCCTGCACCCGACCAACCTGCACGTGAACGAAAAGCTGTTCCCGCGCGACACCATCCAGAGCCGCCTGCCGAACCCCGAGTGGCTCGAGCACTGGCTCGACAAGCAGATCCAGTTCGACGCCGTGTGGGAGAACAAGGTCGTCGAGCGCATCCTGCACAACATGAGCCTGCTGATGGAGCGCAGCTTCAAGAGCGTTCAGGAACTGAACCGCTTCCGCAAGGAGTTGACGTCCCAGCTCGCGGCGGCGACGCGGGGCCCCGGCCCCCAGGCTCAAGGCGTCTGACGAGGCCGCCTTCCTCCTCTGCATCGGGGCGCCGCGGGCGCCCTTTTTCTTTGCCCGGTTCGTCTGCTCGGGGTAAACCCTCAGAAATCCAAAGCGTTTTGGCTCTACATTTCAAACCGTTTTGGAAAAATCCAAAGCGCTTTGAAAATGGACGAGGAGACGAGATGAACAGGACGATGAAGGCTGTCTATGCAGCCGTGCTGGCAGCGATGGCGGGGTCGGCCACCGCTGTGCCGATGGACTTTTCGGGCTACTTCCGCAGCGGCGGCGGCACCAGCTCCAAGGGGGGCAAGGAGGTGTGCTTCCGGCTGCCCGGCGCCGAGATCGGCTTCTTCCGGCTGGGCAACGAGTGCGACACCTACGCCAGCCTGAACTTCGGCGCCAACCTGGGCGAAGTGGACGGTACCGGCTTCAAGGCCGTGTTCACGATGGCCTACGGCACGCAGCAGTTGGCGAACTGGGAGCAGAGCACGCCGGCCTGGCGGCAGGCCTACGTGGAGGCGAGCGACATCGGCGCCAGTCTGAATGCGCCCGCGCTAAAAGGGGCCTCGCTGTGGGCCGGCAAGCGCTTCTACAAGAACCCCGACATCCACATGCTCGACTACACCTACTGGGAGCCGGCGCAGGGTCCGGGTGGCGGCATCGACGGCATCGACATCGGCTTCGGCAAGTTCTCCTATGCGATGTTCCGCATCGGCGACTTCGAGGGCTACGGTGCAGCGGGCGGCTTCAACCCGGGCATCGTCAACGGGGGCGACCAGACGGCGACCGTGCACGACTTCCGCGTCTCCGACGTGCTGGTCAACCCAGGCGGCGCCTTGACGGTCGGGCTCGACCTCATCCGCAAGAGCAACCATTCCGGCGCGGCCGGCAGCAACGGCTACGGCCTCACCGTGAGCCACACACAGAACAACCTGTTCGGCCTGCCTGGCTCGAACAACGCCGTGCTGCAGGTGGCGCGCAACGCGGCTTCGTTGAAGGGCTTCGGCTTTGCGGGCAGCACGGCCAAGCGCAACGAGTGGTTGCTGTTCGACCACTGGACGATCGACTCCAAGGATCTGCCGATCTCGGCTGCGCTGGTCGCCGGCATCCACCACAAGGAGGTCGAAGGCGTGACGACGAAGATGTTCTTCGCCGGTGCGCGTCCGCAGTACCACTTCAACAACGTGCTGAGCATCGCCAGCGAACTGGGCTACCAGCAGTTGAAGGAGGAGGGCGGGCCGACCCGTCGCCTGACCAAGTTCACGATCGCGCCGCAGTTCTCGATGGGCCGCAGCCTGTGGGCACGCCCAGCGCTGCGCCTGTACTACACCTATGCCAAGTGGAATGGCGCGGCCCGCGATGCCGGCAGCGTGGTGTGCACCGGCCGCGACTGCGGCACGCCCGTCGACGCCTTCAGCAACTCGACCAGCGGCGGCTCGTACGGCGTGCAGGTCGAGGCCTGGTTCTGACCTTTTTGCTTGGGGGCCGGGAAGGACTCCTCATCGCCTGGCCTTCTTCCGACAGGGCGCCGCCCGCGGCCCCTGTCCCTTTACCACCCATACACCCGATTCATACGTGGCATCGCACACCGTCCGCTCTGCAGCCCTGAACGACGACGCCGACTGGTGGCGCGGCGCCGTGATCTATCAGATCTACCCGCGCAGCTTCCAGGACACCAACGGCGACGGCCTGGGCGACCTGGCCGGCATCACCACGCGGCTCGGCTACATCGCCTCGCTCGGGGTCGACGCCATCTGGATCTGCCCGTTCTACCCGTCGCCGATGAAGGACTTCGGCTACGACGTGGCCGATCATTGCGACGTCGACCCGCGCTTCGGCACGCTGGCGGACTTCGACGTGCTGGTGCAGGTGGCGCACCGCCTCGGCCTGCGCGTGCTGATCGACCTGGTGTTGAGCCACACCTCCGACCAGCACCCCTGGTTCGAAGAGAGCCGGGCAAGCCGCACGGGCCCGAAGGCCGACTGGTACGTCTGGGCCGACCCGGTGGGCAGCATCGACGAGCAGCCGCAGCCGCCCAACAACTGGGTGTCGCTGTTCGGTGGCTCCGCGTGGCAGTGGGACGCGCAACGCCAGCAGTTCTACCTGCACAACTTCCTGAGCAGCCAGCCCGACCTCAACTACCACCACCCGGCGGTGCAGCAGGCCGCCGAGGAGGTGGTGCGCTTCTGGCTCGACCGCGGCGTGGATGGCTTTCGCATCGACACGGCCAACTACTACTTCCACGACGCGCGGCTGCGCAACAACCCCCCGGCCACGCATGTCGAACTGCGCGCAGACGGCTTGCCGGAAGGCACTGCCTACGCGATGCAGCAGCACCTGCACGACAAGTCCCAACCCGAGAACGTGGCCTTCATGGAGCAGCTGCGTGCCGTGGTCGCCCGCTACCCCGGCCGCTGCCTGCTGGCCGAGATCGGCGACGACGACGCTCTCGGGCGCATGGCCGAGTACACGCAGCCCGGGCGCCTGCACATGGCGTACTCGTTCCACCTGCTCGGGGCCCGTTTCAGCGCCGGCATGCTCGCGAGCATCCTCAACGACGTCGAAAGCCGCATGGGCGACGGCTGGCCCTGCTGGTCCATCGGCAACCACGATGTGCCGCGCGTGGCCAGCCGCTGGGGGCTGCAGGCGCACGGCGACGCGCCGCTGCGCGTGCTGATGGCGACGCTGCTGTGCCTGCGCGGCACGGCCTGCATCTACCAGGGCGAGGAACTCGGGCTGCCCGAGGCCGACGTGGACTACGGCGACCTGCAAGACCCGTTCGGCCGCACCCATTGGCCCGAGCACAAGGGCCGCGATGGCTGCCGCACGCCCATGCCGTGGGACGCACGGCAACGGTGGGGCGGCTTCACGCAGGCCGAGCGCCCCTGGTTGCCGATGCCGCCCGAGCACCTGGAGCGGTGCGCGACACGGCAGGAAACCGACCCGGGATCGCTGCTCCACGCCTACCGTCGCTTCCTCACATGGCGGTGCCAACAGCCCGCACTCGTGCGGGGCCGTCTGCAACTGCTGACCCAGCAAGGCGACGTGATCGGCTGGCTGCGCACGCACGGCCAGCACCGGATCGTGACGGTCTTCAACCTCGGGCCCGGGGCCACGCACGTGCCATGGCATCAGCTCGGCGTGCGTGCACAGGCCCTCACCGGACATGGCTTCGACGCCAGCGCGGACCAAGACGGCATCCAGCTGCCGGCCTGGAGCGCGTACTTCGGGGCCGCCGGCCTCTGACCCACTTTTCGCCGACAACAATGGAGAGAGACATGACACACCAGCACCTTTCCCCCGGCCGCCACGTCGTGGCCATGGCCGCACTGCTTGCCTGTGGTGCCGCTTCGGCACAAACCCTCACGATGTGGGTGCACGCCGGCCCGGGGCCGGAGCGCGATGCCTACGTCGAGTCGGTCAAGGCTTTCAACATGGCCAACCCCGGCATGAAGCTCGAGCTCGTGGCGCTGCCCGAGGGCAGCTACAGCGACCAGGTCAACGCCGCGGCGCTGGCCAGGAAGCTGCCGTGCGTGCTCGACTTCGACGGGCCCAACGTCTACAACTACGCGTGGACCGGCAAGATCATCCCGCTCGACGGCTACACCGTGGGCGGGTCGATGAAGCTGGAGATGCTGCCGACGCTGGTGAAGCAGGGCACCTACAACGGCAAGCTCTACAGCGTGGGGCAGTACGACTCGGGTCTGGCCATCTGGGGCAACCGCAAGCTGCTCGAGAAGTCAGGCGTGCGCGTGCCGACGAAGGTCGAAGACGCCTGGACGCTGGCCGAGTTCGAAGAGGCGCTGAAGAAGCTCAAGGCTGCCGGCGTGCCGACGCCGCTGGACATGAAGTTCAATTACGGCATCGGCGAATGGCTGACCTACGGCTTCTCGCCCATCGTGCAGAGCTTCGGCGGCGATCTGATCGATCGCAAGAGCTACAAGTCGGCCGACGGCGTGCTCAACGGCCCCGAGGCGGTGAAGGCACTCACTGCGGTGCAAGGCTGGGCCAGGAACGGATGGATCAACCCCGCCACGCGGGATGACGGCGACTTTACCAATGGCCGCGCGGCGCTCTCCTACGTCGGCCACTGGACCTACAACGACTACAAGAAGGCGCTGGGCAACGACCTCGTGCTGATCCCCGCCCCGAAATTCGGAGCGAAGGCCGTCACCGGCGCCGGCTCGTGGAACTTCGGCATCTCGTCAGACTGCAAGCACCCGCGTGAAGCCGCCAAGGTGCTCGAGCACCTGATGTCGCAGCGCGAGATCGAACGCGTCACCTCGCTGAACGGCGCCGTGCCCGGCACGCGCAGCGCACTCGTCAAGAGCGCCAACTACGGTGAAGCCGGGCCGCTGCGCCTGTACGTGCAGCAGATCCTCGGCGGCGTCGCGGTGGTGCGGCCGCAAACGCCGGCCTACCCCGCGATCACCTCCGCGTTCGCCGAAGCCGTCAACAACATCGTGGGCGGCCGCGACGTGAAGCGTGAACTCGACCGTGCCGTCAAGAAGATCGACGAGACGATCGAGGACAACAAGGGCTACCCGACCAAGTAACCGCTGCGCCAGTGCGCGAGACGACGATGAATCGTTCGCAACGCCGGCACGGTGCGGTCGCGGCCCTGTTGCTGATGGCAGCCGGGGCTGCGGCCGCCGTCGACGAGGTCACGCTGTGGATGCATGCCGGGCCCGGCCCCGAGCGCCGCGTCTACGAGGCGTCCATCGCCGCCTTCCATGCGCAGCAGCGCGAGGTGCGCGTGACGATGGTGCCGCTGGCCGAAGGCGGCTACGACGAGCAGGTGAAGCGGGCCGCGGAACAGAACCGGCTGCCCTGCCTGCTCGACCTCGACGGCCCCCTCGTGTCGTACTACGCGTGGTCAGGGCGGCTGCTGCCGCTGGACGAGCAGCCCTTCGTGCAGCGGCTGCGCAAGCAGATGCTGCGCACGCTCGAGAGCCAGGGCAGCTACCGCGGGCGGCTCTACAGCCTCGGTCAGTTCGACTCCGGCCTGGCGTTGTGGGGCAACCGCCGGCTGCTCGAGGCCGCCGGCATCCGCGTTCCGACGCAGACCCGCTCTGCGTGGACGCACGAGGAGTTCGAGTCGGCGCTGCAGCGGCTCAAGTCGCAAGGCGTGCCATGGCCGCTCGACATGAAGCTCAACTACGGCATCGGCGAATGGCTGACCTATGGCTTCTCGCCCATCGTGCAGAGCTTCGGCGGCGACCTGATCGACCGCCGCACCTACCGCTCCGCGCAAGGGGTGCTGAACTCGCCCGCGTCGGTGAAGGCCCTGCAGACCGTGCAGAAGTGGGTGAAGGCCGGCTACGTGAACGCCAAGCCGGCGGGCGACACCGACTTCGTCGAAGGCCGTTCGGCGCTGTCCTACGTCGGGCACTGGGTCTACCAGGACTACCGCGGTGCGCTCGGTGACGACCTCGTGCTGATCCCGATGCCGCGCTTCGGCAACCGTGCCGTCACCGGCGCCGGCTCGTGGAGCTGGGCCGTCACGCGCGATTGCGCCCGCCCCGAGGCCGCGATGAAGGTGCTCGAACACCTGATGTCGCAAGCCGAGGTCTTGCGTGTCACGCAAGCCAATGGCGCCGTGCCGGGCACCGTCAACGCGATCGCGTTCTCGCCCCAATACGGGCTGGGCGGCCCGTTGCGGCTGTATGTCGACCAGCTCGTGGAAGGCACCGCCCGCGTGCGCCCGCCCACGCCGGCCTACCCGGTCATCACGCAGGCCTTCGCGACCGCGGTGGCCCGCATCGTCGACGGCGCCGACGTGCAACACGAACTCGATCAGGCCGCGCGCGCGATCGATGAAGAGATCACGCGGCACGAGGGTTATCCCCAGCGATAGCCTCTTTCCGACCTACCGACTTGTCCGCCATGCTCCAAGCCCGAATGCCCATGCCTCACCCTGCCGTCTCCATCGAACTGCCGCAACCCGCGCGCCGGCGCCGGCCGTGGCACAACCCCGACGCGCTCGTCGCGTGGGCGTTCGCCGCGCCCGCGGTGGTGTTGCTCACGGCCTTCCTGGTGCTGCCCTTCCTGCTCGCGCTGGGTTTCTCGTTCACCGACCAGCGGCTCATCACCAGCGAGGCGATGGGTACCGACTTCGTCGCCGCACGCAACTACCTGCGACTGTGGGACGACGAATCCTTCTGGGCCGCGCTGCGCAACAACTTCTACTTCGTCGCGGTGGTGGTGCCGGTGCAGTCGGGGTTCGCGTTGCTGCTGGCGATATTGGTCAACCGCCGCATGGCGGGCTCGCGCTTCTTCCGCTCGGTCTACTTCTTGCCGGTGGCCACGACGATGGCGGTGGTCGCGGTGATCTGGTCGCTGATGTTCAGTGCGGACCAGGGCGTCATCAACCGCATGGTGCAGCTGCTCAGCTTCGGCCACGTCGGCCCGCAGGACTGGCTGCGGGACCCGGACCTGGTGCTGCCGGCGGTGATGCTGTTGTCGGTGTGGCAGGGCGTCGGCTTCCAGATGCTGGTGTTCCTGGCCGGGCTGCAGTCGATCCCGCCGGATCTTTACGAAGCCGCCACGCTCGACGGGGCCTCGCCGGCCAAGCAGTTCCGGCACATCACGCTGCCGATGCTGAAGAACACGACGATCTTCGTGATGGTGACCACCACGATCTACGCCTTCCAGCTCTACACGCAGGTGCAGATCATCGCCAACAGCGGCTCAGCCGCACCGATCGACCACTTCCGCACCGTCGTGATGCTGATGGTCCATGAGGGCTTTCGCAACGGCAAGATCGGCTACGCCTCGGCGCTGTCGGTGGTGTTCTTCGTGATCGTGCTCGGCATCTCGCTGCTGCAGCGGGTGCTGCTGAAGGAAGAGAGGGCCGTGGCATGACCGGCGCATCGACTCCCGCCGCCAAGTACCGTGCCGCGGCGGCGCACTATGCGCTGCACGCGGTGCTGGTGGTGTTCTTTCTGTTCCCGCTGGTGTTCATGGCCGCATCGGCCTTCAAGGGCGACGAGGCCCAGTTGCTGGCCGACATGGGCAGCCTCAAGGCCTTCGTGCCGTACGGCGACTTGTCGCTGCAGAACTTCCGCGACGTGTTCGAGCGCACACCCTTCCTGCAGGCCTTGGCCAACTCGCTGCTCACGGTGAGCATCACCGTGGTGCTGGGCCTGCTCGTGAACAGCATGCTGGCCTATGCGCTGGCGCGCTTTCGCTTCGCGGGCCGCAACCTGCTGCTGTCGGTCATCGTTGCGCTGATCATCATCCCGTTCGAGGCGATCGCGGTGCCCTTGCTGCTGCTGGTGAACCAGCTGCCCTGGTGGGACGGCAGCACCGGCTGGCTCGACAGCTACCGCGTGCAGATCATCCCGTTCATCGCGCACGCGTTCTCGGTCTACCTGTTCTATCAATTCTTCATCGCGCTGCCGAAAGACCTGGAAGAGGCCGCGCTGATGGACGGCGCCAGCCGCTGGCGCATCTACTGGAGCATCGTGCTGCCGCTGTCCAAGCCGGTGATCGCCACCGTCGCGGTGCTGCAGTTCCTGGCGCGCTGGGGCGATCTCCTGTGGCCGGTGATGGTGGTGCGCGGCGACGAGTTCGCGACGCTGCCGCTGGCGATGCAGACCTTCTTCGGACAGTTCCCGCGCCAGTGGGGCGACGTGATGGCGTTTGCCGCGATGGCAACGCTGCCGACGCTGCTGCTGTTCATCTTCTTCCAGCGCTGGTTCGTGCGCAGCGCGATCTCCAGCGCCATCAAAGGCTGATCCTCGACATGGCAAGCGTTTCACTCCGCGGCATCCGCAAGCAATACGAATCGGGCCCCGAAATCATCCGGGGCGTGGACCTCGACATCCGCGACGGCGAGTTCATGGTGTTCGTCGGCCCCTCGGGCTGCGGCAAGTCCACGATGATGCGCATGATCGCGGGGCTCGAAGAGGTCACTGCCGGCGACATCCTCATCGGCGACCAGGTGGTCAACCAGGTGCCCCCGGCCAAGCGTGGGGTGGCGATGGTGTTCCAGAGCTACGCGCTCTACCCGCACATGAGCGTGGCCGAGAACATGGGCTTCTCGCTGCGGCTGGCCGGCCGGCCGAAGAGCGAGATCAACGAGCGCGTCGGCCGCGCCGCCGAGATCCTGCAGATCACGCACCTGCTCGACCGCAAGCCCAAGGCGCTGTCCGGCGGGCAGCGCCAGCGTGTGGCGATCGGCCGCGCCATCGTGCGCAAGCCGGGCGTGTTCCTGTTCGACGAGCCCTTGTCCAACCTCGATGCCGCATTGCGCGTGCAGATGCGCGTCGAGCTGACGCGGCTGCACCGCGAGCTGGGCAGCACGATGATCTACGTCACGCATGACCAGACCGAGGCCATGACGATGGGCGACCGCATCGCGGTGTTCAACCAGGGCCGCATCGAGCAGGTCGGTGAACCGATCGCGTTGTACCGCGAGCCGGCCAACCGCTTCGTGGCGGGCTTCCTCGGTTCGCCCGCCATGAACTTCCTGCCGGCGTGGGCGCCGCTGCCCGGTGTGCAGGCCGCATCGCAGGTGTCTGCATGGGGCGTGCGTCCCGAGTCGTGGGAGGTCGTCGATCAAAGTCGCGGCATGCCCGCCCGCGTGGAACTGGTCGAGCACCTCGGCGATGTGGGTGTGCTGCATGCCACCGTGCTCGGCGCCGAGGGTCAACAGGCGCCGGTCACGGTCAAGCTGGCGCAGGCAGAGGCCGACTGGGCCGTGGGCGCGACCGTGTGGCTCAGGCCTCGCGATGGCGCGGTGCATGCCTTCGACGAGCAGGGCACCCGGGTGCGGCAGGGAGAATCGGTGCCCGCGTGAAAGGGGCGGCCGTGAGCGGCGAGCTTTGCGACAATCGCTCGCACTCCGCCTTGCCATGGATCTCAAACAACTCTCTGCCCGCCTGGGCTTGTCGCCCACCACCGTCAGCCGTGCGCTGAACGGGTATTCCGACGTCAGCGAGCGCACGCGCCAGCGGGTCGTCGAAGCGGCGCGCGAACTGGGCTATCAACCCAACCTCGCGGCCCGGCGGTTGGCGCTCGGCAAGGCCGACGCCATCGGCATCGTGCACCCCACAGGCTCCGGCCACCTCGGCGACCCGCGCTTTCTCGAGGTGGTCGATGGCCTCACCGAGCGCTTTGCCGCGCAGCAGATGGACCTGCTGATCGCGTCCGCGAGGCCCGAGGACGAAATCGCCACCTATGACCGCCTGCTGCGCGGGCACCGGGTGGACGGCTTCATCGTGCCGCACACGCGTCGCTCCGATTCCCGCATCGACTACCTGGCCCGCTCGGGTGCGCCGTTCGTGGCCTATGGCCGCACCGACGACGCCAGCGACTACGCCTGGTTCGACTTCGACAACGAGGCGGGCACCGTGCTCGCCGTGCAGCGTCTGCAGGCCTTCGGGCACCGGCGCATCGGCTACATCCATGCGCCGCTGGACCTGAACTTCGCGTACCAGCGCCACCAGGGTTATCTGCGCGGCATGCGAGAGACGGGCCTGCCCGTGGACGATCGGCTCTTGGTTGCGGCGGGATTCGGCCGGCGTGGCGGGTACGAAGCCATGCACGCCTTGCTCGCATCGGACCCTCGTCCCACCGCGGTGATCGTCGACAACAACCTCAGCGGCGTCGGCGTGGTGCGCTGCCTGCTCGACGCCGGCATTGCGCTCGGCAGGGAGCTGTCCGTGATCGTCTACGACGGCACCCCCGCGGACTCGACCGTGCAGGACCTGCAAGTCACCGCGATCGAACAACCCACGCCGCATGGCGCGGGTGTGGCCCTCGCCGACCTGATGCTCGGCGTCATCGCGGGCAAGCCGGTGCAGGAACTGCAGACGCTGTGGTCGCCGCGCATCGGCCCGGGCCAGTCCGACGGCCCTGCACCTGCCGAACCATGAGCCTGGACGCGATGGGTGGTTGCCGCGCAACAGGCGCGCGCTACTCGCCTCTTGCCTAGACTTCACGCCTCTTGCATGGGCTCTGGAACGATCCGGCGCCCGACATCACGCGGGGACGACCCCGCAGCATCGAGGACCGTGACATGCCGTGGGCGTTGTTGTTTCTGGCCGGCCTGCTCGAAATCGGCTGGGCCGTGGGGTTGAAGTACAGCGAAGGATTGAGCCGGGGGATCGGGGTCGCCGCATTCACGCTCGTCGCGATGGTCGGCAGTGTCGTGCTGCTGGCGCTGGCGATGAAGCACATCCCGCTCGGCACCGCCTACGCCGTGTGGACGGGCATCGGCGCGGTGGGCACCGCGGTGCTGGGCATCGTGCTGTTCGGCGATGCCGTCACGCCGATGCGCATCGCGTGCCTTGCACTGATCGTGCTCGGTATCGTCGGCCTCAAGCTCGCGGCGTAGCCTTCGACTGCGCGGCACGTTCCTGGTCGGCCTTGCGGTCGGCGTTGACCTTCTGTGCGCTCGCACGTTCGCCGATCAGGCGGGTGTAGCTTTTCCAGTCGATCTCGTGCTCGAGCAGCAGGTCGCTGCCATAGACCGCCTTGGTGGCCAGCCCCACGAGGGGCAGGTGCACGAAGGCCGCGCAATCGGCCTGCGTGAAGGTGTCGCCCGCGACGTACGGCGAGAACTTCGCGAGTCGCTTGAAGCCCGGGATGTGCTTGGACAGCAGCGTGCGCACGCGCGCCTGGTGGCTTTCGCTCACGCTGCCGCCGAAGAAGGCCTGCGGGTACAGCTCGCGCGCGACGAGTTCGAGATGCAGTTCGAGGAAGGTGACCAGTTCGCGCACCTTGGCGGCAGCCCACGGGTCGGACGGCACCAGCGCCGGTTGCGGCCAGCGCGCTTCGAGGTAGTCCATGATCACCTGGCTCTCGCACAGCGCACCCTGCTCGGTGCGGATGAACGGCACCTTGCCGAGCGGCGAGTCGGGCAGGATCTCCGGCCGGCCGGCGGCCACCGTTTCCTCGGTGAAGGGCACGCCCTTTTCCAGCAGTGCCAGCTTGACCTTGTTGTAGTAGTTGGACAGCGAGAATCCGCACAGCACGAGCATCGGTGTCTCCAGCGAGTCAGAGGTTGAGAGGCAGTCTAGGAGGCTGTGCGGGCGCCAGGTGTAGCGCAGGTGACACCCGTCTGCTGCCGATAATGGCCGTTTCACGATGGGAGCCGCGAATGAAACCGAAACTCAGCCTCGTCACGTCGGGAACCTCGGACCTGCCGCGCGCGGTCGCGTTCTACCGCGATGGCCTCGGTTGGCCTCTGCACGAGGCCAGCAACGACAACGTCGCGTTTTTCGTGGTCGGTGAGCGCGTGCTGTTCGGGGTGTTCGGGCGCGAGGCGTTGGCGGAGGACGCCGGTGTCGACCCGCAGGGCCAGGGCTTTCGTGGCCTGACGCTGGCCCACAACGTCGGCTCGCCGGCCGAGGTGGATGCCACGTTGGCCGAAGCGGTGCGTGTTGGGGCGACGCTGGTGAAAGCCGGCGAGCCGGTGTTCTGGGGCGGCTACCGCGGCTACTTCGCCGATCCTGACGGCCTGCTGTGGGAAGTGGCGCACAACCCGTTCATGGACCTGACCTGATGCTGCCACTCGCCATGCCGGCCTTCCTCGACAAGCTGTGCCCCCGGGCGGAACTCGCGGCGCGGCTGTCCCGCCTGCCCAAGCCGGTGGTGTTCACCAACGGCGTGTTCGACATCCTGCACCGCGGCCACGTGACCTATCTCGCGCAAGCGCGGGCCCTTGGCGCCAGCCTGGTGCTGGGGCTCAACAGCGATGCGTCCGCGCGTGGCCTGGGCAAGGGGCCGGACCGGCCGCTCAACGCCGAGGCCGATCGGGCCTGCGTGCTGGCTGCATTGGAAAGCGTGAGCCTCGTCACCTTGTTCGACGAGCCGACGCCTTTGGAACTGCTGCAACTGGTACGGCCCGACATCTATGTGAAGGGCGGTGACTACGACATCGAGACGTTGGCCGAAACCACGCTCGTGCGCTCGTGGGGCGGGCGCGCGCAGTCGATCGCCTTTGTCGACGGCTACTCGACCACGGCGCTGGTCAAGCGGATCCGCGGCTAGCGAAGCGGTGGGTCGCCACGGCGAGAACCGCTGCGAGCAGCCCTGCGAGCGCACCGCTGGCGTGTGCGGCCACCGCGACGGGAAAGCCCCAGTCCGTGTCCGTCTGCAGCGCCGCGTCCCACGGCGCTTCGAACATCACCTTCAGTGCCACGCCTGCGAGCAGGCAGGCGCCGATCCAGCGCCGCCTGGGTGTCGGCTCGCGGCACAGAAAGACGCCTGCGACCACCACACCGGCATGCAGCACGCCGGACAGGCCTGCGTAGCGATGCAAGCCGTCGGCATACGCCAGCAGCGCGTGCGTCGCCGGCCAGGCGGCAAGCCAGGCGAGGGTCGCCCCCAGCGGCAGGCGAGCCGCGCCGCCGAGCCACGCGAGCAGCGCCAGGCCCGCAAGGTTGGCGGCGAGGTGCAGCGTGGTGAAGTGCACTCCCACCGGCGACCACCATCGCCACATGTCGAACGGGTGTGCCGCCAGCCACACGAGCTGCCGACTCGGCACGAAAAACCCCACCAGGGCGACCGTGGCCAGCACGGCACACAGAGCGACCCACGCGCGCCCGCCGGCGCTCATGCCGTCGATCACCCTTCGAACACGTGGCGCCACAGCGCCAGCACGGCATCGCGTTGCGCTGCCAGTTCGTCGGGTGAAAAGTGCGTGTCCTGCTCGTTCAGCCGTGCCTTGTGCTGCGCGCGGCGCAGCTCGCGATACGCGTCAGCCGCAGCACTGCCGACGCCGGCGGGCAGCAGCCCGGCCGCTTCGGCGCGCTGCAGCAGCGCGATGTTGCCGGCGTTGTCGTGCAGTTCCGGATGTGCGGCGCCATGTGCCAGCACGAGGTACTGCACCGCGAACTCCACGTCCATCATCGCGCCCGGGCTGTGTTTCACGTCGAAGCGCTCGCCCTTGGTCGGATGCGCGTCGCGCACCTTCTGCCGCATGGACTTGATCTCTTCCTTCAGCGCGGCATGGTCGCGCGGCGCGGCGATGACGGCGCGCCGCACGGACTCGAAGCGCGGGCCGATGCTGGCGTCGCCGGCGCAGAAGCGAGCGCGTGTGATCGCCTGGTGCTCCCAGGTCCACGCCGTGTTGCTGCCGCGGCCGGCCTGGTAGGCCTCGAAGGCGGTGAGCGACGTGACCAGCAGCCCCGAGTTGCCGTTGGGCCGCAGCGCGGTGTCGATCTCGAACAGCTCGCCCGCCGCGGTGCGCAGCGTGAGCCACGTGATCAGCTTGCGCGCGAACGCGGCATACGCCTCCGGCGCGCGCTCGTCGTCGTCGTCGAACACGAACACCACGTCGAGGTCGCTGCCGTAGCCCAGCTCCTTGCCGCCCAGCTTGCCGTAGGCAATCACCGCAAAGCGTGGTTGCTCGCGATGGCGCAGCTTCAGGTGCTGCCAGGCCCAGCGCATCGTGCATTCCACGGTGGCGTCGGCCAGCAGCGACAGGTCGTCGGCCACCTGCTCGACGGTGATGTGGCCTTCGACATCACGCACCAGTGTGCGGAAGACTTCGGCATGGTGCGCGCGGCGCAGCGTGTCGAGCAGCGCTTCCTCGTCTGCCTGGCCGGAGCGCGCCCAGGCGTCGTGGCGTTGCTCCAGGTCGCGAACGAAACCTTCGGGCTCGAAGCGGGTGTAGATGAGGCGCGGGTCGGCCAGTTCGTCGATCACGCCCGGGTGGCGCATCAGGTAGCGCATCGGCCAACGGGCCAGGCCGAGCAGCCGCAACAGGCGCTGGTGCACTTCCTGCCGCTCGACGAGCAGCGCCACATAGCTGTCGCGGCGCAGCAGCGGCTCGATCCAGTCGACGAAGCGCACGGCTGCATCCATCGGGCAGCCCCCCTGCTGCACCGCATGCGCCGAGCGCAGGATCAGCTTGCCCAGGCGCTGCTTGGTCTCGTCGCGCAGCGCCCGCACGCGGGGATGCTCGATCCACGGGCGCACACGTTCGGCCAGCTCGGGAGGCAGGCGGTCGAGAAAGGCGTCGCTGTCCAGCGGCGGGGGCGGCACGCCGCAGGAGCCTTTGCTGCAGCCGCCGCTCTTCGGCGCCTGGCCGTCGTGCAGCAGTGCGTCGAATTCCATCGCGACGAACTCGCGCGTCTCGCACAGCGTGTCGAGCAGCTCGCAGGTTTCGGCGTTGCAGACGAAACCCATGCTGCGCGCGATCCAGGCCAGGTCGCCATCGCCGGTGGGCAGCAGATGGGTCTGCTGGTCGTCGAGGTACTGGATGCGGTGCTCCACGCGCCGCAGGAAGACATAGGCCGCGGTCAGCTTCTGCGCCGTCTCGGCCTTCATCACGCCCACGGCGGTCAGCCGCTCCAGCGCCTTGACGGTGGAGCGCGTGCGGATCTCGGGGAACTGGCCACCGCGCACCACCTGCAGCAACTGCACGATGAATTCGATCTCGCGGATGCCGCCGCGCGACAGCTTCACGTCGTTGGCCCGTTCGGGCCGGCCGGCGGCGCGGCGCTGGGCTTCGTCGCGGATCTTGCGGTGCAGGCTGCGCAGGCCCTCGAACACGCTGTAGTCGAGGTAGCGGCGGAACACGAACGGCACCACCACGCCACGCAGCTGCACCGCCCGGCCGGAGGCCACCGACTCGCGCGGCGCCACCACCCGGCTCTTCAACCAGGCGAAGCGCTCCCACTCCCGCCCCTGCACCAGGAAATACTCTTCCAGCATGGCCAGGCTGACCACCGGCGGGCCGGAATTGCCGTTGGGCCGCAGCGCCAGGTCGACGCGGAACACGAAGCCGTCGTCGGTGGCGTCCCCGATCAGCGAGTACAGGCTGCGTGCCACCTGCGAGAAGTATTCGTGCGCGCTGATCTTGCCGGCGCCGTCGGGCCGGCCGACGGTGTGGCCTTCTTCCTCGTAGACATAGATCAAGTCGATGTCGGACGAGACGTTCAGCTCGCGCCCGCCCAGCTTGCCCATGCCGACGACCCAGAAGTCGATGCGCTCGCCGGCCTCGTTGACCGGCATGCCGTAGCGCTCGTCCTGCTCGGCACGGGCGGCGGCGAGCGCGCGGTCGAGCGTCACCTCGGCGAGTTCGGTCATCGCGCGGGCGACGTCGGCCATGTCGGCGTTGCGCTCCACGTCGAGCACGGCGAGGCGCTCGAGTGTGAGCTGCCGGGCCACGCGCAGCGCCGAGGGCAGGACGCGCCCTTGCGCGAGCAGCGTGTCGATCAGGGCAGAGAGCGTTTCGCGGCCGGGCAGGCCGGGCGGCAGCAGCGACAGTTCCTGCGCATAGCGGCGGCGGATGCGCTGGACAAAGCGCGAATGGTCGGCCGAAGCGCCCGGTGCGGCGTCAGACCTTGCAACGTCTTGTTCTGTGAAACCCATCGTACAGCTCCGGGTCTATGCTAGATTGGCCGCGCTTCGTCCCTGGGTGCGCGGCGTGCAACACCCCTGCCGTTGCCGAGTCTTCATGCCTTTGTTTCCCTCCCCGGCCTTGTTGGCGCCCACGTGGCGCGTGCTGCGCATCGTTCTGCGGGTGGCCGGTAGTCTGGTCCTGGTCGCGTGGACGCTCATCCTGTTCGCCTGGTTGACGCTCCACTGGGCGATTCTGCCGCGAATCGACGAATGGCGACCCACCATCGAGCGCGCCGCCACACGGGCTGTGGGGCAGCCGGTACAGATCGGGCGGATCCGTGTCGAATCTCACGGCTGGGTGCCCACCCTGGAAATGCAGGACGTGGTGGTGCACGACCCCACCGGTCGCGAAGCCTTGCGGCTGGCGCGCGTGCATGCGGCGCTGTCGCCTTCGACCGTGCTGCATTTCGAGCCGCGCTTCACCCAGCTGCTGATCGACGCCCCCACGCTGGAGGCACGTCGCGACGCGCAAGGCCGGGTGTTCGTGGCGGGCCTCGAAGTGCGCGGCCAGGGCGATGCCGGCCGCAACCCGGTGGCCGACTGGTTCTTCAGTCAGGAGGAATTCGCCATCCGCCAGGGCACCGTGCGCTGGCTCGACGAGCAGCGGCAGGCCCCCCCGCTGGAACTGCGCGCGGTCGACCTGGTGCTGCGCAACGGCTCACGCCTCGGTTCGCGCCGGCACGATTGGCGGCTCGACGCCACCCCACCCGACGACTGGGGCACCCGCTTCTCGCTGCGCGGGCAGTTCGTGCACGCCTTGCTGGCGCGCCCCGGCGACCTGGACCGCTGGAGCGGCAGCGCCCACGCCGACCTGCCCCGTGCCGACGTGCAACGCCTGCGCCAGTACGTCGACCTGCCTTTCGAGCTGACCGAAGGCGACGGCGGCCTGCGGGTGTGGGCGGACATGCGTGACGGCGAACTCGTCGGTGCCACCGCCGACCTGGCCTTGCGGGCCGTCAACGTGAGGCTTGCGCAAGACATCGACCCCCTCGTGCTGGAGCAGCTGCGTGGTCGTATCTGGGGTGAACGCGATGGCGAGCGCTACACGGTGGCCGCGGAGAACCTGAGTTTCCACACCGGCGAAGGGCTGGACTGGGCCGCCGGCGACTGGACGCTGCGCTGGCGCAAGCCGGCCGACGGAGTGGTCGGCGATGGCGAGTTCCGCGCCGAGCGGCTCGACCTGGCCATCCTGGCGCAACTGGCCGGTCGCTTGCCCCTGGGGGCTGCGCTGCGCCATGAGCTGGCCGAGCTGCGCCCGCAGGGCGTGGTGCAGGGCGTGCAGGCCAGCTGGCAGGGCCCGCTCGACGCCCCCAGCGGCTACCGCCTGCAGGGCGAGGTCGACGGACTGCATGTGGCCGCGCAGCAACGGCCCGACGACGCACCGGCCGGCTGGATCGGGCGGCCCGGGTTGGCGCAGGCCGACATCCGCTTCACCGCCAGCGACCAGGGCGGCGAAGCCACGCTGCAACTGCACGAGGGAGCGCTCGAATTCCCGGGCGTGTTCGACGAGGCGGCCATCCCCCTGGCGCGGCTCGACGCCAAGCTCACATGGTCGGTGCAACGTGACGGCCGTGCGGTGGGCGACCGCGGCGAAGTGCCGAACATCCAGCTCCAGGTGCGCGACGCGCGGTTCCAGAACGCCGATGCCGAGGGCACCTTGTCCGCCAGCTGGCACACCGGCCAGGAGCCGGGTGGCGGCGCCGGTGCCCGGCTGCCGGGCGTGCTCGACCTGCAAGGCCGGCTGACCCGCGCCGATGCCACCCGCACCTGGCGCTACCTGCCGTCGAGCCTGCCGCTGCAGGTGCGCGACTATGTGCGCCGCGCGGTCGTCGAAGGCACGTCCCGGCAGGTCGAGTTCGCCGTCAAGGGCGACCTGCGGCAGTTTCCGTTCGCCGATCCGCAGCAGGGCACCTTCCGCATTGCCTCCGACATCGAGAACGCGCGGTTTGCCTACGCCCCGGCCGACGAGGGCCAGCCCGCCGAATGGCCGGTCTTCACGCACGTGCACGGCAAGCTCGTGTTCGAAGGCACCGCCATGCGCATCCGCGATGCCCGTGCCAGGTTGTTCGGCTTCGAGCTGAGCCGGGTGCAAGGCGGCATCGACGACCTCGCGCACGGTGCCGAACTGGTGCTCGACGGGCAGGGCAAGGGCCCGCTGGCCGATGCGCTGCGCTTTGTGCGCGAAACGCCGATCAACGCCTGGACGCACCAGGTGCTCGCGCAGGCCAGCGGAAGCGGCGAAGCGCAATTGAAGCTCGGTGTGCGCATCCCGCTGGATGACGTGAAGCAGGCGCGCGTGCAGGGCGAGCTGGGGCTGCCGGGCAACGAGGTGCAGGTCACCCCGGACACGCCACGACTGGGCAACGCCCGTGGCGCCGTGCTGTTCTCCGATGCCGGCTTCACGATCAGGGGGGCCACCGCACGCGTGCTGGGCGGCACGGCGAGCTTCGAAGGCGGCACGCAGAAGGACGGCACGGTGCGCATCGCAGGCCAGGGCAGCCTCACTGCCGAGGGCCTGCGGCAGGCGCGCGAGCTCGACGCCGTGCCCTATCTGGCCGAGCACTTGAGCGGCCAGACGACCTACCGCGCGGGCCTGAACATCGTGCAAGGACACCCCGAGCTGTCGATCACGAGCGATCTTGCCGGGCTGGGCATCAGGCTGCCCGCACCGTTCACCAAGCCCGAAGCCGAGGCCTGGCCGTTGACCGTGCGCAGCACCGTCGACGTGCCGACGTTGAGCGCCGGTGGCGTGCCGAGCGACCGCCTGTCGCTCGTGCTAGGCAACGTGCTCGACATGCGCTACGAACGCGAGCTGCGCGACCAGGGGCCGCGCGTCGTGGCCGGTGCCATAGGCGTGAACCGCCCTGCACCCGAGCCGGTGGCCGGTGTCGTCGCCGTCGTGCAGCAACCCAGCATCGACCTGGATGCATGGCGCGCGGTGGCGGCGTCGTTCGAAGGCAGCAGCATGGCGGCCGAAGGCAATGGCAATGGCAGTGGCAGTGGCAGTGGCAGTGGCAGTGGCAGTGGCAGTGGCAGTGGCAGTGGCAGCGGCTCGGGCGGCTACGCTCCGGCGGCCATTGCGCTGCAGGCTCGCGAGATGAGTATCGACAAGCGCCGGCTGACCAACGTCGTTGCGGGCCTGTCGCAGCAGGACGGGCTGTGGCGCGCCAACCTCGACGCCGACCAGCTGAACGGCTACCTCGAGTACGGCCTGCCCAGCGGCTCGCGTTCGGGAGCGGGGGGGCGCGTCTACGCCCGCTTGTCGAGACTCTCGTTGCCCGAGAGCGCGACACAGGGCATCGAGACCATGCTCGAGAAGGAACCCGCGGCGGTGCCTGCACTCGACATCGTCGTCGACGACTTCCAGCTGCGCGAGATGAAGCTCGGGCGCGTCGAGGTGCAGGCGAGCAACTGGCGCACGGGCGAGATCCGCGAATGGCGGCTCGACAAGTTCCGCCTGGTCAACCGCGATGCCGAGCTCAACGCGACCGGCCATTGGCGCGGCGTGGCCGATGGCACCGCACGCCGCAGGGCCGTGATGGACTTCGAGCTCGACGTGGCCGACAGCGGCGCGCTGCTTGAGCGACTGGCATTGGGGCCGGTGGCGAAGGGGGGGCAAGGGCAGCTCAAAGGCCAGATCAGCTGGCTCGGCTCTCCGCTGTCGCTCGACTTCCCGACGATGGACGGTGCCTTCAACATCGAGATCAACAAGGGTCAGTTCCTGAAGGCCGACCCCGGCATCGCCAAGCTTGCGGGCGTGCTGAGCCTGCAGTCGCTGCCGCGGCGGCTGACGCTCGACTTCCGCGACGTGTTCCAGGAAGGCTTTGCGTTCGACGCCTTCACCGGCGACGTGAAGATCGAGCGCGGCGTGGCCCACACCAACAACCTGCGGCTGCGTGGCGTGACCGCCGCGGTGCTGATGGAAGGCCACGCCGACATCGCGCACGAGACCCAGGACCTGCGGGTCGTCGTGGTGCCCGAGATCAACGCCGGCACCGCGTCGCTCGCCTATGCCGCGATCAATCCGGCGGTCGGCCTGGGCACCTTCCTCGCGCAATGGTTCCTGCGCAAGCCGCTGATGGAAGCCGGCACGCGCGAGTTCCACGTCACCGGCAAGTGGACCGACCCGAAGATCGAACAGGTGCCGCGCAAGCCGGCCCGGGCGAACGAACCGCCCAGCGAAGCCGTGGCCCGGGCCACGGGCACAGGAGAGTTTTCCCGATGAAGATCGCCGCCATACAGATGGTCACGTCGTGCTCGGTGCAGGGCAACCTGGAGCGTGCCGAGGACCTGATCGCGCAGGCCGCCGCCGCGGGTGCGCAACTGGTGGCGCTGCCCGAGAACTTCGCCTTCATGGGGCGCGACGACCGCGACAAGCTCGCACTGGCCGAGCCGCTCGACCAGGGGCCGATCCAGGGCATGCTGAGCGGCGCGGCGCGTACGCACCGCGTCTGGCTGATCGGAGGCTCGGTGCCGCTGGCCACGGATGATCCGCAGCGCGTGGGCAACACCACCTTGGTCTACGGCCCGCGCGGCGAGCGTGTCGCCCGCTACGACAAGATCCACCTGTTCCGCTATGACGAGCAGACGCCCGACGGCACCCGCTGCTACGACGAAGGCTGCGTGCTGAGGGCCGGCGGCACGCCGGTGGCCTTCGAGGCGGAGGACGATGCACGCCGGTGGCGCGTGGGCCTGAGCATCTGCTACGACCTGCGCTTTCCGGAGCTGTTTCGCGCGTTGATGCAGCCGCCATGCGATGTGATCGCCGTGCCGTCCGCGTTCACCTACACCACCGGCCGCGCGCACTGGGAGCTGCTGCTGCGCGCACGCGCGGTCGAGAACCAGTGCTACGTGATGGCGCCTGCGCAGGGCGGCGTGCACGAGAACGGTCGCCGGACCTGGGGACACACCCTGATCGTCGACCCGTGGGGCGAGGTGCTCGCGCTGCAGGACGAAGGCGAGGGCGTGGTGCTCGCCGAGCTGCAGGCCGAGCGGCTGGCGCAGGTGCGTGCGCGCCTGCCTGCGCTCGCGCACCGGCGCATCGGCCTGAACTGAGACGCGTCGAGTGAGCGCAGCGAGAGGGCGCCGCCCCCGCTGCTCAGCGCCGGCCCAGCACGTAGCCGATGGCCAGCCCCATCACGGCGGCGATGCCGGCCACCTTCCACGGCTCTTCGTGTGCGTAGTCATTGGTGGCGCTGGCGGTATAGCGCACCCGGCGGGTGATGCCGTGACTGGCCTCGGCCACCGCCTCGCTCGCGCGATGCAACGAGTCCTGCAGCCTGTCTTTCAGCGCACGCAACTCCGGCACCTCGGCCATCGCCGGATTGGCCACGAGTTCGCTCACGTCGGCTTCGAGGTCGGCCCACTCCCTTTGCAGCATCGCGGCGGTGTCGTCCGCGGGCGGGCGCGGATAGCGTCGCGTCGAGCGACGCGCAGTGCCTTCGGTGCGGCCGGTTGTCGCGGGGGCATCGTTGGGGGTGTCGTCGGGCATGGCAGGGCTCCTCGTTCTGGATGTGGAGTCGGTAAGGTTCGCGGCGCATCCTCAGCAGGCAGCGTGCCTGGGCCGGGGCTTACTTGCGCACGGCGTCGCGCAGGGCGTCGAGCGCTTGCGCAACGCTGTCGAACTCGTTGGATTTGTCGAAGAAGTAGTGGGCGCCGAGCGCCATGCACCGTTGACGCACCGGGCGGATGCTGGTGTTGGTCAACACGAGGGTCAGCGGTCGCTCCTCGCGCTGCCGCAACGCGGACAGCACGCCGAAGCCACTGCCTTCGCGCAGCTGCAGGTCGACGATGACGGCATCGAAGTGCTGGCGGTTCAGGGCGGCCAGCGCGTCCGCCTCGGTTTCCACCTCGGCCGCAACTTCGAATCCTTCGCAGGTGGCGATGAGGTCGACCAGCCGCTCGCGGATCAGGCGCGAGTCCTCGATCACCATCACCTGCAATGGCACCGGCTGCGCCGCTTCGCGAAAGGACAGCGTGGCATCGGCAATGGCGTGCGGCGGGCTCATCGGGCGACTCTCTCTCTGGCGGGTAGCTTGATGTGAGGCTACGCCGCCGCCAGGGTCTTGTCTGTAGGCCGATGGCCGACGCGAGTTGTTACTGGATCAGCCCGTTCTTCACCGCGTAGTAGGTCAGCTCGGCGTTGCTGCCGAGTTGCAGCTTCTCGAGCAGCCGGCTGCGATAGGTGCTCACCGTCTTCACGCTGATGAAGAGCTCGTCGGCAATCTGCGTGACCGACATGCCGCTGGCCAGCTTGCACAGCACCTGGAACTCGCGCTCCGACAGGTCCTGGTGTGCCGGCCCTGCGCCGGGCTGGTCGAGCCGGCTGGCGACCAGATCAGCCGCGGTGGCGCTCAGGTAGCGCCGGCCCTGCAGCACCACGCGGATCGCCCGCAGGATCTCGTCGACATCGGAGTCCTTCTTGAGGTAGCCGTTGGCGCCAGCACGCAGCAGGTTGATCGCGTACTGCTCCTCCGGGAAGGCGCTGACGATCAGCACCGGGATGTCGCCGAGATGGTTGCGGATCAGCCGCAGCGTGTCGACGCCGGTGCGGTCGGGCAGCGAGATGTCGAGCAGCACCAGATCCCATTCGCCTTCGCGCAGCAGCGACAGGGCTTCCGCGCTGGTCGCCGCTTCGCCGGCGACGCAGAGATCGGGCTCGGCATCGATCAGTTGCTTGAGGCCGGCGCGCACGATCTGGTGATCGTCGGCGAGCAGGATGCGTTTGCGCTCCATCGCGAGGGTGGGGGTGTGACGGGAGGCAGTCTGGCACAGCGCCGCCGACGGCGTCAAAGCCTCGCCGCCCGCGCTGCCTTTGGTTGGAGGTTGCATGGTGCCCCTGTGGATTGAAACGACGAAAAGGAAGGTGCTGCGATGCAGCCCTTCCACCAGCCGGCGCCCGTGCGCCGGGCCGATCGGGTGTCGCCTTACATCTTCTTCTTGGTGTCGTCCGCGGCGTTCTGCAACTTCTCGCCGCCGCGCTCGACGTCCTTGCCGACACCTTCGACGGTGTTGCAGGCGCTGAGCGTGAACATCGCCGCCATCACGGCGGAAAGCATGGCAAGGAAACGGGTTTTCATGGGACTTCTCCTACGGTCGAACGGTTGAAAGACGCGAAGCTCCCGATCGGCTTCGATGTACCCCGGCAAACAGCGTGCCGGAGGGCGCGGGAACGATTTCTGCTCTTGCTAACTGCCGCGCTTGAACAGGCCGATCAGGAACGAGATCACCGTGAGCGCCACGAACACGAAGAACAGGATCTTCGCGATGCCGGCCGCGCCGGCGGCGATGCCACCGAAGCCGAACAGCGCGGCCACCAGCGCAATGACGAAAAACACAGCGGCGTAATACAGCATGGGATACCTCCTCGAGTGCCGCAGACCTGAGGTCTGCCGGCGGATGCCAAGTTCGTTGGATGAAGTGATCGTAGGAAGACAAGACCTTGCGATCTGTAGGTTTGATTTGTGCGCCCCTGTCGGAAGCCGCTTACATCTGTGCCCATGCCGATGACCCCCCTTCCCGAGCCTTCCCCGGTGCCGGCTTCCCGCTGGCAGACCGTCGTTGCACGCATCAGGGCCGCCCGTCAGGAGGTCGAGGCCGCCGCGGCCCGCTCGGGGCAGGTGCCGGCCACGCTGCTGCGCCGGCTGGCGGTGCTGCGCCTGGCGGTGCCCATCACATTGGCGCTCGGTGCGGCGATGCTGTGGGTCAGCGAGCAGGGCTACCAGCGGCTCGAACTGATGTATGCCGATCTGAGAAGCGCAAGGACCGTGGCGCAGGAGCTGAACAACCTGTCGTTCCTGGCGGCACGCGTCGACGCCACGCAGGCCGAGTACCTGTTGGCGCGGGGGCCCGACAGCCTGGAGCGCCACCGCGCCACGCTGCGCGAGATCGTCGCGGCGCGCGAACGGCTTGCCGGCGCGGACGGCGATGGGCCGGTGCTGCCCGAGATGGAGGTGGTGCTGCGGTACATCGATGCGGAGCGCGGCGAACTGCAGCGCCTGCAGGCCTTGCCCGCCGATGCGCCGTTGGCCGACGTGGAAGCGCAGATGCGGCCCAACCCGGTCTCGGACGGCAGCTTGCGCGAGGCGCTGGGGCGGCTGGTCGATCAGGAGCGCACGCGGCTGGAACAGGCTGAACGCGCAGCCGCCAACGAGGTGCAGCGCCAGCGGTGGTGGTCGTTGATCTCGATCGCGTTCGCGGTGCTGCTGCTGATCCTGCTGTTCCAGAACTACCGGGCCGAGCTCGACGAGGAGCAGCGCATGGCGCAGCGGCTGCAGCAGGAACGTGACCGCCTGGAGCGCGCCGTGCGGCAGCGCACGCGCGAGCTGTCCGAACTGGCGACGCACCTGCAGCACCTGGCCGAGCAGGAGAAGGGCCGGCTCGCGCGCGAACTGCACGACGAGTTGGGCGCCATCCTGACGGCCAGCAAGATGGACGTGGGCATGCTGCTGCGCCGCAAGCTGGAGCCGAAGGAGGCGGCGATCGAGACCCTGCGGCGCCTGCAGGACACGCTGGAACGCGGCGTCCAGCTCAAGCGCCGGGTGATCGAGGGACTGGTGCCGACGGCGTTGCGCAACCTCGGCCTCGCCACCGCGCTCGACGCGCTGGCCGAGGAGGTGGAGGCCAGCAGCGGGCTGAAGATCGACCGGCGTCTGCCCGAGGAGTTGACCCTCGGCGAAGAGCGCAGCATCGCGGTCTACCGCATCGTGCAGGAGGCACTGACCAACGTGCAGAAGCACGCCCGCGCATCGCGGGTCGAGCTGTCGATCGAACTGGACGAGTCGATCCTGCAGTTGCGCATGTCGGACGACGGCGTGGGCATCAGCCCTTCACAACAGGCCAAGCTCAAGAGCCATGGCCTGCGGGGGATGAAACACCGGGTCGATGCGTTTCATGGTCGATTCGACATTCGGCCGGGCGCACGGGGCGGGACCGAGCTGCGGGTGGAGCTGCCGCTGCACCCGCCCGCCGAGGAAGAAGCGGAGCCGGCCGAAGAGAACGCCTGACGCGTTGAGCGCGGCGGCCGCGCTATCGCGTGCCGAACATCATCTGCCGTGCCAGCAGCGACTTCGCAGGACCCAGCCGCTGCAACGCAGCCAGGCCCAAGCCGCGCGCCGTGCCCAGCCCGGGCAACTGCCACGTGAAGCTGCGTGCCAGGAAGTCGGTGGCGGCAATCGTGCCCCAGCGGTCCGGTGCGCGCCTGAACTCCAGCTTGCGCAAGGCCGCATCGACGTCGCCTTCGCGCCCGAGCAGCCGCACCAGCTCGAAGGCGTCGCGCAGGCCCAGGTTCAACCCCTGGCCGGCAACGGGGTGCAGCGTCTGCGCGGCGTTGCCGATGCGCACCGTGCGGCCTTGCACCAACGAACGCTCGGCGTTGAGGCCCAGCGCGAACTGCTTGAGCGGTGAGATGCCCGTGATGGCGCCCACACGGGGGTGAAAGACGTGGTTGAGCACGGCGATGCGTTGGGCGTCGTTCAGCGCTTGTACCGGATCGTCGTCGCTCGGCACGCACCACACGAGCGCGGCCCGCCCGCCCGAAGGCCCGCCCGGCAGCGGCAGCAGCGCCGCCGGCCCGTGCGAGGTGAAGCGCTCGAACGCCATGCCGCGCGGCAGGCTGGGCACGTCCACCTGCCCCACCCAGGCGGTCTGGCGGTAGTCGTGCGTGAGCGACTTGCGCGCCTGGTCGGCAAACACCCCACCCTCGGCCACCACGACCAGGTCGAAGCGCTCGGCGATGCCGGCGTCGACCTCGCACCCGGCGTCCACCGGTTTGAGGGCACCCACTTTCGTGCCGAAACGCGTGGACAGTCGCTGCGGCTCACGTTCCACCGCGTCGAACCATGCCTGCTGCATCGGCGCGACGAGGCTGCCATAGCTCAGCACCGCACCCAGCATCGGCACGCCTTCCTGGCTGGCGTCGATCGTCACATCGGGCTCGCCCCAGCGCTCCATCAAGGGCGTGGGCTGCTGCTGCGAGACGTGGACCGCACGGATCGGTTCGGCGCTCGCAGCCGGCCAGGTGTCCAGTCGCTGTAGTAACTGCACGCTTCCAAGAGAAAGCGCGATGGTCCGCGGATCGCGGCCGATGTCGAGATCGGGCCGCCGCGCATCGAATACGGTGACGCGGGCGTGCGGCAGCTCGCGGGCAGCGATCAGCGCGAGCGCCAGGCCGGCCGGTCCGGCACCGACGACGCCCAGGTGCAGTGAGGTGAGGTTGGAGGGCATGAGCGCCTGACAGGTAGAGGTGATGGGAAGGATATCGCGCCCCGCCCGAAAAGCACGTGACTGGGCGCGCTGCGCGCAGCCCGCACAAACGCGGGGGCGTTCCCCCCCATCCCGGGGGGCGCTTTGGTCGGACAAGGCATTTACTATCCGTTGCACATTTGTATCTGCCCTCGTTCGTTCTTGAAAGGGAGAGGCTTCATGAAACTGAAATCGCTTGCCGCGTCCGTGGCGCTCGCCGCTGCCGGCCTCGGCGTGGTGCCCGCCGCTCATGCGGCCACCGACCTGGGCCTGATCGGTACGGCCTGGACCTGGTTCGGCAACTCGTTCGGCCGCTCGCTCAGCAACTTCAGCGACTACTACACCTTCGAGGTCGACGGCTCCTCGGGCGTTGTCGGCGGCACGCTCGAGCTCGACCTCGGCAGCCTCTACAACGTCAACGTCAAGTCGGTGTCGCTCAGCGGTGGCAGCCTGTCGGGCTCGTTGACCGACTACGACCCGAGCAACGGCTTCACCTTCAGCAATCTGCTGGCTGGCACCTACACGATGCAAGTGGCTGGCAGCGTGCCTGGCGCCTTCGGCGGTGCCTACGTCGGCGCCTTGCATGCGATCGCTTCGCCGGCGCCGGAGCCCGAGGTGTTTGCGATGGCGGCGCTCGGCCTGCTCGGCGTCGGCTTCGCCGCGCGGCGTCGCAAGTCGCGCTGAAGGCCAGGGCTCCACGCCCAGACCGCGGCCGTGGCCGGGCACCGCCCGCCCCGGCCGTTTTCATTTCTGCAACGCTTCATCCCATGCACGCTCACGTACGCGTCCTGCGCCGTATCACCGCGGCAACTGCTGCGGTCGCACTCGCTTTGCTCGCCGCTTGCGGTGGCGGCAGCAGCAAGTCCACTGCTCCCAGCCAGGTGGCCGTCAAGGTCAACGACGGCGAAGTCTCCGTACATCAGGTTCAACTGGTGCTGAAGCGCAACCCGCGACTCGTGGCCGAACACCGGGAAGCCGCCGGCCGCAAGGCGCTCGACAGCCTCGTCGAGCAGGAGTTGGCGGCCCAGGCGGCGCGTGCGGAGGGGCTCGAGACGGACCCAGGCGTGATCCAGGCCATCGAAGCTGCGAAGCGGGAAGCGCTGGCACGCGCCTACCAGGACCGTCTGGCCGAGCGAGCCACCGCAGCGAGCGCCGACGAGGTCGATCGCTACTACGACGCACATCCCGCGCTGTTCGAGAAGCGCCAGATCTACAGCGTGCAGGAGTTCACCGTGGAGGTGGGAGCCGATCGACAGGCCGAGGTCAAGGCAGCGCTCGAAGCTGCCCGCAGCCCGGCAGAGCAGCAGGAACTGCTGCGCTCGCGCAGCCTGCGGTTCACCACGCGTGCCCTCGTGCTGCCGGCGGAGGGCGTGCCCCTGGCGATGCTCGACCGCATGGTGGCGCTGGCACCGGGGCAATCGCTCGTCGAAAGCCACCCGACCGGGCTGCAGGTCCTGCACCTCGTGGCCGCGCAACCGGCCCCGCTCGACCGGGCCCAGGCCAAGAACGCCATCGAGACCTTTCTGCTCAACGAAAAGCGCCGGAAGCAGGTCGAGCAGGGCATGAAGGCGCTGCGCGACAGCGCGCGCATCGAGTTCGTCGGCAGCTTTGCCGAAGCGGCGTCGGCGCCACGGTGAACTGCGTGACATGGCTCGCGCTGCCGACTCCACGTTGACCCGCGAGGCAGGTACGCAACTCGCCCCGGTGGGGCTGCTTGGCGGCAGCGATCCTTGGGCCTGGGGTCTGGTGGCCTGCGGTCTCGTCGCGCTGTTCGCTCCGACCTACTGGGACCTGGCCTACGGCCGGTACGCCGGCTACAGCCAGGGCTACGAGTTCCTGGCGCTGGTCGTGAGCGGCTGGTTGCTGTTTCGGCGGCGCGATGACGTGGCGGCCCTGCCCACGGTGGGTTCGCGCGGTGCGGCGGCGGTGTTCGGCGTGGCACTCCTCGTGTATGCACTGGCGCGCAGCCAGCAGCTCTTGCGCATCGAGCTGGTCGCGCTGGTGTTCGCCTTCGCGAGCCTCATCGTCTGCGTGAAGGGCTGGCCCGGGCTGCGCCGGTTGTGGTTCCCGGTGTTCTTCCTGCTCTTCACGATTCCACTGCCGTATTCGCTCGTGCTGCAGCTCACCGGGCCGATGAAGTCGGCCGTCTCCGTGATCGCCACCTGGCTGCTGCAGGCCGCCGGCTACCCGGTGGGGCGCTCCGGTGTCGTCATCACCGCGGGGCAGTATCAGTTGCTGGTGGCCGAAGCCTGCGCGGGTCTGCAGACGATGTTCACGCTCGAGGCCATGGGCCTGCTCTATGCCAACCTGATGGGCTACGGCGCGTGGCTGCGCAACGTGCTGCTGACCGTGGCCGTGGTGCCGGTCGCCTTCTTCGCGAACGTCGTCCGCGTGCTGCTGATCGTGCTGATCACCTACCACTTCGGTGACGAGGCAGGGCAGGGCTTCATCCACGGTTTTGCGGGACTCGCGCTGTTCGCGGTGGCGCTTGTGGCCATCATCGGCGTGGACCGGCTGCTCGGCCGTGTGTTGCCGGATCGGAGCGCCTCATGAGTGCACGCTCCCGGCGCCTGGCCCTGGTGCTCGCCGCTGCGATGGTCGGTGCTTCGCTGCTGGCAGCGGCGGCACGGCCCACCGCGCAGATCGACCCCGCGCGGGCCACGCAGCGCATCGAAGACCTGTTCCCGCGCAGCCTGGGCGAGTGGCGCGTCGACGAACTCCACCAGGCGCTCGTGCGGCCGGGGGACGGCGCCGACAAGGCCTATGGCGTGTACGACCAGGTGCTCGAACGCACCTACGTCAATCCGGCGGGGCAGCGCGTGATGCTGTCGGTGGCTTACGGCAGCGAACAGTCCGTCGGGCTGGAGGTGCATCGACCCGAGGGCTGCTACCCGGCCAACGGGTTCCGCATCGACGCGAAGCAGGTGGCCACGCTGGACCTGTCCGGCCGGGGCGTCCCGGTCACCCGGCTGCATGCACACAAGCCGGGCCGCTCGGAGCCGCTGACCTACTGGGTGGTGCTGGGTGACCAGGTCGTGTCCGACAAATGGGACTTCAGGTGGCGGCAGCTGAGCACCGGCCTGCGCGGGCGGCTGCTCGACGGCATGCTGGTGCGGCTGTCGACCATCGACTCCGACGTGTCGCGCGCCTATGCCGTGCAGGCCGACTTTGCGCGCGAACTGGCGGCGGCACTGCCCGCCGAGACGCGCGCCCGCGTCGTCGGCCTGTAGCTCAAAGCCTCTTGCGGCGATCCTGTCCGTTCGAGAGGTAGTAGGCGCGCTTGGCCTCGTACATGCGCGCGTCGGCCAGCGCGACGGTGCTTTCCAGCCGGTCGCCGCTTTCGCAGGTCGCCATGCCCATCGAAAAGCTCAGCAGCGCTCCGGGGTAGAACTGATTGTTCAGCTCGACCAGCTTCAGCACGTTGTCGATCACGTGCTGGCCGCCGCGTTCGTCCAGTCCGGGCAGCAGCAGCGCAAACTCGTCGCCGCCGATGCGGGCGGCGCAAGCCGGGCGGTCGGCGGCCTTCGCTAGCACCTCGCCGGCGCGGCGCAGCAGTGCATCGCCTGCAGCGTGGCCGAGCTGGTCGTTGACCGGTTTCAAGCCGTTGAGGTCGAGGATGACCACCGTCACCGGGAACGGCCCCTTGCGTGCCAGGCGGTTGAGCTCGTCGCTGTAGTAGGAGCGGTTGCGCAGCTTGGTCAGCACGTCGTGCTTGCCGAGGAACTCCAGGTACGCCTCGGCCTTCTTGCGCGCGGTGATGTCGGTCAGCGACACCAGCACCAGCGCCCAGTCGGCCTCGTGCCCCGGCAACACCGAGAACTGCATGTAGACGTTGACCGGTTCGCCCGTCAGCGCGTAGTTCACCGTCTCGCGCTGCTGGAACAGCTTGCCGTTCCACAGCTCGATGAGCTGCTCGGCGAAGTGCGCCTGCATGTCGTCGCGGAACACGTCGCCGAGCTGCTTCAGCAGTTGCTCCCGGTCGGGCGCCTGGAACATCGCGAGCGTCTGGCGGTTCACGTCGACGACGCGGATCTCCTGCATGCAGCGCTCGACGAACTCGGGGTGCACGTCGATGAAGGTGCGGAAATCGGTGATGCCGCGCGCCCGCACGTCGTCGAGCAGACGCTTCACGCTGCTGAAATCCTCGACCCACAGCGACACCGGCGAATGCTCGAACAGTCCGCGCGCGTACTGCTCGCTGTGCAGCAGCTCGCGCTGCGCCTGCATGCGGGGGGTCAGGTCTTCGATGGACAGCAGCACGCGGCTCCAGTCGTGCTCGTGGCCGGGCAGGATGGTGGCGTTGAGCAGGATGTCGAGCCGCTGGCCCGACAGCGTGTAGTTGACCGTCTGGCTGCGAAAGCGGGTCTCGCCGTCCCACAGCGCGGCCAGCTCCTCCACGTGCTGCTCGAACATGTCGTCGCGGAACACCGCATCGAGCTGCGAGACGAGGTGCTCGAGATCGTCCGCGCCGAACAGCTCCAGCGTGCGCCGGTTGACCTTGAGGATGCGCAGGCAGCGCGAGCATTCGGCGACCTTGTCGCGATGCACGCGCAGATGCTCGCGCAGGTCGCTCACGCCCTCGGCGCGCCAGCGCTCGAACAGGCGCTTCAGCTCGCTGTAGTCCTCGAGCCAGAGCGACACCGGCGCGAGTTCGAACATGTCTGCGTATTCGTCCTGGAAAGCGGCATCCATGCGTGCTTCCTTGCTCGATCAAGCCGCGCGCATCAGTGCCTCGATCTCTTCGGCATGCACCGGCACCCCGCGTGAGATCAGCTCGCACCCGCCGGGGGTGACGACCGCGTCGTCCTCGATGCGGATGCCGATGTGCCAATAGCGCTCGGGCACGCCTTCGGCCGGACGCACGTACAGGCCCGGCTCGATCGTCACCACCATGCCCGGTTGCAGCACGCGCGACGGCTTCTTCACGATGCGCCCGCCCACGCCGTCGGGTTGGTCGACGGGGGCCTCATCGTCCTGCAGGTAGCTGCCCACGTCGTGCACGTCCATGCCCAGCCAGTGGCCGGTGCCGTGCATGTAGAACTGCCGGTAGCTCGCGTGCTCGACCACGTCGTCGAGGCTGCCGTGCTTGTCGCGGCTCAGCAAACCGGTGTCCAGCATGCCCTGTGCGAGTACGCGCACGGCGGCATGGTGGGCGTCCTTCTGCCGCGCGCCGGGGCGGGTGGCGGCGATCGCTGCTTCCTGCGCGGCCAGCACGATGTCGTACAGCTCGCGCTGCGGCGCGGTGTAGCGGCCGTCGAGCGGGAAGGTGCGCGTGATGTCGCTGGCGTAGCCGTCGAGTTCGCAGCCGGCGTCGATCAGGCAGAGCTGGCCCGGTCGCAATTCGGCATTGCCGGCCGGGTAGTGCAGGATGCAGGCGTTGGCACCGGCGGCGACGATGCTGGGGTAAGCCGGCGACTGCGCGCCATGCCGGCGGAATTCATGCAGCAACTCGGCCTCGAGGTGGTATTCGTACCAGGGGCCGTCGAAGGCGCCGCGCAGCCAGCGCGCGCTCTGCTGCATCGCGCGCAGGTGGCCGGAGGCGGAGATGGCCGCGGCGCGCCGCATCGTCTTCAATTCGCCGGCGTCCTTCACGACGCGCATCTCGTCGAGCACGTGACACAGGTCGAGCAGCGCGCGTGGCGGCTCCTGCCCCATGCGCTCGCGCGAGCGCACCGTCGACAGCCAGCGCTCGACGCGCGCGTCCAGCCCTTCGTGCACCGCGAACGGGAACCATACGGCGCCCTGATTGGCCAGCAACTTGGGCATCTGCTCGTCGAGCGATTCCACCGCGAAGGCCTGCTGAACCCCGAGCGCCGCGGGCGCCCCATCGGGGCCGAGCCGCACGCCGTCCCACACTTCGCGCTCGGCGTCCCGGGCACGGCAGAACAGTGTGCTGTGGCCGCTTTCCTCGATCACCAGCCAGCTGTCGGGTTCGCCGAAGCCGGTGAGGTAGTGGAAATAGCTGTCGTGCCGGTAGGGATGGTGCGAATCGCGGTTGCGCGTGCGCTCCGGGGCGGTGGGCAGCACGGCCACGCCGCCGCCGTGCTGACGCATCGTGGCGGCAACACGCTCGCGGCGGGCGGCATAAGTCGAGAGGTCCATGGGGAATTGGGCAGCCAGTAGTCTGGCGAGTCTAGCCGGCCCCGGTGTCGCGCACATCACGCGAGATGGCGGGGGGCCCAACTTCTGGAGAACTGTTGATGCAATACCGACGACTGGGCCGCAGCGGCCTGCAAGTGAGCGAGCTGTCCTACGGCTCGTGGGTCACCTACGCCAACCAGATCGATACCGCAGCGGCGCGCGAGTGCATGGCCGCCGCCTACGATGCCGGCGTCAACTTCTTCGACAACGCCGAGGTCTATGCCGCCGGCCGCAGCGAGGTGGTGATGGGCGAGGCGCTCAAGGCACTCGGCTGGCCGCGCATGAGCTACATCGTCTCGACCAAGTTCTACTGGGGCCTGGCCGAAGGGCCGAACCAGAAGAACACGCTGAACCGAAAGTACCTGATGCACGCCATCGACGGTTCGCTGCAGCGCCTGCAGCTCGACCACGTCGACCTCGTGTTCTGTCACCGCCCGGACCCGAACACGCCGATCGAGGAGACCGTGTGGGCGATGAGCGACATGATCCGGCAGGGCAAGGCGCTGTACTGGGGCACCAGCGAATGGAGCGCCGACGAGATCCGCGCCGCCTGGGAGGTCGCCGAACGCCATCACCTGCACAAGCCGGTGATGGAGCAGCCGCAGTACCACCTGTTCCACCGCCGGCGGGTGGAAAAGGAATACGCCCGCCTGTACGAAGACCTGGGCCTCGGCCTCACCACCTGGAGCCCGTTGGCCTCCGGCCTGCTGACCGGGAAGTACCGCGGCGGCATCCCGGCCGACAGCCGCGGCGCGATGGAGAACATGGGCTTCCTGCGCGACCAGCTCACCGACCGTGCGAAGAACGAAGCGGTGGCTCAGCTCGACGCGCTTGCCCGCGAGATCGGCGGCTCGGTCGCGCAGCTCGCGATTGCCTGGTGCGCCAGGAATCCGAACGTCAGCACGGTGATCACCGGGGCCTCGCGGCTCGGTCAGTTGCAGAACAACCTGAAGGCGGCCGAGTTGCTACCGCGGCTGACGCAGGACGTGTTGGCCCGCATCGACGAGATCACCACGCCGCTGGCGCTCTGACGCGAGCAGTCTTCCAGCTGCTGCAGGGGCTGATGCGGCCCGAGGCGGCCATCGCCGTGGTACTGGGCGCCAACGTCGGCACCACGACCAAGGGCCTGGGCGCCAGCGTGTGCTGCCGTCCTGGCGCTCAGATGCTCTCAGGCCCCGACCGCAGCCGCAGGGCACCGTTCAATGCGGCTCGGCTTCCGCGTCCTGCGCGTTGGCCTGCCGCAGTGCCTTCAAGCGCTTGCGCAGTTCGATCTCGGTCGGGTCGATCGGTGGTTTGCCGGCGCGCTTGCGTTCGTTGGCCACGCGCTTGCGCAGGTCCTCGACCTGCTGCATCTGCAGCCGGATGAAATTGGCCACGTTCTCGACCCGGCCCAAGCCGCCGGGCAGCCCGGTGCGCGGCAGCTTCACCGCCTTGCCGTCATCCGTCTCCAGCGCCAGGTAGCACACACCGAGCGGGCCGAGGAGGCTCTTTTCGGTCACGTGCACCTCCACCAACTTGGAGATGGGCACGCGGCGGGCCGAATGCTGCCAGCCGCGCCGCCACGTCACGAACTTCACGCTGGCGGCCACGCGTTCCCAGGTCCACAGATCCCAGGCGAGCGCGCCCAGCCATGCCAGTGCCGCAAGGCCGAGCAGCCAGGTCATGTCGAAGCTGAAAGCCGACCACGTCAAGGCGCCGGCGGCGAGCAGTGCCAGCCAGAGCGGGACCAGATCCTTCTCGCCCGGCGTCCACAGGGAGCGCTCGTAGAGGAAGGAGTCCATGTGCTCGCCCGACAGCGGCGCGGCCGACAGCAAGACGGCGCGCGTTATGCGCACGACCAGCTGCTCGAGCAGCACGGCGCCTGCGATGCAGGCCAGCAGGGCGGCGAATTCGGTGGGGGTCATCGCGGCTCCAGTCTTCAGTGAGGGCCTCAGGCCGATGGCGAGCGGCCTTCGTCGAGCGCGGCGTTCAGCGCGTCGAGCTGGGCAGGCGTGCCGACGTTTTCCCAGCGGCCCAGGTAGCGCTCGACACCGATACGCCGCTGCCGCATGCCGTCATACAGTCGGGGGCCGAGCGGTGCGCGGGTGCCGGGCGCGATGTCGGCGCAGAGTTCGGCGCGCAGCAGGGCCAGATTGCTGTAGGTCCAGCGCTTGCCGTCCGCGCCGGTCCCGTCGGCCAGCCCCAGGCCGCCGGCGCCGATGCCGAAATCGCCGTCGGGATGGAAGGCCGGGTTGGGGACCAGCCACAGGTGGGCCAGGTGGTCGCCCTCGGCGAAGCGTTGCGCCACGCCGGCGTCGAAGCGGAAGTCCGGGGCGTAGATGTCGCCTGAGACGACCCAGAAGCTGTCGCCCAGCCATGGCAGCGCCTTCGCGATGCCGCCGGCCGTTTCCAGTGCGCTGCCGTGGTCGCGGCCTTCCATCGAATAGTGCAGCTTCAGGCCCCAGCGTGAGCCATCGCCCAGCGTGGCGGGGATCTGCTCCTCGAGCCAGGCCGCGTTGACGACCACTTCCTCGACGCCGTCGCGCGCCAGCGCTTCCAGGTGCCAGACGATCATCGGCTTGCCGGCCACCGGCAGCAGTGGCTTGGGCGTGTGGTCGGTCAGCGGGCGCATGCGCTCGCCGCGACCGGCGGCCAGCACGATGGCCTTGAGGTTCTTGCTCATGCAACTCCGTTTGCCGGGGCGTTCGCTGATTTCAATCAGGTTCCCGGTTCGCAGACGATTATCGGCGCGCCTTTACAATCCGGGGTTCCTCTCAACCCCTACGCACCCCCGATCCCCTGGTTGGATTGAGACTTTTTTGGGGGTGTCTCAGACAGGTTCCGCATGGCCGACACGACCCTGATGGCCAACGCAATCCGTGCGTTGGCGATGGATGCAGTACAACAAGCCAATTCCGGCCATCCGGGTGCCCCGATGGGCATGGCCGAGATCGCCGTGGCGCTGTGGAGCCGCCACCTGCGCCACAACCCCACCAATCCGCACTGGATCGACCGCGACCGCTTCGTGCTGTCCAACGGCCACGGCTCCATGCTGATCTACGCGCTGTTGCACCTGACCGGCTACGACCTGCCGATCGAAGAGATCAAGGCCTTCCGCCAGATGCACAGCAAGACGCCGGGGCACCCCGAAGTGGGCATCACCCCGGGCGTCGAAACCACCACCGGCCCGCTGGGCCAGGGCATCACCAACGGCGTCGGCATGGCGCTGGCCGAGAAGCTGCTGGCGCAGGAATACAACCGCCCCGGCTACGACATCGTCAACCATCACACCTACGTGTTCCTGGGCGACGGCTGCCTGATGGAAGGCATCAGCCACGAGGCCTGCGCGCTGGCCGGCGCCTGGAAGCTGAACAAGCTGATCGCGCTGTACGACGACAACGGCATCTCGATCGACGGCCAGGTGGCGCCGTGGTTCATCGACGACACGCCCAAGCGCTTCGAAGCGTATGGCTGGAACGTGATCGGCCCGGTCGATGGCCATGACGTGCAGGCGGTGGACGAGGCCATTGCCCGGGCCAAGCTGAGCGCCGACAAGCCCACGCTGATCGTCTGCAAGACCATCATCGGCAAGGGTGCGCCCACGCGGGCCGGCACCGCCAAGGCGCACGGCGAGGCGCTCGGCTCGGAAGAGATCCGCGGCACGCGCGAAGCGCTGGGTTGGCCGCACGAGCCCTTCGTGGTGCCGCAGGCGGCGTACGACGCCTGGGACGGCAAGGCCCGCGGTGCGACGCACGAGCAGGCGTGGAACACGCTGTTCGAAGGCTATCGCCGCGAGCATCCGCAGCTGGCCGCCGAGCTGGAGCGCCGCATGAAGGGCGAGCTGCCGAAGCACTTCGCGCAGGTCGCGGTCGACACCGCGGTGGGTATGCACGCCAAGGCCGAAACGGTCGCCAGCCGCAAGGCCAGCCAGATGGCCCTGGAAGCCTTCACCGCCGAGCTGCCCGAGCTGCTGGGCGGCTCCGCCGACCTGACCGGCTCCAACCTGACCAACACCAAGTCGACGCCGGCGCTGCGCTTCGACGAGAACGGCCAGTCCAACGGCGGGCGTCACATCAACTACGGCGTGCGCGAGTTCGGCATGGCCGCCATCATGAACGGCGTCGCGCTGCATGGCGGCTACATCCCCTACGGCGGCACCTTCCTGACGTTCAGCGACTACTCGCGCAACGCCATCCGCATGGCCGCGCTGATGAAGCAGCGCGTGATCCACGTCTTCACGCACGACTCCATCGGCCTGGGCGAAGACGGCCCCACGCACCAGTCGGTCGAGCACGCGTCGTCGCTGCGCCTGATTCCCAACCTCGACGTGTGGCGCCCCGCCGACACGGCCGAGACAGCCGTGGCCTGGGCCTGCGCGATCGAAAGCCGCGACCGCCCCAGCGCGCTGCTGCTGAGCCGCCAGAACCTGCCCTATGCGCCGAAGGCCGGGCTGGAAGACATCTCCAAGGGCGCCTACGTGCTGGCCGAGCCGGCCGAAGTGGGCCTCAAGAAGAAGGCGCAGGCCGTGATCATCGCGACCGGCTCCGAGGTGCAGCTGGCCCTGCACGCGCAGGCGCAACTGGCGGTGCAGGGCATCGCGGTGCGCGTGGTGTCGATGCCGTCGACCACCGTGTTCGATCGCCAGGGCGCCGAGTACAAGCGCTCGGTGCTGCCGGAGGGTGTGCCGCGCATCGCGGTCGAGGCCGGCGTCACCGATTTCTGGTGGAAGTACCGCGTGGATGCCGTCGTCGGCATCGACACGTATGGCGAATCGGCGCCGGCCGGCGTGCTGTTCAAGCACTTCGGCTTCACGGCCGAGAACGTGGCCGACACCGTGCGCGTGGTGCTCGGCAAGAAGCGTTAATCGATAGCGGCGTGCCCGGGCGGCAGGCGCCGCCCGGGCACTGCTGAAGCAAGTTGACTGTCATCACAGGAGAAACGAGACATGACCATCAAAGTTGCCATCAACGGGTACGGCCGCATCGGCCGCAACGTCCTGCGCGCCCACTATGAAGGCGGCAAGAAGCACGACATCCAGATCGTTGCCATCAACGACCTGGGCGACCCCAAGACCAACGCCCACCTGACCAAGTACGACACGGCGCACGGCCCCTTCCCCGGCGAGGTGAGCGTCGATGGCGACTACATGATCGTCAACGGCGACAAGATCCGCGTGTTGGCCAACCGCAACCCGGCCGAGCTGCCCTGGGGCGAGCTGGGCGTGGACGTGGTGATGGAATGCACCGGCTTCTTCACGACCAAGGAAAAGGCCAGCGCGCACCTGAAGGGCGGCGCCAAGAAGGTCATCATCTCCGCACCCGGTGGCAAGGACGTCGACGCCACCATCGTCTACGGCGTCAACCACAACGTGCTGAAGGGCACCGACACGGTCATCTCCAACGCCAGCTGCACCACCAACTGCCTGGCACCGCTGGTCAAGCCGCTGCACGAGAAGATCGGCGTCGAAACCGGCCTGATGACGACCATCCACGCCTACACCAACGACCAGGTGCTGACGGACGTCTACCACGAAGACCTGCGTCGCGCCCGCAGCGCCACGCAGAGCATGATCCCGACCAAGACCGGCGCGGCTGCCGCGGTCGGCCTGGTAATGCCCGAGCTGAACGGCAAGCTGGACGGCTTCGCGATCCGCGTGCCGACCATCAACGTGTCCATCGTCGACCTGAGCTTCATTGCCAAGCGCGACACCACCGTCGAAGAAGTCAACCAGATCCTGAAGGCCGCGTCCGAAGGCGAGCTGAAGGGCATCCTCGGCTACAACACGGCCCCGCTGGTCAGCGTGGACTTCAACCACAACCCGGCCTCGTCGACTTTCGACGCCACCCTGACCAAGGTCAGCGGCCGCCTGGTGAAAGTGTCGAGCTGGTACGACAACGAGTGGGGCTTCAGCAACCGCATGCTGGACACCACCGTGGCCCTGATGGCTGCCAAGTAAGCGTGCGCAAGACGCACCTCGCGTCGGTGGAAAAGGCCCGTTCGGGCCTTTTTCTATTTGCGCGGCGCACGAAACTTGCCAAGATCGTGCGTTTGCCCCCACGTCAGCCCGCTTGAATCGTCCTGCCAAGGTTTCGTTCGAAACCTCCGGTGAGCAGAGCAGGCCCGGCGCATTTGCGACGTCGGTGTCCATCACATAATGGGTCATGTTGTCGACGATGTATCGAACTTTCTGCGCCGGCCTGCTGCTTTCGCTCACCGGTCTTGTCCACGCCCAGACTGCCACCGCACCCAAGCCCGCTGAGCCCGCCTACGGCCTCATCGTCAAGCTGAAAGGGGAAAGCACGGCACGTACGGTGACGGAGCGCGAGGCCCCTCAGCAGGTCCGCGAGCGCCTCGCCAAGGTGTTCCGCGGCAAGTCCTTCCCGCTCGACGGCGTGCGCGAAACGGGTGCCGGCCTGCAGCTCGTGCACTGGAACCGCCCGTTGACCGGCGACGAGGCCGGACGGCTGCTGGATGAATTGAGCCGCGACCCGGACGTCGAATGGGCGGTGCCCAACGTGCGCGAGAAGCGCCTGCAGGCGACGCCGAACGATCCCCGCTACAGCGAGCAGTGGTGGCTCAGCGCACACCCCCTTGATACCGCGTCCCGCGGTGTGCCGAACGTTGCGTCGGCCTGGGCGGCCACCACGGGCGCTGCGATCAACGTCGCGGTGCTCGATACCGGTCTGGTACGCACGCACCCCGACCTTGCGGGCTCACGGTTCGCGACCGGCTACGACATGGTCACGAACGAGGGCGGGCTCTCCGGCGACGGGGACGGCCGCGATGCCGACTTCTCCGACCCGGGTGACAGCGTCACTGCAGGGCAGTGCGGGTCCGGCTCGCTGGCCGACGACAGTTCCTGGCACGGATCGCGCATCGCCGGACAGATCGGCGCCCTCACCAACAACGGCATCGGCGTGGCATCGATCAACCGCGCGTCTCAGGTCGTGACGGTCCGGGTGGCCGGCAAGTGCGGCGCCTTGGTCAGCGACATCCTCGATGGCATGCGCTGGGCAGCCGGGCTTTCGGTGACGGGCCTGCCTGCAAATCCTCATCCGGCGCGCATCATCAACCTGAGTTTCGGCGGCGGATCGACCGACTGCCGACCCTACCAGGGCACGATCGACACGCTCGTGTCTCGAGGGGTGCTGGTGATTGCCGCCGCGGGCAACGAGGACGGAGCGGTTGCAAGGCCCGCGCGCTGCCCCGGCGTGCTCGCGGTGGGGGCCGTCAACCGGGACGGCTTCAAGACGTACTACGCCAACATGGGGCCGGAGGTCGGCATCACGACCGTCGGCGGAGATCCTGAAGAACTGGGAGCTCTGGGTCCGTTGGTGGCGGACGGTGGCATCTGGACGGTCACGAACAACGGCACCACCAGTCCCGGTTCGCACGGGTATGGCGAGGCTTACGGCACCAGCTTCTCGACCCCGATCGTGGCAGGCGTGGCCACGCTGATGCTCTCCATCAACCCGCAACTGACGATCGACCAGATCGTGCACGGGCTGCAATACACCAGCCGTCCGCATGTGAGCACGAGCAGCCACGCCTCGTTGCGCCTGTGCGACGCCCGCCGGGCACAAGGACGCTGCTACTGCACCACGCTGACCTGCGGGGCCGGCCTGCTCGATGCCGAAGCGGCCCTGGCCTACGCTGCGGCACCGCAAAACTACCCGCCGGCGCCGAAGTTCGGCGAGGTGGACGATGGCGGTGGTGGCGGCGCGCTGGGATGGCCGTGGCTGGTGGCACTCGCCTTGGCGGCTGCACTGGTCGTGCGCCGCAGGGGGCCTCAGCAGCGCTGAAAGCCGATCATCACTGCACCGGGCTGCTCGCGGCACCCGGCGGTCGCGGCGCCGGGGTGCCGAGCCGGATCGCCTCCGGCCGTACCTGCTGCTGCAGGCGCTCCGGCTCGCGCTGGTGTGGCGGTGCCGAGACGATGCCCACGAGATACCCCTGCGTCCAGGCGTAGTAGCCGACGTTGGCCAGCAGCAGCACCAGGACCAGCAGCCTCAGCATGGTCTCACGCTCACTTCCCCGCTTTCGATCGTGCGCATTCCGGCGGCAGTATGCACGAGCAGGCCGCCGTGCTCATCGACGCCCATGGCCACGCCTTGCGGCACGTCGGGCTGCGTGGTCTGCACGGTACGGCCGCGCAGCAGGTCGCGCGCGGCGAAGCGCGCGGCGAACGGGCGGAAGCCTTCCGCTTCGAAGCCTTGCAGTGCCTGCCACAACGGCAACGCGATGCGCCCCAGCGCGGCGGGGGCGGTGAAGTGACCGTCCAGTTCCTGCAGCGCGGCCGTCAGGTTGCGCTGATCGGGCGGCACCGATTGCGCGCCGACGTTCAGCCCGATGCCGATGACCGCGTAGCGCGACGGCTCACCCGCCGTCACGGCCAGCGTCTCGATCAGGATGCCGCCCAGCTTGCGGCCGTTGCCGTGGTCGTCGATCAACCACAGGTCGTTCGGCCACTTCAGACGAATCTGCTGGTGCAGGGCTTCGGCCACGGCCACGCCGACCGCGAGCGACAGCCCCGCCCATTCCTTCGGTGCATAGGGCAGGCCGAGCGAGAACGTCAGCGAATCGCCCGGCGCCGACTGCCACTGGCGCCCGTGCCGGCCACGGCCGGCGGTCTGGTGCTCGGCCACCATCAGGCACGGGGAGGTGTCGCCTCGGCGGCCGCGTTCGAGCAGGTCGCTGTTGGTGGAGCCGGTCTGTGCCACCACCTCGACGCTGATGCCCGGCGCCAGCGGCTCAAGCTGTTCCCACAGGCGTTCGGCGGGCCACTGCAGCCGGGTCATGGGTGCTCCCGCAGGGGTCAGCGCTTGGGGGCGAGCATCGTGCGGCGGCACTTCGGCGAGCCGCAGCGGCACTCGTATTCCTTCTTCAGCTTGGGCGTGTAGCGCTCGTCGATGATCAGGCCGTAGTCGTAGAAGAGCTCTTCACCGGGTTCGATGTCGCGCAGCGCCTTGATGAACACCCGCCCGTCGACCTCGTCGGCTTCGCAGTTGGGGTCGCAGGCGTGATTGATCCAGCGTGCCGCGTTGCCGCCGTACTTCGCATCGATGACGTGCTTGTCGTCGATGTGGAAATAGAACGTGTGGTGCGGATCCTTCGGGTCGTGCGGATGGCGGCGCAGCGCCTCCGGCCAGGTGATGACCTCGCCCTTGTATTCAATGATCGTGTCGCCCTCGGCGATGGGGGCCACCGCGAACACACCCTTGCCGTGCACGCCCGATCGGCGCACCTGGATGCGACGGCCCGCGGAGGCGGTTTTGGCGGGGGTGGCCGCGGCTTGCTTGCGGCGCGCGGGGGCGGAAGACGACCGTGCTTGCGTCATGGATGACTTTGGGTACATTGAAATTGAGCGCGCGCATGCGTGCGCGCACGCGCGTGAGAGCCGGCATTGTAGGCGGCCGCGTCGCGATGAAAGCCCTGCCATGAAGATCGACGCTTCTGCTGCCGAACCGCTACCATGCGCCACGTTGCACCCGGACCCGGTGCGGCGGGCCTTGCTGGCCGGCGCGCTGGCGGCCCTCGGTTCGCTGGCCGCGGGCACGGCCGCTGCTCGGACGCTGCCACCCGTCGGCGCGGCGTTCAAGTTGCCGGACGTGCGCCTGGTCGGCGGCGGCCTGTACGGCGAATCGCAAGCGGCAGGCAAGGTCCTGGTGGTCTACTGGTGGGCCACCTGGTGCCCGTTCTGCGCCGTGCAGACGCCGCGCATCGACGCGCTGTGGCGCAAGCACCGGGAGCGGGGCCTGGAGTTGCTGACACTGTCGATCGACAAGCAGGAGTCGACGGTGCGGGAGTACCTGGCAGCCAAGGGTTATCGGTTTCCGGTCGTGATGCACACGCCGGCCCTGGCATCTGCCTTGCCGAAGCCGAAGGGCCTGCCGGTCACGCTGGTGCGCGGCCGGGATGGAAAGATCGTGTTCGCCGAAGCCGGAGAGCTGTTTCCGGAAGACATCGAAGGCTTCGAGAAATTTCTTTGAGAGAAGATGAGCAAGACACTGGTGATTGCCGAGAAACCCTCCGTCGCGCAGGACATCGTCCGCGCGCTGACGCCCGTGGCCGGCAAGTTCGACAAGCACGACGAGTACTTCGAGAACGACAAGTACGTGGTGAGCTCCGCCGTGGGCCACCTGGTCGAGATCAAGGCGCCCGAGGAATACGACGTCAAGCGCGGCAAATGGAGCTTCTCCAACCTGCCGGTGATCCCGCCGCACTTCGACCTCAACCCGATCGACAAGAGCAAGGGCCGGCTCAATGCGCTGGTCAAGCTGATCAAGCGCAAGGACGTGACGGAACTCGTGAACGCCTGTGACGCGGGACGCGAGGGCGAGCTGATCTTCCGGCTGATCGTGCAGTACGCGACCCCGGCCAAGGGCGGTTTGAACAAGACGATCCAGCGGCTGTGGCTGCAGTCGATGACACCGCAGGCCATCCGCGACGGTTTTGCCAAGCTGCGCAGCGATGAGCAGATGCAGCCGCTGGCGAGCGCTGCGCGCTGCCGCTCCGAGGCCGACTGGCTGGTCGGCATCAACGGCACGCGTGCGATGACCGCGTTCAATTCGCGCGACGGCGGCTTCTTTCTCACGACGGTCGGCCGGGTGCAGACGCCCACGCTGTCGATCGTCGTCGAACGCGAGGAAAAGATCCGCAAGTTCGTGCCTCGCGACTACTGGGAGGTGCGCGCCACCTTCGAGGCGCAGGCGGGCACCTACGAAGGCAAGTGGTTCGACACCAAGTGGAAGAAGACCGAGGGCGATCCCGAGATGCGGGCGGACCGCGTGTGGGATGCCAGAACCGCCGAGGCGATCGCCGACGCGGTGCGCAACAAGAGCGGCACCGTCACCGAGGAATCGAAGCCCAGCTCGCAGCTGAGCCCGCTGCTGTACGACCTGACGTCGCTGCAGCGTGAGGCCAACTCGCGCTTCGGCTTCTCGGCCAAGACCACGCTGTCGTTGGCACAGGCGCTGTATGAAAAGCACAAGGTGCTGACCTACCCGCGGACGGACTCGCGCGCGCTGCCCGAGGACTACATGCCGGTCGTCAAGCAGACGATGGAGATGCTGGCCGACGACGATGCGACGCGTATCTACGCGCCGCATGCGAAGAAGGCGCTGGCCGATGGCTACGTGAAGCCGAACAAGCGCATCTTCGACAACGCCAAGGTGTCGGACCACTTCGCGATCATCCCCACCCTGCAGGCGCCCAAGAGCCTGACCGAAGCCGAGCAGAAGCTCTACGACATGGTCGTCAAGCGCTTCCTGGCGGTGTTCTTCCCGGCGGCCGAATACCTGGTCACCACGCGCATCACCACGGTCAAGCACGACGGCACGGAACACAGCTTCCAGACCAACGGCAAGGTGCTCGTGAAACCGGGCTGGCTGGCGGTGTACGGCCGCGACGCGCAGGAAGACGACGCGACGCTGGTGCCGGTGACCGCGGGCGAAACCGTGCGCAACCTCGATGTGGCCGTCAACGCACTCAAGACCCGCCCCCCCGCGCGCTACTCCGAAGCCACGCTGCTCTCGGCGATGGAGGGTGCCGGCAAGCTGATCGACGATGACGAGTTGCGCGAGGCGATGCAGGAAAAAGGCCTCGGCACGCCGGCCACGCGTGCGGCCATCATCGAAGGCCTGATCCTTGAGAAGTACATGGTGCGCGAAGGCCGCGAGCTGATCCCCACTGCCAAGGCCTTCCAGTTGATGACGCTGCTGCGCGGCCTGGGCGTGGAAGACCTGACCAAGCCCGAGCTCACTGGCAACTGGGAATACCAGCTGTCGCAGATGGAGCGCGGCCGGCTGAGCCGCGAGGACTTCATGGAAGAGATCGCGCGCATGACCGAGCGCATCGTCCAGAAGGCCAAGGAATACGACCGCGACACCATTCCCGGCGACTACGCGACGCTCAAGACGCCGTGCCCCACCTGTGGCGGCGTCGTCAAGGAGAACTACCGCCGCTTCACCTGCACGGGCAAGACCGGCAACGACGAAGGCTGCGGCTTCTCGATCAGCAAGATCCCCGGCGGGCGCAGCTTCGAGCTGCCCGAGGTGGAGCAGTTCCTGCGCGACAGGAAGATCGGCCCGCTGGAAGGCTTCCGCTCCAAGGCCGGCTGGCCGTTCACAGCCGAGCTGAAGCTCGTCTACGACGACGAACTGAAGAACCACAAGCTCGAGTTCGACTTCGGCGAAGACGCCCGCAAGGAAGCCGAGGCCGGCGAGGCGGTCGACTTCAGCGACCAGCAATCGCTCGGTGCGTGCCCCAAGTGCCATTCGCATGTGTACGAGCACGGCACCAGCTACGTCTGTGAAAAGAGCGTCGGCCCGCACGCCACCTGCGACTTCAAGAGCGGCAAGATCATCCTGCAGCAGCCGGTGCCTCGCGAAGAGATGACCAAGCTGCTCGAGACCGGCAAGACCAGCCTGCTGGAGAACTTCGTCTCCAACAAGACGCGCCGCAAGTTCAAGGCCTTCCTGGCCTGGGACAAGAAGGAGGGCAAGGTGGTGTTCGAGTTCGAGCCGCGCGCCGCCAAGGTGCCGGCCAAGAAGGCGGCGGCCAAGAAGGCCACCGCCAAGTCCTGAGAAGGCGCAAAGCCGTGGGCGACCGGACCGACGACCTGCCGTGCGGTGCAGCCGCACGGGTGTACACGTCGGTCCACCATCGCGTGGCCACCGTCACGATGCGAGACCACGTGATCGGCTGGGTGCAGGCCGGCACCAAGGTGCTGATCGGCAGCGAGGGTGAGCAGCGCCACGCGCCGGGCGACGTCTTCCTGGCCGCCCAGGGCACGCAGTGGGACGTGATCAACGCGACAGGCCCCGAGGGGCGCTACGTGGCGCAGTTGCTGATCGTGCCCAATGCGTTGCTGAAGTGGTTCGCGGAGCGGTATCCGCACGCGCCGTCCGTCCAGCCGGTGCGAGGCCAGCAGCGCCTGCGGATCGACCCTGCACTCGCCGATGCGATCGAGCGCGCGGCCGGCACGCTGGACGACCCTTCCACCTCCAGGCCGCTGCAACTGCATCGCCTGTGCGAAGTGTTGCTGCTGCTGGCCGAACGCGGCTGGTGCTTCGAGCCCGCCGACGAAGGCTGGGACGACCGCGTGCGCCGGCTGGTGGGCCACCGGCTGCACGCTCGCTGGTCGCTCGAAGAGATCGCGGCGGCCTTCCACACCAGCACGAGCACCCTGCGCAGGCGCCTGGCCGAGCGCGGCACCACGTTGAGCGAGCTGTTGCGCGAGGCTCGCCTCGAGGCCGCGCTGGGGCTGTTGCAGACCACCGGGCTGAGCGTTGGCGACGTCGCCGCGCGTTGCGGCTACGAGTCCCACAGCCGATTCACCGCAGCGTTCCGCCAGCGCTACGGCTTCGCGCCGTCGCACTTGCGCCCGGGCACGGCGGCCAAGCTGGTGAGCGCTGCCGCACAACATCTGGCGCTTGCGGGCTAACGCGACGCGGCGCACGGCGCGGAAGATGCGGTCTCTTCACAGGAGACCTCCATGTTCCACCCCCATCTCGCTCATGCTCCGCTGGCACGCTCGATTGCCGCCGCCTGCCTCATGCTGGCCTCGCTCGGCGCACATGCGGCCGATTTCACGCTGGCCAGCCCCACGATCGCGCCCGGTGCGCGCCTCGGCAGCGCACAGGTGTTCAACGGCTTCGGCTGCACGGGCCAGAACATCTCGCCCGCACTGAAGTGGAGCGGCGCGCCGGCCGGCACCAAGAGCTACGCCGTCACCGTCTACGACCCCGACGCGCCGACCGGCTCCGGCTGGTGGCACTGGGTGGTCTACAACCTGCCTGCGAACGTCACTGAACTGCCCGAAGGTGCCGGTGCGGCCGGCAACGCCAACTTGCCGGCGGGTGCTGCGCAGGGCCGCACCGACTTCGGCACCACCGCTTTCGGCGGGGCCTGTCCACCGGTGGGCGATGCGCCGCACCGCTACATCTTCACGGTGCATGCGCTGAAGGTCGAGAAGCTCGAACTGCCGGCAGACGCCACGGCCGCGCTGATCGGCTACATGCTCCACGCCAACGGACTCGGCAAGGCCAGCTTCACGGCGCTGTACGGACGCTGAAACTTGCAGCAGGCTGAGCGCCTGCTGCGTTGCGGCGCCTCATGCATACTGCGCCGCCATGACGCCGGCCGTGTTCCTCAAGCTGCTTGCCATCTTCGTCGTGATCGCGATCGGATGGATCGCGGGGCGCGCCAGGTTCTTCGGCGGCGGCGAGGCGGCACGGGCGCTGTCGAACACCGCGTTCTACCTGTTCGCGCCGGCACTGCTGTTCCGCACCACGGCGCGCATCGACTTCGCGACGATGCCTTGGGCCGCGCTGGCGGCCTTTTTCATTCCAGCCGTGGCGTGGATGCTGCTGATCTACGGCTGGCGCAAGTGGCGGCAACGGCAGGGCAGCGGCACCACGGCGGCCGAGCCGAGCGTGCGCGCCATCGGCTCGACCTTCGGCAATACCGCGCAACTCGGCATCCCACTCGCAGCGGCGTTGTTCAGCGAGCGCGGCCTGTCGATCCACCTCGCCATCGTCAGCCTGCATGCGCTCACGCTGCTGAGCGTCCTCACGCTGCTCGTCGAGCTGGACGTGGCGCGCTCGGGCGCCGCACCTTCCGGGCTGTTGCGCACGCTGCTCAACACCGTGCGCAACACCGTGATCCACCCGATCGTGCTGCCGGTGATGATCGGCATCGCGTGGAACCTGCTGGAGGTGCCGATTCCCGCCGCCGTGGACGAGATCCTCGTGATGCTCGGCCAGGCGGTGGTGCCGGTGTGCCTGATCGCCATCGGCATGTCGCTCGCGCACTACGGCATCCGCGGCTCGGCGCAAGCGGCCGTGTGGGTGTCCGCCGCCAAGCTGGTGGCCATGCCGGCGTTGGTGCTGCTGGCCGGGTACTTCGTGTTCGGCCTGCGCGGCCTGCCGTTGACGGTGATCGTCACCGCGGCAGCCTTGCCGACCGGCGCCAATGCGCTGATGTTCTCGCAGCGCTATGCCGCCCAGGAGGCGGAGACGACCGCGGTGCTGGTCATCTCGACGGCGGCGTTCGTCGCGACGGCACCTTTGTGGTTGTCGCTGCTCCATCTGATACCGGGCGGATAGGGCGCCTGCGAGGTGGAGGCGCCGTTCACGCGCGATTCAACATGTCGACGTGCGCAATGCCGTCTTCGTCGTATTCGTCGCTGACCGTCTCGAACCCCAGTCCGCGATAAAACCCTTGCAGGTGAGCCTGCGCCGAGATGCGGATGGCCGCTGCGGGGTAGGTCTGCCGCGTCGCCGCGATGGCCTCGCGCATCAGCACCCCGCCCAGCGACCTGCCGCGCCACGCAGGGGCCACGATCACGCGGCCGATCGCGGGCTCGGTGAACTTCAAGCCCGGCGGCACCACGCGCGCATAGGCCGCGAGGCTGCCGTCCGCGCCGCATCCCAGCCCGTGCAGGCATTGCGGGTCCAGGCCGTCGATGTCGGCATAGAGGCAGGCCTGCTCGATCACGAACACGTCCTGGCGCAGCCGCAGCACATCGTGCAGATCGCGGGCAGACAGTTGATCGAAGCGCAGCCAGCGCCAGGTCAGCGGATCGCAAGCAGAGGACATCGGGGCAATTGATACGAGATGAAAAGACACTGAATTCTCGCGCGTCCGGATCGTCTTCTCGTCAGACACCCCCCATCGATCAGCCAGGTGCCGCGTGCAACGCGCGGCCGAGCGGCGCAGGCCTTGCGGCCTCCCGTGGACCAGCGAACGACTCGACGGGCTCCCTCACTTTCATCTGGCCCGCGACGCGCCCGCGTCGCGGTTGCCGTTCGACGACCTGGAAACGCCGCCATGCAAACGCACGACCAAGCCTTCGACTTCATCGCGATCGGCCTCGGGCCGTTCAACCTGAGCCTCGCGTGCCTCACCGAGCCGCTGAAGGAGCACCGGGGACTCTTCCTCGAAAGGAATGCCGAGTTCAACTGGCACCCCGGCATGCTGATCGAGGATTCGACGCTGCAGAACCCCTTTCTTGCCGACCTGGTCTCGCTGGCCGACCCGACCAGCCGGTTCAGCTATCTCAACTACTGCAAGCAGCAGGGCAAGATCTTCTCGTACTTCATCCGCGAGAACTTCTATCTCACGCGCTGCGAGTACAACCGCTATTGCCGCTGGGCGGCTGCGCGCCTGAAGAACGTGCGCTTCCATCACGAGGTGACGCATGTGCATCACGACGAGGCCGGCGGCTTCTACGTCGTGAGCGGCCGGGAGGGCGCGGCGCGCCGTCCGTTCGAGCTGCGCTGCCGCCGCCTGGTGATCGGCATCGGCTCCACGCCGCTGTTCCCCGCATGTTGCGCCTCGGTGCCCGGCCTCGTGCACAGCGCCAATTACCTGGAGCACAAGGAGCGGCTGCAGAGCACGCGCTCGATCACGGTGGTGGGCAGCGGGCAGAGCGCTGCCGAGGTCTACCGCGACCTGCTGAAGGACAGCGACCGCCACGGCTACGCGCTGCACTGGATCACGCGCTCGCCCCGCTTCTTCGCGATGGACACCAACAAGCTCGCCGTCGAGCTGCTGTGCCCGGACTACATCGACCACTTCTTCGCCTTGCCCGACTCGAAGAAGGAGCGCATTGCGCGCGAGCATCGCAGCGTCTACACCGGCATCAACGCCAGACTCATCAACGAGATCTACGACCTGCTCGACGAGAAGCGAGGCAGCCCCGGCTTCGAGACCCACCTGCTGACCAACGCCGAACTGCGCTACTGCCGCCACGACACCGCGCGCGGGCGGTACGAGCTGCGCTTCTTCCACACCGAACAGGAACGCGACTTCATGCACCGCACCGAAGCGGTCGTGTTCGGCACCGGCTACGCGCAGCACGTGCCGTCGTTCATCGAGCCGATCCGCCACCGCATCCGGTGGGACGAACGCGGCCGCTACGACCAGGCACGCAACTACTCGGTGGACGTGGCGGGCCGCGAGATCTACGTGCAGAACGCCGGCTTCCATCGCCACGGCTTCACCAGCCCGGACCTCGGCCTCGCCTGCCACCGCAACGCCGAGCTGATCCGCGAGCTGACGGGGCTGGAGTACTACAGCGTCGACTACGGCACCGCGCTGCAGGACTTCGGCCCGCGCGCCGGCACGCCGTGGTTCGAGATCGAGTCGCGCCAGGAAGCCGTGCTGTGACCCTGCGTTTTGCCATCGTTTTCATGTCGGGGCTGGCCGTCGTCAGCGATGCCATCCTGATCGCGTTCTACCCGCAGTTCTTCGAACGGCGCTACGGCGTCACCAGCGCGGTGCACGTCGGCGCCTATGTGGCGGCCATCTCGCTGGCCGTGATGTGCACCTTGCCGCTGTGGGCCCGCGTGGCCCGGCGCATCGAGACCATGCACCTGCTGGTGTGGACGCAGGGCGCGGCCGGCGTGCTGTGCGCGGCCAGCTACTGGGCCGACACGCCGCTCGCCTACTGGCTGCTCACGATGCCGATGTTCATGTGCAAGAGCAGCTACCTGCTGATGTTCCCGTACCTGATGCGCTTGCAGACGCCCGAACAGCACAGTGCGACCGTCGGGCTGCTGTCGGTCGTCGTCCACCTCGGCAGCATCTTCGGCGCGGTGGCCGGTGGCCTGGTGATGCACCGCTTCGGGCCGGAAACCTGTCTGTGGCTGATGGCCGCCGGCGATTTCGGGCAGATGCTGATCTCCCGGCACCTGATCCGCAGCGGCAAGGTCGTGCGGGTCAACGGCGGCACGCCGGCGTCGACGCAACGACGGGGCCTGCGCGGCACCGGTCTCGTCGTGCTGAAGCTGTGTTTCGTGATGCTGGTGTTCGACCTCAGCGCGCACCTGGTCAGCCCGTTCTTCTCGGTGCACTGGGAGCAGGTGAGCGGTATCGCCGACCAGGCCGTGTCGGGCGCGGTGTTCGCGATCCCGGGCTTCGTCGCGCTGGCCGCCATGGTCATCAACCGCCGCAGCAGCGCCCGCGGCGCCCGCGTGTTCGACCACCTGCAGGCCAACCTGCTGCTCGGTGCGATCGGCCTGTCGATGCAGGCGGTGCCGCACGAGGTGGTGATGCTGCTCGGGCGGGCGCTGTACGGCTGGGCGCTGTTCCAGACCATCGTGAAGCTCGAGGTCAGCGTGTTCAAGCTGAGCACGCCGGACGCGTACGCGGTCGACTACAGCCTGGCCAACTTCTTCCAGAACCTCGGCGTGCTGCTCGCATCGTTCGCCGCGGGCGCCATCGTCGGCCGCTGGGGCGCGCAGGTCACGTTCGTGCTCGGGGCGGCGGGGCTGCTGCTCGCCGCGCTGATGGACCGCGTGCTGCTGGGCGTCGACAGGCTGCCGCCCGCCGAAGCCGTTGAAACCATGGGAGTGCCAAGCCATGCAAGCTGAACGAGAGGCCACCGTGCCTGATCCCGACATCATCATCCGCAGACTCGACGTCGCGCGCGACGTGCCGCTGCTGCACCGCTGGTTCACGATGGACTACGCCCGCTTCTGGGGCATGCAGGAGTATTCCGAGGCCCAGACGCGCGAGGTCTACCGTCGCATGATGGACAGCGGCCACGCCACCGCCTACATCGGCCTGTTCGATGGCGAGGAAGCCTTCCTGTTCGAGTGCTACGACCCGTCGTTCGACGAACTCGGGCGGCACTACTTCGTCGCCCCCGGCGACCTCGGCATGCACTTTTTCGTCGGCCCGCCGCGGGCGCAGCGCATCCCCGATTTCACCCGGCGCGTGTTCCGCTCGCTGATGCACTTCATGTTCGAGCGGTTGCAGGCGCGCCGCATCGTCGTGGAGCCCGACGTGCGCAACGACAAGGTGCACGTGCTCAACCGCGAGATGGGTTTCGTCTACCAGCGCGAGGTGCAGCTCAGCCACAAGCGGGCCGCGCTCGCGTTCTGCACCCGCAACGATTTCAACGCTGTCATCACACGAGCAACGCGAAAGGAAAGCATCGAATGATCCCGAACACGCAGCAACACCCCGCATGGGCGACGCAGCATCTGCAGCCGGATGTGTGGGCCCATGTGAACCGGCACCTGGTGCGCAAGGCGATCTGCGAGTTCTCGCATGAGCTCGTGCTCGCCCCCGAGCGCACGGGCCGTGCGAGCCGCCAAGGCTTCGACGCCTACCGGCTGCCGGTGCCGGAGTCGGACGTCGAATACCGCTTCGACGCCCAGCCGATGGCGCTGCGCCATTGGCGCATCGATGCCGCGTCGATCCGCAAGCTTGCCGGCGACGAGGAGCGGCCGCTGGACGCGCTCGAGTTCGTGCTCGAGTTCAAGGAGGTGCTGGGCTTGAAGCAGGAGCTGCTGCCGGTCTATCTCGACGAGATCAGCAGCACGCTCTACGGCGCGGCCTACAAGCACACCAAGGGCAACCCGACCAGCGCCGAGCTGGCCGATGCCGACTACCAGACGCTGGAAGCGTCGATGACCGAAGGGCACCCCGGGTTCGTGGCGAACAACGGGCGCCTCGGTTTCGACGCGCTCGACTATCCGGCCTACACCCCGGAAGCGGGCGCGCGTTTCGAGGTCGTGTGGCTGGCCGTGCACCGCGAGCACGCGACCTTCGCAAGCACCTCGGACCTGCCCTACGAGCAGTTGCTGGCCGAAGAACTGGGCGAGAGCAACGTGCGGCGCTTCGAGCAGCGCCTGCAGGAGATCGGCGCCGACCCGGCCGACTACGTGTTCATGCCGACGCACCCGTGGCAATGGTTCAACAAGCTGGCGATCGGCTTTGCGGCCGAGATCGCGCAGCGCCACATCGTGTGCCTCGGCTACAGCGAGGACCGCTACGCCGCCCAGCAATCGATCCGCACGTATTTCAACGTCGACCGGCCGCACCGGCGCTACGTGAAGACCTCGCTGTCCATCCTGAACATGGGGTTCATGCGCGGGCTGTCGCCGTACTACATGTCCGGCACGCCGGCCATCAACGAATGGCTGCGCGAGCGCCTGAAGGACGACCCGTGGCTGCGGGCCAACGGCTTTGCGATGCTGCACGAAGTGGCCTCGGTGGGCTACCGCAACCGCTACTACGAGGCGGCCACGCCGCGCACCAACCCCTACCGGCGCATGCTTTCGGCGCTGTGGCGCGAGAGCCCGCTCACGCTGCTGCGCGGCCAGGAGCGGCTGATGACGATGACCGCCTTGCTGCACGTCGACCACGAGGGTCAGGCGCTGCTGCCGGAGTTGATACGGCGCTCGGGGCGCACGGCGACCGACTGGCTGCAACGCTACCTGCGCGCCTACCTGGCGCCGCTGCTGCACTGCTTCTATGCGCACGACCTGGTGTTCATGCCGCATGGCGAGAACCTGATCCTCGTGCTGGACGGGCACACGCCGGTGCGTGCGATCCTGAAAGACATCGCCGAGGAAACCGCGCTGCTCGACAAGAATGCGCAACTGCCTGGCCTGGCACAGCGCATGGTGGTCGACGTGCCCGAGGACTACAAGCTGCTCGGCATCTTCATCGACGTGTTCGACGGGTACTTCCGGCATCTGAGCCAGATCCTGGTGGACAACGACTGCTGCAGCGAAGACGAGTTCTGGTCGCTGGTGGCGGCTTGCGTGGCCGACTACCAGGCCGAGCGGCCCGACCTGCAGCACAAGTTCGAGCGCTACGACATGTTCGCGCCCGAGTTCCTGCATTCATGCCTGAACCGGCTGCAGCTCTCCAACAACCAGCAGATGGTCGACCTCGGTGACCAGGCCTCGAGCCTGAAGATGGCGGGCATGCTGACGAACCCGATCGCGCGGTTCCGGCCCAGCCGGACGCATGTGGATCTGCCGGTGGACAAGCTCGCCGCGTGAACGCGCAGTTGCACGGCCTGCTGGCCGCCGCGCACGAGCTCGTGCCCGGCTGGCAGGGTCAGTGGGCGGTGCGCACCCGCCACGCGCCCTGGTGTAGCCCCGATCGCGGCGAACTGGCGGCGCTGCATGAAGGGCTGCGACGGCGGCACCCGGAAGCAGGCCGCGCCTATGCCGCACTGCGCGGCTGGGGCCTGCTCGCGTGGCAGCCGGTCTACCTGGCGGTGATCGGCTGCCATGTGCAACGTGTGGCGTGGCAGTGCGATGCGTTGCACCAGCCCGTGGAGCAAGGCACTGTACCGGGGTTCGTGCTGCTCGACCATGTGCCTTGGCAGCACACCGGCGAAGACGCGTGCCGCGCGGTCATGGCGGCCGAGCTGGTGCCTCGGTGCGACCGGCTGGCCGCCGAGTGGCAGGCACTGACCGCGCTGCACGGCCGGTCGGCCCGCCGGGTGCTGGCCGACTGCGTGCTCGAGGCCCTGCTGCTCGTGCAGCGGTTGCGGCACGACTGGAGCCGTGACGACGTGCGCCGGCATGGCGACCGATGGCTGCTTGCGCTCGGGCTGACGGGAGAGAGCGGCTACTTGGTGTACCGAAATGCGGGCGGCGCCGAGCGGCTGGCGCTGGAGCGCCGCATCTGCTGCCTGCATTTCCGTCGCGCCGGCGGCGAACCTTGCGCCACCTGCCCGCGGCTGCCGTTGGCGCAGCGGCTACGCACGCTCGCTGGTTGATCCGTCCCCCCGCACGGCCGCCCGGCAGTGCGCCACGGCGTCGCGGATCAGCAGGTTCACCATCGTGGTCGAGATGCCGAACATCACCGCGATCTCTCGCTGCGTGACGCCTTCGAGCCGGTACAGCTCCAGTGCCTTGCGCGCGCGCGCGGGCAGTTGTGCGAGCGCCCGCATCAGCTGCGACAACTGCTGCCGCTCCATCACGGCCGCCTCGGGCGTGGGCCCGGGGGCCGCCACGCGTAGACCTTCTTCTTCCACCTCGAACACGCGCGACTCGAACGCCGCGCGGCGGTAGCGGTCGATCGCCAGGTTGCGCACGGTGCGAAACGCATAGGCCAGCGGTTGCTGCAGCGTTGCATCGGGCGGGCTCTCGAGCGCCTTGAGGCAGGCGTCCTGTACCAGGTCTTCGGCGTTTTCGGCGCTGCCGAGGATGTCCTGGGCGGCACGTTTGAGCTGCTGGCGGTGCGCTACGAAGACGCGACCCAGCTCGTTGAAGGAAGAGGGGGAGAGGGCCGTTTCGGGTGCGGCGATGTGCATGCGATGCAAATGAGAATGATTTGCATCAAGATGGTAGTGAGGGAGGGGCGTCGGGTAAAGCATCTCCCTGGGGCGAGCGGGGCGGTGCGGCGGTGCGCACGCCCCGCGGCGGCTGGATCAGTATTTCCAGTTCAGGGTCACGCTGTAGTGACGCGGATCGCCATAGAAGCTCTGCGCCCATTGCAGGCTGGAGATGTACTTCTCGTTGGTGACGTTGTTGACCTTGAACGTCGCGCTCAGGTTGCGCGTGAACTCGTAGCTGGCCATTAGGTCGAGCAGCACGTACGACGACTGCGAGACGCGCAGTTCTTCGCCCCCTACGTCAATGTCCCGGAAGGTGCGGCTCTGCCAGTTCGCCTTGGCGCCGATCTTCAGGCCTTCGACCATCGGCAGTTTGTAGGTCGTCATCAGGTGCAGGCTGCGGCGCGGCACGTGACCCCGTGCTTCGCTGTCCGACACGTTGTCCTTCACCCGGAACTGCGCATACCCCGCGCTGATGTCCCAGCGCGGCGTCAGGCGACCCACCACGTCAAGTTCGAAACCGACCGAGCGCGCGTCCACCGCGGGGTAGGCCCAGCGGCCGTTGATCCACTCGGATTCGTCGCCGGCGATGTTGTCCTGCTCGACGCGGAACACCGAGAACGAGCCGTTCAACTTCCCGTCCAGCCATTCGCCTTTCACGCCGATCTCGGCGTTGCTGCCTTCAATGGGCGGCAGGATGGCGGTTTCCGTGCCGGCCTTGTACTGCGGATGGAAGATCTCCGCGTAGCTGGCATACAGGGAGTGCTGCGCATCGATGTCGTAGACGGCACCGAGGTAGGGGGCCGCTTTGGTCTTGCTGTAGCGGTGCGGGTCTCCGTACTGCGTGCCCGCACTCTTGGCGTGGGTGACATTGGCGCCCGTGAAAACCTTGAGCGCGTCGCTCGCGTTGAATCGCACCACGCCATAAACGCTGCGGCGCCGGTCCTTGAAGTCCGCACCATCGTCGACGTTGTCGTCGAAGTCGGGTTTCGGGAAACTGCCGTTGAGCACGTCGCCATCGGTGATCGGCAGGCCGATATCGGCCTCCGAGTAGATGGAGCGCAGACGATTGGAGCTCTGCGACCAATTCATGCCGATGACGGCTTCGTGCTGCCGCCCGCCCAGACTGAACGGCCCGCTCGCGTACACGTCGGCAAGCCATTGGCGTTCGCTGTGCCGGTACTTGGAGGGGTAGGTGTAGAGAGCGCCGCCGCTGCCGTAGATGTAGAGCATCTCGGCATCGGAGCTGATCTTGCGATGGGTCAGCGTGCCCTTGACCTGCCAGCCGCCGGAGAGGGCATGCGACAGCTCGGCGAAGGCGATGGTGTCGTCCGTATCCCAATAAGCCCACCTCGGCGCGCTGCTTGATTTGCGCGGCAGGCCCGCATCCAGCATGTCGAGCGGGATCGCGCCCCACATCACGCCTTCGGGGCGGTTGCTTTGTTGCGTCACCCCGGCGGTCAGGACGGTGTTGCTACCCAGATCCGCTTCCAGCAGACCGGAGACGATGGTCTTCTGTTGCGAGCGGCGATCGAGGTACGAGTCACGGTCCTGCGCCGCGAGCACCAGCCGGCCCCGTACCGTTCCGGCCTCGTTCAAGGGGCCGGCGATGTCGCCGTCGACGCGCTTGTCGTTCCACGAACCGAGTGTCAGCCCGGCCGAAGCCTGGAACTTCGGTGTGGGTCGCTTGCGTACGAAGTTGACGGTGGCCGACGGGGTGCCCGTAGCCGACAGCAGGCCGTTTGCCCCCTTCAGCACCTCGACGCGGTCATACGGTGCCGTGTCGATGTCGCCCATCTGGTCGCCGGTGGCGAAAGGCAGGCCGATACCGTCGATCTGGAAGTTGAGGATGTCGAAGCCGCGTGCGCTGAAGTAGTTGCGGTCGGTCTCCACGCGCTCCACGCGCACGCCGGTGGTGCTGGAGAGCACGTCGTTCGCGCTGCGCAGCGAGAAGTCCTCGATCTGAGTACGCGTCACCACGCTGATGGCCTGCGGCGTTTCGCGGTTCGACAAGTCCATCTTCGTCGCGGTATTGCTCGCGCGGGTCTTGTACTCGCCGGTGCCCTCGCTCGGCGTCGCGACGGGCGCCGCGCCCTTGACGGTCAAGGTCGGCAGCACCGCGCCGCTTGCCGGCTGTGGCGCTGCCGCGTCTTGCGCGAGGGCAGGGCCCGCCAGGGCCAGCAGCATGCACTGCGCGGCGATCGACAGAGGGTGGCGCGCCAGGGGCGAGCGGGTGATGGTGCGCCCCGATGGGCGGGCGCGGTGAGTGGCGCGTGCAGACAAGACAGCCTCCTTCAAGCTACGAAAAACGTCGGTGAGTCGACAAACAAGAAACCAGTGCGCAGCACGGCATGCGACAAGAGGGCATGTCGTGCTGTGGTGGCTGGCTCGGCCCCGACGCTCGGGCTCCTGGCTGGCTGTAGCGACGAGGCCACGCGCGGTGGCCTCGTTGCGGAATGGATCAGGCGAGGTCTTCAGCGACCCCGTTGCGCGGCAGCGCGGTCGCGCTCCGCGTATCGGGCACCACGGCGCGCTCTTCGCGCACCGCGCGGCGACCCTGCCGCTTGCGCAGCCAGATCACCACGCCGGTGATCGACAGCAGGGCGGTCACGACCCCCAGCAGCACCACGAGCAGGCGGTACGGCAGGCCGAACACCTTGCCCATGTGCAAGGCCGCCAGCCAGCTGGTGAAGGTGTTGCCCGGCGCGATGGTCGGGTGCTCGAAGGCGATCTCAGCGCCGTGGCGGTCCTGCGCCGAGAAGTAGACGATGGTGTGGCCGTGGTCCGACGAGAAGTCCTTGGTGCTGGTGACCGAATAGGCCCATGCGGCGTGGTCGCGCGCGAACATCAGGGCATCTTCTTCGACGACCTCGAAGCCGTGGCGCTGTGCCTGCGCCGCCATCAGTTCGCGGCCCCGCTCCCGGGCCTGCTCCCAGCCCATGTTGGCCTGCATCAACGGCGCGTGTTGCAGGTCGGGCAGTTGATCATGCGCATCGACCGTGGACACCATGCGCTTGAGCACGGGAATGTAGAGCTCGTCGCGCAGGTTCAGGCTGACGCTCGAGACCGCGTACATCAGCAGCATGCCCCACAGCCACAGGCTGGCTGCGCGGTGCAGGTCGAAATTGATGCGATACGCACTGCCGGACCACTTCACCAGCCATGCGGGCTTCCAACCCTTGAGGAAGCCTTGGCGGCCCCGGGGAAAGGTGAGGTAGGCGCCGACGAAGCAGTCGAACATCCAGACGAACGACACCACGCCGAACAGCCACATGCCCCACGGGTAGGGAATCGTCAGCGCAAAGTGCAGCTGGTAGACCAGCGGCATGAAGTGCACGCGGTCGAACACCCATGCACCGCGGTTGCGCTTGCCGAGCAATTGCCCCGTGTAGGGGTCGGCGAACACCTCGTACCACACCACCGTCTGCGCGTCGGCCGGACCTTCCATCCGCCAGGCGTAGAGCGTGGCGCTGTGGCCCGCGTCGCGGTGCAGCGGGTGATAGTCGAACTGCGCGCCGGGCAGTTGTGCGGCGACGCGCTCGCGCAGCACCAGCGCGTCGAGCAGCGGCTCGCCCGGCCGGTCTTCGACGAGCCGCAGCTCCGGGTTGAGGGCGGTGTCGATCTCGTCGTTGAACGCGAGCAAGGCACCGGTGATGCCGGCGATCAGCAGGAAGAAGGCCGTTGCCAGCCCTGCATACCGGTGCGCGAGCACCCAGAAACCGCGGCTCATGGTGTTACTTCGCCGCTTCGGGCTCGCTGACGAAGCCCACCTTGCTGAGGCCCGCCTTGGAGGCATCGGCCAGCGTTTCGGCGACCACGCGGTAGGCCACGTCCTGGTCGGCTTTGAGGTGCAGTTCCGGCTGGGTTGGCTTGGCGCTTTCGACGGCAAAGCGTTTCTGCGCTTCCTCGCGGCTGACCGGCTCGCCATTCCAGTAGCGGATGCCGGCGGCGTCGATCGCGAACTCCACCTTCTCGGGCGTGGGCGGGTTGACCTGCGCGCTGGCCTTGGGCAGCTCCAGCTTGACCGAATGCGTGAGCAGCGGCGCGGTGACGATGAAGATCACCAGCAGCACCAGCATCACGTCGATCAGCGGCACCATGTTGATCTCGGCCATCGGCGCGCCGGCCGACTTGTTGTCGAAGCTCGCGAATGCCATGGCGGGCTCCTCAGGCAGCGGCCGGGCGGGCGCCGCGTGCGGCGGCGTTGCCGCTGTTCAGCGGGCGCACGTTCTCGCCCTGCAGCGACTGGCCGAGCGACAGGAAGGTGAACAGCTCGAACGCGAAGGCGTCGAGCTTGGCGGTGAGCACGCGGTTGCTGCGGGTGAGCCAGTTGTAGCCCATCACCGCGGGGATCGCGACCGCGAGGCCGATGCCGGTCATGATGAGCGCCTCGCCCACCGGGCCGGCCACCTTGTCGAGCGTGCCGGCGCCGCTCATGCCGATCGCGATGAGCGCGTGGTACACGCCCCAGACCGTGCCGAACAGGCCGACGAAGGGCGCGGTGGCGCCGATGGTCGCCAGCACGGTCAGCCCGTTCTCGAGGCGGGTCGTCTCTTCGTCGAGCACCTTCTTGATCGTGCGCGTGAGGAAGTCCTGCGCACTGCCGGCTTCTTCGAGCTTGGCCGCGCCGTACTTCGCGTGGTGGGCCTGCGCGTGCATCGCGTGCGACGTGAGGTGCGCGAACGGGTCGTGCACGCCGTGCGTGGCGATCTCGTTGCGCACCGATTCGAGCGAGCTGGCGTTCCAGAAGAACGACAGGAACTGCTCGCTGCGCTTCTTGCGCACGTACTGCGTGATGCCCTTGAGCACGATCAGGTACCACGACACCGCGGACATCAGCACGAGGATGGCCAGCAGCGTCTTGCCGACGGCGTCGGACTGCGCGATGAAGTGGGCAAAGCCCATCGATTCTTGAGGGGTCACGTTCAGTTCTCCAGGTCAAAGCGGATGGGGGTCTGGACCCACACGGCCAGCGGTTGGCCGTTTTCTATGTAGGGCTTGAAGCGCGCGGTGCGCATGGCCGAGACGGCGGCATCGTCGAGCCGCTGATAGCCGGACGAGGCCTGCACCTCGATGCGCGACGGACGGCCGTTTGCCTCGATCAGCACGCGCAAGGTCACCTGCCCAGATTCGCGCAGGCGTTTCGACTGCAGCGGGTAGCTCAGGCTCGGGGGGGTGAGGTATTGCACCGCGCTGGCAGACACCGTTTTCGGCACCGCCGGGGGCGGCGGCGGAGCGGGCACCGGTGTGGGCGCAGGCGGCGCCACTTCGACCGGCGGCGCGGGCGGGGCCGGCTCGGGCGGAGGCGGCGGCACTTCGAACGGCGCAGGTGCCGGCGATGGCGGAGCGGCCACCACCGGCGGAGGTGGCGTGCGCTGCTCCACTCTCGGTTTGGGAGCAGGCGGTGGCGGCACCGGTGCGGGCGGCGGAGGCACCGGCGCCGGCTCGATGATGTCGACGAACAGCGGCACCGCGGCGCCGAGGGCTTGCCGCACCGGCTCCACCTGCAGCAGGGCCCAGCCTGCCGCAAGGTGCGCCGCCACGATGGCGCCTGCTGCCACCGCACGGGCCGCCGGCGGCAGATCGACGCCACCAGGAGGCGGAGGGGGAGGCAGGACGGCAGGCATGGTTGATGATACAAATGAGAACGATTCTTATTATATTATCTGGTTTTTGTACCCGGAGGAAGCCATGACCCGTCGCCTGTGGCCAGCAATCGCACTGGCCTTCTCGTCCGCCGCTGCCGTTCCCGCGCTTGCGCAGCAAGCCGCCGCGCCTGCGGTGCAGCAGGCGGTGGTGGACGTGTCTGCCGTGGTGCGCCATCACGCGGTGCTGGTGCACGCCGGCTATCAGGACAGCTTGAACGGCGCGATCGCATTGCAGAAGGCGATCGCCGCATTCACTGCAGCGCCTTCTGCGGCCACGCTGGAAGCGGCCCGCAAGGCATGGCTCGACGCACGCGAGCCCTATGGCCAGACCGAGGTGTTCCGCTTCTACGGCGGCCCGATCGATGACGACAACGGCCCCGAAGGCCGCATCAACGCCTGGCCGATGGACGAATCCTTCGTCGACGGTGTGAAGGACCGCCCGCAGGCCGGCCTCATCAACAACCGCAAGCTCGCCATCACCAAGAAGAGCCTGGCTGCGCAGAACGAGCGTGGCGGCGAGGAGAACGTCGCGACCGGCTGGCACGCGATCGAATTCCTGCTGTGGGGCCAGGACTTCAACGACGCCGGCCCCGGCAGTCGCGCCTTCGAGGACTTCGTCGACGGCAAGGCGCCCAATGCCGATCGCCGCCGCCAGTACCTCACCGTCGTGGCCGACCTGCTGGTCGACGACCTGCGCTCGCTCGTGCAGGCCTGGGCGCCGGGCGTGAAGAACAACTACCGCGCGCGTTTCGAGCGTGGCGGCAACGAATCGCTGCGCAAGATCTTCGTCGGCATGGGGTCGCTGTCGCGCGGCGAGCTGGCCGGCGAGCGGCTCGAAGTGGCGCTCGCGAGCCAGGACCAGGAAGACGAGCACTCCTGCTTCTCCGACAACACGCACCGCGACGCGGTGACCAATGCGCAAGGCATCCGCAACGTGTGGCTCGGCGAATACAAGCGAGCCGACGGCAGCGTCCTCAAGGGCCCGGGCGTGCGCGACCTCGTGGCTGCGCGCGACCCGGCGCTGGCCGAGCGCACCACGCAGCAGATCCTGGCCTCGGTGGCGGCGGCCGAGGCGATCCAGGCACCGTTCGACCGCGAGATCGTCGGCGGCAACGACGCCCCCGGGCGTGCCCGCGTGCAGAAGACGATCGACAGCCTGACGCAGCAGAGCAAGGATCTCGTCGAAGCCGCCAACACCGTGGGCATCAAGCGGCTCACGCTGACCCAACCCGGTTGAAGGCCATGCTCACCTGGCGACACATGGCCATCGGGGCGGTGGTGGCGGCGAGCCTCGGCGTCGTCGCCTCCCAGGCCCAACGCGACGACGATCCGCTCGGCGAGCGCACCGGTGGCGCGACCACCGTGTTCGCCGACGGGCGCAATGCGTTTTCCTTTCCGGCGGCCAACCTCGCCGACGAAGAGCGCACGCGCTTCGTGATCGGCAATTCCTTCTTCCGCCGCAACTGGGTGGAGGCGCCCTCGTCCACATCGGCGCGCGACGGGCTGGGTCCGCATTTCATCGCGCGCTCCTGCGGCGGCTGCCACGTGCAGGACGGGCGTGGCGCGCCACCGGACTTCCGCAGCGGCCTCTCGGAGCAGCCCGTCGCGCTGCTGATGCGGCTGTCGGTGCCGGGCGTCAACGAGCATGGCGGCCCGGTGCCCGAGCCCGTGTACGGCGATCAGCTGAACAACGCAGCGGTGCAGGGTGTCAAGCCCGAGGCGCAGATCGACATCCGCTACACGCCGGTGCACGGTCGTTTTGCCGACGGCACGCGCTACACGCTGCAAAAGCCAGGCTACGCGCTGCGCGACCACGGCTACGGCCCGATGCGCGAGGACGTGATGCTGAGCCCGCGCATCGCGCCGCAGATCATCGGCGTGGGTCTGCTGGAGGCCATCCCCGAGAGCGAGATCCTCGCCAACGCCGAGCGCCAGGCGCGCGACGGCGGCCCGATCCGCGGTGTCCCCAACCGCGTGTGGGACGCGCCTTCGCAGCAGATGCGACTCGGCCGCTTCGGCTGGAAGGCCAACGTTGCCACGCTGGCGCACCAGACCGCCGGTGCCTTTGCCGGCGACATCGGCATCACCTCGTCGCACTTTCCCGATGAGGCCTGCTCGCAGACGCAGACCGACTGCCGCGACGCGCCGCGCGGCGCCAAGGGCGAAGGCCCCGAGATCGACGACGAGACGCTGGCGAACGTCGTGTTCTATCAGGCGGTGCTGGCGCCCCCGGCACGCCGCAACCCCAAGGATGCCGAGGTGCTGCGCGGCCAGAAGCTCTTCCACGAGGCGCAGTGCGCGGTGTGCCACCGGCCGAGCTACACGACGACCGCCGGGCCGTTCCCGAGGCTCACCAGCCCCGCGCTGCAGAACCAGCGCATCTGGCCCTACACGGACCTGCTGCTGCATGACATGGGCGAAGGCCTGGCCGATGGCCGCCCCGACTTCGCCGCCAACGGCCGCCAGTGGAAGACGCCACCGCTGTGGGGCATCGGCCTGATCCGCGACGTGAACGGCCACCAGCGCCTGCTGCACGACGGCCGCGCGCGCGGCGTGCTGGAGGCGATCCTGTGGCACGGCGGCGAGGCCCAGGCCAGTCGCGACCGCGTGCTGAAGCTGTCGCGTTCGGAGCGCGAGGCGCTCGTCAAGTTCGTGGAGTCGTTGTGATGAACAGGCGTGATGTCATCGTCAGGTTCGCGCTCGGTGCGGCACTGGCGCACGCGGTGCCGGCTGCACATGCGGTGACCGCCGTGCCGTTCTACACGCCGCTGCATTTCGTGCAGGGGCTTTACCAGCATTGGCACGCCCCGCGCGCGGTGGAGTTTGCCGAACGCAGCCGCGCGCTCACGCAAGCCGCCGGGGCGGCCTGCACAACCGGGCAGCGCGAGTCGGCCCGCGATGCCTGGCGGCAGGCGGCGCTGGCCTGGGACCGGTTGGCGTCGATGTCGGTGGGCCCGCTCGTGCTGCGCCGGTCCGCACGCCAGATCGACTTCCAGCCGACCCGGCCGAAGCTCATCGAACGGGCCATCGCCGCGGCGCCTGCCGACGCGCGGGCGATGGAGCGCGTCGGCACGCCGGGCAAGGGGCTGCCCGCGCTCGAATGGCTGTTGTGGGGCACCGAGTGGCGCGCCGACACCCCCACCTGCCGGTACGCAGTGCAGGTGGCTGCCGACATCGAGCGCGAGGCGCAAGCGTTGCGCGAGGCCTATGGTCAGGCGGCCCGGCACCGCTGGGCTGACGAGGAAGCGTCGGCCGCGATGTCGGAGGCGGTCAACCAGTGGGTCGGGGCGATCGAGCGGCTGCGCTGGCAGGACATCGGGCGCCCCGCCGCGAGTGCACATGGCACGACACCTGAATTCCCGCGCGCTGCCAGCGACAGCAGCGCTGCGAGCTGGGGGCATCGCTGGCAGGCCATCGAGGCAGTCACCGTACAGGGCGACACTGCCCCGCCTGCGCCCGGCGACGGGCTCGTGCCGATCGAGACCTACCTGCGTGGCCGCGGCCTCAATCCTCTGGCTGACCGGCTGCGCGCCGCGGCACGCGAGGCCGGCACGGCAGTGAACGCCTTGGCCTCCGGCGCCACGCCCGGCCGTGTTGCCGCGGCGACGACGGCCTTGGGCGGATTGAAGCGCCTGGCCGAAGGCGACGTGGCCGCCGCATTGAACGTCAACATCGGTTTCTCCGATGCCGATGGCGACTGAGTTCGTCTGCAACCGCCGTCAATGGCTCGCCACGGTGGTGGCTGCGGCCAGCGGCGTGGCGCTGCCGACCGCCGGGGCCGCAACGCCGGTACGTTTGGCCGCCACCTGGCAGTGCGGCGCCGGCTATCAAGTGGGGGTGCTCGAAGCACGCGATCGCCAACTGATGGCCACCACCGCGATCGACGTGCCCACCCGTGCGCATGCGCTGATCGCCGAACCCGGCGGCACCTTGCTGACCGTAGCCCGCCGTCCTGGCGACTGGCTGCTGCGCTGGCGGCCCGATGGCGAGGTGGTGCGGCAGGCCTGGGCCGAGCCGGACCGCGCCTTCAATGGCCACGCGCTGCTCAGCGCGGACGGGCGCTGCCTCTACACCACCGAGACCGACCTCGAAACCGGCAACGGCCTGATCGGGGTGCGCGACGCAGGCTCGCTGGAAAAGCTCGCGGAGTGGCCCACCGGTGGCGCCGACCCGCACGCAATGCTGCTCGATGCTCGTGGCGACCTCGTCGTCGCGAACGGCGGCATCCGCACCCTGCCGGAAACCGGGCGCATCAAGCTCGACCTCGACCGCATGGATTCGTCGCTCGCCCGACTGTCGGCTCGCGATGGCGCGTTGACGGGCGCATGGCGCGTCGACGACCGCCGCCTGAGCCTGCGTCACCTCGCCTGGGTGGGCGAGCCCGGCGGCGTGCTGGCGATCGCGATGCAGGCCGAGCACGACGACACGCAGCGCAAGGCTGCCGCACCGGTGCTGGCGCTGTGGGACGGCCGATCGGTGCGCGCACTCGACGCCGAGGTCGGCCTGGCCGGCTACGGGGGTGACGTGGCGTGCTCGGCGGGCGTCATCGCCGTCAGTTGCCCGCGTGCCAACGGGGTGGCCCTCTGGAGCGGCAACGGCGACTGGCGGCGCCTTGTGCCCTTGCCCGAAGCCTGCGCGCTGGCGCCCCACGCCAGCGGAGGCTGGTGGGTCGGCGGAGCGCCCGAATGGCTGCGGCATGACGGCGTGGCAGGTGCGCTGCCGGCGGGGTTGCGGCTGGACAACCACTGGCTGCGCCTGAGCGCCTGAGGGGCCTTCGCCCACGCTTTGAAGGGGCCCGCCAGCACGCCGGGGCCAAGCAGCGGCTGGCGCTCTTTGCGACAATCCGGCCCATGACTGCCACCGACATCCAGGCCTACATGGCCCACGTGGGCACCGCGGCGCGCGCCGCGGCCACCCGCATGGCCGCGGCCTCCACCGCTGCGAAGAACGACACCCTGCTGCGCCTGGCCGCGCTGATCCGTGCGAACGCCGACCCGCTGCAGGCCGAGAACGCGAAGGACATCGCTGCCGCCGAGCGCAACGGCCTGGCCGCGCCGATGGTCGACCGGCTGCGCATCACCGACAAGATCGTCGAGCAGATGGCGCAGAACTGCGAGCAGGTGGCCGCGCTGCCGGACCCGGTGGGCGAGATGACCAACCTGCGCCGCCGCCCCACCGGCATCACCGTCGGCCAGATGCGCGTGCCGATCGGTGTGTTCGGCATGATCTACGAGAGCCGCCCGAACGTGACGATCGAGGCCGGCTCGCTGGGCATCAAGAGCGGCAATGCCTGCGTGCTGCGCGGCGGCTCCGAGGCCATCCATTCCAACCTCGCGCTGTGGAAGCTGGTGCAGCAGGCGCTGCAGGCCGCCGGCCTGCCGCCCGAGGGCGTGCAACTGATCGAGACCACCGACCGCGAGGCCGTCGGCCGGCTGATCGCCATGCCGGAATACGTGGACGTGATCATCCCGCGCGGCGGCAAGTCGCTGATCGAGCGCATCAGCCGCGAAGCGACCGTGCCGGTGATCAAGCACCTCGACGGCAACTGCCACGTCTACGTCGACGAAACGGTGGACCTGGACCTGGCCGTCACCGTGACCGACAACGCCAAGACGCAGAAGTACAGCCCCTGCAACGCGGCCGAATCGCTGCTCGTGCACCGCGCGGTGGCGCAGGCGTTTCTGCCGCGCATCGGCGCGATCTTCGCCGCCAAGGGCGTCGAGATGCGTTGCGATGCCGAGGCGCTTGCCGTGCTGCAAGGCGTGGCGGGTGCCAGGCTCACGCAAGCCACCGAGCAGGACTGGTCCGAGGAATACCTGGCGCCGGTCATTAGCATCAAGGTCGTGGCCAGCGTCGACGAGGCCATCGCGCACATCAACCGCTACGGCTCGCACCACACCGATGCGATCCTGACCAACCACCATCCGAACGCGATGCGGTTCCTGCGTGAAGTCGATTCGGCCAGCGTGATGGTCAACGCGTCGACGCGCTTTGCCGACGGCTTCGAGTACGGCCTGGGCGCCGAAATCGGCATCTCGACCGACAAGTTCCATGCGCGCGGCCCGGTCGGGTTGGAGGGCCTCACGTCGATGAAATACGTCGTGCTCGGGCAGGGCGAAGTCAGGACGTGAATTGGTACCACCCCGAAGCGCCTTCGGCGCTGCGTTGCGAGGTTGATGTGCCAACGTTTGAAGATCCGCGCACCGCGCTCGTGCTGTTTTCCGGTGGGCAGGACTCCACCGTCTGCCTGGCGTGGGCGCTGGAGCGTTACGCCCGTGTCGAGACCATCGGCTTCGACTACGGCCAGCGGCACAGGGTGGAACTCGAATGCCGGCCGCGCGTGCTGCAGGCCGTGCGCGATGCCTTTCCCGGCTGGGCCGCGAGGCTCGGCGACGACCACCTGCTCGACCTGGCCCTGCTCGGCCAGATTTCCGACACGGCGCTCACGTCCGAGCGAGCCATCGAGATGGCCGACAGCGGCCTGCCCAACACCTTCGTGCCGGGGCGCAACCTGCTGTTTCTGAGCTTCGCCGCCACGGTGGCCTACCGTCGCGGCGCCAGCGTGCTGGTTGGCGGCATGTGCGAGACGGACTACTCCGGCTACCCCGACTGCCGCGACAACACGCTCAAGGCCCTGCAGGTCGCGTTGAGCCTCGGCATGGACCAGCCGATGGTGATCGAGACGCCGCTGATGTGGCGCGACAAGGCACAGACCTGGGCGCTGTCGCACGAACTGGGCGGCGAAGCGCTCAACGCGCTGATCGTCGAGCACACGCACACCTGCTATGTGGGCGACCGCACACATCGCCATGCGTGGGGCTACGGCTGCGGCCAGTGCCCCGCGTGCGATCTGCGCCGCCGCGGTCACGAGGCCTACGAAGCCGCCCGCACGTCGCGCTGAACGTGCACTGCGTCGCACAGCGGGCGTCGCACGGTCCGCACACCCCCCTGCGCGGGCTTTGATCCCCGCGGCGGCTGTCGTAGAGTCGCGCAACCAACAAACGCAAGGAAGGAGAGTGGGTTCATGAGCACAACGCAGATCGTCACGCTGGCCGTGATCGCCGTGCTGCTGTTCTGGGCGGTCGGTGCCTACAACCGGCTGGTGCGGCTGCGCAATGCCATCGGCAATGCCTTCGCCCAGATCGACGTGCAACTGAAGCGCCGCTACGACCTGATCCCCAACCTTGTCGAGACGGCCAAGAAGTTCGTCTCGCACGAACGCGAAACGCTGGAGGCGGTGATCGCCGCCCGCAACCAGGCTCGCACCGCCGCCGACCAGGTGCGCGCCAAGCCGGCCGATGCAGGGGCCGTCGGCGCGCTGGCGATCGCCGAACAGGCGCTGGGCGGCTCGCTCGGCCGCCTGATGGCCGTGGTCGAGAACTACCCCGAACTGAAGGCCGACCAGACGCTGCGCGAACTGTCCGAGGAGCTGACCAGCACCGAGAACAAGATTGCGTTCGCGCGCCAGGCCTTCAACGATGCAGCGCTCGACTACAACAACGCGGCGCAGCAGTTTCCCACCAGCGTGGTCGCCGGGCTGTTCAGCTTCAAGGAGGCGGGCATGCTGCAGTCGACCACACAGGACGTCGAACGGCAGACCGTACGCGTGCAGTTTTGAGAAGCTGCGCCATCCGCGCCCGCTGACCCGCCATGGCGATGCGCTTCCGCGATCACCAGGACGCCGCGCACACGGCCACGCGGCGCCTGCTGCTGTTGTTCGTCGGCGTGCTGCTGTTGCTGGTGCTGGCGGTCAACGCGGTGCTGGCGCTGATCTACAAGCTCAGCTTTCCCTGGACGCTGGGCTTTCCCAATCTGTTCTTCGAGACCAACACCGGGCTGGTGCTGCTGTTCGTGCTGGGCGGCTGCTGGTTCGAGATGCTGCGCCTGCGCGAGGGTGGCGCGCATGTGGCGAGGCTGGCCGGCGGGCGGGGCCTCAGCGAGCCGCACGGCAAGCCGCAGGACCTGTACGAGAAGCGCCTCATCAACGTGGTCGATGAAGTGGCGATCGCGTGCAACGTCAAGTCGCCGCATGTGTTCGTGCTGCCGCGCGAGGACGCGATCAACGCCTTCGCGGCCGGCTGGGACCTGGAAGACTCGGTCATTGCCGTGACGCGCGGCGCGCTCGAAAAACTCACCCGCGACGAACTGCAGGGCGTCGTCGCGCACGAGTTCAGCCACCTGGTGCACGGCGACACGCGGCTCAACATGCGGCTGATCGGCCTCGTGTGGGGGCTGCAGATGATCTACAACTTCGGCCATTCGCTGTTCGAGCCGGACGAAGACGGCCACCGCCACCCGGCCTTTCTGTTCGGGCTCGGGCTGATGGCGGTCGGCTCGCTCGGCTGGGTCGCCGGCCGCCTGTTGAAGGCGGCCGTGTCGCGCCAGCGCGAGTTCCTGGCCGATGCATCGGCAGTGAAATTCACGCGCAGCATGACGGGCATTGGCGGCGCGCTGCGCAAGATCGCCGACCAGGCGTGGCGACGGCAGGACGTGTGGCACAACGCGCATGCGGAAAGCCTCTCGCACCTGTTTTTCGTGTCGCGCCTGCGCTGGGCGTGGTTCGCGACGCACCCGCCGCTGGCGGACCGCATCCAGCGCATCTACGGCCACGCTGTGGGGCCGCTGCCGGCTCGCGCCCTGCCGCCGGAAGATGATGACGCGCCCGACACCGAGCCGATGGACGCGGGCCTGGGCGGTGCGATGGGTTTCGCGTCCGGCGTGCCGGGAGGGCCCAGCGCGGCGATCACCGCCGAATCGGAGGCCCTGCGTCACGACGCGCTGCAAAAGCCCGAACTCGAAGGCCCGGCGGCGCGCGAGCGCGAAGCGATCGCGCGCATCCGCCGCTGGCAGGGGCCCGGCGAGCGCAAGGCGGCGGTGCTGGCATTGCTGATGGCGCCCGACAACCCGCGCGAGCAAAAGGCCTGGGAGGTCGAGACCGACGGCATCGTCGTCGCCCAGGCCGTACGGGCCGACGTGGCGGACCTGACGCATGCCGCGCGCCTGCCGGTGCTCGAACTGCTGTGGAAGCGCACGGCCCGCGCACCCATGCCCGAGCGGCGCTCCGTGGTCGAAGCCGCGCGCCGGGTGATGGGCGCCGATGGTCACGCGAGTCCGCTCGATCGGCTGCGCTGGCTCGCGATGCGCCACGTGCTGAGCGGCGCGACGCCAGCGCAACCGCCCGCGACCGGCCATAACGATATTGCGCATCTGTCGCAGGAGGTCGCGACGTTGACGGCGTTTGTCGCGAGAATCGTCGACGCCGAAGCTGCGCCGGGTGTCGGAGCCGAGCCGGTGTGGTTCCGCGCGGTGATGCGTGCGTTGCTCGGCGACCAGCCGATTCCCGCCTGGCGCGCACCCGATGCCGATGCGTTGGTCGCCGCAGTGCAAGGCGTGGCGGCGCTGTCGTCGATGCAACGCCCGGTGCTGCTGCGCACATGGGTCGATGCCGCCGTGCAACTGTCGCCCGATGGCCGGCTCGGCGAGGCCGCGTCCGACGCCTTCCGGCTGATGGCGCTGTTGCTGGATACCCCTAGTCCCAAGGCGCTGGCCGATCAATACATTGAGGTTGGCGACCCTTGACCGGGGGGGCTTCCGGCCCAGCCGTCCGCCCGCTTGGGATCACGTCGAAGACGTATCCTGCGGCGCTCTCAGGAAAAGATGGAGAACACACGATGAAAGCTCTACCCGCGATCGCCGTGCTGGCGATGCTGGCCGGGGGCGCACAGGCACAGACTGCCGACGCCCAGGCCTTGTACGTGCGCAGCCTGGCCGCCACCTGCGCCAACTGTCACGGCACCAACGGCCGCACGGTCGACGGCTCGTCCGTGCCCGCGCTCGCCGGCATGCCGGCGGTCTACCTCGTCGAGCAGATGAAGGCCTTCAAGAGCGGCACGCGCCAGGCGACGGTGATGCACCAGATCGCCAAGGGCTACAACGACCAGCAGATCGAACAGATCGCGGCCTACTTCGCCGCGCAGAAGAAATAAGGAGCCCGCGATGCAACGACGTTCCTTCCTGCAAGGTTCCGCCGCGCTCGGCCTGCTGGGCCTGGGCGCGTGTGCCACCACGTCCACGCCGTCGAAGGCCAAGGTGTTGGTCGTCGGCGGCGGCTACGGCGGGGCCACGGCGGCCAAGTATGTGCGCCTGCTGTCCGACTACAAGATCGACGTGGTGCTGGTCGAACCGCAAAGCGCGTTCGTCTCGTGCCCCATCTCGAACCTGGTGCTCGGCGGCAGCAAGACGATGGCCGACATCACCACGCCCTACGACCACCTGCGCAAGCGCCACGGCATCACCGTCGTGAAAGACATGGTCGCGAGCATCGATCCTGCCAGGAAGGTGGCCGTGCTCGCCTCCGGCGCCAGCATCGGGTACGACAAGCTCGTGCTGTCGCCCGGCATCGACCTGATGTTCGACAGCATCCAGGGCCTGAAGGCCGCGCACGACGAAGGCCGCATCCTGCAGGCCTGGAAGGCGGGCCCCGAGACCGCCGCACTGCGCAAGCAGCTCGAAGCCATGCCGGATGGCGGCGTCTATGCGCTCACCATTCCCGAAGCACCGTATCGCTGCCCGCCGGGGCCTTATGAACGCGCCTGCCAGGTGGCCAGCTACTTCAAGGCGGCCAAGCCACGGTCCAAGGTGCTGGTGCTCGACGCGAACCAGGACGTCACCTCCAAGGGCCCGCTGTTCAAGAAGGTGTGGGCCGAGCAGTACAAGGGCATCATCGAGTACCGCCCGCAGCACAAGGCCGTGGCGGTCGATGCGAAGACCAACACCGTCAAGTTCGAGATCAACGACGACGTGAAGGCCGATGTGCTGAACGTGCTGCCGACCATGCGCGCGGGCCAAGTGGCGGTGCAGACCGGCCTGGCGAACGCCAACGCACGCTGGTGCCTGGTCAACTACCTGAACTTCGAGTCCACCGCCGCGAAAGACATCCACGTGCTCGGCGACTCGATCCAGATCGCACCCGGCATGCCGAAGTCCGGCCACATGGCCAACTCGCACGCGAAGGTCGCGGCTGCCGCGATCGTGGCCGAACTCAGCGGCTGGCCGGTCAATCCGGCGCCGATGCTCACCAACACCTGCTACAGCTTCGTCGACGCCAAGAACGTCATCCACGTGGCGAGCGTGCACGAGTACGTGGCGGCCGAGAAAACGTTCAAGCCGGTGGCGGGTTCCGGCGGCGTGTCGCCCGGGCCGACCGAGCTCGAGGGCGTCTACGGCTGGAACTGGGCGCAGAACATCTGGGCCGACAGCCTCGGCTGACGCGCGAACGCTGTTGCCTCGGGGCCGCTGTCATCAGCGGCCTTTTTCGTTTGAAACGGGCCGTTCCCGATCCTCGCCTAGACTGCCGGCCTGTGAATCGACCTTCCTCTCCCCCGGCACCGGCTTCGTTGCCGCTGTCCCGCCTGCTCGCTCACACGGCCGACGCGGTGCGTGCGGTCCGCGCCGGGCAATCATTGAACGAAGCGCTGGCCGCGTGTCCGGCCGAAGCGCGACCCGGCACGCAGGCGCTCAGCTTCCAGGTGCTGCGGTCGCTCGGGCGCGCCCAGGCCCTGCGCCAGCGGCTTGCCAAGCGCCCGCCGCCGGCCTGGGTCGACGCCTTGCTGCTCTGTGCGCTCGGCCTGCTGTGGGACGCGAACGCCGTGCCTTACGCCGAGCACACGCTGGTGGACCAGGCGGTCGACGCCGTCAAGCAGCGCGAGCGCGGGCAGGCCTCGTTCGTCAATGCCGTGCTGCGGCGCTTCCTGCGGGAGCGGGGCGAGCTGGTTCGCACCACGGAAGGCGATCCGGTGGCCCGGTGGAACCATCCGTCGTGGTGGATCAAGCAGTTGCAGCGCGACTGGCCGGATCACTGGCAGGCGCTGCTGCTCGCCAACAACCAGCGCCCGCCGATGACGCTGCGGGTGAACGCGCGGCGTGGCACGACCGAAGGCTACCTGCAGCGGCTGCAGGCCGCCGGGCTCGCGGCGCGCGTCGTCGGTGCGCACGCCATCGTGCTCGACGAGCCCGTGCCCGTCGGCCGGTTGCCCGGTTTTGCCGAAGGCGACGTGTCGGTGCAGGACCTGGCCGCCCAGTGGGCCGCGCCGCTGCTGCTCGGCGACGCCGGGCTGCCAGCGCGCGCACGGGTGCTCGATGCCTGTGCGGCACCTGGCGGCAAGACGGCGCACCTGCTCGAACTGGCGGACCTGGACCTGCTTGCCCTCGACAGCGATGCGGATCGCCTGGCGCGCGTCGGCGACACGCTGGGCCGGCTGGGCCTCAAGGCAGAGCTGAAGACGGCCGACGCCCGCGAACCCGCCGGCTTCTGGGACGGCCGCCTGTTCGACGCCATCCTGATGGACGCGCCCTGCAGTGCCTCGGGCATCGTGCGTCGTCACCCGGACGTGCGCTGGCTGCGCCGCGACAGCGACATCGCGCAGCTGGCCACCATCCAGCGTGACATGCTTCACGCACTGTGGCCCCTGCTCAAACCCGGTGGGCGCCTGTTGTATTGCACCTGCTCGGTGTTCAAGGCCGAGGGACAGCACCAGATCGACGCTTTTTTGCAACGTCATCCCGATGCGGCGCAGCTGCCGGCACCCGGGCATGCGCTGCCCTTGCCCCACAATGGAACGGCCGCAGCTGCTTCGGGGGTGCAGGCGGCGGAGCACGATGGCTTCTTCCATGCGCTGCTGCTCAAGCACCCCGGCTGACGAGAGTTCTTCCACCGTGCACCGCGCATCCCGGGCCACCTGCCGACTCATCGATTTCGCGCAAGCACGACGCGTGGCGCTCGCATTGCTTGTCGCGGTGTTCTGGTTCGGCATCGCGCACGCTGCCGGCATCAACCTGCACGACGTGGAGATCGGCCGCACCGACGACGGCGTGCATCTCAGCTTCACCGCGGGTTTCGAACTGCCCAAACCGGTGGAGGAGGCGCTGCAGAAGGGCGTGCCGCTGCACTTCGATGCGGAGGCGCGCGTCTACCGATCGCGCTGGTACTGGCGCGATCAGCGCATCGCCCGAGCCAGCCGCACGTGGCGCCTCGCCTACCAGCCCTTGACCCGGCGCTACCGCGTCACCTTTGGCAGCCTCAACCAGAACTACGAGACATTGGGCGAGGCGCTGGTTGCGATCCAGCGCACCACCCGGTGGCGCATTGCCGACCTGTCCGAATTCGAGCCCGGAGAACGCCACTACATCGAACTCGATTTCCGGCTCGACACCTCGGAGCTGCCGCGGCCGTTGCAGATCGGCATCGGCGGGCAGGCCGAGTGGGATCTGTCGGCCGAGAGCACGGTCGTGATGGATGATCCGAATTGATGGACCACCCCTGGATGGCCCACCCCCGACACGCTTCGCGTGCCCCCTCAAGGGGGCGATGCCAGCGGACCGGCGGAGCCGGATCCGCGGCATCACTTGGCCGCACATGCGGGGTGCGGACGGAGCGCGCCGAACGGGGCCTGGGTCGCGTGCGGCCAGTGCTTGGCGTTGACGTGGGCACGCCGTGACCAAAGCGACTCGTTGGGCGTGGATCATTTCGCTCGTTGCCATTTCCGGCGCCGGGCTGGTGATGGTCTTTCTGCTGGCGCTGTCGACCAACAACCGGCGGCTGTACGAGCAGCACTTCGAGTGGCTGTTGTGGGTCAACGTGGCGGTGGCGGCGGTGCTCGCGCTGGTCATCGTCATTGCGGCGGTGCGGCTCACCTTGCGCATGCGCCGCCGCAAGTTCGGCAGCAGGTTGTTGTTCAAGCTGGCCGGCATCTTCGCGCTGGTGGGCGTGATCCCGGGCCTGGTGATCTACACGGTGTCCTACCAGTTCGTCACCCGCAGCATCGAGAGCTGGTTCGACGTGGAGGTGGAAGGCGCGCTCGACGCCGGGCTGAACCTCGGCCGCGTGACGCTCGACACGCTGGTCAACGATCTCGCCACGAAAACCCGCTCGGCCGCCGACCGGCTCTCGAACGAAGGCCGCGAGGCGGCGCTTGCACTTGCGATCGAGCGTGTGCGCGACCAGCTCTCGGCGCAGGACGCGGCGCTGCTCGGCTCCAACGGCCAGGCCATCGTGAGCGTCGGCGTCAGCCGCGAGGCGCTGGCGCCGGACCGGCCGTCGTCCGTCGCGCTGCGGCAGGTGCGCAGCCAGCGCGTGGTGGCACAACTCGAAGGGTTGGACGACGACACCGGCGCGCCGCGGATCCGGGTGCTGGCGTACGTGCCCTCGGGCACGTTCAACCTCGCGGCCGAAGACCGCTACCTGCTGGTCACCCAGCTGATCCCCGCCACGCTGGCGGCCAACGCGCAGGCCGTGCAGGCGGCGTACCGCGACTACCAGCAGCGTGCGCTGGCACGCGAAGGCCTGCGCCGCATGTACATCGGCACGCTGACGCTGTCGTTGTTCCTGGCCGTGTTTGGTGCGGTGCTGCTGGCCGTCACGCTCGGCAACCAGCTGGCGCGGCCGCTGTTGCTGCTCGCCGAAGGCGTGCGGCAGGTGGCGCAGGGCGACCTGACGCCGAAGCAGGTGTTCGCCTCCCGCGACGAGCTCGGCGGCCTGACGCGCTCGTTCGCAGACATGACACAGCAGCTCTCCGATGCCCGGTCATTGGTGCAGCGCAGCCTCAGCGAACTCGAGGCGGCGAAGACCAACCTGCAGACCATCCTCGACAACATGACCGCCGGCGTGATCGTGCTCGACGCCGAAGGTCGCATCGACACCGTCAACCCCGGCGCTACGCGCATCCTGCGGCTGCCGGTCGCGGCCTACCGCGGACGCTTGCTGGCGGACGTGCCCAACCTGCAGGACTTCGCGAACGAAGTGGCACGGTTGTTCGAGTTGCATTCCGCCGGCAACGAGGCCGGCGAGCGCGACCACTGGCAACAGTCGTTCGAGCTGCAACCGCTGCCTGAGGCCCTGCCCGAGCGCGGCTCCACCACATTGCTGGTCCGCGGCGCCTGGCTGCCGCAGCAGGCGAGGCTGCTGGTGTTCGACGACATCACGGAGGTGGTGTCCGCTCAGCGCTCCATCGCGTGGGGCGAGGTCGCGCGGCGGCTCGCGCATGAGATCAAGAACCCGTTGACGCCGATCCAGCTGTCCGCCGAGCGCCTGCAGCACAAGCTCGAGGCCAAGCTCGAAGGCACCGACCGGCAGATGCTCGCCAAGTCGGTCGGCACGATCGTCAACCAGGTCAGCGCGATGAAACAGCTCGTCAACGAGTTCCGCGACTACGCGCGCCTGCCCTCGGCGGACCTGAAACCGCTCGATCTCAATGCATTGGTGTCGGAGGTCGTCGCGCTGTATGGTTCTGCGCTCGAGTCCGGTCACCTGCACACCGATCTCGCGCACGACCTGCCGGCCATCCTGGGCGACGCCAGCCAGTTGCGCCAGGTGGTGCACAACCTGCTGCAGAACGGCCTGGACGCGATCTCGGACCAACCGGGCGGGCTGGTCCGCGTGTACACCGAGGCACAACGCGGCGACGACGGCCATCTTCGCGCCGTGCGGCTCGTCGTCGCCGACAACGGCCCCGGCTTCTCGGAGAAGGTGCTCAACCGCGCGTTCGAGCCCTACGTGACCACCAAGTCCAAGGGCACCGGGTTGGGGCTGGCGGTCGTCAAGAAGATTGCCGACGAGCACGCCGCCCGCATCCGGCTGAAGAACCTGGGCACCCAGACTGCCGCTGCCGAAGGGGCCGGCGTGAAGGGGGCACAAGTTTCGATATCATTTTCAAAGATCGCTCCACCCAGCCCTGCCATCCCGGACAGCATTCCGCATGTCGCCACGGGTTCAGGGAGTTGAGACTGCATGGCCACCATTCTTGTTGTTGACGACGAACTCGGCATCCGCGCACTGCTGTCGGAAATCCTGAGCGACGAGGGCCACAACATCGAGCTCGCCGAGAACGCCGCGCAGGCCCGGGCCTTCCGCGAAACGAACCGCCCCGATCTCGTGCTGCTCGACATCTGGATGCCCGATGTGGACGGCATCACGCTGTTGAAGGAGTGGAGCGCCAACGGCCAGTTGACGATGCCGGTGATCATGATGTCGGGCCACGGCACGATCGACACGGCTGTCGAAGCCACCAAGTTTGGTGCCATGGCTTTCCTCGAAAAACCGATCACGCTGCAGAAGCTGCTGCGTGCGGTCGAGCAAGGGCTTGCGCGCCAGGCCCCGCGCCCGCCGCAGCCGGCAGCCCCCATCGTCCACCACCACGCCGGCGTTCACCCGGTGCGCGACTACGGCATCGACCACGGCATGGTGCCAGTGCAGATGACACCGGCCACGCCGCTTGCGCTCGGGCCGCAGCCTGAGCAGATGTTCGTGCTCGACCGCCCGTTGCGCGAAGCGCGCGACGCCTTCGAGAAGGCGTACTTCGAATTTCATCTCGCCAAAGAGAACGGCAGCATGACCCGTGTGGCCGAAAAGACCGGGCTGGAGCGCACGCATCTGTACCGCAAGCTCAAGCAATTGGGTGTCGATCTGTCACGCAACAAGAGATCCGGCGGAAACTGATATATACTGTTCGACTTTCTGGCCTGGTAGCTCAGTTGGTAGAGCAGCGGATTGAAAATCCGCGTGTCGGTGGTTCGATTCCGCCCTAGGCCACCAAATACTGAAGCCCCGTGCGCGCAAGCCCACGGGGCTTTTTTCTTTCTGACGGACGGCCCGGCACGGCGGCTGCTCTTTCTGAAGCATGCGCGCGGTGCTCTCCGAGGCTCAGTCCGAGCTGTTCCCCGACCAGACGCCGTGGCCCGAAGGGCTGCGGTACGCCGAAGGCTTGCTCTCGCAGCGCGAGGAACATGAGCTGATCGCCTCGATCGCCGAGCTGCCGTTGGTGCCTGCCGAATACAAGGACCATCTGGCACGGCGCCGGGTGGCGCATTTCGGTTCGCGTTATGACTTTGCCGCGGGAGAACTCCTCCCCGCGCCGGCGATACCTCCGCTTCTGCAGCCTCTGCGCGACCGCGTCGCGGCATGGGCGGGCGTGCCGGCGGAGCAATTCGGCGACGCCTTGATCGCCTGCTACGAGCCGGGCGCGGGGCTGGGGTGGCATCGCGATGTGCCGGACTTCGAGTGCGTGGCCGGCGTTTCCCTCGCCGGGCATGCGCGGCTGCGCCTGCGCCCCTATGGTCGCGGCAGTGGCACGCCGCGCCATCAGCTCGAGCTGCCTCTGGCACCCAGGTCGGCCTACCTGTTGTCGGGCTCGGCCCGCTGGGGTTGGCAACACTCGCTGCCCGCGGTCGTTGAACTGCGCTACTCGGTGACGTTCCGCACCCGGCGTTTGCGCTGAAGCCCTTCCAGCAGCCTCGCAGACGCCGCGGGCTCCTCGCCAGCGGTCGCCGTGCCGGCGCATACAATCAAATGTTTGTCCTTCGACCCAGGAGAGTCTCCCGTGTTTATCTCTGAAGCATTCGCACAGGCCCCCGCTGCAGCACAAGGCGGCGCCGAGTCCACGCTCGTGAGCCTGCTGCCTCTGGTGCTGATGTTCGTGGTGCTGTACTTCATCATGATCCGTCCGCAAATGAAGCGTCAGAAGGAACACAAGGCCATGATCGAGGCGCTTGCCAAGGGTGACGAAGTGGTCACCGCCGGTGGTGTGCTCGGCAAGGTGTCCAAGATCGGTGAAACCTATCTGCACGTCGAGGTATCCAACGGCGTCGAACTGCAGATCCAGCGCAGCGCGGTCGTCCAGGTCCTGCCCAAGGGCACCCTCAAGTAAGACCGGCCGCAGCTGGCTTGCTCTTTTTTGCAGGCGCCCCGGGCGCCTGCGCTACCGTCAGTGGCACAAGCATCCTCATGAACCGTTACCCGTGGTGGAAATACGCGATCCTGGTGGTCGCCGTGCTGGTGGGCTTCGTCTACACCCTGCCCAACTTCTTCGGCGAAGCGCCGGCTGTCCAGGTTTCCAGCGCCAAGGCGACGGTCAAGGTCGACGCCTCGATGGCCGAGCGTGTCGAGCAAGCCCTGCGAGGCGCGGGCATTGCGCCCGACTTCGTGCAGTTCGAAGGCAATTCGGTGAAGGCCCGCTTTGCCGACACCGACACGCAGATCCGTGCACGCGATGCACTCGAACGCGTGCTCAACCCGAATCGCGAAGACCCGAGCTACATCGTGGCCCTCAACCTGGTGCCGCGGTCGCCGCAGTGGCTCGCATCGCTGAATGCCCTGCCGATGTATCTCGGCCTCGATTTGCGCGGGGGGGTCCACTTCCTGATGCAGGTCGACATGAAAGCCGCTTTGACCAAGCGCGCCGAGGCGTTGTCCGGCGACATCCGTACGCTGCTGCGCGAGAAGGACCTGCGCCATGCCGGCGTGGTGCGCATCGGTGACGACGTGGAGGTGAAGTTCCGCGACCAGCAGGTGCTGGCCGCTGCGCGCAACCTGCTCACCGACCAGATGCCCGACCTGCAGTGGACCGAGACGGCCGAGGCCGGCGAGTTCAAGCTGACCGGCGCCTTGAAGCCGGAAGCCGCCCGCCGAGTGCAGGAGCAGGCGCTCAAGCAGAACATCACCACGCTGCACAACCGGGTCAATGAACTTGGCACCAGTGAGCCCGTGATCCAGCAGCAGGGCCTCGACCGCGTCGTCGTGCAGCTGCCCGGCGTGCAGGACACCGCCCGCGCCAAGGACATCATCGGCCGCACCGCCACGCTGGAGGTGCGTCTGGTCGACGACAGCGCCGAAGCGATGTCCGCGGTGGCCGGGGCGGGCCCGGTGCCCTTCGGCACCGAGCGCTATGTCGAGCGGGGTGGCGGCGCGGTGATCGTCAAGCGGCAGGTCATCCTCACCGGCGAGAACCTCACCGACGCGCAGGCCGGCTTCGACGAGCAGCAGCAGCCGGCGGTGCACCTGACGCTCGACGCCAAGGGCTCGCGCATCTTCCGCGACGTGACCCGCGACAACGTCGGCAAGCGCATGGCCATCCTGTTGTTCGAGAAGGGCAAGGGCGAGGTCGTGACCGCGCCGGTCATCCGCACCGAGATCGGTGGGGGCCGGGTGCAGATCTCCGGCAGCATGACGACGCAGGAAGCGAACGACGTGGCGCTGCTGCTGCGCGCCGGCTCGCTGGCCGCGCCGATGGAAATCATCGAAGAGCGCACGATCGGCCCGACGCTCGGTGCCGACAACATCGCGAAGGGCTTCAACAGCGTGCTGTGGGGCTTCGTCGCGATCGGTGTCTTCATGATCGCGTACTACATGCTGTTCGGCGTCTTCTCCACGCTGGCGTTGTCGGTCAACCTGCTGCTGCTGGTGGCCGTGCTGTCGATGTTGCAGGCCACGCTGACGCTGCCAGGGATCGCCGCCATCGCACTCACGCTCGGCATGGCGATCGACGCCAACGTGCTGATCAACGAGCGGGTGCGCGAAGAACTGCGCAACGGCAATGCGCCCCAGACGGCGATCCATCTCGGCTATGAACGCGCCTGGGCGACCATCCTCGACTCCAACATCACCACGCTGATCGCCGGCGTCGCGCTGCTGGCCTTCGGCTCGGGTCCGGTGCGTGGTTTCGCCGTCGTGCACGTGCTGGGCATCCTCACGTCGATGTTCTCGGCCGTGTTCTTCTCGCGCGGGCTGGTGAACCTGTGGTACGGCCGGCAGAAGAAACTCAAGTCGGTGGCCATCGGCCAGGTGTGGCGTCCGGACGGAGCCTCTGTGCCTGCGAAAAGCGAAGCCTGACGCGCTCGCACACCCCCTTCAATCACGCAAAGACCCCTAGCGATGGAATTCTTCCGAATCAGGCGCGACATCCCGTTCATGCGGCACGCGCTGGTGCTCAACGTGATTTCGCTGGTGACCTTTCTGGCCGCGGTGTTCTTCCTCGTCACGAAGGGGCTGCACCTGTCCATCGAGTTCACGGGCGGCACGGTGCTGGAGGTGCAGTACGCCCAGGCCGCAGACCTCCCGAAGGTGCGCTCGACGGTCGAGTCCCTGCAGCTTGGCGATGTGCAGGTGCAGAACTTCGGCACCTCGCGCGACGTGCTGATCCGCATCCCCCTGCGTGGCGAGATCAAGCAGAGCGAACTGGTCGGGCAGGTGTTCGGCAAGCTGTGCAGTGCCGAAGGCGGCACCGTGCAGCGTCAGCAGACCGTGACCGATCAAGGCGAGTCGGTCAGCCGCGAGGTGTGCTCCACCGCGGCCGGCGAGCCGGTGCGTCTGCAACGCAGCGAGTTCGTCGGGCCGCAGGTCGGCTCCGAGCTGGCGCGTGACGGCGCGCTGGCGCTGGCAGTCACGATCGCCGGGATCATGATCTACCTGGCTTTCCGCTTCGAGTGGAAGTTCTCGGTCGCGGGCATCATCGCCAACCTGCACGACGTGATCATCATCCTGGGCTTCTTCGCGTTCTTCCAGTGGGAGTTCTCGCTGTCGGTGCTGGCGGCAGTGCTCGCCGTGCTGGGCTATTCGGTCAACGAATCGGTCGTGATCTTCGACCGCATCCGCGAAGCCTTCCGCAAGTACCGCAAGATGACCACCCAGGAGGTCATCGACCACGCGATCACCAGCACGATCAGCCGCACCGTGATCACGCACGGATCCACCCAGATCATGGTGCTGTCGATGCTCATCTTTGGTGGCCCGACCCTGCACTACTTCGCGCTGGCACTCACGATCGGCATCCTGTTCGGCATCTATTCGTCGGTGTTCGTCGCGGCCGCCATCGCCATGTGGCTGGGCGTGAAACGTGAAGACTTGATCAAGCAGACGCGCAAGGAAACCGATCCGGACGATCCGAATGCGGGTGCCGTGGTGTAGAGTGCCAGGAATTTCGCACGGCACCCAGGCTACCTCTCCACCATGGCGATTCCCGCCGACCCGAAGGCACTTGCAGCCCAGGCGCGCAGAACTTTTCTGAACGTGCTGCTCTACGGAGCGCCGAATGCGCTGGCGGCCGTGGAAGAGGGCGCCAAGCTGCTGGCCTCCCAGTCCGCGCCTCCTGACCTGTTGCTGCGCCGCCGCGATGCCTGGACCGACATGCAGCGTCTGCGCGCCAAGTGGCAGCAGGCGCTGGTCGAGCGACTGCAGCGCCGTCAGACCAGCAACCTGCAAGACCCCGGCCCGAGCGGCCCTGCGGGGCTGAGCCACCGCGGTGCCGAACTGTCGCTCGTCGATGACGACACCATCGAGCACGAGATCCTCAGTTCCAGGCTGGCGTTGGCCGCCATGGATCAGGCGTCCTCCGAGTTCACCGACCTGCGTTCGCGCATGACGGTCATGGAGCGCCGCGACGAGTTGTCGTCGTCGGACGTGCTGCGCCCGCATGTGGTCGCGCGCGAGGTGCTCGAGGCCTGGCGCAGTGCCGGCCTCACGGTGGAAGCGTGGCGCGCGCTGCAGCCGGTGCTGCACGATGAAGTCGGGCATCTGGTGGTGCTTGCCTACCACGAGACCAACAAGTGGTTGATCGCTCACGGCGTGCTTCCCGAGATCGACCTGCGCCCGTTGATCCGCCGTGCACGGGACGTGGGTGTCGCCCCCGCCGGTAGCTCCGCCGCGAGCGCGCTGGCCGGTGGTGCGGCTCCTGCGAGTCACCCCCCCTCGGGTCCTGGCAGCCTGCGCCATTCGGTCGGCGAAGAAACACGCTTGATGACGCGCGCCTCCAACCTGGTGCGTGCCTCCGAGCAGGCGCAGGCGGTGCTGGGGCGGTTGAACCGGCTGGTCGGCAAGCAGGTCCCCGATTTCGAAGCCACCACCAGCTTTCAGGCCTCGCCCAAGCTGGTGGCTGCCATCGCTGAAGCCGAGCGCGAGGTGGTGCAGCGCTTGCGCAGCACCAGCCCTGACCAGCTCGTCATTCCGAGCGCGCCTGTTCTGCTCGACAACCTGCAGGAGCAGAAGCAGGCACTCAAGCGATCCACCGAATCGCCCATCGAGCGCGCGACCATCGAGATCGTCGCGCTGCTGTTTCAGAGCATCTTGACCGAAGACCGTCTGCCCGCCTCGGTGCGCGTATGGTTCGCCCGCCTGCAGATGCCGGTGCTGCGGGTCGCGATCACCGAACCCGACTTCTTTGCCACCACCGACCACCCGGCGCGGCGGCTCATCGACCGCATGGGCGCCTGCGTGATGGGCTTCGATGCCTCCACCGCCGGTGCGATGGGCGATGCGCTCGAAAAGGAAATCAAGCGCGTGGTGCAGGTGGTCGAGGCGTATCCCGACACCGGGCGGCGCGTGTTCCAGACCGTGCTCGTGGAGTTCGAGAAGTTCCTCGAGCACTACTTCACGAAGGAAAACGAGACCTCCCGCAAGGGGGTGTCGCTCGCGCAGCAGGTGGAGCAGCGCGAGATCCTCACGATCCAGTACACCATCGAGTTGCGCAAGATGCTCAACGAAGTGCCGGTACAGGATGGTGTGCGCGAGTTCCTGTTCCAGATCTGGGCCGACGTGTTGGCGATGACGGCGGTGAAGACCGGTTCGCAGAGCGATGCGACCAAGGCCATGAAGCGTGCAGCGGCCGATCTGATCTGGTCGGCGAGCGCGAAGGTGTCGCGTGAGGAGCGCGCCGAGGTGATCCGCCGCTTACCGCCGCTGCTGAAGACGCTGCGTGACGGCATGGCCATGGCGGGGGTCGCCTCCGAAAAGCAGGACGAGCACATCCAGGCGCTCAACAACTCGCTGGCCGCGGCCTTCACGGCCAAGGCGGCGGCCATTCCGTCCGACCGCCTCGACGAGCTGATGTTGAGGCTCGAAACGCTGGAAGAGCTGTTGCCCGATACCGAGGTCGAGATCGACGAATCGATGGTGCTCGACCTGTCGGGCCACGAGACTTCCGGCCTCGAAGTGGTGGCCGAAGGGGGCTCGATGCCGAGTCCGGCGATGGTGGCGTGGGCGCGTGGGATCCAGGTCGGCAGCTGGTTCAAGCTCGACTACCGCGGGCGCAACGAGCCGGTGCAGCTCGCATGGCAGGGGTTGCGCAAGCAGCTGAGCCTGTTCTCGTCGCCGGCCGGTCGGTGCGTGCTGTTCCAGCAGCACCGGTTGGCGGCTTTCCTGCAGGCCGGCCTGATGGTGCCTGCCGAAGAAGAGGCGCTGACCGTGCGCGCCACGCGCAACGCGCTCGCCAAGCTGGACGCCGACCCCAGCCGCCTGCTGAACTGAGACCAGCCGCTGCGGGCCTTCGGCGGCTTGCGGCCCCGCGCCGCACCCGAGGCGCTCCGGGCCCGCTTCTTCGAGGGCGCACCCCTGGTGGATCGGCAGGGCCGATCGGCGGTAGCACTCGAGAGGGGAGCGGTGGGGCGCTTGCCGGGAGGCCCCTGCGCGCGGCGAGGGCTTCTGGGGCGAGCCTTTCAGTGGATCAAGCGATCGGCGGCGTCGACGAACAGTTCGTCGAGGATCAGGGCGTCTGGTTCTTCGCCGAGGCTCCAGAACACCATCAGCACGATGATCTTCAGGTCTTCGAGCGACAGGGGCCCGCCTTCGCTCACCATCGCCCGGTCGATCACGATCTCGCGCATCGGGGCAGGCAGCACACCGGCGCTTTCGAGGAAGCTGATGAAGCCCATGCACTCCTCACCAAGCTGCTCCTGCTCGGCCTGGGTGAACACGCGCATGCTGTCGGGGCTTTGCGTGCCGGCATGCGATTGCACGGCATGCGTCAGGCCTTCCAGCCAGGTCAGCGCTTCCTGGATCTCGTCGTTCTCGAACCCTACGGCCGACAGCTTGCGCGTGAGCTGCGCATGATCGGGGCAGGCGTCTGGTCGCCAGTAGTTTTCGTACAGGTAGACGAGCACATCGAACATGTGTCCGACTATACCCGAGCGCGGTAACCCCACAGTGCTGAAAACGAGAGGTGGTTTGACGGGCGGTTTTACGCGATGCTGGCCGACTCAGCCGCTGGCGACGCGCTGGAAGAGCTGCCCGGGCAACCGTGCCACCAGGCCCGCCAGCTCGAGCTCCAGCAGCCGCCCGCTCAACTCGGCGGCCGGCCAGCCGGTGCGGGCCACCAATGTATCGAGCGTGGCCGGCTCATAGCCCAGGGCATCGAGGATGGGGTCTTCGTCGACGTCCGGTTCGGCATCATCCGGCGCGGCGTCGGGGAGGTGCACTTTCGTCAGCCCCGGGTGGAGTTCTTCGAGGATGTCCTGCCCGCTCTCGACCAGCTTGGCGCCTTGTTTGATCAGCGCGTGGCAACCCCGCGATTGCGGCGAATGGATCGAGCCCGGGATGGCAAAAACCTCCCGCCCCTGTTCGACGGCAAGGCGGGCCGTGATCAACGAACCCGACTTCAGCGCAGCTTCGACGACGAGCGTGCCCCTCGCCAGGCCCGCGATGATGCGGTTGCGTTTCGGGAAGTTCTCCGGCAGCGGCGGCATGCCGAGCGGGTACTCGCTCAGCAGCAGGCCTTGCTCGCTGATGCGGCGCGCGAGGTCGAGGTGTCGTCGCGGGTAGACGTTATCGAGCCCGGTTCCGACGACTGCGATCGTGCTGCCCGGGCCCTCGAGCGCGCCTTCGTGCGCGGCGCCATCGATGCCCAGCGCCAGGCCCGACACGATGGTCAGACCACCCTGGCTGAGGTGCGAGGCAAATGCACGGGCGTTGTCCAGCCCTTGACGGGTCGGGTGGCGGCTGCCGACCACGGCGATGGACGTGGCATGGAGCAGTTCCAGCCGCCCGATCGCGTACAGCACCAACGGCGGGTCGGCGGTTGCGAGTAGCAGGGAAGGGTAGGCGGGATCGCCGAGCGTGATGAACCGCCGGGAGGGGGCGCCCTCCAGCCATTGCCACGTCGCGTCGATCAACGGGTCGAGCGTTGCGGGCGGGCGAGCCAGCGATGTGGTTGCAGCGGCCGGCACCACCTCGCGCCAAGCTGCTTCCGAGCGCTGGAAGATGGCTTGCGGAGGGCCGAACGCGGCCAGCAGGCGGCGGGCCGTTGCGGGCCCGATCCCGGGTGTTTCGGCCAGCCGCAGCCACGCGGCGAGTTCGGCCCGGTCAGGCCGGGCTGCGGGCGCGAGGGCGCCGCTCAAGGCTGGGTGAAGCGGTCACCGACCTGCACTGGCTCCTGCACATTGAGGATCAGCGCATACGACATGCGGTCGAACACCCGGAACACGAACAGCAGGCCATGGCGCTCGTCAGGCAACTGGATCGCCTGCTTGCCGCCATACGTGGTATCGGTGGCCTGCCGCCCCTGCCGCCACAGCGCGAGCACGTGGCCGCGCTCGACGCCGTCGCGCGAGCCGCGGTTCAGCGCGACGATCTGGTTCTGGCCGGCCGTCAGCGCCTCGCCGTAGATCGAGGCGATCTTGCCTTCCAGCGTGCCCTGGGGAGCGTGCGGGACGTAGCTGATGAATTCGCGCGAGGGAACCGGCGCCAGCCGGTCGCCCACGCCGACCTCGAGTCGCGTCGACTGGACCTGGAAGCTCGCGGGAATGATCTCGCCCGTCGCACTGGTGCCACCCGGGCGGGTGTACTCGGCGGTACCCAGGTAGGTGGCTTCGTAGCCGAGCACTTCCTTGGTGCCGGGGTCGAGCAGCGGCTTCGGATTGCGGAACAGGCGCCAGTCGCGCAACTCGCCCAGCTCGCCACGGACGTACGCGGTTTCGCCGCGAGACAGCAGTACCCGGCCTTCCTGGGTGGCCACCACGCGCGGAGCCTGCTCCAGCTCGTTGCTGTTGAAGATCACCGCCTCGTTGAGGAAGGGCTCGATGAGGTGCAGCGGGATCGACGCAATGGCGGCTCTGTCGAGCGATTCGCTGCGCACGCGCGGAGACACCTTGATCGTGCCGCCCGGGGCGCCGACGGGCTGGCCGACGCGCAGGCGGGCGCGGCCATCTTTCGTTTCGAGGTACAGCACCTGGCCCGGGTAGATCAGGTGCGGATTGCGGATCTGCTCGAGGTTCATGCCCCACAGCTCGGGCCAGCGCCACGGGCGAAGCAGGAACATCGAGGAAATGTCCCACAGCGTGTCGCCGCGCTTGACGGTGTAGGAGTCAGGTGCGTTGGGAGACAGCTCGGACAGCGGCACACCGGCCTGCGCGACTTGTTGTGCGGTGGCGCGCTGCTGCTCAGTGATCGGATAATTGACGGCCGACGCTGCGGTGCCGAGTGCGATCAGGGCTGCTCCGACGAGGGCTTGCGAGCCGATGGAAGCCAGGGTTGCCTTGGGACGGGCTCGCCACAACGCGGTTCTTGTCATGCAGGGTCTCCGCTCGCCGGACATGGCCTGGAAACTCGCGGCCATGGCGCCATATGGTTAATGAGTTATCGGCTCGCCGGGCAGCAGCAGTTCGGCGAGAATCCTCACATAGTTTCACAGATTCTGCCCATAAACCCTTGATGCCGCAACGAATTTTGCTGGAGGTTACCGCGGCAGCGGCATTGCGTCACGCTTCCCGCGTTGTCGCGCCTCCACACCGGCAGACGGGCTCCGCTTGCACATGGCCAAACTGAACATCCTCCGCTATCCCGATCCCCGCCTGCACACCGTCGCCAAGCCGGTCGTAAAGGTGGACGGGCGCATCCAGCAACTCGTCGACGACATGCTGGAAACCATGTACGAGGCCAATGGCGTCGGCCTGGCAGCGACGCAGGTCGACGTGCACGAGCGGGTGATCGTGATCGACACCTCGGACGAGCGCGACGACGCGCGCGTGCTGATCAACCCCGAACTGGTGGCGCGCAGCGACGAGATGATCCTCTGGGAAGAGGGCTGCCTGTCCGTGCCCACCTTCTATGACAAGGTGGATCGGCATGCGCGGGTGACGGTGAAGGCACTGGACCGCGAGGGCCGCGAATACAGCTTCGATGCCGACGGCCTGCTCGCCGTGTGCGTGCAGCACGAGATGGACCACCTGATGGGCAAGGTGTTCGTCGAATACCTGTCACCGCTGAAGCGCAACCGCATCAAGACCAAGTTGCTCAAGCGCACGCGCGACGAAGAGCGCGGCTGAACGCCGATGAAGGTCGTATTTGCCGGTACGCCGGAGTTTGCGCACGCGGCCTTGGCGCAGTTGCATGCGGCCGGCTTCCGGATTCCGCTGGTGCTGACCCAGCCGGACCGTCCGGCTGGGCGTGGCATGAAGCTGCAGTCCAGTCCGGTCAAGCAGTTTGCGCTCGCTCACGGCATCGACGTGGCGCAACCTCGCAGCCTGCGGCTCGACGGCAAGTATCCCGACGACGCACAAGCCGCACGGTCGGCGCTGCAAGCGGCTGCACCGGACGTGATGGTGGTGGCTGCCTACGGCCTGATCCTGCCGCAATGGGTGCTCGACCTGCCCCGGCTCGGCTGCCTCAACATCCACGCCTCGCTGCTGCCGCGCTGGCGCGGGGCGGCGCCCATCCACCGTGCGATCGAGGCGGGCGATGCGCAGACCGGTATCACGATCATGCAGATGGACGCCGGACTCGACACGGGCGACATGCTCCTTGTCGAGAGCATGCCCATTGCCGCGCGGGACACCACGGCGAGCCTGCACGACCGCCTTGCGGGGCTGGGTGGGCGACTGATCGTCGAAGCACTGGAGATGGCGGCTTGTGGCGGGCTCACCCGCACCCCTCAACCGGTGGACGGCGTGACCTACGCCCACAAGATCGAAAAGGCCGAGGCCGAGATCGACTGGTCGCAACCGGCGGCCGTCATCGAGCGCCGCATCCGGGCTTTCGATCCGTTCCCCGGCGCCAGCACTCACCTCGCGGGCACGGCCTTGAAGTGCTGGTCGGGCGAGCTGTGCGACGGCGCCGGTGCGCCGGGCACCGTCCTCGAGGTGTCCGACGCCGGCCTTCGGGTGGCCTGCGGCGAAGGTGCGTTGCGTCTCACCCAGTTGCAAAAGCCAGGCGGGCGCCGCCTGGCAGCCCGGGATTTCCTCCAGGGCCATACGGTGATGCCGGGTATGGTTTTTGATTGCCGGGCGGCTTGAATTACAAACGCGAGGCCGCACCTGCGCGGCGTTGTCGGCTACTGTAGTGAGGCTCGCACGATGTTCAACCTGCTGAAGACCGCCGTCCTGATGGCGGCCATCACCGGCCTGTTCATGGCCATCGGTTCCCTGCTGGGGGGCCAGCAGGGCATGATGCTGGCGCTGATCCTGGCGCTCGGCATGAACTTCTTCAGCTACTGGTTCAGCGACAAGCTGGTGCTGAAGATGTACAACGCGCGCGAGGTCGACGAAACCACCGCGCCGCAGTTCTACCGCATGGTGCGCGAGCTGGCGCAGCGCGCCGACCTGCCGATGCCGCGCGTCTACATCATCGACGAGAACGCGCCCAACGCGTTTGCCACCGGCCGCAACCCGCAGAACGCCGCGGTGGCCGCTACCACCGGCATCATGCGCGTGCTCACCGACCGCGAGCTGCGCGGCGTGATGGCGCACGAACTGGCGCACGTCAGGCACCGCGACATCCTGATCAGCACCATCAGCGCCACGATGGCCGGCGCCATCTCGATGCTGGCGAACTTCGCGATGTTCTTTGGTGGCCGCGACAGCGAAGGCCGGCCGGTCAACCCGATCGTCAGCATCCTCGTGATGCTGCTCGCCCCGCTGGCGGCCAGCCTGATCCAGATGGCGATCAGCCGGGCGCGCGAGTTCGAGGCCGATCGCGGCGGTGCCGAGATCTCCGGCGACCCGCAGGCGCTGGCCTCGGCGCTGGAGAAGATCCACCGCTACGCCCGCGGCATCCCGTTGGAAGCGGCCGAGCGCCACCCGGAAACCGCCCAGATGATGATCATGAACCCGTTGTCGGGCGGCGGGCTGCGCGGCCTGTTCAGCACGCACCCCAGCACCGAGGAGCGGGTGGCCCGGCTGATGGCGATGGCGCAAGGTGCGGCTTATCGCTGAACGACGCGATGCCCGAACGCCCGGCCCCGCCGGGCGTTTTCGTTTGTGACGGCGCCTCAAGTCCGGCGGCCAACTGCCGATGACCATGCACAGCCTGTCCTTTGTGCCATGCGACATACCCTCCACCTCGCCGCTGTTCTCGCTTTCGTCTCCGCGCTCGCGGGGTGTGATGCGCTGGGCATCGAGTCTGCCGAGTCGATGGCTGCGCGCAAGGATGCCGAAGGCCGCGCGCTCGGCGGCGCCTGCCGCCATGCCGGCCGGGCGATCGAGGACTGCTACACGCTGAACCCGCGCGCCGACAAGGCCGCGATCTTCGCCGGCTGGCGCGAGATGAACGACTACATGCGCGAGAACAAGATCGAGGAAGTGGCACCCCAGCTGGCCCGCGCCCGGCCGACCCGCGGCGCCACGACGTCGGACGCCGAGGCCCCCGCCGAAGGCGGCAAGACCCCATAGGGCCTCTACACTCGGCTGCATGGCCGCCGCACCCGCTTCTTCCGGACACGAGTACGCCCAGCACTGCCTGGAGCTGTTGCAACCCCTCGGCACGTGCAGTGCACGCCGGATGTTCGGCGGCTGGGGCATCTATCTCGACGGGCTGATGTTCGCGCTGATCGCCTTCGAGCGGCTGTACCTCAAGGTGGACGGCACGACCGAAGCGCGCTGGGCTGCCGCCGGGGGGCAGCCTTTCGTGTACGACGGCAAGGGGCGCTCGGTCAAGATGAACTACTACACCCCGCCGGACGAGGCGCTGGAGTCTCCTGAATTGATGCGGCCCTGGGCTCGCCTCGCCCTCGAGGCGGCGCTGCGGGCTCGCGCCGAGAAGGACGCCAAGCCCGCAGCGAAGAAGGTGCTCAGGAGCAAGCCCGGGGCGCCGGCGCCGCGGACGGCCGCGAAGCGCTGACCGCGCGCACCAGCCTGGTCAGGCCCTGGAGCAGGCCCAGCGCCGTGACTGCTTGCGGCGCGGGCGCCAGCTCGAAGCGGGCGGCGGGCCAGCCTTCGAGCACCACCTCCTGCCCGGCGCACAGCGTCAACTGCTCGCCGCAGCGCAGGAACACGTCCTGCGGCGCATGCCCGGTCGTACCGGACGCCGTGAGCCACAGTCGCCCGCCGGTCACCCGCAGCACGCTGGTGCCGCGCGGCCGCAGGGTCAGCGCCTCACCGGCGGCGAGGGCGCGGGCCGCGCCGGCCGATTGTTGCGACGAAGACATGACTGAAGAAGTTGCGGCGCGTTCCATGATGTGGTCCTTTCTGCTGTGCGGTGAGTTGTTGGAGTGAATCCTAGGGTTCTCCCGCGGCATGGTCCAATGAGACGTTTGCGGCAGATTGATGAGGGAACGGAATGAATCAGAACATCCGCCACCGCCCGTTGTCGGTGGGCCCGCTGCGTGCCTTCGAGGCGGTGGCCCGCCATCTCAACTTCCGTCAGGCAGCGGAGGAGTTGCACCTCACCCAGTCGGCGATCAGCCGGCAGATCCAGGGCCTCGAAGACGACGTCGGTGCGCCGCTGTTCCTGCGTGGCACGCGGCACGTTGAGCTGACGGGGGCCGGCGCCTCGCTCTTGCGCGCGGTGGCGCCACTGCTGGATCGGCTCGACGCGACCGTGCGGCAGATCCGCCAGGCGCGGGGCCGGCGCACGGTCAGCGTGACGACGTTCGCCTCATTCGCCTCGCTGTGGCTGATTCCCCGGCTGGAGGCCTTCCAGCGGGAGCATCCGGACCTGGACATCCGCGTCAGTGCCAACGATGCGATGGTCGACGTCGACGGCAGCGAGGTGGACCTGGCGCTGCGCTATTGCACGCCGTCGGCGGCACCGGCCGGCGCGGTGCGGCTGTTCGGCGAGGTGCTCACCCCGGTGGCCAGCCGCTGGCTGATCGAGCCTGGGCGCGGCAAGCCGCTGCAGAAACCCGAGGATCTGGCCCTGCACACGCTGCTCGAAGAGGACGACGGGCACCCCGGGCACGGCATCCTGGGCTGGCGCCATTGGCTGATGACGCACGGCCTGAAGGACTTCCAGCCGCAACGCTGGCTCTACTTCAACTACACCTACCAGCAGGTGCAGGCCGCGCTCGCCGGGCAGGGTGTGGCGCTGGCCCGCCTGCCGCTGGTGGCCGAGGCCTTGCGCGCAGGAGAGCTCGTCGAGCCGTTCGATCCCGTCACGCACCGCGCGCCGCGCGAGCACGCCTACTGGCTGGTCGCGGCGCCGGCGGCACGGCAGCGCACCGAGGTGTCGCAGTTCTGCGAGTGGGTGGAGCGGCAGGCGCGCGAGACCCGGCAGGCCATCGGCGAGGTGCCGGTGGTCGAAGACGGGCTGGGCGAGTGGGACTGAACCCCTGGCGTCACTCCGGGGTGACGACGCCGCGCTCCGTCACGACGAGCGGCAGCGGGTGGTCGTGCGGCTCGGCGGCAAACTCCGCTTCGCTGTCGGCCCACGCAATGCCCACCGGCGTGACGTGCGGATGCGCCGCGAGCCAGCGGTCGAAATAGCCGCCGCCGTAGCCCAGTCGCAAGCCCTGGCGGGTGTAGCCGACGCAGGGCACGAGCACCACGTCCGGCACCACCGTTGGGGCATCGACGCCGGGGATGCCGCATTCGTCATGCGTGGTCGGTTCGCGGCCGTCCCATCGCCGGTACTCCATTTCGCGCGGCAGTTTTCTCGCCCATGGCAAGGCAAGCGTCACACCTGCCGTGGTCTTGTCGTCGCGCAACGCAACCGCTGCGTTAAATTCAGATCGTATAGGCCAGTACACGCCAAGACACGCCGGTTCGAGCAGCGCCAGCACGCCGTGCAAGTGGGAGCCCAGCGCCTCGTGCGCCGCCTGCCACGCACCCGTCTGCGTTGCCGTTGCTGCCCAGCGCTCGCGCTCGGCGAGCAGGTGTCGACGCAGTGCGGCCCGGTCAAGGGCCTGCTCAGCCGGGGTCCAGGCCATCGGAAACATCCAACAAGAGAACAAGTTGAAATCAGTATATCGACGCACCTCCGCGGCCCTGCTGACCGCGCTGGGCCTGGTCCTTGCGGCGCCCATGCCGACCACGGCGCTGGCGCAGGGCAACCCCATACTCGAAGCGCGCGAGGCGCTGCAGCGGCGCGATGCGCGTCGCCTCGCGGCGGCGAAGGCCGCAGCCGCGGCGCAGAACCACCCGCTGGCGATGTGGGCCGACTACTGGGAGCTGTCCAGCCGGCTGCCGACGGCCACCCAGGAAGAGCTGACGGCCTTCTTCGCACGCTGGCCCGACACCTACGTCGAAGACCGCTTGCGCAACGACTGGCTGCTGGAGCTCGGCCGCCGGCGCGACTGGACCAACTTCGCAGTCGAGTTCCCGCGCTTTCGCATGCAGGACGACCGCGAGGTCGCCTGCTATGCCGTGCTGGTGCGCCACGAGACCGGCGACGACGTGCGCGAGCCGGCGCGGCGTGCATGGCACGCGCAGCGCGAGGCCGACCAGGGCTGCGGCCTGATGGCGGCCACCCTGCACGCGGCGGGCCGCCTGGGCGCGTCCGAGCTGTGGCGCAAGGCGCGCATCATGGCCGACCTGGGCCGGCGCAACACCGCCCGCCAGGCGGTGGCCATCGTCGGCGCAGAGGCTGCCCAGCGTTTCGATGAACTGTATGAAAGCCCGGCGCGTTACCTTGCCCGGCGGGCCGGCACCGGCAACCGCACCGAGGCGGAGCTGGCCACGCTGGCCCTCGTGCGGCTCGCCGCCACCGACCCGGAGGGCGCCGCCACCCAGCTCGAAACGTGGTCGCGCCGGCTGCCGCAAGACCTCGCCTCCTGGGCCTGGGCCAGCACCGGCCGCCAGGCGGCACTGCGGCTGTTGCCCCAGGCGCCCGAATACTTCCAGCGCGCTGTGAAGGGTGCCGACGAGACCGACTGGGCCGACGACACGCTGGCCTGGAAGGCCCGGGCGGCCATGCGGGCCGGTCGCTGGCAGCAGGTCACGCAGGCGATCAACGCGATGAGCGAGAGCGAGCAGGCCGACCCGACCTGGGTCTACTGGAAGGCTCGCGCGCTGCAGGCGGTCGCGCGCGAGTCGCAGGAGCCGGAAAAGCTGCGCGTCGAGGCCCAGCGCATGCTGGAGTCGATCGCCGGCCAGCACCACTTCTACGGCAAGCTCGCCGCCGAGGACCTGGGCCGCACGCTGGTGCTGCCGCCCAAGCCCGCTCCGCTGACCGACGCCGAGAAGGACGCCGCGCGCCGCAACCCGGGGCTCACCCGCGCGCTGCAGCTGATCGGCCTGGGGTTGCGCAGCGAAGGCGTGCGCGAGTGGAACTGGACGCTCAATTTCACCAGCCAGGGCCGCATGGGTGACCGCGAACTGCTGGCGGCGGCGCAACTCGCGTGCGAGCGCGAGGTGTGGGACCGCTGCATCAACACCAGCGATCGCACCCAGGCGGAGTTCGACATCGAACAGCGCTTCCCGATGCCTTTCCGCCGCGACGTGGTGCTGCGTGCGCGCGAGATCGGCCTCGACCCGGCCTATGTGTACGGGCTGATCCGGCAGGAGTCCCGCTTCATCATGGATGCGCGCTCGCACGTCGGTGCCTCCGGCCTGATGCAGCTGATGCCTGCCACGGCGCGCTGGACGGCCCGCAAGATCGGGATGCCGTACACGCCCGAGCTGATCACCGACCGCGACACCAACATCGCGCTCGGCACCAGCTACCTGAAGCTCGTGCTCGACGACATGGGCGGCTCGCAAGCCATGGGCGCGGCCGCCTACAACGCCGGCCCGGCCCGGCCGCGCCGCTGGCGCGACGGCCCCGAGCTGGAGGCGCCGATCTGGGTCGAGAACATTCCCTTCACCGAAACGCGCGATTACGTGAAGAAGGTGTTGTCGAACGCCACCTACTACGCCGCGCAGATCACCGGGACCATGCCGTCGCTGAAGGCGCGCCTGGGGCGCAGCATCGGCCCCCGTATGAGCGACGTGCCGCTGCAGCAGCCCGATCTGCCCTGATCTCTGACCTTTACCTGAGGAAGCGAGGCCAACGATGGTGAGCAACGTGCTGGTGCTCGGAGGTTCGGGTTTCGTCGGCACGCATGTGTGCGAGAAGCTCGTCGAACGCTCGAAAGGCGCAGGCTCGGTCACCGTGCCGACCCGGCGCCTCGGTCACGCGCGCCATCTTCAACCCTTGCCCTCGCTCGTGCCGATGCAGGCCGACGTGCACGACCGCACGCACCTGCAGCGGCTGGTGGCACGGGCCGACGCGGTGATCAACCTGGTCGCGATCCTGCATGGCAGCGAGGCCGAGTTCGAGCGCGTGCATGTGCAGTTGCCGCGGCAGCTCGCGCAGGTGTGCGCGGAAGCGGGCGTGCGGCTGATCCACGTCAGCTCGCTCGGCGCAGCGGCCGACGCGCCTTCGCGCTACCAGCGCTCCAAGGCGGCGGGCGAGCAGGCGATCCGCTCGGTGCCCGGGCTGGCATGGACGATCCTGCGGCCGTCGGTCATCTTCGGCGAGCAGGATCGCTTTCTCAACCTGTTCGCCGCGTTGCAGCGGCGGTTTCCGGTGATGCCGCTGGCACGGGCAAGCGCGAGGTTCCAGCCGGTGTGGGTGGAGGACGTGGCCCGGGCGCTGGTGGCCTGCCTCGACGCGCGCGACAGCATCGGGCAGGTGTACGAATGCGCGGGCCCGCGCGTCTACACGCTGGCCGAGCTGGTGCGTTGTGCAGGGGCCTGGTCCGGCCATCCCCGCCCCATCCTGCCGCTGCCGGACGCGCTGGGCCGCCTGCAGGCGCTGATGCTCGAATGCCTGCCCGGCGAGCCGCTGATGAGCCGCGACAACCTCGACTCGATGCAGGTCGACAACGTTGCCGGCGGGCAGCTCCCCGGCCTGCCCGCGCTGGGCATACAACCGGCCGCGCTGGAGGCGATCGCACCGCTGTACCTCGGGCGCGTGGGTTCGCGCCATCACCTCAACCTCTACCGGATGGGCGCTCGCCGCGGTTGATGCCCCGCCAGCGCCTTTTTGCGCGTCACGCATCAATGCGATGCAAAAACGTCAATCCCGGGCGGTCGCCCGGTCGCTAGCATCCATTCCCGTTCAACACATGCAGGAGGAAGTGAGATGCAGCTCTACATCGGCAACAAGAACTACTCGTCCTGGTCGCTGCGGCCCTGGCTGCTGATGACGCACGCAGGCATTCCTTTCGAGGAAGTGAAGCTGCGCCTGAGCTTCACCGAAGGCTCGGAGTTCAAGAACACGCTGAAGAAGCTGGCCCCGACCGGCAAGGTGCCGTTGCTGGTCGACGACGGCTTCGTGGTGTGGGACACCCTGGCGATCGCCGAATACCTGGCCGACAGGTTCCCCGGCAAGCAGCTGTGGCCGGCCGACCGCAGGGCCCGGGCGCGCGCGCGCAGCGTCTGCGCCGAAATGCACGCGGGCTTCGGCGCCCTGCGCAGCAACTTCCCGATGAACATCGAGGCCTCGCTGCCGCACATCGGCGAGGAAGTGCTGAAGACCAAGCCCGAGGTGGCACGCGATGTGGAGCGCGTGGTCGACATGTGGACCGAGTTGCTGGTCGAGCACAACGGCCCCTTCCTGTTCGGCGAGTTCAGCATTGCCGACGCGTACTACGCGCCGGTGGTGACGCGGCTGCGCACCTATGGCGTGCCGGTGCTCGGCGCCGTGAGCGCGTACATGGATCGCATCCTGCAACTGCCTGCGATGCAGGCCTGGGTGAAGGACGCGCTGGCCGAGCAGGACTTCCTCGACTTCGACGAGCCCTACCGCACCTCGCGCGGCTGAACTGCGGCCTTCTCATCGAAAAAGCGAGCCGAGGCTCGCTTTTCCTTTTTGGAGCAAAGGGCCGGCGCCGCTTACTGCTTGCGACGGCGGCGAGCCATGAAGCCCACTGCGCCCAGGCCGGCGAGCATCAGCGCATAGGTTTCCGGCTCGGGGATCGGGGCCGCGGTGAAGTCCACCGAGTAGGTGGTGTAGCCGCGGGCCATGCCGGTCACGCTCAGCGTGTAGTCGCCGGCGAGCAACGTGTCGGCGCCGGCCGCCCACTGGAAGCCCAGTGCGCCACCGGAGCTGAACGCTTCCCAGCTGGCCATGTAGCCGCCGGGGCCGGTCAGCGAGACGACGAAGTCGTCGATGAAGCCGGTGCTCTTCGTGTAGACCGAGCTCACCAGGCCGGAGAAGTCCGCCGGTAGCGGGCCGATCGAGAAGGACCAGTTGTCGGAGATCGCTTCGCCCGGAGCGAAGGTGGCCGAGCCGTCGGAGAACGACGCGATGCTCGAGAGGTTGCCGATGTCGTAGTCCGCGGCGCTCGCGGTGCCGGCCAGGGCCGTCAACGCCAGTGCTGCTGCCAATGCCTTCAATTGCATAAAGGGCTCCCTAAGTTAGGACGAAAAAGGGGGGAATGCGCGTCGAGGCGCAGCACAGCCGCGGCCCCGGTGCGCCAGCAAGGTTGTACCGAGGGGGGTGACGTGAAGTAATCCCACGCGCCCGGGGGACGGCAGGCACGCCGGGTGCTGTCCGCGGGGGCGATGTAACCCGCCGGGTGCCCACGAAGCGCCCGATACACTCTGGCCGCATGAAGGTCTACATGGTTGGTGGAGCGGTCCGTGACCGCCTGCTCGGCCTGCCCGTGCAGGACCGGGACTGGGTCGTCACCGGCGCCACGCCGGAAGCGATGATCGCGGGCGGTTACACGCCGGTCGGCAAGGACTTCCCGGTGTTCCTGCACCCGCAGACGCACGAGGAATACGCGCTCGCGCGCACCGAGCGCAAGACCGCGCGCGGCTACCACGGCTTCGAATTCCACACCTCGCCGGAAGTGACGCTGGAGCAGGACCTGCAGCGCCGCGACCTCACCATCAACGCGATGGCGCAGACGCCCGAAGGCGAGCTGATCGACCCCTACGGCGGGCTTGCCGACCTGCAGGCCAAGGTGCTGCGCCACGTGTCCGGCGCTTTTGCCGAAGATCCGGTGCGCATCCTGCGGCTGGCGCGCTTCGCGGCACGCTTCGTCGAGTTCAGCGTGGCGGCCGAAACGCTGGTGCTGATGCGGCGCATGGTCGAAGACGGCGAGGTCGACGCGCTGGTGCCCGAGCGCGTGTGGCAGGAGCTGTCGCGCGGGCTGATGGAGCCCCGGCCGTCGCGCATGTTCGAGGTGCTGCGCAGCTGCGGCGCGCTGGCGCGCATCCTGCCCGAGGTCGACCGCCTGTGGGGCGTGCCGCAGCGGGCCGAATACCACCCCGAGATCGACACCGGCATGCACCTCATGCTGGTGCTCGACATGAGTGCCCGCCTGTCGGCCAGCCTGCCGGTGCGCTTTGCCTGCCTGGGGCACGATCTCGGCAAGGGCACCACGCCGGCCGACGTGCTGCCGCGCCACCTGGGCCACGAGGCCCGCAGCGTCGAGCTGCTGCGAGACGTGTGCCAGCGCCTGCGGGTGCCGACCGAATGCCGTGAGCTCGCCGAGGTGGTCGCGCGCGAGCATGGCAACGTGCACCGCAGCGGCGAGCTGAACCCGGCCGCGTTGGTGCGCCTGCTGGAGCGCTGCGATGCCTTCCGCAAGCCGCAGCGCTTCGAGGAGATCCTGCTCGCCTGCGAGTGCGACGCGCGCGGCCGGCTGGGCCTGGAGGGCGAACCCTATCTGCAGCGCGAGCGACTGATGACCGTGCTCCACGCCGCTCAGTCAGTGCCCACTGCGGTTCTGGCCGAGCAGGCGCAGCAGCGCGGGCTCAAGGGGCCGCAGATCGCGCAGGCGATCCACGACGCGCGCATCAAGGCGGTGGCCGAGGCGGTCCACTGAATTAGGGGGCGCGGCGGGGTGACCCGCTTGCTACACTGCCCGGCCTACCGCAGCAAGGCGCCGTTTGTTCCGGGCGCCGTTATCGTCATCGAGGAACGCGCCTCGGCGCGTCGGGGAAGAGGGAAATGAAGAAACCGTTGATCGCGGTCGTCGGCCTGGTGGCCGCAGCCGCTGCTGCCTACGTGGGCGGCACCTTCTACGTGGGCCAGCAGGTGCAGCGTGAGCTGCAGGCGCAGTCCGAACGCCTGACCACCCAGGTGCCGTTCATCAAGATCACCGAGCAGCAGTACGACAAGGGCCTGTTCTCGGCCACCCGTACCGTGACGATGAAGTTCGGTTGCGAACGTGGCGACGGCGCCGCAGCGGCTCCCGGCCGCCCGCCGCAGTCCTTCGAGCTGACGCTGCGCGACCACATCAAGCACGGCCCGCTGATCGGCGGCACCACGCTCGGTGCGGCGTCCATCGAGTCCGAACTGGTGCTGCCGCCCGAGGCCGAGAAGGTCCTGGCGCAGATGTTCGACAACCAGAAGCCGCTGACCATCACCACGCTGGTCGGCTTCGACCGCAACTACACCAGCCGCATCGAAAGCCCCCGTGCACGCCTCGAAGGCGGCACCGGCCAGCTGTTCGTGTGGCAGGGCATGCAGGCCACGCTGCGCGGCGACGCTGCGGGCGAGGCGCTCACCTATGACTTCAACATGCCGGGCTTCGAGGTCTCCGACACGAACCAGGGCATGCGCGTGTCGCTGACCGACATGCGCTGGAAGGGCGAAGGCCGCCGCTACGGCGATTCGCTGTTCGTGATGACCGGCAAGGACGAAGGCCAGATCGGCCTGATGGAAATGAGCATGCGCATGCCGATGCCCGCCACCGGCGAAGCGCGGCCTTTCCTATTTGCGCTGACCGACCTGAAGTTCAACTCCCAGGTCAACGTCGAGAACGACCTGCTCACCACTTCCACCACCATGCTCGGCGGCGGCAGCTTCGGCGGCACCAAGCTCGACAAGCTGGAAATGGTCGTGTCGCTCAAGCGCCTGCATGCGCCCAGCTACCAGCGCCTCATGTCCAACCTGATGAAGCAGTCCTTCTCGTGCGAAGGCGACGGCGAGCCCGACCCGCAAGCCATGATGGCCACGATGCAGGAAGACCTGATGAAGCTGCTGCCGCACAACCCGGAGTACGCGCTCGACAAGCTCGCCGTCGAATACGGCGGCAAGCGCGGCGAGATCTCCTACGCCGTGGGCGTGAAGGGCGTGACCGAGGCCGATGCCCAGATGCCCCCGATGGCACTGCTGATGACCAAGGGCGAGGCCCGCGCCGACGTGAAGCTGCCGATCTCGTGGATCGAGGAGCTGCTGAACCAGGCCCCGGTGCGTGCCACCGGCACCGCCCCCGAGCCCGAAATGCTGGGCGCGATGATCGACCAGTTCGCCGAGCAGGGCTACGTGGTGCGTGACGGCGAGCATGTGGCCGCGAGCGTGCGCTTCGGCAATGGCGCGCTGCTGCTGAACGGCAAACCGCTGCCGGTCGGCATGCCGCCCGCCCAGTAAACGCAGCGAACCGCACAAGAAGCCGGGCCCAGTGCCCGGCTTTTTTGTTGCTGCGCTGCCGGGCGATGCCCGCGTGGCTTGGTCGGGCGATCGCCGCGTGGGAAGATCGCCGGGTGCCCGGTGCGGCTGGGCCCCGAGAGGTGTGCGATGAAGGCTGCCCGGACGATCCAGCGACTCGGCTTTCGCAAGTGGTACGAGCGCGAGCTGATACAGAGCCACATGCACCTCGTGCTGCTGCTGATGTCGGCGATCGGGTTGCTCGCCAGCGCCGAGGTCTACAGCTCGCGGCAGGCGCTCGCCGACCAGCTGCTCACGCTGGTGTGTGCCATTGTCAGCGCGGTGATCGGCGTCTGGGCGCTGCGCCGCTACCTCTACCTGCTATTGCATGCCGAAGAGGTCGCGAGCCAGGCCGTGTGCCCGCAGTGCCACGTCTATGCACGCTGGACGCTGATCGACGAGCACGAGCAGGGCCAGCGGCTGCACGTTCGGTGCCGCGCCTGCGAACACGAGTGGGACATCGCGCTGTAGGGCGCGCTTCGTCAGAACAGCTTGCCGATCAGCATCGCCAGGAAGCTCAGCAGCACTGTCGTGGCGATCGGCAGATGCCATTCACGGCCGCCCAGCCTGAAGTGCAGGTCGCCGGGCAGCCGCCCGAGGCCGAGCTTTTCGAGCCAGGGGCGCAGGCCGTTGAACAACACCAGCACCAGGACGACGACCAGCAGCCAACGCAGCATGAGCGATCTTTCAGAGCGTGTGGGTGCGGTCGCCTTCGGCGAAGCCGATGGCCTCGTCGAGCGCCGCGCCGCGGCAGAAGCCGATCACCTTGAACAGCTCGCCCATCTCGTGCTCGGCCACCAGCTTTTGCACGGCGGCCACCTGGCGCAGCCGGTCGGCGCCTTGCGCGTCGCCTGGCGGCAGCAGCTCGAGCAGCCCGCAATTCATCAGGAACCGTGCCTGCGAGGTGTAGCCGATCACCTGCAGCCCGGCCTCCTGGCCGGCGAGTGCGATCCCGGTGAAGTTCACGTGCGCGGTGATGTCTTTCAGGCCCACGTCGGTCAGCGGGTCCGGGTCGGCCTGGTGCCCCCGGTGGCACATCAGCGTGCCGCCGGTGCGCTGCGGGTGGTAGTACTCGCTTTCAGGGAAACCGTAGTCGAGAAAGAAGGCCGCACCGCGCGTCAGCCGTTCCGCGAGCGTGCGTATGAAGCCTTCGGCCTGCGGGTGGGTTTCGGTGGTGGTGCCGGGCACGAACGGGCCGTCGACCGGCGGCCGTTGCGTGGTGGGCCGGTCGGACCAGGCAAAGGCCTCGCCTTGCGCCGCCACGCCGCGCTCCATCCACTGGCTGCCGTCGAAGTGGAGCAACTGCACCGGCATCGCGTCGAGCACCTCGTTGCCCACCACGACGCCGCGGATCTCGTCCGGCAGCCGGTCGTGCCACTGCACCCGCGCCACGGCCTCGGGCCCCAGCCGGGCCAGCGTCTCGCGCTGGCGCTCGCGCAGCACGCCCGAAAGGTCGACGATGTGATAGCCCGCACATGCGCTGCCGAGCGATGCGATCAGCTGGGCCGCGAGTGCGCCCGAGCCGGCGCCGAACTCCCACACCTGGGAGGTGCCGGTGGCCGTCAGCGCCTGCCGCACCTGCCGCGCCAGCGCCTGGCCGAACAGCGGCGTCAGCTCGGGCGCCGTGACGAAGTCGCTGCCCGAGCCGGGCAGGGCGCCGAACTTGCGGCTGCTGTTGGCGTAGTAGCCCAGGCCGGGCATGTAGAGCGCCAGCTCCATGAACCGGTCGAAGGGCAGCCAGCCGCCCGCCTCGGCGAGGGCCCGGCGAATGTGCCCATGCAGTTGCGCTGAAGGGCCGGCCGGTACACTGACGGGTTCTTCGTGTTGCATCGCCGCATTGTAGGAAGCATGTCTTCGCCCTCCCGTCCTGTCGTGCTCGTGACCGGCGCCGCCAAGCGGCTGGGGCGCGAGATCGCGCTCGAACTGGCCCGCGGCGGGTTCGACGTGGCGGTGCATTACCGGCACTCGCAGCCCGAGGCACAAGCGTGTGCGCAGGAGCTGCGGCAACTGGGTGTGCGGGCGGAAGTGTTTGCCGCCGACCTGGCCGACGAAGCTGCCTGCAAGACGCTGCTGCCCACGATCGTTGCCCGGATGGGCCAGGTCGACGCGGTGGTCAACAACGCTTCGCTGTTCGAGTACGACGACGCCACCAGCTTCACGCATGCCGCGATGGAGCGCCACTGGCGCGCCAACACGGCTGCGCCCGTGCTGCTCGCGCAGGCCCTGCATGCGCACCTCCAGGCGCGCAGCGCACAGGGCTGTGTCGTCAACCTGGTCGACCAGAAGCTCTGGAACCCCAACCCGGACTACTTCTCGTACACGCTCTCGAAGGCCGCGCTCGAAGCGGCGACCACGCTGCTCGCGCAGGCGCTGGCCCCCACCGTGCGCGTGGCGGGCGTGGCACCCGGCGTCACGCTGGTGTCCGGGCCGATGAGCGAGTCGCAGTTCGATGCGGCGCATCGCCTCACGCCGTTGCGCCGCTCCTCCACGCCGCTCGACGTGGCGCGCGCGGTGCGTTTCCTGATCGAGTCGCCGGCCATCACCGGCACCACCTTGCTGGTCGACGGCGGCCAGCATCTCGCCGCGCAGCCGCGCGACGTGCTGTTCCTCGCCGAGGGCGCCGCGGGCGCCAAGAAAGCCTGATATGCAAAGCATGCTGAACCACCCGAGCCTGATGAACTGCAGGCGCTTGTTCCTCGCCAACTACGAGGTGTGGATCAACATCGGCGTGCACGACTTCGAGAAGCGTGGCGAGCAGCGCGTGCTGATCAACGTCGACCTCTACATCCCGCTCGCGTACTCCACGCCCAAGGACGACCACCTCGAAGAAGTGGTCGACTACGACTTCATGCGCCGCAGCATCGCGCAGCGCGTCAAGCAGGGCCACATCCACCTGCAGGAAACGCTGTGCGACGACGTGGCGCGCATGATGCTCGCGCATCCGCACGTGAAGGCGGTGCGCGTGTCGACGCAAAAGCCCGACGTCTACCCCGATTGCGACGCCGTGGGCGTCGAGGTGTTCCACCTGAAGACGGAGCCGCAGCCATGAGTGCCGTGCTGCAAGACCCATCCGACCACCGCAAGGCCGAGAAGGCCGCGTTCGAGAACCACAAGCTCGGCAAGCGCCTGCACCGGCTGGTAGGCCAGGCGATCGCCGACTTCAACATGATCGAGCCCGGCGACAAGGTGATGGTGTGCCTCTCGGGTGGCAAGGACTCGTACGCGCTGCTCGACATCCTGCTGAGCCTGCAGCAGCGCGCACCGGTGCACTTCGATCTCGTCGCCGTCAACCTCGACCAGAAGCAGCCCGGCTTTCCCGAGCACGTGCTGCCCGAATACCTGAAGAGCCGGGGCGTGCCGTTCCACATCGAGGAGCAGGACACCTATTCCATCGTCAAGCGCGTGGTGCCCGAGGGCAAGACCATGTGCAGCCTGTGCTCGCGCCTGCGCCGTGGCGTGCTGTACCGCGTGGCGGGTGAACTGGGGGCGACCAAGATCGCGCTGGGCCACCACCGCGACGACATGCTGCAGACCTTCTTCCTCAACATGTTCTTCGGCGGCAAGTTGAAGGGCATGCCGCCCAAGCTGGTGAGCGACGACGGCAAGAACGTCGTGATCCGCCCGCTCGCCTACGTGAACGAAGTCGACCTCGAGCGCTGGGCCGAGCACCGGCAGTTCCCCATCATTCCGTGCACGCTGTGCGGCAGCCAGGAGAACCTGCAGCGCAAGCAGATCAAGGCGATGCTGCGCGAGTGGGACAAGAAGCACCCGGGCCGCATCGAGAACATGTTCAGCGCGTTGCAGAACGTTGTGCCCTCGCACCTGATGGACAGGAACCTGTACCCGTTCGCCACCCTCCAACCGTCCGGCACGCCGGATGCTGGGGGTGACAAGGCATTCGACGATGACGACGACTGCGCACCGCCCACCACGTCGGTGGTGCGCCTGAAGCTCGACGAATGACCAACCAGGAGGTGTGAGATGCCGATGTGGAAGACCTTCGCCGCCGTCACCGCCGCAGCCGCGCTGGCCGGCTGCTCGACCGTGCGGCTGGTCGAGAGCGACGTGAGCAGCTACACGCAGTGGCCGGAGTCGCGCCAGCCCGGCACCTTCACGTTCGAGCGCCTGCCGTCTCAGCAGGCCAACCCCGAGCAGCAGACCAAGCTCGAGGCGCTGGCGCTGCCGGCCCTCCAGCAGGCGGGCTTCAAACAGGCACCCAGCGGCAGCGGCGACGTCACCATCCAGGTCGGCATCAGCCAGACGTACTACGACCGCGCCCCCTGGGACGACCCCTACCCCTGGGGCTACGGCGGCAGCAGCATCTTCTTCGGCCGAGGCATCCGCTCCGGCGTGGGCATCGGCATGGGGTGGGGCATGCCGTCGCCCTACTACGTGTTCGATGCCGCGGTGCTGATCCGCGATGCCAAGACCAAGCAGGTGCTCTACGAAACGCACGCCAAGCACGATGGCCGCTGGGCCGACGACCCCATCCGCGCGGCGTTGTTCGAGGCCGCGATGAAGGACTTCCCCCGCCCGGCCATCAGCCCACGCCGCGTGCGCATCGAGATCCCGCGCGACGGCGGCAAGGCCACGCAGCCAGATGCCGCGACCGAGCCCGCGGCATCCGGTACGCCGGCTCCTGCACGCTGACCGGAGTGTTGCTCAGGCGCGCGCTGCACGACTGAGACCTCAAAGGGCGGTGCGGCCGGCAGGCCGGCGCGACCCACCCCTCGCATGCACCGGCAGCCCCCATCCCTGCCGGGACAACCACTCCGCGAACTCGTCTACGAAACGTCGCACGCGCAAAGGCGCATGCCGACCGGGCAGGACCGCACTCACCGGCCACGGCTCCTGCCGCCATGCGGGCAGCACCGTGATGAGCCGGCCCTGCGCGAGATCGTCCGCCACCAGGTAGCGTTGGATGCTGCCGTATCCCAGGCCGCACAGCAGCGCGTGGCGCAATGCCAGGTAGCTGTCCGACGCAAAGCGCAGCGGAGACTCCAGCGCGTGCCGGCGGCGCCCCCGCTGCAACGGGTGCGGGACCGCATTGGCCAGGCCCAGCCGCGGATACGGCGCCAGATCCTCCGGCTCCTGTGGCACCCGGTCGCGGGGGAACAGCGCGGGCGCGGCGACGAGCACCTCGTCCAGTTGCCCCAGCCGGGTGGCGACCAGAGACGAATCCTGCAACGGCCCGATGCGGATCGCCACATCGATGCCTTCCTCGACGAGATTGGAGCGCCGCGTGTGCAGCAGCAGCTGCAAGCGCACGGCCGGGTGGCGCGCCATGAAGGCCGCACAGAAGGGTGTCACGACCTGGTGGCCGAAGGCGGTCGATGCCGCCACCACCAGCGGGCCTTCCATCACAGCCTGCTCTGCACGCAGCTGCTCGGCCAGCTGGCTTTCGGAGGCGAGGAGCGCCTGCGCGTACTCGAGCAGGCGCTGACCGGCCGGCGTCAATGCCATCCGTCGGGTGGTGCGGTGCAGCAGCGGCACGCCATAGCGGCGCTCCAGCTCCTGCAGGTGCCGGCTCACGCTCGCCTGCGCGAGGCCCAGGTCCATCGCCGCGCGCGACAGATTGCCGCGCTCTGCAACACGGCAGAAGGTGCGAAAGCAAAGCAACACGTCCTGCAAGGAAACCCTCTCACTCATCCGGCAAACGGATGAATCTTATCCGCCGCCAGGGGGCCGCTTGCCGGTTGCGCTGCCTACAGTGCAGAACCCGCAACCACCAACGAGAGAGGGATCATGGGTTCACATGTGACAGCCATTGCCGCGGCCGACAGCGATGCGGCACTTCATCACTTCGAATCGGCACTGCAGTTCGAGACCGACTGCTGGGACGTGCACGACGCCATCGCCAGCGGACGCGTCGACTTCGTGCTGCTCGATGTGCGCAGTCCCGCGCTCTACGAGCAGGGCCACGTGCCCGGTGCGATCAACCTGCCGCACGGCAAGATCGTGGCCTCCAAGATGGCCGCGTGGCCTCCGGAGACGCTGTTCGTCACCTATTGCGCCGGCCCCCACTGCAACGGCGCGCATCGCGGCGCAGTCCGCCTGGCCCGGCTGGGCCGACCGGTCAAGCTGATGATAGGCGGCATCACCGGTTGGCAGGACGAGGGTTTTGCGCTGGAGCGGGCGTGTGCCGCTGCTAGCGCTCCAGCGCACTGACGACCGGCTCCAGGTCTTCCGGCGTGTTCGAGGAGCCGACCCGCGTGCCGGTGTCGGCCAGCGCGCGGAAGTCCGTCTCCCAGCCTTGCAACCGCTCCGCGGCCACCTCGCGTTGTTCCGGCGTCGTGCGGTTGTGCAGTTGCGCGACGAACTCGCAGTTGTAGGCCGTGAGCGTGCGTGCGTAGGCACGGTAAGTCTCGTTCGGCGACTCGACCACCCGGCGGTAGATGCCGCGCACCGCTTCGTGCGCCTGCTCGCGCGTGGCGTTGCCGGCCTGCAGCGAGCGCAGCGTCTGCACGATGTCCTGCTGCCGGCGCTGACGCTCCTGTGACCACAACTGCGCGTCGAACGGCGAGGCGGCCACCTTCTGCGCAATCCACTGCCGTTGCGTGTCGTCGAGCCGGCCGTAGACGCGCTCGGCGCGCTCCACCACGCGCTTGACGGCTTCGCGGCGGCGCACGTCCGGGTCGTCCTGCAGGTAGTCGTTGCGGAACTTCTTGTTCGTCTTCGCGTAGTGGCGCTGCAGGTGGTCGATCTGCTCCGGCTTGATGCTCAAGGCGAGGTTCACCGCCATCGGCACCGCCTGCTCGAAGGCCGTGTCGCGCCACTGCTGCACCTGCTGCCACCACTGGCAGGCCTGCGCGGGCGTGGCGTCCTGCGCGGCCTCGCGCTGCGCACGCGCCAGGGCCTGCGCGTAGTGCGGCAACTGGGTGGTGCGGTGCCAGGCAAACCAGTGCGAGATGTCCTGCTTGGCGCGGCGCTCCTGGGTGTCGTCGAAATCCACGTACGGATCGATCCACCAGTACGCCAGCCGCGGCGCCTGCTCATAGGCGAGCTTCATCGTGCTGCAGCCCGCCACCAACAGCGCGGCGAGCACCGCAAGCAGGGGGGCCGGGCGGGCGGGCCGGCCACCGATAATGCCCCGATTCGCGTTTGCAACGAACGTTTTCAACGAACACCTCCAAGAGATCGGCATGGCACTCGACGTCGTCATCATGGCCGCGGGCAAGGGCACCCGCATGAAGTCCAACCGCCCGAAAGTGCTGCACACGGTGGGCGGCCGCTCGCTATTGCAGCATGTTGTGCAAACCTCGGCGAGCCTGGGGGCGGATCGCATCCTTGTCATCACCGGCCATGGTGCGGCGCAGGTAGAAACCTCCGTGCAAGCGCCGGGCCTGCAGTTCGTGCGGCAGGAGCCTCAGCTTGGCACCGGCCACGCCGTGCAGCAAGCGGTGCCGGCCCTGTCCGCCGAAGGCACCACGCTCATCCTCAACGGCGACGTGCCGCTGATCGAGCCCGCCACCGCACGCGCACTGGTCGAGGCCTGCGGCGGCGAGCGCCTCGCGCTGCTCACGATCGAGCTGGACGACCCCACCGGCTACGGCCGCATCGTCCGCGAGGGCAGCGCCGCCGGCGGCAACGTGCTCGGCATCGTCGAGCACAAGGACGCCACCCCCGAGCAGCGCCGCATCCGCGAGATCTACACCGGCATGATGGCCGTGCCGACCGGCCGGCTGAAGCAATGGCTCGCCCGCCTGCGCAACGACAACGCGCAAGGTGAGTACTACCTCACCGACGTGGTGGCCATGGCCGTGGCCGACGGCGTGCCCGTGGTGGCCGCCCACCCGCGCAGCGAAACCGAGGTGCTGGGCGTCAACAGCCCGCTGCAGCTGGCCGACCTGGAGCGCCGCTACCAGCGGCAGCAGGCCGAGCGCCTGATGGAAGCCGGCGTGCGCCTGGCCGACCCCGCCCGCTTCGACCTGCGCGGCACGCTGCAGTGCGGCATGGATGTCGAGATCGACGTCAACTGCGTCTTCGAAGGCAGCGTGACGCTGGGCGACGGTGTCAGCATCGGCGCCAACTGCGTGATCAAGAACGCCACCATTGCGGCCGGCGCCGTGATCCACCCGTTCACCCACATCGACGGCGAGAAGCAGGGCGCCAAGGTGGGCGAGGGCGCGCTGATCGGCCCGTTCGCACGGCTGCGCCCGGGTGCCGACCTGGGCGCCGAAGTGCACATCGGCAATTTCGTCGAGGTCAAGAATTCAACGCTCGCCCGCGGCGCCAAGGCCAACCACCTCGCCTACCTGGGCGACGCCACGGTGGGCGAGCGCGTCAACTACGGCGCCGGCAGCATCACCGCCAACTACGACGGCGCCAACAAGCACCGCACCGTGATCGAGGCCGACGTGCACGTGGGCTCCAACTGCGTGCTGGTGGCCCCGGTGACCATCGGTGCCGGCGCCACGATCGGCGGCGGCAGCACCATCGCCAAGAACGCCCCGGCGGGCGAGCTGACCGTGGCTCGCGCCAAGCAGGTCACGCTGCCCGGCTGGAAGCGCCCGCAGAAGGCGCCCAAGGCCGGCTGAGCCATGGGCCAGCCCGCGCCGGCCGACGCCGTGGACCCGACGCGCTGCCCCTTGTGCGGTGCGTCGAACCAGTGCGTGATGGCCGGCTCGCCCGGCGCCGGCGACCCGGCGCTGCCCTGCTGGTGCACACAGGTGACGATCGAACGCACACAGCTGGCGCGCATCCCGGAAGCGGCACGCAACCGGGCCTGCCTGTGCCCGGCCTGCGCGGCCGCGCTGCCCGCCGACCGGCCCGCAGGCAGCGAGCTGCCGCAATAGGCAGGCGCACCCCGGGCCCGCCGCCTTGCGCGTTCGGGGCATCTCCAGCCTGGGGCTCCAGCCATTCCGTGAAGATGACTGAATCGCCCCGGCCAACGGATCGGACTACAGCGAGCGAAGGAACGCCAACACCGCTTCGCGATCCTCCTTGGACAGCGATTGGAACCGCTGGCGGCTCGCGGTGGCCTCGCCGCCGTGCCAGAGGATGGCTTCGACCAGCGTACGCGCCCGGCTGTCGTGGAGATACCCGACCGGCGCATTCTTGCTGGCCGCCACCGCCTCCGTGTAGCCGATGCCCCACAGAGGCGGCGTGCGCCACATGCTGCCGGTGGCTCGGCCCTCGACGAAGTTGTCGGCCAGATCGGGCCCCATGTCGTGCAGGAGCAGGTCGGTGTACGGCTTGATGGTCTGGTTGCGAAGTTCGGCCATCTCCGACAGGTTGCCCGTTCGCATCGAGCTGACATGGCACGCCGTGCAGCGCATGGTGTCGAACACCTTCGCGCCGGCGGCCACCTGGGCGGGGTTGACGTCCAGGTACCACAGTGGCGCCACGCCTTTCGGAAACCCGCTGGCCATGCTGCGTTGCGCCGGCACCGCCAGCAAACGGAGGTAGCGGGTGATCAAGGTGAGGTCGTTTTCCGTCAGCCCTTTTTCAACCTTTGCCGGTGTGCAGTTCGCAGGCCCCGCCAGGCAGTCGCGGTTCGGGTAGACCGGAGAGGTGACCGACATGTCGAGCAGTGCGGCCGATGCAGCCTGGTGGCGCAGGCTGACCTTGGACGCCTTCCAGCCGAAGCGACCCAGGCGCACCGCACCGGTCTCGGGGTCGTAGGCATAGTTGGCCTGGCCCTTGACGCCGTCCTGGTCCGGGGTGGAGCGAACGCGGGAAAGGATCTCGGCGTCGGTGACGGCCTCGAGCAGGCCGACGCCGATCATCGGTTGCGCGCTGCGCAGCGAATACACCTGCGGCAGCGGGCCGTCGAACGAGACCCTGGGTTTGCGCAGCTCCACCGCGGTGCCGTCTGCCAGCGTGACGGTCTTGACGTCGAACCCCGACACGCGAACGCTGGTTCCCCAGTCTTCGAGCTGGCCGGTGGTGACGGATCGCGCATTCATCTGTGCCGCCAGACCGTAGATCGGGTGGGGCAGCTGTTTTCCGCTGCCGTCGATCGTGGCCGTGCGCACGGCCATGGTGTCGAGCCGCTGGTTGATGACGCTCGGTGCCACGCTGCGCCCGTTGTTGATGTGGCACGCAAAGCAGGCGGCCTGGTTGAAGCGCGGCCCCTGCAACCGGACGGCGGCGTCGTTGCGGTCATTGCCGGGCTCGGTGTGCTCGCCGGTCCAGAGGTTCGTGTGGATCCACCGGCGGCCTTCCATGAAGCGCTGCATGTTCTGCATGCCGATGTTGTTGAGCGGCTGCTGGAACATGAACTGCGCGTTGTCGGCGTAGTCGTACGACACCGAGCCGAGCCCGCCGGACAAGGTGTCGAGCGGCAGGGGCGCGTTCATCAGCCGCGGCTGCACGCCGTACCAGGGCCTGAGGCCCTCGCCCACCACGTAGGTCAGTTCATTGGTGTAGTAGCGAAAGGCACCGCTGTCGCCGACGGCGTCCATCGCTTCTCGGGTCGAGAAGAACGAGCTGGAGAACTCGATGACGTCGCCGGCCTTGAGCGGGCGTGACGGCACGTTGACGCCGTTGGGCACGAGCACGCCGTTGGCATCGGGAGCGATGGCGGTGTGCCCGGGATAGTTGTCGAACACGACGCTGCAACCGTCGTTGGCGCCAATGATTCCGTTGTACCCGCTGCTGGGGCGGCGCAGTGCCCCGGCCGGCGGCTTGGGCACGACGGGGCAGGCTGCGACGTTGTTCAGCCCCGCGGTGTAGGTCGAGTCGTCGAGCAGGTCACCTGGGGACATCCAGCCGAAGCCGGTGACGTTCGGCGAATCGAAGCGGCGCACGAAGACCAGGCCACCGCCCCTTTGCGCCTGCTGGAAGTATTGGTTGACGATCAGCTTCGGGCGGGTCACGCCGGCCACTTTGCTGTCGTCGATGAACTCCACGCCCCAGGTGCGGTTCTTGAAGTAGTTCGCGACGAAGTTCAGGTGAGCGCCGGGCCCCTTGTCGACCGGCCTGCCGGCGGCGTCGACGGTTTCATTCGGGCCATAGCCGGCTTCGTTCCATTCTTCGCCGCGCTCGCGCGCGTGGCGCGACCGGCCCACCATGCCGAAGCGAGTCACCAAGGCCCCGTTGGGCAGCGTGAACTGCACCATTTCGAGCGGCGGGCCGGCAGCAGGCTCGGGCGCCAGCGCGGCACCCACGGGCGGGTACCTTTCGGCTGAGGTGGCCAGCGCACGCAGCGAGTTGTCGCTGCCCGGGCTCTTGAACGCGACCTCGAACAACGAATAACCGTATTGCGTGGCCCGCTGGGTGCCTCGCACGCGCACATAGCGGACGTTGGCATCGAGGTTGAAGAACTCTTCCGTGCCGCCCTTCGCGCCGGTCACGTATCGCAGCTGATACCAGGTGCTGCCGTCGTCGGACGTCTCGACGGCATATTCCTTCCCGTAGGCGGCCTCCCAGACCAGCTTCATGTAGCCGAGCTGCGTCTTGCCTCCGAAGTCGAACTGGATCCATTCGTTGTTGGTGTGGGCGCTTTCCCAGCGCGTGGTCGTGCTGCCGTCGATCGCCTTCGCGGCGCTGTTGCCCTGGTTGGCGGAGGACGATGCGGTGGCGGCGACCGGCTGCACGGCCACGCCGGGGCCGCTGAGGTCCACGTTGAGCGGCAAGCGTTGTTCGGGCGGCAACGGGGGCGCGGCCGTGGTGCCCGCAGAGGGCAATGCAGGCGAGGGTGCGGGCGCAGGCGCCTCGAGCAGCGGCTCGTCTGTGCCGGCGCCGGGGGCCGGCGCAGGTGCAGCGGGGGCCGGCGCAGGGGCGGGGGTGGGGGCAGACCCACCGGACTCGTGCTCCGAGCCACCCCCACCGCCGCCCCCGCAAGCGCTCAGCGCAGCGACGGCGAAGGCAAGGGTGATCAGGGACGAGGCCCTGCGAGGCGAAGTTCTGCTGCTGGCAGCTGTGCGGGTCACGCTCTGGTACTCCTGGTTGTTTTTGTTTGGGCGATGCCGGTGAGGCGGCATGGCGGGCTGTCAGCGGTTCTTTGACGCTGAATCGCCGATCAAGCAGCGTCCATGCCAAGCCGGGCGTGAATGCTCAGGGAAACACTTCCTGGTGGCGTTCAAGAGCAGAAGCGACAGATGCACAAGCGAAGTGAGATGCAACTCGTAACGCTCGACGCCTCAATTGCGCCACTGCCCACCAGTTTCCGTCGCCAAAACGCGAACCCATAAGCGGGAACGCCGGAGCGCGCGGCGTCGCTCAAGCGGCCACGAGCCGCCGGTTCGCCGCCCCCGGCAGCACCTTCAGGCTGTGGCCCACGCTGGCCGTGTAGCTGCGGCTTTCGATCGTGCTCACGTAGTGCCAGTCGGCCCGGCATTCGCTCGCTGTCGCCGTCACCACCATGAAGCCGCGCCGGCTGGTGTCGGCGTATTGCAGCGGCCCGATCAACTGCTGCACCGCGCCCGCGAGTTGTTGCGGCTCGACCGTCGGCAGGTAGGCCTCGAAGCCCGGCGAACTGACGGACGGCGCGGCGAATTCGACGCCCACGGCCTGCCCGGCTTGCGTGTCGAGGTCGCTCGCCCACGCGTTGTGCGTGTCGCCAGCCAGCACCACCAGGTTCTTGTCCAGGGCGCTCGCCATGCCCAGCACCGTCTCGCGCGCGGCGGCATAGCCGTCCCAGGCGTCCAGGTTGTAGGGCAGGGCGGGCTGTGCCAGCACGGCCTGTTCTTCGGGCGTGAGCGTGCCGGGCGCCGTCTGCGCCTTCTGCACCAGCGCGAAGTAGGCTTCCAGCGACACGCCCTGCTGCCCGCCAGTGAGCAGGTTGAACAGGATGGGGGCGGGCAGCTGCATGCGGCCCATCAGCACCTGCTGGCCCAGCACCTGCCAGGTGGCGGTCGAGGCCTGCAGGCGCTGCTGCAGCCATTCGGTTTGTGCGGCGCCGAGCAATTGCCGCTGCGGGTCACCGACGTCTGCCGCGAAGGCGGTGCCGTCGAAGCTGCCGTCGGCGCCGATGTAGCTCTGCAGCGCGAGCTGTTCGTCGCGCCCGGTGATGCGCGTGTCGAGCATGTGCAACGACAGCAGGTTGCCGAAGTCGAACGAGCGGTAGATGCGGTCGCTCGTCGGGTCGGGCCGGCGCACGGGCATCCACTCGAAGTAGGCTTGCAGCGCCGCGGCCTTGCGCGCCGCGTACTCGCCTTCGGTCTCGGGCTGGTGGTTCTCGGCGCCATCGCGCCAGGTGTCGTTGGTGATCTCGTGGTCGTCCCACACCGCGATCATCGGCGCGGCGGCATGCAGTGCCTGCAGGTCCGGGTCCGTCTTGTACTGAGCGTGGCGCATGCGGTAGTCGGCCAGCGCGACGATCTCGGTGGCCGGCAGCACCTCGCGGCCCAGCTCGCCCGCGTTGTCGTCGGCATAGCCGCCGCGCGCGTACTCATAGATGTAGTCGCCCAGGTGCACCGTCACATCCAGGTCGCTGAGCCGTGCAGCTTCGGCATAGACGTTGAAGTAACCCGCCGGGTAGTTGGCGCACGAGAACACCGCCATGCGCACCTGCGAGACGGCGCCGGTCGGCAGCGTCTTCGTGCGCCCCGCCGGCGAGACGGTCTGGCCGTGCAGGAATCGATAGTGGTACACCGTGGCCGCGGACAACCCGGTCGCGTCCACATGCACCGTGTAGTCGCGCTCGGCGCTCGTGTCCACGGTGCCGCTGCGCACGATGTTCGTGAACGCCGCGTCCGTAGCCACCTGCCACTGCAATTGCAGCGCGGCCTCGCGTGCGGGCGTGGCGCGCGTCCACAGGATCACGCGGTCGGCGAGCGGGTCCCCGCTCGCCACACCGTGCGCAAAGGCAACCTGCACCTCCTCGTTGTCGTCATCGTCGCCGCTGCCCCCGCCGCACGCTGAAAGCGCCAGGCCGCTGCCGACGGCCACGCCGCCCACGGCGAGGTTGCGAATGAATCGGCGCCGCGAGGCGTCGGGCCGGAAAGGATGCTTGCTCATGCGTGCCTTGAAGTGCTTCAAAGCCCGCCAGCCTAGAAGGCAACGGTGAACCGCCTGTGACGAGTGGTGAGCGCCTGCAGCGCGCGTGCGCTACGCGCGCCCGGGCAACGCGATCGCAGGCTCGAACTTCGCCCGCTTCACCGAGAAATACGTCTTCACGTTGCGCACGTTCGCGTCGCTCGTGAACAACCGGCGCACCAGCGCGTGGTAGGCCTCCATGTCGCGCACCTGCACCACCAGCACGAAGTCGGGCCCGCTGGAGGTGCGGTAGCACTGCTGCACGGCCGGCTCGGCCCCGGCTTTGGATTCGAACGCCTCCAGCCGCTCGGCGGCCTGATGGTCGAGCGTGATCTCGACGATGGCGATCAGGCCCGCGCCCAGCCGGTCGGGCGACAGCAGCGCCACCTGACGCTCGATGTAGCCGTTGTCCACCAGGCGCTTCACCCGGCGCAGGCAGGTGGCGGGCGACACATGCACCCGTTCCGCCAGTGCCTGGTTGCTCAACGAGGCGTCGCGCTGCAGTTGGTCGAGCAGGCGCAGGTCCAGGGCATCCAGATGAGGGGGTGCGGTGGTTGATTCTTGCGATTCGGCCATGGAAACGAAATAAAAATCCAACAAGACAGGTTGATGAAGAATTTCGCCACGAATCAGAAAACTAAGCAAGAAAATTTCTTGCCCCTCTCTCTACCATGCCGACGTTTCGCATCTTTCTCAGGAGCACACCATGTGCGGCATCGTCGGGGCAGTCAGCCAACGCAACATCGTTCCCATCCTCATCGAAGGCCTGAAGCGCCTCGAGTACCGCGGCTATGACTCCTGCGGCGTGGCCGTGCACCAGGGCGGCGAGCCCCGCCGCTCGCGCAGCACCTCGCGCGTGGCGGAGCTGGATGCACTGGTGGCGGCCGACGGCGTCGAAGGCCTCACCGGCATCGCCCACACCCGCTGGGCCACGCACGGCGCACCGGCGGTGCACAACGCCCACCCGCACTTCTCGCACGGCCCTGGCGCCGATGCCTACACCGCCCGCCCGGGGCGCATTGCGCTGGTGCACAACGGCATCATCGAAAACCACGACGAGCTGCGCAACGAACTCAAGGCGAAGGGCTACGTGTTCACCAGCCAGACGGACACCGAAGTCATCGCCCACCTCGTCGACCTGCTGTACGACGGCGATTTGTTCGACGCCGTCAAACGCGCCACGCTGCAACTCAAGGGCGCGTACGCCATCGCCGTGTTCTGCCGCGACGAACCGCACCGCGTGGTCGGTGCGCGCGAAGGCTCGCCGCTGGTGCTGGGCGTCGGCACGCTGGCAGGCGCCAACGAGAACTTCCTCGCCTCCGATGCGATGGCCCTGGCCGGCGTGACCGACCAGATCATCTACCTGGAAGAGGGCGACGTCGTCGACCTGCAGCTCGGCAAGTACTGGATCGAATCCGCCGCCGGCGCTGAAGTGCCCGGCCGCTACGCCCGCGTCGAGCGCCCCGTGCGCACCGTGCTCGCGCACAGCGGCGCGGCCGAGCTGGGCCCCTACCGCCACTACATGCAGAAGGAGATCTTCGAGCAGCCCCGCGCGGTGGGCGACACGCTGGCCGACATCGACAGCATCACGCCCGAGCTGTTCGGCGACGGCGCGTACTCGGTGTTCAAGGAGGTGGACCAGGTGCTCATCCTGGCGTGCGGCACCAGCTACTACGCCGGCTCCACCGCCAAGTACTGGCTCGAGTCCATCGCCAAGATCCCCACCAGCGTGGAGATCGCCAGCGAATACCGCTACCGCGACAGCGTGCCCAATCCCCGCACGCTGGTCGTCACCATCTCGCAATCCGGCGAAACGGCCGACACCATTGCCGCCCTCAAGCACGCCCGCTCGCTGGGCATGCAGCACACGCTGACCATCTGCAACGTGGCCACCAGCGCCATGGTGCGCGAGTGCAAACTGGCCTACATCACCCGTGCCGGCGTCGAGATCGGCGTGGCCTCCACCAAGGCCTTCACCACGCAGCTGGCCGGCCTGTTCCTGCTGACGCTCGCACTGGCACAAGTGCGCGGCCACCTGACCGACGAGCAGGAAGCCGCCCACGTGAAGGCCATGCGCCACCTGCCCGTGGCCCTGCAAGCGGTGCTGGCGCTGGAGCCGCAGGTCATCGCCTGGGCCGAAGAATTCGCCCGCAAGGAAAACGCGCTCTTTCTCGGCCGCGGCCTGCACTACCCCATTGCGTTGGAAGGTGCGCTCAAGCTCAAGGAGATCAGCTACATCCACGCCGAGGCCTACCCCGCCGGCGAGCTGAAGCACGGCCCCCTGGCCCTGGTGACCGCCGCCATGCCGGTGGTGACCGTGGCCCCCAACGACGCGCTGCTCGAGAAGCTGAAGAGCAACATGCAGGAAGTGCGCGCCCGCGGCGGCGAGCTGTTCGTGTTTGCCGATGCCGACACCCACATCGAGAGCGAGCCCGGCATCCACGTGATCCGCATGCCCGAGCACTACGGCCCGCTGTCACCCATCCTGCACGTGGTGCCGCTGCAGCTGCTGGCGTATCACACCGCGTGTGCAAGGGGGACGGATGTGGACAAGCCGCGGAATCTGGCGAAGAGTGTGACGGTGGAGTGAGGTGAGCGGCGGAGGGTGAGCCGGGTGTTCACGGGCAATAAAGTCCGCGACAGAGCAATAAAGCTTGCGACATGGCAATAGAGTCTGCGACACCGTCACGGCGGTGGTGCCGCCGCGATAGCGGCTTTGGGCTAGTTTGGAACTTCAAAATTGCAAGCTGGGCGGGACGGCGCCACATTCGAACGAGAGCCTTCGCGATGGAGACGATGACCGTTTGAAGTTTTTGACCGGTCGCTCAAGGTTAAACGGCGCCCTCCTCAATTGCCTGAACATGCGATTCGTGCAACATCGTGGCGAACTGCCTCGAAAAGGCCAGCGGGCGGATGCGAACGTACAAAGCCGAGCCAGCAAAGCCGGCACCGTCTTCGTCGTCACGCGGTTGTTTGGACCTGCGGCAGCTGCAGGGCTCTGGCTCGCGCCCGAGCCAGAGGTGGACTATCCCGACAGGCGGCTGCAGCAGCGACGGGAAGTTTCATGCGCCCCATTTCCGCGGCTCCCAAACCTTGTCTCCCTGAGACATGTGGAGCAACGTTAGCGTGTACCCATAGTTGTCGCACGTGAGCTTCATCTCCCGGGCCGACGCATCTACATGCGCATGCTCGAACCAAGATTGAAGTGAGACGTGCCGGCCATCGCGGCATGTACTCACACTCTCGTCGGCAGCGATGGTGGCGGGCGGCAACTTAACAACGCGGCCCTTGGTCCTGAAGAATGCGCCGTTGCTCCGAGCCCTGTCGGAGGACACCGCCCAGTCCATGAACCCGTCTCGCGAGAGGATCAGCAGCGCGCTCTCTGTTGTCGACCTAATCCATCGCAGCGCAACAGCTGTCAGCGAAACCCCAAACATTGCTGAAGCGGCCGACAATACGTTGAAGTCGACAGCTCCCGAGCCAGTGGCCGCGCGAAACTGCTTCATCGGCATAAGCAGGTTCGACGCGAAGTCATCGGCTTCAGCTTCGATGGACTTCTGCTCCGGGCCCCAGTGCACCATGTCGGCCTGCGAGCACTGAAACTCTTCCTGAGCGAGACGGTGGATGAGGTAGTGTCCAAGCTCGTGTGCCTGAGTGAAGCGAACCCGACCGACCGACTTTAGCTTCTCGTTGTAGAGCAGCGCCCATCCCTTTGACCCAAGGTAGAAAAGTCCGCCCTCGAACTTGTCGATGTCCGCGGCCTGCACCGCAGAAATTGGATCAGGCCATCGCAATTGGTCGCCGACTCCGAGCGCGAGTTGCTCTACATCGACTGGGAATCGCGGAAAGCCAGTCGAAGCAACTGCATCAAGCCAGTGAGTCAGCCGAATAGCCGCACTGCTCGGTGTGAAGGTCTCCGCTGGCATGCGTTCCGTGTCATGTCTTCTTGAGGACCTCTAGTATCTGTCGAAGCTTCGCCTTCGCCTCGGTGTCTAGCTTCGAATAGCTGCGAAAGAACTCTTTGTCCTTGTGGGTCTCTTGAGGCGTGTCGACTTCGTCGTCAAGGAAGAACGACGGGTCCTGCTGGAGAACGTCCGCTATCGCCTGCAGCTTCTCAGCCGACGGCTTGAGGGATTCTCGGTTCTCAAGTTCCCACAGGTAGCTTTTGCTAACCCCTGCTCTGCGCGCCACTTCGTCCAGCGTCAGGTTGATATTTGGCGCGGTACGGCAGGCCCGGAGCTTTTCACCAAGTTTTGAAGCCATCGAATCACTCCTATAGCGGGCAAACGGATGAATATACTTGTATTCCGAACTTTCTGTGCGGGAATCCCGAGCGCCTCAGGGGGTGATCGATGTTCGATATTCCGAACTTCCTGTTATGCTACACACGCACTTTCAGCAAGGAGCGCGGTATGACCTTGAAGAACAATGGCAAGCCCTGGACCCCCGCCGAGGTTCAGCAGTTGAAGACGCTGGCGGCAAGCAACACCCCGACGCGGGTGATCGGTTTGAAGATGGGGCGCACCCCAGCGGCCGTGCAGAGTAAGGCCTCGGCGGAAAGCATCTCCCTGAAGCCGACCAACCAATCCCCCTACACCCGCAAGAAGCCCTAATGACCAAAAAGGTCACCCAAACGGGTGGCGAACACGTTCGTTCCTAGCAGGCATCAGTTCGCGATCACGACAGCTCAGGGGTAAGCATGACAAAAGCGCACAAGGTGGTCTTCTATCCGGTGGGGAATGGAGACACATCTCAAGTCATCACCACGGAGGGCCGTCGCTTACTGTTCGACTACCGGCACAGCGTCAAGTCCGAGGACTCGGACGAGCCTGAGATCGACTTGGCAGCAAGACTGCGTTCTGAACTGAAGGCGTCGGACAGGAGCCACTTCGACGTCGTCGCTTTTACCCACGGCGATCTCGATCACATCCAGGGCAGCACCGATTTCTTCCACCTCGAGCACGACAAGAAGAAGCAGGGCGGCGACCGCATCGTGGCGAACGAGATGTGGTTTCCGGCCGCCATGCTTTTGGCGGAACCCGAGGACAATCCTGAGCGCGAGGAGTACGTGCTTTGCCTAGAAGCGCAACACCGCCTGCTCGCTGGTGAGGGGATCCTGGTCTTTTCGCGTCCGAAGGCGCTTCGCGACTGGCTCGAGAAAGAACTGAAGAAGAAGGGGCTGCCTGCAAATGCACGGGACAACCTATTCATCGACGCTGGTCAGTTGGTTCCCGGCTTCACCCTCGAAACGGATTCTCTCGAAGTCTTCTGCCACTCGCCGTTCATCAAGCACTGCGGAGACGGTGAAGACATCGTCCGCAATGACGCGTCGTTGATATTCAACATCCGCATGCAGATGGGCAGCGACCTCTACGATTACCTCGAGGTCGGGGATTCAACTTGGGAAATTCTGGAGGAGATCGTCGAAGCGACCCAGAAGCATGACAACATGGACAGGCTGGCCTGGGACATCTTCAACATCCCGCATCACTGCAGCTACAAGGCACTGAGCGATGAGAAGGGCGAGAAGAAGACGGCTCCTAAGCCGCTCGTCGAGAAAATCCTTCTTGGCGGCAAGCCTGGGTCGTACATCGTCAGTAGTAGCAGGCCCATCCCGGACATCAAAGAGGCCTACAAGCAGGAGCAGCCGCCGCATATTCAGGCTCGGAACACCTACGAGGAATATGTCAAAAAGGTCGACGGTAACGACTTCCTGGTGACGGGTGAAGAGCCGCGGGCGAGCGCTCCAGAGCCCATCGAGTTTGAAATCACCAGCCAGGGGCTGTCGCTCAAGAGCGCTGCGGTAGCCGGAGCAGCAGCCATCGTGCGATCAACTGCGCCCAGAGCCGGCTAATGGCCGCCGAGGACGTGTATGAGCTTCGCGGCGAGTCGCTGCCCGACGAAACAGCGCTGACGCTGCCCCGGGCCAGGGCGATTGCCGCCGCCGCTCGGCGGAACCGTGACTTCACAATCCAAAGATTCGTGCGACTTGGAAGCGACGGCGACACGAAGGCCGAGTTCATCGTCATGGAGGTGAAGACGCGCGGCGTGCCATCCAAGAACTCTGCCGGCATCAAGTACCGTGAGCTCATAGCAGTAGTGGTGCGTCCCGACCCTAAGGTTCTGGTGAGCGTCTGGGCACTGCGTAAGACCTTCCCGCGGCTGCTGCACCAGAACCGAATCGGGCCAGATTCGCCCGCGGAGTTGTGCCTCTACTTTGAGCCTGTCGCGGCAGTGCTGCGCGAGTGGACGCCCGACACTTTTCTCCGTCGAATCCAGTGGTGGCTCGAAAACTCTGCCAAGGGGACGCTTCACGCGGCGGATCAGCCTGTCGAGCAGCTCTTCTTCGTGCCCGATTACGAGCTGGTCCTGCCCTGGAACTTCGACGAGCTGCGCAAGAACACGGAGGTCCGCTTTTCAGTGGTGCCGGGTATGAAGCGCGCGGACGGACACCTGACGTTGAGGCTTGTACCGAACGCCGGCGAGGGCCTCTTGCCCGTATCGCTGGTGCAGCTCGACCTTCCTCCAATCATCCAAGGAGAGGTGATGCCCGAGCCCACCACGCTCGGCGAGCTGCAAGACCTCCTGGCAGGCCGGGGATTGAACCTGCTGACGGAACTGAAGGCCCTTGTGCAGTCGGGCGTCGGCGCTGACGGTGCGTTGCCGACCTGCGAGGAGGAGCTGGCTCTGGTGCTCTTGAACATACCCGTCAAGCGCACCGCTGACGCCGAGCCGGAGCGCACGCGGCACCAGGCGTTTGCGCTCGCAGGAAGCCGGCTGGAGCTTGGAGAAAAACTCGGCGTGCTCATGAAGCATGCGGGGCGCTACTTCAAGGACGTGATGCGCACGCAACCAGCGTATGAGTGGCAGTCTGTCGCTCTGCTCACGTCGGAGGTTCTCCAGTTCAACAGCAGGGAGACTGCGCGCGCACAGTCCGGCCTCAAGGAGGCCGGACCAAAGGCCACCCTGGTCGGCGTCGGCTCGCTGGGGAGCCTCCTAGCAACGTTGTGGGGGCGTATGGGCTGGGGCGAGTGGACTGTCATCGACAAGGATCACATCAAGCCTCATAACCTTTCGCGTCACGTCGCGCTGCGGGCCCATGTAGGGCTGTCGAAAACCGCCGTGGTGCAGGCCCTCCATATGTCCACCATGCTGGACGCAAGCAGCGTGGCAGGCATCGAAGCGGACGCCTGTGAGTTCACCAACGACAAGGTTGCAGCGGCCATCGACACCTCGAGCTTGGTAGTGGATGCCTCGACTACCCTCGAGTACCCGCGTGCGGTGAGTTCGCGTGACAGCGCGGCACGCCACGTATCGGTGTTCCTGACGCCGAACGGCCGTGACTCCGTGCTGCTGATAGAGGACGTAGGCCGAAAGATGCGCCTTCGGACCCTTGAAGCCCAGTACTACCGGGCGCTCATCCGAAACGAGTTCGGAGAAGACCATCTCGCCGGCAATGCGTCTACGTTCTGGAGCGGAGCAAGCTGTCGAGACATCTCGGCGGTGATGCCCTACTCGCTCGTCATGACCCACGCAGGCAGCTTAGCTGATCAGGTGCGGCTTGCCTCGGGGCAGGGAGGCGCGCGCATTCGCATCTGGCAGCGCGACAGCGATAGCGGCCAAGTGCGTGTCCACGACGTCGCCACGGAGCCGGAACGTTCGCTCGACCTTGGAGAGATGAAGCTCTACGTTGACGCTGGAGTCGAACGGCGTCTGCGCGAAATGCGCGCAGCGAAGCTTCCTAACGAAACAGGTGGGGTGCTGCTCGGCTACTACGACTTCATCGAACAGATGGTCGTGATCGTCGACGCCCTGCCGGAGCCGCCGGACAGCAAGGCCTCCCGCACTGGATTCGAGCGGGGCAAGGAAGGCCTGGCTCCGACTGTGCAAGAGGCTATGAGGCGGACTGCGGGCAACGTGAAGTACATCGGCGAGTGGCATAGCCATCCAAGGGGCCACTCGACTACACCAAGCATCGACGACCGCATCCAGACTGCGATCCTGTCCTTGGAGATGGCGAGCGACGGCTTGCCGGCCCTGCAGATCATCGTCGGGGATAGGGGCATCGGCATTAGCCAAGGAGAGGTGCGTTGACCGAAACGTCGCACGGCCGTGGAATCGCCCTAGCGCTTTCCGGAGGGGGCGTCAGGGCCATGGTATTCCATGCGGGGGTACTGCGCTGGATGGCTGACCACGGCTTACTCGAGCGGGTGAGCCGCATCTCCACGGTGTCGGGCGGCAGCTTGCTGACCGGGCTTATCTTCCAGTTCAACGGGATGAAGTGGCCAACCTCGGATGAGTATCTGTCTCAGGTCTACCCTCAACTGCGGAAGGCATTGTGTGGACGAAGTCTTATGTGGGGTGCGGTCCGACAACTACTCAACCCACTGAACTGGCGTTTCCTACTGTCCCGGGCGAACCTTCTCGGTTTGGCTCTACGCAACGAGTGGCAAATACGAGCGCCGCTGTCCGCGCTACCTTCCACTCCCGAGTGGTCCATCAACGGAACGACGGCCGAGAACGGCAAGCGCTTTCGGTTCAAGTTCAACCAGATGGGCGATTACGAAGTTGGCTACTCCAGCGACTGTGGCAGCTTCCCTTTGGCCAATGCCATGGCGGTGTCGGCCGCGTTCCCAGGTTTGATCGGGCCGCTCACGCTGCGCGCGCGCAGCTTCGAGTGGCGAAAGCGGCCTTGGGGCACCGCGCCCGGCACCGAGCAGATCATCACCCTTCCGTTCAAGAACCTTCATTTGTACGACGGGGGCGTGTATGACAACCTTGGGCTAGAGCCGCTGTTCGACGCGGGCCGTCAATGTTCAAAAGTAGGTGAGGAGTGCATCGTTGCTTCCGATGCTGGCCTTCCGCTTGCGCCTGGGTTCCAGTCGAACCCCTTGAGCGTGTTTCGCCTTAAACGGGTTACGGATGTGATGTCGGAGCAGGTCCGGTCACTTCGTGTCCGCGCGTTTTCCAACTTCCTGCACAGTGGGGCGACCAGGGGGGCATTTCTCTATATCGGCGGGCCAAAGCCGGAGGAGCCTAACGCTGAGGCAATGTATGCCATGCGATTCCCCACATCGCTGGCGCGACTGAAATCCGGGCAGTTCGACCGTCTAGCTAATTACGGGCACTTCGTTGCCGCCGCCGCGGAAGAGAACTACGGGGCGCTCTGCTGCAGCACGGGCCAAGACGTTTGAAAGGCGGCCGCGCAGCAAACCCGGCGAACGGGCCATTGGGCGAGCGTCCAGCCCAGTGCAGCCGGGGCGCTGTTCTCAGCGTAGCCGCTGCCGCCGAAGATGGCCGTGAGCTTCCTGCCTCGCCGAAACGGCCCAAACGTGCTCCTCTCGCTGCGGATCACGCGCTGGCGCCGGGTTGCGGCTGCCCGGCTGCGGGGGGTTGCGGAGGATTCAGTTCCTGCTCGAGAGCATTCCGGAGGAGCAGTCGCTTGATCAACTTGGACAGGCGCGCGGATTCCGGCGCTTGGTCGTTGGCGATCGCGCGGCACGCCTCTACAAAACGCTCCGTAGCGTGGCCGAAGTGTGGATCGTAGGTTCTCCTCTGCAGCCGCATTTGGATCATTCGGCGCATGAACTTGGGCAGGTCCTCGACGTCCATGTTCCGGATGGCCGACTGAAAGTCGGCTGCTGTAGCCCTCTTCATCGCAATCTCCTGCATCGTGCCCCATCCGCTGTGCTCAATGATGTAGTTGCAGGCCTCTACGACCGTCGCCTGGGCCTGCTGTTGCGCCACTGCGGCGTCGAAGACAGCCTTAATGTCGGGATGCAGCGGATTGCCGAACGGGTTGTCGCCCTCTGGGGCGGGCGCACCGGCGGCCTGAAAGGCCGCGATCCAAGACTGGATCACCTGGCCCGCCAAGGCCTGGCCGCCAGCTAGCTCGTCCAAAACGCCATGCAGCTCCGTGACGACATACGGATCGAGCTGGCCTGCGATCGCCGGAAACCCGGCGGCGGCGGCGACGAGCTCTGCGTCCGTGGCACGGTGGTCCCAGCAGGCCCGTTTGATGAACACGCGGACGTCTTGACGCGCTTGGATGGTCTGCGCCTCGGCAACGTAACGTTCGATGATGGACTGGACCTTGTCGCCTTCGAACAGCCCGGATTCCAAGAACTCGACGAGAACCTTTTCGAACTCGTCGCAGCCATTGATGCCGAGTTCGCTCATGAGCATGCGCCAACGATCCTCGCGCTTCTCTTCCTCCGTCGGCTCCTCCTTCTCGTTGCGGAGGAACCGCGACCAATCCGGGTTAGCCACGTTGAGTGCAAACTGGAAGTTTGGACCGTCCTCCAAGCCGCGGTAGTGAATGGCAGAGAAGAGCACGATAGACGGAACGACCCTTGCCTGGATGGGTTCGATGAGGTCCCTGTTGGCCAGGATCTGATTGGCCGCCTTGACCACCTTGCCGATGACCCGAATGTTCGTCAGGCCGCATGCGAGCACGGCACGCCTGAGCGCTGCCTCGTATTTCGGGGAAGGCCACAGCTTGATGGCAATGGAGAACGCCTCGTCGGGCGTCGTCGACAGCCTGATCTCCTGATCGATCACCTTCTCTCGAAATATGGTCCACAGCGTCCGCTGCTCGCCCTCGGCTCCGAGCTGGTCGTCATTAAGCACGAGCACGAAGCGGGCTTCGAACTGCTTCGAATACTCGTCGATGAATCCAAGCACCTCGTCGATCCCCAGCTTTGCGTGCTTGCGCTCGATGTCGTCGATAACGATCACCCTCTTTCGAAGGGCGATTGGCGACATTAGCAGCAGGTTGAGGTCGTTGATGGCCGCCAGAGCCTTGTAGTGGGCCGCCCCTGCGTTCACACCGGTCTTAAGCAAGTTCTTGAAGATTTCGAGCTTGCCGCCACCGACCGCCGCGTCCGGAAGCGCCCGCTCCATCAGTTTGCGTTTCACGTGGTCCATAGTGGAGAGCCCGAAGAGCGAGACGTAGAGCGCCTTCTTGACCTTTTCGTCTTTGGCCTCTTTCTGCACTTCGTCCCACAGGTGCGTCTTGCCCGTGCCCCACTTTCCGGAGAGCGCGATTACGCTGTTGTCGGAATCGGCAAGCAGCTTAACCAACTGCTTCTTCGTCTTCTTGAGCGACAAGGCCTCACCCTCCTGGCGTTGGCTGGCAGGCGTCGCGCCGAATCCGGCGTCACGCGTCAGCATGTAGCTTGTCAGCATTATGGGAGCAGATCCAGGGGCGAACGGCCGCCCCTGCCACGCACTGGGGACGATTGCTGTTCGAGGCGGCGGTTGTCTTGGCCAACCGCCGCTCGCGGCTGCACGGGAAGCTACGGTTGCCAGACTCGCTAATCTGACCTTCGACTTTGGGATGTTGTAAGCCGTTGCTCAACCTGCAGCGACCGGCGTGCGCTAGGCAAGGGCCGTTCGAGGGGCTGCTCCGGCTGCATAGCGGAGGTCTGGATCTGACCCTGCATAGCGAACCTTGACGCCACCAACGCAAAAAGCCACAGTGCACCCACATCAGGGCCGCCTTTAGAGCGGCGGCCCTGCCTCTCCAGGCTTCCAGCTCCCGTTTTGGGCGGTTTCCCGAAGGTGCCATCCCCTTGATGGCAACGCAGCGAATGCCGATGGGCTATCGGCACTCAAGCGGACCTTCGACCGTAGCCCGCGAGGAGCCAAGCACCAGAAAGTCCACTCCACAAACACCAAACGCCACGGCTGGCAGGCACGTGGCGTTTTTCGTACTGGGAGTTGAAGCCCAGATTTCTGGAACTAGACAGCCAGAATCTAGCCGCGCTGCGGTAGCGCGTCAACTCCCCCTTCGTCATTTTTTTGGTCGCGATCAGCGGGCCAGGGACGCGCTCGCCTGTACGCGACGAGGGGTTCACATGCGAAAAGGAAGACGCTTCACACCGAGACTTCTCGAGCGGTGGGAGAAGCAGGGGCGCGGCACCGGTTCTGGCGCCGAGTATCAGCCATGGCACCAAGTTACGCGATCTGATCCGTCCAGCCGGGGCAGGTCGCACTTGCTCTACGTGAAAAGCGGGCGGCTGGTCCACCTGCTCTCGGATGCCGAGTACGTGGCCTTTGCTTTCGCCACGATGTGTGTCGACGTCGTCGAGGTCAGGGAGCAGTTTCAGCTCCCGACGACTTCTGGCCCGTACGGACGTCGCAGCGGACCAACCGATGGATGGGTGGAGGGAACAGAGGCGATAGCTGAATCCCTCGGCTTGCGCCATCCTGCGCTGAGGCAGGGGGGGGCCGCACGGGCATGGTCGATGACGTCGGACCTGGCCCTGATTCTCAGGAGCAGCCATCCCGATCCCGGGCTGGTGGTCTCGATCAAGTACGACGACGAGTTGAAGCAGCCTCGGAAGATGGAGCTTTTGCGACTGGAGCGTGAGTTCTGGCGGCGGCAGGGGATTCCATGGCTGCTGCTCACCCCTCGGCTTTACGACCGATCTTCGCAAGGCGTCCTGCGGACGGGGCTACCCTACGTTGTTGGGCAGCCGCCGGTGCCCGCGTCTCACATCGCCCTGTGCCGAGAGCTGCAGCCGGACATCTCCGGAATGACGATGAAAGACATCTGTCGGACCCTGCAGGACCGGCTCGACACGCCAATCTCAGGCGCTCTCTCGGCATTCTGGGGGAGCGTTTGGGTCGGAGCACTGACGCTCGACTTGACGCAGGCATGGCGATCCGACCAACGCGTGCGCTTTGTCTCTTCCTCGGAGTTCACCGCCCAGAACCCCATCGCCAGCCGGAGGTCAGCATGGTGCGACTGATCTTCAATGCGACGGTCCGTGCAGAAGGGCCCGGCCTCCATGGCTTTTATCGGGTCGTCGCAGTGCCGCCGGGAGCGAGCTTCGTCTGGCTTGCGTTCGTGCTGCCCCGCACGGCACAGGACCGGGCGACACCGGATGAACCCGTCACCGCGCCAGGCACCGTGACGCGCGCTTGTCGAGAATTGCTTCGATGTATGGAGGAGAGCGGCAATCTGACAGAAGTGACACTCGAAGATCCGGGCACTCCGGCGCGCGCAGAGCAGATGAAGGCGCCACGCAAACTGCAGTGGGACACGCGTTGCGCGGCGCTGGGGCGTCTTCTCGACCACGACGCAATTTGCGAGAGCCTGCAGAAGAGCGGGCGGCTCGGACCTCTCGTCCGCACCGTCAGCATGAGCTCGGGCCTGCACCGTGCGACCGTGTACCGGATGTGGATTCAGCTCTGCCAGCGCGGTTTTACCAACTTCGGCCTCGTGCCGCAGTATTTCCGGTGTGGAGCGCCTGGCGTAGCGAGACCGGTCAACGAGCGTCGCCGAAAAGCAGGCAGGAAGCCGAACAAGGTTCGACGGGGCGAGGTGGAAAGCTTCCCGCAGCCCGGTGTTACCGCCGACGATCGCGACAAGCTCCTCCGCGGCTACCTGCGATATGTCAAACCCGGGACGACCGAAGCGTCCATCTACCGCCAGGTGATCGAGGCGGAGTACGTCACCCAGTACGACATGACCGATAAGGGGCTGGTGGCGGTGCTGAGGCGAGGCACCTATCCGACGCTTAGCCAGTTCCGCAACCTCGTCGACTTCGAGACGAAGGCTTACGAACGCAGCCGGCTCCTGACGACCGCTGGGCATTTCAACCGGAACATGCGGGGGCTGCGTGGACACGCCCACGACAACGTGGCCGGACCAGGCTACGTCTATGCCATCGACTCAACCATCGGTGACATCTATCTGCGCAGTTCGATCGACCCGACCTGGATCGTCGGTCGCCCCATCGTCTACATCGTTGTAGATGTCTGGTCGACCGCCATCGTCGGCTTCTACCTGTGCCTGGAAGGGCCGTCGTGGCGGACCGCGAAGTTGGCCCTGTTCTCGACGTTCGGAGATCCGGTGCTCGTCGCGTCTTTGTGGGGAAGCGCACATGGACTGATGCTCGACCCCATCCCCGGAGTCCCGGCCATGCTGCTGTGCGATCGGGGCGAGTACCTCAGCATGGGTGCTCGCACGGACAGCGTGACGATTGGGATGAACACCGCGTTCAACCCCCCGTATCGGCCCGACCAGAAGGGCCCGGTCGAGGTGCTACATCGCATTGCGAAGGACGAGCAGATTCGATCTTTCCTGCCGGGTGCCATCGATGCCCGGCTGCGGGAGTACGACCGCCGCACCGATCCACGCGACTCGGCTCTCACTCTGCGCGACTTCGCTGCGTACCTGTATCGCGCCTTCGCGCGATACAACCTGCATTCCGACCGACGGTATCGGCTGAACGCAGACATGATTGCAGCCGGCGTACACCCCTCGCCAGCCGGCCTTTGGCGGTTCGGCCACCAAGCGTGCGTCGGGTATCAGAAGTTCGTTCCGAGTGAGCAACTTGCTGCGACGCTGCTGTACCGGACGACGATGGCGGTGCGTCGGAACGGAAACTACGTGGAGTCGCTGGAGTACGAAGGCGAACTCGCGACCAGGCAGCAATGGTCGCTGCAGGCCCGCTCGGGCCAGCAGATCAACCGGCCCGCCTACATCTTTCCGGGCAGCGCCTCACGCGTCTGGGTCCCCGATGAGGAGGGCATGTGCGAGTTTCAGTTGCGGTCGAACGCCCGTGCGCTGCCTGACACAACGTTGGAAGAGTGGCGAGATGCGAAGGCCTACGAGGCCCGCGACGTGGCCGATCTTGATCACCAACGTCTGCTGGCAGACATGGAGCGGGCAGCGCTGGACGATGCGATGGTCAAGAAGGCGGTCGCCAAGGTCAAGGCCGCGGAGCAGGGGCGTCACGGCCCACGCCCTCCAGTGGCGCAAGCCCGGGCGCTCGAAAGGACGCATGGTGCTACCGCATCGGCTAGCGAATCCGCGTCGCCCGCGCCCTTGGAGGACGACGAACATGTCAAGCGTGCCAAGGAAGCGTACCAGGACACCATGGACCGCTTCTTTGCGCGAATGAACCAGCGAGGAGAGGACGAATGAAAGCGTCACCTTCGAATGAATCGGTGCTCGCGGCGCACGGTAGCTACCGGAGCAATCCCCTGATCGACGCCTGCGGGCCCATCTTGTCCAACGACGAACTCGTCGAGCGACTGTTTTACTCCCCACCCGTGCCAGGCAAGGCCGAGCAAGCATTGCCTGCTCATGTGATCGAGCACGAGCTCTATGCGATTCGACGTCTGCATGTCCCCAGCCCCGCAGGTATCGCATTGGCGAAGACAGTGGATATCCTCACGCGCCAAGGCTATGTCCCCCGCGATCCCCGAACTGCGACCACCTGGGAGCGCCTGTACAACGGCTCATCAATGGCAACCGGGCACGACGGTGTGCAGCTGGCGGCAGCCGTGGTTGGCACCTCGGGGGCTGGGAAGAGCACTGCGCTGATCAGGGCGCTTCGCCTGAAACCTCAGGTAGTCGTCCACGAGCGCTTTCCCAATCTCGTGGGTCCAGTCCGGCAACTGCTGTGGCTCAAGATCGACATGCCGGGTTCCGGCAGGATCCGAGACCTCGTGGAAAGTTTCGCCGCCGGGGGCGACGACGCGTTGGGCACAGACTACCTGCGCGATCTGCAGAAGGGGCGAAGGCGGTCGCCCGAGAGTCTCGCGCGGGAATGGATGCAACGGATGGGCTGTCACTTCCCCGGCCTGCTGGTCCTCGACGAGATCCAGAACCTGTTCAAGATCGAACGCAAGGAGCGTCGTGCGGCCAATGGCGACGGGCAGTCGCGCCTGCTACTCCGCGTGGTGGACGACGAGGCGCTAAAGATGTTGCTGACCTTGATCAACGCCTGCAAGTTTCCGGTGATCGTATGTGGAACTCCAGATGGCATCGACGCGTTTGGCACGCGAATGAGCACGTCCCAGCGCTTGGTGACGGGCGGCTTCCATCGCATGCCGCATGCCTCCAGCCCGTGCGATGGGTACTTCCGCAATAACCTGCTGCCTTGGCTGTTCAAGTATCAGTGGCTGCCAGGGCAACTCTCGCTCGATGACAAGGTCGCCAAGGTAATGCACCAGCTGTCGGCCGGCTTGCCGCGTCTGTGCGCCTCGCTGCTGATCCACGCGCAGCGGCTGGCGTTGGACGCGCGATCTGAGACGCTGTCCTTGGCTCACCTCTACGCAGCAGCCGCGGGGCCAATGGCGACCACACAGCCTGCCGTTCGAGCGCTGCTGAGCCAGGACCCCGCGCGCATGGCGTTGTTCGAAGACCTTCTGCCTACGGTGGGCCAGTGGTGAGCTGCACCGGCGGCGATGGAAGGAGGGCAGCCGTCCCTCACATTCGTGGCTGCGATGCCGTCAGTGCAACCCGTCACCCACTTCGTGAGCGTCTTTTCCCCCGAGGACCGCCTGTTCGGTGCGTTGGCGAGCGCGTAACGCACGACTCCTCGCACAGGACTGCCTGGCCATGGCAATTCTCAGCGCCCCGACTGTTTGGCTGCCGTGGGGGCGCAAGATTTCTGTGTGTGAGGCGTTGCGTGAACTGGCCGGCTGGCTAGCCCGCGCCGCCCATGAGGTGGTGGATTGATTTGAGCTTCTCCAACAGTTCATCGAAGGTGACGACTGCCACATCCTTGGCTGCGTTTCGGAACAAGTCGAGCGAACGCTTTCGAGCCGGGGTGTCCGGCGCCATGCCTGCGATCACCAAACAGTGGACATGCCCGACGTGAACGTCCTCGGCGCAAAGCTCCCGTGCCTTCGCGTGAAAGTTCATGATCAGTTCCGAGCGCTGGTCGAGCGCTTGGGACATTGCCGCGCAAAGCAGCTTGTTCGGTCCGAAGAGGTCGCCGCGGAATGCTCGAGCCTCCAGCAGCGGGGTGGTTGTGGTCTTGATCTCGAAAATCGCAATCCCGCCCGTGAGCCGCTGCGCGAATAGAAAGTCGGCAATGCTTTCGCCCCCGCCATCTAGCCTGGTGCCACCGACGTGCGCTTGCCCGCGAATGAGCATGACCGGGTGGGGGAAGGCGACCCCAAGGACAAACGGGTTGGCCTCGAAGAACTCCTGCCAGCGGTCTTCGTTGGGGTTGCGTGCCATCAGCCGCTCGAAACGCTCGATCAGCTCCCCGAGCGTGACCCGCTCGATCTCGGAGCGAAGCTGCATCAGTGTGGCGGGATCGTCGCGCGCCATTTGCTGGGCGTCGTTGGTCACGAGCTGGGCCGCCGCCTGGCGATCTCCCGCGTTGCGCCGCGAGTCGCGAGCGGTGTGCTGGATCATCTCGAGGATTTCTCCTGGCTGCGCTTGGCGTTGCCGCTTCGGGAAGCGGGTCGCGTCCACGGGATGGAGAATTTCGTTGTAGGCTAGCAACCGCCGATCTTCGAGCGAGCGGCGCTGCGCGCGCCGCATCACCGTGTCCAGCCCCTTGCGGGCGAGGTCGACCCGGTCGCTCCCGAGCGTGAAAGTGTTTCCCACGAGCGACGCTACGTCGCCGTCGACAAGCGAAATCTCAGTCGCCTCCGTTGAGCTCGCGATGGCCTCAGGGATCAAGCGGTAGTCCCACCGAAACCCAAGCCCCCGGCGCGGCAGGCGAGACAGCGCCTTGGGCAAGGTGTCCTCCAAGAGCGCCTCGAAGGAATCCACATCCTCTGGCACCGCAAATCCCTCGCGTCGCGCCGACATGCGGATCGTGGCGATCTCGCCGTGCTTGGGCTCGAGGAAGTCGGTCCGGTAAGAGGCGGAAATGAGCGGGTGGATCACGATCTCGCGCTGCGTTACGACCGCGAGGAGAACCTTCCGCATCGCCTTCGACAGCTCACCCAGGTAGGCCTCGCCGTGCGCGAATACGTGGGCGACTTCCGCGCCCGCGTCTTCAAAGAGCTCCAGCGTCACCTGAAACTCCTGGTCCGACAGCGTGATCCCCGGCTCGGGGTCCATGCCAACGACGTCGGAGGAGCGTTCGTCGGGGCTTTCGTCGTCCCAATCGCTGGTCGTTGCGGCCATCGCCGGCTCCTTTTTGGTGTTCATTCATGCTTCGCGCGCATGCCCTCTCGTAGGCGAGGCCGAGCCTTGATAATGGTATTGCAGCTGATGGTGTGGCTCACTCGCGAGCACTGCGGGAAAGAGTCGCTTGGCTGGAATCGAGCCCGCGACGCCTAGGAAGGCCGCTAAGTCCTCCCAGAGGCTCTGCAAGGCCGCTGGCGAGAAGAACTGACAGACAGGGAACAACGAAACATGAACGCACAGGCGCTCGCCACCGCCCTCTCGTCCACCGCGGAGCTTCTCCGCGGCGACTACAAGCAAAGCGACTACGGCAAGGTGATCCTGCCCTTCATGGCGCTGCAACGCCTCGACTGCGTTCTTCGGCCCACCAAAGGCGGTGCTGCCGAGTTCGTCGCGCACGAGTCTGCGTTTGACCCAGTTCCTAGGTTGGACGCGCTCGAGAAACTCTGGAAAAGCTGGTCCTGAGGGCACTATGTTGATGGCAGTTCGAGACTAACGGAGAGAGGGAGAGGGCGATGCGGGCATCAAGTCTCAGCCTGGAAGATCAGGCTTTGAAGGAAGCATTCGTCGAAGGCAAATTGGCGATTGACTGCCTGGAGATCAAGCTCACTCGCAACGGGCCCGGCGAGCCGTCCAGCTTCTCCTGTGCGGGATTCCTCTTGGCCACCCCTGAGCAAGGCATCGGAGGCCGCCTAGTGATCGCGCGGGGCGCGCATCAACCTTACGACATGTTCGCGTCGATACGCGAGGAGACGGAGCTGCAATCAGGCAAGCTCTTTCCGTCGTCACGCTACTTCTCTCTGGAAGCGAAGGACATCGCCGGCAACGTGTGGAAGAACCAATCGGTGAGCGTCGACATCGATCACCACGTGGATGCCTTCATCGTGAAACTCTCTTGCTCGTGGATTCGGTGCGAATCTTCCGTCGAAGGGGACGCAAGCGCGACGCACATGGTCTTCATGGATGACCTGGCGTTCCCGGACAACGTCATTCACTCGCAGAGGGTTTTGGAGAGGGGCAAGAAGCAGCTCAAGCTCACGTCGAACGCGTCAGCGGGCGAGGTGGCGGGCATGCTTGTCACCTACGACCCGCGTGCCGACAGGCCTGGGCCGAAGTTTGGCGAACTCTTCGCGAGCAACCAGTCCGCGGCGGCCTTGCCGGAGAACTTCGACGACAGGCTCGTCGAGGCGATTCGCTTCTGCACAGCGTCAGTCACGCAGCCGGTCATGCGAGAGACGGTGCGCTCCGGCAAGCGAGTGCTCGAACTGGCGCAGCATCGAGCGGCAAACAAAGGCATGCTTGAACCGCCCTTGCTCCCGCGGGGCAACGACGCCGATTTTTATAAGCTTCTGGAATGTTACTTCCTCTACGCCGCTGCGAATGCCGCAGGCCGCGACTTCGCTCCGCTGTCGGCGAAGGTTGGGGGCATCTTCGCATTGAAGGGCGTCAACATCGACACGGTGGCGCTCCTGGTTTCGGTCGCGGTTGAGAGCGTCCTGGGAGACGACGCTTTCGAGGAGCTGGGGAAGCCCGCAAGCGGCGTGCTCCAGCAACTGAAGGACATGATGGCGCACGTCAAAGCGGCGAGCGCGCAGCCCGACTTCATCAAGCGAGTGTGCAACATTCTTGGCGGCATCAAGTCCAGCCGCGCGAAGGACAAGCTGCACGCCCTTGTTGTCGCCGCGGCGATCGACGAGGCGGATCGCAAAGCGTGGAACGAGACTCGCAACAAGGCGGCGCACGGATCGTTCGAGATCGATCCGGCCGAGTTGCAGGCGCTTATTGACGTCGTCTTCCGTCTTTCGGCGCTGGTCTACAAGGCGGTGTTCCTGCGCATCGGTTACAAGGGAAAGTTCACCGACTACGGCGCGCACGGGTGGCCTCTGCGTGACTTCGCGGCCGATCTGCCCTCGATCCTCGCTGGCGCTTTGCCCGTGGCGCCTGTCCTGATCGCGCCACCTAGCCCCGCTGGTGAAGCTTCGGCCCCCGCGCCAAGCGCACCGCATGGGGCTCCACCCGACGCCGTCCCCAAGAGTGAACAGGGCTAGCGGGCAGTGCTCTTCAGCCAAGCAACCACTTGAAGATTCGGTTCACCACGCCAGGCTGCTGTTGTAGAGGCTGGTAGGTGTAGCGGCCGGTGAAGCTTGAGGCCTGGGTTTCAGCTGGCGAGCGTGACGCTGCCTTGGGTGTCAAGCGTCGCCCTTGTCGCAGCCCATTTGAGCAATGATTACGACGGCTCTGGGTCGAAGGCGTTCTGGGCATTAGCCCGCCGCGCCCGTCTGCTCGGCGTTGTGCTGATGTCCGCGGTCTCCGTTGTCGCCGCTCTGCTGCGGCTCAACACGCGGCGCGACGGCTGCAATCGACCCCTTCCCTTGAATCGATCCATTACGTCGCTGTCCCGCAGCACGACGTTCCAGAATTCCAGCAGCCCGCTGGCTCTCCGCGGCGCTGAGCGGCCGCAGAAAGTTCATCAGCGCCTCCTCGGCCGAGTCGTACAGCACGGTCAGCGCTAGCACGTACACGTCTGCGGTGAACGGCACAGGCCGGTAGGCGCACACTTGATCCAGAGTGCCGCCGCGCTGAAGCCCTGCCTGCGTTGGATGGTGCCGCCGTAGCCATCCACGGGGCATCACCACACGAGCGAGATCGTCCAGGCCCGGGCCCTTTTGGTCGCTTCGCTGCCGAAGCCCGAGCTGCCGCGTTCTTTCGCGCAGTCGCAGGCAAGCATGCGTCATGGGAACGCCTTCGCTTAGATCCATCAGGCCACCGAAGATGTCGATGTAGCGTCGTTCGGCTTGTGTGATGTCAGCCGGTGACACCTCGGCAGCCATCGCTTTTGGCGTCCATGCCTGCTCTAACCGCACTCCATGCTTGGCGCACCAGTCCACGCCCGGGAGCTGGGCGGACCGTCGGTCGTAGGCGAATCCCCAAAACAGAACGTCTTCTCGAGCACATTCGGGGCAGCGCTTCGAGCCGGGCTCAAGCAAGCGGTCGAGGTCTCGCCGCTCCAGGGCTCGGCTCCTCGCTGCCCCGTATGCGACCGGTGCGGTGCCACGTGTCACCAGCCGGCGCAGGGGGAAAAGGGAGTGCCCCCGGATCAGTAACGCCTTGCTCACCTGGGAAGCGGTGGCAACCAGCTCCACCGGTGTAGGGCATGCGGTCCGTCCGCGAGCCCGGTTTGGTGCTTGGAGCAGGCGCTTCAACACTGCGGCGCCGTCGTCGAGCGCATTGAGGGTGGCGATGCGTTGGAGGTAACCGCCGAGTAGTTCGTCAGGCAACAGCGCAGGAATGTGCATCAGCGCTGCCCCGGTGCCTTGGGCAATCTGCCCCGACCGAGGCCGCCGGCCGGCGCCGTGAAAACGCCGAGGCTGCGGATAACCAGGGCGAGCGCTTCCGCGTGCGCCTCGGTCCCATCCCACACTTCGGCCAGCGCGCGCTCAAGTTCAGCCGCTCCTGCTTTGGAGGAAGTACCCGCTGGCAGAGCCGCAGTATTTACATACTTGCATACCTTCTCGAACAGCCTGGAACGGCGCCTCGACATCCCGGCAAGAACGCGACTGACCTGCGATTGGCTTGCTCCTATGCCTTTGGCGATGTCTACCTGGGACAGTCCGAGGCTTTTCGCCTTTGCGGCGATCAGCTGCGCCTCCGCAAGTAGCGTCGAGGGTGTGTTCATGCATATCATTATGCATATATGCAAACTCACTTAGAGCAGTTCTGACGATTTCTTCCGGGGAGTTCGTGCCGCGACGGCGCGCAGCGCCTCCCGTGTCAGGGGCAGCCGATTTAGCGCCGCGAATTTCGCTTTGAGCTCGGGCAGAGCCTGTACGAGACGCCACAGTGGGATCGGCGTGGCAATGCCCGCGCGTGTCAGCTCGCATGCGGTGCGCCGTACGGATGCCGCCAGCGCTGTGTCCCGCGCGTCCCAATCGACGCGTGGCGAGGGTTGCTGCCGCAAGGGCTCAACCGGCTGGTTGTGCATCAACCAGTCCCGGTCATGCCGGTACAACCAGGCGAAAGCTGCGCCCACTCGATGTCGCAACTCCTTCTGCCGCATGCCCGGCCAGCGCCGCAGGGCGGCGCTCCATTGCGCCCTTGCGCGTTGTCAGCGATCGGCATAAACCGGCCATCCCAGGATCGGCATATACCGGCCACCTG
>NZ_CAMLJQ010000009.1 GCF_946480305.1 uncultured Caldimonas sp.
ATTTACTCCGACGCGATCGCCGGAAAGTGGGTCAGTTTTAAACCGACGTTGACACCAAAGTGCCGTCAGCCATGATTTGACCCCACAGGATCGCGACTTGGACCGCGCAGACCGACACGGCGGGTGCGGGGCTTAGATGACGTTGCGGGCGCTGGCGACGCGCGGCTTTCCACACGGAGCGTAGGCGTGTAGACAAGACCGGCAAGCGCAGCCAAGTCCGTGTCCGGGACGTCAGCGAACCTCAGTTCACCGGCAATTGCTTCCTGAGTGAGCCTTGCAATCGCGTTGTTGGGCAGTGCGCTGGCTTCGAGGACTTTCCTGGACAGAACTGGCGCATCTCCCCGAAGCGCCTCGCAGAGCGCCCGATCCAGCCAGTCCTTCAGTACGCCGGCACATCCAACCGACTTGAGCATGAAGTAGTCGACATGCCGCTCAAGCCCCTCCTCTTTCGCAATATCTATCGCTCCGAGGAATGCCGCAAGGATGTCTGTGAAGTGCTGAACGTCCGACTTGCCCTGCGTCTTCCCACCAGCCGCGTACCGCGGGAGGTGAACGACATCACAGCGACGCACAAGTTGCCCGCTGCCGTCCAGGATCCCGAGCAGATCGTAGGCTCCGACCAAAATAATTGGAATGCGCAGCTCGATGGCCAGCGACTTCAGGATGTTGAACTGCAAGACGGGGTTGAGGCCAGATTTCTGGAACAGGATCGCGCTGGCCTCATCAACGATGATGACCTGGACCCTTCGGTGCCGGATCATCGTTTCGACGCTGCGTCGCAGCTCCTCCCGCACAAGGCCCTTCGTGCTCGCCACGGTTGCGCCATCCAGTTCTATCTGAAATGCCGGAGTGACCTTTCTGTCGATGAGAATCTCGCCCCCTTGGCATAGCGCTCGAGTAAAGAAGTCCTTCCAGTTAAAGTTCCCGTCCAGCGGGGCCTGGGCTTTCAACGAGAGGTATGGCAGGAATCCCGGGTCGGTCTGCATCTCCGCGCGGTACTTGTCCTTCAGATGGCGCTCGATGGCAGCGACGATGGTGCTCTTGCCTACCCCGCTTGGCCCCAAGAGGACGACCACCTGTTCTGGCCGGGGGTACTCAACGAATCGCAGAAGGCTGTCGAGCGCAGTCCGCAGTGATGCGTGCTTGATCTTCTTTGCACGAAACGCGAGAAGACGTCGGTCATGAATGCTCATCAGAGGTCCTCCAGGGGCTGAGGGACGAGTGCCAGTCTTGCTTCGACTGGTTCGGCCGAACGCGGCGGCGAAATACTCCGCGCCTTTCTCGGAGCATTTGACTGCGTGTTGATCCGATCGCGATGGGCTGCTGTCTCGCGGTCTCGCGTCTGCTGGAGTGCAATTTCCTCCTCCTCCACCGTCAACAGGTGCACCGCTAGTCGCTCGGCGTTGATACCGGCCTCTCGCCCGGAGATCCTGTCAGTAAGGCGCACGCGCTCGGTCAAGAGCCAGATCGCCTTCTCCGACAGCCCTTTGTAGATCGAGTAGTACTGACTGAAGCATTTGTGCCACTGGCCGTGCACATAGGCGTAGGCAATGCCCGCGTTGAAGGGGTCATACCGGGCATGAACATCAGTTCCAACCACTCCGGGTCGCCAGAATGCCTCGCACTTGAACCACCTCCACTTCACCTTTATTCCGGCCGGTGTCACCTTTGCTTTACGACGATGCACTGCTGGGCAGCTCTGTGCGATGAAGGCATCGTTGTAGGGAATGGTCAGGTGCTCTCGGGCTCCGAACGCACGCATCCCCAACGTCCATGCCTCGTCGGGTGACATGCCGATGCCCCCATGCCGGTTCTTGTGAAATACGTTCTCTAGATAGCTTTGGAAGCCAGCGTCGAATCGCTCCAGCGTCCATACCGCATGGCGCTCAGGCCTCACTTCAGGACTGACACTTCGAAAATGCTGCTCCAGAATGTCCGTTGAGCCGAGGAGGTTCGTAACGAACTGACTCTGCGTGGTGTGAAATAGCCTTTCGCAGACGGTTCCCGCTCGCGGTCGACCTGCGCGCCGCTCCCGCTTCGTGCAACCGAGCATCGCAAGCTGCGTCTCCCAGTATTCGCTGTTGAACTCGGGCCCCTGGTCGCTGACGATGATCTGGGGGACACGGTTGTGGCGACGCACGCAGTCTCGAAGAACCATCATGCAGGAACGGTAGGACGGTTCATCAAAGCTGAGGTAGAACGCCAGCACCTTTCGGGTGTTGGCGTCGCTAAGCATCGTCAGCCAGATTGTTCCGATGTTTTTTGCTAGCTGTGAGTCGATGACCGACAGCGGGAGCGGCGTATGGTCAATGTGAGCGATGTGCCAAGGGCGGACGCCGTGCATCGGCGTCGTGTACTCAAGCTCCATGTACTGCGGCTCATCCGCGTAGGCCGCCTTCTCCCCATACCGTTTGACCTTCTGAGCAAAGCCGGCTTGTCCCTTGGCTCGCTTCCAGAAGGTGACTTGGCTGATGGGCGTAAGCCCGCTCGCCTTGGCAAGGGTGCGGTACTTGCCATAGCTCGCTGCGTACGACTTCCGCCGGATGGTCTCCCAGTCTGAAGCGATCACCTCCTCCACCAGACGCAAGGTCTCCTCTGAGATCTTTGGACGACGGTTGCCCCGCCTGCGTGGCAGCAGCCCGACGAAGCCGTTTCCGAAGCGCGCTTCGGCTTCCCGATATCGACGCTGCCAATCGAACAGCGTGCGAAGCGCTGGCATCCCATCGATTCGCTCGTGCGCCGCGAAGGCCTGCACGGCCCGAAAGCGAAGTTGTGCCTCTTTGAGTTCGCAGGGGTTTGCGTTCTGCAACAGCTGCTCAGCTTCGTTCACGTAGTTTTCGGACACACCCTCGGTCACTGCGGTGATGCGGCCCTGGCGCACAAGCTTCTCGAAGTCGGTACGAGCCACGTGTGCAAGCGGCGAGGGGCTGCGGCCTGTGTGCCCGATGGTTTGGACGGTGATGCCTTCATCTGACGCATTGATGATTTGCCACGGGTTCCCATCCCAAATGAACGAGCTGCCCGGGCGCATTGGCACTCCAATTGCTACCGTCGCGGGCCGTCCACCCGACAGGAAGCTTGCGTGGGCTCGATATGTGATCTCGTCTCGAAAGACCAGCGCGCGCTCCTGTTCAGCAAGGCGCATGTCACCGAGCGGGAAGTACGCGGTTCCCTGAGAGATCAACACGAAGAGCGCGTCGGCTGGAATGCAAGGTTCCACGTGGACGAGGTCAAAGACGGACGCCCAGCCCTTTTTGCAGAGTCGATCAACCAAGCAACGTCGACTCGCCTCGTCAACCGAAACGTTCTTTCCGGTCCGATAGTCCTTCAGCAACTCAAGGTTCTCGTGAAGAGTCCAGTTGTTCTGGCTCGACGACCGCACTTCGAATAGACAACCCAATTCGATGGCGGCGCGCTCAGCCGGTGGCGATCGCCAAAGGCCAGCTTCGTCTCGTTGAAAACGGTTGGGGTTCTTCTCCGCCAGCCGCACCAGCTCCTTCTCGGTCTTGCATTCAACGAAAACAAACGCGTCCCTCGTGATCTTGAAGATGTCCGGCGTCGTCAGCACGTGAGTTCTGCGAGCGCTGCCGGCGATGAGGTACTCGATTCGCAGCGGCTCGACCTGGGTGTAGAACTCCAGCACGTCCGGGTCGTGGTCGCATTCGACGACTGCCACGTACTCCGTAGCAGTCGCCTCAGCCTCGAGGACAAAGGGCATCTTGAGCGGCGCATACCTTGTCTTGCCCGACATCTTGTTGGTTCGTGCCACACGAGCCGGCAGGCTCTGCCGGATGTGTCGAATTCGAGCAACGCCTTCAGGAGGCGTGCTGCGGGCATCGAACAACGCCTGCAGTTCGGCGTCGGTCAGCATGCCGGCACCCTCCGGTCCGTGTAGGAATCCGTCGCGGCAAGTGATTGAAAACAAGCGTGCAGGAAACTCCCGCCCGAAAATCTCATCGCATTTTCTCCAGGCAAAGCTTGACCATTGGAGAAAGACGCGCTAGATTTTCGGTGCCACCCGGAAAGCTGCGACTTTCCCCATTCGATAGCCAGAGAGGCGCAAGCCTCTCTGGCTGTTTAACGGAAGAGTTGGTAGTCGGTACTTTGGTGTTCTGGCTCCTGGCGAGCGCGCATCCGCTCACATCAGCGCTGCGCTCGCACGCTGTGTAGGTCTTCAGTTGATTAACGAAGCACCACCCATACTAGTGGCTGAAAATATATTCAGCAACACTCGAATTGATTCAATGCACAGTATCCCGACAAGGATCTGAAGAGCGCCATCGATAATGGCTCAAATATCACTTTCCTTCGTAAAGCGATATTTGTAGTGTTCAACCTATGAAGAATGAACCAGCCAACTCCCGTGTATCCGGCCGCAACACAAAAGGTGTTGTCAGCGCTCGACTCGTTCGAGCGCGCGGTGTCTTTGCGCCTTGACCACCTACTCAACCAAGAGATCGCTCGGCAACAGCAGGAGCGAAGGGCGGCGCGACGATGGCTGATGTGCGCGAGCGCGGCTGCTTGGCTCTGTGCCGTCGCTGTCTGGGTGCTTGTGGCCGTGCGCTGAATCTGTACCGCCGGACAGGCTGGCGCCTGTCTGCCGAGCGGGCTTCGCTGGAGGCACCACGCAGTAAGCGGTGTCCCTAGGGTGAAGCGGAAGCCGCTCCATCCGGTCGGTAGTCGCGCACCAGCTCTCCAAACTTCTGCATCCAGAAAAGATCCCGTTGGTTGCGGTTGCACAATTCCTGAAGCTGGGTGATCGCAGAGAGCTGCGACGCGGGGATGGCCTTAAGGTCGACCATCGGGCACCGGGGCCGGGGCTCCATGGCCGGCTTCAAGAATGGATTTGTTTTGAGCATGACAGCGGCAGAGCCGCTCAACTGGTCCGCCGCCTTGTCGGACAGGCGGACCTCCGAGTTGCGGTTGATGGTATCCAAAGCCCATTGACGCAACGAGTCATCCCCTTCCCTCCTCGGTTCCTTAAGCACTTGAAGGGACATCTGGATCAGATCTTTGCGCACCCCCTGGTTTGAGACCGACCACTGTGCCGCCCAGCCTGCTGCCGCGACGGCAAGCGGGGTGAACACCAAAGCGAAGATCTGGGCCCACTTGTGAATCCGATCAGTTTGGCTTTCCGGCTTCTCATCCTTGCTCACAGGCTCGGCCTTTCGCTGCGTTAGATCCAGCGCATTCTTGCAGGCGCGCCTGATCTGATCTAGCTAAGCTGTTCAAGGCAAATGAAGTTTGAGACAGCAGCCCCAGCGGGTCACTTGCGGGCAGTCAAGGCTGCAATGGCCAAGACAGCGAGGACGGCCGCTTCAGGGTGAAGCCGTCCTTCGCTCGGATTCGAAACGAGTCGCGTTCCCTTGAGTGCCTCTTCAGCTGCGACCGCATTGGGAAGCCTGATCATGTAGACCATCCTCGGTGCCTCTGCCCCCGGCAGGTGTACGGCGTTAAGGCCGGCATATACGACACGTGGCGTATATGCCGCCATACGGCCGCGCCATAACCTTTCATTCGTCTACCCGAAAGGAAGACTGTGTCACAACCAACTGAAGGAGCTTGAGGATCATGGATCACAACTACATTGTCACCACCACTTTGGCAAATGCAGACGCCGCTAACCAAGCTGCCTTCGCTTCCGGTGCTGGCCACCAGCGCTTCGAAGTGCGGGGTACGAAGAAGCACCAGTGGAAAGGCGTCAACAGCTGCGCCGATCGCACGGCTCAGGAGCTGCAGATCGCCCTCGACGCGTGGAAGGTGGAAGTCTCTGCGGCCTATCCCAATGACAGTCTCATCGGCGCAATCTACCTGACCCCGGTGCAGATCAACTACCGCCAGCACTCGAACTTCGGCAAGCGCAAGTGCCGCGCTACGGCGTATATGACGCTGGTGGCCGAATTCGAGCGCGGTAACGGTTTGCGCCAGGCCGCCTGAGCGAGTCAGAACCAGGGACGCCGCGCTGATGGCGATCGACGAGATCAATGCCAAGGGCGGCGTGCTCGGCAAGAAGCTGGAGCCGGGGTGGCTTTCGCTGTGGGCGAGGAAGAGCTGGGCCGCGTCGACACCAAGCCGCTGGTGGGCCACCTGGCTGCGTGGAACTACTTGATGTAGCGTGAAGAACCTGACCATCGACCCGATGGAAGCCACCTACATCGGCATCTACACGCGGAAGCAGGCGGTCGAAAAGGCCAAGAGGACCGATACCGACAAGGCGATCGCCGCGATGCCCGGCCAGACCTTCATGGCCCCGAGCGGGTTCGTCGCCAAGATGGACGAGAAGAACCACCACCTGCACAAGCCGGTGCTGATCGGCGAAGCGAAGGCCCACGGCCAGTTCAACTTGGTATGGAAGACGGCGGGCTCCGTGTCTCAGAATCTGATGGCATCTCTCAGACATTGATGGCAACGAACATCACCTCAACAAAGTGCAGCCCATTGCTAACCGCCCCGACAAACCGCGTGCCAATGAGCAATGGGTGAGGTGAACCTCCGGTTAAATCCGCAGGCGTACCGCAGAGGAATCGCTAGCGGCCACTGCAAGGCAATGGTTGAAGTCGCACAGGCAGCGACTCCACCGATGCATCCGCAGTGGCTGCAGCGCGCAAGTCGACGGCACTTGGTGCAAGGCTCAAGCCAACGAAAACGGCCCCCCCGGGGCCGTTTTTCTTTTTGCTTCCAGCGAACACACCCGGGCATCGGGTCGATCAGAGGTGTCGAACGTCCCGAATGGAACGGTTCGTCATGGCCGGGTCGCCGCGCCTATTTGCGCTCCTGCAGCCACTTGTCCAGCTGCGCGATCTCCTTGCGCTGGTCCTCGATGATCTTGCGTGCCATCGCCTTCAATTCCGGCGATCTGCCGTGCTTCAGCTCGACCTCCGCCATGTCGACAGCCTGCTGGTGATGCACGCGCATCATCTTGGCGAAGTCCTTGTCGACGTCACCAGACGGCTTCATCGACTGCATGCTCTGCATGCCGCTCATCATCTGCCGGTGCATTTGCTCGGAACCGCCGCCCGAGGCCGCGGCGGCGGCGCCATGGACGTCATGGCGAGCAGCATCGGCCGGAGCGCTTGCCGGCTGGGCAAGCGGAAGCGTCGTTGAGCCGAGGACGGCGCACAACGCGAAGGCGTGGCAAATGGAGGGCAGTTTCATCTCAGGCTCCTGACATCGAATACAGCCACTCCAGCAAGAACCGATCCCCCTGTGCCTGCCTGCTGCCTCGACGCACAGCTACTCCACCTTCACCGTGCGCAGTCGCAATGCGTTGCCGATGACGCTCACCGACGACAGTGCCATGGCCGCTGCGGCGACGACCGGCGAGAGCAACAGCCCGAAAAAGGGATAGAGCACGCCCGCTGCGAGCGGGATGCCTGCTACGTTGTAGGCGAAGCTCAACACCAGGTTCTCGCGGATGTTGCGCATCGTCGCCCGCGACAGCGTCCTGGCGCGCACGATGCCCATCAGGTCGCCCTTGAGCAGCGTGATGCCGGCGCTTTCCATCGCCACATCGGTGCCGGTCCCCATCGCGATGCCGACGAGCGCTGCAGCCAGCGCAGGCGAGTCGTTCACGCCGTCACCGGCCATCGCGACAGCGCGTCCCTCCGCGGTGAGCCGCTTGACGACCGCCACCTTGTCTTCGGGGAAGACTTCCGCGACGACTTCGTCGATCCCCAGCTGGCGCCCGACAGCCTCGGCCGTGGTCTTGCCGTCTCCGGTGAGCATGACGATGCGGATGCGTGCTGCCTTGAGCGCTTCGAGGGCCTGCGGCGTCGTGGCCTTGATCGGGTCCGCAATGGCGACGAAACCGGCAAGCCGGCCGTTGACACCGACAAAGATCACCGTGGCCGCCTTTTGGCGCTGCTCCTCTGCCGCGTCTTCGAGCGATCGGACGTCGATCCCGTGTTCGGCGAGGAACTTGGCGCTGCCCGAGACGACCTGCGCCCCGTCGACAGTCCCGACGACGCCCTTGCCGACGGGCGAGTCGAAGTCGGTCACCGGAGACAGTGCGAGCTTGCGCTCCTGAGCGTCCATGACGATCGCCATCGCCAGCGGATGTTCGCTGGCCCGCTCCACGCTGGCGAGCTTCTGGAGGACGTCTTCGTCCCGAAAGCCCCCGGCCGGAGCGACATGGACGACCTTCGGGCGGCCTTCGGTCAGCGTTCCGGTCTTGTCGACCACCAGCGTGTCGATCTTCTCCATCTTCTCCAGCGCCTCGGCATCGCGGATCAGCACACCGTGTTGGGCTCCCTTGCCGACGCCCACCATGATCGACATCGGTGTGGCCAAACCCAGGGCGCACGGGCACGCGATGATGAGGACCGCCACCGCCGTGATCAGCGCGTAGCTGAACGCGGGCTCAGGGCCCCAGACGAGCCAGGCCGCGAACGTCAGCGCCGCCACGAGGATGACGACCGGGACGAACCAGCCAGCCACTTGATCCGCCATCCGCTGGATCGGTGCGCGGCTGCGCTGCGCCGCGGCCACCATGTGGACGATCTGCGAGAGCAGCGTGTCTGCCCCCACCTTCTCGGCGCGCATCACGAAACCGCCCGTCTGGTTCATCGTGCCCGCGGTCACCGGCGAGCCGACCGCCTTGGCCACCGGTATGGGTTCGCCCGTCACCATGGACTCGTCGACGTTGCCCTTGCCCTCGACCAGTTCACCGTCCACCGGCACTTTCTCGCCGGGGCGCACGCGCAGCAGATCGCCGACCTGGATCGCATCCACCTGGACCGTCTCGTCGGAGCCGTCGGGGCGAATCTTCACCGCGGTTTTGGGGGCCAGTCCGAGCAGCGCCTTGATCGCTCCCGAGGTCTTCTCGCGCGCCCGCAGCTCCAGCACTTGCCCCAGCAGCACCAGAACGGTGATGACGGCGGCCGCCTCGAAGTAGATCTGCACGGCGCCATCCGCCAACCGCAGGTCGGACGGAAACAGGCTCGGGGCCGCGGTGCCGACGACGCTGTAGAGCCATGCGGCGCCCGTGCCGAGCGCGATGAGGCTGAACATGTTCAGGCTGCGGTTCTTCACCGACGCCACCGCGCGCACAAAGAACGGCCAGCCGGCCCACAGCACGACCGGCGTGCCGAGCAGCAACTGGATCCAGTTCGAGATCTGTTGCCCCAGCAGGTGGTTCAGGTTGGTCAGGTGCCCACCCATCTCCAGCGCGAACACCGGCAGCGTGAGCGCAGTGCCGATCCAGAACCGCCGCGTCATGTCGCGCAGCTCGGGGCTCTCTCCGGCTTCCGCCGTCGCGACCACCGGTTCCAGCGCCATGCCGCAGATCGGACAGTGCCCCGGCCCCTTCTGCCGGATCTGAGGGTGCATCGGGCAGGTGTAGTCGATCTCCTGCTGAGGCGCGGGGCCCACCGGCGCCGCAGCAGGTGCCGAATGCCGATGTTCGTGAGGGTGGTGCTCGTGCGCTTCACCGTGCTGGTGATGCGCGTGATGGTCATGGTGTTCGCCTTCCATGACGGTGCCGTCCGGCATCACGTGCGCGGGGTGTCCTCCGCTTTCGGCATGCCCGGCATGCAGATGGTCGTTTGCGGGCCCGTGGCGAGGTGTCGGCATGGCGTTCTCCTGTTCTTGGGGGTAGTGTCGACCTTGCCGTGATGGGAAGGTCAAGGGGCGGTGCCCGCCCTCAGGCCCGGCTGGCGAGCAGGCCCATCGCAATCCAGATGCCCAACCCCGCCAGGCTTGCCCAGCAGACCCCGAACAAGAGGCGCTCCCACCAGAGCGGTGGACCTTCACGCGCCTCCAGCCGGTACTTGAGCGTCATGCCGAGGCCGTGAATCAGCGCGCCTCCCAACAACAACGGGACGGCGTAGGTGCGCAGCCCTTGCGGCAACACGAGCGCCAGACCGGCCCCCAGCACCATGGCGCCAAGGCCCGAGGCGAGTTCCGCCCCCTTAGCGGCTGGCAACCGATCGTGCACCGTTGCCCCTGGAGAAGCTGGGAATGAAGCGCGGCGTCACGGCGGCGTAGTCGCGCCACGCCTGCCCAAAGGCCTGCTCGGAGTCGCGCTCTTCGAGAACGGCGAGCCGGACATACATGGCCACCAGCACCGGAAACATCGCCAACGTCAGCAGCGTGGGCCACTGCAGCAGGAAGCCGAGCATGATGGCGACAAAGCCGGTGTATTGCGGGTGGCGCACGCGCCGATACGGCCCCGCCGTGGCCAGGCCGTGGTAGCGCTGCGCGTGGTACAGCACGTGCCACGCCTTCGCGAGCAGCGTGAATCCCGCAAAGATGAACACAAAGCTCAGCAGGTGCAGCACACCGAAGTGCGGGTTGCCCTGGCTGCCGGTCAGCAGCCACCAGAGGTGCCCGGCATCGTGCCCGAAGAGATTGACCTGAGGAAACCTCGAACCCAACCAGCCGGACAGCAGATAAATCGTCAGCGGGAAGCCATACATCTCGGCGAACAATGCCACGATGAAGGCGCTGTACGCACCGAAGCTGCGCCAGTCCCGCAGGTTGATCGGCTTGAAGAAGCTGTACGCGAAGCCGACAAAGATGACCGAGTTCAGAACGACCAGGCCCCACAGGCCGTAGTCACTGCCGGGGTTGTCCATCGTCGCTGCTCCGAGGGTGGCCATGATGATGGCCATGGTGTCCGTGCCCGCGATGCATGAGCACATGCATCAGCGGGCAGGCCAGAAGGATGAGGTATGGAAGTGCGCCGAGCAGGTGCGCGGTGTGCTCCGTCACCAGATAGAACCCACCCACCGCGACGGCAACGAGCAGTGCCAGGCCGGCCGGCGACCGCCAGAAGGCGGGAGTGTCTTCACGTTCGTGGTCCATGGCCGGCTCCTTTGCTTACTTGGGTGCAGGCATGCGGGCCGCTTCGCGGTCCATCATCATCTGCATCATCATTTCCATCATGTCCATGCGCCTGCCCATCATCTCCGGCGTCATGGGCATGCCTGCCTTGCCACTCCTCATCTCGCCCATCATCGCCATGCCGTCCTGCATGACCTTCATGTGTTGGGCCATCAGCGCCTGACGCTCCTCGGGCGATTTGGCGGCCGCCATCTTGTCGTGCATCTCGCGCATCGACTGCATCTGGGTGTCGATGGGCCCAGCCATGGGCGCCGCAGGCGCGGCAGGGCGCACCGTGGAGGGGGATCCTGTTGGGGCCGCGGGTGCCGAGGCGGCGTCGGGGTGATGGGCCGCGTGTTCCTGGGGCGACTGGCCGGACGCGGCCATGGGCAGCGCAATGGCCGCGGCGAGAACGAGGGCGAAACGCATGGGAAGTCTCCTTTGGCCTACAGCTTTGCCGCTGTGGCGGCCACGCGGGTTGACGCGGGTCAACTGAGCAGAACGCGGTCTTCGAATGTGCTGCGGTCCGACGCTGCCCGCCGTCGGTTCAACCACGACAGACGGCATGCCGCCGGCTCGAAATGGTTCTTGCGACCCGTTGCGGTCCTTCGTCCGTGAGTCTTGCGTGAGCCAAGGGTGCCGGGCGGCCGACTCCCTTGGCTGGAGCCGCTCGCTGTCTTCGGGATGGCGAACAACGGGCGGTTGTCGATCCGATAGCACGCCACGACTGCACCACAGCGCTGATGCTGTTCACGCAGCTCGGACTTCTGACCGGGCCGCTTCCCTCAAGACCCGGTTCAACTCCATCTACTGCGCAGCCGAGCCGCCAGATCGACGGGTGGCAAGCGGCTGACGCGCTTCACGCTGCGCGGGCGCGACAAGGTCAATGCGCAGTGGCATCTGTACTGCTCGGTGCACAACATCGAGAAGCTGGTGGGTACTGGATGGCAAGTCTGAGGTTTTTCCCCTGAACGAGGGGCCGCTTGCTTGCCGCCGGCGCGCCCTTGCGGCTCACAATGCGGACTGCCGTTTCTCGAACTCGTCGGAGCTCCCTATGACCCCTCGCTTCGCTCGGACTGCTTCACGCATCGGCTCGCTTGCTGCGAGTCGAATTATTTGGCAGCCTCGTTAGGCACCTCGGAGTCCGCATTGCTCAACGAAGATGAAAGCTTGAAGCTGGTTGCGTCCTCGATCACAAGAAGGATTGACGATCCAACGACCTATCTTGGGTCGATTCGAGGCAAGGCGCTCAAGCAGGAGTTCAAGAAGCTCGTCCGTGGCGTCCAGCACGGCGACGAACTCTGGGAGTGGGAATGGTGGGGGCCGACGGAGCCACGGAATCGGTACTCTTTGGGCTGGTGCATCATCAGGAATGGAGAGGCTGTCGCATCGTATTGCCACTCCTACTCTTAGAGCTGCTAACAAAACGGCGTCATCGCACGGCGCGGTTGATCCGTTTGACGGTGCATGGGACAAGACAAGAACAAGCAGATCAGCGCAGCGCTGTGGAAGAAGATCAAGCCGCTGCTACCGCGAGTCGGAGTGCCATCCCACGCCGAACGCAACCGGTCGTTTGAAGCTTGGACGGCGTTCTTCGCGATGAGCGCCCGGTCTTGGAGGTGAAGCGGTCACACGACGAGCGGGTCGCCGAATGACCGGTGGCAACCGCAGCTGTCGATCAGCAGGTCAGCGGCGAGTGACTCAGTTCAGTCTCGAACGGACCTACGCCGCCGAATCACGGTACCCCAGCGGTCGCTGCTCGCCACAGCTCCTGCCAGTATTCGCCCTCCTCCTCTGGTAGCTGCCCTACACGGGCCACCACGCCTCTGGCAAAGGTGGCACGGGTTAGCGCTTTTCCGTCTGTTGGCCCAACTTCTGCGCGATGGCCTGCGCTGCGTGCACACGCTCTGCCATCGAGCGCTCGCAGGCCTGCGCGAACGACAGGAGCATCGGATCGCGCGCCTGCTGCGTGCCTTGGCGGCACACCTCCCCGGCGACCTGATGCAGGTCGACCCCCATCTGCTGCATGTACCTCCGGTCGAAATGGCGCCTGTCGAACGCACCGAGCAGATCGATCCGGGCCCGCAGTTGTTTGCGCGGAGTGGCTGCGATCGGGGGCAGCCCCTTGTCTCGGCGCAGCTGCGCAACGTGGAGGCTCAACACTTCGTGCGCCTGCCGGGTCTGCTCGGCGTAAGCGAGCACGTCGACGTGCGCGGCCTCCCTCCTGGCCAGCTCTGCCGCTTCCTTTGCCGCGCTGAAGTACTCCATGCTCAACTCCAACAACCTCTCCTCCTGCGGAAGCAAAGGCTGCGCGAGCACGTTCGACAGCCCCAGGGTGGCCGCCAGTGCGCAGAAGAGCCCGCGAGGTATCAACGAGGAATGGCGGTGCAAGTGAACTCCATGTTGTCGAGGCCACGCTGATCCAGGCAACAGGTATGCCATTGGCGAGCTGCGCACTCCCACCGCCGCCGCCGGCGCATCGGATGCGTAAACGCGCCGCGCAAGACCCAGAAAAAAGCACCCGTGCCGTCCGGCGGCCTGGGTGCTTCTTGCTCAATTCCGTGCCGAACGAGCCAGGCCCGGCCCGGCGTCGTTCAACCGATACGGATCATTGGCGTCCGGTCGAGCCGCTGGTGCCCGAGCCGGTGCCCGAGCCGGTGCCGGTGCCCGAGCCGGACTGCCCCGACCCCGCGCCGCGGCGGCGGCGCTTCTCTTCTTCCGTCAACGCGGCGTCGGAACCGGTCGCGCCGCTCGTTCCCTGCTGCGCAGAGCCGGAGCGTCCGGTGCCGGTGTCCCCTGTCGCGCCGCCGGTCTGGCCTGAGCCGCCCGATGTTGCACCCGACGTTCCGCCGGACGTGGCACCGGAGCCTTGCCCGCTGGTGCCGCCCTGCGTCGACCCTGTGGTGCCGCCGGTGCCCCCGGAAGCGCCGCTCGTTCCCGAGCCAGAGCCCGATTGCGCGCCCACTGCACCGACGAGCGCCGACAACAAGACGGCGACAGAAAGGCGAGCGATTTGGTTGTGGATCATCTTTGCTCCTTGCACGTCCGCATCAACACGGACTGATGGTTGAAAAAGGGGGGATCAGCGAAGCGGAGGCGCCGCGCACGCGCCGAATCGAAACTCCCGCACCACTGCAGACCCGCTTCGGCAAGCCGTGTGGCAAGCGTCGTGCGGAGCACGCCACGCAGGACCGATCCAGTTGGCAGATGCCTTGATGCGCGCGGGGTGGCGCTGCACCGCTGTAAGCGATACGCGCCCTGCGCAAATCGACGTGCAATTCCAACCCTCTCACGTGGCTCGCGGTTCCTCGCGGTCTCGTCGAGGGGCACTCACGGTCGCCCTCGCTTCGAAGAACATCCCTCCGCACTGCAAGCACGCTGCAGGAGCGGGAGCCGGGTTGGAGCACAAGTACCCGAACGAACACTGGCAGCACCTCCAGGCCCTGCACGCGTAGCCCTGGCTGCGAAAGCACACGCGCCTGCGTTCTTCGGATGGGGGATGGGTCATGCACGGGGTCGAGGCAAGCCACACACCTGCGGCTCCCATCGCGGGTATCCCGTTTGCATTCCTCCAGCGCTGCCTTGCCGTTGAGGCGGCCTCGACCAAGGAGATCCGATGAGTACACCGCTCGCCGAGCGCGCGTTGCCCGAGCACGGGCACGAGCACGAGCACCATGCCGAGCATGGCTGGAAGCGCTGGCTGTTCACGACGAACCACAAGGACATCGGCACGCTCTACCTGCTGTTCAGCTTCACGATGTTCATGGTGGGTGGCGTGCTGGCGCTGCTGATCCGTGCGGAGCTGTTCCAGCCGGGGCTGCAACTCGTGGATCCGCACCTGTACAACCAGTTCACCACGATGCACGGCATCATCATGGTGTTCGGCGCGATCATGCCGGCCTTCGTCGGCTTCGCGAACTGGATGATCCCGCTGCAGATCGGCGCGTCCGACATGGCCTTCGCGCGGATGAACAACTTCAGCTTCTGGCTGATGGTGCCGGCCGCGGTGATCCTCACGCTGTCGTTCTTCATGCCGGGCGGCGCGCCCTCGGCGGGCTGGACGCTGTACCCGCCGCTAACCTACCAGATGCAGCCGTCGATGGACTTCGCGATCTTCGCGCTGCACCTGCTCGGCGCCAGCTCGATCATGGGCTCCATCAACATCATCGTCACCATCCTCAACATGCGGGCTCCCGGCATGAAGCTGATGAAGATGCCGATGTTCTGCTGGGGCTGGCTCATCACCGCCTACCTGGTGATCGCCGTGTTGCCGGTGCTGGCCGGCGCGATCACGATGACGCTGACCGACCGCCACTTCGGCACCAGCTTCTTCAACGCGGCCGGTGGCGGCGACCCGCTGCTGTACCAGCACATCTTCTGGTTCTTCGGGCACCCGGAGGTCTACATCATGATCCTCCCGGCGTTCGGCATCATCAGCCAGGTCATCCCGGCGTTCTCACGCAAGCGGCTGTTCGGCTACACCTCGATGGTGTATGCGCTGGCCTCGATCGGCATCCTGTCGTTCATCGTGTGGGCGCATCACATGTTCGCGACCGGCATGCCGGTGACGGGGCAGCTGTTCTTCATGTACGCGACGATGCTCGTGGCGGTGCCCACCGGCGTGAAAGTCTTCAACTGGACGGCCACGATGTGGCGCGGCTCGATGACCTTCGAGACGCCCATGCTGTTCGCCGTGGGTTTCATCTTCGTGTTCTCGATCGGTGGCTTCACCGGCGTCATCCTGTCGGTCGCGCCGATCGACATCCAGCTGCACGACACCCACTACGTCGTGGCCCACTTCCATTACGTGCTGGTGGCCGGCTCGCTGTTCGCACTGTTCTCCGGCTTCTATTACTGGGCCCCCAAGTGGAGTGGCGTGATGTATTCGGAGCTGCACGGAAAGATCCACTTCTGGGTCTCCCTCGTCAGCTTCAACATCACGTTCTTCCCCCTGCACTACCTGGGCCTGGCAGGCATGCCGCGGCGGTATGCGGATTACCCGATGCAGTTCGCCGACTTCAATGCATTGGCCTCGGTCTCGTCGTTCGTGTTCGGGCTGGCCCAGGTGTACTTCCTGCTGTTCGTGCTCGTGCCGACGCTGCGTCGCAAAGGCGCGCCCGCTCCGCAGCGGCCATGGGACGGTGCCGAAGGGCTGGAATGGGAGGTGCCCTCGCCGGCGCCGCACCACACCTTCGAGGTGCCTCCGCAGCTGAACGCCTCGGCCACGAGAGTGGTCGGCTGACGGGCAAGCCGATTGCCGCCGTCCACCAACGGCCGTCGTCGTCGGCGGCTCGACATCCACAACCGAACAAGGACACGACCATGAACGTTCGCAGGTTTGCGCTGATCTACGGCATCGTTTTTCTGCTCGTGGGCATCGCCGGCTTCATCCCGGGCTTGACGGCCGAACACACCCACCCTGACGTCGAGGTGACCGCCGGGCTGGGGCTGCTGATGGGGCTGTTTCCGGTGAACGTGCTGCACAACCTCTTCCATGCCGCGTTCGGCGTCTGGGGGCTGGTGGCCTCGCGTGGCTTCGGGGCGGCCCGCCTCTATGCCCGGGCCGTGGGCGTGATCTATGCCGCGCTGGCCGTGATGGGCCTCATCCCGGCGCTGCGGCTCTACACGACCTTCGGGCTTTTGCCGCTGTATGGGCACGATGTGTGGCTGCACGTCGCACTGGCGGCGATCGCGCTTTACTTCGGCTTCCGCCGCGACGAAGAGCGCTGAACCTCAGGCCGGTCGCACCGTGTCACCCGTCGCCGTCATGCCGTCTGTCGATACCGCCGGCGAATCCGGGGCGGCGCGGGTGGGCCGCCAAGAGGGCGCGCTGTACTGGGATCTGCGCCGCAACTGCTCGCTCACGCCGCGCCAGTGCCTCGCATCGCTGAGTGCGCTGGCGGCGATCACCGTCGCGGTTGCGCTGGCCCTGTGGGCGGCGGGCTTTCCGCTGGTCGCATTGTTCGCGGCGATGGAGGTCGGGGCCATCGCGCTGGCCCTGATGCAGTACGCAAGGCACGCACGCGACGGCGAAACGGTCACGCTCGACGGCGGCTGCGTCGAGATACGGAGCCTGAACGGCGGCAGCGCCTCGACCGAGCGCTTCGACGCTTGCTGGGTCACGGTGGAGCGGGCGCGCTGTGCGGGCGATCCGATCGTGCTGCGGCAATGCGGGCGCGTCGTGCAGTTGGGGCGTCAGATCCGCCCTGCCCGGCGCCGTGCGATAGAGCAGGAGCTGCGGGGCGCGCTTCTCAGCCGCTAGTGCGCTGCCCCGCAGGCGGGCCGCGCTAACGCTGGCTCGGCGCCGACATGTGCGACCGCGTGTGCTCCCATGCCCAGCGCGCCATCGGCTCGGCCTGGGGCCAGCCGAGCATGGAGCGGCCGCGCACGCCCTGCCACTCGGCCTGCAACGGGTCGCTGACCTCTTCCCAGTTCGATGCCGACGGGAAGCGGGTCGCGGCATCGAAGCCTAGGCGGTAGGCCGGTTCGCAGTCTTCATAGTTGGCCGCCGACACCTGCTCGGGCTGCGCGGCATGTTGTTCACGCCAGTACGCATCGTCGTATGGCGGCGCGGGCCGGCCTTGGGCGGCGCCCTGGGCGAGGGCCACGCCCGCTGCGGCGCCCGCCGCCGCGCCCGGGATGATCCCCAACGGGCCCGCGAGCATGCCCCCGGCCGCGCCCAACGCGGCTCCCGCCACGCCGGCGCCTGCCGCCATGGCCGGGCTGTCGCCGAGCACCTTCTTCACGGTGCCACCGATGCCGGGCTGCTCGTCGTGCGAGCCCTGTTCGTTGCGTTTGTCCAGCTCGTCCATTTGCTACTCCTATCGGTTTCAGGGTCGGCGCAGCCCACCAGCCTGGCAAGGGCTGCACCGTCGCCCCGACCGTCGCAAACGGCATGCCGCGCGGCACCGGCATGCAGGCGTGCCGTTTGCAACCAAGCCAGAGCGAGCCTCGGCCGCAAAGGCAGGGCATTCACCGGTCACTTCAACAAGGCATTTCTCCATGAACACCAAGGCACTCCTGCTGCTGCTCGGCGCGACCGCGCTTCTGAGCATGACAAAGCGCACTTCCGCGGCCCGGCGCAGCACGGCCCGCTCGGGGCTACCGACTCAGGCCGACGATGCCTCTCCTGCCGCAGCGGCGGGGAGCTTCGGCGTCGGCGCCATCGACCCGGCCGAACGCCTGCGGGAAAGCGGCGTCGCCAGCCCGCTGGGCGGCTCCGGCACACCGATCGGCACTGGCGTGCAGAACGACGACCTCTTTGCTTCTTCCTCGGCGCAGGGCCCGGATCCGGTGGCCCCCGGCCTGCCGGACTTCACACGCGGTGCATGAAGCGCGCACCGCTGCGCCGACACCCATGCGGGTCCACCACCTGAACTGCATCTCGACCTGCCCGCTGGGCGGCTGGCTGATGGACGGACGGGCGAGCAGCCTCCTCGAACGAGGCCGTCTCGCATGCCACTGCCTGTTGATCGAAACGGGCGATGGGCTGGTGCTGGTCGACACCGGGCTGGGCCTGCGGGACGTGGCCGACCCGAAGGGCCGGCTGAGCCGCTTCTTCCTGACGCTGCTGAGCCCTGAGTTCCGCGAGGAGATGACGGCTCGCCGGCAGATCGAACGGCTCGGGTTCCGTGCCGCCGACGTGCGGCACATCGTGCTCACGCACCTGGATTTCGATCATGCGGGCGGTCTGGACGATTTCCCTGAAGCGCAGGTCCACATGCTCGAACTGGAGCGCGTACACGCCACCGCGCAAAAGACGTGGCTGGACCGGCAACGCTTCCGCCCTCAGCAGTGGTCCACCCGCCCCAACTGGAGGACCTACCGCCCCGAGGAGGGCGAGCGCTGGCTCGGCTTCGAGCGGGCGCGGGAGCTGGTGGGGGTGCCACCCGGGATCGCACTCATCCCTCTGCCGGGGCACACGTTCGGGCACGCCGGCGTTGCGGTGGAGGGGCCGAGCGGATGGCTGCTCCATGCGGGGGACGCGTACTTTCACCATGACGAGATGAACGTGCACCACCCTCGTTGCACGGTGGGGCTGCGCTGCTACCAGGCATTGATGGAGAAGGACCGCAGCGCCCGTCTTGCCCAACAGGTGCGCCTGCGGGAACTGGCCGCCACCCGCGGCGCGTCGGTCGACCTCTTCTGCGCGCATGACCTGGAAGAGTTCGAGCGGCTGGCGGGGCGCAGCGCGGCGATCCCGCCACGGCATGTCGTGAGCGCTTAATACGCGGCTGCGGTGCTCGCCGGGCCAAACCGGTCGGCACCGCATGCCGCGTCAGGTGCCGCCTCACGTGCCGCAAAAGGTCTGGTAGCAGGCAGTGATTTCGGTGGCGGCCGGCTCGGCGTAGCGCGCATGCTGGGGCGCCTCGTCATACGGCTGGCGCAGCGCGGCAAGCATGCGCTCGAGCGGCGCCAGATCGCCATGCTCCGAAGCGGCGGTCAAGGCCTCTTCGACCAAATGGTTGCGGGGGATGATCCACGGGTTGACGCGCCGCATGCGTTGCGCACGTGCTGCGGCATCGGCGTCGCCCCCGCCCTGCGCCTCGGTGCGCGCCCGCCATGCCGACAGCCAGGCATCGAGTTCCGCACGCTCGCTGAACAGCCCGCGCAATCGGTCATCCTGGCCTTCGGCAGCATCGGCCAGGTAGCGCCACGCGAGCGTGAAGTCGACACCGTGCCGATGCAGCAGTTCGAGCCAGTCCTGCGCCAGTGTCTCGACGGCCTCGTCGTCCGCCAGTGCCTCGAGGCCGAGCTTGGCGCGCTGCCCCTTGAGCCATTCGGCGCGGTAGAGCTGCGGAAACTCGTCGATCACCGCGGTGGCCTGCTCGACGGCGTTGGCGATCGCCGCTTCGCTCTCGTCGCCGGCCATCAGCGGCAGCAGCGTCTCGGCGAGCCGGGCGAGGTTCCAGCGCGCGATCAGCGGCTGGTTGCCGTAGGCATAGCGCCCGCCGTGGTCGATGGAGCTGAACACCGCCTCCGGGTCGTAGGCCTCGATGAAGGCGCAGGGGCCGTAATCGATGGTCTCGCCGGAGAGCGTCATGTTGTCGGTGTTCATCACGCCGTGGATGAAGCCCACGTTCATCCATTGAGCCACCAGCGCCGCCTGCCGTTGCGCCACGCGGCGCAGCAGCGCGAGGTAGCGGTCGGCCGTGTTGCTCAGGTCCGGGTCGTGGCGTGCCAGCGTGTAGTCGGCGAGCATGCGCAGCCGCTCGGTGTCGCCCCGGGCCGCGAAGAACTGGAAGGTGCCCACGCGCAGGTGGCTGGCGGCCACGCGCGTCAGCACCGCGCCGGGCAACGTGCGTTCGCGGTAGACCTCCTCGCCCGTGGCCGCCACGGCGAGCGCACGCGTGGTCGGGATGCCGAGTGCGTGCATCGCCTCGCCGACCAGCACCTCGCGCAGCATCGGCCCCACCGCCGCCTTGCCGTCGCCTCCACGCGAGAACGGCGTGCGCCCCGAGCCCTTGAAGGCAATGTCGCGCCGCTGGCCCTGGCGGTCGATCACCTCGCCGACCAGCAGGGCCCGGCCGTCGCCGAGTTGAGGCGAGAACCCGCCGAACTGGTGGCCGGCATAGGCCTGCGCCAGCGGCTCCGCGCCGGCCGGGAGGCGGTTGCCGGCAAACACCGCCGCCCCCTCGTCGCCGGAGAGCGCCTGCGCGTCGAGCCGCAATTCCTCGGCCAGCGGCCGATTGAAGAACAGCAGCCGCGGTGCGGGAACGGTGGCAGGCTCCCAGCGCACGTAAAAGCCGGGGAGGTCCCGCGCGTAGGAGTTGTCGAAATCAAAGCCGAGCGTCGATGCAGACATGGGGTGCATTCTTGCCTGGAGCCGGCTTGGCTGCTGCGGCCCTTCCCGATGCCATGGCTGCAGGGGTGCCATTCACCGACGCCCGCACACCGCAGGCAGACGGTGTGCGGCCCGATCGGGGCCAGGCTGCCCACCAGCTTGGCTCACCGCAGAACCGTGGCAATAATTGCGCCCCATGACCTTCTTCTACTGGCTCATGGGCCTGCTCATCGTCGGCACGCTGGTGCCGTCAGCACTGTTCATGGTGCTGTACGCCGTCACCGGCGAGAACCTGCACGCCAAGCGGGCCAGCCACTTCTGGGGCTACACGCGTTCGTTCGCGCTGTTCGGCTTCAACGTGCTGGTGTGGGGGCACGTGGCGGCCGGCCTCTGGAGCGTGTGGTTCCCCTGAAAGGCCGGCCCTCTTGCCGGCCCATCGCCTCGGAAGGCCGCCCTCTCGTCATCGATCGTGCTTGTGCCGCGCTTCGCGCAGTCCGTGTGTCGGCGGTCGCGGGCCCTGCCCGTTGCCTGCCGGTGCGCTGGCTTCATCGGCCAGGGTTTCGATGATCGGGCACTCGGGGCGGTCGTCCCCGTGGCAGCAGTGCACCAGGTGCTCCAGCGTCGCCTTCATCGCCTGCAGCTCCTGCAGCTTCGCTTCGAGCTCGTCGATGTGTGCCTGCGCCAATGCCTTCACCTGCCGGCTGGGGCGCTTGCGGTCCTGCCAGAGCGCGAGCAGCTCGCGGATCTGCTCGAGCGAGAAGCCCAGGTCGCGCGACTGGCGGATGAAGCGCAGCGTGTGCAGGTCCCGCTCGTTGTACTGCCGGTAGCCCGCCTCGGTGCGCGTGGCTTCGGGGAAGAGGCCGAGGCTTTCATAGTGGCGGATCATCTTGGCGGACACGCCGGTCGCCTTGGCCGCCTGGCCGATGTTCATCAAACCTTGCATGGTGCGCGCTCCTGTCGTCAGGCGAGTTTGTCGTCGGCAGCAGTGTGGGCCGTGGGGCGCCACCGCCGCAGCATCAGCGCATTGGTGACCACGCTGACGCTGCTGAAGGCCATCGCGGCGCCCGCGATCACGGGGCTCAGCAAGCCCACCGCCGCAAGCGGAATGCCGAGCACGTTGTAGGCGAACGCCCAGAACAGGCCCTGCTTGATCTTGCTGTAGGTGCGGCGCGACACGTCGATCGCATCCGCCACCAGCCGGGGGTCGCCTCGCATCAGCGTCACGCCGGCGGTTTCCATCGCCACGTCGGTGCCGGTCGACATCGCGATGCCCACCTGCGCCGCTGCCAAGGCAGGCGCGTCGTTGATGCCGTCGCCCACCATGGCCACCACCTTGCCGGTGGCACGCAGTTGCTGGATCACGGCGGCCTTGTCGCCGGGCAGCACCTCGGCCCGCACCTCGTCGATGCCCAACTCTCTTGCCACTGCGTTGGCGCTGCCCTGGTTGTCACCCGTCAGCATGATGGTCGCGACCTTGAGTTCGCGCAGGCGGGCCAGCGCCTCCCGGGCAGCGGGCTTGATGGTGTCGCCGAACGCGAGCAGCCCGAGCAGCTCGTGCCTGCCCTCGCCCTTGCGCATCAGCCACGAGACCGTCCTGCCTTCGCCTTCGAGCCTGCGTGCATCCGCGGCCAGGCCGGCCGGGTCGAGCCCCATCTCGCGCAGCAACCGGCTGCTGCCCAGCGCAAGCACTTCAGCACCCACGGCCGCTTCGAGCCCACGGCCGGGCAACGCGTTCACCTCGCGGGCCTCGGGGACGGCGATCCCTTCCTCACGCGCCCGCTGCATCACCGCATGTGCCAGCGGGTGCTCGCTCGACGCCTGCAGCGCCGCCGCCAGGCGCAGCACCTCGTCGCGCGACCCGCCCGCGGCAGGCACCACGGCCACCAGGGCGGGCTTGCCTTCGGTCAGCGTGCCGGTCTTGTCGAAAGCCACGGCCGTCACGGCGTGCGCGACCTCCAGCGCTTCGGCATCCTTGATCAGCACGCCATGCCGGGCGGCCACGCCGGTGCCCACCATGATCGCGGTGGGCGTGGCGAGCCCCAGCGCACAGGGGCAGGCGATCACCAGCACGGCCACGGCGTTGATGAGGGCCTGCTCCCAATCACCGGACACGGCCACCCAGCCGAGAAAGGTGACGAGCGCCACGGCCAGCACGACCGGCACGAACACCGCGCTGACCCGATCGACGATGCGCTGGATCGGCGCCTTGGCCGCCTGGGCGGACTCCACCATGCGGATGATCCGCGCCAATGTGGTTTCGGTGCCGATGGCGAGCGTGCGGATCGTCAGCGCACCCTCGGCGTTGATGGAGCCGCCGGTGACGCGGTCGCCTGCAGACTTGGCGACCGGCAGGCTTTCTCCGGTGATCAGCGATTCGTCCACGTGCGTGCGGCCTTCGACGATCTCGCCGTCCACCGGCACCCGATCGCCGGGGCGCACGAGCACTATGTCGCCGACCGCGACCTCTTCCACCGGCACCTCCACGTCGCCCTCGGGCCGCCGCACCACCGCTACGGCGGGGCGCAAGGCGTTGAGCGCGCGGATGGCATCGGCCGTCTGGCGCTTGGCGCGGCCTTCCAGCCACTTGCCGAGCAACACCAGCGTGATGACCGCCGCCGACGCCTCGAAGTACAGGTGCGGCATGCCATGCCCGGCATGCTCGACCAGCAGGTAGGCCGACAAGCCGTAGGCCGCCGACGTGCCCAGTGCCACGAGCAGGTCCATGTTGCCGGTGCCGGCCCGCACAGCCTTCCAGCCGGCGCGGTAGAACCTCCAGCCGAGCCAGAACTGCACCGGCGTGGCCAATGCGAGCTGCAGCCAGCCATCGAGCATCGCGTGCACGCCGAACAATTCGAGCAGCATCGGCGCGACCAGCGGCAGCGTCAGCAGAGCACTCAGCGCCACCGGCCACCACTCGGGCCAGCGTGGGGCAGCGGCCGGTGCGGCGGCCTGCTCGTCCTTTGCGGCATAACCGGCGCGCTCGACGGCAGCCTTCAATTGCGCATCCGACACCGAACCCAGTGCACGCACGGTGGCCCGCTCGGTGGCCAGGTTGACGCTGGCGGCCAGCACGCCTGGCACCTTGAGCAGCGCCTTTTCCACCCGGGCCACACAAGAAGCGCAGGTCATGCCTTCGATGCGCAGCCGCGTCTCGCGCTCGGCCACCTCGTAGCCCGCCTTGCGGACCGCATCGGCCAGCGTGGCCACGCTCGCCTGGCCGTTCGACTGCACGTAGGCTTCCTCGGTCGCGAGGTTGACGCTCACGTCGGTGACGCCGGGCACCTTCTTCAATGACTTTTCCACGCGCGTCACGCACGAGGCGCAGGTCATGCCGGTCACCGGCAGCCTCAGGCCGGTGGTGGGAGACAGGGTTGCGCTGCTGCTGTTCATGCCGGTTCCTTCAAGATGTCCTGGATGCAGCGATCCTCGACCTTCCCATCATGTCAGGGTCAAGCGGATCGTGTTGGAAACACCTCTGCCGACGGGGACATGGGCCAACGGTCGGTGCGCCTTCCCACGATGGAAAGCTGGAACATCATGATGCCGGCCGCGCCGGGGGCAGGCTGGAGCGCGGTCAAACGCGGCCGGCGCGGCTGTCTTCCAGCAGCTTCACGAGGGTGTGCAGCACGCGGTTGACGGGCGTGGGCACACCCAGCGCCTCGCCCCGGCGCACCACCAGCCCGTTGAGGTGGTCGATCTCGCTGCGCCTGCCGCGTGCCATGTCCTGCGCGGTGGACGAATACTGCCCCGGCATGGTCTCGGCAATGCGCCGCACCGCGGCCTGCACGTCGCCCGGGATCTCCACGCCGTCGGCCCGTGCGACCGCCATGCACTCGGCCACCACGTCGCGCATCACCTCCGGCACCCCGCCGCCTTGCACCAGCCGGCCATAGGGCAGTTGCGAGATGGCGGAGAGTGCGTTGTACGCGCAGTTGAGCACCAGCTTGGCCCACAAGGCCCCGCGCACGTTCTCGGAGACCTCGGCCGGCACCCCGGCTGCGGCCAGCATCTTCACCACCGCATCGCCGGCGCTCGACGGCTCGATCACCAGCTCACCCCGGCCGTGGTGCTTGACGTGGCCGGGTCCGGCCATCTCGGTGGCCACATACACCACGCTCGCCGCCACCTCGTGCGGCACCACGTTGCGCAGGCGCTCGGCGTTGTCCACGCCGTTCTGCAGCGTCAGCAGCAAGGCGCCAGGGGCCAGGTGCGGGCGCAGCTGCGCGCCGGCGCTCTCGGTATCGGTGGACTTCACGCAGAACAGCACCAGGCCCGCGTCGCGCACCGCGCTCGCGTCGGTGCTGGCTCGCAGGCGCACGCGTTCGTCGAACTGTTGCGTCTCCAGGCGCAGGCCGTCGCGTTCGATGGCTTGCACATGCTCAGGGCGTGCGATCAGCACCACCTCGTGACCCGCGCGCGCGAGCATGCCGCCGTAGTAGCAGCCGACCGCACCGGCGCCCATCACCGCGATCTTCTCGATGGATAAAGCGGGGCGCGCTTCTTGCGTGGAAACGGTCTCGGTGGCAGACATGCGGGAACTCCTGGCGAGGTGCAGGAGCGCGATGGTAGCCCGGCACGAAACGGGCTGCAGCGCAGGGTCGCGGCACCGAGCAAGTGCGTGCCTGCAACTTTGTGGGGGAAAGCGCGGGCGCGCGGCCCAATGCAGCAGAATGCCCGCCTTCCTGCCGAACCCACCATGACGATCACATTGCACGAAGCCCGTTCCACCGACGACGCACAACCCTCGCCCGACGACATCGAAGTCCGCGACAGCCCCGTGCACGGGCGCGGCGTCTTTGCGCTGCGCACGCTGCCAACCGGCCACGTGCTCGGCCTGTACGAAGGCCGCCGCTACTCGCCCCGCCAGGCCAGGGCGCGCCGCTGGGACCACGCGCTCACCTACGTCTTCGGCCTGTCCGACGGCTCGCTGATCGACGGGGCCCAGGGCGGCAACGCCACACAGCACATCAACCATTCGTGCGAGCCCAATTGCGCGGCCTACGAGGTGGAAGACGACGCCGGCGGGCTGCACATCAGCATCGAGACGACGCGCGAGATCGCACCTGGCGAAGAGCTGTTCCTCGACTACTCGCTGGATGCGGAGAGCAACGACCCCTCCACCTTTGCGTGCCGCTGCGGCGCCGCCGACTGCCGGGGATCGATGCTGGCGCCCTGACGCTGCCGGCCTTGGTGCATACTCCGCCCGTGATGACGCAGCGCCACCTCCCCCACCACCACCATCGCCCCGCCCGGGCGCCTTGGTGCGTGCTGCCTGCTCACGTCTTGCCTTCTTCCCGCTAGACACCGATCTGCAGTCATCCCCACCCGAGGCGCCGCAAGGCGCCTTTTTGTTTTTCCACCCCTGAAAGATGCACCGATGAGCCACTACTGGAGTCCCCGCATCCGCACGCTCACGCCCTACAGGGCCGGCGAACAGCTCGACCTGCCGGGTCTGGTGAAGCTCAACACCAACGAGAACCCGTACGGGCCGGCACCCGAAGTGCTGGCCGCGATTCGGGCCGCCGCGGACGACGCGTTGCGCCTCTACCCGGACCCCGACGCGCGACGGCTGAAGCACGCCCTCGCACGGCACCACGGGCTGCAGCCACAGCAGGTGTTCGTCGGCAACGGCTCCGACGAAGTGCTCGGCCTGGCCTTCATGGCGTACTTCCTGCGTGACGAGCCGGTGCTGTTTCCCGACGTGAGCTACAGCTTCTACCCGGTGTATTGCGCGCTGTTCGGCGTGCCGTGCGAGCCGCAACCGGTGAACGAGCGGTTCGAGGTGGACCTGTCCCGCTACGACAGGCCTTGCGCCGGCGTGGTGCTGCCCAACCCCAACGCGCCCACCGGCATCGCATTGCCGCTGGCCGACATCGAAAGGCTGCTCGCCCTGCAGCCGCACCGGGTGGTGATCGTCGACGAGGCGTACGTCGACTTCGGCGCCGCCAGCGCGGTCGGCCTCATCGACCGGCACCCCAACCTGCTGGTGGTACAGACCCTGTCGAAGTCGCGCGGGCTCGCGGGCCTGCGCGTCGGCTACGCGCTCGGCGCCGCGGAGTTGATCGCGGGCCTGGAGAGGGTGAAGAACAGCTTCAACTCCTATCCGCTCGACCGGCTCGCACTGGCGGCGGCCGAAGCCGCCATCGGCGCGGACGCGCACTTCCGGCAGACCTGCGAACGCGTGAAGCGCAACCGCGACGGGCTCAGCGCTGCATTGCAATCGCTCGGCTTCGAGGTGCTGCCGTCATCGGCCAACTTCGTGTTCGCAAGCCATCCTGGGCATGACGCCGCCGGGCTGGCACGCCAGCTGCGCGAGCGGGCGATCCTCGTCAGGCATTTCAGCCAACCGAAGATCGCGCGCTTCCTGCGCATCAGCGTCGGCACCGAAGCCCAGTGCGACCAGCTGGTGCAGGCGCTGGCCGAGTTGCTGGCCTCGTCGTGACGGTACCGGCGGCCCTACTGCGCCGCGCCGCGCCGGTAGCGCAGCACGTCCAGGTGCGACACCGGCTCGGCGCCGTTGCCCCATGAGCCGCGGATGAAGGTCACCACGGCGGCCACTTCCGCATCGTCGAGCACGGGGCTGAACGGCGGCATGCCGTAGGGCCGCGGGTTGCCCGCAGTCGCTGGCGGGTAGCCGCCGCTCAGCACCACGCGGATCAGGTTGGCGGGCACCGCCATCGTCACGGCCCGGTTGCCGGCCAGGGGCGGGTAGGCCTTGCCGGCGCCCTCTCCTGCCTCGCCATGGCACTGCGCACAGTGTTGCTCGTAGAGCTTGGCACCGCGCGCCATGTCGGCCGGCGTCGCGCGTACCGGCTCGCGCGGCGCCTGCTGCGGCGTCTGCGGCAGGTCTTTCAGGAACACGGCCATCGCCTGCGCATCGGCGTCGCTCAGGTGTTGCGTGCTGCGGTACACCACCTCGGCCATCGGCCCCATCACCGAAGCCTGCGGCGACACGCCGGCCTTCAGCAGTTGCACCACGTGCGCGGTTTCCCACCCCGCCACGCCGGCTTCGTCGGCCGATGCAAGCGAGGGTGCGTACCAGTTCTGCATCGGGATCAGCCCGCCGCTCAGTTCGAGGTTCTCGCTGGTGGCGCCGAACATGTTGCGTGCGGCATGGCACGCCGTGCAATGACCCAGGCCGCGCACCAGATAGGCGCCGCGATTCCACTCGGCCGGCTTGTCGGCCCGGGGCTCGAACTCACCCGGCGTGAAGAACAGGGCCCGCCATACCGCGAGTGCTGCTTGCGTGTTGTACGGAAAGCGCAACGCATGGGGCCGGTTCTGCTGCGCGACCGGCGGCAGGCTCTGCAGGTAGGCGAACAGTGCGTCCGAGTCCTCACGCGTGACCTGCGTGTAGTTGGGGTATGGGAACGCGGGGTACAGCAGCCGGCCGTCGCGCGAGCGGCCGTTGTGCATGGCGCGCCAGAAATGGTCGGCCGTCCAGCGGCCCAGGCCGGTCTCGGCATCGGGCGTCAGGTTGCCCGCGTAAAGCGTGCCGAACGGCGTTTCGATCGCGCGGCCGCCGGCATAGGCCGCGCCGCCGCGCGCCGTGTGGCAGGCCACGCAGTTGCCCGCATTCGCGAGGTAGCGGCCGCGCTCGATCTGCGCGGGCGAGGCCGAGAACGACCGCCCCTCCCGGATCGGCTGCTCGTCACGACGGTTCAGCACCCACACCGCCGCACTCGCCACCGCTGCGACGAGCAGCACGGCCGCCAAGGTGTTGCGCCACAGCCGCCTCATCGCGCCGCTCCCTCGGTGGGCACGCCGCCGCAGGGCATCGGCAACGCCCCGGTGAGCGCACCCTGCGCGCTGGCAGGCTTGGCGCCCGCAGGCACGGGGCGGGACGACAGCCACGTCGAGACCGCGCCGATCTCGTCCGGCGTCAACGCGGCGGCGAGCTTGGCCATGCAGTCCGGTGCGGCGGCGCGACGCTGCCCCGTCTTCCATGCCCCCAATTGCCCGTTGAGGTAGTCGCGCGGCAACCCGAGCAAGCCCGGTATCGCCGGTTGCAAACCCATCAGCGCGTCGCCATGGCACTGCACACAGGCCGGCAGGCCGCGGCTCGCGTCGCCGCGCAGCACCAGCGCCTCGCCACGTGCCATCACCTCGGCCGGTGCGTCGACGGTCTGCGGGGGCGGGTATGGCAGGTCGAGCGACGCGAAGTAGCGCGAGATCTCGAGCAGGTAGTCGTCGCTGAGGTGCTCGACCAGATAGGTCATCAGCCCATAGTGCCGGCGCCCTTCGCGGAAGTTGACGAGTTGGTTGTACAGATAGCCCGCCGGCTTGCCCGCGATGCGCGGGAAGTAACCTTCGTTGGTGGCCCGGCCCTCCTGCCCATGGCAGGCGGTGCAGGCGCGCACGCGTTCGGCAATGGTGTCGGGCACGCTGGCCCGGCTGCCCTGCGCGGTCGCACCGCCGCATGCGGCAAGTGCGGTCGCGGCGAGCGCCAGGCAGCGCAACGTGGTCATGGGTCGCATGGCGCTCACGATACCAGCGCGAGCGTGCTCGTCCTGCTGCAAAGGCCCACAGTGCGCACGGCGAGCGGCATCGGGTCAGCGCATGCCAGTGATGCGCGATCGATCGCCCACGCAAAAAGAGCAAGCCGCCCGAGGGCGGCTTGCTCACTGCGTGAAAACAGCGGATCTCAGGGCTTCAGCAGCAAGGGCTCGATGCCCAGCGTCAACTGCCGCTCGGCGGGCACGGGCACTTGCATCCCCGTCAAGGTGTGCACGGTACTCACCGCCCAGGCAGACGGCAGATTCACCACCGTGCCGGGCACCGTCGACCACAGCACCACCTGCTGCGCGCCATTGCGATCGAGCCGGAACACATACACCTGGTCGTTGATCTGATAGGCATCGATCAGGCGTGCGCCCTTCATCCAACGCACCATCTCGGCATAGGCAATCGCGGCCGGCGTGGGCGTGAGGAAATCCGATTCCACCAGCTTGGCCACCGGCTCGCCGGTTTCCCAGAAGTAGTAGTTGTGGTTGCTGACCCCACGCGCCCACATGATCATCAGCGCGCGCGCCATCACCGAGCGTTGCTGCTCGATCGTCGGCGTGAAGGCCGCACACGAGAACACCAGGGTGTCGCAGCCCGGCGCGCCTTCGGTGTTCCACAGCGGCTTGTCACCCACACCGTGCGTGGCCATCAGCTGCCGAACGTTGTCGATTGCCGCGGCCAGCTTTTCGGGCGACGTGTGGAAGTACCAGTGGAAGCCGATCACGTCCACATACTGCCCGCCACCCGCGGCCAGGAAGGCGTTGAGCCACGGCATGCCCTGACTTGCGGTGAGGCCGGGCGAGACGAGCTGGTTCTGCGGATCGGCGGCCTTCAGTTCCTCGCGTGCGATGCGCGCCATCTCCACCATCTCGGCGACCGTGCCGCGGTAGTGCGGCGCATAGTCGGGCTCGTTCCACAACTCCCAGTGCCGAATGCGGCCGGCATAGCGACGCGCCAGGGTGCGCACGTAGTCACGCCAGTCGTCCATGTTCGCGGGCGGACTGCTGGCACCCGGGCCATAGAGCGACTCCGCGTCGGGCATCTGCGCTGCCCACTGCGGTGTCTGCCCGAGCGTGTAGAGGATGCCGGCAGTGGCGTCGGAGCGCTGCACGAAGTCCACCAGCATGTCGAGCCGCTTGCCATGGGGCCCGTTGAAATCCCACACGTCGTTGGTCGGCTCCAGGTCGCGCCACGTGGTGCCGCTGTTCCAGAGCCGCACCATGCCGTGGCCGAGACTGGGCCAGTTCTGGTGCACGCCGAAGCGCACGAAATGCATGCCGAACAGCTGTGCCGGTATCGGGCTGGTATTGACGGGCGCCATCGCGTTGTGTGCCACCTCGTCGATGCTCATCGTGTCGACCCAGAGCGTCGCGCCCAGGGTCTTCTGCGCGATGCGCAGCGAACCGCTCACGTCGCCGATGTAGCTGCCGGTCAACTCGACCTTCTGCCACTGCGGCGTGAGGACGACCGTCTTGGTCGCGAACGGGTCCCAGGGGGCGGCGTCGCGCCGCAGGAGCACCTCGACGGTGGCTTCCACATCCGAGCGCAAGTACAGCACGGCGCGGTACTTCTTGCCTTTGGCGAACGCATACGGGTAGATCAGGTGCGCATCCCCGCCCCCTTTGCTGATGAGCTGGAATCGCTGCGACGCGGCTCCGGTATGCACGTATTCGGGGCGTGTCTCCTTGCCCATCGACCACTTCGGGGTAGGGCTGCCCCAGTGGTTGATCTTCCAGCCGGGCGCCAGCGAGGTGTAGGTACCCTCGGCGCCGGAGGACACCACCTGCGTGTACTGCGTTGCGGTGCCGCCCGCTGCGGGCAGGTTGATCGGCGCCACGGGCGCTGAGAGCACCTCGTGCAGCGTGACGTTGTCCACGTACACGTTCACACCCGTGTCGATCAGCGCCAGCCGCACCGAACCCGCGGCCGAACCGCTGTAGGTGCCTTCGATCTGCACCTCGCGCCAAGTCGTGTCGAGTTCGACGGTCTGCGAAGCGTAGGCTTCCGGCGTGCTGCCGTCGCGCTGCAGCCGCACCACCGCGCTCGTCGGCGCTTCGGCCTTCAGCTGCAGCGTGACGCGGTACGTCTTGTCGGCAACGAAGCCGTAGGGGTAGGCCAGCTGTGCGTCGCCTCCCTCGGCGCGCTGCAACACGCGAAAGCGTTGTGCCGCCGAGCCCGTGTGCACGTTCTGCACGGAGGTCTCACGTGCGGCTTCGAACAGTGGTGCCGGCGTTCCTGCGGCCGCGACCGTCCAGCCGGGTCCGGTGCTCCCGAACGAAGTCTCGAAGTCGGAGTTCGCGAGCAGCAGGAGTCCGTCCGAATCGGCCGTGGTGAACAGTTGCGAGGCAAGCTGTTCCGTCTGCGCCGCCGGCGGTGCGGAAGATTCGGCCGGTTGGTCGGCCGTGGGAGACGTGGTGACGAGCACCGCTTCCCCCGTTGTGGACGATGCGCTGGATTCGTCGCCGCCCGAGCCGCCACCGCAGGCGAACAGCACGGACAAGCTCAACAACGACGCCCAACGCAGAGGCGACGATTTCATGATGGATCCTGGGATGAACTAATGAGGCCACGGGCATCACGGCATGCGCCCTTCAACCGCGAAGCGGGACCGGGCGCGAGCGTGAAAGGAGCGAGGGCGCGGGGCGTGGAGCGTCGGCAGATGCGACGCGACGCAAGGCGTGGAGGCGACGGCCCTTCCCTCGCAGGCTGGCAGGGGTCAGACGTTCGTCTGAGCGCACGACACCAGCGGCGGCACTGTGCTTATCGGCGGAGGCGCCTGCGACTAGACACCTCTCGAAACACTTTCTGCGGCGCGTGTGGAATTTTGCGCAGTGCGCGGCGCAGCAGCGCGCGAAGCGCACGCGACTTCGGTAGAACCCCGCTCCCCGGCTGCAAAGGATGATGGTTCTTGCATGGCGGCGGTATCAATACATCTGATTACAGGGGGGTACCTTTACACCACCGAAGACCCAACCGAGGAGACGCTATGAAGTTCCGCATTTCCCTGGCGTGGAGCCTGGCGCTGGCCGCCCCGTGGTCTGCCCACGCCACCGAACTGCTCGTCGCGACGGTCGACAACGGCCACATGATCAAGATGCAGCAGCTCACGTCTCACTTCGAGAAGGCCAACCCGGGCATCACGGTGAAATGGGTCACGCTGAGCGAAGGCGACCTGCGCCAGAAGGTCAGCACCGACATCACCAACAAGGGCGGCCAGTACGACATCGTGACCATCGGCATGTACGAGGTGCCGATCTGGGCGCGCAAGGGCTGGCTGCGGCCCTTCCAGCCGGAAGAGAAGTACGACGTGGGCGACCTGCTGCCCGCCATCCGCAAGGGCCTGACGGTGAACAACACGCTGTACGCCGCGCCGTTCTACGGCGAGAGCTCGATGCTGATGTACCGCAAGGACCTGGTGCAGAAGGCCGGCATCGCGCTGTCCTACCAGCCCACCTGGGAAGAGGTGCGCAAGGTGGCGGCGAAGCTGCACGATCCGAAGGCCGGCGTGTATGGCATCTGCCTGCGCGGCAAGCCCGGCTGGGGCGACAACATGGCGTTGCTGTCGACGATGGTCAACACCTTCGGCGGGCAATGGTTCGACATGCAATGGCGCCCCCAGATCGACAGCGACCCGTGGAAGAAGGCCATCGCGTTCTACGTCGACCTGATGAAGAACTACGGTCCTCCGGAATCGGGCAACAACAGCTTCAACGAGAACCTGGCGCTGTTCAATGCGGGCAAGTGCGGCATGTGGATCGACGCCACCATCGCCGCGTCCTTCGTGTCCGACCCGCGGCAGAGCAAGGTGGCCGACAAGGTGGCCTTCGCGCAGGCGCCCACCGCCGTCACGCAAAAAGGCGCGAGCTGGCTGTGGGCCTGGTCGCTGGCCATCCCTGCCGGCACGACCAAGGCCGATGCCGCGCAGCGCTTCGTCAACTGGGCCACCTCGCGCGAATACATCGAGCTCGTCGCACGCACCGACGGCTGGGCCCGCATCCCCACCGGCACGCGCACCTCCACCTACAAGCGGCCCGAGTTCCTGCAGGCCAGCAGCTTTGCGTTCCACGAGGCGATGGCGATCGCGTTCACCGACCCCGGCAACAGCACGCTACCGAAGTCGCCCTATGTGGGTGTGCAGTTCGCCTCCATCCCCGAGTTCCAGACCATCGGCAACGAGACCGGCCGGCGCATCAGCGCGGCACTCGGCGGCCAGGTGTCGGTAGCCGAGGCGCTGTCATCTGCGCAACGCCAGGCCGAGTCCGAGATGCGGCAGGCCGGCTACTACGCGAAGTGAACGGAAGGCGACAAGATGGACCAGCCCCACGACACCGACGACGCCGAGGCCTGGCGGCAACTGCGCGAGCACACGCAGTCGCAGGGCGACAGGATCGCCGCACTGCTCGACGCACTGCGCGTGCTGGCCTGCCTGGCAGATGACCTGGTGGCAGGTGCACGCACCGACCCTCACCACAGCGGCCCGGCGGCGGCGCAGCATGCAGCGACCATCGCCGCCGCCGTCGCCGCCCTCGCCGACGTGACGTGCCACTGCGTCGACCGCGGCGCCGCGTCGCTCGAACGCATGCGCGAGAACCTGCTCGAGCGCCTCGCCGGGCAACCGGACTCGGGCGATGCCGAGTCGCGTCTTCATTCGCTGGTGACGGCCATGAACTCCTGTCGCCAGACCCGTGCCTCGGTGCGGTTGCTGGCGCGCCTCACGCAGCAGACCACGCAGTCGCTGCGGGAGGCCGCCATGCCGGCGGCAATGGGCGTGCTGCCCGAGACCTTTGCCCGGCAACTGCACCTGCTGCAGCTCAACGGCTGAGCGGCTGCGCGGCGCGGGCGGTTCACTTTTCGCTGTCCCGCCATCGCAGCATCGGTGCTTTCGACGCCAGCGGCCCTGGATTGCCGCCAGTGATTCGACGGCAACCGACCTACGATGCCTGCTTGTCTCCTGGTACTGAGCCTTGGCCGCGCCGCAACTGCGCGGCCATTTTTTTGGGCTTCGCCGGCATAGGGCCTGTTATTGAGCAGGCCCCAGGCTCAGGCGCGCGGAAACTCCGCACGCAACGCGGCATACAGCCGCTCGTAGCGCTCGTGGCGCTGCTGCAGCACCGCATGCCGGTCGGGGCGGGGCTCGAAGTACCGTGCGACCGGCGGCGCGCGGCACACCTCGTCCGGCGCGCCGTCGTCGCTCAACCACGCCAGCCGTGCCGCACCCAGCGCGCCGCCGGCCTCGCTGCCCTGGTGCGTGCACACCGGCACGGCCAGCGCGTCGGCCAGCAGCTGCAGCCAGAACGCGCTGCGGCTGCCGCCGCCGACCGCGGACAGCTCGGTCACCGGCGCATGCGCGGGCATGGCCAGCGTGCGGTAGCCGTCGAGCAGCCCGAAGCACACCCCCTCCACCGCTGCATAAGCGAGCTCGGGCTGTGCGTGCGCATGCGTGAGCCCGAAGAACACGCCGCGCGCGTGCGCATCGTTGTGCGGCGAACGCTCGCCGGACAGGTAAGGCAGGAACAGCGGCGCGTCGTCCAGCGCAGCCTGCTGCGCAACGGCCATCAGCTCGGACGCGTCGCCGAGCCCCAGCCCCCGGGCGGCCCAGTCGACCGCGCTGGCCGCCGACAGCATCACCGCCATCTGGTGCCAGCGTCCCGGCAGCGCGTGGCAGAACGCATGCATCGCCTGCGCGGGGTTGGGCAGGAACCGGTCGGTGCTCGCGAACACCACACCCGACGTGCCGAGCGAGACGAAGCCGCGGCCAGGCTGCACCGCGCCGATCCCTACGGCACTGGCAGCGTTGTCGCCCGCGCCGCCGGCGATACGCACCTCGGCAGGCAAGCCCCAACGGGCCGCGAGTTCGGGGTGCAGCCATGCGGACGGTTCGCTGCCTTCCACCAGGCGCGGCATCTGGTGCACGCCGAGCCCGCAGGCGGCGAGCATCTCGTGCGACCACTGGCGTGCGCCCACGTCGAGCCACAGCGTGCCCGAGGCGTCGGAGCAGTCGGTGACGGCCTCGCCCGACAGGCGCAGCCTCAGGTAGTCCTTCGGCAGCAGCACGCGAGCCACCCGTGCGAAGAGCTGCGGTTCGTGCTCGCGCACCCAGCGCAGCTTGGGCGCGGTGAATCCGGGCATCGCCAGGTTGCCGGTGATCTGAGACAGCGCCGGCACCTCGCGGGCCAGCGCCTCGCACTGGGCGGCACTGCGGCCGTCGTTCCACAGGATGGCGGGGCGCAGCACCTCGTTGTTCGCGTCGAGCAGCACGGCTCCATGCATCTGGCCCGACAGGCCGATCGCCCGCACCCGGCGCAGCGCCTGCGGGTGCGCGGCAGCGAGCCGGGCCATCACCGATTCGAGCGCGCGCCACCAGTCGGCGGGCGATTGCTCGGACCACAGCGGCTGCGGGCGCTGCACCTGCAAGGGCGCCCCGGCGGTGCCGAGCACCTGGTGGTCGCCATCGAGCAGCAGCGCCTTGAGCTCGGAGGTGCCGAGGTCGAGCCCGAGGTAGCAGGCCGTCATGCCGCCTGGCCGAAACGGGCCTCGGCCTGCCGCCGGAACTCCTTCGGCGTCACGCCCTTGATCTGCAGGAAGCGGCGGTTGAAGTTGGCCACGTTGTTGAAACCGACGTCGTAGCAGACGTTGGTGATGTAGCGGTCGGTCTCCATCAGCAGCTGGCACGCCTTGTTGATGCGCAAGCGGTTGACGAACTCGGTGAACGTGTTGCCGGTGGCCCGGCTGAAGAAGCGCGAGAACTGGCTCGGCGTCATGCCCACGCGGGCGCTCACCTCGGGCAACGTGAGCTGCTCGGTGCAGTGCTCGGTGATGTAGTCGACGATGCTGCTGATGCGCGCCAGCGTGGAGTCGTCTTCGGTGCTCTGCAGCTGCACCGTCGACAGCAGCCGGTAGTCGGTGCAGCTCGCCAGCTCGCCGAGCAGATCGACGAATTCGCCGAAGCGCTTAAGGCCGTGGCTTTCCTTGATGCGCTGGTAGCGCTCGCGCACCTGCTGGCTCAGGCCGAAGAACTCGACGCCATAGCGTGCACGCTCGAGCAGCGGCAGCGCCTCGCGCATTTCAGGGAACACCTCGGACGCCTCGCGGATCGGCGCGTCGGCGAACTGCATCACCACGTCGCGCAGCGGCACGCCTTCGGGGGGCGTGTCGGTCGAGATCCAGTTGTGCGGCAGGCGCGGGCCGGTCAGCACCAGGTGACCCGGCTCGAAGTGGCCGATGTGATCGCCCACGAACACCTTGCCGCGCGTGGCGACGATGAGGTGCAGCTCGTACTCTTCGTGGTAGTGCCAGCGCACGAGCTGGTTCGGGTAGCCGTGCTCGAGGCAGCGCACGCTGCCGTAGCTGCCCTGCGGCTCGTAACCCAGCTGGGGGTTGCGTGCCAGCTCGTGCTCGAGCTCCGGGACGCGAGGGCGATGCATGTTCATGTTCCCGCTCCTGCCATTGCGGTATCAGCTCATCACACTACCGCCATCCACGTTCAATGTCTGTGCGGTAATGTACGAGGCCTCGTCGCTTGCCAGAAACACCGCCGCGCCCGCCATGTCGGCCGGCCGGCCCATGTAGCCCAGCGGCACGGCCTTGCCGACCGCGATTTTCTTTTCGCCGGGCGCCAGCTGCTCGTAGCGCGCGAACAACGCGTCCACGTGGTCCCACATCGGCGTGTCGACCACGCCCGGCGCAATGCCGTTGACGCGGATGCCGTGCGGCGCCATCGCGAGCGCGGCCGACTGCGTATAGCTGATCACCGCCGCCTTGGTGGCGCAATAGTGCGACACCAGCGCCTCGCCGCGCCGGCCCGCCTGCGAGGCCAGGTTGATGATGCTGCCCTTCAGCCCGCCGTCGACCATCTGCCGCAGCACCGCCTGCATCACGAAGAACATGCCCTTCACGTTCACGTCGAACAGACGGTGGTACATGCGCTCGTCGGAGTCGAGCAGCGGCGCCATGTCGAACACGGCAGCGTTGTTGAACAGCACGTCGATGGGGCCGAAGCGCACCCGAGCGGCGGCCACCATCGCGTCGATCGACTCGTTGATGGCGACGTTGGCGCTCAGGTAGTGCAGCTGCCTCGGATACCGCTCGATCAGCTCCGTCAGTGCTGCGTTCGGCTCGCGCGGCAGGTCGGCCGCGGTGCAGCGTGCCCCTTCGTCCAGGTAAGCCTGCAGCACGGCCAGGCCGATGCCGCCCGCGGCGCCCGTGACCAGCGCGTGGCGGTCCTGCAAGCGTTGCCGTTCAGCCATGGGAACCTCCAATGAATTGCTGCACCTCGGCGTAGGCTTGACGCACCGCAGCAGTGAGTTGTGTGTTGCCCGCCATCTCGTGCCACAGCGTCGCGTCGGCGCACAGTGCGGCCACGGGGTCGGCGCCGGAGCAGATGGCGCGTGCCACTGCCGGGTCCATGCCCTGGTCGTGATAGGTGTACGGCAGTTCGCCGCGGTGCCAGCGCTGCAGGAAGGCAAGGAACAACGCCGGCAGGCGTGCAACGCCGGCCATCGGCTGCCCGGCCTGCAGGCGCTCGCGCACGGTCGGCGCAATGAAGCCAGGGATCTTCGAGAAGCCGTCCATCGCGACGCGCTGGTTGGTGTCTCTGATCGCCTCGTTGCCGAAGCGCGCAAGCACCGTGTCGCGATACGCTGCGAGGTCGATAGGGCTCGGATGTTGTGGCGTGTGCAGGCACGGGATCACGTCGTCGGTGACGTAGTCCATCGCCATGCGGCGGATCGCCGGCACCCGCAGGCCCTCGTGGATGAACTGGCAGCCCACGAGCGTGCCGGCCCACGCGATGCAGCTGTGCGTGCCGTTGAGGATGCGGATCTTGGCCTCCTCGTAAGGCTGCACCGAAGCGACCATCTCGACGCCCACCGTCTCCCACGCTGGGCGGCCGGCGCAGAAGTCGTCCTCGATCACCCACTGGATGAAGCTCTCGCCCATCAAGGCCGCGGCGTCCTGCCGCCCAGTGGCAACCTGCACGCGCTCGGCCACGTCGGGCGACGGCCGCGGTGTGATGCGGTCGACCATCGCGTTCGGGCAGGTGGTGTTCGCGCGCACCCAGTCGCACAGGCCCGGCTCGTCGCGCCGCTCCAGGAACTCGAGCAGACCTGCACGGAAGCGTTCGCCGTTGTGGCGCAGGTTGTCGCAGTTCAGCAGCGTCACCGGGCCCGCCTCGCGCCGCACCCGTTCGCGCAGGATGGCCGCCACCGCGCCGTAGATCGTCTGCTGGGTGGTGCCGGCCAGGTCCGAGGCCAGGTCGCGGTTGGTCGTGTCGAGCCGGTTCTGTCCGTCGAGGTAGTAGCCTGCTTCGGTGACGGTGAACGAGATGATGCGCGTGCGTGCATCGGCGCCCACGTCGATCAGAGCGGCCAGCGTGGGCTCGTACGGCAGCACGTGCCGGATCGACGAGATCTGTTCGTAGGCCCGCTCGCCCTCGGGAGTGACGGTCTCGAGCGTGTAGCGGCCGCCCTGGCGGGCGAGCGCGGCCAGCGTGTCGGCCATGTCGGGGCGGAGGTTCCCGCCGGCCAGCACCCAGCGTTCGTCACCGCCCTGGATCAGGCGGTGCAGGTAGACCGCCTGGTGAGCGCGGTGGAAAGAGCCCAGCCCCAGGTGCAGCATGACCAGCTGGCCGGGTGCGAGCATCGAGGCAGCGTTGAAAGAAGGCATCGTGCAGGTCGCAAAGGGGGTTAGGCAGCCACGCGCAGCGCACGGCCGTCGCGATCGAAGAAGTGCATTGCAGCGGGATCGATGTCGACGCCGATCTCGTCGCCCGGGTGCAGCTGGGTGCGCTCGTTCTGGCGCACGATGAGCTGCACACCCGCGGCCTCGGCGTGGATCAGCGTGTCGGCCCCCAGGGCTTCGACCAGCTCCACCCGCGCCTGCAGGCGGCCGGCACCGCGCGGCCGCACGAACATCGCTTCGGGGCGCACGCCCACGTAGCCGTCGACCGGCGCGCGGCTGGTGCCCGCCTGCGTCAGCTGCGGCACCGCGTTGGCCGCCAGCACGTTCATCTGCGGCGTGCCGATGAACTGCGCGACGAACTGGTTGGCGGGGCGGTCGTACAGCTCGAGCGGCGAGCCCACCTGCTCGATGGCGCCGTCGCGCAGCACCACGACGCGGTCGGCCAGGGTCATGGCCTCGACCTGGTCGTGCGTCACGTAGATCGTGGTGGCGCCCAGCTCGCGATGCAGCTTGGCGATCTCCACGCGGGTCTGCCCGCGCAGCGCCGCATCCAGGTTGGACAGCGGCTCGTCGAACAGGAACACCTTGGGCGAGCGCACGATGGCGCGGCCGATCGCCACGCGCTGGCGCTGGCCGCCCGAGAGCTCGCGCGGCGTGCGCTGCAGGTAGCGCTCGAGGTTGAGCGTGCGTGCGGCGCGCTCGACCTTGTCCTTGATCGTGGCCTTGTCGACGCCGGCCAGCTTGAGCGCGAACGACATGTTGTCGAACACGCTCATGTGCGGGTACAGCGCGTACGACTGGAACACCATCGCCAGGTCGCGCTTGGCCGACGGCAGGCGCGTGATGTCGCGCCCGTCGAGGTGGAGACTGCCGCCGTCGATGTGCTCCAGCCCGGCGATCAGGCGCAGCAGCGTCGACTTGCCGCAGCCCGAGGGCCCCACGAACACGATGAACTCGCCCTGTTCGATCGAAAGGTCCACGCCCTTGATGGCGCGGTGCGGGCCGAAGAACTTCTCGACGCCGCGAAGTTGCAGGAAAGCCATTTCTTGTGTCTCCTTGGATCTCAGCGCGTCACTTCACCGCACCGAAGGTCAAACCTTGCACGAGCTGCTTCTGGCTGAACCAGCCGAACACGACGATGGGGGCGATCGCGAGCACCGAAGCCGCCGACAACTTGGCCCAGAACAAGCCTTCAGGGCTGGAGTACGACGCGATCAGCGCGGCCAGCGTGCCGGCCTTGGCCGATGTGAGGTTGAGCGACCAGAACGCCTCGTTCCATGCCAGCACCAGGCACAGCAGGCCGGTGGAGGCAAAGCCGCCCACCGACAGCGGCAGCACCACGTAGCGGAACTCGTGCCACAGCGTGGCGCCGTCCATGCGCGAAGCTTCGAGGATGTCGTTGGGGATGTCCTTGAAGCAGGTGTAGAGCATCCACACCATGATCGGCAGGTTGGACAGCGTGAACACGATGGTCAGGCCGGAGAGCGTGTCGAGCAGCCCGCTCCACTGCGACAGCACGTAGATCGGCACCAGCGCGCCGACGGCCGGCATCATCTTCGTGGACAGCATCCACATCAGCAGGTCCTTGGTGCGGCGCGTGCGGAAGAAGGCCATCGAATAGGCGGCCGGCGCGGCGATCAGCAGGCCGATCAGCGTGGAGGCCACGCTGGTGATCAGCGAGTTGCGCGCATACAGCGCGTAGTCGCTGCGCAGGTTCACTTCGGCAAAGCTCTCCAGCGTGGGCGTGAAGAAGATCTCCGGCGGGATCGCGATGGCCTGCATCTCCGTCTTGAACGACGTGAGCAGCATCCACAGCAGCGGGAAGAACAGCAGCAGCGTCACGGTCCATGCGACGACGGTGCGTGCGATCAGGGCAACAGGTGAGGTATGCGTCATGTCGTGCTCACTTGTCCAGGTTCTTGCCGACCATGCGGATCAGAAAAATTGCGGCGATGTTGGCGAGCAGCACCGCGAACAACGCGCCGGCCGAAGCCACGCCCACGTCGAAATTCAGCAAGGCCTGCGTGAAGATCAGGAACGCCACGTTGGTGCTGGCATGCCCAGGTCCACCGCTGGTCGTCGTGTAGATCTCGGCGAACACGCTCATCAGGAAGATCATCTCGATCATCACGACCACGGCCATCGGGCGGCCGAGGTGCGGCAGCACGAGGTACCAGAAGCGCTGCAAGGCATTGGCGCCGTCCATCCGTGCGGCTTCCATCTGCTCGCGGTCGAGCGACTGCAGCGAGGTGATGAAGATCAGGCACGCGAAGGGCAGCCACTGCCACGAGATCATCACGATGATCGAGAACAGCGGCAGGTCGGTGAGCCAGTCCACCGGCTCCATGCCAAAGAAGCGGGCCACCTGCGCCAGCACGCCGTAGATGGGGTTCATCATCATGTGCTTCCACAGCAGTGCATTGACCGTGGGCATCACGAAGAACGGCGAGATCAACAGCACGCGGACGATGCCGCGGCCGGGGAAGGGTTCGTTGACCAGCAGTGCGAGCGCAACGCCCAGCACCAGCGTGATCAGGATCACCGAGCCGAGCAGCACGACGGTGTTGAACACCGCGGAGCCGAAAGCGGGGTCGGTGACGAAGTATTCGAAGTTCTCCAGCCCTGCGAACGGCTTGTCGCCCGGGTTCAGCAGGTTGTAGCGCACGCTGGAGAAGTACAGCGTCATCAGCAGCGGCACGAGCATCCACAGCAGCAGCGTGACGACGGCCGGCGAGAGCAGCAGGCGGGGCAGCATGCGGCTGGCCCTCGAAGCCGGCCGCCGGGAGGAGGCAGCAGCCTCCTCCACGCCGGCCACTGCCGCCACCGGTGATGCGGTGACTACGGAGCTCATTTGTAGTAACCCGCCTTCTTCATTTCACGCTCGGCCACGGTCTGCGAGGCGGCGAGAGCCTGGTCGACGGTGGCCTTGCCCGAGAGCGCTGCGCTCATCTGCTGGCCCACCGCCACGCCGATCGCCTGGAACTCAGGGATCGCCGCGAACTGCACGCCCACGTACGGCGACTTCGGCTGCGTGCTGTCGTTCGGGTTGGCCGAGAAGATCGCGCGGCGTTCAGCCTCCGCGAACACCGCCGCCTTCAGGAACTCGGGGTTCGTATACGTGGAGCGCCGCGTGCCGGTCGGAATGCGTGCCCAACCCGACTCCTTGGCCACCAGCTGGATGTACTCGCGCGACGTGGCCCAGCGCACGAACTTCTGCGCGTCGTCCACCTTCTTCGACCCCGCAGGGATCGCCAGCGCCCACGCCCACAGCCAGTTCGCGCCCTTGGGCGTCACCGCCGTCGGCGCCTGCGCGAACGCCACCTTGTCGGCCACCTTGCTCTGCTTGGGGTCGCTGATGAACGACGCCGCAATCGTCGCGTCCACCCACATCCCGCACTTGCCTTCGTTGAACAGCGCCAGGTTCTCGTTGAAGCTGTTCGCCGACGCCCCCGGCGGGCCGTAGTTCTTCATCAGGTCCACGTAGAACGTGATCGCGTTCTTCCACGGCTGGCTCGTCAGCTGCGGCTTCCACTCCATGTCGAACCACTGCCCGCCGAAGGTGTTCACCATCGTCGTCAGCAGCGCCATGTTGTCGCCCCAGCCCGGCTTGCCGCGCAAGCACATGCCGTACACGCCTGCCTTCGGGTCGTGCACCTTCGAGGCCACTTCGCGCACGAACTCCCACGTCGGGGCGTCGGGCATCTTCAGGCCGGCCTTCTCGACCAGGTCCTTGCGGTACATCAGCATCGAGCTCTCGCCGTAGAACGGTGCGGCGTACAGCGTGTTGTTCACCGACAGCCCCGCCGCAATGGGCGGCAGGATGTCTTCCGGTGCGTAGTTCACGTCCGGCTTGATCGGCACCAGCCACCCGCGCTTGCCCCAGATCGGCGTCTCGTACATGCCGATCGTCATCACGTCGAACTGCCCGCCCTTGGTGGCGATGTCCGTCGTCACGCGCTGCCGCAACACGCCTTCTTCCAGCGTCACCCACTTCACGGTGATCCCAGGGTTCGCCGCCTCGAAATGCTTCGTCAGCTTCTGCATCTCGATCATGTGACCGTTGTTCACGGTCGCCACGACCAGCTCGCCCGCGTGGGCCCAGCCTGCAAGGCCGAGGCCCATCACCAACGCGGCTATCGCCTTTTGCTTCATGGTGTGTCTCCTATGTTTGGAAGGGCATCCGATCACGTCATCGGTATGCAAGAAGATATCTGTGCACCCCTGCATGCACCGATATCTCGAACGCACAGACGTGTACTTTTTTGCCGAAGCCGGCTAGGAATTCCCCCTATGCGGGGCAAGGTCGTATGGGTCGAAATCCACCGCTGGGGCGAAGACCCGCGAGGCACAGGCCGGCCTCCGGCGAATGCGGCGCTGCAAAAAGGTGGCCCCGCTGACCGGGAGAGCCAGCGGGGCCGGAGTGCGCCTTCCCTTAGAGGGTGGAATAGGCCGAACGGAAAGCGCGGCCGCAGTGTAGTGCGATGACCGCCCGCCCTTGTGCTGTCAGAGCTGACAGTCGCAACGCAGCGCGCCGCGCTCTTCGAAATCGGGCAAAAAAAGAGGCCGCAGCAGCGGCCTCATCAATCCCGTCTCTACCCGAAAAAGACGGTTCGCTCTCTCCCCTTGCTCAATCAGAAGTTGTGGCGGATGCCGGCGTCGAAGCGGTTCACGCGCTTCATGCCGTCGGTCTTCTCGATCCCCACGTCGGTGTAGAGCATCGTGCGCTTGCTCAGGTCGTACCAGTAGCCGACACCGAAGTTCTTGGTCTTCACGTCGTCGTTGTCGTCGTGGTTGAACTTGGCTCGCAGCGAGCCCTGGCCCAACGGCACGATGGCGCCGATGTCAAACGTGGTGCGCTCGAGGTCGGTGTGGTCGCCGTCGTTGTGCGCCACGGCCAGCAGCACCTTGGCGGCGCCGAAGTCATAGGTACCGCCCAGCGCGAACGCGTTGTCGCGGTTGTAGCGCCGGCCAAGCGACACGGCGGCAGTGAGCGGACCGGCCGCGTACTTCAACACGCCGCTGACGGCCGTCTTCTTCTCGTAGGTTTCGGCCACGCCGTTGCCGTCGGTGTCGGCTTCGTAGGTGCCGCCTTCGCCCAGCGATGCGCCGATCGCGGCGCTGAAGCCGCTGAAGTCCGGCGTGCCGTAGACGATGCTGTTGGTGTACTTGTCGTCGGCGCCGGCCTTGCGCTCGCCACGGCCGCCCACCGTGTCGCCACCGAAGGCGTCGGGGTCCGGCGCTGCGCCGAACGGCCCGCCTTGGCGGCCCAGGCTGATCTGGCCGAAGTCGCCGCGCAGGCCGACGATGGAGATTTCGTCCCAGAACGGGTTGTTGGCCGTGCCCGTGCTCGCATCGAAGCGGTGCTCCATGTGGAAGAACGCCGACAGGCCGCCGCCGAGGTCTTCGGTGCCCCTGAAGCCGAGGCCGTTGAACGAACCGGCAGTGATGTGGTGCTTGCCGGAGCCGTCGAAGCTGCTGTCGTAGCGATAGCCCTGATCGAGTCGGCCGTAGATCTGCACGTTCTGAGCCGAAGCGGCCACGCCGAAGCCTGCGAGCAAGGTGGCGACGGCGGTGGAAATGATGGTTTTCATGAGGGGTCTCTCCGATGTAATGGGTGATGCACTTCGACGGTCTTTGTTGTGTCCCCCGTCGAACGGGAACTCACGCCCCGCACACGCGCACGCATCCGCCGGCGCGCCCGGCGGCGGCCGTGAAAACGAGGGTGTGAGGAGTCCTGCCCGGCGGCATGTGCCGTGCCGCCGGACGGTGAGAGGTCTGCCGGTTCGGGCATGGGCAGCGAGCGCTGCCCTGCCCTGGCGCCGGGCTTACTTGTAGTAGCCGGCCTTCTTCATCTCGCGTTCGGCTGCAGCCTGCGAGGCGGCGAGAGCCTGGTCGACGGTGGTCTTGCCCGAGAGCGCTGCGCTCATCTGCTGGCCCACCGCCACGCCGATCGCCTGGAACTCAGGGATCGCCGCGAACTGCACGCCCACGTACGGCGACTTCGGCTGCGTGCTGTCGTTCGGGTTGGCCGAGAAGATCGCGCGGCGTTCAGCCTCCGCGAACACCGCCGCCTTCAGGAACTCGGGGTTCGTATACGTGGAGCGCCGCGTGCCGGTCGGAATGCGTGCCCAACCCGACTCCTTGGCCACCAGCTGGATGTACTCGCGCGACGTGGCCCAGCGCACGAACTTCTGCGCGTCGTCCACCTTCTTCGACCCCGCAGGGATCGCCAGCGCCCACGCCCACAGCCAGTTCGCGCCCTTGGGCGTCACCGCCGTCGGCGCCTGCGCGAACGCCACCTTGTCGGCCACCTTGCTCTGCTTGGGGTCGCTGATGAACGACGCCGCAATCGTCGCGTCCACCCACATCCCGCACTTGCCTTCGTTGAACAGCGCCAGGTTCTCGTTGAAGCTGTTCGCCGACGCCCCCGGCGGGCCGTAGTTCTTCATCAGGTCCACGTAGAACGTGATCGCGTTCTTCCACGGCTGGCTCGTCAGCTGCGGCTTCCACTCCATGTCGAACCACTGCCCGCCGAAGGTGTTCACCATCGTCGTCAGCAGCGCCATGTTGTCGCCCCAGCCCGGCTTGCCGCGCAAGCACATGCCGTACACGCCTGCCTTCGGGTCGTGCACCTTCGAGGCCACTTCGCGCACGAACTCCCACGTCGGGGCGTCGGGCATCTTCAGGCCGGCCTTCTCGACCAGGTCCTTGCGGTACATCAGCATCGAGCTCTCGCCGTAGAACGGTGCGGCGTACAGCGTGTTGTTCACCGACAGCCCCGCCGCAATGGGCGGCAGGATGTCTTCCGGTGCGTAGTTCACGTCCGGCTTGATCGGCACCAGCCACCCGCGCTTGCCCCAGATCGGCGTCTCGTACATGCCGATCGTCATCACGTCGAACTGCCCGCCCTTGGTGGCGATGTCCGTCGTCACGCGCTGCCGCAACACGCCTTCTTCCAGCGTCACCCACTTCACGGTGATCCCAGGGTTCGCCGCCTCGAAATGCTTCGTCAGCTTCTGCATCTCGATCATGTGACCGTTGTTCACGGTCGCCACGACCAGCTCGCCCGCGTGGGCAGCGCCCACGATGCCCATGCCCATCACCAACGCGGCAATTGCCTTGCGCTTCATGTTTCGGATCTCCTCCGGTAGGTATCTGTCGATGTTGATTGCTCTCAGTCGTACGGTTGTGCGACTGTGGCGGCAGTGTTGCCGAATGCAAGCAAAGTCACCGATACCGGCGGCGTGCGAATCCCATACTTTATTGATGGTGCCCGTCAGGACTTTCCCATCCAGGGCTTACCCATCCTGCAGCGCGGGCGCTATCGGCCGATGGGCTCGGCCACGCTGCGCGTGACGATGGGCGGGCCGTCGCCGACGTGGAAACGCAAGCGGCGTGCCCGCAAGGCATCGTCGGCGGCGGTGAATCGATCGAAGCGCCGCAGGTGCTCCACCCACGATTCGTCCACGAGGTATTCGATGTAGCGCGTGGGGTCGGCCGTGTCGCGGAACAGCTCCCACGACAGCGCGCCCTGCCGCAACCGCGCGCGGCGCGTCTCTTCCATCACCGCGCGGAATTCATCCGCATGCGCCGGGTCGATGCGGTACTCGATGGTGATGAGCACCGGCCCGGCCTCGGGGTCGATCGGCTCGCTCACCTCCGGCGGCTTGATGACCTGCGTCGGCGTGAGGTCCTCCTCGACCTGCGCCTCCACCTTGTACCGGCGCGCCCACCACAGCACCACGCCGCCGAACACGGCCGAGGCGATCAGCCCGGTGCGCACGTCGGTCAGGCTCGCCACCTGCCCCCACACCGCGGCCCCCGCGGCACTGCTGCCCATCAGCGCCATCTGGTAGATCGACATGCCGCGCGCCCGCACCCAGTTGGGCAACGCCAGTTGGGCCGACACCGTGAGCGAGTTCGCCACCGAGATCCACGCCATGCCCGCGATCACCATCGCCGGCATCGCCACCCACACGTTGGGCGCGAACGCCACCACCACCGTGGCGAGCGCGACGACGATGCTGCCCTTGTGCACGAGGTCGTCGCGGTTCATGTAGCGCCGCAGCTTCTGCAGCGACAGCGCCGCCGTGATCGCCCCGGCGCCCAGCCCCGCGAGCAGCAGCGTGAACGTGCCGGCATCACCGCCCGGCATGCCCTTGGCCACCAGCGGCATCAGCGCCATCAACCCGGTGGCCTGCAGAAAGAACAGCGAGATGCGCCACAGCACCGCATGCATGCGCGTCGACTGGCGCACGTGCTGCAGGCCCACGCGCATGGCCCCCACGAAACGCTCGCCCGGCAAGGCGCTGGGCTTCTGCTCGCGCTTCCAGCGCATGATCGCAAAGCCGGCCAGCACCGAGAGCACCGCGTTGAGCACGAACACATAGGCGCTGCCCGCGCTCGCGATCACGGCGCCCGCCACCAGCGGGCCGACGATGCGCGACGCGTTCATGGCCACGCCGTTGAGCGCCAGCGCAGCGGGCAGCTGCGGCCGCGGCACCAGCTCCGGCACGATGGCGGCAAACACCGGCCAGCGCATCGCGAGGCCGATGCCGTTGGCGAACGTGAGCACCAGCAGCACCGGTGCCGTCATCACGCCGGCCAGCAGCGTGAGGCACACCACCAGCGCCACGGCCGCCACCCAGAACTGCGTGACGATGAAGTAGCGCCGCCGGTCGAGGATGTCGGCCAACGCGCCGCTGGGCAGCCCCAACAAGAAGACCGGCAGCGTGGAGGCCGACTGCACCAGCGCGACCATGATCGGCGAGGTGGTCAGCGAGGTCATCAGCCAGGCCGCCGCCACGTCGTTCATCCACATGCAGATGTTGGCCGTGAGCCAGGCGCCCCACAGCATGCGGAACACGGGGCTGCGCAGCGGGCCGAGCGCGGTGGCGCTCGCATCGTGCGAGGCAGCGGTGGATTCGTTGGGGGTGGACGGTATGGCCAATGAAAGTCCTCTGCGGTGCGGCTGTGCCCACGGCCGCAAGCCGTGTGCCTGGAACTCCGTGCAGTGTCGCACCGCGCCGGCAGCGCTGCCGCCGTGCGAGCAGTGCACGACCGACCGGTCAGGCTACTCGAGCCTGGTGCCCACCCGTTGCCGTGCCGGCGCGCCGGAGGCGACCTGACGGACGCTTCAGGCGCGTTTGAGCTGGTCGCTTATCGGCAGGCGCCGCAAGCGCTTTCCGGTGGCGGCGAAGACCGCATTCGTGAGCGCGGGCGTCGCGCATGCAGTGCCCGGCTCCCCGATGCCGCCCGGCTTGTCGGTGCTCGGCACGATGAAGACCTCCACCTGCGGCATCTCGTTGATGCGCATCACGCGGAAGTCGCTGAAGTTGCTCTGGGCCACCCGGCCCTTGTCGAGCGTGATCTCCTGCCAGAGGCCGGCGCTCAACCCGAACACGATGCCGCTCTCGATCTGCGCGGTCACGGTATCCGGGTTCACCACCTGGCCGCAATCCACCGCGCACACGATACGGTGCACCTGCACGTCGCCCTCGGCCCCCACCGACACCTCGGCCACCTGCGCCATGTAGCTGCCGAAGGCGAACTGCACGGCCACGCCACGCCCGGCCCTGCGGCCGGGGCGCGCCTGCGGCGGCTGGCCCCACCCGGCGCGGTCGGTAGCGAGCTTGAGTACCGCCTGGTGCCGCGGCGATTTCTCCAGCAGCTTCATGCGGAAGGACACCGGGTCGAACTTGCCCGCTGCGGCCAGCTCGTCGATGAAGCTCTCGACGACCCAGATGTTGTGCGTGGCCCCCACGCCCCGCCAGAAGGCGGTGGGCAGCGGGGGCTCGTGCCGCACGTACTCGACGCGCACGTCGGCGATGTCGTAGGGCAAGTCCTTCGCCCCTTCGACCGCATCGCTGTCGACGCCATCCTTCACCGCCGCGGGCGCGAACCTCGCCATGATCGACGAGCCCGTGATGCGGTGCGACCACGCAACGGGCAAGCCCTTGTCGTCGAGCGCCGCGGAGAGGCGGTCCAGGTAGTACGGACGGTACATGTCGTGCTGCACGTCTTCTTCGCGCGTCCACACCACCTTGAGTGGCGCAGGGCTGGGCAACTGCCTGGCGAGCTGCGCGGCCTGCGCGACGAAGTCCACTTCCAGCCGGCGCCCGAACCCGCCGCCGATGTAGTGGTTGTGCACGCGCACGTTCTCGGGCGCGAGCCCGGTCACCGTGGCAACCGCCGCCTGCGCGAACACCGGCACCTGCGTGCCGAGGTAGACGTCGCACTGGTCGGCCTTGAGGTCGACGGTGCAGTTCATCGGCTCCATCGTCGCGTGCGCGAGGAAGGGCATCTGGTACACCGCGTCGAGGCGCTTCTTCGCGTTGCCGATGCGGGCGGCTGCATCGCCGTCGCTGCGCGCGACGGCGCCCTCCTTCATCGACGCCGCTTCCATCTCCTTGACGATGGTCGCGATCGTCACGTTCGCGTTGTCGCCGTCCTGCCAGGTGGGTGCGGCAGCGGCGAGCCCCTGCCGGGCGGCCCACATGTGATCGCCGACCACCGCCACGGCATTCTCAAGCCGCAGCACGTGGCGCACACCGGGTACCGCCTTGGCCTTCGCCTCGTCCACGCCGGCGAGCCTGCCACCGGGCACGGGCGAGGCCGCGACGGTCGCCACCAGCATGCCCGGCAGTCGCACGTCGATGCCGAACTTCGCCTGCCCGTTCACCTTTTCGGCCGAGTCAAGCCGGTGCGTGGCCTTGCCGATCACCCGAAAGTCCTTGGGCTCGCGCAAGGGCACATCGGCGGGGGCCTCGAGCTTGGACGCTGCTTCCACCAACTCGCCGTAGTGCGCCGAACGCCCCGAAGGCGCGTGCGTCACCGCGCCGGCGGCGGTCTGGCACTCCTTCGGGTCCACCTTCCACTGGTCGGCCGCCGCCTGCACGAGCACCGCACGTGCGGTGGCGCCAGCCTGGCGCAGCGGCTCCCATGCGCCGCGCACCGAGGTGGAGCCGCCAGTGACCTGCCCGCCCAGCAACGGGTCGGCATAGCGGCCATTGTCGGGCGGCGCCTGCACGAGCTTGACCTTCTGGAGGTCGACGTCGAGTTCTTCGGCGATCAGCATCGGGATCGAGGTGAAGGTGCCCTGGCCCATCTCGACCTTGTGCACGATGAAGCTCACGGTGCCGTCGCGCGCGATCCGGATGAAGGCATTGGGCTCAAGGTCGGGTGCCTCCTGGGCGCTCCGCGTGGTGGCGGCTCCCACCGCGGACTCCGGTGGCTTCTCGTTGCGCCCCTGGCGGTCGCAGCCGGTGAGCGAGAAGCTCACGAGCAGCCCCCCGCCGGCGGCCGCCCCGGTGACGATGAACTGGCGACGCGAGAGCCCGCTCATGTCGTGCTCCCGGCCGCCTTCTTGATGGCGATGCGGATGCGCTGGTAGGTGCCGCAGCGGCAGATGTTGCCGGCCATGGCGCCGTCGATGTCTTCGTCCGATGGCTCGGGTTTGGCCTTCAGAAGGGCCACGGCCGACATGATCTGGCCCGACTGGCAGTAACCGCACTGCACGACGTCGAGCTCGCGCCATGCCGCCTGGACACGCTGGCCCACCACATCGCGCTCCATCGCCTCGATGGTGCCGACCTGTTTGCCCTCGGCGGCCGACAGCGGCGTGAGGCACGAGCGGACCGGCTGGCCGTCGAGGTGCACGGTGCACGCGCCGCACGCGCCGATGCCGCAGCCGAACTTGGTGCCCGTGCTGCCGACCACATCGCGCAGCACCCAAAGCAGCGGCATGTCGGCGGGGGCTTCGGCGGTGACCGGTGTGCCGTTGAGAATGAACTTCGCCATCGTGTGTCCTCCAGTGCTTGTGGGGACGGGCAACCGGTATGCCAGCGGCTCGGCGCACGTCGTATTGCTCGTCGCGCACCTTCTCCACCGTGCAGGCACGTTCTTGCTCCCAGCCGTGCCGGTCAGTGCCAGATGGGTCGTCAGCGGTCGGTCGCAAGCCTTGTCGATCGTGCTCCCCACGCGGACGCTGCTGCTCGCCCTCGATATGCCGGACCTGAATGGCAGCAGGGCAGCGGGAGCGGTCCGTCGCTGCCGGGATCGCTACTCAAGGTCTCTCTCGCCTTGCAGCCACTCGACGGATCGATGTGGCGTCGACCCGAATGATCGGTTTCGAAGGTGATGCGGCCCTACGCTGCCCGCCGTCGGTTGACTCACGAGGGACGGCTTCCTGGCGGCTCGAAGGGTGCTCACGACCCGTTGCAGTCATTGGAATACGCAGCAGCGAATGACCGCAAAGCAGACGGAAGTGGACATCAGTCAAGCAGCCCCTACCGGCGCTGCAGAAGAGGACGGTCAGTGAAGCGAAAGCTCCGCCAGCGCACGTGCTAAGGCAAGTCGTGCACTGCTTCTGATGGGTTGAATGGGCAAGGGCAAGGTCTGGCTCGACACCAGACCAAGGATTTCGGCCGCCGCGGCTACAACCCGCAAGCTGCCATGCTCGCGGAATAGAGCCCAAATCGGTTCGAGCTCTGCGGAAAGGCGCGACGCCTCAGCCGCACGACCCTCTTGGGCAGCTCGGGTGATGGCCAGGCAACGTTCCGGGAACAACCCACCAGCGACTGAGTACCAGGCGGTGCACCCTGCGTTGAGGCCGGTAGAAGCAAACGCATCGCCACTCACGCCAATGGAGACGCGGGCAGGCACGACTGCACGCAGTCGTGCCACTCGCGCCTGGGCCTCGCCCGGGTCAATCGGCACCCCGGGAATCTTGATCGACTCAACCTTGGGAAGCTCGGCGATCCGACCGTGCAACTCGTCAGTAAATTCGAAGTGTGTCGTTCCGGGATTGTCGTAAACGCAAAGTGGAACCGACAGCGACTTGGTAACGGTCTCGAACAGGCCAAACACCTCGTCTGCAGTCAGCCTCTGGTAGGACACCGGTGCGAGCAGCACCCCGCTGGCGCCGGCCCTCTGTGCGTCTTCAGCGTGGACGAGCACGTCTCGAGTGCGCAGCGCACCGATGCCGATGATCACAGGAATACCGTCCGCATGATCCACTGCAAGACGGGCCACCAGCGCTCGCTCCTCACGTTGCAGGTATGCATAGCTACCGGTCGAACCGAGGGCACCGATGGAATCGACTTTCGCCGCCACCAAGCGCTTCATCAGCCCTGAGAATGCCGCTTCATCAACACCGGCTTCATTCATAGGTGTGAGTGGGAATGCACTCAGGCCTGAAAACATTGCAGGGCTCCTAACAGGGTAATTGGAAGACCCATCTGATTTCCGATGCGGTCGGCCACATTGAAGTCGAAGACGGTTTTCGGTCCCATAGCGGTTGTTCGCTGAGCCGATCCAGCTTACCCGTCATGTTGGGAAACCAGTCTTAAAGGTTCGCAATCCGGGTTGGAGGGATCTGCGCCAGACGCGTGGTGGACTGATGGATGGCAGCCTACCGCATTCCAGCCAACTGCATGACACCCTTCAGCACACTGCCGACAAGGGCCAGGCCAACGACGCCGGCGAGCCACAGACCGACGAACCAGAGCAAGCGCTTCGCCCATTGCTTCCGACGGAGACGAGGTCCGTCGAGCATCAGTGATACCCCTCGCCAGGCTTCACCTTCCCCCTAAAGACGTAGTAGCTCCACGCCGTGTACGTGAGGATGATCGGAATGATGAACAGCGCCCCGACCAGCGCGAACCCGAGGCTCTGGTCTGGCCCTGCGGCATCCCAGATGGACACATTCGGTGGAATGACGTTCGGCCACAAGCTGATGCCAAGTCCGCTGTAGCCAAGGAAGATCAACGCCAACGTCAGCACGAAGGGCCATGCGTCGGCGGTGGCACGACGCAGGGTGCGGTGCAAAGTCACAGTGACCGCAAGAACCAAGACGGGCACCGGTGAAAACCACGCCAGGTTGGGCCAAGTGAACCAACGTTCCCTGATGAGCGGCTGAGCCAACGGTGTCCAGACGCTGATGGCGACGATGGTGACGACGAGTGCCCATGACAGCCGCATCGACGCTCTGCGCATCCTTGCCTGCAGTTCCCCGGTCGTTTTCATGACCAGCCAGGTGCTTCCGAGAAGCGCGTAGGCCACGACCAACCCCAAGCCGACAAACATCGGAAACGGCGCAAGCCAGTGCAGGGGATCGCCCGTGAACTCGCCGTCCTGGACCTGAATGCCTTCGATGAAAGATCCCAGGGTGACGCCTTGAAAGAAGGTGGCCACGAGCGAGCCCAGGACGAACGACTTGTCCCACAGGTGTCGTCGCGCGGCGCTGGCCTTGAACCTGAACTCGAAGGCAACACCCCGAAAGATGAGTCCGATCAGCATCAGAACGAGTGGCAGGTACAGGGCGCTGAGCACCACGGAGTAGGCCATGGGGAACGCCACCAGCAGGCCTGCACCGCCAAGCACCAGCCAGGTCTCGTTGCCGTCCCACACAGGCGCCACGGTATTCATCATGACGTCGCGATCCCCCTCGCCTTTCACGGCGGCGAAGAGGATGCCGATACCGAGGTCGAACCCGTCCATGACCACGTACATCATCACGCCGAAGAGGATGATGACGGCCCACAGCAGTGGCAAATCGACTCCCATCTCAGTGAGCTCCTTCGGGTTGCACCGGTTCGGGCGCCCCAGACAGGGGGCGCATCGGCTGTCGCATTTCGCCAGGACCACCCGGTAGCGGGTGGTCACCCTCGCCGGTCGCAGGTCCCTTCTTCAGGATGCGAAGCAGGTAGACCGTGCCGGCACCGAAGACCAACAGGTACACCACCACGAACAGTGCCAGAGTGAACCCCACTTGCTCGGCACTGTGCGCAGAGACCGCCTCACTCGTTCGCATCACACCGTAGACTACCCAGGGCTGACGTCCAACCTCAGTGGTGAACCAGCCAGCCAGGATCGCCACGACCCCCGCGGGGCCCATGGCGCAAGCGAAGCGTAGGAAGGCCCGTGCGTCGAACAGCCGCCGCCTCCAGTGCAGCCAAGCGGCGAGCACGCCCAAGAGGATCATCGCCAACCCCAGCCCGACCATCAAGCGGAACGTCCAGAACACGACGGTCGAATTGGGTCGGTCTTCCTTCGGGAACTCCTTCAATCCTGGGAATTGCCCATCCCAAGAATGAGTCAGCAACAGGCTGCCGAGGTGCGGTACCTCTATCGCGTAGTCGGTCCTCTCCTTTTCCATGTTGGGAATTCCGAAGAGGATCAGAGGCACTCCTTCTCCGGGCTTGTTCTCCCAGTGCCCTTCGATGGCAGCGAGTTTGGCGGGCTGGTGCTTTAGGGTGTTGAGACCGTGCAAGTCTCCGATGAACGCCTGGATGGGCGCGCTCACCAGCACCATGCCCATGGCCATGCCGAACATCGTTCTTACGGCGGGGTCGCGCTTGCCTCGAAGCAGGTGCCAGGCCGCGGTCGCCCCGACGACGAGAGCCGTCGTGAGAAATGCCGCAACCACCATGTGGGCCAAGCGATACGGGAACGAGGGGTTGAAAATAACGGCGAACCAATCAACAGGCACGACCCGCCCGTCAATGACCTCGTGGCCTTGAGGCGTTTGCATCCAGCTGTTGGAAGCCAGAATCCAAGTCGCGGAGACCAGTGTTCCGAGGGCCACCATCACGGTCGAAATGAAGTGCAGGCCGGGCCCCACCCGCTTCATGCCAAAGAGCATGACGCCCAGGAACCCCGCCTCAAGGAAGAACGCCGTCAGCACTTCGTACGCAAGCAACGGTCCGGTCACACCGCCTGCGAACTTCGAGAAGCCGCTCCAGTTTGTGCCGAACTGGTAGGCCATCACGAGCCCCGAGACGACACCCATGCCGAACGCCACTGCGAATGCCTTCGACCAAAAGTGGTACAGGTCGAGGTACACGGGACGCCGGGTCTTCAACCACAGGCCTTCGAGCACGGCGAGATAGCTCGCCAAGCCGATCGTCAGCGCGGGAAAGACGATGTGGAACGAGATGGTGAACGCGAATTGGATCCGTGCCAGCATCAGCGCGTCGAGGGAGAACATGGCCACCTTGCTCGCCGTCAAAGGTGCCTGAGCTGAGCGAGGACGGCTCTTCGCGCAGCAGGGACGGGAATGGAAGGATGCACGGGGCGCGACACCAGCGCGCAGACCTCGCGCCGCAGTCCCACCAAGGCAATCGACGCATCAGGACCCGCCGAGGTGTCAAGCATGCGCTCAACGCTGTGAACGACAGTGGCCTTGCCTGCAGAGTCTGTCCAACGGTCCACCACGGCGAGGCATGCACCCGCCAGCACTGCCGACTTGAATGCCGAGGCCAGGGGTGAGAGCTCCCGGACGAAGGCCGGGCCGTCGCTCGCGACCATCTCATCCTCGCGGAAGAAGACGCGTCGCAGCCCAAGGGACGCTCTCTGAATGTCTTGCAGTCCCGGCAGCGGTGCCTCCCGACGGTCGATGCCGTCCTCGTCACTGCGCAGCAAGACCAGCGAGTACGTCTTCTCACCCTCGAAGTGCACCGGGGCGCTCGCCAGGAACCAATCGCTTCCAAGGTTCGGCACCGCCGCCGTTTCTCCACTGATCACCCAGCCGCGACCGGTGTCGCGGGCGATTGCCGGTGTAATGTCCTCGGTCGGTGGCCACAAAGCAGCGCAGTTTCCCGAAATGTGAGCCTCGAGCAGCGAAGGCAACCGGTACTCCCGCAGGCCAGCGTTCTCGGTTCGCAGCAGCACTTCGACCAGCAGGCGTTGCGAGGCTGCACGGATGCCGAGCTCCAGGCACAGATGGCTCTGCACGGCGATCGCACTGACAAGTTCCCGCAGGGTCCGGCCGTCCCCTCCCAGCGCGCGAGGGACGGCCATTCGCGCCGCACCGGCCAGGATGTCGGTCAGCGCGACGTCGGCATCGACCACGAGATCACTTGACACGGTGGACCGCCAGTGGAGTCACGGGAGCTGCCGCGTGGCCCCAGGCCTGACGGATGAAGGTGGTCACGGCCGCGATCTCTTCGTCGTTGAGCAACTGGCGGAAGGGCGGCATGCCGAAAGGTTGGGGATTCCCTGCGGTGGTAGGCGGGAAGCCACCGCGTCGGATCACCTGCACCAGGTTGTTGGGCGAGTCCAGGAGAACCGCGCGGTTGCCCGCCAGCGGGGGGTAGATTGACTGCACCCCTTCTCCCTTCGCCCCATGGCACGAGGTGCAATGCTGCTCGTACAGCTTGCTGCCCAGAGCCAGCACATCGGAAGACGCCCGGGGGATCTCTTTCCTTTCAGGCGGCTGTGCCGGAATCGAAGTCAGGTACTGCGCCATCGCGTCGAGGTCTGGCGTCGAAAGGTGCTGTGTGCTTGTGTAGACCACGTCGGCCATCGGACCCGCCACGGCCGCCCTTGATGACACACCGTCCTTCAGCAGCTGCACCACCTCTTCCCGCGTCCAGCCCTGCACGCCGGCTTGCTGCACGCTCGCAAGCGATGGGGCGTACCAGCTCTCGTCCGGCATCAAACCACCGGCGAACTCGGCGTTCCTGGCAATGCCGCCCAGGAAGTTGCGCGGCGAGTGGCACGCGGCGCAGTGGCCCAATCCCTGCACCAGGTACTTGCCTCGATTCCATTGCGCAGAGCGAGCCGGCTCGGCCTTGAACTCGGCGGGCCTGAAATACACAGCACGCCACAGGGCGAGTGCGATTTGGGTGTTGTAGGGGAAGCGCAGTTCGTGCGCCTTGTTCTCTTGCACGACCGCCGGCACGCTGCGCAGGTAGGCGTAGAGCGCGTCAGAGTCCTGTCGAGTCACCAGGGTGTAGCTCGGGTAAGGGAACGCGGGATAGAGCAGCCGGCCATCCTGGCTGCGGCCATGATGCATGGCGCGCCAGAAAGTGTCAGCGGACCAGCCGCCGATGCCGGTACGGTGCTCGGGCGTGATGTTCGGGGCGTACACGACACCGAATGGCGTCTCGACGCCCCGGCCTCCCGCATAGGCCTGACCGTCGGCGGTCGTGTGGCAGCCCATGCAGTTACCCGCTCTTGCAAGGTAGGCGCCGCGTTTGACAAGCTCCGAAGAAGAGGCGACCTGTCGCGAAGGATCGACCCTCGACTCTCCCCGCACGTTCAGCCAGCCGACCAGCGCGGCCAGGAGTGCCACGACTGCCAGCGTCACCACCAGGATGACACCCCAACGAACCTGTCGACGTGTGTTCATTGCAGTCCGCTTCCGCATTTGAGTGGCAAGGCGGCCATGGGGGCTGCCGCGGGCTTCGTGCCCGTTGGCAACGTCTGAGCCGACAACCACCGAGAGACCGCCGCGATTTCTTCCGGCATGAGCCGGTTTGCCACCTCTCCCATGCAGTCGGGCGCATGAGCGCGTCTTTGTCCGGTGCGCCAAGCGCCCAGTTGCGAGATGAGGTAGTCCGCAGGAAGCGTCAGCAGTCCCGGCATGGCGGGCAGCATGCCGGCCATCTGGTCGCCGTGGCAGGAGACGCAGGCGGGCAGGTTCCTCTGCGCGTCACCCTTGAAGACAAGGTTGCGTGCAACCTCCACCTGCTCCGGGGACAGGCCGTGGGGCTTGGACGGGGGATAGGGCAGGTCAAGCTCCGAGAAGTACTTGGCGATGGCGCGCAGATAGTCGTCCGACATGTGCTGGACCAGGTGGTTCATCGCCTCGTTGCGGCGACGCCCGACCTTGAAGTTCTGCAGCTGGTTGAAGAGGTACCCCTCGGGCTTGCCGGCAATCCGCGGGAAATAGCCGGCGTTGGTGGCGCGGCCTTCCTTGCCATGGCACACCACGCAGGCCTGCATGCGTTGCGCCATGGTGTTCTCCACCGTGGCAGTGGGATTCCCACTTGAGGCTGGCTCTTGCTGCGCCAAGACGCTTGCAGACGCGGCAGCCATCGCGAAGGCGCCTACCCAAGCTCGCGTGGAATTCATGCAAATGCCTCCCAAGATGGACCTACTGAAGGACCGAAATGGCCAAGTGCACCAGTCCCCATAGGCAAAAGCCGAACGCAGCGGCCGCAGCGACTGCGGTGGCGAGCAGGACGCCCGGCTTGGCTTGTGCGAGTTCTTCCCCGGCGCCGGCACGTTGACGCACCCCAAAGAAGCTCCACAGCACCATTCGGACGTAGGCGAGCGGTTTCATATCAGCACCTCACTTTCGAACGCTACTGTGCTGCTGCGCTGGTCGGATGCCAAGACTCAGATGCTCCAAAAAACACCGTATCAGATCGCCGCCTCGGGGCTATTGCCAGCAAGGCGGACGCAATCAGTACAGTTCGAGATGCATCAACAGAAGCCATATCAGGATGTGAGTCTTTGTGACCATCCTGCACTGAATGAAGCGATACGAACGACTGGCACAGGAGATCTCCGAGTCGATCTCCAGCGGCATGCTGCGCCCCGGCGACCGCCTGGCCTCGGTGCGAGATGCAAGCAAGTCGGGCGGCGTGTCACCGTCCACCGTCTTCGAGGCGTACTACCTGCTTGAAGCGAGGGGGTTGATCCATGCCCGCCCCCGCTCCGGCTACTACGTGAGCGACCTCCCCGCCACGGGTCTGGAGCCCAGCCTCTCCGCACCGCCTTCGGAGAGCCGGGACGTGGAAGTGTCGGAGTTGGTGTTCCAGGTGCTGCAGCATGCAAGCAACCGCACGTTGGTGCCGCTCGGCTCTGCCTTCCCTAGCCCCAACCTCTTCCCTCTGCACAAGCTCGCCCTGTCCCTGGGGAAAGCGGTGAGGAACCTGGACCCATGGCGGACCGTGGAGGACTTGTCGCCGGGGCACCCTCTTCTGCGTCGTCAGATCGGCATGCGGTACCTGGCGATGGGCTGCGGTGTGGACACGGAGGAACTGGTCGTCACGAACGGGGCGATGGAGGCGTTGAACCTTTGCCTTGAAGCCGTGACTCGTCCGGGGGATCTCGTGGCGGTCGAATCCCCCGCCTTCTACGGGGCGCTGCAAGCGCTGGAGCGACTGAACCTCCGGGCGATTGAGGTGCCGACCCACCCGCGAACTGGCGTTGACGTCGCGTCCCTGGCGGCAGTCCTCGAGCGCCACCCGGTCAAGGCCTGCTGGTTCATGCCGAACTTCCAGAACCCCCTAGGGAGCCTGATGCCGGAGGCAGCCAAGCAGGAACTTGTCGCCCTTCTTGCCCGGCATGAGATCCCTCTCATCGAAGACGACGTGTACGGCGAGCTCTACTTCAGCGCCAACAAGCCTCGTCCGGCCAAGGCATGGGACAAGAAGGGGCTCGTGCTGCATTGCAGCTCGTTCTCCAAGACCCTGGCGCCCGGCTACCGCGTTGGTTGGACGGCAGCAGGGCGGTTTGCCAGGGATGTGAGTCGCAAGAAGCTGATGACGTCGTTGGCTGCGCCGGTTCCCTCCCAGGAGGGGCTGGCAGAGTACCTCCAGCACGGCGGGTTCGATCGGCACCTGCGCAACCTGCGCCAGGTACTGGCGGAGCAGCGCCGGGCCACTCTCCGCACCATCTCGAAGTGCTTTCCGGCCGAGACTCGCGTGACGCAGCCTGAGGGGGGGTATTTCGTATGGGTGGAGCTGCCGGCAGAGGTGGACGCCCTGAAGCTGCACAAGCTCGCGCTGTCGCAGAGCATCAGCATCGCTCCAGGGCACCTGTTTTCCGCCGACCATCGATTCAGCCATCACCTTCGCATCAACTTTGGGCACCCGGACAACGAGCGCATGAATGATGCGATCAAGACAGTTGGTCAGATTGCGAAGGCGTTGAAGAGCGGATAGCGCAAGCTTGGAATCAATCGGGGCTCAACGCTTGCAGCGCCTGACGGTCTCAGGAGTCGACGACTAAAAAGAGACTGAAGCGGCCGTTGGCTGCCTCACTGCCGATGACCGCAGGTGGCCGAAGGCCGTCGATGGCCTCAATCGGAGCGGTCATCGGCTACTTGCAGCACGGAGCGCGCGGTGGGCAACAAAGGCCGCAACGGTTGCGCGGTCTGGTGCTCCGTATTCGATGACCTTCAAGGGAGTTTGGGCCAACCAGAGCGATTGCTCCAGCAACGTTCTATCTGGAGCATCGGCCAGCCCGACCTGAAGCTGAAACACCAAGTCGTTGAGTGACCCCAAGATGCGCCGATTTGCCGTCTTCCCGATGACCCAAGACTCCATTGCGCGGCGCTCCGTAGTCACCGCGTCCGCTGGCAGACCTAGTGACTCAAGCAGAGGCGCCAATGCCTCGGTAAGCCGGTGCACAACGTTTCGACCTTCTCTTGCTGGCACCACCACAGGCAGCAAGGTCCGCTCGCTGACGGCCAGCACGACCTGGACTCGTCCTGCACGGACCAGCGTGGCGTACCAGTCGCCAAGGACCGCATCTGTGGGAGGAAGCTCCAGCGCCGGCACTGCATTGAGTCGATCCAGAAGCTTTTGGGTGCAGCGTAGTGTGAACACAGATCTGCCGGGGGTTGTGGGCGGCCTCAAGTATGGCGCTTGGCTCAAGACGGCTCTCGACGATGCACCGGTCCTTCGCGGGCCGGCTTTTTGAACGTCAGCTGTTGCTGAAACCCGTCATTCGCTGAAGCGATGCACGTGTCCGGACCCAGTTTGAAGTGGGGCCCAGACGCCGCTCCGCCGTGCGGAGCGACAGCCAGCAGGAGAAGCTGCCCAGCCGCAATTCACCGATCACGCCCAAGCACCGCCTCATACACCTGCAAGTCCGCCATCGAAAAGCAACAGAACACCACCTCGTCAACCCGTGTGCCATCCGCAAGGCACGCACGCACCGTCTGTACCGCCACTTCCGCAGCCAGCCCGGTCGGATAGCCATAGATGCCCGTGCTGATGCTGGGGAACGCGATGCTCCGCACGTCGTGCCGCTGCGCCACCGACAGCGAGTTCCGATAACACGACGCGAGCAGCGGCGGCTCGCCGTTGACGCCTCCTCGCCACACGGGCCCCACGGTGTGGATCACGAACCTGGCGGGCAGCCGGTATCCCTTGGTGAGCTTGGCCTCGCCGACCTTGCACCCGCCCAGCAGACGGCACTCGTGCACCAGGTCGGGGCCGGCTGCGCGATGGATGGCGCCGTCCACCCCACCACCGCCGAGCAAGGAGGAGTTGGCCGCGTTGACGATGGCGTCGACCTGAAGGGTCGTGATGTCGGCTTGCACCGCGCGTAGGGATGGGCTCATGGAGACGACCGCAAGCTGTAGCGCGGGCAGTTTGCCACCGATGGGCGAGCGACCGGCGCTTTGCCCGTGCGGCGCCCGGCGACGTCGCAACCCGTTCCTGCCCCGCGGTTGATGCTTCTCAAGTGCATCCTCAGCCTGGCGCTTCACCATCGCCGGTGATCCACCGCCGATCTGCCGCAACGCAAGCACCAAAGGAGATTGCCATGGCAAGGAAGATGAAGGCCGCCGTGTTCGTGGAGCCCGGCCGCATCGTGCTGGACGAGAAACCGATCCCCGACGTGGGGCCGCTGGACGCGCTGGTGCGGGTCACCACCACCACCATCTGCGGCACCGACGTGCACATCCTCAAGGGCGAGTACCCGGTGGAGCGCGGGCTCACGGTGGGCCACGAGCCGGTGGGCGTGATCGAGCGGCTGGGCTCGGCCGTGAAGGGCTATCGTGAGGGCCAGCGCGTGATCGCCGGCGCCATCACGCCCAGCGGCTGGAGCAACGCCTGCCTGTGCGGCTGCGGTTCACAAGACGGCGCCGGCACGGCGCATGGCTGGAAGCCGCTGGGCGGCTGGCGCTTCGGCAACACGATCGACGGCTGCCAGGCGGAATACGTGCTCGTGCCCGACGCCATGGCCAACCTGGCGCCGGTGCCCGACGGCCTGAGCGACGAGCAGGTGCTGATGTGCCCGGACATCATGTCCACCGGCTTTGGTGGGGCCGAGAGCGGCGGCATCCGCATCGGCGACACGGTGGCGGTGTTCGCCCAGGGGCCGATCGGCCTGTGCGCCACCGCCGGCGCCAAGTTGAGCGGCGCCACGACCATCATCGCGGTCGATCGCTTGCCCGCCCGCCTCGAGATCGCCCGCAAGATGGGCGCCGACCACGTCATCGACAGCAGCCGCGTAGACCCGGTCGAAGAGATCCTGCGGCTGACGAACGGGCGGGGGGTCGACGTGTCGATCGAAGCGTTGGGTATCCAGGCCACGTTCGAGGCCTGCCTGCGGGTGCTGCGGCCGGGTGGCACGTTGTCGAGCCTGGGCGTCTACTCCAACGACCTGAAGATCCCGCTCGGCGCGTTTGCGGCCGGGCTGGGCGACCACAAGATCATCACGACGCTGTGCCCCGGCGGCAAGGAGCGCATGCGCCGGCTGATGGCGGTGATCCAGTCCGGGCGCGTGAACCTGGAGCCGTTGGTGACGCACCGCTTCAAGCTCGACGACATCGAGCGGGCTTATGAGTTGTTCGCGCACCAGCGCGATGGGGTGTTGAAGGTGGCGATCACGCCGTGAGGCGTGTTCGTGCACGTGCAGATGGGTGGATCCACCCGTCCCGGGGGTGGCCGGTTGGAAGGCTGGCTTTTATGCTCGAAGCTCCCAATACAACACACCCGAGGGAGTTTCATTGAGCACGATCCAACCCGCGACGCTCGCCGGCAGCGCCGCCACGCCCGCCGCCCGCCTCAATTCGTTCGGAGGCCTTTTTTGGGCGGCTCTTACGGGCAACCTGTTTGCCACTGCCTTGCTGATGTCGCAGAACTACGCGCAAGTCGGTCAGCAAGACAGGGCTCGCAAAGCGCTGACCTACGCCGGTCTCGCCATGCTGGTGATCCTGGTGCTGGTGGTTGTGCTACCCGAAGAAGTGCCGGTGATCGCATTCAGCGCACCGCAATTGGCAGTCGCCTACTACCTTGCCAAGAGCCACCACGACGAACTGGTGATCCCTCATCTTGCGAAGGGGGGCGCCGTGCACTCCAACTGGCGCGGTGCAGGCATTGGCCTGCTGATCGGCATCGTCACCTTCGCGGTCATGCTCCCGTTCCTGCTGATGCTTGCCTGACCGAGCTGATACATCGCCCTACACCTTCGCGTTGAAGCGCTGCCCGCGCTCGCCTAGCTTCACTGCACGCGGCAGGAGGCCGTGAACGACAACGCAAGGAGGATGGCCATGCACGATGGGTGGCGCGTGTGGGTGCGCCTTGTCATTCCGCTGGCAACGATGCTGTGCATCGCGCCCACCGCTCAGGCGGGCGCAGGCGCGCAAGCCCAGTTGCTGAACCTGCACTTCAGCCTGCTCGACCTGGCACCCGACGACGGCATCGCGCCGTCGTTCGCGTTCGTGGCCGACCCCGATGCCCCGAACCGCCAGCGCACGGAGCTCACCGTCTCGGCCGAGAACACCGCCACGGCGGAAACGGATGGTGCGATCGAGGCGGATTTTTCGTTCATCGCCACGCTGGACCTGGCCCGTTCAGTGACAGGGCAGCAGGCGCATGCGGCGTCCACCGCAATATCGCTCGGCGCGTTCGCGCAGAGCCTCGCGCGCGGCAGCGCGACGGCGTTCGCCTCCGCGGAAAGCAACGTGTTCTTCGCGGACGACTTCGGTCTGCGCTTGTCACCGATGACTGCGATCACGATCACCGCCGACGCCACGGTCACCGCGTGGGATACCGGCGCGCCGGGTGCTGAAGGCTTTGCATTCGAGTTCGCGCAGGCACAGGCGTTCGTGCGCATCCGCGGGGCAGACCCCGGCGATGGCAGCGGCCCGCAGGACATGTTGAGCCAGCGCTCGGCCGCCACCGTGGTCGATGCGACGGGTGACGTGGCCGACGACTCGGGGCAGTTGCTGGTCAGCTTCCAGAACCTGGGTACCGTTGACCTGTACGGCTACCTCTCGGCTCGCACCACCGTGTCGGCGTTCGGGGTGACGCCAGCGGTGCCGGAGCCGCCGAGCTGGTTGCTGGCATTGGCCGGCATTGCCGCACTGCTGCTGCGCAGCAGCCGGCGCTCGGGCGACTGACGGCCGTCGTTTGCTCCTGCTCAGTGCTGCGCGTGGGCGCCGGTGACGTCGGTCGCGCGTGGGATGAACTCGGTCATCTGCTGGCATTCGCGCGCGCAGCGCCGGCAGGCGCGGGCGCATTGCAGGCACGCATCGAGCCGGTGGCGTTCGCACTCTTCGGCGCACGCGTCGCACATCATGGCGCAGAAGGCGCACGCGGCGCCGTCATAGGCGCTGGCGCGCGCCATGAAGGCGGCGGCCGTGCGGCAGGCCTGGGCGCAGTCCATGTTCAATGCAATGCAGCGCGCAAACTGTTGCGGGTCGGGCTCGGCCAGGCAGGCCATCGCACAGTGGTCGCAAGCGTCGGCGCAGGCATAGCAGGCTTCGATGCAGGAGGTGTGCTGCTCGTGGGCCACGGCGTTCTCCTTGGGTGGGTGAAACACCCTGCTGGTGTAGCAAACGGCAGACCCGAAAACCGCGCCCCCAGTGAGGCGACGCCTGGCTCAGTAACGCACCTTGGCGTATTGCGTCTTGCGCGAGGCCTCGCGCGCCTGGCCCAGGGTGCGGATGCCGCGTTCGGCCAGCAGAGGCACCAGCTTCAGAAACACCTCGCCGGTGACGATGGCGTCGCCGAGCGCCGTGTGCCGGCCCACCACCGTGATCCCGAGCCGCGCGGCAATGTGTTCGAGCCGGTGTTCCTCGTCAGGGTGGCCCGGGTGCACCAGGGCCGACAGCAGCAGCGTGTCGAGCACGGGCTGCAGGAAGCGGATGCCGGTCTGCACCTCCTTGAGCTGCAGAAAGCGCATGTCGAACGCGGCGTTGTGCGCGACCAGCACCGTGTCTTCGGCAAAGCGGTGGAACACGGGCAGGGCCTGCTCGATCGTCGGCTGGCCGGCCAGCATCTGCGGTGAGATGCCGTGCACGGCCTGCGACTCCTTGCGGATCGGGCGGCGTGGGTCGATCAGCTGCTCGTAGCACTCGTGCTTGAGCAGGCGGGCGTTGACGATGCGGATCGCGCCGATGGAGATGATCTCGTCGCCCTCGGAAGGCGACAGCCCGGTGGTCTCGGTATCGAACACGGTGTACGACAGCTCGCTGAGCAGGCGGTCGTCGAGCTCGCGGCTCTGGCCCGGTTGGTTGAAGAGGTCGAAGTCGTAGTACACCGGGCGGCCCTGCGCGGCGGGCGGCGGCACGGCGGTGCGCTCGGGTCGCGTGGTGGGCAGCTGCACCGACAACTGCCCGGTGCCCATGACGCGGTCGCCGTGGCACCAGATCTCGCCGTCGTGCCGGTGCAGAACCTCGCGCAGCGTGGACGCACCGACCGGCGCGGGCTGCTCCTCCCACTCGTGCAGCAGCTCCGGCTCGAGCGGTTCGCCGTCCCACCGCAGCGAGAGCACCGCATGCCGGCCTTGTTCGGCCAGCTCGATGACGAGCTCGCGCACTTGCAAGGCCGCCTGCACGCGGGCAGCCACATGCGTCAACGCCTGCACCAGCGCGTGGCTGTCGACGCTCAGCCACAGCGGCTCGCTGCTGACCGAAAGGCGGGTGGCCAGCCCGAGGCTGCCTTCCATGCTGCGCTGCAGCGCGAGCACGAGGTCGGCGGCCTGCATGTCTTCGAGCGGCCATTGCGTGCGCAGGGTGTCGGCATCGCGCAGCAGCGTCTGGTCGAGCCGGGCGGACAGCTGCTGCGCCTCGTCCTGGATCACCTCGATGAAGCGCATGCGGCGCGACTCGTCCATTTGCGGGTACTGGCGCACCGTTTCCACCGCGGCACGGATGTTGGCGAGCGACGCGCGCGTGCCTTCGGTCAGCGCCTGCAGCACGGCGTCGCGGCGGCTGCCCCGCTCGATGGAGCGGGTGACGTCGTCGAGCACGAGCACGAAGCCATCGAGCTGGCCGGAGGCATCGAGCACCGGGGCCATCTGCGCACGCAGCAGACGGGTGGCGCGGGCGGTGACGAAATGGGCGCCGGCCTGCATGCCGGGCTGCGCGAGGCGGCGGCGCAGCTGGTCGAGCGCATGCACGATGGCGCCCTTGTCCAGCACGCCGAAGATCGACCGACCCAGCCCCACCGGCGAGCCGGCCGGGCCCGCCGGGGCCCCGTCCAGCAACTCGGTGGCCCGGGCGTTGTAGAGCAGGATGCGGCCTTCGGCATTGCAGACGATGACGCTCTGCGCCAGCTCCGACATCAGCGCGGCGAGGCGGTTCTTCTCGCGCTCGAGCCGCCGGTTCGATTCCTCGATGCGCGCGTCCAGCCCTTCGCGCAGCGCGGCGTGCGCCGCGCCGAAGGCGTTGATCTCGGCGGCCAGCTCGCGCAGCTCGCCCGCGCCGCGTGCAGCCACCTGGTGATGCACGTTGACCGTGTGCAGGATGCGCGCTTCTTCGGCCAGCCGGCGCGCGGCCCGGGGGTAGTCGGCGAACCACTTCCGGAGCACCAGGCCGAGCGCGATCGGCAGCACCACCGCGGCCAGCACGACGAGCTGCAGCCGTTGCGCCACGATCGGCCAGAGCGTTTCGCGTTCCCAGCCGGCCAGGTCGCCCCAGAAGGCTGCCACCGCGAGAGCGGCCACCGCCAGCACCGCGGCATAGAGCGCCGCGAGCCACAGGGCGAACCTGGCCTTCGGCGTCATGGCCCCGGCGCCGTGCCCAACTGCTCGGCCACCTGGGCCAGCAGCTCCTTCGTGGAAAACGGCTTGGTGACGTAGACGTCGGCACCGAGGGCGAGCCCTTTGCTCATCTCCACCTCGCGGCCCTTGGCGGTGAGCATCATCACGCGCACGCCTTGCGTGGCCGGGTTCTCGCGGATCTTCTGGCACACGTCGAAGCCGCTCAGCCTGGGCAGCATCACGTCGAGCAGCACGAGGTCGGGGCGCTCGCGCTCGATGGCGTCCAGCGCCTCCTGCCCGTCGCGCGCGACCACCACGCGGTAGCCCGCCTGCTCCAGCAGGTACTCGAGGGAGATGACGATGTTGGGCTCGTCGTCGGCGATCAGGACGGTCTTGCTCATCAGCTTTCAGTGCTTTGCGGGTGGCGGCACCTGCCCGCCTGCCTCGTTGTCTCCCAGGGGCAGCGTGAAGGAGAAGGTGGCCCCTTCCCCGAGCGCGCTGTCCACCCACAGTGTGCCCCCGAAATGTTCCACGATCTGGCGGCTGATCGGCAAGCCCAGGCCGGTGCCCTGCGGCTTGCCGGTCAGCGTGTCGCCCACCTGGCGGAACTTCTCGAAGATCGTCTCGTGGTGCGCCGGGTCGATGCCGATGCCGTTGTCGCGCACGTCCACGCGCAGCCGGTCGGCCAGCACATGCAGCGACACTTCCACGCACCCATCGCCACGGTCGCAGAATTTGGCGGCGTTGGAGATGAGATTCAGCATCACCTGCATCAGTCGGTCGCGATCAGCGCGCACGGCCGGCACGCTGGCCGGCAGCTTGAGCGCGAGCGTGACACCGTGCTCGCGCAGCAGCTCGCTCGTGGCAGACACGGCATCCTCGATCACCTGCTTCAGATCGAGCTCGCTCGAATGCCATTCGGCACTGCCCGATTCGAGCTTGGCCAGATCGAGCACCTGGTTGATCAGCCGCGTGAGGCGCTCGCTTTCCTTGACGATGATGGACACGAAGTGCGCGCGCCGCTCGGGCGCCATGTCGGGCTGGCCCTGCAGGATTTCCGAAAACGCGCGGATCGACGTGAGCGGCGTGCGCAGCTCGTGCGTCACGGTGCTGATGAAGTCGTCCTTCAGCCGGTCCAGCTCCTGAAGGCGGGCGTTGGCCTCGCGCAGCTCGCCGGTCGCGGCCTCCAGCTCGCGCGACTTCTGCTCCAGCTTGCGGCTGTAGGCCATGAGCTGCGAGGCCTCGTCGAGGATGTCGAGCACCTCTTCCATGCTCAGCGGCTCTTCTTTCACGACCGAGGCGATCATCACGCGGGCCGAGGCCGCCCCGATGGCTCCGGCGAGCAGGTTCTCGGCAAAGTGCACGAGCGCGGCGTCGGGTTCCAGCGCCGCGGCCGACTTCACGCCGCGACCGGCTGCGTATTCGGCGAACGCCTCCTGCGCGCGCACCGGCCCCAGGAAGCGCCCCACCAGCGTGATCACCTCCTGCACGGACGCGCTGCCGCGCCACAGGCTGGAGCCGCCGCCGGCCACCTTGAACACGTCGACGAACAGCAGTGCCTGTGCATGCTCTCGAATGCTCTGCTGCCCGAGCAGCGACACGACCACGTAGCCGCCCACATTGGCGAGCAGGCTCCAGAACAGCGAATGGCTGATGTCGTCCAACCCTTGCAAGCCGAACAGCGCGAGCGGGTTGAGCCACTCGATGCCCCAGGGCCCCTGCTCGATGAACGAAATCGGCAGCCAGCCCGACTTGGCGAACGATGGCAGCAACAGCGTGTAGGCCCACAACGCAAAGCCGAGCGTGAGGCCGGTCATCGCACCCGCGTGGGTGCCCTGCTTCCAGTACATGCCGCCCAACATGGCGGGCGCGAACTGCGCGACCGCGGCAAACGAAACCAACCCGATCGCCACCAGCGCATACGCTTCACCGGCCGCGCGGTAGTAGGCGTAGCCCAGCATCATCAACAGCACGATGGCACCACGGCGTATGCCCAGCAACAAGCGCGACAGGTCGGCGCGCTGCGCCAGTGCCAGCCCCTTCCAGCGCAGCAGCACCGGCATCACGAGGTCGTTGCAGATCATGGTCGACAGCGCGATCGTCTCGACGATCACCATGCCGGTGGCGGCCGACAAGCCGCCGATGAAGACAAGCAGCGTGAGCGCCTCCTGCTGGTGCGCCATCGGCAACGTGAGCACGAAGGTGTCGGCATCGACCTGCCCGCCGGGAAAGTGCATCAGTCCCGCGAAGGTGATCGGCAGCACGAACACGTTGATCGCCAGCAGGTAGGCCGGGAACAGCCAGATGGCCTTGGCCAGGTGGTTCTCGTTGACGTTCTCGACCACGCTGATCTGGAACTGCCGCGGCAGGAACAGGATGGACAGCATCGACAGGAAGATCAGCGACGCCCACGAGCCATAGGTGCCGGCCGGCCCGCCGAGCGTGAGCAGGCCTTCCACGTTCGGCAGCTCGCGCGCCTGGGCAAACACGTCCGCAAAGCCGCCATACAGGCCGAAGGTCACGAACACGCCCACCGCCAGAAAGGCCAGCAGCTTGACCACCGATTCGAACGCGACCGCGGCCACCATGCCTTCGTGCCGCTCGGTGGCTTCGAGGTGGCGGGTGCCGAAGACGATGGTGAACGCGGCGAGCAGCAGCGCAACGTAGAGCGCGGTGTCCTGCAGCAGGTCCACCGCCCGGCCCTTGGGGGGCATCACCACCTGGGGGTACTGCAGCAGGATCAGGAAGCTGGTCGACACCGCCTTCAACTGCAGCGCGATGTACGGAATGATGCCGACCACCGCGATCACCGTGACCAGCCCGCCGAGCAGGCTGCTCTTGCCGTAGCGCGCGGCAATGAAGTCGGCGATCGACGTGATGCGGTTGGCCTTGCTGATGCGGATCATCTTGCGCAGCACCAGCCACCACAGCGCTGCCATCAGCGTGGGGCCCAGGTAGATCGGCAGAAAGCCCACGCCGCTGGCCGCCGCACGCCCGACGCTGCCGTAGAACGTCCACGACGTGGCATACACCGCCATCGACAGTGCGTAGATGTACGGATTGGCGATCAGCGAGCGGCCGGCGTCGGCACGCTTGTCGCCCCAGTAGGCGATGGCGAACAGGATGCCGAGGTAGGCGAACGACGCGACGAGGATGACGCCACCGAGCAGCATGCCGTGCTCAGGTGTGTCGCTCGACGATCAGGACCGCGAGCACGATCAACAACGCCCAGGCGGCGAACAGATAGGCGTAGAGCGTCGGGATGCCGAACACCGTGCCGCCGGTGTTGAAGATCGACAGCAGCGGAAAGCTGAACAGCAGACAGCCAAGCAGGAACAGCGCCACCAGCCGCTGCGCCCGGTTTGCGCGATGGGCCATCTTGGTCGCCCCCTCTTGTCGTGTGCCGCGCGCCTGCGTGGGAAGCAGGAACCGGCGGCGATTATGGTGGAAACACGCCGGGCGGAGGGAGGCGGGGAACCCTTTGTTCGGCTCTTGTTGTGCCGGTTTCGGGTGCGGAATTGAGCGGGCTCAGGTGCGGGTGGGCGGCCGGTGGCGCTTCGATGCTACGCCCCCGCCTGCGCGGGGTTGCCCCGCAGTGCTCGGACTTGGGCTGCAAAGGCGCGCCACCAACCGCACGCAAAGACGGCAGAACCCAGTCAATGCAGCAAATACGGCTGCAACGCCTCCGGCACCCGCATATCCCGCGGCATCTCGAAGTCGGCCACCGCCGCCCCCCGCATTTCCTCAGGTGCATGCGGCAGCCCGCTGCGGTCGCTGTAGTCGTGCACCGGTGCCTGCCGCCGCCGCTCCTGCGCACCCAACGCACGCGCACACCCGATATCGACCGCCGTCACGCCGGCCACCGCGGCGAATGCAGCAACGGCCACCGCACGCTGCGGATTGCGTTGCGTCAATTGCGGCGCCAGCACCGCGAGATCCAGTGCGTCGCCCGCCACCCGCTTCCACATCCAGAAGCGCGGGTTGCCGGCGATCAGCAGCCCTGCGCCGGCGATCAGTTCACGCACACCGCAGCTGCGCACCAGCGAGGCCTTGTCCGGCATGCCGAGCGAACGGGCAATGGCCTGTGGCATCAGCACCTCGGCCAGGCCCAGGCCCAGGCTGAACAAACCCAGGCCACGCGCCACCTTGTGGGGCGACGGGCGACGCGGGAACGGGTTCTGTGACGAGTACTTCATGGCATCACCTCCTGCATGTGGGTCAAGGCCGCATCACGACCTTGATGCAACCGTCCTGCTTCTCGCGGAAGGTCTTGTACATCTGCGGCCCCTCTTCGAGGCTCACGCGGTGCGTGATCACGAACGACGGATCGATCTGCCCTTCCTCGATGCGGCGCAGCAAGTCGTCCGTCCAGCGGTTCACGTGCGTCTGCCCGGTGCGCACGGTCAGGCCCTTGTTCATCAAGGCGCCGAAGGGGATCTTGTCGACCAGGCCGCCATAGACACCAGGCACCGAGATCGTGCCGGCCGGGCGGCACACATAGATCATTTCGCGCAGCACGTGCGGCCGGTCGGTCTCGGCCATCACCGCCTGCTTGGCGCGGTCATAGATCGAATCGATGGAGCGCGTGACGTGCGATTCCATCCCGACGGCGTCGATGCACTTCTCGGGGCCCTTGCCTTGCGTCAATTCGTTGAGGCGGTCGATGACGCTTTCTTCCTCGAAGTTGATCGTGATCGCACCACCCGCCTTGGCCATGCTCAAGCGGTCCGGCAGGCGGTCGATCGCGACCACCTGCTTCGCACCGAGCAGCACCGCGCTGCGGATGGCCATCTGGCCCACCGGCCCCGCGCCCCAGATCGCAACCGTGTCGGTGGGCTGCACGTCGCACTGCACCACCGCCTGCCAGCCCGTCGGGAAGATGTCGCCCAGGAACAGCACCTGCTCGTCGGTCAAACCGTCAGGAATCTTCACCGGCGCGCTGTCGGCCAGCGGCACGCGCACGTACTCGGCCTGCCCGCCGGGGTAGCCACCGGTGAGGTGCGTGTAGCCGAACAGCCCGGCCGTGGTGTGGCCGAACACCTTGTCGGCCAGGTCCTTGTTGCGGTTGCTGCGCTCGCACACCGAAAAGTTGCCGCGCCGGCATTGGTCGCATTCGCCGCACGTGATCGTGAACGGCACCACCACGCGGTCGCCGACCTTGAGCTTCTTGTTCTGCGAGCCGACCTCGACCACCTCGCCCATGAACTCGTGGCCCATGATGTCGCCCGACTTCATGCCGGGCATGAAGCCGTCGAACAGGTGCAGGTCGGAGCCGCAGATTGCGCAGCAGCTCATCTTGATGATGGCGTCGCGCGGGTGCTCGATCTTCGGGTCGGGCACCGTCTCATAGCGGATGTCGTTCTTGCCGTGCCAGCAAAGGGCTCGCATGCCTGTCTCCCCGGCCGGGCCGCCCGGTGGAACCCCGGGCACATCAGCCACCAGCCAACGAGTTCAGGTGCAGCAAGCAGGGTGCCTAGGTTGCGAGCATGACCCGGTTGCGGCCCTTGTTCTTGGCTTCGTACAGGGCTGCGTCCGCACGCTGCAGCACCTGCTCCAGCGGCTCGCCGGGCTGGCGCTGGGCAGAGCCGATCGACACCGTCGCCTGAAGGCCGGGCACCAGTCGGTCCCAGCCGTGCGCTGCCACCGCGGCGCGGGCCCGCTCGAAGAAAGGTGCCAGCGGGTCGGCGGCATCGCAGTCGACCAGCAGCACCAGGAACTCTTCGCCGCCGTAGCGGAACACGTGGTCGACCGTGCGCAAGGCGGCCTGCAGCACGCCGCCCAGTTCGCGCAGCACCGCATCGCCAGCGTGGTGCCCGTGCTCGTCGTTCACCCGCTTGAAGTGGTCCGCGTCGACCATCGCGACGCACAGCCGCGAGCCGTTGCGGTCGGCACGCTCGCACTCCACCTCGAGCACGCGCAGCGCCTCGCGCCGGTTCGGCAGGCCGGTGAGTTCGTCGCGCGTGGCGAGCCGCTCCAGCCGGCCGGACGCGTCGGCCAGTTCCTTGTTGCGTTGCTGCAGGCTGGTGCGCAGCCGCGAGACCTCCGCGTTGATGGCGAGGAAGCGCCCGAGCACCAGCGCGACGTTGATCAGGAACAGCAGCTTCTCTTCCGGCCGCGACAGCGCCATGCCGAGGTGGAAACCGGTGGACCACAACGCAAGCCCGATGGCGGCGGTCAACAACACCCAGGCGGCCAGGAAGGAGCGTCGCTCGAAGTAGAGGCTGCCATAGCACAGCGGCACGAACACGTTGATCACGAACATGTAGCCGATCTGCGGCGCGAGCGTGAGGGCCACCATGTTGATGCCGCAGGCGGCAGCCACCTGGGGCGCAGTGAGCGACGGGTCGGCCAGCCGCTTTGACAGGCCCGACGCGATGCCGCCCAGGAAGACGACGTTGAGTGCCAGCGCCAACGCGAACACCAGCCAGGCCACGTCGTAGCCGATGGTGCCCACCGCGGCATAGCAGAACAGGATGAGCACGTTGACGGCGTAGTCGGCCCCGGCGAATGCGGCAATGCGAAGCCGGATCCGGGTCTTGGCGTCCATGCGCGAGGCCCTGGCCTCGCCTTTGCCGACGGCGCCGGCCGAACCATGACTCACGACGCGGGCCGCGGAGTGGGGATGCTCGGACATGCCGGCGATGATGCCATGCACCCTTGCGCACCCCGAAGGGAAAACCCGGGCCGCCCCCAGGCACGCGCCCTGGGAAATGTCCTCATGGCCGAGAGCACGTACCGGCATGAACATGGCACACCGAGGAGTACGCATGACGGACCAGGACAAGGCGCGGCAGCGCGTCGTCGCGTTGAAGGGCACCGCGCAAGGCAAGGTGGTGAGCGCCGCGGAGGCGGTGCAGCTGATCGCCGATGGCGACACCGTGGCGACCGGCGGGTTCGTCGGCATCGGCTTCGCGGAGAACCTGGCGGTGGCGCTGGAGCGGCGCTTCCTTGAAAGCGCGGCGCCGCGCGACCTGACGCTGGTGTATGCCGCGGGCCAGGGCGACGGCAAGCAGCGCGGGCTCAACCACTTCGGCCATGAAGGGCTGGTGGCACGCGTGATCGGGGGCCACTGGGGACTGGTGCCCGCGCTTCAGAAGCTGGCGGTGAGCAACCGCATCGACGCGTGGAACCTGCCGCAAGGCGTGATCTCGCACCTGTTTCGCGACATTGCCGCGGGCAAGCCGGGGCATGTCTCGAAAGTGGGACTCGGCACCTTCGTCGACCCGCTGCATGGCGGCGGGCGCGTCAACGAGCGCACGCCCGACACGCTGGTGCGCCGGCTCGACATCGACGGCGAGGACTACCTCTTCTACAAGACCTTCCCGGTGCACGTGGCGCTGGTGCGCGGCACCACGGCCGACATCGACGGCAACGTGACGATGGAGCGCGAGGCGCTGACGCTCGAAGCACTCGCGATCGCGATGGCCGCGCACAACAGCGGCGGCATCGTGATCGTGCAGGTGGAGCGGCTGGCCGAGCGCGGCACGCTGAACCCGCGCGAGGTGAAGATCCCCGGCGCGCTGGTCGACTGCGTGGTGGTCGCCGAGAAGCCCGAATACCACCACCAGACCTTTGCGGAGCCGTACAGCCCCGCCTTCGCCGGCGAGATCCGCGTGCCGGCGGGCAGCACGGCGCCGATGCCGATGAGCGCGCGCAAGATCATCGCGCGCCGTGCCGCACTCGAATTGCGCCCCAACGCGGTGGTGAACCTGGGCATCGGCATGCCGGAAGGCGTGGCGGCCGTGGCCGCCGAAGAGCGCGTGATCGACCTGCTCACACTCACCGCCGAGCCGGGCGTGATCGGCGGCATCCCGGCGGGGGGCCTGAACTTCGGCGCCGCCGTCAACACGCAGGCCATCATCGACCAGCCCTACCAGTTCGACTTCTATGACGGCGGCGGGCTCGACATCGCCGTGCTCGGCCTGGCGCAGGCCGATGCCGAGGGCAACCTCAACGTCAGCAAGTTCGGCCCGCGGCTGGCGGGCGCCGGCGGCTTCATCAACATCAGCCAGAACGCGAAGAAGGTGGTGTTCGTCGGCACCTTCACCGTGGGCGATGGGGCGCGCAAGTTCGTGCAGCAGGTGGAGCACCGCACCTTCTCGGGCCGCGAGGCGCTGCGTCGCGGGCAACCGGTGCTCTACGTCACCGAGCGCTGCGTGTTCCGTTTGCACGAGCGCGGGCTCGAACTCACCGAGATCGCGCCCGGTCTCGACCTCGAGCGCGACGTGCTCGCGCTGATGGGCTTTGCGCCGGTCATCGAGCGCCAGCCGGCGCTGATGGACGCGGCCCTGTTCCGCGACGAGCCGATGGGGCTGCGCGGGCGGCTGCTGATGCGCCCGCTCGCCGACCGCCTCTCCTACGACGCGGAGCAGAACACGCTGTTCGTCAATTTCGAGCGGCTGGCCGTGCGCACGCCGGACGACGTGGAGGCGGTGCGCCAGGAGGTCGTCGGCCGCATCGGCCCGCTCGGGCGCAAGGTGTACGGCATCGTCAATTACGACCACTTCTTCCTCGACCCGCAGGTGGAAGACCTGTGGACCGAGATGGTGCAGGACCTGGTGGACCGCTATTACCTCAAGGTCACGCGCTACAGCACCAGCAGCTTCCTGCGCGCCAAGCTGGGCCCGGCGCTGGCGGCGCGCGGCGTGGCCGCGCACATCTACGAAACGGCCGAGGAAGCGCGGGCGGGCGTGCGCGGTTGAGGAACGGTGCTTGCTGCGCCCCGCATGCAACGCATGCAGGAGTGACGAACATGGCCGACACGATGAGCGACGACGAGATGGCCCTGCGGGCCTACATGGATCTGGTGGCCGACGCGCAGAAGATCCTGGCCGCAACGCGGCTGCCACCGCCGGAGGGCATCACGCCGGCCGAAGCGGTCGACCAGCTGGTCGTGCTGCTCGACGGCCCCACCGCCACGGGCGCCTTGCAGATGGCGAAGGTGGCGCTGCACGAGGCCACCGCGGCCGACTTCCGGGAGCCGGACGGCAGCGTCACGCCGCCGCCGCCCCTGTAGAGTCCAGCGCCGCCTGTCGAAACGCGCCCTCTTCGCTCGTCGTGCGTACGCAAGCTTGTGTATCGTCACGCCGCCAACAAGAGGAGGTTCAACCATGTTCAAGACCATCATCGCGGTGATCGCCGCCGCGATTGCCGCTGTCCTGCTGTACGCCGCCACGCTGCCCGACACCTTCCGCGTCGAGCGCACCACCACGATCGAGGCACCGCCGGAGCGGGTGTTCCTGCACGTCAACGACTTCCATCGCTGGATCGCCTGGTCACCCTGGGAGAAAAAGGACCCGGCCATGCAGCGCAGCCACAGCGGCGCGCCCGCCGGCAAGGGCGCGGCCTATGCGTGGGACGGCAACCAGAAGGTGGGCCAGGGCCGCATGGAGATCGTCGAGTCCGACGCGCCGCAGCGCGTGAAGATCCAGCTCGACTTCCTCAAGCCCTTCGAGGCACGCAACATGGCTGAATTCAGCTTCACCCCGGCCGGCAACGGCACGCAGGTCACCTGGGCGATGTACGGGCCCACGCCGTACCTGTCGAAGGTGATGCAGGTGTTCGTGAGCATGGACCGCATGGTGGGCCCGGACTTCGAGGCCGGCCTCGTCAACCTGAAGCAGTTGGTGGAGCAGCCGCCGCAATAGGGAAGAAAGCGACGGGGCCACAGCGGCAGGCCGCAAAACGCGTGAACAAGCCGCGTCCGCCACGCGGCGGCACGTGCCGGATCGCAGCGCCTGCGCTATGGTGCGCGTGCGCCGACTGCGCGCCCCCGTTGCCGTGAACACGCTCGCCCTCCCCGCCACCCGCTGGCCCGCCCGCGCCCCGACGCAGCCTTCGCTCGCCCAGTGCGTGACGTTGGCCGTGCTGCTGCACGTGCTGGTGGTGCTGGTGTTCGGCACGGTGCAGGGCGGCGGCTCGCCGGATGGCGACCGCACCGGCGGCCCGTTGACCGTGACATGGCGCGAGCTGCCTCCCGGCCCACCGGGGCAGGCCGGTGCGTCGACAGCGGCAGAACCCGCCGGCACGGTGGCACCGCCCGCTCAACAGTCGGGGCCCCCGGCCGGTGCCACGATCGGTCTGCGCCCGGCCCCGGAGGCCGCGCCGCCCGCAGCACCGGCCCGGCCCGTGCGACCCCCTTTGCCCGGTGCTCGCACGGCAGCACCGGTTGCCCCGGCCGCCACCGCCCGGGTGGAGCGCTCGCCCGCCGCACCCGCTGAGACCAAGGAACCAGCCGCCCCGGTGCGCCGCGAAAGCGAGCCGACCGCGCTGCCCCCCACGCCCGCCGCGGCGCCCGCCACACCGCCGCGCCAGGAAGAGGCAACGGCGCTCCCGATGGAGCCGGCGCCGCTCGAAGCTCCGCTACCCACGCCACGCATCGAGGCCCCAGCGGCGCCTCGCGTTGAATCCGAGCCGGTCGCGCCCCCGGCGCCGCCGGCAGCCCCTCCCACACCCGCGACGCCGGAGACACTACCGGCTCCTTTGCCACCCGCACCGGTACCCGCCCCCACACCTGCGCCCACGCCCACGCCCGCGCCCGTTCCTGCGCCGGCCCCACCGCCCCCGCCCGCCCCCACACCGTTGCTCCAAGAGGCACCGCCCCGCACCGAGCGGGAACCTTCGCCACTGCCCGCGATGGCGCCACCCACCGCGCCGCCTGAGCCCGCGCCGCCCGTTGCAGCGCCTGCACCCGAGGCAACGCCACCCACCCCGGCAGTGGCTGCGCCTCTGCCAGCCCCGCCCGCTTCGGCCCCGGCACCCGAGCCGGCCCGCCCGGCCCCGCCCGTCGAGGTGGCTCGGCCGTCGGCACCTGTCGCTCCCGCACCGACACCGCCCATCGAAACCCCCACGCCCAGGTCTGCGCCTGCGATCCCGCAGCCGCCGGCGCCTCCCAAGTTGGCGGAAGACGTACCGCCGCCGGCCAAGCCACTGGAAGAAATCCGCCCGCCCGCACCGAAGCCCCTCGACGAGATCCGCCCCTCGCCGCAAACCGCGCCGGAGCCCGTGCCGCGCCCCACCGAGACACCGGCAGCCAAGCCCCCGACCATGCCGGAACCCATCGAGCCACCGGGGCGCACCGCCGCCCCGCCGATCGCCGAGCCCGGCCGCCCCGCCGCCGCCCCGCACGCGGCCCCACGTGGGCCGGAGACTGCCTCGCCCTCAGCCGCCCCAGGCGTCATGGCGCCGCCGGCACCGCCTGCGCCGGGTGCACCGCTGAACCTGGACGTGGTGCGTCCGCGCTTCGGGCCCATGAACAACCAGGGCATGCGCGGCGTCGTGCCGCTGCTGCCGCCACCGCCCGAGCGCAAGTCCAAGCTGGCCGAAGACATTGAAAAAGCCGGCAAGCCCGACTGCCGCACGGCGCATCGCGACAAGGGCCTGCTCGGGGTGGTGCCGCTGGTGGCCGATTCCGTGCGCGACGGCGGCTGCCGCTGGTAGGCCGCGAGGGCCGCTGTGCGGCGCCAAGACGCCGCTTCAGCTTCAGACCGGGGTGAGCAGCGGCTGGCCGGCAAAGTGCCGGCGTGCGTTGTCGATGAACAACCGCACCGAGGCATCGATCGCCTCCGGCGACCAACCGGCCACATGCGGCGTCAGCACCACGTTGGGCAGATCGAGCAACGGCGCCGGCGGCTGCGGCTCGCTCTCGTACACGTCGAGCCCCGCACCGGCGACGCGGCCGGCGCGCAACGCATCGGCGAGGGCTTGTGTGTCGACCACGCTGCCCCGCGCGATGTTGATCAGGTAGCCGCCGGGCCCGAGCAGTTCGAGCACGCGTTCGTCGATCAGGTGCCGGGTGGCCGCACCGCCGGGTGTTGCCACCACCAGGCAGTCGCTCCATTCGGCCAGCGCCGCCACGCTGTCGAAGTACGCGTGCTCCACCTCGGGGCGACGGCTGCGGTTGTGATAGCCCACCTGCATGTCGAAGGCCAGGCCGCGCCGCGCGATCTTGCGGCCGATGGTGCCGAGCCCCAGCACGCCCAGCCGCTTGCCGGCGAGGTGCGGACGCAGCGGCAGCTTGTCGCGCCAGATGCCGTCGCGGCATGCCCGGTCCTGCGCCGGGATGCCGCGCACCACCGCGAGCAGCAGTGCCCAGGCATGGTCTGCCACGCAGTCGTCGTTGGTGCCGGCGCCGTTGCTCACCGCAATGCCGCGCTCGCGCGCACGGTCGAGTGCGATGTTCTCGTAGCCGGCGCCCAGCGCGCTCGCCAGTGCGAGCCGGGGCATCGCGTCGATTTCCTGTGCGGTGAGGCCGGTCGTGCCGTTGGTCAGCACGGCACGCACCTCGGCACCGCGCTCGCGCACCTGCTGCTCGCGTTCGGCGGCACTGGGTGCATAGACGAGTTCGAAGTGCTCCGCGATCAATGCGCGGTGTGCTTCGGAGAGGTGGATCAGGGCAAGCAGGAGGGGTTTCGTCATGGGAGGAACGTTGCGGCGATGAAGCGCACCGATGCTACTGCCGCGAAGCGCTGAACTCGCGCCCCCCTGCGCTTGACGGTGCGATGGGCGCCCCTGGCGGCCCCGCACACCGCAGCCCAGGCGCGTGCGGTCATTCAAGCCGTCGTGGCGCTGGCGCAACCGAGGCGCAAGAGCGAACGGCGGGCTGACGCCCGCCGCGTGTTCGATCACGTCCGTGCGGCTTGCGCAACGTCGGCCACGTCCCGCATGCGGGAGCCGACTGATGCGATCGCAACGGTGAGCAGCAAGGCCGCACCGCACAGCGCGAACAGCGGCCCGACCGACACGACGCGCATGACCCAGCCGGTGAGTGCGGCGGATACCGGCGCCAGGCCCATGAAGATGAACATGAAGATGCTCATCGTGCGGCCCAGATAGCTCGGTGGCACGCGGCGCTGTATCCACGTGAACACGGCGACCTGCACGAAGCCGCCCAGCAGGCCAACGAGCAGCAGCAGAACCACGCCCTGCCACAACGCGGTGATGTAGCCGAGCGGCAGCACCAGCACACCGATGGACGCATCGACCGCAAGCAGCGTGAGGCCCAGCGTGCGCAGTCGCCACGAAGGCCGCGCGCCCGCCATGCCCATGCCGAGCAACGTGCCGCCGCCGTGCGCGCCCATCAGGAGGCCGAAGGCCGCGGCGCCCAGGCCCGGTTGCTCGCTGACGAGCACGGGCAGCGCGATCTGCATGGGCCCGGTCACGAGCAACGCGATGGCCGACCAGTACAGGAAGCAGGTGCGCAGGTCACGGTCGTTCCAGCTCCAGCGCAACCCGTCCAGCACCGAGGCCCACACCGCCTGCCGGGCTGCACCGGCCGTCGCCTGCGCGCCCAAGGTCTGCATGCGGACCTTGGAGAGCGTCCAGGCCGACAGCACGAAGCTGAACGCATCGACCAGGAATGCGGCACTCACGCCGCGGGGGTCGAACGAGCTGGGCTGCGCCGTGTCGCCGAACCACACGATCAGCCCACCGGCCAGCAGCGGCCCGACGAACATCGACAGCTGCCGCAAGCCCAGCATCACGCCATTGGCCGGAGGCAGCAGCGATGCAGGCACCACATAGGGCAGCATCGACGTGCCGGCCGGGATGCTGAAAGCCATGGCCAGCCCGAGCACGAAGCCGAGGAGACCCACCGACCACAGCGTCGCGTGCCCGGTCAACAGCAGCACCACGAGCAATCCGAGGCTCGCCGCGCTCATGTGCTTCGTCCACATCATCACGCGCTTGGGGTCGTAGCGGTCGACGAGCGCGCCACCCAGCAGCATGAACAGCGCACGCGGCAGGCTGGTGGCGGCAAGCACGAGGCCGAGCGCCATGGGATCGCCCGTCATCTTGAGCACCAGCCAGGGCAGCGCGATGAGCGTCAGCTGGTCGCCCAGCATCGACACGACGGCGCCCGCAAGCAACCAGCGGAAATTTGGATCGCGGAACAACGCGCCTTGTGCGCCGCCGCCCGATTGAACTGACATGCTCTGACTCCTGTTGAAGCCCGGGAGTCTGGAGCCTCACGCAGCGTGAGGGTCAAGCACTGCGTGTGTGGCTTCGTCGAGGTAGCCGCGCACGTCGGGCGGTAGCGGAGAGCCGGCCGCGACGAACGGGTCAGTGCGGTGGGCGGCCAGCAGCCGGGCAGCGAGCGATGCGTCGTGGCCCACCGCGCGGTGGAGCAGTGCCAGGCGTTGCCGACCGATGGCCTGGCCTTCAATGCTGCCCGGGGGATGCCCCTGGCGCATCGCATCACGCGCTGCCGCGGCCAGGACGGCCCACTCACGCGGCGGTACAGGCCGAAGCTGGCGCAGCTCTTCCAGCGTGAAGTGCCGGCAGAGTGCCTGCAGCCGGCGCTCGATGGCGCCCTCAATGTACGCGACCATCGCCAGCGTCGGCCCGCTGTCGTTGCGAGTGGCCGGCTCGCGCTTGTACATCTCGCCCCAGCGTCGCATCAGGTCGAGGTCGCCCTCGAGCCACTGGCTCATCAGCAGCATCCAGCGGTGCGCGAGCGGCTGCACTTCGACGCTGTCGGGCGGAATACCGCCGTCCATGGCCTCGCGCACATCCAGCATCAGCGCGGAGAAGTCGGCGGCGATCCGCGGCCAGTTGCCGAAAATGAGCTTCAGCTCTTCTGCGCTGAAGTACCGGTCGCAGGTGGTCATGGATCGCAACGTGGCGAGCCAGTCCCCGGTGGCCGGCTCCTCGCCGGCCGAGAACTTGGCCTGCATCAGGCCCAGCAGCCGCCGCAACTGCGTGGCCTGCTCGATCTGGCGGTCGAGTGCGCGAACCTGCTGCTCGATGATCACGGGCAGCGTTTCCCGGCCGCCGTCGTCAAGCAGGCGACGGATCTCGTCGAGCGTAAGCCCGAGATGCCGCAGCGCCTGGATGCCGTGCAGCCGCTCGATTTCGTGGTGGGTGTAGAGACGGTAGCCTGCCTCGGACCGACCGGAGGGTCGCAGCAGGCCGATGTCGTCGTAGTGGTGCAGCGTGCGCACCGTCAGCCCGGCGTGCCGGGCCAGTTCACCGATCTTGAGCAAGAGAGCCTCGCAACACGTTGTGCGCAAAGGCTCCAGTGTGAACCCTGACGTTGCGTCAGGCTCAAGTGAATGTGCGCCCGGAGCCCGTGTCGGCGCTTGGCGGAGCGCAGCGTCGCCCGGCTTGCGCTCAGTTGCGCCGCTGCAGGTGACGGAACGTGATGCGGCCTTTGCTCAGGTCGTAGGGCGACAGCTCCAGCGACACGGCATCACCCGCCAGGATGCGGATGTGGTGCTTGCGCATCTTCCCGGAGGTGTAGGCGACGAGTTGGTGACCGTTGTCGAGGGTCACCCGGTAGCGCGAGTCGGGCAGGATCTCGTTGACCACGCCGTTCATCTCGATGAGTTCTTCCTTGGCCATGCCAGTCTCTCCTTGTAGTCAGTGGGAATTGCGCAATGCCGGGCGCCGCGAGGCAGCGGCCGACGGATATCGGTGGGGCCGGGAGCAGCACCCGTTGCACGGGCTCCGCTGCCACCGCCCAAGGTCTGTTCGAGTCGCGATCGAAGGTCTCCAGGGCACCCCGCGCGGAGCCGAAGCCATGCGCGGCGGTCGTTGATCGAAAACGTCGCACCAGCGTGAGCGGCGGCCTCCGCAGGAGGCTTCTTTCCGTCTGCGCAACCCGAAACGGGAGGCGCTGTCAGAGGAGTGAGGAGGGTCCGGATCCCGAGGGCCGTTGCGGCCTTCGGCTCGATCGAACGTCGCCCGCTCCTATGCGGCAGCACGCGCTGATGCAGCGCAGAGACGCCAAGAAAGTCATCGACGGGGGATTCGACGGGAACCTGCCGGCAAAGAGCCGGCAGAAAACAGAAGAGACCTACGAAAAGACGGTCTTGTGCATACCTACGGGCACGAATGGTACTCCTGTGCCCTTCCACATGATGGAAGCAGTGGTTTTGGCCTGGGGCAAGGCGGCAAGCGCTCAGTCCTTCAGCTGGTCGCGCTTGGCGGCGTTGGCAGCGCCGCCGGCAGTGCGCCCGTCGCCAAGGGAATTGCCGCTGCCGGCGACGTCGCTGCGCCAGGCTTCGGCGTCGTTGCGCTCCGGTTCGTCGTCGGCACGTTGCTCATCCGGCGCGCCCTCGGCAGGAGCGCGGGGGCTGCGCTGTGCCGGAGAGCCGCCCCGGTCGGCGGGGCTGGCGTCATAACGGGAGTCGTCGCTCTCGGGTGCACCCTCGGCAGGGGCCCGTGTACTGCGCTGCGGCGTGTCGCGCGCGGGGGTGCGGGATGTCGGCATCTGTGGCTCCAGGCGGGCGGCACTCGCCGCCCGCGTGCTTCGGTTACTGGGTGGTCGTCGTCCCGCCTTGTTGTTGGCGGCGACGCTCCTCTTCCGTCATCGGCGTGCCGGTGGTGCCGGTCGAACCGGAAACACCGGTGCCCGTGGCGCTGGTGCTGCCTGTCGCATCGGTGCCGGTGGTTCCCGTGGTGCCCGCCGGGGTGCCGGTCGTGCCCCCCGCGCCCGTTGTGCCGCCGGCGGCATCGGTACCCGTGCCAGTGGTGCTGCCATCCACCGACGGCGTGGTGGTTCCGGTCGCGCCGGTGGTGCCGCCGGTGCCCATCGTGCCCGCCGCGCCCGTGGACCCGGTGGTGTCGGTCGTGGCGCCGGGGCTCGTGGTCGTGCCCGTGGTGCCGGTCGCCGGCGCGGTCGGGTCGGCCTGGGCCACCGGTTCCGGGGCGGCCTCGTCGCGCCGGTCGCAACCGGCCAGCGCAAAGACCGACGCCGCGGCAATGCTCGTCAAGGCAAGCGTGCGCTGCAGAGTATTCATGCGTGTGCTCCTAAAAGGTCATGAGTCGTGAGAACGGTGCTCGACGCCGGAGGGCTGCAACGCGTCGCGCACCACCCGGAACGTGGCAGGCGGCGTGCCTGCGCCCCGTTCGAGTGCCTGCCGAGCGCTGCCTTGGTGCCACTGCGTAAAAAAGCGCCGCCCGCTGCCAGCTTTGCTGCCATTGCAGCGGCGAAACGCGCGGCTGTCGGACACCACCGACACGCCAGTCAGCGATCCAGGAGTCGCGCGCCTTGCCTGCGCTCCCTAGCATCCCTTTACATCGAAAGCATCTCCTGCATGCGGTTACCGGCCCGGGAACCGCCCTTGCACGGCAGCAGATGCGACCCCTTCCCACCCTCGAGAAAGGCACACATGACGCACGGCGCCCTCGTTCACTCTCCGTCGCTTGCACTGCTGGCCCTGGAGCCCGTGCGCGCAGCCCTCGAATACGCCACCAGCCGGCTGGCCGCGCACGAGCAGCACCCACCCGGCGACGGTCACCCCGTGGTGATCTTTCCCGGCCTTGCCGCCGACAAGATGGCCGTGGGCCCGCTGCGCGGCTTTTGCGAACGCATGGGCTACGCAGCCTACGACTGGGGCCGCGGCGTGAACACCGGCCCCAAGGGCGACCTGGAGGAGTGGATCGACGACCTCTGCGCCGACGTGCTCACGCACCACGAAGAGCACGGCCGCCGCGTGAGCCTCGTGGGGTGGAGCCTCGGCGGCATCTACGCACGCGAAGTCGCGAAGAAGATTCCGTTCGCGATACGCCAGGTGGTGACGCTCGGCGCGCCCTTTGGGGGCAGCGGGGAGCACACCAACGTGGGGTGGCTCTACAAGCTGCTGTCCGGCCAGGCGCCGGTGGTCGATGAGGTGCTGCGCCGCCGCTTGTGCACACCGCCGGACGTGCCGACCACCGCCATCTACAGCCGCACCGACGGCGTGGTGGCGTGGCAGTGCTGCGTGGAGCGCGACGCCGAGCATGTGGAAAGCATCGAGGTCAATGAGGCGAGCCACATCGGCCTGGTTTGGAACGCGCGGGTGTGGGCCATCCTGGCAGACCGGCTGAGCCAGCCCGAAGGACGCTGGCGCCCGTATGCGCGGGGCGCGTCCGCCGCATGCCCGCTCGAGCTCGCCGAGCAGGACTACAACTGAAAGGCGCCGACGTGAGACACGCAGCCGGTGCCGCACCGTTGTCCGTGCGGGTGTTGACGGTCAACACCCACAAGGGATTCACGCCGCTGAACCGCCGCTTCATCCTGCATGAGTTGCGCGAGGCGGTGCGCAGCGTGTCGGCCGACATCGTGTTCCTGCAGGAGGTGCTGGGCACCCATGCCCGCCACCCCGAGCGCTTCGCGAACTGGCCGCAGGCGCCGCACTACGAGTTCCTGGCGGACTCGATGTGGAGCGACTTCGCCTACGGGCGCAACGCGATCTATCCGCACGGTCACCATGGCAACGCGGTGCTGTCGAAGTTTCCGATCACGCGCTATCAGAACCGCGACGTCTCGATCGAGCGCAGCAAGGAGCGTCGCGGCCTGCTGCACTGCGTGCTGACGGTGCCGGGCGACGACAGGCAGGTGCATGTGATCTGCGTGCACCTGGGCTTGCGCGAGTCGCACCGCCGGCAACAGTTGCAGCTGCTGTGCGAACTGATCGAGCTGGAAGTGCCCGCCGATGCGCCGCTGGTGATCGCGGGCGACTTCAACGACTGGCGCCTGCGCGCCCACGAAGTGCTGCAACGCTGCGCCGGCCTGCGCGAGGTGTACGTCGAATCGCACGGCCACGCCGCGCGCACCTTCCCGGCACGCTGGCCGGTGCTGCGGCTCGATCGCATCTACGTGCGCAACACGCGTTCTCACCGCCCCCTCACCTTGCCGCCCCGGCCGTGGTCACACCTTTCGGACCATGCGCCGCTGGCGGCGGAGATCACCGTATGAACAGCGACGCCTCCTCTTCTTCTTCGTCCTGGAAATCCGGCCACCGCCTGCGCCTGCTGGAAAACGGCGAGGAGTTCTTCCCCCGGGTGTTCGAGGCGATTCGCGCCGCGCGGCGCGAGGTCCTGCTCGAAACCTTCATCCTGTTCGACGACAAGGTGGGCCGCGAGCTGCGCGAAGCGCTGATCGACGCGGCCCGGCGTGGCGTGCGCGTGGCGGTCACCGTCGACGGCTACGGCTCGCCCGATCTCTCGAAGGAGTTCGTCGAAGGCATGACGGTCGCCGGCGTGCGCTTCCAGATGTTCGACCCCAAGCCCAAGCTGATGGGCATGCGCACCAACCTGTTCCGGCGCATGCACCGCAAGCTGGTGGTGGTGGACGAGCGCAGCGCCTTCGTGGGCGGCATCAACTTCTCGATCGAGCACCTGTGGGAGTTCGGCCCCGCGGCCAAGCAGGACTACGCGGTGGAGGTGGAAGGCCCGGTGGTGCAGGACATGCATCGTTTCGTGCTCGAGCAGATGGGACTGGAGCCGCTCGCCCCGCGGCGCCTGCGGCTCGTGCAGGGCACGGCCGCGCAAGGCGACCTGGGCGGGGCACTGGTGCGTTTCGTCACGCGCGACAACCAGGAGCACCGCACCGACATCGAGCAGCAGTACCTGTCGGCGCTGCGCTCGGCACGCCGCCAGATCGTCATCGCCAATGCGTACTTCTTCCCCGGCTACCGGCTGCTGCGCGAGATCCGCCGCGCGGCCCGACGCGGCGTCGACGTGCGGCTGGTGCTGCAAGGCGAGCCCGACATGGCGATCGCGCAGATGGCAGGCCGCGTGCTGTATGACTTTCTGCTGCGTGACGGCGTGAGGGTGTACGAATACTGCGAACGGCCGCTGCACGGCAAGGTGGCCGTGGTCGACGACGAATGGGCCACCGTCGGCTCCAGCAACCTCGACCCGCTGAGCCTGTCGCTCAACCTTGAAGCCAACGTCGTCGTGCGCGACCCGTACTTCGCACACCAGCTGCGCGCCAAGCTCGCCTCGCTGATCCACAAGCATTGTCGCGAGATGGGTCCCGAGCACCGCCCGCGCCCGCGCTGGTGGCAGATGAGCTTCGGGCTGCTGATCTTTCACGTGTTGCGGCGCTTCCCCGCGTGGGCCGGCTGGCTGCCGGCGCACACGCCCAAGCTCTCCACCGTGCCGCCGCCCGCACAGGCCGCCGCCGAGATGGCCGACCAGCAACCCGCGCATGCCCCCAGCCGCCCCCTGACGAAAGGCGCGCGATGAACACCGCTGCCCACAAGCGCCTGCACGCCGCGGCCGACGAGAACGACGGTGCGACCGGCTGGCGCGCCAGATGGCCGTTGATCAAGCGGGTGCTGACCTATGCGTTTTTCGCGGCCGTGCTTGCGCTGCTCGTCTCGCACGCGCGGCAGGTCGATTGGTCGGAGGTGGCCAATACGTTGCGTCGCTATCCGTTGCCCACGCTCGCGCTGGCAGCAGGGCTGGGTGCCGTCAGCCACCTGCTCTACAGCTGCTTCGACCTGTTCGGCCGCCGCTATACCGGCCACGGACTGCGCCGCGCGCAGGTGATGACGGTCGGCTTCGTCAGCTATGCCGTGAACCTGAACCTGGGAGCGCTGGTCGGCGGTGTCGCCTTCCGCTACCGGCTCTATTCGAGGCTGGGTCTGGACAACGGCACGATCACCCGTGTGCTCGGCATGAGCGTGCTGACCAACTGGCTCGGCTACCTGATGCTCGCGGGCGCGGTGTTCGCGTCCCGCGCGATCGAAGTGCCGCCGCAGTGGAAGATCGGCAGCGGCGGCCTGCAACTGGTGGGGCTGGCGCTGCTGGCCGTCGTGGCGGCCTACCTGGTGGCGTGCGTGCGTTCCCGGCGCCGCAGCTTCAGCGTGCGCGGGCACGAGATCGAACTGCCGCCGTGGCGCATGGTCGTCGTGCAACTGGCACTGTCATGCGCCAACTGGCTCGTGATTGCGGGTGTCGTGTATGTCTTGCTGCAACAGAAGGTGGACTACCCGGTGGTCGTGGCCGTGCTGATGGTGAGCGCGGTGGCGGGCGTGCTGACGCACATTCCCGCCGGCCTGGGCGTGATGGAGGCGGTGTTCATCAGCCTGCTCGGCGGCCAGGTGCCGCAAGGCCAGTTGCTGGCCGCGCTGCTGGCCTATCGGGCGGTGTATTACCTTGCGCCGCTGGCCGTGGCCGGGTTGCTGTACCTCACGCTGGAAGCCGGCGCCAAGAAGGCCGGGCCGCGCGAAGGAGCAAACGAGTGAAGCTACTGCTTGGTGGCCGAGAACGGCGCCACCACGCCGGCGCTTTCGGCAAGCTCGGCGAGCATCGCGCGGGCCACCGGACTCAACGACTCGTTGTGCGAGGCGGCCTCCAGCGCCGAGGCGAAGGTGGCGTAGTTGCACTTGGAAGCGGCTGCCAGCGCGAGCAGCGACTGGCGCCAGACTTGCTGGAGGATGTCCAGGGTTTCGGTCTGAGTCGGATTCATCGGCGTCCTGCGAGGTAGGTGTCGTCAAGTTGCCGGGCCGAAATGGGCCCCGGCGCCGCTCTCTCGTCGGCACGAACGATGCAGCATACGCCGTACCCACCTCCATGTGAATTCACCAGATGTTGCGGCGCCTGCCCCTGCTCCTGTCGGTTCTGACAGCCCTGATCGTCGCTGCCGGCGCGCACCGCGGCCACCTCGACGGCAGCTGCCGTGTCTGCCAATGAAGAGCGCAGCATGCACCGTACGCGCCGCCACCTGCGCGCTGCTGGCGCTCGGCCTGCAGGCCGCCGGGGCCGCCGAGACCCTGCCCTCGCTGGCAATCGACCGCGAGGGCATCACCGTCTCGGGCCTGTCGTCGGGCGGGTACATGGCGGTGCAGTTGCAGGTGGCCTACGCCGCCACCTTCAGCGGCGTGGCAGCCGTGGCCGCCGGCCCCTACTACTGCGCCGAGGGCTCGGCGCGCCACGCGAGCGAGCGCTGCCTGACCGGCGAGCCCGAACCCCCGGTGACGCGCCTTGCCGCCATTACACGCGCATGGGCGGCGCTGGGCCTGATCGACGCCACGCATCACTTGCGGCACACCCGCGCCTATCTCTTCTCGGGTCAGCGCGACAGCGTGGTGCGCCCCGCCGTGACCGACGCGCTGGCCCGCTACCTGCGCGCCTTCGTGCCCGAAGCCGCCACGCGCTACCGCAACGACGTGCCGGCCGAGCACGGCATGGTCACCGACGACCATGGCCAGCCGTGCGGGCGCAAGGGCCGGCCGTTCATCAACGACTGCGATTTCGACCTCGCCGGCGAACTGCTGGCGCACCTGTACGGCCCCCTGCAGCCGCGCGGCCCGTCCCAGCCACCCGGCGGCCGTTTCGTCGAGTTCGACCAGCGCGAGTTCATCCGCGGCCGGGGCATGGCCGACAGCGGCTGGCTGTTCGTGCCCGACACATGCCAGCGCGACACTGGTTGCCGCCTGCACGTGGTGCTGCACGGCTGCGGTCAGAACACGCAGCGGCTGGGCGACGAATACGTGCGCCACACCGGCTACAACCGCTGGGCCGCGACCAACCGCATCGTCATGCTGTACCCGCAGACCAGCAGCGATGCGCCGCACGCCTGCTGGGATTGGTGGGGCTACACCGGCCCCCACTACGCCCAGCGCACCGCGCCGCAGATGGGCGCCATCAAGGCCATGGTCGAGCGCCTCACCGGCCGTTGAGCCGCCCGCCGCAAACCCCCACGACTTGTTGAACCGCTCCTAAAGAGTCCTTAAACACGACTTTCCACAATCGCTCCCATCGGCAGGCGGCGTGTGCTCGCCCCGCCCAACAAAGCAGGAGTAGGGAATGGATCGACTGCACTCGATGCGTGCGTTTGCGAAGGTGATCGACGAAGGCGGCTTTGCGGCGGCAGCCCGTGCGATGGATGTGTCGGCCGCTGCGGTGACGCGGCTGGTGGCCGACCTGGAAAAACACCTGGAAGTGCGACTGATCCACCGCTCCACCCGCCGCCTGTCGCTCACGCCCACCGGCCAGGGCTACCTGGAACGCGTGCGCTCCATCCTGAAGCAACTCGACGAGGCGGAAGCCCAGGTGGACGCCACCGTGCGCAAGCCGGCCGGCACCGTGAAAGTCAGCGTGCCGTCTGCCGCAGTGGCCCGGTTGCTCACTGCACGCCTGCCGGCGCTGCAGCAGCAACACCCCAAGCTCGACGTGAGCCTGCGCGTGGCGGACAGCGCCGCCGACAACGAGGCCGACATCGCCCTGGTGCTCGGCGGCCACCAGGCCCCCGCCAGCCTGGAGGCCGACACCGTGGCCCGCGCGGTGCTGCGCAGCCGGGGCGTGCTATGCGCCGCCCCCGCCTACCTGAAGCGCGCCGGCACACCGCTCGAGCCGCAAGATCTGCAGCGCCACGCCTGCCTGCTGGCCAGCCCGGAAGGCACCGGCACACCGCAGCCCTGGCAACTCACGAGCGAGCACGACCGCCATGCGCGCCAGCAGGTGGCGGGCAACTCGAGCCTCAGCGCGCAGCACCCCGACACTCTGTATGCCGCTGCGCTGGGTGGCCTGGGCATCGTCGGCCTGCCTTCGCTGCTGCTCGAAGATGCACTGGCCGAAGGCCGCCTGGTCCCCGTGCTGCCCGAATGGGAGCCGCCCACGTTCACGCTGTATGCGGCCATGCCGTCGCGCAAGTTCGTGCCGGCGCGCACGCGGGCCGTCATGGAATTCCTGGCGCACGGGCTCAAGACCGATGCGTAGGTTTTGTCCTACATGCGGATCGGACGACCGCCCCTCCACAACGAAGCCGCCGTTCCGTACAGTCCTTGCATCAACCCCTATGGAAACGCTTTATCTTCCTGGGTGACGCAATGGACAGAACAAATAGCGGCAAGTACCTTCTTCTCGTCGGCAACCCTGAAGCGCCCCGCGCGCTGCTGTTCGGATGCCGGCACGACTATCTCGCAGAGCTGGAACACGACGAGTTCGTGATCGAAGACCTGATGAAAGCCGGCGCGCCGTGCCCGCCGCCCGAGCCATTGGCACGCAACATCGCCCCGGACCTCGACCCCACGCAGACCCGCTGCTACCAGCTCGCCGACTGGTGAGTGCCTGAGAGGGTTGCGCCACCACCGCGCAGCCCACCACCGCCCCGGTCAATCGACCACGCTGGTGATCTGCCAGCGCAACGGGCTGTGCGGGCGAGCGTCGTCGCCCGCTTCGATCAGCACGCCCTCCCCTTGCTGGCCGCGGCCGACAGACGCCGGATCGCAACCATGCAGCACGATCGCCGGCCCCATGTCGTTGGCAATGCGCAGCACGGTGTCATCGCCGTCCACCTCGAACGGCCCGTCGTGCCAGCGCAGGCACCGGCCGGGGTCGTCGGCCAACCACCGGCCTGCACGCAGCTCGAAACTGGCGTGGCGCTGTTCGTCGAGGTGCAAGGTACCCAGCACCACCCGCGACGTCGTCTGCATGATCGGCCTCCTCGTGCTCAGGTGCCGATCGACAACGAAGGCGTGCCTTCGGTCGGGTCATGATCCGGCGAGTGGTGGAGATGCTGAGCGCCTCCGGCCCGCCGCGCCTCGCGCCAACGGTCGAACTCGCGGCAGAAGCGCTGATAGCGCTGCTCGCACCATGCGCGGTAGTCCTCGTCCAGCCGGCGGGCGTGCTCTTCGCGCCACTGGCGGTAGTGCTCGTCGGTCGGGTCGTGCACCGGTGCGTGGGAAGGTGTGCGGTCGCGGCCATGGTGGCCGAAGAAGCTGGAATGCATGGCAAGGGCTGATGTGAGGCTGCAAACGCCTACGCCTCAGCAAGCCATGTTCCCAGCGGTGCGGATGCCTGGCACCCGCGGCGCCACATTCATGCAGCCGTCGTATCTGCCACCGGGCCCGTCGCCACCTTCATGTGCTGCGGTGACGTGACCCCCATCGACACATAGATGCTCGTCACTGCCTCCACGCCGATGTCTTCGGCCGGCTCCACCCAATCGACCGGGACGTACAACAAGCCGCCGCCAATGGGCACCGGTGCGGTCGGCACCAGCACCGCGTGATACGTGCGCCCGTTCAACAGCAACGGCGCCGGTGTCGACAACAACGCCAGCACCGCCACACCGCCCGGCCCGCCGAAGTGGCACCACACCGGGCTCATCGACTTCAGCCCTTCCTTCTCGCGCTGCGTGATCACGTCGACAAAGCGCTTGGTGAAGTCATACAGCGTGCGCACCACCGGGATGCGCAGCAGCACCGACTCCACCGCCCGCCGCAGCCCCTTCTGCAAGCCGGACTCCACCAGCACGCCGAGGCCGAACACCGCCACCATCACGACCACCAGCCCGAGCAGGTAGGCAATGACCTCCGAGCCCGTGACGCCCACACCAATCGCCACGAGCACCCCACCCACCAGGCTCTCCGGCCCGATCCACGCCAGGAAGAGCTGCGCGATCCACAACAGCACCACCACTGTGACCGCCAGCGGCAGCACAGCCACGAGGCCCGTGAGGAAGGTACGCAGAAGGGGGCGCAGGCGGGTTTTCAATTGACGGCTCCTTGGGATGGCGGGGCGTATTGTGGCGGGTGCGGAAGCGTCCGAGCCGTGGAGTTGTTTGTCAGTGACCGCCGCCTGCACGTACAGCGCAGCGCGGCGGGAAAAAGCGTTCTCTTTCAGATCGCACAGGTCTGCAATCGGTCAACGCTTGAAATAATACTCACCATATTCTTCATTTTGCTTATCCAAGGGGACCGCCTTTAGTTTCGATGTCTTCTTCAAGTTTATTTTCTTGACGTTCTCCCATCCCAAAGCGTCAAATATCTTTTCAGCCATCACACAAAAGCTTCTCATTGTTATGTAACGAGCCCAAGCACCGACCGTGGCGACAGTAAAAATTATGGCTGCCAAATTGATTCCCATGGAGCTAACCATAGCATCAAAATACGAACCACTCATCACCCAAGACAACAAGGCAACCCAAACAAAAAACAGGACAAGAAAAAAGACCCCCGCGCAACGTATTAATCGCTTGATATACGCCGATCTGCCATAGATGACGTGAGGATACAATGCGACCACGCCATCTTTTTCTCTACAAATCGCGACAAGGCTGTACATTTCACCTTGAGGATGAGCGACCACCTCCACCACATCCCCATCTCCAAATGGAGCACTCCAAATCCATCCCTTTACCATTTTTCCGTCAATCGAAAATTCAACCCAATCTGCACGTGCAGTGGGGTCCTCCACGCGCATGACACCAAGCGCCGTAGCCGAATTTCCTGTAAGCGCCGCCCCTATTGCAACCGCGGCATCCAAACCCTCACTTGAAAAACCTTTCTGAAAATCTCTCCGGTGTCGAACTGCGGAGTAGTTAGATATCACGCCTTTTAGAACAACAGGTTTATCAGAAAACAAAATTTCCTCCCTTTAGTGTCTTGAATTTTTCCATTTACTTCTTCTTGAAGGCCTCGCGAGTGCGCAACACCGCAAGTAGGCTATCCGGTCGCCGAGCTGATGTTCAAAGGGTGCTCACGCAGCATCTGCATTGACAGGCTGAGGGGTATCGCTTGATTCAGAGGTCGCTGCATTGGCCTGTTTCGACAACGCCTCCAAGTCCAGCCGCTCGCCCGCGCCGGCCAGCATCTGCGGAGGCAGCTCGATGTCCCGGTCGAAGAAGTGGCTGATCCAGTTGAAGACGATGGAGAGCGTCATCACGCTGCCCATGAACGCGGGGGCGGTGTACCAGATGTTCTCGTCACCATGCTCGTGCCGCCAGATGTTGTAGGCGCCCCAGGCTAAGGCCGCCACGCCCAGCGGCCACACACCCGGCAGCATGGCCTGAGCCGACTGCAGCAGGTTGCTCGGATACGCCGGTGCCGGCGTGTCGCCCTTGTGCATCACCGGCCCGTCTTCTTCCATGTACCGCCGCACGAACTCCCACAGGTCCATCGCCATGCTGCGGCCGATCAGCAGCGGCGACGCCAGCGTGAAGCTGCCGATCACCCAGTTGCTGTCTGGCTGCTCCTTCACGTAGAACTGCAGCACGCGCAGCGTCTTGGCCACCTTGCCCATCAACACTGTTTCTTCGAAATACTCCGCCTCCAGGCAATCCCAGTCGTACTCGATCAGCACCATCGGCGACCAGGGCTGGAAGGCCGTCAGCCAGTATTTGAAGATGCGGACCGGGTTGCTCAAATCTCGCTCGGGCATCTGCTGGACGAATTTGTAGACCTTGCGTGTCTTGCGGTTGAGTACCAGCGGCACGTCTTTGGGGCCGAAGAGTTCGATGCGCCAGCCGCGAACTGAGGTTGAAGTAAGTGCGAAGGCAAGCAGCAGAAACACAAAGGCCAGAAACGTAAAAGGCAAAACATACCCACCGACATCTTCTGCGTATGTCAGCTTAAGGATTGTCGATCCGGCATATGTGCTAAACGCTGCCCCGCATAACAAGACGACGCCAACAACACTCACGTACCCGCGCATGCCCGTCGGCGCCAATTGCAGGCTCACTGCATGCTCGTGGGCTCGCGACACCAGATGCAAGTTGTGAGGCGTCTCCGACGCCTTCTGATCCTTCGGCAGATGCCGAGCATGCTTGGCTCGGTCCTTCACCGACAGCAGGCCGGCCTCGCGCAGCTCATGCGCCGTCTTGTGCAGATAGTTCGTCATGGCGAACCGTTAACCCGCCAAGCCCATGCTCAAAGGGTGCTCACGCGGTATCTGCATTGGCAGGCCGAGGGGTGTCAGGTGACGCAGGCACCGTCCCGTTGGCCTGTTTCGACAACGCCTCCAAGTCCAGCCGCTCGCCCGCACCGGCCAGCATTTGCGGCGGCAGTTCGATGTCCCGCCCGAAGAAGTGGCTGATCCAGTTGAAGACGATGGAGAGCGTCATCACGCTGCCCATGAACGCGGGGGCGGTGTACCAGATGTTCTCGTCACCATGCTCGTGCCGCCAGATGTTGTAGGCGCCCCAGGCTAAGGCCGCCACGCCCAGCGGCCACACACCCGGCAGCATGGCCTGAGCCGACTGCAGCAGGTTGCTCGGATACGCCGGTGCCGGCGTGTCGCCCTTGTGCATCACCGGCCCGTCTTCTTCCATGTACCGCCGCACGAACTCCCACAGGTCCATCGCCATGCTGCGGCCGATCAGCAGCGGCGACGCCAGCGTGAAGCTGCCGATCACCCAGTTGCTGTCTGGCTGCTCCTTCACGTAGAACTGCAGCACATGCAGTGTCTTGGCCACCTTGCCCATCAACACGGTCTCTTCGAAATACTCCGCCTCCAGGCAATCCCAGTCGTACTCGATCAGCACCATGGGCGGCCAGGGCTGGAAGGCCGTCAGCCAGTATTTGAAGATGCGGATCGGGTTGCTCAAATCTCGCTCGGGCATCTGCTGGACGAACTTGTAGACCTTGCGTGTCTTGCGGTTGAGCACCAGGGGCACGTCTTTGGGGCCGAAGAGTTCGATGCGAAAGATCCGAATCGCGATGCTGAGCGACAAGAAGGCACACACCAAGAGCCCTGCGATCAGGACGTCCATTACAAGCGTCCACACGTCTGCTGGGTATGTATCGGTTAAATGAATCAGAACAATGAATTGGTAGACCCAATACAGACAAAACGCCGATCCAAAGAGGAAGCCAACTCCAAAAACACTTACGTAGCCCCGCATGCCAGTGGGTGCCAACTGCAAGCTCACCGCATGCTCATGAGCACGCGACACCAAATGCAGGTTGTGCGGCGTCCCTGACGCCACCTGATCCTTCGGCAGATGCCGGGCATGCTTCGCACGATCGCTGACCGACAGCATGCCTGCTTCGCGCAAGTCATGCGCCGTCTTGTGGAGGTAGTCCGTCATGATCGCGATTTTGCTGGTTCAAGCCGCGGGAACGGGCCTTCTGCTTCCTGCACCTTGTCCCAGGTGAGTGCATCGGCCTGGGCTTTTTGCAGTGCCCGCACAAACGCCTGTTCTTCAGGATCCCAGCGTTTGGGATCGTCATAGCCTTGCCCCAGCTTGCGGTACTTCGGGCTGTTGCCGAAGTAGCTGTGCTCGACCCACTCTTCCAACGGCGTGCGGTCCATGTACATCAGCAACCCTTCAGCCGAGAAGGCCAACACGGTGAGCACCAGCCCCCAGCCAGTGAGGCTCAGCCCCAGCCGTGCCCAGCCGTAGCCGAAGCGAAGGCCCACATAGCGCCCCGCCGAGTTCTTCACGCCACGCAGCGTGACGCCCTCGAGCAGCTGACGTTCAAGTATCCAGTGGTAGCCAACTTCAACTGCGGCGGCACCTCCAAAGCCGCCGCCCACCAAATGGGCGGCTCCCACCGAAATGAAAGCAGCCCCTTTGCCACGCTTTCCATCACCCCACTTATCCAATCCTCGCTTGAAGTTCTGGGCCGCATTCATGACCCCGCCGACGGCCCCAGCCAGTCCTGCCACCAAGAAGAACGTCGCCGCCACACCCGACATTGCCTTGCTGGCAAACGCCCCTTGCGCGAACTTCGCCTGCCGCATGTCGGCCGCCGCAAGGCCGGCCAACTCGAACATGCCCCCCGTCATCCCGGCCTGGTTGTCCCAAAGCCCCAGCTTGGTCATCAGGATCGCGTCGTTGATGGCCTGCTTCTGCTCCTCTGTGAGGTCCGGCCACTTCAACAGGCGCTCGCGCAACTGCTCGATCTTGGCGTCGTTCGTCTGGTACAGACTCCACTGCAACGCCACGCCAAACACCGACAGGCAACCGCCCAGGCCCGCAGCTTCCGACGCCGAAAGCGCGCGGCCCACCTGCTGCACGCCGCGCCCTGCAGCCCCGGCGACCTCCACCGCACCCCTGACCCCGCGTTCGATCGTGCCACCAGGGCCGGCAACGGTCTTCACGCCTTCGAGCGCACCGCGTGCCGGCGTCGACAACGCGAGCAAAGCCGCCGTGCTGGCCATCGGGATGCCTTCGCTTGCCACGCGCAAGGTGGAATTCTTGAGCTTGTCGAAGCGATGCGCCCGCGCAAAATGCTCGGCCAGCCACGCGGTGGTGACGTCGATAGTACGCATCAGCTTGGCGCCGCCGCCCAGCACGGTCAGCCGCAGGCTGGTCGATTCACGCCCCAGTGCCATCACGTCCTGCGAGTTGCGCAGCGTCACGTCGTCGCTGACCAGCTCGATCCACATGGCCTCGCGCCCGACCTTGCGCGCGAACGCCTCGTCGGTCATGACCTTGTTCCACAACGTGCGGGTCTTGCGGTTGAAGTTGACGCCGCGCTGCGACAGGTGCTCCACCAGCTCCAGGAACTGCTCCAGCTCGATCCACACGCGTACGCGCACCGGGCGCGGTGGCGGCTGCCGGAACAGCACGCCGCGCAGCAGCATGCTGAACTGCTCGCTCCAGGCGTTGATCTTGTTGGAGAGCTTTTCTTCGGCCAGCTCCAGCAATTGCAGCCCGCGGTCCGCGCGGCTCACCGTGCTGGTCTGCGCATTCTTGGCGGCTTGCTCGGCCGCCTTGGCGAAGGCCGAGCTTTTGAGGTGTTCCGCCGCCCCTGAAAGAAACGCCTGCACGCTGAGGCTGAGTTCGATTCCAGCCTGGCTGAGCCAGCCGAACTTGGCGCGCACGTAGCCGCCGGTGTAGTCGTCGCTCAGCAGTGCCTTGAGGGTGTCGTAGCTCTTGTCGAGCTTGGCGTCGGGGTTGGTGTACCAGTTGACCGTGGCCGCCCAGAAGCTTTCCAGCTCGGCCACCAGCGCCTGCTGGTTGGCCACCATGGCACGCAGCACCCAGCCGGCGTCGCTGCTGGGTACGGCGGTGAGCCACTGGCGCATCAGCTCGGTCAATGCGGCCGTCGGCGGGCCGGCCATGAGCACGGCGCAGCATTCGCTCATGTACGCTTCGCCGGGTTTGTGCGGGCGCTGATGACTGTTGGGATCAGCCGGGTCGTAGTGCTTCTGCATGTAAGCCGCAAGCGGCGCCCAGCTCAGCAGCCGCTCGCGGTCGCGGTCGTGCTGCTCGACCAGCGCTTCGTAGCGCTTGACCTCCTGCTCGTACTGCTGCACGAACGCCTGTAGCGCAGCGCGGTTGTGCAGGCGGTCCATCTTCTGCGTTGCCTGTCCCGTGTTGATCTGCGCCAGTTGCTCGCGGGTGGTGAGAACGAGCCCTTGCGACGGGTTGTCGGCGTACTTGAGGTACACCGCCTCGGCATGCACGTTGCGATGGATTTTCTTGTCGTTTTCGTAGCTCTGATAGCTCGTTTCCTGCTGCTGCAGCCATATGCCGCTTTTGGCAAGCTGCAGCGCAAGCCGAGCGTCTTTCTCGGTGAAGCGTTGGCGCCCCGATGAGGTTTTCAGATCGGCTTGCGTGAACGGCTTCAATGCACCGGATGCACCGGCCTTTTCTCGCGCCTGCTCGAGTTGGGCATCGTAGATCTTGGCGCGGATCATTTCGATGGTGCCGGCGGATTTCAGCCCATGGCTCTTGCTGTGGGCGTAGTCCAGGCTCTGCTTGTAGCGTGCCCCGGAGATGTGCGCCAGCGCCTGGGCCGTGCCCACCGGGTCGCGCAGAACATAGGCAAACCCCTTGCCGGCCGTCTGCGGGTGGCCGGCCGACAGCGCCTGGATGCGTTGGGCAAGCAAGGTGCCGTTGCCTTTCACGGCCGCCAGCGGTTGCGCTCCGGCGTACCGTGCATGCTCCAGCGTATGCAACGCAAAGTCGGCCACATGTTTGTTGAACCACTGTGCGTCCGGCGCAGGAACGAAGGGCGACGCCTTGCGCGGCGCCTTCATGAACGCCTCGGTGTTGCCGGCCAGCGCCGCCTGGATGTCGATGCGCTCCATGACGGCGAGGTCGCCCTTGTTGCGAGCACGCAGCTCGCGGCTCCAGAGGTTGCCGCTCACGGCCACCCGGATGCCAGTGGCCAGATGCGCGTCGCGCAGCCTATAGGTCATGGCGGTGTAGATGTGCGTGCCGCCGTCCTTGGTGCAGGCGAACGGGGCCGGCGCGTCGAAGCACGGGTGGTCCTGAGGCACCAGCGCGCCCCCGGGGATCATGCGCAACACTTCCCAGTGGGCCTCGTCGGGATCCCTGTCCTTGGGTGCGCGGCGCTTGTCGAGTTCGGCGGCCCGTTTCTTCAGCCACGCGGGCGGAGTCTCGTGGTAGATGTGCAGGTAGGTGCCCGGCCGCAAACTGCGCAGCACCAGCTTGGCCGCGGCGAGTGTGGGTAACCCGAGAGCGGCGACGGAGTCGCCGTGCGTCTCGAGTTCGCTGGCCTCGCTGGGTGCAAGGGTTTGGTCGATGGCGACGGCGGCATGGCTCAGGAAGACGATGCCCAGACCGCTGTAGTCGCAGATGGAGCAGGTGGACGTCGGTTGCGGTTGCGTCATGAGCGTTCTCCCTCGGCGCGGTCGATGCCGCGTGTTGTTGTGGTGTCGAGTGCCTCTTGCGTGGGGCTCGTCGCGAGCGCTGCGAGGCGGTCATCCAGGCTGCCGGGGTCGACTGCCGCGGCAGCCACGCACGCTTGCGCTGCCGCGGCGAAGGCCAGCCCCGGGGAGACGACGGCACGCCAAACGTAGGCCTGCAGGTCGCCGGGATGGTTGATGCGCCGGCCGAGTGCATGGTCCAAGGCGTCCCAGGCAGTGGCGTGCGCGTGGGTCGGCAGGTGCCCGGTGTGCGCCTGTGCGGTGGTCAACGCCTTGGAGACCACGACGCTGTAGCGCTCCAGCCGGCGGTACTGCATGAGGTCGATCGGCGCATGCGCAGGCGTTTGCTCGAAGCGGGCGAGCCGCTCGGCGCGGCGGAAGAAGTCTTCTTCGGCGTCGATCAGGCTTTCGTCGGCCAAGCCGAGATGGCTAGCCCAAAGGCCATCGCGTTGGCGCACGTGCCAACGCGCGATGGGGCCGAGCCACTTGGCGACCACATCAGTCCCGAGCAGGCCGGCGAGCATCTCGAAGCCGCGCGGGTCGGCCACTTGCAGGTAGGGCTTGCCGCCGTAGACGCGGCCTTTCCACATCTCCTGCAGGCGCAGCATGAGGCGCTGGGCCGGCAGGGCGGTTTCGATGAAGGCGCCCATGGTGAAGGCGCCTTTGCCGGATTCGGCAGCTGCCGCAGCTTCTTGGCGGGCGAACTCGAGCAACTGGGCGTACAGGGGGTCTTGGGGGCCCTCCAGGGCTACCAGATAGGGCAGCCGCAGGGGATCGTTGGCAGGCTGGTCGCTTTCAGCCAGCTCGATCGGCCGACCGCCCCATGCCTCGGCGCGCTTGGCGCGCAGTTCGTCAAAGCTGCTCGCGTGGGTGCCAGCGCCTAGCAACGAGGGTTCGCCGGCAAATGCGTTGATCAAGGCGTAGAGTGGCAGGCCGCACAAGCTGGGTTGCGGGCCGGTCATGAGGAGCCGGGCGGTCACGGGAAGAGCGCTCCGTCCAGGCCGTCTTGCATGCTGGTCTGCGGACACGGCGGCAGCGTCTTGGGCTGAGGCAAGGTGAGCGAAGTGCTGGCACTTTGCGGCCCCGTCAACTCCTTCATGCTCGCCTTGAACCTCGCCGCGCCCGGAGTGGTCAGCGTGATGTTGCCGCCCTCGAGGCGCAACGCCGAGCCGCCGGCCGTGAGCAGCACGTGATTGGGTGCGCCCATCTGGATGCTGTCGTGCGTGCTGGTCGCATCGATGCTCTTGTCGGCGGTGAGCTTGATCGCGTCTTTGTGTGCATGCACCGCCACATTGCCAGTGCCGGCGTGCAGCTTGATCCCCGTCTCCTGGTTCGGCTTGCTCGCGTTGCTCGCCTTGCCATACGTGAACCAGCTGATGCCGTTGGCCACCACCAGGCTCTTGTGACGTTGGGCGTTGGTGGTGAGATCCTGGCCTGCGACCAGGCTCAGGGTGCTGCCCGCGCTCCAGACGGCATGGGCCGGTGTGAAGACGCCGATGCCGGCCGGGGCGCTGACGAGCAGGTTGGGCTTGAGCCAGGCTTTGACGGAACCGGCTCCGCCGTCGACCTGGTTCGGGTCTCCCGTGCCGGCATGGCCGCGCTGGTCGGTCGCCTCGGTCTGTTCCTTCAGCGCCTGCTGCGCCTTAGGCGTCGGCAACTCCTTCGGCGCCGGCTCGTCCTTCAGCTGCGCCTTGTGCTTCTGCGCAGTGTCGATCAGCGTAGTGGTGAGTTCGGCCGCCTGCTGCAGTTGCTGCTCGGCCTCGCCGGTGTCGAGCTGGTGCGTGCTGCCGGTCGAGCCTGCAGCCCTGTTGTGCGCGCTCAGCAGCAGGCCTGCGCCAGCGCGCAAGGCGCCTTGCGCTTCCGTTTGCAGCTCGGCCCCGTGGCCACGGTCGTGCAGTCTTCGGTTGTCTTGCTGATGAATCGCGTGGCCGAGGTTGAGCTGGCTGCGCTTGGTGGTGGTGGCGAGCTGGATGCGGCCCTGGGTGGGGCTGTCGTCGAAGACGAGCTGGTTGTAGCCGCCGGCCCCGTGCTGGCTGGCTTGCAGCTCCTGGGTCTTGAAACCGGCCATCACGGCCGGGTGCTGGTGGCCCTGGTGCTTGCCGCTGGCCTGGGTGCCGGGGAACCAGGCCGGGGCGTTGCCGGTGGCGGTGGCGGCACCGCCTGCAACCTGGTTGCCTTGGGCATCCGGCTGGCCGGTGCCGTTGTAGACGCTGCCGATGCACACGGGGCGGTCGATGTCGCCGTCGAGATAGGCGATCAGGACTTCCTGGCCGAGCCGGGGGACGAAGTTGGCGCCCCAGTTGGCGCCGGCCACGGGGGTGGCCACGCGCACCCAGGTGCCGCTGCCGTCGCTGGCGGGGGCGTTGTCGGTGGTGGGGTGGGCCAGGCGGTGGCTGGCGTTGCCGCCGCGCTGCCAGTGGAACTGGACCTTGATGCGGTGGTCGCGGTCGGTGTGCACGGGGTGGCTCAAACCCACGACGATGGCGGTCTGGGTGCCGTGGATGGTGGGCCGGGCGTGGCGCACGGTGGCCTGCGGGCCGGCGGTGGGGGCGTGGGTGTCGTCGAGGGCGGCGGCACGCAGCGGCACGTCGGCCTGCAAGGCAGTGAGCTCGACGGTGTACAGCGGCTCGTCGCTGGCGTTGGCGGTTGCCGTGGCCAAGGGGCTGTGGCCGAGCAGCGCAGTGATGTGGGCCTGGTGGTCGGCGCTCAGGTTGTTGCGGGCGCGGTGCTTGAGCTTGAGGAGGGTGTAGCGGTCTTGCTCGCTGCCGTTGTGCAGGGGGTGGTCGCGCAGCGTGAAGGTGGTGCCGGGGGCGAAGCTGCGCACGGTGCCGGCGCCGCTGTGGAGCTGGGCGGCGGCGTCGAGCGCTTCTTGCTGGCGGCGCGCGAGGCGTTCGCCCTGGCGGCTGTCTTCGTAGGCGTAGAGGCCGGGCACGTCGGTGCAGCCGGCGCTGGGCAGCGGGTGGGTCACGACGCTCTGGGCGTTGACGGGGCGCAGGTGCACGCCGCGGTAGTCCCAGCTGGCGATGGCGACGCTTGCGGTGTGCACGCGGCGGCGGGCGCCCCAGGTGCGCAGGCTGTCTTCCTTGAGGGTGGCGCCGGGCTGGGTGTAGCGTACTTGTGCTTGCGCGTTGGGCGGGCAGGCGCCGTTGTGGTCGGCGATGACCAGGGTGTGGCTGCCGTAGGGGTCGCTGCGGGCGTCGCCCTGGTGTTCGAACCAGCAGAACAGGCCTTCTTCGCGCAGCAGGCGCTGCACGAAGGCGAGGTCGCTCTCCTGGTACTGGATGCACAGGGAGCGTTGGGGGTAGGCCTCGGGGTCGGCCAAATCCCAGCGCCAGGCGGGGGTCAGGCGGCCTTGGCCCTGGTAGGTGTTGAAGACTTCTTCGACGATCTCGATGACGCTGCGGTGCTGGAACACTCGGCTGTCGCGGCGCCAGTCGAGGAAGGCGAGCCAGGGGCGCACGACGAGCCGGTAGCGGGCGAGGCCGCCGTCGGCACCGAGCAGCGCGGCTTCGGTGAAGTGGCCGTGGAAGGGGCGCAGCTCGCTGCGGCTGGCCTGGGTGAGCAGCTCCAGCAGCACGGGCTGGCCGATGAGTTTCTTGAGTTGGATGTGGGTGTCGGCGCTCAGCGCGGTGAGCTGCAGGCAGAAGCCGCAGGCGTCGAGCGCGCTCTCGCCGCTGGGGGCGATGGATTCGTCGATCTGCACGCGCTCGGCGAGCAGCACTTCAGGCCCGAGCGGGGTCGACAGGCGCAGCAGCCGGTCTTGCTGGGTGTAGCCGGAGACGATGGCCTGCGCGACGGAGGCGAGTGAGAGGCGGTCGTTCATCGCTGCGCCCCCAGGTTGCCGGTGGACGCGCCTGCCGAGGCGCAGGACACGATGAAAAGCGCATGCTGGAAGCAGGCGCTCGCATGGGGTTGGCGATGCACAGGAACTCCCCCTGATGAATCTTCTTGGATGACGGCGCCGGGAAAGCGCCGGAGCAGCTGCTGAAAAAGGCCGCTGGCGGCGGCCGCTGGTGCGGCTTCTGCGGCCTTTTCAGCGTGCGGGGAGTTTAGTCGGCGGGCCTGCGGATTCGCTCCCGCACTCCCCCAACCCAGGGGCCGGCGATTGCTACTAGATGTGTCTTTCTGAAGTCGATTCCGCGCCGACCGGCTCGGCATCGCCGATGTCTTCGTGCAACAGGCGTTCCAGCGCGGCCGGCTCCACGGGCTTGACGAGATGCTGGTCGAAGCCCGCCTCGCGCGAGCGGCGGCGGTCTTCTTCCTGCCCCCAGCCGGTGAGCGCGACGATCAGCGCGCGCCGGCCCCAAGGCTGCTCGCGCATCAGCTGCGCGGTCTCGTAGCCGTTGAGCCGGGGCATGCCGATGTCTAGCAGCACGATGTCGGGGCTGAAGCCTCCTGCCAGCTCGAGCGCCTCGACGCCGTCGTGCGCCACACGGGTTTCGTGGCCGAGCAGCTGCAGCATCACGGCCAGGCTGAGCGCGGCGTCCTTGTTGTCGTCGACCACCAGCACGCGGCGCTGGCCAGGCACGGCTTGCGTGGGCAGCCCCTGCGGCGTGAAGCTGGCGGCCGGCACCGGCGCCAGCGGCAGGTGCACGACGAACTCGCTGCCCTGCCCCGGGCCGGCACTGCGGGCCTCGACACTGCCGCCATGCAGGTCGACCAGCCGTTTCACGAGCGCGAGGCCGATGCCCAGTCCGCCCTTGGCGCGTTCGATGGAGCGGTCGCCCTGGCTGAACATCTCGAACAGCCGCGGCAGCAGCGGCTCGGCGATGCCCATGCCGTTGTCCTGCACGACGATGCGGGCGGCGTCGCCCTCGCGCTCGGCGCGCAACACGATGCGCCCGCCAGCCTCGGTGTACTTGGCTGCGTTGTTCAGCAGGTTGGCCACCACCTGCGCCAGCCGGGTGTGGTCGGCATCGACGAACAGGGCCTGCTCGGGCAACTCCACCTGCAAGCGGTGGCCGGCCTCCTCGATCAGCGGGCGGCTGGTTTCCACCGCGTCGCGCAGCGCAGCGGCCAGCTCCACCCGGGCCATGCGCAGCTTGATCTTGCCGCGGCTGATGCGGCTCACGTCGAGCAGGTCGTCGATCAGCCGCACCATCTGGCCAAGCTGCCGTTCCATCACGCGGCGCGCCCGCTCCACCGCACGGGCGTCGCCTCCGGCGAGCCGCATGATCTCCAGGCAGTTGCGCAGCGGCGCCAGCGGGTTGCGCAGCTCGTGGGCCAGCGTGGCAAGGAACTCGTCCTTGCGCTGGTCGGCTTCCTGCAGCGCCGAAGCCTGGCGCTCGAGCGTGGCACGCGACTGCATGGCCTCGGTGACGTCGCGCATGATCTTCAGGAAGCCGCGTTGCGGCCCGCCCGCGCGCAGCGGCATCAGCAGGCCGCTGGCATAGAAGCGGCTGCCGTCGCGGCGCACGTGCCAGCGCTCGTCCTCGGCCTGCCCGTCCATGAGCGCCTTTTCCATCTCGCGCTCGAAGGCGCCCTCGGCCACGTCTTCGGGTGTGTAGAGGATGGCGGCATCCCGGCCGACGATCTCGGCGTCCTCGTAGCCGAGCAGGTGGCGGCCGCCCGAGTTCCAGGTGGTGACGCGGCCTTCGACGTCGAGCGTGAAGATGGCGTAGTCCTTCGCGCTTTCCACCATGAGGCGGAAGCGCTCTTCGCTCTGCCGCAGGGCCTCCAGCGCTTGTTGGCGATCGTCGATGTCGCTGCAGGTGGCGATCCATTCGCGCACGTCGCCGGCGCTGCCGTGCACCGGCACAGCGCGGCCGTGCACATAACGCCAGCTCTGGCTCCCGGCGTGCCAGAGTCGCGCTTCGATCTCGTAGGGGTCGCCGGTGTCTAGCGCGCGCCGCCAGGCCTGCTGCACACGCGTGCTGTCTTCAGGATGCAGGGCATCGAGCCAACCCCAGCCGCGGTGGGCCTCCCACGGCTGGCCGGTGTAGGCCTGCCACGAGGGCTGCGGCGCCACGAAGCTGCCCTGGGCATCGGTGGTGTAGACGATGGCGGTGGTCGCCAGCACCAGCGAGCGGAAGCGCTCGGCGCTGCGGTGCTGCGCGGCCTCGGCGCGCTTGCGTTCGGTGATGTCGCGCCAGCAGTTGACGGCGCCGATGATGTGGCCGTTCGCGTCGCGGATCGGTGCGGCATCCACGAGCACCGACACGCGGGTGCCGTCGGCGCGCTGCACGAGCAGCTCCTCGTTGTTGACGCGCTCGCCGTGCCGCGAGGCACGGAACAGCGGCAGCTCTTCGGTGGCGAGCGGGCGCGAGCCGTCGGGCGCCAGCACGGCATAGGCACCGTGCACGGCATCATCGTCTTCGGTGCCGGCCGGCACGCCGATCAGTTCGCTGCCGAAGCGACTGTTCGCGAGCACGGGGTAGTCGGGCGGCCCGCCGACCCAGACGATGCCCTCCGGCAGGTTGTCGAAGATGGTCTGCAGCAGGGCCTTGGCCTCCTCGGCTTCGCGTGCGCGACGCTCGGCCTCGGTGCGCGCGGCCTCCACCGCCAGCTCGGCCAGCTTGCGGTCCGAAATGTTGAGCATCACGCCGACAAGACCCACCACGTGCTCGGTCGCGTCGATCTCTGGCGCATAGGCGCAATGCAGGTGCTGCAGCCCGCCCGACGGATGCGGAATCTGCACCTCGAACTCCACCTGCACGCCGGCGAGCACGGCATCGATGTACGGCAGGAAACTCGCATAAGCCTCCTCGCCCACCACCTCCTGCATGTGGCGGCCCACCAGGTCCTTCGGGTGCAGGCCGAAGCGCTGCGCATAGGCCCGGTTGACGAACTTGTAGAGGCCTTGGGCGTTGCAGTGCGCGATCAGCACCGGCACGTGGTCCGCCACCAGACGCAATTGCTCGCGGCCTTGCCACACGGCGGCCTCCACCCACTTGCGCTGCGTCATGTCGACGAACACGCCGAGTGCGCCGCGCACCTCGCGATCACGGTCGAACAACGGCACCGCGTTGCCCATCACCCACGCACTCGGCCGGCCGGGCACCACGATCTCCATCTCGGAGCCGAGCACCGGCACGCCGAGGCGGGCGGCCTGTTGCAGCGGCAGTTCGCCGGCATCTACCGGGCTGCCGCCGCGCAGCAGCCGGCTCATCGGGGTGCGGCCATCGGGGCCCGGGGCGGCGATGTTGGTGCCGGGCGTCAGGCCCATGAGGTCGTCTGCATAGCGGTTGCCGGTGATGCACCGGCCCGCAGGGTCGTGCGCGACCCAGATGGCCACCGGCGCGGCATCGAACAGCACCTGCAACTCGGCCACCCGGTGCTCGAGTTCGCTGTTCAGCTGGCGGATGCGCCGCTCCCATTCGCGGCGCTCGGTCGTGTCGCGGCCCGCGCCGTGCAGTCGCACGACCCGGCCGCGTTCGTCGCAGATCGGGCGCACCTTGAAGTGCAGCCACACGCTGCGCCCGTCCTTGGTGACGTGGCGCATCTCCGACTCCACCTCTTCGCCCGCGAGCACGCGTTGCATGCATTCGCGGGCCAGCGGTTTTTCTTCCGGCGCCACCACGGCGCGCCAGCCGCCGCCTTCCATCGCCTCATCGAGCGTGAAGCCGAGCACCTTGCTGAAGCCCTGCGTCACTGATTCGGTGACGATGCGGCCGTCGGGCAGCACGCGGGCGTCGAAGGCGAAATCGGTGGTGAGGTCGGCGATCGAGCGGTGGAAGGACTCGCTCAGTTCCAGCTTCTGCTGCTGAGCTTCCAGCCGGCGTCGGGTGGCGTGCAACGCGCCGCAGACAACGCTGGTGGACAACCCGATCGCTACGAACAACGCCACGGCCAATGCGTTGTCGAGGCCCTCCACCGCCATCGAGTGCCGCGGCGGCACGAACAGGTACACGAACAGCATCGTGGACAACGCCGTCGCCAGCATTCCAGGCCGCACGCCGCCGCACGCCGCGGCGGCCAGCACCGCCAGCACGGCCGGCAGGAACACCAGGTCTCCTTGCGCCCACGCCTCCATGCCCACCGCCAAGCCCGCGGCAGCCGCCGTGGCGACGATGGCCACGCCATACGCACCGGCCTCGCGGGCTCGGTCTCCCTTGAACACACTCATCTCGCGGCGCCCCTGTGTTTTCTCCCTGAGGTCGAGGCGACATCAACGGGACGCGCAGCCTCTCCGGGTTCGCCGGCGTCCCCACCCGGCGCAGATCATGCGGCGGCTGTCACGCGAGTTTGGTAAGGAACTGCTGCAGAAAATGCAGGCGCGCAAGAAGGGCCGCGCGACGCGCGGCCCCGAACCGCTGGCCGGATGCAAGCGGCAGTAACAAGACAGGAAACAGCTGCTCAGTGCTTGTCGGCGTTCTCCGGCCGCACCTTCCAGTCCTTGTCGTCCTTCGGTGTGGAAATTTCGCGCTCGGCACGCTCGGCGGCCGAAGGCGAAATGGGGTCACTGGCGGGGAAGGTCTCGTCCAATGCTTCGTCGAGCAGCTCCTGGTAGGTGGGCACGCCTTCCTGGGTGACGGTGGCAGGCGCGTCGGGACGCTTTTCCTGCGGCTTGCGGGTTTGCTGTTCCTTCATCGTGCGGCTCCTTTGCAGGCCATTCGTGCAAACGCCGTGCCTGCAACTGGGTCAATCGACTTTTTTCTCCGTCGCGCATCGGTGCGGGTCTCCAGCCCCTGCGGGGAGGCCTCGGGGTGAATGCGGATGCACCATCACGAAGCGCCCGCCATACTCCCTTTTCGTCCTTCTACCTGGGAGGAGACCATGTCGAGAAGCACACTTGTCGGCGCGTTGTCGGCCTTGTTCATAGGCGGGTTTTCCTGGGTGAAGGCAGCTGACGCTCCGACGCGCCCGTCATCCTCCCCTCCAGAGAGCACTGCTGTCACCGTGGTCCGTCCCAGCGAGGCGACCGTGCCACGCGTGCTATCGCCTTGCACTCCGGGGTCGTGCCTGTTTGCGGGACAGAAAGTGACGGTGATCGCGACGAAGAGCGCGATCAGCATCGCCTTGCTCGAAGTCAAGGAAGAGTTCGAGGCGGCCACCGGCGCGCAGCTCGAAATCGTCCGCCTGCCGGGGGTGGAGCACTATCCAAGCATCATCACCGACCTCACCAACCGCACCGGGAAATACGATGCCTCGATCGCCGGCGGCTGGTGGGTGGGCGACATGGTTGCCGGCGACCACCTGCGGTCGTACGACGACCTCTACGACGACCCTCGCTTCCCGAAGTGGAACTTCGACGACGTGCTGCCCGGACCGCGCGGGCTCCTGACCTACAGCGGCAAGAAGTACATGGTGGCCTACGACCATGACGGGCAGGTTCTCTACTACCGCCGCGACCTGTTGAACGCCCCCCAGCATCAGGCGGGGTTCAAGCGGAAATACGGCTACCCGCTCGCCGTGCCACAGACCTGGAAACAGCTGCGTGACGCACTCGAATATTTCCACGGGCAGGATCTCAACGGCGACGGCACCGCCGACCACGGCATCGTGCTCGCGCTCAAGCCCGGCAGCCAGGGGATGTTCAACTACATGACGCTGTCGGGCTCTTTCGTGATAGGCCCCGCCAATCCCAAGCTGTACTGGTTCGACCCGCAGACGATGAAGCCGCTGATCACGAGCCCCGGACACGTGCGGGCACTCGAGCAGTTCATCGAGTTGGTCAAGTTCGGGCCGCGCGAAATGCTGACCTGGGACCACGGACGCGGCTGGGACGAGTTTCTCGCGGGCCGTTCCGCGTTCGCCTTGAGCTGGGGCGATCTCGGCGCGCTGGCGCAGCAGCCCGGCAGCCGCGTCAAGGGCAAGACCGGTGCCGCGCCGGTCCCCGGGACACACGAGTACTTCGACCTCACCCGCCAACGCTGGGTCAAGACAAGTACGTTGAACCGTGTGGGCAACACAACCGGCGCGTCGTGGGCTGGCGTCATCTCGAAGTACTCGAAGGTACCCGAGGCCACCTACTTCCTGCTGGCGCTGCTGGCGACGAACGAGAAATCGAAGGTCTATGCCGCACGCGGCTCCGACGGCGTCGACCCCGGCCGCAAGTTCCACTTCCTGCCGCCCGATGGCACGGGAAGCCCCGAGCCGTACCTGCAAGCCGGCTGGGACGAGGCGGACGTGCGCGACTACCTCAGCGCTTTCCACCAGGTGTTCAGCGACAGGCAGCAGTTTCCCTATCTGCGCATTCCGGGCACCTACAGCTACTGGCTGGCCCTGGACCTCCACCTCGTCGAAGCCGCAGGCGGTCAACTGAGTGCGGCCGCGGCACTCCAGGCGGCGGCGGCTGATTTCGAGGAGATCACCATCCGGCTCGGCCGTGCTCGTCAACGCGCGGCCTATCGAGCCTCGCTCGGCTTCTGACCCCCCCATGCGCCGTATTCCCGGCCTGGCCGCCCTGGGCATCGGCGCCAAGCTCAACCTGAGCTTCGGTGTCCTCATCGGCCTGACGCTCCTGGTCGTTGCGCTGGCCATCGTCGGCGGACGCGACGCCACGCGGGAGATCGACCTCAGCGCCGCCGCGAGGGCCCCCGCCGTACTGGCCTCGGCACAGGCGCACGAAGCCCTGCTGCGCATGCAACTCCATTTGCGGGGCTACCTTGTGCTTTCCGACCAGGACGACGTGAGCCGGTACGAGGCAGCCAAGCAGGAGTTCGAGCGGGCGTTGGCCTCCTTGCAACAGCTATCTACCAGCTGGTCGACCGACGACCGAGGTCTGGTCGAAGCCCTGACCCGGAACTACGAGCGCTGGAAGAGCCTGCCGCCCCATCTCTTTTCGCTGCACCAGGATCACTTGCGCAATCGTCCTGCGCTGCGACTGTCCAGCATCGAGGTGCAGGACAGGCGTGTTCGCGTGATGGCCGAGCTGGAACAGATGATCGCGTTGCAGCGCACGAGAACCGACGATCCTCGGAACAGAGAGACGCTCGCCGCCCTCCTGTCGCTGCAAAGCTCGTTCGACGCGCTCACCACCAACGTGATGGCCTTCGGCGCATCGGGCGAGAACAACTTCCGCCTCGCATACGGCCCGCAACTGGTGACCAACGCGGCACTGTGGGACGCGGTGAACGCTGCGCGCCCGTGGCTCACCAGGAAGCAGCTGCAACACCTCGATCGCATCGCGGCACTGCGCATCGAGCTGACCAGCCTCGCGCTGGAGGTGCGCACCCTGATCGAGGGCGACCGCGCCTATGAGGATCTGTTTCTGTACCGCACGCAGGTGGCCCCGCAGGCTGCCGGCCTGGTGGACCTGCTGCACGAGGTGACGGCCCGCCAGCAGACGCAGCTGCAGGCGGAATTGCTGCGGGCCAGGGACAGCCTGGCGCGGTCGCGCTCGCAGACCCTCGCCGGCGGCCTGCTCGCCCTGGCGACGGGGCTGGTGTTGGCCATCGTCCTGCGCCGCGGCATCGTCGGCCCCGTGCAGCGCCTGACGCAGGTGGCCGCGCGCATTGCTTCCGGCGATCTGCAGGCGCGGGCGAAGGTCGAATCGAGCGACGAAACCGGCAGGCTGGCCGACAGCTTCAACACCATGACGGCCCGGCTGCTCGAGACGATCGCTCACCTGGAGTCGGCCTACGCCGAGGCGCGACAAGCCAGGACCGTGGCCGAACGGGCCAACCAGGCCAAGAGCAGCTTCCTTGCCAACATGAGCCACGAGATCCGCACGCCGATGAATGCGATCCTCGGCATGTCGCACCTGGCCTTGCAAAGCGGACTCAACCCGAAGCAGCAGAACTACGTGCAGAAAGTGCATATCGCCGCGAAGTCGCTGCTGGGCGTGATCAACGACATCCTCGATTTTTCCAAGATCGAAGCCGGCAAGCTCGACATCGAGTCGATCCCGTTCAACCTGGTCGACGTGCTCGACAACACGGTCAACGTGCTGAGCATGAGAGCCGACGAAAAGGGCCTGGAGCTTGTGATGGACCTCGCCCCCGATCTGCCGCCGGCCTTGATGGGCGACCCGTCTCGCCTGGGCCAGGTGCTGCTGAACCTGGGGAACAACGCCGTCAAGTTCACCGAGCGAGGCGAGGTCGTGCTGAGCGTGAGGCTGATGGAGCGAGACGACGCATCGGCGCGCCTGTTGTTCGAGATGCGCGACACCGGCATCGGCATGAGCGAAGAGTTGCAGCAGCGGCTGTTTCAACCCTTCACGCAAGCGGACGCATCGACCAGTCGACGGTATGGCGGTACCGGTCTGGGACTGGCGATCAGCCGCCACCTGGTGCAATTGATGGGCGGCAGCTTCGGGGTCGAGAGCTCGCCGGGCCAGGGCAGCCGCTTCTTCTTCGAGCTGCCGTTGGGGCTGCAAACCACACCGGCCGGGCCCCAGCGCGACACGCACTCAGTGCAGGGCATGCGCGTGCTGATCGCGGACGACAACGCCACCGCCCGCGAGGTGCTGGCCGCGATGAGCCGCACGCTCGGCATGCAGGCGGACGTGGCCGCAGACGGCCACGAGGCCGTGCGCCGGGTCGAGCAGGCCGATGCGGACGACGAACCGTACCACTTGCTGGTGCTGGACTGGAAGATGCCTGGCATGGACGGCGTGACCTGCGCGCAGATGCTCGCGCAACACGATGCCTTGCGCCACCCCGCGCCGGTGGTGATGATGGCCACCGCGTTCGGACGCGAGGAAGTGCGGCAACTCCTCGCCGACCGCGGTGTCGCCGTGGCCGCGCTGCTGACCAAGCCGGTGGTTGCCTCCGCCCTGCTCGACGCATGCGCGACGACGCTAGGACACGCACCGGTCGCCGCCAGCAACGAGTCCTGGGGCCGCCGCCGGCGCATGCGCAACGGCCTTGGCGCCAAGCTGGCCGGTGCGCGTGTCCTGCTGGTCGAGGACAACGCGTTCAACCAGGAACTCGCCACCGAGCTGCTTGCCGGTGCCGGCATCGAAGTGCGCCTCGCCGCCGACGGAGAGCAGGCGCTGAAGACACTGGAGCATGAATCGTTCGATGCCGTGCTGATGGACTGCCAGATGCCGGTGATGGACGGCTACGAGGCCACCCGGTTGCTGCGCCAGCGGCGCGAGCTGCAGGCCCTCCCTGTGATCGCGATGACGGCGAATGCCATGACGGGCGACCGGGAAGCCGTGCTGGCGGCCGGCATGAACGACCACATCGCGAAGCCGATCGCGATCGACGAAATGTTCGCGACACTGGCCCGCTGGATCAAGCCCAGGCAAGGACAGCCGCCGGAGTAGGCGGTACTGCCGCAGCCCAAGCGGCACCGTACGAAGGCTTACTCCACCTTCTTCTTCACGAGCGCGTCGAAGGTTTCCTGGTTCACCGGCGAACGCAGGCGGCCGTTGTTGAGCAGCAGCAACACGGTGTCGACGTTGTCTTCCTGCACGACGATGCGGCCGTCCTGCACCACCAGGCCCCATTGCTCCTTCTCGTTGAGTTCGAGCAGGCGTTGCATGAAGCGCCGGTCGCGGTAGTAGCCGTTGCGGTCGAGCGCGGAGATGCGGCGCAGCCGCGGCAGGCTGGTGCCCACCGCATCGCGCAACGGTGCGACGTCGACGAAGATGCCCGCCTCATCGAACTCCTGCAGCACCGCGTCGCGCACGCGCTCCATGCCGAGCCGGAAGTTCAGCGCGCTTTCGAACTGCCGCTTGTTGCAGATGAACAGCGCGCCGCCGTGTGCAAAGAAGTCGAAGCCGCTCGCCAGCGTGAACACCTGGCGCTCTTCGAGGTCGATCAGCATGTGGTCCTGCCACAGCAGGTTGCGCAGCCCCTTCACGCGGCGGGTGCTGCTTTGCGCGGCGGTTTTCTTCACCGCATCGAGCACGGCTTCCTTGTGCTGCAGGCGCACCACGTAGCACCAGGAGTTGAGCAAGTCGTCGAGCGATTGCGCGCGCGGCGCATCGAGGCCCTTGTCGATCTTCTTCGCGATCAGCGGGTAGTCGGTCTCTTCGGCGGGCAGCGTCAGCACGCTGTCGTCCTGGTCCTCGGAGATGAACTCATACGGTTCGGTGCGATGCGGGCTCGCCGCCAGCGCGGTCACCTCCTCGTGCAACCGCTGTTGCAGGCGCGTGTCGATGTCCACCCCCGTCACGTCGTAGCGTGCCCGCCGGTCGGCCAGCCGGCGCTTGACGATCCACAGGCTGGCCGTGGCGGCGGACCAGTCCGCCTGCTGCAAGGCTCTCAGCGGCGCGGAGCTGTCGTCTTTCATGCCTCGCGCTCCACGCGCGTGACGAAGTAGAGGAAGTTCGACAGCCGCGTGACGTGGCAGCGGTCGCCGGGCCTGAACTCGTCGCGCGACAGCAGCAGCCCCTGGCGCTCGTGCGCGCCTTCCTTGAAGGTGCTGTCGTACAAGCCGTAGCCCACCAAGCCGAGGATGGGGTTCACGAGGATGCTGCGCGTGCGGTGGGCCAGCGAGAACATCATCGCCAGGAACAGCCCCAGGCAGAGCAGCGTGCGCCAGTCTCCGAGGTTGAAGTTGTAGAACGAGATCATGTAGGGCACGGTGTACGCGAACAGCTCGCCGGACTTGTTGCCGACCTTGGTCACCAGCACGGGCAGCCCGTCGGGGATGGTGCGCACCACCAGGCCGAGCGCCAGCAGGCACAGCACCGCGCTCAACGCGATCACGCCGGCAAACACCGGGTGTTGCGGATGGGCGGTGACTGGGTCGAGATCCTTGATGATGACGATGACCGCGAGCGGAAAGTACGAGCCCGCGAAGATCAGCAGCGACGGCCACAGGCGCAGCTTCATGCGGCAACGCCTGGTCAACGTTTGCGGCGCGGGAAGCGCACGTCTTCGGGCCGTCGGATCTCGATGCCCGGCATCCAGCGCGGCACGCGCTCCGGGCCGATGCGATCGGCATAACGGTCGGCCTCGCGCAGTGCCTTGCCGAAGTGCAGGCCAGTGAGCTGCTCGATGCGCACGAGCGGCACCTGGTAGGTCTTGAAGCGCCCGTAATGGAACGCCTCGGCCACCATCGTCTCCTGCGACAGCAGGTAGGCCGCGCAGGCGAGCTGTTGCGTGTCGGCCTCCACCAGCACGGCCACCTTCCAGAAGCGCATGGGCACCTGCACGCCGAGCACCACCGGGTCCGCATCGGTGAACACCGGGCCGGTGAACACGCTCACCTTCAGGTCCAGCGCGTCGGCGTTGTCGAGCACGTAGTCTTCGAGCTCCAGCCATTCCTTCTGGTTGAGCCCCGGGTGCTGGGGCGCCGCGTTGGTGTAGTGGAAGCTGTCTTCGTTGGCGCGCGCAGCCTCGTCCGCCGCGCCCCATACCGGGTCTTCGCGCCGCACCATGTGACCGCGGTCGAAGCCGGTGGGGCCGTAGAACTCGCCGCCCACCTGTTGCTCGCGCGCGATGCGCGAATCGAAGAACCAGGTCTGCCCCTTGCGTGACAGCTTCATGCGCGCGGTGCCGTCGATGTTGACGGCCGTCACCGCAGGCAGCCGACGTTGCTCGTGCATGCGCACGCTGAAGTGGGTGTAGTCGAGCCGCCACGGGTCCTTGCCGTCGCCCACCTTCAGCAAGCCCTCGCCCTTCGGCGGTTTGGGCAGCGGTACCTGCGGGCCGAGAAAGCGCTCGTCGTAGCCGGCGGCCGTGTAGGCCTTGCGGGGGCGCAGCTTCTCGGCCAATGGCTCCAGCGACGCGCCGGGCACGGTGGTGCGGGCGCGCGCGACGTGCAGCATCTCGAACACCGTGTCGATGCGCACGGCGTAGTTCGCCTTGCGATGCGCGCCGGCGTAGTGCAACCCCAGCGCCTTGCCGGTTTCCAGATCGAGGATCACGCTGCCCGAGTTGCCGCCCAGCGTGGTCGCGTCGTGCTCGAAGTACCACTGGTCGCGTTCGGCGGCCATCACCTCGCCGGGGGCGAAGCGTTTCACGTCGTAGATGTCGCCGAAGATGCGGTCCATCAGGCGCGAGTCGCTGCGGCTGTCGCGTGCCGGGTAGCCCACCACCGCCATGAAGCGGCGCTTGCGCAATGCCTTGGCGAGTGCCTCCACCGGCTGGATCGGCGGCGGCAGCGCCGCGCCGTCGGCGCCGGGCACCACACGAAGAAAGGCCACGTCGGGCGAGCCTTCGCTGTGCGGCGCAATGTAGAGCACACGCTCGATGCGGAACTCCGCCGCCACCACCGAGCGGTATTCCTCATGAAAGTCGATGCGTGGCAGCACCTCGGCCCCCGCCTGGTTGCGGATGAAGACGTAGCCCAGCCCCGTGGCATCGCGCCGCGAGAATTCGTCGGCCACGTGGCGGTTGGTCACGATCACGTCCTCCTCGATCATCCAGCCGGTGCCCACCCAGTCCAGCTCCGGGTGCCCGACGAGCTCGACACGCCCCACCGAGCGCAAGGCCGGTTCGAAGGCGCTCGCATGCTTCGCAATGCGGCGCGACAGCACGTCGGACGACGGCAAGGTCACCCGGTGGTTCTCGACCAGCAGCACAGGCCGTGCCTGCGCGCGCACGATCGCCTCGGAGAGCGGACGGCTCTCGAACTCGTCGCCGGAGGGGGCTTCGTCGAGCAGGGAAACCAGCGTGCGGGTGTCGACGTCCCACTGGCTGCCGAGTTCGTTGTCTGCGGCGCGGCGCTGCAGTTCGCAGCGCAACTCCTTGTCGCCGAGGATGGAGGTCATCGTGCGCCGGCGGGCGCTGCGTTCGAGTTCGCTGTCGGTCGGCATGAAAAGGCGCGAGGGTGATGGCGCAAGAGCGTAGCGCCACGGCCGCCGCGCAGTGGTAACAAGGGGCGCTTCAGCGGTGGTGGTCGCGACTGTCCTGCGGTGCCTGTTCGCGCTCGTGCATGCCGTAGTCGCGCAGCACCGAAGCCACGCGCAGGCGGTAATCGCGGAACACGCCGCCCCGCCCCGCCGCCTGCGCCATGCGGTGTGCTTCGAGCTGCCGCCATTGCTGCACCGCGGCCTCGTCGCGGAAGAACGACAGCGACAGCATCTTGCCCGGCTCGGTGAGGCTCTCGAAGCGCTCGACGGAGATGAAGCCGTCGACTTGCGCCAGCTCGCTGCGCAACCTGGCGGCGATGTTGAGGTAGTGGTCGCGGCGGCCGTCCTGTGGCCAGACTTCGAAGATGATCGCGATCATGCGGGGGTCTCCTGATGGAAGTGAGGAATGCGTGCGTTGACCGAGGGGCGGTATCGAGGATGAAGCTGCCACTCGCGCACGATGTCGATCACGGCCTCGTCGACACACGACATGGCCCCTTGCGCGAGCTTGGCAGCAAGCATGGTCCCAGGGCATTGGTGCCTGCCCGCCCCGAAGCCGTGCTGCCGACGCGCGCCGCGCTGCAGCATGAAGCGCTCGGCGTGCGGCTGCGCGCTGTCATCGCGGTTGGCAGAAGCGAGCAGCACCAGCACCGCCTCGTGCGCACCGATGCGCTGGCCGAGCAGTTCGATCGCCTCGTCGTGCGCGAAGCGGCGGGTGTTCTGGATCGACGGATCGTGGCGCGCAACCTCGTCGATGGCATCGACCAGCAAGGCGACGTCGTCGCGCGTCATCGCGAACAGACCCGACTCGCGCGCAAACGCCACCAGCGTGTTGCCCAGCAGCCCCGCGGTGGCCTCGCAGGTCTGCGACAGCAGCCCCACGAGGTTGGCGGCCCAGATGTCGCGCGGCACCCCGTGGGGCACCGGGCCGGCCCAGGCGCCGATACCGCCATCGAAGCACTGCAGCAGGGCCTGGGCGGCATCGCCTGCCGCGGCCAGCTGCGAGGCACTGCCGAGCGGCGACAGGCCCGCGACGAAGGAGTGCGCGTGCGCGGCCACCTGCGCGAGGGCGGCATCCGGCACGCCGAGCGATTCGGCCATGGCGAGCAGCGGCACCTGGAAGATCCAGCGGTCCAAGGCCCGCGCATCACGAGGCAGCATCTGCTGCGCGTGCCGCCGTGCGTTCCCGGGTACCGCCTGGGCCGGCAAGGCCGCCAGGTGGGCCGTCAATGCCCGACGAGCGGCGGCATGGGCGGGGCCGTCGTTCATGCGCGCCAGCTTCGAGAACACGGTACCTGCCGGCGTGCCCGCAATGCCGCGGGGCACGGGCTCGGTCTGCGGGCGCACGTACAACCCCGGGTGCGCCAGCGCAGCCTCCACTGCCTCGGCACTGCTCGCCACCCAAAGCTTCAGCGGCTCGTTCCAGCGGCACGGCGACGCGGCACGCAACGAGGCGTAGTACGGATACGGGTCCGCCGCCGTGACGGCGGCAACGGGGTCGGTGATGTGCTGCATGCGGTGTGTCTCGTGAGCGATGCCCGCAGTCTGCTACGCTGCGCGGATCACGCTTCCATGGAGAACGAAATATGGATGCAGACGCGGGCATCGCTGCCATCGCCTCCGCCATTGCCGAGCCTGCACGTGCGCGCATGCTGTGCGCGCTGCTCGACGGACGCGCACGCACCGCCACCGAGCTGTCCGCCGTGGGCGAGGTGGCAGCCTCCACCGCGAGCGCGCACCTCGCGCGGCTGACGGAGCAACGGCTGGTCGACTGCGTACCGCAAGGCAAGCACCGCTACTACCAGCTCGCGGGTGCCGATGTGGCGCGGGCACTGGAAGCGCTGCTCGTGGTGGCGGGCGTGCCTCGCCCCAGCTTCGAACCCAGCACACCGCCCGCGCTGCGCAACGCGCGCACCTGCTACGACCACATGGCGGGCGAGGTGGCCGTCGCCCTGCTGGCACAGATGAAGCGGGAGCGCTGGTTGACCACCCATGGCGGCGAGTACCGGCTGAGCGCACAGGGCGAACAGGCCCTGGCGAACTGGGGCGTGGATATCGACGCGACCCGGCGCCTGCGCCGCAAGTTCGCATGCGACTGCCTGGACTGGAGCGAGCGCCGCCCTCACCTTGGCGGTGCGCTGGGTGCCGCACTGCTCGGCACCGCGCTGCGGCGCAAGTGGCTGCAACAGGACCTCGACGGCCGTGGGCTGCAGGTCACGGCCAAGGGGCGCCGCGAGTGGCTGGTGCCGCAAGGCATCGGGAGCTGAGTGTCTTGTGGGCGGGTGTTCGCACTGCAGCGTGCATTGCTGCCCAAGGGAAGTCGATCCGGAGGGACGCGGAGTGTCGGCACCGGCCCCCCTCACACCCTCAACTGAAGCCCGGCTGGCGCTGCGCTATCAGCCTGTCGAGCATTTCGAGGAACACCTTGGTGCGCGCCGGCATCAGCCGACGGCCGGGCAGCACCGCCCACGCCGGCGACTCGGGCAGGCACCACTGCGGCAGCACCCGTACGAGGCGCCCCGCGCGCTCCGGCGGGCCGGCCACCACATCGGGCGCGGCCGCGATGCCGGTGCCTTCCAGCGCCAGGCGCACCAGCAACTCCGGCGAGTTGGCCGAGGCACGCGGCGGCGCCAGCCCCACCCAGCGTTGCTCGCCCTGCAGCAACACCCAGGGCACCGGCTCGCCGCTGCGGGCTCTCAGGGGCAGCCCGGCATGCTGCAACAGGTCGGCCGGCTCACGCGGTGTGCCGTGCAACGCCAGGTAGTTCGGCGCGGCATACAGGCCCCAGGTGTGCGTGAACAGTTTGCGTGCGGTGAGCGTGGCGTCGTCGGGCAGGTCGCCCATGCGGATCGCAAGATCGAAGTTCTCGCCGATCAGGTCCACCCGGCGGGCCGAGAGATCCACCTCCAGCGAGATCGCCGGGTAGCGGACCAGGAAGTCCGCCATGAAACGGGCGATGTCCAGCCCGGCGAAGTCGCCCGGCATCGACACGCGCAGGCGCCCGCTCGGCTGCGCCTGCCGGTGCAGCACCAGTGAGGCTGCGGCGTCCACCTCGGAAGCCACCTGCCGCGCATGGTCGAGCAGCGCGAAGCCGAAATCCGTGAGGCTCAGCTTGCGGGTGGTGCGCGACAGCAGGCGCTCGCCGAGTTGCTTTTCCAGCGCCGAGATGCGGCGCGAGACGGTGCTTTTCGGCAGCCCCACCCGCTCGGCTGCCCGGGTAAAGCTGCCGGTTTCAGCCACGCGGGCGAACAGCAGCAGGTCGTTGGGATCGAGGTTCAGCTCCATTGTTCCTCCGGCGGAACAATGTTATCCATTGCATCGCCTTTTTGCATCGGTTTATCGTCAATACAGTTGCTTCATCCGCTTCCCATCCCTGAAAGGACACGCGATGAACATCCTGCAAGTCAACTCCAGCGCCCGCGCCGACGGTTCTCACTCCACCCGCTTGGCGAACACCATCGTGGAGCGCCTGCGCGCCGCGCATCCCGACGCCGCCGTGACGGTGCGTGACCTGGCCCGCACACCGCACCCCGCGCTCGACGAAGCCGCACTGCAGGCCTTGTTCACCGACCCCGCCCAGCGCACGCCTGAGCAGGCGGCCCGCGTGGCACTCGACGACGCGCTGATCGCCGAGATCCAGGCCGCCGACGCGGTGGTGCTGGGCGTACCGATGTACAACTTCGGCATTTCCACGCAACTGAAGAACTGGATCGACGCCATCTCGCGCGCCCGGGTCACCTTCCGCTACACCGAGACCGGCCCGCAAGGCCTGCTCACCGGCAAGAAGGTCTACGTGGCGCTGACGCGAGGCGGCCGTTACCGCGACACGCCGGCCGACAGCCAGGTGCCCTACCTGCGCACGGTGCTTGCGTTCCTGGGCATGACGGACGTTCAGTTCTTCTACGCTGAAGGCTTGGCGATGGGTGCCGATGCCGAGCGCGAAGGGTTGAACACCGCCGAGCAAGAGATCGACAGCGCCCTCGCCTGACACCGATCGCCACTGCAACACTGAAGGAGTTCTCATGTCGACCGCCCTCGCCTCCGACACCGTCACCCGGCCGCGCACCGTCGAGCGCCTGGTGAATGGCATCGCCACCTCCGACGGCGCCGGCGTGAAACTGACGCGCGTGCTCACGCAGCCGCTGCAACGCCGGCTCGACCCCTTCCTGATGCTCGACAGCTTTCGCAGCGACGACCCGGACGACTACGGCGCCGGCTTCCCCGACCACCCGCACCGCGGCTTCGAGACGGTCACCTACATGATCGCGGGCCGCATGCGCCACCGCGACAGCGCCGGCAACGAGGGGCTGCTGAGCAACGGCGGCGTGCAGTGGATGACCGCCGGGCGCGGCGTCATCCACTCCGAGATGCCGGAGCAGGAAGACGGGCTGATGGAAGGCTTTCAGCTGTGGCTCAACCTGCCCGCGCAGGACAAGATGACCACGCCGTGGTATCGCGACTTCCAGAGCAGCGAGGTGCCGCAGTTCACCACACCCGAAGGCGTGACGGCGCGCGTGATCGCGGGCGCCAGCCACGGCGTGGCGGGCGCGGTGCAGCGCGCGCACACCGAGCCGCTGTACCTCGACCTGCACTTTGCGGCGGGCAGCCGCTTCGAGCAGGCCCTGCCAGCGCAGCACAACGCGTTCGTCTACGTGTACGCCGGCGAGTTGCAGGTGGCCGGCACTGCGGTACCCGAAAAGCGCATGGCAATTCTTGCCAACCAGGGTGAGCCCGATGGCGTGGTGCTGCAAGCGGAGCAACCGGCACGTGCGCTGCTGATCGCCGGGCGGCCGCTCAACGAGCCGATCGCGCAGTACGGCCCGTTCGTGATGAACAGCAACGAGCAGATCTTCCAGGCGGTGGAAGACTTCCGCGCCGGACGCTTCGCGCACGGCTAGCCGAAGCAGGCTCGGCCACGCATCTTGGCGCATGTGGGGACGCTAACGATCCGCTGCGGTCGTCGGCGCGAGATCGGGCAGACGCGGTGTTCTGCTGCGCTCATGTCCCCCGTCCCGGGCTGTGCCCGGGCCTCCTCCTTTACTTCGCTACGCAGAACACCGCGCCTGCCCGATCTCCGGTTTCAATGCCAACCGAACACGTCACCTAGCGGGCAGCGGCCTTCGCAGCCCGGGGTGCCGCGCGGGTGGTCTTGCGTGCAATCGGCAGCTTGACGGGTTCTTCGAGCGTGGGGTCCGGCAGCGCGGCCACCTGATCGAGCAGCGTGAACAACTGGGTCAGCACCTGCGGCCCCAGATGCGACTCGATCAGGTCGTAGCGCGCGTCGATGCGCGCGGCCATCTTCTCGACCAGCTTGCGGCTCTTGGGTGTGAGCTCGACCACCACCTTGCGCTGGTCGGTCGAGATCCGGAAGCGGCGCACCAGGTCGTCGCGCTCCATGCGCTCCAGCACGCCGGTGAGGCTGGGGCCGGGGATGCAGCACTGCTCGGCAATCTGGCCGATCTCCATCTCGCCTTCGCGCGAGAGCGTGCGGATCACCCGCCATTGCTGCTCCGTCACGCCGGCCTGCTTGAGGTTGGGGCGGAAGTAGCGCATCACCGCCTCGCGTGCCCGCAGCAAGGAATGGGGCAGGTTGCGATGCTGGATCGTGGCCGACATGAAGTGTCTCCTTTGTTCTTGAAGCGGATGCTTCAGATATTCTAGGAGCGCTTCATGCGCGGGATGCCCTGAGCGGCTACGGCGCCTCCACCTTCAGGCGAGCGGCGATCTGCGTGGCATGCCGCCCCTGGAAGCGGGCCATCGCCAGTTCGTTGTCGCTCGGCATGCGCGAGCCATCGCCACCGGTGATGGTGGTGGCACCGTAGGGGGTGCCGCCGGTGATCTCGGTCAGCGACATCTGCCGTGCCTCGGAGTACGGCAGGCCGACGACCACCATGCCGTGATGCAGCAGCGTCGTGTGAAAACTGAGGAGCGTCGACTCCTGCCCGCCGTGCTGCGTGGCCGTGCTGGCGAACACGCTGCCCACCTTGCCGATCAACGCACCCTTGGCCCAGAGGCCGCCGGTCTGGTCGAGGAAGTTGCGCATCTGCGCGCACATGTTGCCGAAGCGCGTGGGCACACCGAACAGGATCGCGTCGGCCTCGGGCAACTGGTCCGGCGAAATGACGGGCACGTGCGCAAACGCCGCGCGCGCCGCCTTCGCGCCGCTCTTTTCCAGCACCTCGTCGGGCACCAGTTCCGGCACCTGCCAGAGCTGCACCTCGGCCCCCTGCACCGAGCGCGCGCCCTCGGCCACGGCTTCGGCCATGCGATGGATGTGACCGTACATGCTGTAAAAGACGACATGGACCTTGGTGCTCATCGAAAACCTCCTGTGGAAACGGTGGTGGAACGTCGCGGACCATCGTAGGCCGCAGGCACCAACGCTGCTGCAATCAGGGGTATGGCGCACCCCGCCCCATCCGGAGAAGACATGACCCAACCATCCTCCCCTTCCGCCGCGCACCCCCTCAGCGACACGATCGAGTCGCCGCACATCCCCTTGCCCTATCGCTACCGCCCGGCACAGTCCAGCGACACGCGGCGCCCGCTGCTGCTGTTGCTGCATGGCGTGGGTGGCGACGAGAGCAGCCTCGCGCCATTGATCGAACGCCTGCCGGCCGACATCCACGTGGTGCTGCCGCGCGGCCCGCTCGCCGGCCCGAACGGCGGCCATGCCTGGTACAGCATGCAGGTCACCGAAGCAGGCGTGCGGGCGCATCCGCTGGAATCGGAGGCCGCACGCGTGCAGGTGCTGCACTTCATCGACGCCTTGCGGCAGGCCCATTCGTTCGACCCGCGGCAGGTCTACGTCGCCGGGTTCAGCCAAGGCGGCGTGATCAGCGCGAGCGTCGGCCTCACGCGGCCCGACAAGGTGGCCGCGATCGGCTTGCTGTGCGGCCGCATCCTGTCGCAGGTGAAATGGCAACTCGCGCCCGACGACCAACTCTCGCGGCTGCAGGCCTTTCTCGGGCACGGCGGTGCCGATGGCGTGATCCCGTCCGACTACGCGGTCGATGCCATGCACACGATGGCCGAGCACCGGGTGCAGTTGCTGTACCGCGACTACCCGGGCGGGCACGAGATCTCGGCGCAGATGGCGGACGACTTTGCGCACTGGGTCGCGCAGCGGGCCGTGCTCGCATACGTCCACCATTGAATGCCGCAGAAGCTGTAGGAGACGGACTACGGTGAGAGCTCAAGCCGTGTGACAGAAGCGGCTGCAGGGTGCGCCTAATCTCCAACCGTGTTCAACACATGGAGCAAAGGAAGTCGCTATGAATGCCAAGAATCTTCTCGGTGGCCTGATCGCTGCGGTGTTTGCGGTGGGTGTTTCTGCACAGTCTGGTACGGGCACCTTCATCGAGCAACCGGCGCAGGGCCAGCAGTCCGACCGGTCGCAGATGGAACAGGGCGCGACCACCGACACGCAAGGCGGCTCGATGAACTCGTCGACCGACACCAGCACGGGTTACTCGGACACCAGCAACTCGAGCAGCTATTCCTCGCTCAACTCGGCGAACAACGACATGCACAAGCCAGCCCAGGGCGACGAGCGCCTGGAGAAAGGCCCGGTGTCCGACGGTGAACTGACGGTGTGGTGGCCGGGCATGGATGCGGCCGCCGAGAACGCTTCCTCGGGCGAGCTGCAGCAGTAAGCGCGCCCCTCCTGAAGAGCGCACCGGCTTCGCGGCCGGTGCGCTTTTTTCCTGGCCGAGCTGCCTACAGAGCCGCCGCCAGGCGCACGCCCTGGTCGATGGCCCGCTTCGCGTCGAGTTCGGCCGCTTCGTCGGCACCCCCGATCAGGTGCACCTTGAGCCCCGCCGCGCGCAGCGGTTCCACCAGCTCGCGCAGCGGCTCCTGGCCCGCGCACAGCACCACGTTGTCGACCTCCAGCCACGTGGGGTCCGCGCGCTTGTCGCCGTGGCTGATCAGCAGCCCCTGGTCTGCGATGCGCTCGTAGTTCACGCCGCCGATCATCTGCACCTGCTTGTTCTTCAGCGTGGTGCGGTGGATCCAGCCCGTGGTCTTGCCCAGCCGCTCTCCGAGCTTGCCGGCCTTGCGTTGCAGCAGGTAGACCTCGCGAGCGGGGGGCGCGAGCTTCGGTCGCATGCCTTCGATGCCGCCGCGCGCGAGCGCAGGGTCGGCCACGCCCCACTCGGCCAGCCACTCGTCCAGGTGCAAGGTAGGGGAATGGCCGTCGTGCACCAGATACTCGGCCACGTCGAAGCCGATGCCGCCCGCCCCGATGACAGCCACGCGCCGTCCCACCGGCTTGCGATGGCGCAGCACGTCGATGTAGCTCAGCACCATCGGGTGCTCCTGGCCGGGAATGCGCGGGTTGCGCGGCAACACACCGGTGGCGACGATCACGTCGTCATAGCCGCCTGCCCGTAGCGCGGGCGCATCGACGCGCTGGCCCAGCTTCAGCTGCACCCCCGTGCGCTCCACCCGTTTGCGGAAGTACCGCAGCATCTCGTGGAACTCCTCCTTGCCCGGCACCACCTTCGCCATGTTGAGCTGGCCGCCGATCTCGTCGGCCGCATCGAACAGCTCCACGTGATGTCCGCGCTCGGCCAGCGTGGTTGCCGCCGACAGGCCGGCCGGCCCCGCGCCCACCACCGCATAGCGGCGCTTGCGTGCCGTCGGTCGTATCACGAGTTCCGTCTCGTGGCACGCCCTGGGGTTGACCAGGCAGCTGGTGAGCTTGTTGACGAAGATGTGATCGAGGCAGGCCTGGTTGCAGGCGATGCAGGTGTTGATCTCGTCGGCGCGGCCTTCCGCGGCCTTCTGCACGAACTCCGCGTCGGCCAGCAGCGGGCGTGCCATCGAGACGATGTCGGCGCAACCATCGGCAAGGATCGACTCCGCGACCTCCGGCGTGTTGATGCGGTTCGAGGTGACCAGCGGTATGCCCACCTCACCCTTCATCTTCTTGGTGAGCCACGCGAACGCGCCACGCGGCACGCTGGTCGCGATGGTCGGCACACGCGCCTCGTGCCAGCCGATGCCGGTGTTGATGATCGTGGCGCCCGCACGTTCGACGGCGCGGGCGAGCTGCACCACCTCGTCCCAGGAGCTGCCGTCGGGCACGAGGTCGATCATCGACAACCGATAGATCAGGATGAAGTCCGGACCCACCGCCTCGCGGGTGCGCTGCACGATCTCGACGGCCAGGCGCATCCGGTTCTCGTAGGGGCCGCCCCAGGCATCGGTGCGCTTGTTCGTGGCCTGCACCAGGAACTGGTTGATGAAGTAGCCCTCCGAACCCATGATCTCGACGCCGTCGTAGCCCGCCTCGCGCGCGAGCGCGGCACAGCGCACGAAGGCACGGATCTGCCGCTCGACGCCGCCCGCGCCCAGTTCGCGCGGCGTGAACGGCGAGATCGGCGACTTCAGGCGTGAAGGCGCCACTGCCAGCGGGTGGTATGCATAGCGGCCGGTATGCAGGATCTGCAATGCGATCTTGCCGCCCTCGGCGTGCACCGCATCGGTGACTCGGCGGTGTCGCCGCGCCGCGCCGTGCGTCGCGAGCCGGCCGGCGAACGGTTTGGCCCAGCCCTCGATGTTGGGCGCAAATCCGCCCGTCACCATCAGGCCCACGCCACCGCGCGCCCGCTCGACGAAATACGCCGCCAGCTTGTCGAACTGGTCACCATCTTCGAGGCCGGTGTGCATGGAGCCCATCAGCACTCGGTTCTTCAGGCGGGTGAAGCCGAGATCCAGCGGTGCGAGCAGGTGCGGGTAAGGACTCAAGACCGTCTCCTGTGAATGTGCGGCGATTATCGAACGGTCGTTCGCATCCGCCACCGGGAGCTCTCCCTATCAGTCGGCAAAAACTACTGCGTGAGCATCTGCTGACCGGTTCTCGCGCAGGGCACCCCGGGCATGCAATTTGATTCCCGCAGCAAGCCGCCCTGGAAAGCCCATGCACCCCTTGCCCCCACGCCCGCTCCGCGAGACCTCCGTGCACTGCGCAGAGGAACGCACATGCCCTGGTTGAAGCTGCTGCACATTGCCGCCGTCCTCGTGTGGTGCGGCGCGCTGCTCTACCTCCCCCCCGCCGTGGCAGCCGGCACGGCGCGCGCGAACGGCGAACTGTTCCGAGCGCCGCATGGGGAGATGGCGCGCAGCGTGTTCACGCTGGTGGCAACGCCGGCGGCGCTGGTTGCCATCGCCTCGGGCACTGTGGTCTTTCTGCTCGACCAGACGCTGGCCGTGTGGCTCGTCGCCAAGTTGACGCTGGTGTGCGCGCTGGTGCTGTGCCACGCCGCCTGCGGCGTGCTGTTGCTGCGCGTCGAGCGCGACCGAGAACGGCCGGTGCACCTCGCCTGCAGCGTGGCGGGTGGGCTGTCGGTGCTGCTCATCCTCGCGATCCTGGCGCTGGTGCTGGGCAAGCCGTTCTGATGCGCACGCCGATGTCGCTACCCGGTCACGTCGACCCCCACCGCATGCTCGTAGACCAGGCGCCCGCCGAGGTAGGCGGCCAGCGCGATCATCGCGGCGGTCAGCAGCGAAACGTACAACCCCCACGGCACCACCAGGGCCTGGTCGTCGCCCACACGCAGCAGCCAGTTCAGCGACGCCAGCGACAGCATCATCACGGCGATGATCGCGTGGCACCACGCGGTGACGAGCCGGCGTATCGGCCCCACCGTCACCAGGTCGACCACGCCGGCGAGGCTGGCCACCCATCCGCCCACGGCCCCCACCCCCGCAAGCCAGAGGCCGGCGCGGGCCCAGAACGGGTCTCCCCCCACGATGTAGGCCACGTCCACTGCGACGAGGCCGAGCAGGGCCGCGACCGGGAAGTGAATCATCATCGGATGCAGCGGATGCCCGGCAATGGCCGCGCGGCTGACGATGGGGTCCTGTCGGGGCATCGGCGGAAGCTCCTTGCGCTGACGGCGTTGCATGCGCTGGCCGGCTGTGGCGGGCCTCAGTCGGCGGTCGACCCCGCGGGGCCGGCGGCGCACACGATCGCCACGCTGTGGTGGTGGATGTTCGGATACGCGACGCTGGTGCTGGCGGCCGTCATCGCCTTGTGGCTCCATGCGCTGTACCGGCGCCCGCGCGAGTGGCAGCCAGGCCAGGCCCGGCGCATCGAACGCCGCTGGGTGCTGTATGGCGGCGTGCTCTTGCCCTTCGCCAGCGTCGCCGTGCTCTTGGCATTCGGCATACCCGCGGGGCACCGCATGCTCCCGTTGCCGGTGGCCGGCGAGCCGCCGCTGCGCATCGACGTGGTCGGTCACCAGTGGTGGTGGGAGGTGCGCTACCCGGGCGCCGGCGTTCGCCTGGTCGACGAGCTGCGCGTGCCGGTCGGCCGGCCGGTGGACGTGCACGTCACCAGCAGCGACGTGATCCATTCCTTCTGGGTGCCGCGCCTGGGCGGCAAGATCGACGCGATACCCGGGCGAACCAACGTGATCCGCCTGCAGGCCGACCAGCCCGCTGTCATGCGCGGGCAATGCGCGGAGTTCTGCGGCGACGCGCACGCGCACATGACGATGCAGGTGCGCGCGATGCCGGCCGACGAGTTCGAAGCCTGGCTCGCCACGCCGCGCCCTCGCAAGCGATGAGCAGCCGATGAGCGAATCCACCACCACCGCCCCTGCCCGGCCCGTCGAGGAGGCGCACGCCGAATTCGATGCGGTGTGGGGCAACCCGCGCGGCTGGCGCGCGCTGTCCATCGTCAACCACACCTCGATCGGCCTGCGCTTCATGGTGACTGGCGGCGTGTTCTTCCTGATCGCCGGTCTGCTGGCGATGATGATGCGCTCGCAGCTCGCGATGCCGCACAACCCGTTCATGACCGCCGAGGCCTATCACCAGGCCTTCACGATGCACGGCACGTTGATGATGTTCCTGTTCGCGGTGCCGGTGCTCGAAGGGCTGGCGTGCTACCTGATCCCCAAGATGATCGGCGCGCGTGACCTGGTGTTCCCGCGGCTCAGTGCGTTCGGCTACTGGTGCTATCTCTTCGGCGGCATCATCATCACGTTCAGCCTCGTGCTCGGCGTGGCACCGAACAGCGGCTGGTTCATGTACACGCCGCTGTCGAGCCGCGTCTACACGCCGGGCATCAATTCCGACTTCTGGCTGCTGGGCATCACCTTCGTCGAGATCTCGGCGGTGTCGGCGGGGGTGGAGTTGATCGTGTCCATCCTGCGCACCCGCGCACCGGGCATGGCACTGCACAAGATGCCGATCTTCGCGTGGTACATCCTGGTCACCGCGCTGATGATCGTGGTCGGCTTTCCGCCGCTGATCCTCGGCAGCATCCTGTTGGAGCTGGAGCGCGCCGCCGGCCTGCCCTTCTTCGACGTGACGCGCGGCGGCGACCCCATCCTCTGGCAGCACCTGTTCTGGCTGTTCGGGCACCCGGAGGTCTACATCATCTTCCTGCCCGCGGCCGGCATCGTCTCGACGGTGTTGCCAGTGTTCGCGCAACGGCCGCTGGCGGGCTACCGCTGGGCGGTGGTGGCCGTCATCACGACCGGCTTCATCAGCTTCGGCCTGTGGGTGCACCACATGTTCACGGTGGGTATACCCCAGCTTGCGCAGGCGTTCTTCTCGGCGGCCAGCATGCTGGTGGCGGTGCCCACCGGCATCCAGATCTTCGCGTGGCTCGCCACGTTGTGGACGGGCAAGCCGGTGATGCGCGTGCCGATGCTGTGGATCGTCGGCTTCCTGGTGATCTTCGTCGCGGGCGGACTCACCGGCGTGATGCTCGCGCTGGTGCCGTTCGACTGGCAGGTGCACGACACGCATTTCGTCGTCGCGCACATGCACTACGTGCTGGTGGGCGGCATGCTGTTCCCGCTGCTGGCCGGGCTGTACCACTGGATGCCGCACTTCAGCGGGCGCATGCCGTCGGACCGGCTCGCCAAGTGGGGCTTCTGGCTCACCTTCATCGGCTTCAACGGCACCTTCCTGGTGATGCACTGGACGGGCCTGCTCGGCATGCCCCGGCGCGTCTACACCTACGACCCCGGGCTCGGGTGGGACCTGCCCAACCTCGTCTCGTCGGTCTTCAGCTTCGTGATGGCCGCAGGCCTCGCCACGGTGCTGCTGGACTTCACGCTGCACTTCCGCTTCGGTCGGCCCGCGCGCGAAAACCCCTGGCATGCCGACACGCTCGAGTGGGCCACCGACCTGCCGCCCACCGCCTACAACTTCGCCAGCATCCCGAGCGTCACCTCGCGCCACCCGATGTGGGACGTGCCCGACCTGCCGCGCAGCATCGCCGAAGCCTGGCATGCCTTGCCCCACGCACGCCACGGCCGCCGCGAGACGATGGGCACCGACCCCGTGACCGGCGCGCCGCGCGAAGTGATCCACCTGCCCGGCAATTCCTTCCTGCCGCTGTACGCGGGCCTAGTGCTCGCGGTGGTGTGCATCTCGTTGCTCGTCAAGGCCTACCTGGTGGCCGCCGTGGCAAGCGTGATGGCCATCGTGATCCTGCTGCGCTGGTCGTGGGAGAACGGCGCCCACCCCGCTGCCGCCCCGGAAACGCAGGATCTGCCGGCAGGCCTGAAGCTTCATTCGCGCACCTTCGACGGCCCCGGTCTGTGGGGCATGGGCGTGACCTTGCTGGCCGATGGCGCGCTCTTCATGTCGCTGGTGTTCGGCTGGCTCTATCTCTGGACGGCCGCGCCCAACTTCGAGGCCCCTGCCCGCTCGCCCGTGCCCGCCGCGCTGCTGCTGAGCTGCGGCCTTGCCCTGACCACCGGCTCGGCGTGGCTGGCCTGGTCGTTGCGGCGCTTGCGACGCAAGGTCGATCACCATCTGCAATCGCATCTTGTCGGCGTTGCGGTGCTCGGCATGTTGCAGGCGGCGGGTACCGGCTACATGCTGGCGACCATGCCGATCACGCCGACCGCGGCGGCGCACGACGCGGTGATCGCCGTGATGCTCGGCTACCTGCTGCTGCATGGTGCGCTCGGTGCGGTGCTCGCCGCGCTTCAGGCGTTGCGGGTGAAGCACGGCTATGTGGGCGCGCATGCGCCCTACGAACCCGCGGTGGTGGCGCAGTGGTGGTGGTTCACCACCGGCTGCTTCTGGATCGCGACGGCCGCGCTCCTGCTGGCTCCGCTGAGCTTGGGCGGCGTGCGATGAAACCCGCCGTGACGCACCCGCTGCAACTGGCGCTCGGCTTCGCCATCTGGTCGGTTTGGTTCGTGGCCGCATACGGAGCGCTCTCGCTCGGATGCTCGCTCGCGCCCCCGGCCGATGCAGCTGGCGCGCGGACCTGGATCAACGCAAGCCTTGGCGTGGCCACGCTGGCAACGGTGCTGCTGCTCCTGATGCTGGCGTGGCGATGCTGGCGCGGCCGCGACGCTGCCGCGGCAGGCCAGCCCGGGCGCTTCGTGGCCCCGCTGGCCGCCGCATTGCACTTGGCAGCAGCCGTCGCGACGCTGTTCGTCGGCCTGCCGCTGGTCGCGATGCCGCCATGCGTGTGACGTTCGGCATCGTCGTGCTCAGCCTGCTGCCCGCAGCCACGCGCGCGCATTCGCCGTGGGACACCGGCGAGCTGTCGCACCTGCCGCTCTGGGGCACGCAGGCCCTGTTCGCCGCAGCATGGCTGCTTTATGTGGCCGGCGCGGTGCGGGCACGGCCCAGGGCGATGGAGCGGGCGGCCTTTCACGGCGCGATGGTCGTGGCCGGCAGCGCGTTGTTCGGCCCGTTCGACGACTGGGCCGCATCAAGCACGGCCATGCACATGGTCCAGCACATGTTGCTGATGGTCGTCGCGGCGCCGCTGTGGGTGATGGCACGGCCGTTGCCGCAATGGCGTGCGGCGGTAGGGCGCCTGGGCGATTGGTGGTGGTTTCCACTGCTGCGCGGGGCGCGGCAGCCCATGCTGTGCGCCGCCCTGCACGCCCTCGCGATCTGGGCGTGGCACGTGCCGGGCCCCTACATCGCGGCCGTGCAGAACAACTGGTGGCACACCGCCGAGCACGCCAGCTTTGCCCTCACCGCGTGGTGGTTCTGGTGGTCGGTGCTGCGCGCACGCCCGGGCAGCGAACTGCAGGCGGCCCTCGCGCTGCTGTTCACGTTGATGCACACGGGCCTGCTCGGCGCGTTGCTGACCTTCGCCCGCACGCCGCTCTACTACAGCGAGTCACGCGAGCTGTGGGACCAGCAACTCGCCGGGCTGGCCATGTGGATCCCCGGCGGCACCGCGTACCTGGTGGCGATCGCCTGGTGCGGGCACCGCTGGTTCGGCCGGTTCGACCGGCGTGAGGCCGCCGGCCGTTGAAGGCGCGTCAGCGCGTCACGCCGGCCATCAGGGACGGAGGTGTCACGAGCGACGCCCACGGCGCCCACATCGAACTCCACGAGCGCATGCTCAAGGTCATCAGCTCGCGGGCCGACTCCTGCATGGGCTGCGGCGGCGTGGTGCCGGCGAAGAACTTGCCGAAGAGGTCGCTGCCGGCGCCGTTGGTCTGATCGGGCGCGGCCGGCGCGAACGGGCTCGCGGGATTCCACAGACGCAGCGGCCACAGCCACAGCAGCGACTGCATCTCCACCCACGCGTTGGTGGCCTGTTCCAGGCTGTCGAAGGCCTGGCGCGTGTAGGCCTCGTAGATCGCGGACCAGCCGTCCGTCGTCGCGCTGCTCACCGCTTCGTTGGTGGTGGCTGCGGCTTCGTCCGTGGCGGTCGCCATCTCTTCGGTCAGCGTTTCGACGGCTTCGGTAACGTCGGTCACGTCGGGCAGTTCGCTGCGTCTTTTGCTTGGCATGGTTCGGTCTTTCGATGAATGACAGAGGATTTGCGACAAGCGAACAACCTTAGAGGCGCGCGACAACCGGTGCAAGCAGCGAAGGATTTGCTTACGCCTCGCAGGGTTGACACGGCATAGTCACTTCGTGGCTCTACTCGGCTGCACGGGCGAGTCCTGGTGCGGCGCCTCGCGCGGCAGGCGTGTCTCTGGCCTCGCCGTTGAACAGCAAGCGGTACAAGCGGTATCGCCGCAACAACACATGCAGGCCCCACGACGCGAGGAAGGCCGCCACGGTGATCACCGCGAATTCGAGCAGCGCCGGCACCTGCACGTAGCAGAAGCCGACCGCCAGCAACGCGACGATCGGGTGGTGGAACAGATAGATCGAGTAGGCCCCGTCCACCAGGCCCTGCACCACGCGATGGCGCACGTCGAGCCAGCGCCAGCAGGCGCCGAGCACGAGATGAAAGCCGGCCCATGCCGCCAGCGGTCGCAGCAGCACGCGCAGCGCCTTCTGCCACACCGTGCCGTCCACCGGCCACAGCGTGAGCACGACGGCCGCCGACACGAGCGCCAGCACCGACAGCGAGAGTGACAGCGGCGTCCAGCGCAGCACCTTGAACAGCAGCTCACGGTTGGCCGCGAACAGCAGGCCCGCAAAGAAGAACGGCCCCTGCATGAACAAGGTGTGCAGGCTGACGCTGCCCCAGAACAGTTCAGGCAGCGGATGGCCGGTGATGTCGTCGAAGCTGGTCCACGCCACGCTGTACGCGAGGTGCAGGCCGAGCAATGCGAACAGCCCGATCCACCCCACGCCCTGCAGGCGTTGTGCGAGGCGCTTGAGGCCGTCGGTCAAGCCGAGCGCGGCAAGCAGCGCCGTCAGCAACGTCAGTTGCACGAGATCGATCAGGAACCACAGGTGCGCGACCCAGAACCGCCCCGGGCGCGGATCGAGCGAGCCGTCGGCCATGAAGACCGGCCGTGCGATGGCCTGGCCGTCGACGTCCAGCGTGCCCGCCCATGCAAACAGCGCGAACTGCAACGGGCTGAGCACCAGCAAGGCGGTGAGGAGCGGCACCACGAGGCGCACGCCCCGGGCTTTCAGGAACTCGCCCAACCCCTTCTTGCTCAGCACGAGGAAGCTGAAGAACCCGGCCACCACGAAGAAGGCCGGCATGCGGAAGGTGTTGGACGCGGCGCTGAAGAAGGTCAGCGCCACCGACGAATCCGGTGAGATGACCCACCACTTGGCAGCGAGCGAATAGACCACGGCCACGTGGAATGGAATGCCGAGCAGCATCAGCAAGGCCCGAGCAGAGTCGAGCCAGTTCAATCTTCCCTGGTTCACTGTTGTGTACTCCCGTTTTTCGCGCCGAAGGGCCGGGCGGAGAACGCAGGAGACGCGGGCCCGGAGACGCTCGGGCGACGTTATTCAGGGAGCAGGAAGACGGGGGTGTCGCGAGGTGTGTAACGGTGTCTTCGGAAAATGCACCTGACCCGTGCGAGCGAACACGGAAAGCGAGTTGCCTAGCCCCTTGCCGAGCGGGCACGGTATTTGTAGCGCCGCCGCCGCGTTGCGCGCCGACACGCAACAACACGGTCAGCGTGGCGCGAGCCCGTCAACCGCTTTGCCGCACGACCACTTGGTAAGGCAACCGCACACAGGAAGCGGGCGGCACTTCGCCTCGCATCATCTGCAGCAGCATGCGTGCCCCGGCTTCGCCCACCTCGGTACGCGGGGTGTGTACGGTGGTCAGCGGCGGCAGCATCTGGTCGCTGCCGGCGAGGTCGTTGAATCCGACCACCGCCAGTTGCTGCGGGACCTGCACACCGAGGCGATGCGCGGCGAGCAGGCCGCCCTGCGCCAGGTCGTCGTTGCAGAAAAACACCGCGTCGAAATCCTTGCGGGTGGCGAGCAACTCCTCGAAGAGCCGCGCGCCGAGCGCCAGCGACGAGCGTTCGGGGCTCAACAACTCCAGCCGGGCCTCGTAGCAGCCGGCGGCACGCAGTGCGCGGCGATACCCCTCGGCACGCTGCATCGTGCGAGGGTCGAGCTGCGCCGCGACGAACGCGATGCGCCGCCGGCCCCGTGCCAGCAGATGCTCGGTGATGGCGGCGCCGGCATCGGCCTGCGAGAACCCCACGCAGTACACACCGGGCGCGTCGGTCGTCTCCATCAGGTGCACGCACGGCAGGCCGCTGCCGGCGATCATCTGCCGGCTGGCCTCGGTGCGGTCGAAGCCCGTCACGAGCAGCCCCGCCGGGCGATGGGCGAGGTAGCTGCGCAACAGCAGCTCCTCCTCCTCGCGGTCGTAGTGCGTCACGCCGATCAGGGTCTGGTAGCCCGCAGGGAACAGCGTGCGGTGCACCGCTTCGAGCAGGTCGACGAACAAGGTGTTCGACAGCATCGGCACCAGCACCGCCACCTGGGTGCTGCGCGAGGATGCCAATGCGCGGGCCGCCGGGTCGGGTACGTAGCCGAGCCGCTGCACGGCCTCCTGCACGCGCGCCACGAGATCCGCCCCCACGCCACGCTCGCCGCGCAGCGCGCGCGAGGCGGTGATGGGACTCACGCCCGCTTCGCGGGCGACCTCGTTCAGCGTCACGCGACCGCTCGATCGGCGGCGGCGGGCGGGGATGTTCATCCTCGGGTTTTCCCTATTCGTTTTTGACTGATGACGCGTAGGATAGCGCTACCAAGCAGCTTTCACAATCGCGTCTACTCCGGGGGGCCTGCCCCACCGAACAGCTCGTACGGAAAGCTGCGGTCTTTCAGCGCCGCCTCGACGGCATTTTTTTGGACTTTGATGGATAGCGCTACCAAACCCTCCTCAACCCCCGTTCCCTCCCTCGTGGTGATGGGTGTTGCCGGTTGCGGCAAGTCGAGCCTGGGACAGGCGTGCGCCGATGCGCTGGGCTGGCCCCTGCTGGAGGGCGATGAGTTCCACCCCCCGGAGAACGTGGCCAAGATGCGCGCCGGCGTGGCACTGACCGACGCCGACCGCGAAGGCTGGCTCAACCGCCTCGGGCAGCTGCTGCAAGACGAGCCCGGCGGCGCGGTGTTGACGTGCTCGGCCCTTAGACAGCGCTACCGTGACCACCTGCGGGGTTTCGTGCCGGGGTTGCGGTTTGCTTTCCTCCAGCTCGACCAGACCACCGCCTACGCACGCGTGGCATCACGCCCCGGTCATCTGTTTCCGCCCAGTCTTGTCGCCAGCCAGTTCGCCACGCTGGAGGCCCCGACAGGTGAGGCGGGCGTGCTGACGCTCGACGCGACCCGGCCGCTCGAGACACTGCGCGACGAGGTCGTGGGCTGGATGCGCAACGGACCGAAGGAGAGCGCATGACCTCCACTTCCCTTCAACGCATCGGCACGTGGCTGCAGCGGGCAGCCGAAGCAGCGATGGCGATCGGCCTCGCCGGCATGGTGCTCGCGGTGTTCGTCAACGTGGTGCTGCGCTATGTGTTCGACACCGGCATCGTGTTCTATGAAGAACTGTCGCGGCTGCTGTTCGTGTGGCTGGTGTGCATCGGCGCGATCGTCGCTTTCGCCGAGAACAAGCACCTGGGCTTCGACATGCTGATCTCCCGCCTGAAAGGCGTGCCGCGCCTGGCTTGCCTGTGGCTGAGCCGCATCGGCATCGGCTACGTGATGCTGCTGGTGGTGCAAGGCTCGTGGCGCCAGGTCGAAGCGGGCATGAACAGCTTCAGTACCGTGATCGGCTACCCGCTGGCGCTTGCCGCAGCTGCCACGCTGGTGCTGGCACTCGGCATCCTGCTCGTGCTGCTGGTGCAGACGCTGCAAGGCAGCCGCCCGCCGCACCACGACGACGAAGGCATGGTGGAGTAAGGCCATGGTCGTGACGCTGATCTTCCTCGCCGTGCTCATCGCCGCCATGCTGATCGGCATGCCGATCGCCCACGCGCTGGTGCTCACCGGCGTGGCGCTGATGTACCACCTGGACTTCTTCGACGCGCAGCTGCTCGCGCAGAACCTGCAGGCAGGCTTCGACAGTTTCCCGTTGCTCGCGGTGCCGTTCTTCATCCTCGCGGGCGAGCTGATGAACGCCGGAGGCCTGAGCCGGCGCATCATCAACCTGGCGCGCGCCTTCGTCGGCCACATCCGCGGCGGGCTGGGCTTCGTGGCGATCGGCGCGGCGGTGCTGCTGGCCAGCATGTCGGGCTCGGCCATTGCGGACACGGCGGCGCTGGCGACCATCCTGCTGCCGATGATGCGCCAGCAGCAATACCCGGATGGCTACAGCGCCGGCCTGCTGGCCTCGGGCGGCATCATTGCGCCCATCATCCCGCCGTCGATGCCCTTCGTGATCTACGGCGTCACCACCAACACGTCGATCAGCAAGCTGTTCCTCTCGGGCGTGTTCCCCGGGCTGATGATGGGCTTCTTCCTGATCTTCGCGTGGTGGTGGATTGCACGCACGCACAAGCTGGCGCCGATGGAGCGAGTCGACTGGGCCGGCCGGGTGAAGGCACTGGGCCACAGCGTGTGGGCGTTGATGATGCCCGTGATCATCCTGGGCGGTCTCAAGGGCGGCGTGTTCACACCGACCGAAGCGGCCGTGGTGGCCGCGGTGTACGCGTTGTTCGTCTCGGTCGTCGTGTACCGCGAACTCGATGCCAGGGCCGTCTACCGGGTGCTGGTCGCCTCGAGCAAAACCACCGCGGTGGTGATGTTCCTCTGCGGCGCGGCCACGGTGACGGCCTACATGATCACGCTCGCCGATCTGCCCAACGAGCTGGCCAAGACCTTCGAGCCGGTGATGGACCGCCCCATCCTCTTCATGGCGCTGATGATGGTCTTCCTGGTGCTGGTCGGCACCGCGATGGACCTCACGCCCACCATCCTGATCTTCGCGCCGGTGGTGGCACCGCTCGCGGTGAAGGCCGGCATCGACCCGGTGTACTTCGGCTTCATGTTCATCTACACCGGCTGCCTCGGGCTGATCACGCCCCCCGTGGGCACGGTGCAGAACGTCGTCGCCGGCGTGGGCCGGCTGCGCATGGAGACCGTCATCCGCGGCACGTCGCCGTTCCTGATCATGTATTTCATCCTGCTGGCGCTGTTCGTGGCGTTCCCGCAGCTCATCCTCACCCCCCTGAAGTGGATCCATTGAGGTCCACCGTTTTTGTAGCTCTGAAGGAGATGACCCCCATGAAACTCAAGCAACTCGTCGCGGCCCTCGGCATTGCCCTCGTCGCCAGCAGCGCAGCCTATGCGCAGGACATCAAGCCGCGCCTGATCCGCTTCGGCTACGGGCTGGTCGAAGACTCCAACCAGGGTCGTGCGGTGAAGCTGTTCGCGCAGGAAGTCGAAAAAGCGTCCGGCGGCAAGATGAAGGTGCGCGCGATCGGCGCGGCCGCGCTCGGCTCCGACGTGCAGATGCAGCAAGCCCTGATCGGCGGCGCGCAGGAAATGATGGTGGGCTCCACCGCGACCCTGGTGGGCATCACCAAGGAAATGGCGATCTGGGACACGCCCTTCCTGTTCAACAACGCCCGGGAGGCCGACATCGTGCTCGACGGCCCGGTGGGCCAGAAGATCATGGACAAGCTGCAGGAGAAAGGGCTGGTCGGCCTGGTCTACTGGGAGAACGGCTTCCGCAACCTGACCAACAACAAGCAGCCGGTCGCCAAGCTCGAAGACCTCAACGGCATCAAGCTGCGCGTGATGCAGAACAACGTGTTCCTCGACAGCTTCAAGTCGCTCGGCGCGAACGCGGTGCCGCTGCCCTTCTCCGAGCTGTTCACCGCGCTCGAGACGAAGGCGGTCGACGGCCAGGAGAATCCGTACAACACGATCCTGTCGAGCAAGTTCTACGAGGTGCAGAAGTACCTCACCGTCACCAACCACGTCTACAGCCCGTGGATCGTGCTGGTCAGCAAGAAGTGGTGGGACG
>NZ_CAMLJQ010000010.1 GCF_946480305.1 uncultured Caldimonas sp.
CCCCCACCATGTCAAGGTGGTGCTCTAACCAGCTGAGCTACGCGCCTAAAGAAGCCGAGACTATAGCACGATTCGAAACGCGTTGACCAGCCGCTACTTGCGCCGCGCCACACGCACGCCTGGAATCTGCGAGACCAGACCCAGCACGTGGGCAAGGCGCGCCGAGTCGGACACCTCCACGGTGAACGTCATCCATGCCGTTTCGCGAACCGATTGCGTGTGCACGCCCGTGACGTTCATCTTCTCTTTCGCAAAGACTTCCGAGATGTCTCGCAGCAGCCCCTGGCGGTCGTTCGCCTCCACGGCCACGTCCACCGGGTACACCGCCGGCTTGTCGGTCGGACCGGTTCCCCACTGGACCGCGATCACGCGCTCCGGTTGACGCCCGGCCATCTGCCTGAAGTTGGAGCAATCGACACGGTGCACGGCCACGCCCTTGCCCTTGGTCACGAAGCCGCCGATGGGGTCCGGCGGTGCCGGCTTGCAGCAACGCGCCAGTTGCGTCAGCAGCGACTCGATGCCGACCACGAGCACGCCGCCCTTGGGCGAAAGCCCGTCGCTGCGCGACTTCTTCAGTGCGATGAAGTCGTCTTGCGGAATCGGCGGCTCGCTGGGGCGCAGCACGTTCTCGATGTTGCGCAGCGAGTATTCGTCCTTGCCGACCACGTCGAACAACGCATCGGCGTTCTTGAAGCCCAGTTGCGCTGCCAGATCCTCGAGCTTGGTCGCCGTGCGTCCTTCGCGTTGGAGCAGCTTTTCGACCAGCTCGCGGCCTTTGGCGATGGTCTGTTGCTGCGCGAGCGCGTTGAACCAGGCCCGCACCTTGGCTCGCGCACGCGAGCTCTTCAGGTAGCCCAGCTCGGGGTTGAGCCAGTCCATCGACGGCCCCCCTTCCTTCAGCGCGATGATCTCCACTGTCTGGCCGCTCTGCAGCGGCGTGTACAGCGGCACCATCGCACCGTCCACCTTGGCACCTCGGCAGCGATGGCCCAGGTCGGTGTGCAGCGTGTAGGCGAAGTCGACCGGTGTCGCGTCCTTCGGCAGCTCGACGATGGCCGCCTGGGGCGTGAACACGTAGATGCGATCGTCGAACACCGCCGCCCCTGCTTCGCCGCCCTGCCCTGCGAAGTCGCGCTCCCAGGCGAGCAACTGCCGCAGCACCGCCTTGCGCGCTTCCGCGACCTGCGCCTCGAAGTCGCCCGAGGCGCTCACACCACCGTAGCCTTTGGTACCCGCCTCCTTGTAGGCCCAATGTGCCGCCACGCCATGCTCGGCATGGTCGTGCATCTCCCGCGTGCGGATCTGGATTTCGATAGCGCGACCCCGCTCGTCGTACACCACCGTGTGCAGCGACTGGTAGCCGTTGGGCTTGGGGCGGGCGATGTAGTCGTCGAACTCCTCGGGCAACGGCCGGTACGCCTCGTGCACCACGCTCAACGCGGCATAGCAGTCGCGCACGGTCGGCACCACGACCCGCAGCGCGCGGATGTCGAACACGTGGTCGAAGTCCAGCTGCTTGCCGCGCATCTTCTTCCAGATGCTGTAGATGTGCTTGGGGCGGCCCTGCACTTCCGCGTTGATGCCATGCCGCTTCAACAGCTCGCTGACCTGCTCGCGCAGCGTGTGCACCACCAGTTCGCGCTCGACGCGCTTCTCGTCGAGCATGCGGGCGATGGTCTTGTAGGCCTCGGGCTCGAGGAAGCGGAACGACAGGTCTTCCAGCTCCCACTTCAGCTGCCAGATGCCCAAGCGGTTGGCGAGCGGCGCGAACACCTGCAGCGACTCGCGCGCCAGCACCAGCGGGCAATCGCGCTTCGACTGTGCGTAGTAGCGCAGGGTTTGCAGCCTCGATGCGAGTCGCAACAGCACCACGCGCAGGTCTTTCGAGAACGCGAGCAGCATCTTGCGCACGCGTTCCGTCTGCTCGGCGCGCATTTCCTCGTCCACCAGCGCATCGCGCGCATTGCGCTGGATCTGCACCAGCTTGCGTGTGGCGCCCACCAGCCCGGCATAAGAGCTGCCAAAGGCCTTGCCGATCGCTTCTTCCGGCCGGGTCAGGTATTCACCGACATAGACGAGGTATACCGCGGCGAGCATCGAGGGTGATGCGCCAATGCTCTTCAGGATGGCTGCAACGCCTTCCGTGTGATGTAGCGCTTCCTCGCCGGTGTCCAGCAGTTGGCCGGTGAGCAACGGCACGGCAAAGGCGCGGGCACGTTCGAGCCGCGCGTGTTCCTCGGCCATCACCTCCGGCGTGGCCTTCTGTGCAAGCGAGCGATCGACGTCGCCCGCCAATGCAACGATGGCCGCGGTGTCGCGGCCGGCGTCCTGCAATCCGGTTTTCATGGCGCGGTCAGGAACTCCTGCACCACGGCGATCTGCTCGGGCGTTACCAGCGTCGGCGCGTGGCCCACGCCTGGGAACTCGTGCACCGCAGCCTTCGGTCCCCGCTGCGCCATGGCCATCGCAGTCTCGTGCGTCAACAGATCCGATTCAGCGCCGCGTATCACCAGGGTGCGGGCCTTCACTGCGTCATAGCGCTGCCACAACAGCTCCTGCAGTGCCCCCACGGCCTTGGGGTCGGTGGCGTGGAACGGCACCGCGATGCGCGGATCGTAGTGCGGCACGAACCCCTCACCCTTGTCGTCGGACAGCGGCCGCAGCATCGGTTCGGTCAGGGCCAGCCACTGCTCTCGCGTGTGCGGCCCGAAGCCCTGCGAGATCGACCACATGTAGTCGGCCGCTTCTTCCAAGGTGGCGAACCGGGGTGCATGCCCCACATAGGTGCCGATGCGCGCCAGCGCTTGCGCCTCGATCACCGGCCCCACGTCGTTCAACACCAGCCGGCGCACAGGGCTGCCGGGCAGCGAGGCCAGGCCGAGGCCGATCAGCCCGCCCATGGACGTGCCGAGCCAGTCGAGAGTCCTGGCATTGAGCCGTGCCAGGAGCGTCACCATGTCGGCCACGTAGGTCGGGATCTGGTAGCCCATCGGGTCGCCCAACCAGTCGGAGCGCCCTCGGCCCACCACGTCCGGGCAGACCACACGGTATTCGTCGCGCAACGCCTTCGCCAGGCTGTCGAAATCGCGTCCCTGGCGCGACAGCCCATGGGCACACACCAGCACCTTCGTGTTGGCCGGATCGCCCCATTCCCAGTAGGCCATGCGGTGCAGTCCCTGGGCATCGAGACATTGCACGAAGTCCAGGCGGGGCTCAGTCATTTTCAAGAAACCTCACTCGTCATAATGCGGCGAACGCCTATCGCAACGATATCAAAGAGGACTGCACATGTTGAAAGGAAAAACGGCACTCGTCACGGGATCGACCAGTGGCATCGGCCTCGGCATTGCCAAGTCGCTCGCCCAACAGGGTGCCAACATCGTGCTCAACGGCTTTGGCGAGGTCGATGCAGCCAAGGCCGAAGTGGCAGCGCTCGGCGTCAAGGTGGGCTACCACGGCGCCGACATGAGCAAGCCGGCCGAGATCGAGGATCTGATGCGCTATGCGCAGTCGGAGTTCGGTGGCGTCGACATCCTCGTGAACAACGCCGGCATCCAGCACGTGGCGAATGTCGAGGATTTCCCCGTGGAGAAGTGGGACGCGATCATCGCGATCAACCTGACGTCGGCCTTTCACACCACACGGCTGGCCCTGCCTGGCATGAAGGCAAAGGACTGGGGACGGGTCATCAACGTCGCCTCCACCCACGGGTTGGTGGCTTCGGCACAGAAGTCGGCTTATGTCGCCTCCAAGCACGGCATCGTCGGTTTCACCAAGGCGGTGGCGCTGGAAACCGCCACCACCGGTGTCACGGTCAATGCCATCTGCCCCGGCTGGGTGCTGACGCCCCTGGTGCAGAAGCAGGTCGACGCCCGCGCGCAGAACGAAGGCGTCGCGGTGGACGAAGCCAAGCGCCGGCTGCTGGCCGAGAAGCAGCCTTCGCTGCAGTTCACGACACCGGAGCAACTCGGCGAACTGGCCGTGTTCCTGTGCTCCGATGCCGCATCGAACGTGCGCGGCGTCGCGTGGAACATGGATGGCGGCTGGGCCGCGCAATAGCAGGCGCTCCTGCCCAGGGCCCGCCACAGCACGCAACGGCGGCATCCGAGTGCCGCCGCAGTCCGGCTCGGCCGGCCTGCCGGCAGCACCTCCTCGCGCGGGCGGCCGAAGAACGTGGGAGGTGGCCTACTTCAGCGCCACGCTGCCACTGACCGTGACCGTCACGACCGCCTTGCCCGCCTCCACCGGCACGGCGGCATCCTCGGCCATCGCTGATTTGGCCCGCATCAGCATCGGTTGCGGGTAGCCGCCCGGTTCGCTGGTCGACACGTTCACCTCGCGCAGCACGTACCCTGCAAAGCCGAACTGTTTTGCGTATTCCTGCGCCTTGGCCTTGTAGTTCGCGATCGCCCGTGCCGCCGCCTCCGCCGCGTGGCGCTCCCGCGCTTCGCGCGACAGGCTCTGCGTGATGTTGGCGATCGTCACGGTGTTCAAGCGGCCGGCCACCTGCGCGATGCGGGGCAGGTCCTTGCCCTCGAGCACCAGTTCTGCGGTGCCTTGCCAACCGGTGATGCGGCCTTGCGAGTTGTGGCGCGGGTAGAGCGAAAAGTTGCCGGTGCGCACCTCCATCAGCCCGGGTTGCGCCGCCTTGCGCGCTTCCGCCAGCGCAGCATCCAGCGCCTGCTTCAACCCGTTCTGGACCGAGGCCGCTTCGCTGCCTTCTCTGGTCGTGTGCAACGTGATGGTGAGTTGGTCGTTGGTGACCTCGACGCTGGCATTGGCGTCGAGGCTGACGACATTTTGCGGCTCGGCAAGCACGGCAACGGTGGACTGCGCCGATGCGGCGGTCGAACCCAATACGGCCGCCAACACGACAGGGGCCACGACGAAACGGAGTGCCATTCTTCTTCCTTTCAACAGGCGAACGTGAAGATTTTCACTTCCTAACGCAGCCCGGAGCGCAATGGGGTCACGCCGACGACTTCAGTTGATATTTATCTGTCGGAGGGCGGGGAGAATCCTCTGGACACGCGATGAAGTTAGGCGCAAGATTTGTAACAGTTGGTCAGACCGGGCAAAAATGCTCAGTTGCGCCGCACAAAATCCCGCCTGTTACAAGTTCGGGAGCTTTGCTCATGACATCTCAAACGCCCAATGCCCGCATGGACCGTGTCGTGGTCGTCGATGACGACGCGCGTATTCGCGACCTGCTTCGCCGCTACCTGACCCAGGAAGGCTTCGAAGTCCTGCTGGCCGAGGACGCCAAGGCACTGAACCGCGTGCTCACCCGCGAGACGGTCGACCTGATCGTGCTCGACCTGATGCTGCCGGGGGAGGACGGCCTGTCGATCTGCCGCCGCCTGCGTGCAGCCAACGACGCCACGCCCATCATCATGCTCACCGCGAAAGTGGAGGACGTGGACCGCATCGTCGGCCTCGAAGTCGGCGCGGACGACTACCTGCCCAAGCCCTTCAATCCGCGCGAACTGCTGGCCCGTATCCACGCCGTGCTGCGCCGCCGCCCCACGCTCGAGGCGCCTGGCGCCCCCGCCAAGGAGCCGCAGAGTGTCGTGTTCGGCCCGTTCGAGTTCGACCTCGCGCTGCGCCGCCTGACCAAGGACGGCGAGCCCATGCCACTGACCACCGGCGAGTTCTCGATGCTGAAAGCGCTGGTACGCCACCCGCGCCAACCGCTGTCGCGCGACAAGCTGGCCCAACTGGCCCGCGGCCGCGAATTCGAGCCCTTCGACCGCAGCCTGGACGTGCAGATCTCGCGCCTGCGCAAGATGATCGAACCCGATCCGTCCCAGCCGCGCTACATCCAGACCGTCTGGGGCGTCGGCTACGTCTTCGTGCCGGACGGCACGGCCTGAGCTTCCTCCGCCCGCGCGGCCTCTCGCCGCGCTCTGCCTGACTGCCCCGACCTCTTCCTTGCCGCAGCCGTGCGGCAGGAAGGGGCATACTCCGGGGCAGTCGCTTTTCCTCGTTCATGGCCCGTAAACGCGTCACACTCAGCCTCTTCTGGCGTACCTTCATCCTGCTCGGCGTCCTGCTGGGCTTCGGCATCTTTGCCTGGGTGCAGACCTTTCGGGCCCTGGAATTCGAACCCCGCGCGGTGCAGGCGGCGCAGCAGCTTGCCAGCCTGGTGAACCTGTCACGTGCGGCGCTCCGCTATGCCGACAGCATCAACCGCGTCACGCTGCTGAAGACCATCTCGGAGCAGGAGTCCATCAAGCTGCAGCCGAGCGAAAAGACCGACCGCTACGAACCCTTCGAGACAGACCGGTTCACGCGCCGCATCGGCCAGGAACTGCGCTCGCGCCTCGGGCCCACGACCATCGTCGCCACCAGCGTCAACGACACCCCGGGCCTGTGGATCGACTTCACCATCGAGAACGACCGCTACTGGCTGCAGGTCGACCCCGGCCGCGTGCAGGCGGTGGCAGGCCGCACCTGGTTCATCTGGGTCAGCATCGCGCTGCTGGCCACCATCCTCGGCTCGGCCGGGGTGGCAAGGCTGATCAACCAGCCGCTGAAGCAGCTGTCGTTCGCCGCCAGCCGCATCCGCGAAGGCGAGTTCGAATCCCGCCTTGACGAAGAAACGCTGACCAGCGAGATCCGCGAGGTCAACATGGGCTTCAACCGGATGGCGAGAGAACTGGCCAAGGTGGAAGAAGACCGCGCGGTGATGCTGGCCGGCATCTCGCATGACCTGCGCACGCCGTTGGCGCGGCTGCGCCTCGAAGCCGAGATGAGCGTCAACGACGAGGAGGCGCGGCGCAACATGGCGGCCGACATCGACCAGCTCGACGCCATCATCGACAAGTTCATGGACTACGCCCGCCCGGGCGAGGTCAAGCTGGTGCCGGTGCACCTGAGCAGCATCGTCGATCGCGAGATCGCTGCCTTCCGCGACACCAACCAGATCCGCATCGTCTCGCGCGTGGCCATCGACACCAAGGTGATGGCCGACGACACCGAACTCGGTCGCGTGCTCGCCAACCTGTTCGAGAACGCGCGCCGCTATGGCCGCTCGGCCAACAGCGGCATCGCGCGAGTGGAAGTGACGTATGCGCGCACCGGCCCCTGGGTGATCATCACCGTGCGCGACCACGGCGCCGGCGTGCCGCCCGAGAAGCTGCCCCAGCTCACCACGCCGTTCTTCCGCGGTGACGCGGCGCGCACCGCGGCCACCGGTGCCGGCCTGGGTCTGGCCGTCGTCGAAAAGACCGTGATGCGCATGGGCGGCACGTTCGAGCTGTCGAACGCGATGCCCCCTGACACGGGCCTGATCGCCCGCATCCGGCTCAAGAAGGCGCCCTGAACGCTTCCGCGCTCAGGCGGCGCGGCGAAGCAGCGCGACCGCCCGCGCCTCGATCGATTCCTGACGCCCGACGGGCCCGAGCTTCTCCGCCGTCTTCGCCTTTACGTTGACCTGCTGCGGTTCGCACCCCAGCGCTGCGGCCACGCGCTCGCGCATTGCCGGGATGTGCGGCGCCATCTTCGGCGCCTGCGCCACGATGGTGCTGTCCACATTCACCAGCTCCCACCCCTGCTCGCGGACCCGTCGCATCGCCTCGCTCAGCAGCACCGAAGAATCCGCCCCCTTGAAGCGCTCGTCGGTATCCGGGAAGTGTCGACCGATATCACCCAGGCCCGCCGCGCCAAGCACTGCGTCGGTGATCGCGTGCAGCAGCGCATCGGCATCCGAATGGCCCAGCAAACCCAGCGTGTGGGGAATCTCCACGCCGCCGAGGATCAGCTTGCGCCCTGCCACGAGTGCGTGGGTGTCCCAGCCCTCACCGATACGGAAGTCCATCAGCGCGTCCTCAGCAAACGTTCCGCCAGCTCGAAGTCCTGCGGATAGGTGACCTTGAAGTTTTCCAGCGAACCACGGACCAGCCTCGGGGCATGCCCGAGCATCTCGATGGCGCTCGCTTCGTCGGTGACGGCAGCGCCCGCCTGTGCGAGTGCCGGCCGCAGCAGACCCAGGCGGAACATCTGGGGCGTCTGCGCCTGCCACTTGCCGGCACGCTCCACCGTGCCGGTTGCGCGTCCGTCGGCTTCCTGCTTCAACGTGTCGGGGACCGGCAAGGCCAGCAAGCCGCCGACCTCATCGTCCTGGCAGGCATCGATCAGTGCGTCGACCCACGCGGGCTGCAGCAGGCAGCGTGCTGCATCGTGCACCAGCACCCAGTCGTGAGGCTGCACGCCGCGCTCGACCAGCGCGGCCAGGCCATTGGCGACGGATTCGGCACGCGTTGCACCGCCCACCCGCTCGACCCAGCCCGTGAAGCCCGGCGCTGCGTGCTCGAACTGCACGTCGCCGGCCGACAGCACCACCATCACCCCCGCCAGCCGTGGCACCGCCTGCAGCGCGGCCAGCGTGTGCGCGACAAGCGACCTCCCGGCCACCTGCGCATACTGCTTCGGCCCGCCGGCCCCTGCACGCTCGCCGACACCGGCACATGGCACGAGAGCGAATAGGCGCGGAGGCTCGGTGGAATACATCTGGGCGGCCGGGTGGAGGAAGGGCGGAATTCTATAATTCAGCGTCTTTTTCGCCCCGGGACAAACGCTCCCGGGGCGATTTGCATTTGTCGTCCATCTGCATGCTCATCCCTTCCATCGCTCCTGGCAAACGCTACACGCTGCCGCGCCCGCCGGGTTCGGCCGATGCCCTGCTGCTCGCCCAGTACGCCCGCCAGCAGGCCGCGAACAAGGCGCTGACGGCCATCGTCACCGCGGAGCCGGCCGATGCGCAGCGGCTGCACGACGAACTCGCCTTCTTTGCGCCGGAGCTGCGCTGCGCGGTGTTCCCCGACTGGGAGACGCTGCCCTACGACACCTTCTCGCCCCACCAGGACCTGATCTCCGAGCGCCTGGCCACGCTGTGGCGAGTGCGCCAGGGCGACGTCGACGTGGTGCTGCTGCCCGCCTCCACGGCACTGGTGCGGCTGGCGCCGCCGTCGTTCATGGCCGGGTACACCTTCCACTTCAAGCAGAAGGAAAAACTCGACGAAGCCTCGCTGAAGGCCCAGCTCACGCTGGCCGGCTATCAGCACGTGAGCCAGGTCGTCTCGCCCGGCGAATACGCGGTGCGCGGCGGCCTGATCGACCTGTTCCCGATGGGCTCGGCCGTGCCCTACCGCGTCGACCTGTTCGGCGACGAAGTGGATTCCATCCGTACCTTCGACCCGGACAGCCAGCGCAGCCTCTACCCGGTGCCCGAGGTGCGCATGCTGCCCGGGCGCGAGTTCCCGATGGACGAGGACTCGCGCGCGAAATTCCGCTCGCGCTGGCGCGAACGCATGGAAGGCGACCCGAGCAAGGCGCGCATCTACAAGGACATCGGCAACGGTATCGCCACCGCCGGGATCGAGTACTACCTGCCGCTGTTCTTCGACGAAACGGCGACGATCTTCCACTACTTGGGCGACAAGGCCGCGCTGGCGCTGCACGGCGAGATCGATGACGCGCTCAAGCGCTTCTGGACCGACACGCGCGAGCGCCATCGCTTCCTGCAGCACGATCCCGAGCGGCCCATCCTCCCGCCCGAGGACCTGTTCCTCAAGCCCGAGGACTTCTTCACCCGCTGCAACGAGCACGCGCAACTGGCGGTGCGCGGCAGCGAAGCCGTCGACTGGGCTCGGCCGCTCCCCGACCTGAGCGCCGACCGAGGTGCGACCGAGCCGCTGCGCCGCCTGCAGGTGCACGTGGGCACCACGCCGCACCGTGTGCTGCTCGTGGCCGAATCCGCCGGCCGGCGCGAGAGCCTGCTGGAGCTTTTGCGCGACAACAAGATCGAGCCGCCCAGCGTGGAATCGCTCGCGGCGTTCCAGGCAGGCGACGAAAAGTTCGCCATCGCGGTCGCCCCGCTTGCAGCCGGCTTCCATTGGGCAATCGAGGGCCGCGAGCAAGGCCTGCAGTTCGTCACCGAGACCGAGCTGTTCGCCACCGGCCCCTCTGCGCGACGCCGGCGCAAGCAGGAACAGGTCAGCAACGTCGACGCGCTGATCAAGGACCTGTCGGAGCTGAAGGTCGGCGACCCGGTGGTGCACGTGAACCACGGCATCGGCCGTTACCAGGGGCTGCTGAACATCGATCTTGGCGAGGGGCCCAGCGAGTTCCTGCATCTGCAATACGCGGACAAGGCAACGCTCTATGTGCCGGTCGCGCAGTTGCACCTGATCAGCCGCTACACCGGCGTCAGCCCGGAAGAAGCACCGCTGCACCGGCTCGGCTCGGGGCAGTGGGAAAAAGCCAAGCGCAAGGCGGCCGAACAGGTGCGCGACACCGCCGCCGAGTTGCTGAACCTCTACGCGCGCCGCGCGGCGCGCGAAGGCTACGCGTTCCGTTTTTCGCCGCACGACTACGAGGCCTTCGCCGCCAGCTTCGGTTTCGAGGAAACGCCGGACCAGAATGCCGCGATCCATGCGGTGATCCAGGACCTCGTCTCGCCCAGGCCGATGGACCGCCTCGTTTGCGGCGACGTGGGCTTCGGCAAGACCGAGGTCGCGCTGCGCGCCGCCTTCGTCGCCGTCACCGGTGGCAAGCAGGTCGCGCTGCTCGCGCCGACGACGCTGCTGGCCGAACAGCACTTTCAGACCATCAGCGACCGCTTCGCCAACTGGCCCGTGAAAGTGGCCGAGCTGTCGCGGTTCCGATCGACGAAGGAAGTGAACCAGGCGCTCAAGGGCCTGGCCGACGGTACCGTCGACATCGTCGTCGGCACGCACAAGCTGCTGTCGCCGGACGTGAAGTTCTCGCGCCTGGGCCTGCTGATCATCGACGAGGAACACCGCTTCGGCGTGCGCCACAAGGAAGCGATCAAGGCGATGCGTGCCGAGGTCGACGTGCTGACGCTCACCGCGACCCCCATTCCACGCACGTTGGGCATGGCGCTGGAAGGACTGCGCGACCTGTCGGTGATCGCGACCGCGCCGCAACGCCGTCTGGCCATCAAGACCTTCGTGCGCAACGAAACCACCGGCACCATCCGCGAGGCGGTGCTGCGCGAGCTGAAGCGCGGCGGGCAGGTCTACTTCCTGCACAACGAGGTCGAAACGATCGAGAACCGCCGCAACAAGCTCGCCGAGCTGTTGCCCGAGGCGCGTATCGCCGTCGCGCACGGCCAGATGCCCGAGCGCGAGCTGGAACGCGTGATGCGCGACTTCGTGGCCCAGCGCTACAACGTGCTGCTGTGCTCGACCATCATCGAGACCGGCATCGACGTGCCGACCGCCAACACCATCGTCATCTCGCGCGCCGACAAGTTCGGCCTCGCGCAGCTGCACCAGCTGCGCGGGCGTGTCGGCCGTTCGCACCACCAGGCCTATGCCTACCTGCTGGTGCCCGATGTCGAGGGCCTCACCAAGCAGGCCGCGCAGCGGCTGGAAGCGATCCAGAACATGGAGGAGCTGGGCTCCGGTTTCTACCTCGCGATGCACGACCTCGAGATCCGCGGCGCGGGCGAGGTGCTGGGCGAGAACCAGAGCGGCAACATGCAGGAGGTCGGCTTCCAGCTGTACAACGACATGCTGTCCGAGGCGGTACGTTCGCTGAAAGCCGGCAAGGAGCCCGACCTGCTCTCGCCACTGGCGGTGACGACCGAGATCAACCTGCACGCCCCTGCCCTGCTACCCGACAGCTATTGCGGCGACGTGCACGTGCGACTCAACCTCTACAAGCGACTTGCCTCTGCCGAAAAGGCGGACCAGATCGACGCGCTGCTCGAAGAGATCACCGACCGCTTCGGCAAGCTGCCGCCCCAGGGCCAGACGCTGTTCGACGTGCACCGCCTGCGCGTGCTCGCCAAACCCTACGGCGTGGTCAAGATCGACGCGGCACCGGCGGCGATGAGCATCGCCTTCCGCCCCAACCCGCCGATCGAGCCGATGCGCATCATCGAGCTCGTGCAGAAGAACCGGCACATCAAGCTCGCCGGCAACGACAAGCTGCGCATCGACAAGCCGACCGAAGACCCCAAGGACCGCGCACAGTTCATCCGCGACGTGCTGCGCTCGCTCGGCACGCCGACCGCGCAACCCGCCTGATCTCCCCACCCATTTCATCCTGCTCATGCCCACCGAAATCGCGCCCGGCCTCGTCATCCAGATCGCCACCCCGCCGCTGCAACTCGCCGACTTCAAGGTCATTGCGTTCGACATGGACTCGACGCTGATCAACATCGAATGCATCGACGAGATTGCCGACGCTGCAGGCAAGAAGGCCGAGGTTGCCGCGATCACCGAAGCGGCCATGCGCGGCGAGATCACCGACTTCAAGGAAAGTCTGCGCCGCCGGCTCGCACTGCTCGCTGGCGTGCCCGCGACGGCGCTGCAGCAGGTCTATGAGCAGCGGCTGCGGCTCAACCCCGGGGCAATGGAACTGGTGGCCGCTGCTCGCGCCGCCGGGCTGAAGACGCTGCTCGTCTCCGGCGGGTTCACCTACTTCGCCAACCGGGTGAAGGAAACGCTGCACATGGACGTGGCACGCTCCAACGAACTCGAGATCGAGAACGGCCACCTCACCGGGCGCGTGCTGGGCGACATCGTCGACGGCGAAGAAAAGAAGCGCCAGTTGCTTGCGCTGTGCGAGCAGGTGGGTTGCTCCGCATTGCAGGCCATCGCCGTCGGCGACGGCGCCAACGACCTGCCGATGATGGGCGCCGCGGGCTTGAGCGTGGCCTACCGTGCCAAGCCCAAGGTGCGCGAGCAGGCCATGGTCGCCATCAACGAAGGCGGACTCGACCGGCTGCTGGACGTGGTGCATCCCGCGCGCTGACCGGCGCAGCCTTGTCCCCTGCCGTGTCCCCTGCCCGCGCCCCCTGTTGGGGGGTTAAGAAGTCTTTACGGTCGGCGTAAGGAAGATTTAGCGGCATCCATCCTCCTCGATTCCTACAGTCTCGCCATCCCGTCGCCGCAGCCGTTGCGCGGCGGCGCCCCGCAAACCGAGACCCACGAGGACACGATGGAACACACCACAGCCACCCGCGCGGCCCGAGCCGGCACCCCCCAGGTCCAGCGCCTGGATCTCTACGCCGGCATCCACAAGGCCTTGCGCCTCTTCCTGACCGAGACGCTGGTCAAGGTCGGGCAGACCGACGCGGCCGACCCAGCGCACATGCGCGACACGCTGGCCCAGGTGCGCGCGCTGCTGGCCGGCATGCGCAAGCACCTGCAGCATGAGAACGACTTCGTGCACCCCGCTCTGGAGCGCGCGCGGCCGGGCACGTCGGCCCAGATCGTCGCGGAACACCAGATGCACCTCGACGCGATCGACGAACTCGAGGACCTGGCCGGCGTGGCAGAGGCGGCGGACGGCGAGGCGCGCGCCACGGCGACGAGCCGGCTGTACCGGGCGCTCGCGCTGTTCGTCGCCGACAACCTGGAGCACATGCACTATGAGGAAACCGAGCACAACGCCGTGCTGTGGGCTCACTACACCGATGCCGAACTGCTCGAACTGCACGGCGCGCTGGTCGCCTCCATCCCGCCCGACGAGATGACCCAGACGCTGTACTGGATGCTGCCGTCACTGGCTGCCCACGAGCGCCTCGCGATGTTGGCGGAGATGCAGCAGCACGCTCCGGCGCCGGTGTTCGATGCCGTGCTCGGGTTGGCCCGCTCGCGACTCACGCCCACCGACTGGGGCAAGCTGGCTCGCGGGCTCGGCGTGCCGGTGGCCCCCCAGATGTGGCCCGAATACGTGGTGGCGCGCTGAATCAGGCCGGCTGCAGTTCGAGCGGCCGGGACAGCTCCAGCCGGAAGCGCCCCCGGCCGGTCTTTTCGATGCGCACGCAGGCATTGCGCTCGACGAGCCGGCGCGCCAGCAGCACCAGCCGGGCTTCCAGGTTGTCGCTCACGTCGGGCAGGCGGATCTGCGGATCGAGCCGAAGCTCGCGATTGGTGAACTCGGTGCGTCCCAACTCGGCGTGGTCGCGCAGCAGCTTCCACAGGATGGCCCCTGCAACGCCCTTGATCAGGTAGTCGTTGTCGAGGAACACGCTGCTGTCAGCGGCGTAATAGCGCACCGCGAGCGGCTCCACCCCGGTACGGCTCGGTGGCGGGGCGTCTTCTCGCATCGCGTCGCGCCCGGCGTCGTCGGGCAGCTCCGCGCACGACTGGAACTGCCGGATCGTGAGGCCGAGTTGCGCCGCAAGACTCACCAACGCATCCTCGTCGTCGTAGCTGAAGCGCAGGTCCTGCAGGCTCTCCACGAACAGCACCCCCACCAGTTCACCCCCGGCGCAGACGGGCACGGCGAGTTGACTGTGCGGCTCGGCCAGCCCAGGCCACGGAATCGCCAGCTCCAGTGCCTCGGCGCGCCCGCTGCGTGCAAGGCTGTCACGGATGGCGCGGCTGTAGGTGTACTCGGCGGTCATGTGGCTGATGCGCACCGGCGTGCGCTCGCGCGCCGCCACGCCGATCACGCCCTGCCCGATTGGGATCTCCGAGCCGATACCCGAGGAGCTGTAGCCCCGGCTGGCCACGGTGTAGAGCCGCTCACCCTGCCCGTCCGATATCAACAGCATCGCGTGCTGTACCTCGAACTCAGTCTCTAGGCAGGCGAGCGTGGTCTCGAACAGGGAATCGAGGTCGTTGCAACGCGACAGGCGCTCGCTGCACCGGCGTAACGCCGACAGGCGCGAGCGCCCGGCCGATGGTTGTGGCAGGTCAGGCTTGTTCACGTGCTCCAGCGCGACCACGTGGTAAATGTCGGCCCCCTGCAACTTGAACACGCCGCTCATGCCGGTGTGCGACGCAATGCCCGACAGGCGGGCCTTCATGTTCTCGAACAACGGCCCGCTCGTCTCGGTGCGCAGGTAGCGCGCACGGATGCGGTAGATCGCCGCGGTCAGCGGGTGCACCACCAGGATCTCGACCTGCGGGTTGGCGAGTACGTTGCGACGCGTGGTGTTGAAGAACTGGAACGACAGCGCGAGGTGCTCGCTGTCCACGTACTCCACCTGCGACAGGTAGGCCACGTTGGGCGTGCCGTCGGGCGCGCACGTGGCCATCATCGCGGGGATCGCGCCTTCGAAGCACGGGCGCAGGTCATCGAGCGACAGCGGCATCTCAGGCCTCCACCGGCGCGGCGGGCCGCACGCCGGGCGTCTGGTCGAACGAGGCACGCGGCGTGAACGTCACCGCCACGATGCCGCCCGGCTCGCTCGTCAACATGCCACGGATCAGTACCTCAGGGTAGCCGAGCTGGCAGATCTCGGCCGTCAGGCGTTCGACGTAGTCGTCCAGCAGTTGCAGGTCGGCACGGGCGGCGGGTGCAATGTGGATCTCGTCGCCCTTGATCTGCACCGTGCGGTGGGTGCTGGGCTCACTGAACACCACCGCGATCTGGTCGCTCGTGCGCATGTCGGTCAACAGGTCCTCGCAGGCCTTGCCGGGCAGCAGCACCGTCACCCGCAGCGGCTGCCGCTGCACCCGGCAGCCGAGCCCCCGCATCACGCTTGGCTGCAGCGTCGCGGAACGTGTACCGACGATGATCGACACCCGCCGTTCCAGGTGCGCCAGGTGCTCGCGCGGAATGGGTGATGCGGGACGGGTCGCCATGGCCGCTCTCCTGCTGTTGGACGTGTCCTGCGCTCTTGGTCAATTTGCGGGGGATGCCATCACGACGATGCCATCCTCGTCGGCATACAACCACTCGCCCGGCCGCACCCACACGCCCTCCACCTGCACCGGCACGTCGCGCTGGCCTTCGTTGCGCTTTTCGGTCGGCAGCGGCATCGGAGCCAGTGCGCGGATGCCGGTGTCGCACTCGGCGAGTTCAGCCACGTCACGCACGCAGCCGTAGACAACCACGCCGGCCCAGCCGTTCTTGGCCGCTGCGGCGCCGAGGTTGCCTCCGACGAGGGCACGTCGCAGCGAACCGCCGCCATCGACCACGAGCACGCGGCCGTGCCCCGGGGAGTCGACGGCGGCCTTGACGAGCGAGTTGTCCTCGAAGCACTTCACCGTGCTCACCGGCCCGGCAAAGCGTCGGCGCTTGCCGAAGTCGCGAAACACCGGGGGCAGCACGCGGAAGGCGCCGTCGCTGTCGTTCTTGTGGGCGTCGCACAGGTCGCAGGTGGCGAAGTCTGGGGTGCTCATGCGTCGATCACTTTCTTGATGGGGGGTTTTACGTCTTCGCGCCGGGGCGGCAGCATGGTCTGGTGCTCGCGCGCGGCGTTCAGGATGATGGAGGTCGAGGTCTCGGTGAGGATGCAGAACTTGGTGACCACGGCGTCGAGGTGTGCCACGTCGATCACCGCGATCTCCAGGATCCAGCTGTCCTCGCCGGTGACGTTGTGGGCGTTCACCACCTCCGGCGTCTGCTGGATCAGCTTCACCACCCGTGCATAGTCCGCGCGGCCCACGCGCACCATCGCGCGGATGCCGTAGCCCAGCTTGTTCAGGTTGACGGTCGCGCGGTAGCCGGTGATCACGCCCGCCGATTCGAGCTTGCGCACGCGTTCGGTCACCGCCGGCTGGCTGAGGTGTACCCGGCGGCCCAGTTCCGTCATTGAAAGGCGTGCATCGGCCTGCAATTCGGCCAGGATGCGGGTGTCGTAGTGGTCGAGGTCGATGTTCAAGGCAACAGACGCTGTCAGCTTTGCGATCCGAAAGATTATCTGCCTGCATTCCTTCAAACGCCACTTCATCGCTGCCGCACGCTTTTCTAACATCGGCGCATCGACGAACCCGATCCGAGCTCCACCCATGACCGCAGCCGCCTCCACCGTCCGCGCCTCCGGCACGCTGACGCCGCTCATCACCCTGTGTCTTGCCGCCACCTGGCTGGTGTGGGGCTCCACCTACCTGGCGATCAAGTACGCGCTCATCAGTTTCCCGCCCTTTTTTCAGATGGGCACTCGCTTCCTGCTGGCCGGGGCCGTCCTGCTGGCCTGGATGCGCTGGCGTGGCAAGCCGCTGCCGAGCTTGCCGCAGTGGCGCAACGCGCTTGTCGTCGGCACCTTGATGCTGGGCGGCGGCATGGGGGGCACCGCTTATGCCGAACAGACGGTGGGCTCGGGCCTGGTGGTGGCCTTCATCGCCGTGGTGCCGCTGATGATCGCGGCCTTCAACCTGCTGTGGCGCATCTACCCGAGCCGACCGGAAATGGCGGGCATCGTCGTCGGCCTCGCCGGGGTGCTGATGCTCACCCAGGGCGCCGGCTTCCAGGCTTCGCCTGCCGGGCTGACAGCCATCGCGATTGCCTGCGTTACCTGGTCGCTCGGGAGCGTGCTGAGCCAACGCACCTTGCCGATGGCGCCAGGCGCCATGGGCTTTGCGAGCGAGATGATCTGCGGCGGCGCGGTACTGATGGCGCTTTCGCTGTGGGCCGGCGAAACACCTCAATGGCCGCCGCGACCCGTGGCCGCCGCGGCGTGGTTCTACCTCGTGGTGTTCGGTTCACTGATCGCATTCAACGCCTACATGCTGCTGCTTAGCCAGGCCAGCGCGGCACTCGCGTCGAGCTACACCTTCGTCAACCCCGTCATCGCGATGCTGCTCGGCGTTGCGGTAGCTGGAGAGCACATCACCGGCTATGAATGGCTGGCCGCCGGCATCGTGCTGTGCGGGGTGGTGCTGATGCTGCGCGGCGCCGCAACGCGCACGCGCAGCTGACCTCCTTGCTCAGCGGCCGAAGATCTCCACCTCCGTGAGGGACAACGGGTTCTCGCCGTTGAGCCACACGCGCACGTAGCGCCCGGCAACGCCCTCGGCAAACGCGATCTCCACCGCCCGTTTGCCGTTGAGCGAAGCCACGTGGTGCGCGCTCACCCCGGGGCGGGTCAGCTCGAGGGCCAGCATGTTCGTCGGGAAAGGAATGTCGGACACCAGCACGTAGAAGTCCGAGAGATGGCTCTGGCAGCAGCTGTCGATGCGATTCCAGACGCGGACGCTGCTCAACGGATGCACGGCACCCAGATCGACCTCCCACCAGGGCTGGAAGCTGCTCTGTGTATGGGTCACCGAGCCGGCGCCGAGGCCACCGTTGAAGTTGTTGTCCACCGCGCGCGACGGCCATGCATAGAACTGCGTGCTCGACTGCTTGGTGGGCTTTTTGAGCGCCAGATTGACCGGCCCCCCGTGAACCTCCACCTCCGCCATCGACAGCACGTTCTTCTCGTCCGTGCCGCCAGCGCCCGCTGTGCCTGAAAGATCCGGGTCCGACTTGCGCGTGACCTTGATGGACTTGCCCTTGACCGCAGTGCCGAGCTGTTGGGTGATGTCGACCAGCAGCCGGTCGGGCGAGTCCAGCTCGTTCTCCGGGTTCAGCAGCTCCGAATTCCATACGGCGGCCCCGGTCTCGTCGAGCACCGAGACGGTGACGTCACGCAACCTCGTACGGCAGTCGCCGGTGCCGGAGCACGTGCCGTGGCGATTGAACAGGCTCACGCTGGAGATCGACCGCGGCTCAGGGAAGGTCAGTTGCCACCAGGGATTCGCGTTGCTGCTGTTGGTGTGCGTGAAGTTGGTGAGCAACCCGTCCTTCCCCTTGTAGGCCTCGGACTGTCGGCTGGACTGCGTCGCCGTGCCGGACTTCGCGACGTTGCCCGCCTGTGAGCGAAACTCGACGATGGCTGCAGCCGACGGTACCCCCTGCTGGTCCACCACGTGCAGTTGGTAGTAGCCCGGCGGCACGATGCGATCGTTCAGCTTGCTGAATTGCAACGTCAGTTGTGCGCCGGATTGCGTGAACTCCACCGGCACATAACGCAGGTTGGTGCTGTGACTATGGGTCACTGCGCCCGCAGAGATCAAGGCCACCGATTGGATGGGCCGGCTGTCGGCCAGCGTGACAGCCGCATTGGACGCACCACCATAGGTGAGGTAGTTGGGCAGCTTGACGATGGCCGGGCGGTCCGCCCACACGACCTGCCCATTCGGCATCTGCTGGAAGAAATACGGCGGGAAATACACCTGCGCGTTCTTTGCATGCACCGGGCCCGGAGCCCCGCCACCGGAGTTGAGTACCGCGCCGTTGGGCAGCAGCATCGCGCTCGAGTGGTAGACGCGGATCTCCGACGCGCTCGCCATCTGCGTCCATGTTCCGGTGTCCGGATCCCACATCTCGGCGGCGTACACCGCCCCACTGCCTGAATTGCCGTAGCCAGTGCCGCCGGTCACGAGCACCTTGCCGTCCGGCAACATCATCGCGTTGGCATAGTTGCGCGCGAATTTCATCGGGCTGACTGGCGTGACGACGGGCGCGTCACCGTTGATGTCGATGAGGGTGGCCTGCTTGTGCGCTGCCTCGGAATTGAACGTGACCTCGCCGCCACCGGCCAGCAACAGCTGCCCCGGCCGGTACATCACGCTCATGCCGGTCATCCCCAGGCGATGTCCGGCACTGCCGTGCAGCGTGAGCGCGCCTGCACCGCCGGTGTCCAGCGTCCACATCAGGTCGTTCGACACCCCCACGATCTTGCCGCTCGGTGCCAGGTAGGCCCGCGGGTAGAACCAGCGACCGTCAAACGCGCCGAACGTCTCGGGACTCTTGGCGCCTTCGAGCAGTTGCCAGCCCGAGGCGGGGTCGAAGATCTCGGGTGTGTCGCCGTACACGGCAGGCAGGTTGCTGATGTTGTTGCCCCCGACCACCACGACGCGGTTGTCCGGCATGCGCACGATGGTTCCATACCATCGCGGTTGATGCAGTTGCTGCGCCCGCACCACGAGCAGGCTGCGGTCGGGATCCCACTGCGAGGTGCGCCAGAACTTGTTGCCGCCGACGATCAACAACAACCCGTCCGCTCCCAGCACGGTCGCGCTGCAGAAGGCGTCCACCGTGGTCGGGCTCGGCACCGTCTTGTGCGCCACGTCGGAAAAGCCGAGCGCCGGATCCCACTCGTCGAAGTCGAGCGCCTTGGGCAATTCGTTGCTCGCCAGGCTCGAACCGAAGGTCAGGATCTTGCCGTTGGGCAGCACGTTGGCGTGGATCGCCAGCAGAGGCCAATTGACCAGCGGCGTCCACATGCCGACCAAGTGCGCGTTGGAAGTAGGCGTGAAGGCGCCGACGAGCGCATCGGTCTTCGGCGTGATGACGGCCGCCTGGCCGATCTCGCGTGATGCACTGCCGCGATATGACTTGGCTGCAGGCGTGGTGCTCTCGGGGTCGCCACCGCCACCACCGCACGAGACGAGGGCAAGGGTTGCGACGGACAACAGACTGCGAAACAGACGTTGCGTGAACATGAGTTCTCCCTGTCCGGAACGCAAACGCACCGGTTGCCGACAAGCGGATTCGAGCCGACCCGATGCAGATGCACTGCGGATGTTGGTTGTTCGTGTGACACACGATAGGTGAGCGGAGCGAATTGCACCTCCACCTATTCAAGTGACGCGTTGTTGCATGGGAGGGCCCGCCATTTGCTCACGGATACGACCGAGTGCAGCCCGCTTTGCTGCAACGCAAACGAGCTGACGATGGCCGGCTCTTACAATCCGCACCGTTGGTGCTCGCGCCGCCGCCCGGCGGTGCAGTTAAACGGGAAGCAGGAAGAAGCCACCGAGCGCCTCGGTCTTCCAACCTGCGCTGCCCCCGCAACGGTAAGCAGACGGAGCACTTCGTCGCTCCTGCTCCAGTCCACGACCACTGGCTTGCTCCTGCAAGCTGGGAAGGTGACCGGGGTTCGCTCTGCCAGCCCGGATACCGGCCAGCAGGGGGACGCGCTCGCGCGTCCATTGGGTTCGTGCCTGCGGGGAAGCAGGCGCGGACGTGCTGTTGTTCACTCCCATGAAAACTGTCGTTTCCGCTCGTCGCCACGCGCGATGGATCGCTGCTGCGCCGCTGTGCGCTGCCCTGCCGCTTGCCGCGCTTGCGCAAGAACGTGTCTCCCAGGCTCCGCTTGAAACCATCGTGGTCACCGCCACACGGCTGCCGCAACCCGTGCAAGACGTGGTGGCCGACGTCTCGGTGATCGGTCCGGCCGAGCTCGAGCGTGCCGGCCAATCGACATTGCGCGAACTGCTGCAACGACTGCCCGGCGTGCAGATGAGCACCAACGGCAGCTATTCGTCGAACACCACCGTCTTCATCCGCGGAGCCGAAACGGCGCGGGTCCTGGTGTTGGTCGACGGCGTGCGCATCGGGTCGGCAACCAGCGCGACGGCCCCGCTGGAAAGCATTCCGCTTGCGCAGATCGAACGCATCGAGGTGCTGCGCGGGCCGGCCACTACGTTGTATGGCGCCGATGCCGTCGGCGGCGTGATCCAGATCTTCACGCGGCGCGGGGAGCCGGGAGTGCGGGTCAGTGCCGAAGCCGGGGTGGGTACGCACGGACTCGCGAAGTCGTCGGCCTCCATCGATGGTGCACAAGGCGATTTCGCGTACGCCTTGGGCGTCTCTGCCGAACGCGCGAACGGCATCAGCACGCTGAACAACCGGGCCGACTTCGACTTCAACGAAGACGATGACGGCTACCGCAACACGGGGGTATCCGGCTCGCTGCGCTGGGCGCTGGCGCCGGGGCATACGCTGTCGACGCAGTTCCTCGCTGCAAACAGCCGCAGCGAGTTCGACGGAACGGACTTCAGCTCCATGGATTCCACGGGCGCCAACACCGCCGCCCGCAACAAGGCGCAGGTGTTCACTTGGGGGGTGACGCTCGACAACCGCCTCACCGAGCGCTGGCAGTCGTCGCTCCGGCTGAGCCTCAGCGATGACAAGAGCAAAGCCACCTACCGCGACGCCGACACCGGGCAGCCCTTCAACGACTTCCGCTTCGACACCCGACGCCGCCAGCTGGTCTGGCAGAACACCGTCAACGTCGGCCCCGATCGCGTCATCGCGTCGCTCGAGCGGCTGGAGGACGAGGTCGACAGCACCGTGACCTACACCGTCGACGAACGCCACACCGACACCGTGCTGCTGGCCTATGCCCTCGACCGCGGGCCGTGGTTCGGCCAGGTTGCCGCGCGTCATGACGACAACTCGCAGTTCGGCTCCTTCACCACGGGCAGCGCCGCGCTCGGCTACCGCCTCACCAAGGCGTTGCGGCTGGTGGGCACCTACGCAAGCAACTTCCAGGGTCCGAGCTTCAATCAGCTCTACTACCCGGACTTCGGCAACCCCGAGCTGGAGCCGCAACGCAACCGTGGACACGAGCTTGCGTTGAAGTACGACGACGGGACGGCCCGCGCATCGCTCACCCTCTACCGCAACCGCATCCGCGGCTTCATCGACCCGGGCACCAACGTGCAAACGAGCCGCGCCACGCTGGAAGGCGCGACGCTGGAAGGCGGTTGGCGCCATCGTGAATGGGCCATCGGCGGCTCGGTCGACCTGCTCGATGCCGACGAGGAGCCCTCCGGCCGCCGGCTGATCCGCCGGGCCGGCAAGACGGCGCAACTGCACGTGGAACGACACGCGGCGTGGGGCAGCGCCTTTGCCGAGTGGCTGGCGGTGGCCGACCGCGTGGACAACGACTTCACGAGCTTTCCGTCGCGCCGCGTGCGCCTGGGCGGCTACGGCCTGCTCAACCTCGGCGCACAGTGGCGCGTTGCGTCGGACTGGACGCTGCTGGCCCGCGTGAACAACGCCACCGACAAGGACTACACCAGCGCGTATGGCTACTCCACGCTGGGCCGCACGGTCTTCGTCGGCGTGCAATACCGCGGCACCGTGCGCTGACACCAGGCGCCACCGCGTGCACACTGCGACGATGCGCTCCGCCACGCCTATCGCCCTGCTGCCGCTCGGCCTCGCCGCCGGTGCCAGCCTGCTCATCGGCGTGGCGCTCGGCAGCCAGGGTTTGACGCCGGCGGAGGTGTGGGCGGCGTTGTCCGGCCAGAGCGAAGGCGTGTTGCGCGACATCGTGCTCACGCTGCGCCTGCCTCGCGTGCTCACCGCCTTTGCGTGCGGCGCGTTGCTTGCACTCTCTGGAGCGTTGCTTCAGACGCTGCTGCGCAACCCGCTGGCCGAACCCTATGTGCTGGGCGTCTCCGGCGGCGCGTCGTCGGGCGCGCTGCTGGCGCTGTGGGCGGGCGCCGGCTGGTGGTGGGTGAGCGCCGGTGCATCGGCGGGCGCCATCGTGGCGACGACGCTGGTGTTCCTGCTCGGTGCGCACGCCTTCCGCCGCCAGGCCGACAGTACCGGCGCCAGCGTGCAATTGCTGCTCGTCGGCGTCATCGTCGGTGCCGGCTTCAGCGCCGTGGTCGCGTTCATCCTGGCGATCGCACCCGAGAGCCAGCTGCGCGGCATGGTGTTCTGGCTGCTCGGCGATCTGAACGGCGCCGACCGCTACGGCCTGCCGCTTGCAGGAGCGGCGGCTCTCGTGGTCGCCTCGCTGTGGCTTGCGCGCGATCTCAACCTGATGCTGCTGGGCGATGCGCAGGCATGGTCGCTGGGCGTGGACGTGCGACGCGTGCGCATCGTCGTGGTCGTGCTGGCCTCGCTTGCCGCAGGGCTGGCCATCACCGTGGCAGGCAGCATCGGCTTCGTCGGCCTGGTGGTACCGCACGCGTTGCGCCTGTTGCTGGGCAACGACCAGCGCGTGCTGCTGCCGGCATGTGCGCTCGGTGGCGGCTCATTCCTGGTGCTGGCCGACACGCTCGCCCGCACGGTGGTCGCGCCCGCTCAACTGCCGGTCGGTGTGCTGACCGCCTTCATCGGCGTGCCGGCCTTCCTGTGGCTGCTGCTGCGGCAAGGGGCACGGCGGTGACGGCACCACTGCTTCTTTCCACGCACGCACTGCAGGTGGATGCGGGCCGTCGAACGCTGGTGCAAGGCCTTGCGTGGCACGTCCAACGCGGCGAGCGCTGGGCCCTGCTGGGGCCGAACGGCTGCGGCAAGACCACGTTGCTGCGCACCGTGGCAGGCCTGCTGCCGCCGGCCGGCGGCGATGTGCGGCTCCTCGGGCGCAGCGTGACAAGCATCGGCACCCGCGAGCTGGCGACGCTGCGTGCGTGGTGTCCGCAACACCATCACGACGCCTTTGCACTGTCGGCACTCGACGTGGTGCTCGCGGCGCGCCAGCCCTATGCCGGCCGTATGGGCTGGCTCGGCGCCGAAGACGAGGCGATTGCCCACGCCTGCCTGCGCCAGTGCGACGCCGACCATCTGGCTTCACAGGACGTCCGCAGCCTCTCCGGCGGCGAGCGCCAACGCGTCGCACTCGCCGCGGCACTGGCCCAGCAGACGCCGCTGCTGCTGCTCGACGAACCCACCGCGCACCTCGACGTGCACCATCAGCTCGACGTGTGCTCGCTGGTCTCGTCGCTTGCCGAGCGTGCGGTGCTGATGTCGCTGCACGACGTGAACCTGGCCTTGCGTTGCTGCACTCATGCACTGCTGTGCATCCCGGGCAACCCACCGACCTGGATCGCCGGACCACTGCGCGACGTGCTGACCCCGGAACACCTGCAACGCGCCTATGGCAGCCGCATGGTGCCCGTCACACTCGAATCCCACACCTACTACCTGCCCGCCGACACATGAACGACCAAGCTCCCGCAGACGATGGCCTCGCCGACCGCCACCGCGAACGCATGCAACGCAAGAAGGCGGTGGTCGACGCCCGCATCGAGGCGGCTGATCGCGACTGCGGCCTCATCGTGATCACCACCGGCAACGGCAAAGGCAAGAGCTCCAGCGCCTTCGGCATGGTGGCGCGAGCGCTCGGCCACGGCATGAAGGTGGGCGTGGTCCAGTTCATCAAGGGCGCGGTGCCGACCGGCGAAGAGCAGTTCTTCCGCCGCTTCCCCGACGAAGTGCGTTTTCATGTGATGGGCGAAGGCTACACGTGGAACACGCAGGACCGTACGCGAGACACCGAGAAGGCCCGTGCCGCATGGGAAGTCGCCCGTCAGATGCTGCGCGATCCCGGGCTCGCGATGGTCGTGCTCGACGAACTCAACATCGCGCTGAAATACCGCTACCTCGACGTGCAGGAGGTCATCTCCGACCTGCTCGCGCGCCCGGCGATGCAGCACGTGGTCATCACTGGCCGGGCCGCACCGCCCGAGCTGCTCGAGGTGGCGCACACGGCCACCGACATGGGGCTGGTGAAACACGCCTTCTCGCAGGGCATCCGCGCGCAGCCCGGCATCGAGCTGTAAGGCCGCCACCGGAGCCGGGCAGGCGCCGGCCGCCTACCGTTTGCTGCGCGCCTCGTCCAGTGCGTGGCACACGCGCTCTGCGCCCTGCAGCAGGCGTGGCGTGGGCCGGTTCAGCAGGTCGCCATCGATCGCGTACAGGTTGCCGCGCATCACGGCCTTCAGGCGGGCAAAGCGCTTCCACGTTTCGAGGTCGCCAACGCCCTGCCGGCTCTGCGTTGCGCCCATGGCCGCGGTGAGCATCACTTCCGGGTCGGCCTGCAGCACGGCCTCTTCGTTCAGCGTGGGCACGAGTGCGTCGAGCTGGCCGAACACGTTCACGCCACCGCACAGACGGATCACGTCGCTCACCATGTGGGTGTCGTTGAGGGTCATCAACGGCGAACGCCACACCTGGTAGAACGTCGGCACCGGTGCGCGCCCGGCGTACTGCTTGCGCAATGCGGCCAGACCGTCATCGAAAGCCTGCGCTTCGCGTCTCGCGGCGTCTTCGGTGCCCATCAGGCGGCCCAGGCGTTCGAGCGCCCGCCCGATCTGCTCCAGCCGCTTGGGCTCGCTCTGGTAGATGGGCACGCCCAGCTGTGCCAGCTTCTCCAGCTGGCGTTGTGCATTGCCATGCCGCCAGACGACGATGAGATCGGGTTTGAGCGCGGTGATCGTTTCGAGATCGAGCGCCTTGTTGTCGCCCACGCGCCGGATGGCGCGCGCAGCCGGGGGGTAGTCGCTGTATTCGACCGCGCCTACGACACGATCGCCTCCGCCGGCCGCGAACAGCAGCTCGGTCACGTGCGGGGCCACGCTGATCACGCGCCGAGCGGGCGCAGGCAGCGCCACGGTGCGCCCATGATCGTCCACCACCGAAACCGGCTGCGCGTGCGCAAGGCCCAGCGCAGAACCGAGCACCGCCGCAAGCAGGCCGTGCAGCTTCATCATCGAATCTCCTTCGTCGCGTTTCGCAGCGCCGCATCGAGCCGGTGCAAGCCGGCATCGTCCGCCGGCAGGCCGAATCGCACCGCGCGGTACGACACGGGTGGCTCGAGTTGGAAGCAACGCGTCCACACGCCTGCTCGTGCGAGCGCTTCATGCAATGCCAGCGCATGCGATGTCTCTACCGTGCGGAACAGCGCGGTGCCCGTCGACGGCCAGCCGTGCCGCGACAGCAGCTCGCTCAGTGCCGCGCTCTGCCGCTGCAACCACGCGTGCGTTTCGCGCTGCCACGGATCATCGCTCAATGCCATGGCCGCGAGATGCAGTCCCGGGCCGTTGACCGCCCAGGGCCCGAGTTCGGCGTCCAGCGCATGCTGCATCCACTGGGGCGCCAGCACGGCGCCCACCCGCAGGCCGCCCAGGCCAAAGAACTTGCCGAGCGAGCGCAGCACCACGACGTTGGCTCCCACGTCGAGCAGCGAGCCGATGGGCAACACGTCGCCAAAAGCGGCGTCGATCACCAGCAGCTCGCAACGTTGCGCAAGGCGGCGCAGGTGGCTCTGAGTGAAGTGTTCGCCCGTGGGGTTGTTGGGCTGAGCGACGACGATCACGTGGGCCCCGGGGGCATCCAGCCGTTCGGCCGGGAGGCACCGCACATCGTGCCCCTCCAGCAACCAGCGCGCGGGGTGTTCGCCATAGCCCGGCGCCAGCACGTTCACGACGGCCTGCCCCCTTGACAGGCGCCACACGCGGGGCAACGCCTGGATCACCGCCTGCGACCCCGCTACCGGCCTGGCGCCGCCGCCGTAGTAGCGCTCGAAGGCATCGATGATCGCGGTCGATGCGGCCGGCAGGTCGCGCCACACCGCTTCACTCAACAGCACGGCGTTGCGTTGCGCGGGCCACCCGCGGGGGTTGATGCCGGTGGACAGGTCGAGCCACCCCTGCGGCGGCTCGCCATGAACGAGCTGCGCCCGTGCCAGATCGGCGCCGTGCGGCACCACCTGCCATGGGCCGTTCACCGCGCCACCCCGAGATGCAGCAGGCTCAGCACGACCAGCCACAACAGCATCGTGCTGGCGACGAGCGCCAAGGCACGGGGCACGTCGCGCGCTTCGGGCGCCCGCCCTGCCCCCAGCACCGGCCGCATCTCGGTGCGGCCGTGATAGCGCGCAGGCCCGCCAAGCCGCACGCCGAGCGCGCCGGCACCGCTGGCCATCACCGGACCGGCGTTGGGGCTCTCCCACAGATGGGCCTGGTGCCGCCAGCACCACAGCGCGAGCTTCGTGTAGCCCAGCACCGCGTAGCTCAGCGCGGTGAGCCGCGCAGGCAGCCAGTTCAGCACGTCGTCGAGCCGCGCGGCGGCCCAGCCGAAGCGCAGGAAACGTTCGTCCTTGTAGCCCCACATCGCGTCGAGCGTGTTGGCCAGACGGTGCAGCAGCACGCCCGGCGCGCCGGCGAGGGCGAACCAGAACAGCGTCGCGAAGATTGCATCGCTGCCGTTCTCGAGTGCCGATTCGATCGCGGCGCCGGACACAGCCTGCACGTCGAGCTGCGTGCAGTCACGCGTGACGATGCACTGCACCGCCTCGCGCGCGGCGGCCAGGTCGTCGCCGCCCAGCGCCCGCTGTACCCGCGCCACATGTTCATGCAGGCTGCGCGCGCCGAGCGCCGCATACAACGCCACACCATCGACCAGCCAGTGCCATGCCTCGCCAGCCCACCACTGCACGGCGAGCAACAACAGCAACAGCGGCACCACCAGCAGCAGCACGGCCATCAGCCCTGCAAGGCGCGAGCCGCCCGCGCGGTTGAAGCGCGCCTCGACCCACTGCGCCAGGCGGCCAAAGCCCACCAGCGGGTGCCAGCGTCGCGGCTCGCCGAACGCCACATCGAGCCCGACGCCCAACAGCAGCGCCCAGGCCCAATGGGCATCGAACAGCGAAGGCAAGGTGGGGAAGTTCATGCGAGGCGAAACGGGAAATCATAATCCGGCCGATGCCCTCTTCCTCGAGCTTCTACCGCACCTTCCACGGGACGCTGATGGTGCAAGGCTGCACCAGCGATGCCGGCAAGTCGACCCTGGTGGCCGCGCTCGGTCGCATCTTCCGCCGGCATGGCCGGCGCGTGGCGCCGTTCAAGCCACAGAACATGGCATTGAACTCGGCCGTCACGGCAGACGGTGGCGAGATCGGCCGTGCGCAGGCGCTGCAGGCCCAAGCGTGCGGGCTGGAGCCGCACACCGACATGAACCCGGTGCTGCTCAAGCCCAACAGCGACACCGGTGCGCAGGTCATCATCCAGGGCCGGGCCCGCTTCAATGCAGACGCCCTCGCCTATCACGAGTACAAGCCCCTCGCGATGCCCTACGTGCTGCAAAGCCACGAGCGCCTGCGTGCCGCGCACGAGGTGGTGCTGGTCGAAGGCGCAGGCAGCCCGGCCGAGGTGAACCTGCGTGACCGCGACATCGCCAACATGGGCTTTGCCGAAGCGGTGGACTGCCCGGTGATCCTGGTGGCCGACATCGACCGCGGCGGCGTGTTCGCGCACCTCGTCGGCACCCTCGCCTGCCTGAGCGAAAGTGAACAGCGCCGCATCCGGGGCTTCGTGATCAACCGTTTCCGCGGCGACATCGCGTTGCTGGAGCCGGGTCTGCGTTGGCTGGAGCAACGCACCGGCAAGCCGGTGTTCGGTGTGCTGCCCTACCTGCAAGGCCTGGCGCTCGATGCCGAGGACGCGTTGCCCGCCACGATGCAGGACGGGCCGCGCCCGCAAGCGCGACTCAAGGTGGTGGTGCCGGTGCTGCCTCGCATCTCCAACCACACCGACTTCGACGCGCTGCGTCTGCACCCGCAGGTGGAACTGGTGTTCGCCGGCCCGGGCCGGCGCCTGCCGGGTGCCGACCTGATCGTGCTGCCCGGCAGCAAAAGCGTGCAGGCCGACTTGCAGGCGCTGCGAGAGCAAGGCTGGGACAGCGACCTGCTGCGCCACCTGCGTCATGGCGGCAAGATGATCGGCATTTGCGGCGGGTTGCAGATGCTGGGGCGCCGCTTGCACGACCCGGCGGGCATCGAGGGAGCCGTGGGCTCGATGGCCGGTCTGGGTCTGCTCGATCTCGAAACCGTGCTCCGGCCTGAGAAACAGCTGCGGCGCGTGCAAGGCCGTCTTTCGTGGGTCGACGCCCGCATCGAAGGCTACGAGATCCACGCGGGCGTCAGCACCGGGCCCGCGTTCGAACACCCCGCGCTCGAACTCGACGGCCAACCCGAGGGGGTGCTCGATCCTGCCGGGCAGATCCTCGCCACCTACGTGCATGGCCTGTTCGACACGCCGCAAGCCGTGCAGGCCCTGCTGCGGTGGGCCGGCCTGGAGGATGCCGGCAGCAACGACCTGAACGCGCTGCGCGAGCAGAACCTGGAGCGGCTGGCCGACGCGACCGAGGCAGCGCTGTCGCAGCAGCCGCTGTGCGCGGCTTTCAGTCCACGGGGATGAAGAGCGTGGAAAGCGTCACTGCCGCCGGCTCGCTGCTTGTGCCATAGTGACGCGATCGCCACATCGCCGTTCGCTTCCTGCCGTGATCGAGAAGAGCTTCGCCGCCACCGTGCTGGCCGTCTGCGTCGTCATGCTGCTGCGCATGGTGATCGGCGAACGACGCCGGCATCGGATGGACACGGTGGCCCTGCGCCTCTGGGGCGGCTGCCGACGCACGGTGCTGCGCGCCTGGAACTGGTGGCCGTCACGACGCCAGGCCGCCAAGGTGGCCGATGAAGCGATCCGCCGCGCGCGCAGCGAAGGCGAATGGGACGGCAACGTCTACCGCCCGAGAAGCTTTCGCAAACCCCGCAAGCCCCACTGAGCGCATCGCGAAGTGCTCAAGGAAAACGGCGCCCTCGGGCGCCGTTTCTCATGCGTGCATCGGATTTCAGCGATGCAGGCCGCGGTGCTCGTGGAACTTCTCCTTCGAGGCGGAGAACTTGCCCTTGCCCTGCTTCATGCGCTTGCCGCCCTTGCGCTCCTTCTCCATCGCGTAGTAGAGCGTGGCATAGGCCACCGCGTCGGAGTTCACGTCGAGCGCGAACAGGTTGACGTTCTGCATGTTGTCGCAAGCCTGGTGGTAGCACGGGTCATAGGCTTCCCCGGCCGTGCCGCCCCACAGTACCGCCTCTTCTTCGGTCTTCACCCCTTCGGCACCCGTGAACAGGCCGCCGGCGGCTATGCCTTCGTCCATGAACGGGCCGTAGTCGGAGCGGCCGTCGAAGTCCGTGCCCTTGGTCGGCAGCCCGCGCCAGTCGAAGTAGCGCTCGAAGGTCTTCTCGATCTCGTCCGAGCGACCCGGGCCAGGGCCGGCACCCGTGGCGTCGGAATCGTCACCGTCATAGACGAAGAAGACATGGTTGGGCGAACCGATCATGTCGAAGTTGAGGTACAGCGAAATGCGGTCCTTCTCGTCCTGGGTCAGGTTCTCGACATAGTGGGTGGCACCGACCAGCCCGGACTCCTCGGCGCCCCACAACGCGAAGCGCACCTTGTTGCGCGGCTTGACCTTGGCCATCTGCACAGCGGTCTCGAGGATCGCTGCCGCACCGGAGCCGTTGTCGTTGATGCCCGGGCCCTCGTTCACCGAGTCGAGGTGGGCACCGACCATCACGACCTTGCCGGCATCGCCATGCCGCGATTCGGCGATCACGTTGCTGGTGGTCGCAAGGCCGCGGAAGGTCTCGGTCTTCAGGTGCAACACGAGCCCCGCGGTTGCGGCAAGCTGCTGCCCGATTGCCTGCGACACGCCGGTCACCGGGATGTCCAGCGTGAAGTCGGCGCCCAGGGTGCCGTTCAGGTCTTCCGGTACGTTGTTGTAGATCACCACGCCCGCCGCTCCGGCCGCGTGCGCATTGGTCGCCTTCTGCGCAAACGTGCACTCGCCCCGACTGATGAGTGCAATATGCCCCGCCGTGAAGCCGGCGAAGTCAGCAGGCGCACAACCGGTGACGGCACCGCTCGGTGCGCTGACGGGTGCCGTCACGTCACCGCTGCCGGAATACGACAACACGTGGTTGTCGATGGCTCCGCCGGGTGCCGGCGCGACCTGCTCAAGCACGGTGGGCGACACCTGCACGAAGGTCTGGAACTGGAACTCCTGCCGTGTGACCAGATAGCCGGCGTTGCGGAACACCCGCTCGGCATAGGCGGCCGACAAGTCGTATCCGCGCGTGCCGGACGCCCGGTGTCCGTTGTTGGCATCTGCGATGTTCTGCAAGGCCTGCTGGTGCTTGCGCACGTTCTCCACCCGCACGCACTCGAGCAGCTTGCGGACCGTGTTGTTGACGCGCTGTTCGCATCGGCGCCACGGGTCCGGATCGTGCCGCTGCGCCTGTTCGACTTCGCCCTCGGCTGCTTCGAGCAGTTCAAGGTCCGTCTCGGCCGCTGTTTCCACGCTGCCGTCGTCACCGCCACCGCCGCAACCGGCCAGGACGAGCGCCACGGCAGAGAACGAGGCACCCAGCCATGTTCTCAGTCTGTTGTTGGGACAAGCGAGAGTTCGCTGCATTCCATGTCTCCTACGTGTGTTGACGTTAAGACCGCTCCGCACGTCGTGCGTGCGTCGCTGGCCGAGCCAGTATCTGGAGCGTTCGAACGGTCGTTCGTTATGAATCGGTAACGCGGGCAGTAACTGCTGGCAAGAAGGTTTTCCAAACCGCGATGCGCCTGTCAGTTCACACAGGCTTCATGTCGACTTCACCCCATCGCCGGACACTGCGCCGCGTTCACCCACCACATGCAGGAGTCCGGATGTCCAACCTCATCGTCCACGGCGGCACGCCGCTCGTCGGCAAGATCCTTCCCTCGGCCAACAAGAACGCCGTGCTGCCCGTCCTGTGCGCCACGCTGCTGACGCGCGAGCCGGTGCGCCTGAAGCGCGTTCCAGAGATCACCGACGTGAAGAAGATCCTCGAGGTGTTTCGCGCCCTGGGCAGCTCCGTGCAGGTGGACTTTGCGCGCGGCGTGCTCGACATCCAGCACCGCCACACGCTGTTCGATGAAAAGCGCCACCGGCTGCCCGAGGCGATGCGCTCGTCGGTCATGCTGGTGCCGCCGCTGCTGGCTCGATTCGGCAGTGCGCGCATCGAAAACGACGTCCAGGGCTGCACGCTCGGCGTGCGCGAGATCGACCCGCACGTCGAGGTGTTCGAGCGCTTTGGCGCGCGCATCGAGCGCAGGGCCGACGCGCTCATCGTGCGCAGCAACGGCCCGCTGCATGCCACGCAGCACTGGCTCGACTACGCCTCCGTCACCACCACCGAGAACTTCGTGCTGTGCGCTGCGCTGGCTTCAGGTACTTCGACCTTGATGAACGCCGCGTCGGAACCGCATGTGCAGGAGTTCTGCGAGTTCATGAAGCGCATGGGGGCGCGCATCGAAGGCGTGGGCACCTCGCGCCTGACGATCACGGGGGTCGACTCGCTCGGCGGCTGCGAGTTCACGTTCGCCGAAGACTTCCACGAGATCGTGACGTTCCTCGCGCTCGGCGCGATCACCGGCGGCGACGTTCGCGTCAAGAACTCCACGCCCGAGCAATTCCCGCTGATCGACCGCACGTTTGCCAAGTTCGGCATCCACGTCACCCACGAGGCGGGCTGGTCACGCGCCCGGCTCGACGGCCCGTTGAAGGTGCGCGAGCCGTTCACCACCAACATGCTGCAGAAGGTGGAGGCAGCACCCTGGCCCTACCTGCCGGTCGACCTGTTGCCGATCTTCGTGGCGCTGGGCGTGCGCGCGCACGGAAGCATGATGTTCTGGAACAAGGTCTACGACGGTGCGATGGGCTGGACCTCGGAGCTTTCCAAGTTCGGCGCCCACGCCTTCCTGTCGGACCCGCACCGGCTCGTCACCTTCGGCGGCAAGCCATTGGTGCCCGCCGAGGTGGACAGCCCCTACATCATCCGGGTCGCGATCGCGCTGCTCATGGTGGCAGCGGGCATCGAGGGCCGCTCGGTGATCCGAAATGCAGCGCCCATCCGTCGCGCACACCCGCGCTTCGTCGAAAACCTGTGCCAGCTTGGCGCGCGCATCGAGTGGGAAGGCGGCCAATAGAGATCTACGAATTTCCACAGTTGACGACAACGGCCACCCTCGGATACTCGTGCGCATCCTTCCCCCTCGGAGACTCGCATGGAGCAAGTGGCAGCGCAGCAGCAGCACCGGTGGCTGCAGCAGATGGTGGGTGACTGGACATACCAGGGCGAGGCGGCTCAGGCCGAGCCCGGCAAGCCGGTCGAGACATGGAGCGGCGCCGAGCAGGTGCGCATGCTCGGCGAGATCTGGGTGATCTGCGAGGCCAGCGGGGAGATGCCGGGCGGCGGCACCGCGTCTTCCCAGCTGGTGCTCGGCTACGATCCAGGGAGGTCGCGCTTCACCGGCACGTTCATCGGCTCGATGATGACCCACCTGTGGGTTTACGACGAAGGCGAACTGGATGCCGAGGGCCGCGTGCTGACCATGCATGCAGACGGGCCGGACTTCACCGACCCCGGCAAGATGCGGCGCTACCGCGATGTGTTCACGATCAAGAACGCCGACGAACGGCTGCTCGAAGCCTACCTCCAGGGCGACGACGGGCAGTGGCAACCGATGATGCGCAACACCTACCGGCGCAACAGGTAGATCACGCCTTCGCCTCGTCCTCGACTGCCGGCACATCAAAGATGCGGAAGGCCGGTTGGTCGGGGTAGGAGCGTTGCAGCAACGGCTTTGCCACGTTGTAGACCGGAATGTCGTTGACGGTGCGACCCTCCGGGTGCCCGCGGTGCGCATGGCCATGGAACACCGCTGCCACGGGGTAATGGATCAAAGGGTCCTCGAGCCGGCTGGTGCCGAGGAAGGCGAAGATCTCGACCGGTTCGCCCTGCACCGTGCCGACGATCGGCGAGTAATGCAGCAATGCGATGCGTTGCGGCGTGCGCAGCTTGGCGAGCGCCGTCTCGAGCTTCAGCGCCTCCTGGAGTGCCTCGTTGACGAAGGACTTGATGACCCCCTCGCCCCACGGACCGAGGGCATGGCGGCCATACCCGCCGCAAAAGCCCTTCGCCCCGGCGATGCCGACGCCGTGCACCTCGCAGGCCTCGCCGTCGAGCACCGTCACCCCGGCCTCGGTGAGGATCTTGCGCACGGCATCCGGCTGGCCGGATTCGAAATCATGGTTGCCGAGCACCGCAACGATCGGCACCTCCGCCGCCGCCAGTTCTTCGGCCAGCACGTGCGCCTCTTCGGGCAGGCCGTAGTCGGTGAGGTCGCCGCACAGCAACAGCGCGTCGGCCATCTCGGCCGCCTGCGAGAACAGCCCTCTGAGCGTGCCGGCCGAATCCTTCTTGCAATGAAGGTCGCCTACCGCCGCGAAGCGGACCTTGCCCTGTAAGACCATGTACTGTCCTTTCCTTGTAAAACGCGGCGCGGCCAGGTAGGAAACGCCTCGCAAGCCGGCGCCTGCGCTGGGCAAGGGCCCTTCTTCTCGGCGCCATCCCTCGGGCCTCGTGAAGGCACGCCGTTTGCGTCAGTGGAGCAATCAGCATTCCTCAAGCAGTTGCCATGTCACAAGCGCCCCTGACGCCTCCTTCCTGCGAAGACATCACTGACGAACTTGCCGCGTTTTACCGGCACGTGCTGGAAACCCTGGACGCGGCGGGCGTGCCCTTCCTTGTGGGAGGGGCATATGCCTTCGCGTGCTGCACGGGCATCGAGCGGCAGACGAAGGATCTGGACCTGTTCCTGCGACGCAGCGACTACGAGCGCGCGGAGCAGGCGCTGCGTGAGGCGGGCTACGACACCCGTCTGGCCTACCCGCACTGGCTGGCCAAGGCGTATGCGGGCGATGACTTTATCGACCTCATCTTCAACTCCGGCAACGGCGTGACGGAAGTCGACGACGACTGGTTCAAGCACGCCGGCGAAGTGGAGCTGCTGGGCCACCGGGTGAAGGTGTCACCGGTCGAGGAGATGCTGTGGTCCAAGGCCTTCATCATGGAGCGGGAGCGCTACGACGGCGCCGACGTCGCGCACCTGCTGAAGGCCCGCGCGCACGACATCGACTGGCACCGGCTGCTCGAGCGCTTCGGCAGCCACTGGCGGGTGCTGATGAGCCACCTCGTGCTGTTCGGCTTCATCTACCCGGACGAACGCGCGCTGATTCCCGCTTGGGTCATGAAGCGGCTGCTCGATCGCACGCGACAGGAACTGGACACGCTGCCGCCGCAGGACAAGGTCTGTGAAGGCACGCTGCTGTCACGCGAGCAATACCTCACGGACGTGGAGCAGCAGGGCTACCAGGATGGACGCGCCGCGCCGCATGGCACGATGACCGAGGAACAGATCGCCATCTGGACGGATGCGATCCCCACACGACAGGAAGCGCACTGAAGCGCCGCGCTCCCTTCCTCTGTCACGAGACAGACAGCCCTCAGCGTCGCCCCGCCCACGAAGCTGCTCCAGACAGAGCGGCATCGCATCAGACGGCAGGGCGCGCAGTCGCGGGACGTAAAGGAGGAGGCGCCGGTCGCAAGGCCGGCGCCGGGGGACAGTCCCGCGACTGCGCGCCCTGCCGTCCGCCCCGCCAGCCTGGCGTTCTCCCCACCCACCTCCTGCGTACGCCAGGCCATCATCGCCACTGCCATGGTGGATGGACCTCGTGAACATTCGGCGGGGATCGCCCCCGTACCCGTTACGGGGAAGTCCGCCCGCCATGAGACATACCTCACAACTGCCGCGCCCCCTATACCCAAGGACGGTCCCATATGAAATTTCTACGCAATTGACACCCCCAGGTGGCCGCTTCTATAACTTCGCCTTCGCCCTCCTGCCCACCCCTCCTTGCCATTGCCCTTGCCGTGATCCCTTCCCTGTCCCGCCGCCGTTTCGTTACAGCACTTGCCGCTGCCCCCGCGCTCGCCGCGCCCGCCTGGGCCAAGGCCGCTGCCACTGCGCCACGCGTGTTGAGCTTCAATCACCTGCACACCGGCGAACGGCTGCGCAACGTCGAGTACTTCAGCGGCGGGCGCTACCTGCCCGACGCCTTGACGGAAATCAACCAGCTGCTGAGAGACTTCCGCACCGGCGACGTGGCGGACATGGACCCCACGCTGCTCGACCTGCTGCATGGCTTGCAGCAACGTACGGGCAGCGCGCAGGCGTTCCAGATCATCTCGGCCTATCGCTCGCCGCGCACCAACGAGATGCTGCACCGGCGAAGCAGCGGCGTCGCCAGCGGCAGCCTGCACCTGAAGGGCCAGGCCATCGACATCCGGCTGGGCGACGTACCCTTGGCCCAGCTGCGCAAGGCCGCACTGTCGATGAAGGCGGGAGGCGTGGGCTACTACCCTGGCTCGAACTTCGTGCATGTCGATACCGGCCGCGTGCGGCAGTGGTGAAGCCGGCCCCAGGGAATCGTCCGCCCCTGGGCGCGTTCGACTCGAGCATTCAGGACGCGCTGAGCTTGGCGAGCGCCCGGTCGAGCCTGGCGTCGTGTCCGTAGATGTCCTGGGCGAAGTGGATGCGACCGTCCTCCGGGGCCACGACGGCAGTCACGTAGAAGAGCAGCACCTGTATCGGCTGCGGCAGATCCACGCGCTGTGAAGGCGGCCCGTCCTGCATGGCGGCGACGATGCGCTCGCGGTTCCACTCCGGCAGGTCTTTCAGTACCCATTGCGCCAGAGCCACCGGGTCTTCGACGCGTACGCACCCATGGCTGAAATCGCGACGCACGCGGCTGAAGAGCTGCTGGGCCGGCGTGCCGTGCAGGTACACGGCTTCGTCATTCGGAAAGATGAACTTCACCAGCCCCAGGGAGTTGTGCGCGCCCGGTTGCTGGCGCAATCGCAACCGGCCTTCGGCCAACGCAGCGATCGACTCGGGCGTGGTCGCCACGGGCTTCGCATCGTCGCCCGGGCCGTTGACGATCTCCATGTGCTGGCGCGCCAGGTAGCCTGGATCGGCCTGCAGTTTGGGCAGGATCTCGCCGCGCAGGATGGAGCGCGGGATGTTCCAGTAGGGGCGGAACACGACGTAGCGCATCTCTTCCATCATCACCGGCGTCTGCGTGTCGAGCGCCTTGCCGACGACCACGTTCATCTGCGCCGCGGTGGACAGCCCCGAGGGCGCCATGTCAGCCGCCCACAGCCGGTACATCGGAATGTTGATGCCGATGAATCGCTTGCCGCCGATTGCCGGCAACCACCGCAGCCGCTCCATGGCCAGTTCGATCTGGCGCAGGCGGGCCGCGGGCGGAGCGTTCAGCGCCGCCTGGGTTGTCTTGCCGAGCACGCCATCGGCTGCGAGCCCGTGCCGGCTCTGGAACCGCTGCACGCCATCCACGATCTCGCCCTCGTACCGGCCCGCAGGAACAGCGGCGGTCGCGGGAAGATCCCCGTACGCCACCAGCTTGCGGTACAGCGGCTCCAGCGCCGGATACGGATCGCCAGGCCGCACGCTCGCGCTGGCCGGCAGTGGCGCCTGCAAGGCGGGTTCACCGGCAAGTGACCGATAGCGAGCCAGCTCCCCGCGCAGGCTCGCGTACTGTGCAAGTTGCGGTCGCAGGGCTTCGACCGCAGCGGCGAGCCGTCCCTGCTGCAGGGCCGCGCGCAGCGCCCCGGGCACGTTGGCGGGGTCGGCACGCGGTGGCACCCGAAAACCCACCGACTGCGGCGCGACCCGGCCTGCGTGCACATGGCGCAGGTACCGCAGCACTGCGCGGCTCATTGACAATTCGAAGCGTGCGCGCGCCTCGTCGCTGACGTCTTCACGCGCCGCCTGCCCGGCTTGCTGGGCCAGCGCATCGCCGCCATAGGCGGCCGGCTCCATGCCTTCCACATGGGCAGACCGCAGCATCGCGATGGCGGCTTCAACCTGAGGACCGGGCCGACCCTCGGCGTCCAACCACAGCGCTCCACCGTCGGCATACAGCTGGCGCACCGCCTCGGGCAGGGACGGGTCGGCGAGCAGTTGCCGCAAGGCGGGCATGAAGGCCGGCTCTGGGGCACGCGCCACCTGGGTCACCGGTTCGGCTGCCGGCGGCATTGGCCGCTCCCCGCAGGCAGACAACGCAGTGGCAAGCACGAGGCCGCTCGAAAGCGCCCGTGCACGGATTCGATCGTTCAGCAGAAACAAGACTTTTCGACTCCTTCGGCTCGTGGCGCCGCGCGCCTGTGCGCAAAGCCCGCAACGGCCGTCACTCGATGCTGCAGTGGCACGTTGCGTACCTACCCGGGCGCAGTCCGCACGAGCGGAGAAGCGACGCGGTACTGCGAGCTTTGCGCGGGTCGGGCCGCCCCGGCTTGACGCGAATCAACCGTCGTTTCCGGCTGCGCTCGTCGTCACGCCGACACCTGGCGGTTCACCCAGGCCACCACACCCTGTCCCGCAGCCTTGCCACTGGCGAAACAGGCGGTGAGCAGGTAACCACCGGTGGGCGCCTCCCAGTCGAGCATCTCGCCGGCGCAAAAAACGCCGGGCATCGAGCGACACATCAGGGCTTCGTCGAGCGCCTCGAACGGCACGCCGCCCGCCGTGCTGATGGCCTCTGCCACCGGCCGCGCGGCCACCAGCGTCAGCGGCAGCGACTTGATGGCCGAGGCCAGTGCGTGCGCGTCGTCGAACACCTCACGGGGCAACAGTTCGCGCAGCAGGCCCGTCTTCACGCCGGCAAGGCCCAGCCGGCTTTGCAGGTGGCTCGACAGCGAGCGCGAGCCGCGGGGGTGCGCCACCTCGCGTTGCACCTGCTCGGCACTCTTGCCGGGCAACAGATCGAGGTGCACCACCGCAGCGCCGCGCGCTTCGATCGCATCGCGCAGCACAGCGGAAAAGGCATACACGAGGCTGCCTTCGACACCGCTCTCCGTGACGACGAATTCGCCTTGCCGCCCCTGCACGCCTTCGGGGCCAACCACCGAAAGCGCGATCGTCTTCAGCGGCTGGCCCGCGAAGCGCTCGCGGAAGTGCTCGCTCCAGCCGGCTGCCAGGCTGCCGTCCGGCTGTCGGCGGGCGACATCGAAGCCGCAGTTGGCTGCACGCAGCGGCGCCACGGCAACGCCGCGCTGCTGCAGCAACGGCACCCACGCGCCGTCGGAGCCGAGCCGAGGCCAACTGGCCCCGCCCAGCGCCAGCAGCACCGCCCGCGCGGGTACGGAGATCGGCCCGTGGGACGTTTCGAACAGCAGTTCGTCGGCAGCGCCCCAGCCCACCCACCGGTGCCGCATGTGGAAGGTCACGCCCGTTTCGCGCAGGCGATGCATCCACGCTCGAAGCATCGGTGCCGCTTTCATGTCCTTCGGAAAGACCCGGCCCGAGGTGCCGACGAAGGTGTCCACTCCCAGCCCGTGCGTCCAGTCCCGCAATGCCTGCGGTCCGAGCACGGCCAGCAGTCTTTCGATCTGGGGGCGGCGCGTACCGTATCGCCCGAGGAAAGCCTCGAGCGGTTCCGAATGGGTGAGGTTGAGGCCACCCTTGCCCGCGAGCAGGAACTTGCGTCCGGCCGACGGCATGGCGTCGTGCACATGCACTTCGAGGCCGGCAGCAGCGATGGTTTCGGCAGCCATCAGGCCGGCCGGCCCTGCACCAATGACGTGGACTGCGTTGGAAGAAGACGACGGAGACAACATCCGGCGAGTGTAGGCGGCACGCCGAGACACCCTCTTCAGAGCACGCGAGCGACGTCGGCCACCAGTCGGTCGTGGGCGCGCAGGCTGAACGCGGCCACGACGGCGCTTGCGAGCAGCACGGCAGCAGCCAGCGGCAGGCTCCAGCCAGGCAAGGCCGTGTCGGTGGTCTGTGCCAGCGCGTGGCTCACCACGAGCACCCCGACCATCAGCGGCGGCAGCCCGGCCAATGCATGCAACAGGCAATGGCGGTTCACGCCCGCGAGGATGGTTGACTCCTGCGGCTGCTCGGGATGCACGTGCACGGCGATCACCGAGCCGGCCTGCAGCCGGTTCAGCACGCCCTTGTGCAGCACGCGCTTGTCCGACGCGTCATAGCAATGGTGGATGCGCTCGCCGACGTAGGCCGCGTCACCATCGCGGTAGCGGTAGCTGACGAGCACGCGATAGCGCTCGCTGTCGCCGATGCGCTGCAGCACCATCGCCTGCAACGTGGCGGGCATCTTGCGCCAGCGGGTTGCACGCCAGGCATCGATTGCGGCCGGCAGGCGGGACGCAAGCAGCAGCACCCCGGCCGCGATCAGCAACCCGCCAGACACCCACTGCAGCACGACGCTCGCGCTCATCCGTCTCCCCCGGTTCGACCTCGGGCCCTTCGGACCTCTGCTGCCGCTCTCCACGGCGAATCGGTCATTGTCACGAGCCCGGCCGCTGTCGGCCAGCCCGCGCAATGTAAGCAGGCGTGGGGCTCGGTGACTCGACGTATCAGTCGCGTTGCATCGCGGCCGCCCGGATGGCGCTCAAGGTCGAGCGGCTGGTGCTCACCTCGGCGTCGAGCTTGAGATGCAGCAAGCACGGTCGCTCGGCCGCCAGCGCGTTGCGGAAGGCGGCCTCGAACTCCTGGGTCTGCGCGACCAGCGTGGACTCCCAGCCGAACGAACGGGCGAGCATCGCAAAGTCCGGATTGAAGAGATCGCTGCCGGAGACGCGCCCCGGGAACTCTCGCTCCTGGTGCATGCGGATCGTGCCGTAGGTGCCGTTGTCGACCACGATGACGATCGGTCGCCCCCCATAGCCGGTGGCGGTGGCCAGTTCCTGGCCGTTCATCAGGAAGTCGCCGTCGCCGGCGATGTTGATCACGGTGCGTCCGGGTTGCAGCAGGCTGGCTGCCACGGCGGCCGGCACACCGTAGCCCATGGCCCCGGCCGTCGGTGCCAGCTGCGTGCGCCCACCCAGGTGCATGCCCGGGTATTGGTAATACCGGTGCAGCCAGCCCGAATAGTTGCCGGCGCCGTTGGTGAAGATCGCGTCTTCCTTGCCGGCCTCCTGCAGCAGGCGCTGCATCGTCTTGACGACCTCGGCCATGTCGAGGGGACCGGGTGCGGGGGTGGCTTCGAGGTTGGTCGAGTAGTCGGCATGGACGTCTGCCGACCACTGCGCCCACGGCACCGAAGGCGGCGCGGCAAGCGTCTCCAGCGCCTTGGCGGCGCAGGCCATCGACGATTGCAGCAGCAGGTCGGCCGCATACACGCGCCCCAGTTCCTCGGCACCCGCATGCACATGGATCAGCTTCTGCCGCGGGCGCGGCGCTTCGATCAGCGTGTAGCCGCCGGTCGTCATCTCCCCCAGCCGCGGGCCGATCGCGAGGATGAGGTCGGCCTCCTTGATGCGCTGCGCCAGGCGCGGGTTGATGCCGATGCCTACGTCGCCCGCGTAGAGCGGATGCCGGTTGTCGAACAGATCCTGGAAGCGGAACGCGCAACCCACCGGCAACTGCCAGTTCTCGGCGAAGCGTTGCAGGGCCTTGCAGGCTTCGGCGTCCCAGCCACTGCCGCCCGCGATCACGAGCGGCCTCTGCGCGGCCAGCAGCATGGCACGCACCTCGCGCAAGGCGCCGGGTGCGGGCCAGGCGAGCGCCGGTTCCACCCGCGGCAGCACGGGGGTGGCCGTGGGCGTGACGAGCATGTCTTCGGGCAGCGCCAGCACCACCGGCCCGGGGCGGCCCTGCATCGCCACGTGGAACGCACGCGCGATGTACTCGGGCAGGCGGTCGGCACGGTCGACTTCGGCGACCCACTTCGCAAACGCGCCGGTGTTCGGCCCGAACATCGCGCGGTAGTCCACCTCCTGGAAGGCTTCGCGGTCGCGCACGTCCGCCCCCACCTGGCCGATGAAGAGGATCATCGGCGTGGAGTCCTGCCACGCCGTGTGCAACCCGATGCTCGCGTTGGTCGCGCCCGGCCCGCGGGTCACGAAGCAGATGCCCGGCCGACCGGTGAGCTTGCCCTGCGCCTCGGCCATGAACGAGGCACCGCCCTCCTGCCGGCACGCGATGAAACGGATGCGATCGCGGTGCTCGTAGAAGCCGTCGAGCACACCGAGGAAGCTTTCGCCCGGCACGCCGAAGGCCGTGTCGATGCCCTGCGCGATGAGGGCTTCGACCAGTGCGTGTCCGGCAATGCGCCAGCCGGTGCTGTCAGTCATGAGGGGTCTCCTGCTTGGGGATCGGGGCATTATCACGAGGCCGTCCCGCAAAGGGGGGACAGCGGACTTCAAACAAGGGGGAGGCGCGTCCGCGCACAGCCAACTGCGAACAGAATGCGGCGCCAGCACATCCTTCCAGCGGACCACCATGACCATTCACCATGTCGAAGTTCCCGGCGTCACGCTCCACGTGGACGACATCGGCCACGGCGAGCCCGTGCTGATGCTGCCCGGCATGCTGTGCGACACCCGCTTGTTCGAGTTCCAGGCCCGCGAACTGGCGCAGCATGTCCGGGTGATCCGCATCGACTGGCGCGGCCACGGCTACAGCACCCGGCCGAGCACGCCGTGGTCGCTGGACCGGCTTGCGGAAGACGTGCGGGCCGTCTGCAACGTGCTCGAACTCGACCAGGTCACGCTGGTCGGCTTCAGCCTCGGCGGCATGGTCGGCATGCGCTTCGCGCTCGCCCATCCGCAACGCGTGCGCGCGATGGTGCTGATGAACACGAGCGGCGGGCGCGAAGACACCTGGCGGCGCATCAAGTTCCATGCGCTTGCAGGCGGTGCCGGGCTGTTCGGGCCGGCGCCGTTGCTGACCGGCGAGGCGGCCAAGGCGATGTTCTCGGCCCCGTTCAGAAGGCGCCAGCCGCGCGCGGTATCGGCATGGCGACAGGCGCTCGGCCGCATGGACGGCGGCGTGGTGCGCCGGGTCGTCGAGATGGTCGCCGACCGCGACAGCGTGCTGCCCAGGCTGCAGGCGCTCGACATCCCTGCGCTCGTGGTGGCCGGCCAGCTGGATACCAACACGCCCCCCGCTCACGCGCGTGCGCTCGCGCAGCACCTGCGACGCGCCCGCCTTGTGGTGCTGCGCGGCACCGGGCACGGCGCGCCGATCGAACAACCCGTGGCCACGCTGGCAGCCATCAGCGACTTCCTGAAGGAGTGCGCCGTCATCGGCGAGCCGCATCCCCTGCCGCTCGCGGCCTGACGCAGCGCGTCTCAATCGACGACGAACAGGCGCGCTCCCACCGACGTGGACGAGCGATGCGGCTCCGCGTCGTCTGCCACCTGGTAGCTCATGCCGGGGTGCAGCACGAAGCGCCGGCCGTCTTCCAGTTCGGTGTGCAGCTCGCCTTCGAGACACATCAGGATGTGGCCTTTGCGGCACCAGTGGTCCGCCAGGTAGCCCGGCGTGTACTCGACGATGCGCACGCGCACGTCGCCGAACCGCCGGGTGCGCCAATAGGCCTTGCCGGTTTCGCCGGCATGTTCGGTCACTTCCACGGCCGACCAGTCGGTGGTGCCGAAAGGGATATCGCTCAACTTCACTTACAGCACCTCCACGGACATCTCGATCTCGACGGCAAATCCCTTGGGCAACGAGCCCACCCCGATGGCCGAGCGGGCATGCCGGCCCTTTTCGCCGAACACCTGCAACAGCAGGTCGGAGCAGCCGTTGATGACTTCGGTGTGTTCGGTGAAATCCGGCACCGCGTTCACCATGCCGAACACCTTGACGATGCGCCGTACGCGCTCCAGGTCGCCAAGCGCCTCTTGCATCACCGCGATCTGGTAGAGCGCCGCCTCGCGGGCATGGGCGGCCGCCTCGGCCACTGTCACCTCACGCCCCACCTTGGGCACCGGTCCGGTGCCGTCACGCAGCGGCGCGCCCTTGCCGGAAAGATGCAGCACATCGCCCTGCAACGCCCAAGGCACGAAGCTGCCCCGGGGCGGTATGACCTTGGGCAACACGAGACCCAGTTCGCGCAGCCTGTCTTGGACCTTCATCGTCGGCTCCTCACGCATGCGCCGCCGCCGGCAGGCGTGCGCGCTGGCGGCTTCCCACCAAGGTGGCCGACAGCACGCCCATCACCAGCGTGAGCGCTGCGCCATAGAACACCCAGCTCGGGTGGCCGCGGTCGAGCAGCATGCCGAAGGTCGGTGCCGCCACGGCAAAGCCGAGATCGAGCCCCGAATAGACCGTGCCATAGACGCGCCCGGTGGCCCCCGGTGGCGCGGCACGCTTGATCAGCATGTCGCGCGACGGGCCGGCCAGCCCGGTGCCGAAACCAGCCAGCGACGCCACGACGGCCGCCGCCACCCCCGTCACCAGCCCGGTGCCCGCCAGCGCCAGCAAGGTGGCACCGATCAACAGCGCGACGCCGATCGTGAACTCCAGCCGTTCGACCTTGGCGACGAGAAAGCCGCCCACCACCATGCCGGCCGCACCGCACAGCATGAAGCCGGTGACGACCAGCGCCGTGACGGACAGCGGCAGGCCGTAGAGCTGCTGCAGCGCGGGGCTCGCAAAACTCTGCACCGCGCTCAGCGCGCAGGTCGACCAGAAAAAGAACGAGAAGCACAGCCAGACCGACGGCAGGCGCAGGAAGGCAAGCGGGTGCTCCGGGGCGGCAGCAGCCGCGCCCTTCTTGGCTTCGTGCGCCCAGGCGCCGAGTCGGTCGTCGATCGCATCACGATTCACCAGTAGCAGCACCAGCACCACGCTCGCGACGGCTGCTGCACACAGGTAGGCCACCCGCCATGAGCCGGTCGCGTGCGTGATCCCGGCCAGGAAGACCGGCGCCAGGGCCCAGCCCAGGTTGCCGGTGATCCCATGCACCGAGAACGCGTGCCCGAGCCGCGGGCCGGAGACGCGCTTGTTGAGGATGGTGAAGTCGACAGGATGGAACGGCGCGTTGCCCAGCCCGGCCAAGGCGGCAGCCAGCATCAGCCCCCAATAGCCCTGCGCGGAAGCGGCTGCCAACGCCGCGCAGGCAAAGCTGACGAGCGCAGCGAACAGCACCGGCCGCGCGCCCACCTTGTCGACCAGAAAGCCGGACAGCGCCTGGCCGATCCCGGAGATCACGAAAAACACGGTCACCAGCAGGCCCAGTTCCGAGTAGCTCAGCGAAAAGTCGCTGATGAACCACGGGAAGAGCGGCGGCAGCAGCATGTGGAAGAAGTGCGAGGTGCCGTGCGCCAGGCCGATGAGGCCGATGGTGCGCGCGTCCTGCCGCAGCGGCACGGGGTTGGGGGACGTGGAAGCCGTGGTCATGAGTACAGGCGAGTGAGGTGGATTGGACGGAATGGTAGGCAGCCGTCGCACGGCGCAGTTACGATAGCGGGACAATTTCTATCGAGAACATGCCAAGCCGCCCACGCCGCCCCTCCGCCCGCGCGCTCGAACGGATCGGCCCGCTCACTCCTCATCTGTTCACCCCCACCGCGCAGCGGCCGGTGCGGGCCAAGTCGCACGGGCTGCGCGCCGACTTCCACGTGACGCCGCACACCCACCCGTGGGGGCAGCTCACTTTTTCCGCCACCGGCGTGCTGCGGCTGAGCACCGCGCGCAGCACCTACATCGTGCCGCCGTCGCGGGTGGTGTGGGTGCCACCCGGCGTGGAGCACGCCATCACCGTCATCGAAGATGCGGACATGCGCACCGTCTACTTCCACCAGCCGGGCGGAAGCTGCGGGCCGCAACCCTTGCAGGGCAGCGACGCCGAATGGCGCCAGTGCCGGGTGCTCGAGGTGTCCGACCTGCTGCGCGCGCTGGTGCTCGAACTCGACACCCGGGCCGACAGCGACAGCACGGCCCTGACACCCGAAGAACTGCGCCGCGAGCACCATCTGAGTGCGCTGGTCTGCGATGAACTGCGTCGCGCTCGGGCCGTGCGCCTGGGGGTGGACCTGCCGAGCGACAAGCGACTGCGTTCGCTGTGCCAGGCGGTGCTCGACGACCCGGTCCGCCACGCGACGCTCGACGCCTGGGCGCAGGACGTCGGCGCCAGTCCGCGCACCATCGCCCGGCTGTTCCGGCAGGAGCTGGGCTCGAGCTTCGTGCAGTGGCGCCAGCAGGTGCTGCTGGCCAAGGCACTGTCGCTGGCGGCCCACAAGCTGCCCATGAGCCACATTGCCGCAGAACTGGGCTATGCCAGCGCCAGCGCCTTCACCGCCATGGTGCGCCGCTCGGTCGGCACGCCGCCCAGCCAGTTCTTCGGCGCCCAGACGGCGCGTTGACAGCCTCGCGCTTGCGCAAGACCGTTCATCGACGTGCGATGACCGCCCGACCATCGGGCCTGATGCCCCCACTTCGGGTGACATGACCGGCCGGGTTTGGGTGACTAAACTGCAACCGAACGTCACGTTGCGCCGGTTGTCGTTGCGGCCCGGCGCCTCATGGCATCCCGCTTGCCACCGCAGCAAGACCGCGCGCCGCGCCGCGCACATTTCAAGGACGAGAGGACGCAGCATGCTCACCTCCCTCTTCGGCGACCTCGGCTCCCCCAATGAACCTCGGGGGCGCGGCCGTCGCGCGGCAGCGGAAGGGCCGGACTTCGCGGCCACCGCCATCCTTGAAAGCACCGCGACCGAGGTCAGCGACCAGGGGCACATGGTCGACAAGCACACGCGCGACCTGTTCATCACCGGCTCCCCTTCCGAGGCAATCCGTCAGCAACTGAAGGCGACCCGCGCCGACCTCGACACCGCCACGCGGCAGATCACGCTGTTCGACCCGGCCCGCATGTGGGCCAGCAGTGTGATCAAGGCGCTGTCGGACGCCTCCGGTCAACCCATCGAGCGGCTGCACCTGAGGCACCAGAACACGCTGGCGACCATCGCGCTGATCGAGCGAACCGCGCTGCCCCGGCGGGTGGAAGACCCGCTGAAGGTCTATCACACCGATGTGCGCGATGCCGGCAGCGACGCGCAGACCATCCCCGTGGCGCTGATGGAAAGCAGCCATCTCACGGCCGTGATCGTGGCGCCGATGCCGCAATCGGCGCTCGAGCAGATCGTCGGCATGCTGAACGCCGCCACCCGTGGCACCCACTGGCGCTGCCCCAACCTGCTGTTCATGCTGTCGACCCCGGTGGCGCAGATGGCCCCGCGCATCGCCGCCATGCCGTGGCCGGAGCGGCTCAACGTGATGGTGACGACCGAGCCGATGACCAGCGCGTCGGCCGTATGGAACAACGTGCTGAACGTGTGGAACAAGGTCAAGGGCCTGCCCAAATGGGAGGGGGCCGCCCTGGTGGACAACGACTTCCCGATCAAGGTGGCTGACCTGGAGCCGCCGGTGGCCGGCAAAGTGCCGCGCACCCCGCCCTCCACGGCGCCCGCGCCGACAGTCACCGCTTTGCAGGCCGATGTGCCGCGCCCGTCGCTCGACGGCACACGCCTCGTGCGCACGCTCGATCAGCTGATGCAGGTCGAGGGCATGCTCGCCTGCTGCGTGGTCGACTCCACCACCGGCATGGTGCTCGGCAGCCAGATGGCCGACGACACCGACGACCTGAACATCGGGCTGGCGGCCGCCACCCACACCGAAGTGTTGAAAGCGCACCGCCGTGCCTCGCTCGACATGGGCTGTGGCGACCGGGTCGACGAGATCATCGTCACGCACGCCAAGCGTCACCAGGTGCTGCGAACCGTCTCTGCGCACCCGGACGTCTTCGTGCTGGCCATCCTCGACAAGCTGCGCACCAACCTCGCGCTCGCACGCTTCAAGATCATGGACGCAGAAAAGTCCTTGGGATAACGCCCGAGCCACCCCATATCCATGTGCGCGAGCGCCCGGCGGGCGCTCGGCTACCATTTCGGTCCACCTCCGCCACGCAGGCACGTTGTTGCGCCTGCCCGCCACATGGAACAAGTGATCTTCGACTACACCCGGCAGGACGCCTCCGGCGCCAGCTGCACCGCTCACGCCTGGGCCAAGGTGCCCGAGCCGCTCGGCCCCGACCAGCGCCGGCAGTGGAAAGAGCGCGCCAAGGCGCTGCTCGCCCGCCACAACGCCGTGCTCGTCGCGCACTACTACGTCGACGGCGACCTGCAGGACCTGGCACTCGAGACCGGCGGCTGCGTCGCCGACTCGCTGGAAATGGCCCGCTTCGGCCGCGATCACGCGAGCAAGACGCTGGTGGTGGCGGGCGTGCGCTTCATGGGCGAGTCGGCCAAGATCCTGTCGCCCGACAAGCGGGTGCTGATGCCCGACCTTGACGCGACCTGCTCGCTCGACCTCGGTTGCCCGCCGGACGAATTCGCCGCCTTCTGTGACGCCCACCCGGACCGCAAGGTCGTCGTCTATGCCAACACGAGTGCCGCCGTGAAAGCGCGCGCCGACTGGATGGTGACGAGTTCCTGTGCGCTGGCCATCGTGCAGCACCTGAAGGATCAGGGCGAGAAGATCCTGTGGGCGCCCGACAAGCACCTGGGTCGCTACATCCAGGAGCAGACCGGCGCCGACATGCTGATGTGGAACGGCGCCTGCATCGTGCACGACGAGTTCAAGGGCATGGAGCTGGAACTGCTCAAGCGCGAGCACCCCGGCGCGAAGGTGCTGGTGCACCCGGAATCGCCGCGCAGTGTGGTCGAGCAGGCCGACGTGGTCGGCTCCACCTCGCAACTGCTGCAGGCCGTGGTGCAGGGCAGCGCGACCGAATACATCGTCGCCACCGACAACGGGATCCTGCACCGCATGCGGCAGCTCGCGCCCGACAAGGTGCTGATCGAAGCCCCCACTGCCGGCAACAGCGCCACCTGCAAGAGCTGCGCCCACTGCCCCTGGATGGCGATGAACGCGTTGCAGGGTGTGGTGGCCTGCCTCGAACAAGGCACCGGCGAGATCACCGTGCCCGAACCCACCCGCAGCCAGGCGCTGGGCTGCATCGAGCGCATGCTCGACTTCGTCGCCCGCCACCCCGCCAGCATCTCGAAGCCTGCGCAAGGCTTTGTTCCCAACGTCGGCGCGGCCTGAGGCGCCTTCTTACCCATGTTTGACTTCAACGAAACCCTTGAGCAGGCGCGCGAGCGCAACGTCCGCGATGCACTGATGGAAGACATCGGCCGCTGCGACTGGACCGGCCAATTGGTGCCAGCCGGGCAACGCGTGAAGGCCCGCGTGCTGGTGCGCGAGGACGCGGTGCTGTGCGGGCGCGAGTGGTTCGAAGGCTGCGTGAAGGCGCTGGATGCCGGGGCGCGCATCGACTGGCACTACGACGAAGGTGCCCGCATGGCGCCCGACACCCTGGTCTGCCACATCGAGTCCGACGCGCGCGCGCTGCTGGCCGCCGAGCGCCCCGCGCTGAACTTCCTGCAGTTGCTGTCGGCCACCGCCACCCTCACCCGCCGCCACGTCGATGCGATCGAGGGTGCCTCGCCCAACCCGCGCGGCTGCGCCATTCTCGATACCCGCAAGACCATCCCCGGGCTGCGGCTGGCCCAGAAGTACGCCGTGCGCGTCGGCGGCGGCCAGAACCAGCGGCTGGCGCTCTACCACGGCATCCTCATCAAGGAAAACCACATCGCGGCCGCCGGCGGCATCACGCAGGCGCTGCGCAACGCGCAGGCCCTGAATGCGGGCGTGGACATCCAGATCGAGGTCGAATCGATCGGGCAACTGCGCGAAGCGCTCGCGGCGGACGCGACGAGCGTGCTGCTGGACAACTTCTCGCTCGAGCAGATGCGCGAAGCCGTCTCGGTCAACCAGGGGCGTGCGCTGCTGGAAGTGTCGGGCAGCGTGCAACTCGATCAGGTGCGAGCCATCGCCGAAACCGGCGTCGACCGCATCTCGATCGGTCGCCTGACGAAAGACATCAAGGCGGTCGACTACTCCATGCGCGTGCTCGAACGCCTCTGAACGCCTGATCGCCCCCCGCAAGCCGGGGCCCTCGACGACCGCCACCTCTCCTAGAATCCGCCAGCCCGGCAACGGGCGGAGGGGGAGCCGGCCTGCCCGCTCCCACCACAACAACCAAATGTTCGCCCGGAGAGGGGCCATCTTGAATCAACAACTCGTCTATAAGCACGAGCGCGCGCTGGCGGCCATCTGCCTCGTGTTCTCGCTGTTCATCTGGGTGCCGCTGACCCTGCTCACCGCAGGCCTGGTGCTCTTCTACGGCTTCATCGCCTACCTGTTCGTCCACTCGGCGTTCATCTCGTACATCAAGGGCACGGCGGTCAAGCTGACCCCCACCCAGTTCCCCGACCTGCACAAGCGCTTCGTCGAATGCTGCCGCAAGCTCGAGGTGCAGGAGCTGCCCGAGGCCTACGTGCTGCATGGCGACGGCCTGTTCAACGCGTTTGCCACCCGCTTCCTGGGCCGGCACTTCGTGATCCTGCTGTCGGACGTGGTCGACGCATTCGACGACCAGCCCGAGGCGCTGGACTTCTACATCGGCCACGAACTGGGCCACATCCGCCGCGGTCACCTCACCGGCGCCATCTGGCGTGCGCCGGCCGCCCTGTTGCCGCTGCTCGGTGCGGCCTACTCGCGTGCCCGCGAATACACCTGCGACCTGCACGGACTGGCCTGCTGCCCCAACCCCGAACATGCGGCCCGTGGGCTGGCCGCCATTTCGGCGGGCGGCAAGCGCTGGGCCAACGTGAACCTGCGCGAACTGGCGCAGCAGTCGCAGCATTCCGGCGGGTTCTGGATGTCGTACCACGAGCTGACGGGCGACTACCCGTGGCTGGTGAAGCGGCTGGCCCGCCTCCTCGACGGCGACAACGTGCAGTTCCCGAGGCGCAGCGGTTTCGCCTGGCTGTTTGCGTTCTTCACGCCGCGGGTCGGGGGTCATGGCAGTGGCGCGGTGGGCATCTTCGCAATGGTCGCGGTGGTCGGCATCCTGGCGGCAGTGGCCCTCCCGGCGTACCAGGACTACACCAAGCGCACGCAGGCGTCTGAGGCATACCAGTACGGCATGCAGGCCGCGAAGCTCGTCGAGGGCTATTACGTGCAGAACGAGGAAGTGCCGGAATCGCTGGAGCAGGCAGGCTTCACGAGCGGCGCGCTGCCTGCAGGCCTGGACAGCATCGCCTACTCGGGCGAGGACGTGAACGTCGTCCTGGTGATGAAGGACGAGACGACGATCAGGCTGATTCCCCGCCTCGACGACGAAGGCAACGTGCACTGGTCGTGCGAATCCGACATGGCGCACAAGCACCTGCCGCCGGCATGTCGCATCGAAGCAGAGGCCGAGCAGGAATAAGCGCGGCTCTTCGCTCCGCTCAGGAAAAGGCCAGCTGTTCATTCAGCTGGCCTTTTTGCCTTGCGCCTCCCCTGCAACGAGTTCCAACCCCTGAGTGACATCGAAAATTCCTGTATTGACCTGTATATACAAGTTGATATGATGCGCCGATCATGTCGACCCAAGCTGCCCCCGAATACCTCAAGCTCAAGCGCCACATCCTGGGCCGCATTGCCGCAGGCGACTGGCGGCCGGGCGAGCGCATCCCCAGCGAAGGCGAACTGACCCGCGAATTCGGCCTCTCGCGCATGACGGTCAACCGCGCGCTGCGCGAGTTGGCCGCCAGCGGCGCAATCACACGGGTTCAGGGCGTCGGCTCCTTCGTTTCCGGCCCCAAGGCCGAGTCGACGATGGTCGAGGTGCACGGCATCCGCGACGAGATCCTGCAGCGCGGCCAGCGGCACCGTGCCTCGGTGCTGTCGCTCGGCTCGACGCAAGCCGATGCGGCGCTCGCCCAAGCCTTCGGATTGCCGGTGGGCACCCCGCTGTTCCATTCGCTGCTGCTGCACTTCGCCGACGAGCAGCCGCTGCAACTCGAAGACCGCTACGTCAACCCGGCGGCCGCCCCCGGTTACCTGGAACAAGACCTGGGCACCGATACACCGCATCACTACCTCTCGCGCGTGGCGCCTCTGGAGCAGGCCGAGCACGTCATCGAGGCCGACACGCCCGCGCCCGAGGTCGCACGGCACCTGCAGCTCGACGCTCAGGAACCCGTGCTGGTGCTGAACCGCCGCACCTGGTCCGGCGGCCGGGTGGTGAGCGTGGCCAAGCTGTTCCACCCTGCGCGCCGCTACAGGTTGAGCGGCCGTTTCTCGTTCACGCAGCCTCACCACGGCTGACCCGCCCTCCACCAGAAGGCACCCAGGAGACCCCATGAGCACCCCACCCCGCACCGTCCGCGCGCCCCGCGGCCCTGAACTGCATTGCAAGAACTGGCTGATCGAGGCCGCCTACCGGATGATCCAGAACAACCTGGACCCGGAGGTGGCCGAGCGGCCGGAGGACCTGGTCGTCTACGGCGGCATCGGCAAGGCGGCCCGCAACTGGCCGGCCTTCGAGGCCATCCTCGAGTCGCTGCGCCAGCTGCAGGCCGACGAGACGCTGCTCGTGCAGTCCGGCAAGCCGGTGGCCGTGCTCAAGACACATGCGGACGCGCCCCGCGTGCTGCTGGCCAATTCGAACCTGGTGCCGAAATGGGCCACGTGGGAGCACTTCCACGAACTCGATCGCAAGGGCCTGATGATGTACGGCCAGATGACGGCCGGCTCGTGGATCTACATTGGCTCGCAAGGCATCGTGCAGGGCACGTATGAGACCTTCGTCGAGCTGGGCCGCCAGCACTACGGCGGCGACTGGTCCGGCAAGTGGATCCTGACCGCGGGCCTGGGTGGCATGGGCGGCGCCCAGCCGCTGGCGGCCGTGCTGGCCGGTGCACACTGCATCGTGATCGAGTGCCAGGAGTCGCGCATCGACTTCCGCCTGCGCACGCGTTACGTGGATCACAAGGCGCACAGCATCGACGAGGCGTTGCAGATCATCGCCAACGCCAAGCAGCCGACCTCGGTGGCATTGCTCGGCAATGCGGCCGACCTGCTGCCGCAATTCGTCGAACGCGCACGGCGCGGCGGCCAGCGCCCGCACGCGGTGACCGACCAGACCTCGGCCCACGACCTCGTCAACGGCTACCTGCCGCGCGGCTGGACGGTCGAGCAATGGCAGGCTGCCCGCGCAGGGACCGACGCACAACGGCTGCAACTGGTGCAGGCCGCTGCCGCCTCGTGTGCCGAGCACGTGCGCGCGATGCTCGGCTTCCATGAAATGGGGGTGCCGACCATCGACTACGGCAACAACATCCGCCAGGTCGCGCTCGACCAGGGCGTTTCGAACGCGTTCGACTTTCCCGGCTTCGTGCCCGCCTGCATCCGCCCGCTGTTCTGCGAGGGCAAGGGCCCGTTCCGCTGGGTGGCGCTGTCGGGCGACCCGGAAGACATCTACAAGACCGATGCCAAGGTGAAGGAGCTGTTCCCCGACAACGCGCACCTGCACCGCTGGCTCGACCAGGCGCGCGAGCGCATCGCCTTCCAGGGGTTGCCGGCACGCATCTGCTGGCTCGGCTTGGGCGAGCGGCACAAGGCGGCGCTCGCCTTCAACGAAATGGTGCGCAACGGCGAGCTGAAGGCGCCTGTCGTGATCGGCCGCGACCACCTCGACTGCGGCTCGGTCGCCAGCCCCAACCGCGAAACCGAAGCCATGCGCGACGGCTCGGATGCAGTGTCGGACTGGCCGCTGCTCAACGCACTGACCGCCACCGCCGGCGGCGCCACCTGGGTCAGCCTGCACCACGGCGGCGGGGTCGGCATGGGCTATTCGCAGCATTCGGGGGTGGTGATCGTCTGCGACGGCTCGCGCGAGGCCGATGCCCGCCTCGAACGCGTGTTGTGGAACGACCCCGCCCTCGGCGTCGTGCGCCATGCCGACGCCGGCTATGAACTGGCGATACGCACTGCGCGCGAACAAGGCGTGCGCATCCCCCTGCACGGAGGTGCCCTGTGAACCCGGCCGACCGTCTGATCCTGCATCCCGGCAAGCTCGACCTGCTGACCCTGCGCGAGGTGGCCGCCGGCTTCATGCCGATCGAGCTTGACCTCGAATGCCGTGCCGGCATCGCCGCCAGCGCCGCCACGGTGCAGCGCATCGGCGAAGGCAGCGAGCCGGCCTATGGCATCAACACCGGCTTCGGCAAGCTCGCGAAGGTGCAGATCCCCCGTGAGCAGCTCGCGCTGCTGCAGGCCAACCTGGTGCGCTCGCATGCGGTGGGCGTGGGCCCGCTGCTCGACGACGACACGGTGCGGCTGATCCTGCTGCTGAAGATCGCTTCGCTCGCACGCGGCTATTCCGGCATACGGCCGGAGGTGCTGGATGCGGCCATCGCGATGTACAACGCGCAGATCTGGCCATGCATTCCCTCCCAGGGCTCGGTCGGTGCCTCGGGCGACCTGGCGCCACTCGCCCACCTGACATTGCCGTTGATGGGCGAAGGCCAGGTGCGCGTCGAAGGTCACGTGATGGATGCAGCACAGGCGCTGAAGCAGGCTGGGCTGCAACCGGTGACGCTGGCGGCCAAGGAAGGTCTCGCCTTGCTGAACGGCACGCAGGTGTCGACCGGCATCGCGCTGATCGGCCTGCTGCGCGCCGAGCAGGTGTTTGCAGCAGCTGTGGTAGCCGGCGCGTTGAGCGTGGACGCGGCCAAAGGCTCGGACGCCCCCTTCGACGATCGCATCCATCAAGTGCGCGGGCACGCAGGCCAGATCGAGGTGGCCCGGTTGTACCGCCAACTGCTCGATGGCAGCGCGATCCGCGCCTCGCACCGCACCGGAGACGACCGCGTGCAGGATCCCTACTCGCTGCGCTGCCAGCCGCAGGTCATGGGCGCCTGCCTGGAGCTGATCCGCAATGCGGCGAAGACGCTGGTCATCGAGGCGAATGCGGTGTCCGACAACCCGCTCGTGTTCACCGACAGCGGCGAAGTGCTCTCGGGGGGCAACTTCCACGCCGAGCCGGTGGCCTTTGCAGCCGACACGCTGGCGCTCGCGATCGCCGAGGTCGGGGCGCTGTCGGAGCGCCGCATCGCACTGCTGATCGATGCCACGCTCTCGGGCCTGCCGCCCTTCCTGGTGGCTGACCCGGGCATCAACTCCGGCTTCATGATTGCGCACGTCACGGCTGCGGCATTGGCCAGCGAGAACAAGACGCTCGCCCACCCCGCCAGCGTGGACTCGCTGCCGACCTCGGCGAACCAGGAAGATCATGTGAGCATGGCCACCTTCGCTGCCCGCAAGCTTGCCGACATGGCACTCAACGTGCGCCACATCATCGCCATCGAGCTGCTCGCGGCTGCCCAGGGCATCGACTTCCACCGGCCGCTCGCATCGTCGGTGCCGCTCGAAGAAGTGCACGCGGCGATCCGCAGCCGGGTGCCTCACTACGCGCAAGACCGCTACTTCGCGCCGGACATCGCAGCCGTCGAGCAACTGATCGACGCCGGCACCTTCACACGCTATGCGGGCGGCGTGCTGCCCTCATGGAGCGCGGCGTGAGCACCGCGCACGGGCCGCAATGGCGGGTGCCGTGGCAGGGCCGCGTCGACGCGCTCGATGGCGAGGCGGGCCATCGCTGGCACCAGGTGGTGCAGCCGTGGCATGAGAACGCTGCGGCGGGCGTCGCGTTGCTTGGCCTGGCCAGCGACGAGGGGGTGCGGCGCAACCAGGGCCGCGCGGGCGCCGACCAGGGCCCGCTGGCTCTGCGGCGCATGCTCGCCAACCTGCCCGTCCACCGGCCTCTGCCACTGTATGACGCTGGCGACGTCGCCTGCCTGGACCAGCAGCTCGAAGCCGCGCAGCGCGAGTACGCCGCGCGTGCATCGCGACTGCTCGACGGCGGCCATCTGGTGCTCGGGCTGGGCGGTGGGCACGAGATCGCGTGGGCCAGCTACCAGGGCCTTGCGGCCTCGCAGCATGCGCCGCGCAGTGGCGAGCGCCTGGCCATCGTCAACTTCGACGCCCACTTCGACCTGCGTCGAGACACGCAGTCCACCTCGGGCACCGGCTTCCTGCAGGCGCTCGACCACGCGCAGACGCAGGGCTGGAACGTGGCGTATCGCTGCCTCGGGCTCAGCGTCACGTCGAACACACGCGCCCTTTTCGAACTTGCCGGCGAACGTGGTGCTTCGTGGGTGCACGACGACGAACTGACCGCCGCCACCTTGCCCCAGCGCTGGGAAGAGCTGCAACGCTGGCTCGCAGGGTTCGACCATGTCTACCTCACGGTCTGCCTCGACGTGCTGCCCGCCTGCGTGGCCCCCGGTGTGAGCGCGCCCGCCGCACGCGGGGTGCCGATGGACGTGCTGGAGCCGCTGGTCGCCTGCGTCGCCGGCTGCGGCAAGCTGCGCATCGCAGACATTGCCGAGTTGTGCCCGGCGTTGGACATCGACCAGCGCACCGCGCGCACCGCCGCGCGCCTGGCGTGGCGCGTCGTCGACAGCTGGCAGAAAGCCGCCGCATGCAAACCGACCTGCTGATCCGCAACGTGCACCTGGCAACGCTTGCCGACCCGAGCGGCTATGGCGAGTTGCACGACGCAGCCCTCGCGATCGTCGATGGCCGCATCGCGTGGCTCGGACGAGCACGAGACCTGCCACGCGACCTGCGCGCCGAGCGTGAAGTCGACGGCCACGGCGGCTGGCTCACGCCAGGACTGATCGACTGCCACACGCACCTCGTCTGGGCCGGCAGCCGCGCGGCCGAGATCGAGCAACGCTGGCAGGGCGCGAGCTATGAGGAGATCGCGCGCGCCGGCGGCGGCATCGTGTCCACCGTGCGTGCGACCCGCGCCGCGTCGCTGGACGATCTGATCGAAGCAGCAACGCCGCGCATGCTCTCGCTGGTACGCGAAGGCGTCACGACGCTGGAGATCAAGTCCGGCTACGGGCTGGACCTGGAAACCGAGCTGCGCCTGCTGCGGGCCGCGCGACGCCTGGGTGACCTGCACGCCATCCGGGTGAAGACCACCTTCCTGGGCGCGCACGCGGTGCCCCCCGAATACCGCGGTCGGGCCGACGAGTACGTCGACTTCGTCTGCCACGAGATGCTGCCGGCGGCGCACCGGGAAGGGCTGGTCGACGCGGTCGACGCGTTCTGCGAAGGGATCGGCTTCTCGCCCGCCCAGACCCGGCGGGTCTTCGAAGCGGCCCGCTCGCTCGGCCTGCCGGTCAAGCTGCACGCCGACCAGCTCAGCGACCTGGGCGGCGCCGCGCTGGCAGCCGAATTCCAGGCCCTGTCGGCCGACCACATCGAGTACAGCTCGCGCGACTCCATCGCCGCCATGGGCCGCATCGGCACCGTGGCCGTGCTGCTGCCCGGTGCGTTCTACTGCCTGCGCGAAAAGCAGTTGCCCGACGTGGCCGCGCTGCGCGAGCACGGCGTGCCCATCGCCCTGTCGACGGACTGCAACCCGGGCACCAGCCCATGTACGTCACTGCTGCTGATGCTGCACATGGGCTGCACGCTGTTCGGGCTGACCCCGGCCGAAGCCCTGACAGGGGTGACGCGCCATGCCGCACGCGCGCTGGGCCTGCAAGACGAAACGGGCCGCCTGGCGCCCGGCCTGCAGGCCGACCTGGCTCTCTGGGCCATCGACCATCCACGCGATCTGGCATGCCGCTTCGGCTTCAACCCGCTGGCAGCCTCATGGCGAGGCGGGCGCAGCGTGATCTAAGGCGCACCGGGTCTGCACTTCGGGCTACAGCTTCGGCCACCACGGCCGATACTGCCCACGAGGAGCCCGCCATGCGCATCACCGACGACTTCGCCACCATCCACAACTACTACGAACGCCCCGTGATGCAGGCCATCTCGGACGCGACCGCCCGCTATCCGCACATGAAGGCGGACTTGCTCCCGGACGTGCTGTGCGTGGCGCTCAACCGCCTGCCGCCGCGCTACATCCGCCACGAGGTGGATCTGGTGTTCTATCTGACCGAGAAAGAACGCGCCGAGATCGAACGCGCCGTGGAAGAGGCCGTCACCTTCGCGTTCGAGTTCGTGCAGGCCCGCGCCGCGATGCGCGCGCGCGGCTGACGCGCCTCACATTCCGAGGAAGTTCGGCACCGGCGCCCCGTTGCCGCCGCGGCGCCCGGCCGGGCGCACGAGGATGGTCGGGAAGCTGGCCGGCAAGGTCTGCGGAAAGTCGCGGCTGTAGTGCAGCCCGCGGCTTTCGTGCCGCACGAGCGCCGAACGCACGATCAGCTCGGCGCAATCGACCAGGTTGCGCAACTCCAGCAGGTCGCGCGTGACGCGGAAGTTGGCGTAGTAGTCGTCGATCTCGGTGCGCAGCAGCTTGATGCGGTGCAGCGCCCGCTCCAGACGGCGCGTGGTACGCACGATGCCGACGTAGTTCCACATCAGCAGTCGCAACTCGTCCCAGTTGTGCGAGATGACGACCTGCTCGTCGGCGTCTTCCACCTGGCTTTCGTCCCACGCCGGCAGCAAGGGCGGTGCATCGCCCGCGTGCTCGCGGATGTGCTCGGCCACCGTGCGCCCCAGCACCACGCATTCCAGCAAGGAGTTGCTGGCCAGCCGGTTGGCGCCGTGCAGGCCGGTGTAGCTGGCTTCGCCCACCGCGTACAGCCCCGGGAGGTCGGCACGGCCGCTCAGGTCCGTGACGATGCCGCCGCAGGTGTAGTGCGCGGCCGGCACCACGGGTATCGGTTGGCGCGTGATGTCGATACCGAGCTTCAGGCACCGTGCGTGGATGGTCGGGAAGTGTTCCTTCAGGAAGTCGGCGCCCAGGTGCGTGGCGTCGAGCCACACATGGTCGAGGCCGTGCTTCTTCATCTCGAAGTCGATCGCGCGAGCCACGATGTCGCGCGGGGCCAGCTCGCCGCGGGCATCGTGCGCAGGCATGAAGCGGGTGCCGTCGGGCAGCTTCAGTTGCGCGCCCTCGCCGCGCAACGCCTCGGTGATCAGGAAGCTGCGCTCCTGTGGGTGGTACAGGCAGGTGGGATGGAACTGGATGAACTCCATGTTGCCCACCCGGCAGCCCGCGCGCCACGCCATCGCGATACCGTCGCCGGTGGCGGTGTCCGGGTTGCTGGTGTAGCGGTAGACCTTGCCCACGCCCCCGGTGGCGAGCACCACCGCGGCGGCGGGCAGCGTCTCCACGCGGCCCTGGTCGATGTCGAGTGCATAGACGCCGTAGCAGCGCGATGGCTCGTCGCGCTTCAAATGGCGGGAGGTGATCAGGTCGACCGCCATCCAGCGCTCGCGCAAGTCGACGTTCGGATGCGCCTTGACCTGCGCCAGCAGCACGTCGTGGATGGCCTTGCCGGTCGCGTCGGCCGCGTGCGCGATGCGGCGCACGGCGTGCCCGCCTTCACGCGTGAGATGCAATCCAAGCGGGCCGGAAGGGTCAGCCGAGAACGGCACGCCGCGCTGCACCAGCCATTCCACGGCGCTAGCACTGTGCTCGGCGATGAAGCGGGCGGTCTGCTCGTCGACCAGCCCGGCGCCGGCATCCTGCGTGTCGCGGACGTGGCTGTCGACGCTGTCGTCGCTGCCCAGCACGCCCACAATGCCGCCCTGCGCCCACGCCGTCGCCGCCTCGTCCATGTTCCGCTTCGCCAACACCACCACCGGCTGATGGTCGGCCAGATGCAATGCCACGGTCAGCCCGGCGAGCCCGGCGCCAACAATGACGACGGGGGCTTGTGAAGTCGCTTGCATGCGAGTCCTGTTGTGTTGGCGGAGATGGAGGGCCGATTCTATCGGCGGCCTTCGCAGCCAAGCCCCGGCGGGGTGGGGCCGCCCTGCGCGGTCAGCGCACGCGGCGCTCGCCTCACCCCCAATTCAGGTGGAACAGGAGAATGAAACAAGTGGTTACACTGAATTTCATCCGCCCCAACCCCCCTCCGCCATGTACCAGCCTCCCCTCCAGGACACCAACGGCCGGGTAAAGCACGGCCGAAGCCTTCAACCGGACCAAGCCACCGAGTGGGCCGCCACCCGACCATCGGACGGCAGCCACACGGCCATCATGGACGAGGAGGACGAATACCTCAGCGGCCACCCAAGGGACATCGGCCGCCCGGTAGGAGGCGACACCTGGGAGCTGTTCGTCTCATGCGATGCGGCCGAGGCGCTGCGTCAGCAATTCGTGCATCTGGAGAGCCGCCACATCGCGCTGCACGATCTGGGCGACACGCACTCACGCCAGTTCCTGCGCCAGCTCGCCGCCTTCGGGTGCAGCCCGGTGCAGCGGCTGGTGATCCGCCAGCAGGGTTACGGCACCACGCTCGCTTGCATCGAGTACGTCACTTTCACCGACCAAGGCGGCGAGAAGACGCGGCTCTATTCCACCGCCGCCGACAGTACGCCCTCCGCCCAGCAGGCGCTGGCACGCGTGCTGATGGAACACAGCCAGGCCAGCGTGGTCCTGCTGGGTGAGATGGCCGGCCAAGGCAGCGCCAACGCGCTGCGGTCGATGATGCAACTGGTCCATGCCAGCACCTGGAGCTGCCCGAATCTGCTCGTGCTGCCGCTCGGCAGCCATGCGGCAGCGGCAGCCGCCTCGCAAGGCGAGCAGGTCGTCCAGCGTCACGGCCTGCTGGTCCGCGCTGCGTCAGCCCCGTCGCGTCCTGTCGACGCGTGGAACTACATCCTGGGGTTCTGGCAGAAGAACCATCTACGCGGCCGCCTTGCCGCCCCGGCCAGCAGCCATGAGCTGCGCCTGCTGGCGCTCGACCTCGAGCCGCCGGCACCGCCCCCAGCTGCCGTGCGCCAGGCTTTTGCGCCGGCACCGAAGGCACAGCCCTCGGTGGCGCTCCCGGTGGAGCTGGCGACCTATCTGCGGCTGGTGTCACAGCTTGCCGGCGTGCAGGCCTGCTGCGTGTTCGACATCAACCAGGCCACCGCCCTCGCCCATGCCGGCAGCAGCCCCTCCGCTCTTCAAATGGCCCAGCAAGGTGCGGCGCTCTTCCAGGCACAGCACCTCGCCCGCATGGCGATGAGCATCGCCGAGCCCGCACAGGAGATGCTGCTGTCGTCCGAGCGTCACCATCAGGTGCTGCGCCCGCTGCCCGGCCGCCGCAACCTCGCCCTGCACTGCCTGTTCGAACGCAGCAAGACCAACCAGTCGCTGATTCGTTTCCAGCTTCAAAAACTCGACGCCTGGCTGCAAAGCCAGCGGGGCTGAAACGACAAGGCCGTCCCTGGAAGGAGGCGGCCTTGCTGGAGAGCTCGCGCGCGTCAGTGCACGACGCGCTCGAACGAGAACTCGCTGCCCTGCTCGGTCGTCTGCACGTCCACCGGGATCACATCCTTCGGGCCGAAACGCCCCTGCAGGATCAGCTTGGCCACCGGGTTCTCGATGCGGTGCTGGATCGCCCGCTTCAACGGCCGGGCACCGAACACCGGGTCGAAGCCCACCTTGGCCAGTTCGGCCAGTGCCGCAGGCGACACGTCCAGGCGCATCTCCATCTTCTCGAGCCGCTGCTCCAGGCCTTTCAGCTGGATCTTCGCAATCGACTCGATGTGCTTCTGGTCGAGCGCGTGGAACACCACCGCCTCATCGATGCGGTTCAGGAACTCCGGCCGGAAATGGCCCTTGACCTCCGCCCACACCGCCTCCCGGATCAGCTCCGGGTCTTGCCCCGCCATCTGCATGATCAGGTGCGAGCCCAGGTTGCTGGTCATCACGATCACGGTGTTCTTGAAGTCCACCGTGCGGCCCTGGCCGTCGGTGAGCCGGCCGTCGTCGAGCACCTGCAGCAGCACGTTGAAGACGTCCGGGTGGGCCTTCTCGACCTCGTCGAGCAGCACCACGCTGTACGGCTTGCGGCGCACCGCCTCGGTCAGGTAACCGCCTTCGTCATAGCCGACGTAGCCCGGGGGCGCGCCGATCAGCCGCGAGACCGAGTGCTTCTCCATGAACTCGCTCATGTCGATGCGGATCATGTGCTCCTCGCTGTCGAACAGGAAGCCGGCCAACGCCTTGCACAACTCGGTCTTGCCGACACCCGTGGGGCCGAGGAACAGGAAGGAACCCAGCGGCCGGTTGGGGTCGGACAGTCCCGCGCGCGAACGGCGGATGGCATCGGCCACGGCCACGATGGCCTCGTCCTGCCCCACCACGCGCTCGTGCAGCTTCGCTTCCATCTGCAGCAGCTTGTCGCGCTCGCCCTGCATCAGCTTGCTCACGGGGATCCCGGTGGCACGCGCGACCACCTCGGCGATTTCCTCGGCACCGACCAGCGTGCGCAGCAACTGCGGCCGCCCGCCGTCCTTGGCCTTGCCGGCCTCCTTGGCTTGCGCGTCCTTGAGCTTCTTCTCCAGCTCCGGCAGCTTGCCGTATTGCAGTTCGGCCACCTTGTTGAAATCACCCTTGCGCTTCAGCTCCTCGATCTGGAAGCGCATGCGATCGATCTCTTCCTTGATCTGGGCGGAGCCCTGGGCCGTGGCCTTCTCGCTCTTCCAGATCTCTTCCAGGTCGGCGTACTCGCGCTCGAGCTTGCCGATCTCTTCCTCGATCAGCGACAGGCGCTTCTGCGAGGCCTCGTCCTTTTCCTTCTTGACGGCCTCGCGCTCGATCTTCAACTGGATCAGCCGGCGATCGAGCCGGTCCATCGCCTCCGGCTTGGAGTCGATCTCGATCTTGATCTTGGCAGCAGCCTCGTCGATCAGGTCGATGGCCTTGTCGGGCAGGAAGCGGTCGGTGATGTAGCGGTTCGACAACTCCGCCGCGGCCACGATGGCCGGGTCGGTGATCTCGACGCCGTGGTGCACCTCGTACTTTTCCTGCAGGCCCCGCAAGATGGCAATGGTCGCCTCCACCGTCGGCTCGTCGACCAGGATCTTCTGGAAGCGGCGCTCCAGCGCCGCGTCTTTCTCGATGTATTTGCGATATTCGTCCAGCGTGGTGGCGCCGATGCAGTGCAGTTCGCCACGCGCCAGCGCCGGCTTCAGCATGTTGCCCGCGTCGATGGCGCCCTCGGCCTTGCCGGCGCCCACCATCGTGTGGATCTCGTCGATGAACAGGATGATGCGCCCCTCGTCGTGCGCCACTTCCTTGAGCACCGACTTCAGCCGCTCCTCGAACTCGCCGCGATACTTGGCGCCCGCCAGCAGCCCGGCCATGTCGAGCACCAGCACGCGCTTGTTCTTCAGCGTCTCGGGCACTTCGCCGGCGACGATGCGCTGTGCCAGCCCTTCGACGATCGCCGTCTTGCCGACGCCCGGCTCGCCGATCAGCACCGGGTTGTTCTTCGAGCGGCGCTGCAGCACCTGGATGGCGCGCCGGATCTCCTCGTCGCGGCCGATCACGGGATCGAGCTTGCCCTGGCGGGCTCGCTCGGTGAGGTCGAGCGTGTATTTCTTCAGCGCCTCACGCTGGCCCTCAGCCTCGGCGTTGTCAACCGGCTGGCCGCCGCGCACGGCTTCAATGGCCGACTCCAGCGACTTGCGGGTGAGGCCGAACTCCTTGGCGATCTGGCCGATTTCGGCCTTGGTATCGGTCAGCGCCAGCAGGAACATCTCGCTGGCGACGAACTGGTCGCCGCGCTTGAGCGCTTCTTTCTCGGCCGCCTGCAACAACGAAATCGTGTCGCGGCCGGCCTGCACCTGCTCGGCGCCCTGCACTTGCGGCAGGCGCTTGATCGCGGCTTCCACGGCCTTCTGCAGGCCGCTGGTGTTGACGCCGGCCCGAGCCAACAGGGCCTTGGGCCCTTCATCCTGCTGCACCATGGCAAGCAGGATGTGCGCCGGCTCGATGTACTGGTTGTCGTGCGCCAGCGCGAGGCTCTGGGCATCGCCCAGGGCTTCCTGGAACTTGGTCGTGAGCTTGTCGAGTCGCATGGAAAATCCTCCGAATTGCGAAGGAAATGAGGCAGGCGTTGCACATTTCAAGTGCAAGCGCCGTGCCTCGACATGCGCTGGATCAATCCAGCGCCGCGATCAGCCCAGCAGCAGCCTCATGCCGCGAAAACCGAGTGCGGCGCAGCCCAGTGCGCCCAGCACGTGCGCCATCGTGTGGGCCACGGCCAGGCCCCATTGGTCCTTCTGCACCATATGCAGCGATTCGAGCGAAAAGGCGGAGAACGTGGTCAATCCGCCCAGGAAGCCGGTGACGAACAGGAGGCGCCAGAACTCGTCCGGCGAGCGACTGAACCACACCAGTGCGCCGCCGATCAGCAATCCGCCCACACAGTTGACTGCCAGCGTGCCGAGCGGAAAGCCGCCCCAGCTAGGGTTCAGCCACATGCCCACCAGCCAGCGCAACACGGCCCCGACGGAGGCGCCCGCCGCCACCGCCAGCGCATGGGCCAGGGTGATCTGCTGCATCAGCCCTGGGCCGTGCCGGCGTTGTCGGCCTTGATGCCCCACCGCGCCAGCGCAGCATCGTCGCTGCTGCGCGCGTCGACCCAGCGAGCGCCTTCCGGCGTGTGCTCCTTCTTCCAGAAGGGCGCCTGCGTCTTGAGGTAGTCCATCAGGAACTCGCAGGCCTGGAACGCCTCGCCCCGGTGGGCCGAGGTGACAGCCACCATCACGATCTGGTCGGCCGGCGCGAGCGGCCCCACCCGGTGGATCACGCGCGCCGCGCGGATGCGGAAACGCCGCTCGGCTTCGTCGATCATGGCTTCGATCGACTTCTCGGTCATGCCCGGGTAGTGCTCCAGCTCCATGCGCTGCACACCCTGGCCTTCGCTCACGTCGCGCACCGTCCCGACGAATGCGGCCACCGCGCCCACGCCGGTGTCGCCGGCACGCAGGCGAGCCACCTCAGCGGACAGGTCGAAGTCTTCGGTCTGGATGCTCACGCGTGGCATGCCCATGGTTCAGCCTCCGGTCACGGGCGGGAAGAAGGCCACTTCCGCGTGCTCGGTGACCACGGCGGCATCGTCGCACAGCGACTGGTTCAACGCGGCACGCAATGCCTTGCCGCGTGCCAGCGAGTCGGCATGCGCCGGCGAGCGCCCGATGAGCTGGTCGCGCAACTGCCCCACCGTGCAGCCGTGCCCCACGTCGACGGTTTCGCCGGGACCGAGCGCCTCGCGGATGGACGCGAAGTACTTCACCGTCACCTTCATTGCATCCACTCCGAAAACGACAGGTAGCGCACCACGTCACCGGCCTGGATGGCCTGCCCCGGCGGGTTGTCGACCACCCCGTCGGCCCACACCGTGGAGGTGAGCACACCGGAGCTCTGGTTGGGAAACAACTCGACGTGCCCGTCCGCGGTGCGGCGCACACGGAGGAACTCGCGGCGCTTGTCGGGCCTGGGCCAGTCGAACGAGGCGCGCAGCAGTACCGGCTTGGGTGGCTCGACCGGAGCCCCTTGCAGCGCCAGCAGGAAGGGCCGCACCGCGAGCAGGAAGGTCACGAAACTCGACACCGGGTTGCCCGGCAGCCCGATGAACCAAGCGCCCCGCACGCGGCCGAACGCCAGAGGTTTGCCCGGCTTGATCGCGATCTGCCACAGGTCGAGCTGCCCTTCTGCCTGCACCGCGGGCTTGATGTGGTCTTCCTCGCCCACCGAGACCCCGCCGGACGTGAGGATCAGGTCGTGGCCCGAGGCGGCAGCACGCAGCGCCTCGCGTGTCGCTGCGAGCGTATCGGGCACGATGCCGAGGTCGGTGCATACGCAGCCAAACTGCGCAAGCAAGGCTCGCAGCGTGTAGCGGTTGGAGTTGTAGATGGCTCCCGGGCGCAACGGCTCGCCGGGCATCACCAATTCGTCGCCCGTGGAGAACAGCGCCACGCGCGGCCTGCGCGCCACCGCCAAAGTCGCTGCCCCTACGGTGGCGGCCAATCCGATCGCCTGGGCGGTCAGCCGGGTGCCACGCGCCAGCACGACGCTGCCCCGGCGCACATCCTCGCCCTGCTCCCGGATCCACTGCCGGGGCAAGGGCACCGTGTTGATGCGCACCTTGTCGTCGTCGAGACGCTCGCACTGCTCCTGCATCACGATCGCGTCGGCCCCTTCAGGCACCGGCGCGCCGGTGAAGATGCGCGCAGCGGTACCGGGCTCGAGCACCGCGCCCACCTGGCCGGCCGCCACGCGCTGCGACACGGGCAGCACGACGCCCTCGTCGGGAATGTTGGACAGGCGCACCGCATAGCCGTCCATGGCGCTGTTCGCGAGCGGCGGCACGTCGAGCGGCGAGACCAGGTCTTCTGCCAGCACCCGGCCCAGTGCCTCTGCCGTCGGCAACCGATCGTGCTCCGGGAACGGGGCGACGGGAGCAAGGAGACGCTGCAGCGCCTCCTCCAGGCTCAGCATGGGGCTACGGGGCGGTGTACTCATAGCGGGAAGCATTCTGCAGCAGATGCTCGACCACGGCGTCCGGGTCGTTGAGGTCCAATACCGGGCGCAGGGTCGGTTCCGGCAGCTGGTCGGGGCTGTCGGTGGCGATGGCAAAGACGAAGGGGTCCTCGACGTACTGCATGCGCTGGCCGGTGTCTGCGCGCCAGACCTCGATCTTGCCGATGTCCGCGTGCTTGAAGCCCTCGACCAGTACCCAGTCGCAGTCGATCAATTCCGCAATCAACTGGTGCACCGTCGGTTCGCACGCCACTTCGTACTCGCGGATCTTCGCGAGCCGGCGATCGGAGGCGACCACCACTTCGAAGGCGCCCGCCTGGCGATGCCGCCACGAGTCCTTGCCCTCATGGTCGATGTCGAAGCGGTGATGGGCATGCTTGACCACCGATACACGCAGCCCCGCCCGCTTCAGCCGAGCGATGACGTGCTCCGCCAAGGTGGTCTTGCCCGAGCCCGAATACCCGCAGAAGCCGACGACGTTCATGGCTTTCCGAACGTCGAGGTCAACAGTTGCGGGTGATGTAGTCCTTGATCGCCTGCGCCGAGTGCGGCACGACGGTGAAGCGCTTGGGCAGCGTCTCGATGCCTTCGAGCGCTGCGGGCCTTTCCGGTTCGCGTCCGAGTGCCTCGCGTATGGTTGCCGCGAACTTCACGGGCAGTGCGGTCTCGAGCACCAGCATCGGAACGCCCGGCTGCAGCCGCTCCCGTGCGACCTTCAGCCCGTCCGCCGTATGCGTGTCGATCATCACGCCGCAGCGCTCGAAGGTCTCGCGAATGGTCGCCAGGCGGTCCGCATGCGTGCTCCTGCCGGAGACGAAACCGTAGTCGGCAACGCGCGCGAACTCATGCGGCAGCAATTGGAAGGAGCCGTGCAGCTCAACCTCTTCCTTGAACAACCGGCGCGTGCGCTCCCCGTCGCGCCCGAGCAGGTCGAACACGAAACGCTCGAAGTTCGATGCCTTCGAAATGTCCATCGACGGGCTCGAGGTCTCGTACGTCTCGGCGCTCTTGCGCACGCGGTAGATGCCGGTGCGAAAGAACTCGTCGAGCACGTCGTTCTCGTTCGTCGCCAGCACGAGCTGACGGATCGGCAGGCCCATCATGCGCGCCACGTGTCCGGCACAGATGTTGCCGAAATTGCCCGAGGGCACCGCGAAGCTGACCACCTCTTCGTTCGACTTGGTCGCTTGAAAGTAGCCAGCGAAGTAGTAGACGACCTGCGCCACCAGGCGCGCCCAGTTGATCGAGTTGACGGTGCCGATACGGTGGCGCCGCTTGAACTCCAGGTCGTTCGAGACGGCCTTGACGATGTCCTGGCAATCGTCGAACACCCCCTCGACCGCGAGGTTGTGGATGTTCGCATCCTGCAGGCTGAACATCTGCGCCTGCTGGAACGGACTCATGCGCCCATGGGGCGACAGCATGAACACCCGCACCCCCTTCTTGCCGCGCATCGCATATTCGGCCGCACTGCCCGTATCGCCGGACGTCGCCCCCAGGATGTTCAACTGCTCGCCACGGCGCGCCAGTTCGTACTCGAACAGGTTGCCGAGCAACTGCATCGCCATGTCCTTGAAGGCGAGCGTCGGGCCGTTGGAGAGGGCCTCGAGGTAGAGCCCCGGTTCCAGGGGCTTCAGCGGCACGATTTCGGCGGTCCCGAACACCTCTTTGGTGTACGTGCGGGCCACGATGTCGCGCAAGTCCGCAGCCGGGATGTCGTCGATGTAGAGCGACAGCACCTCGAAGGCCAGTTCGGCATACGACAACGCGCGCCAGCGGCCCAGCGTTGCCTTGTCCACTTTCGGGTACTCGAGCGGCAGATACAGCCCGCCGTCCGGCGCCAGGCCCTCAAGCAGAATTTCCGAAAAGCCGCGCTGCGTCTGGTCGCCCCGGGTGCTGATGTATTTCAAGTCCGTCTCCGACAGTGGACTGGTGGCGTCAGTTGAGTTCTTCCTTGCGGATGCGCACGATCGGCTGCAGCACGGTAGGCAATGCCTGCATCTGGGCCATGGCCCGGTTCATGCGGCCTTCTTCCGTGTCGTGCGTCAGGATGATCAGGTCCGTCTGGTTTTCGTTGTCGCCCGCTTCGCGCTGCAACACGGCGTCGATGGAGATGTCGTGCTCGGCCAGGATGCCGGTGATGCGGGCCAGCACACCCGTCTGGTCGGCCACGCGCAGGCGCAGGTAGAACGACGTCACCACCTGCTCGATCGGCAGGATCGGTGTGCTGTCAAGCGCATCCGGCTGGAACGCCAGGTGCGGCACACGATGGTCGGGGTCAGCCGTATGCAGGCGCGTCACGTCGACGAGATCGGCCACCACTGCGGAGGCAGTCGGCTCCGATCCCGCGCCCTTGCCGTAATACAGCGTCGAACCCACCGCGTCGCCATGAACGACGACGGCATTCATGGCACCTTCGACGTTGGCCACCAGCCGCTTCTCGGGCACCAGCGTCGGGTGCACGCGCAGCTCGATCCCCTGTTCGCGACGTTTCGTGATCCCCAGCAGCTTGATGCGGTAGCCCAGCTGCTCGGCGTAGGTGATGTCGGCCGCCTGCAGCTTCGTGATGCCTTCGACATAGGCCTTGTCGAACTGCACCGGAACACCGAACGCAATCGCGCTCATGATCGAGGCCTTGTGCGCGGCATCCACGCCTTCGATATCGAAGGTCGGGTCGGCTTCGGCATAGCCCAGCCGCTGCGCTTCCTTCAACACGGTGTCGAAATCCAGGCCCTTCGAGCGCATCTCGCTGAGGATGAAGTTCGTCGTGCCGTTGATGATCCCGGCGATCCACTGGATGCGGTTCGCGGTCAGCCCCTCGCGCAGCGCCTTGATGATGGGCACGCCGCCGGCGACTGCGGCCTCGAAGGCGACCATCACGCCCTTGGCGCTCGCAGCGGCGAAGATCTCGGTGCCATGAACCGCCAGCAGCGCCTTGTTCGCCGTGACCACATGCTTGCCGGCATCGATGGCCTTCAACACCAACTCCTTGGCGCGCGTGGTTCCGCCGATCAACTCGACCACGATGTCGATCGACGGATCAATCACCAAAGCGTCGAAGTCGTTGGTGATTTCAACCTCCGCACCCAGCGCTGCGCGCGCCTTCTCGGTGTTGCGGGCTGCAATGCGCGCAATCTCGATCCCGCGGCCGGCACGACGCTTGATTTCGGCCTGGTTGCGGTGGAGAACGTTCGCGACACCGCTGGCGACAACGCCAGCGCCCAGCAATCCGATGCGGATGGGATTCATAGAAACTCGATCAGTGGTTCAGTAGGAATGACGTTTGCGGTAGTGCTCGAGGAACCGCGCAATGCGACCGATCGCCTCGGTGAGGTCGTCGGAATTGGGGAGGAACACGAGCCGGAAGTGGTCCGGCTGCGGCCAGTTGAAGCCGGTGCCCTGCACGATCAGCACCTTCTCCTCGGCCAGTAGTTCGTAGGCGAACTGCTGGTCATCCTCGATGGGATACAGCTTGGGGTCGAGCCGCGGGAACATGTACAGCGCGGCCTTCGGCTTCACGCAGCTGACGCCTGGAATGTCGGTCAGCAGTTGATGCGCGAGGTCGCGCTGGCGGCACAGCCTGCCGCCCGGCGCCACGAGGTCCTTGATGCTCTGGTAGCCGCCCAAGGCGGTCTGGATGGCAAGCTGCCCGGGTGTGTTCGCGCACAGGCGCATCGAGGCGAGCATGTTCAGGCCCTCGATGTAGTCGCGTGCGTGCCTTTTCTCTCCGGACACCACCATCCAGCCGGCACGGTAGCCGCAGGACCGATAGTTCTTCGAAAGCCCGTTGAACGTGACGAACAACACGTCGTCCGCCAGCGAGGCGATGCTGGTGTGGGTGTTCCCGTCGTACAGCGTCTTGTCGTAGATCTCGTCGGCGAAGACGATCAGTTGGTGCTGGCGCGCAATCTCGACGAGTTCGAGCAGCAGCGAGTCCGGATACAGCGCCCCGGTGGGGTTGTTCGGGTTGATCACGACGATCGCCTTGGTGTTCGGCGTGATCTTCTTCCTGATGTCGGCGACGTCCGGCATCCAGTCGGCCTGCTCGTCGCACATGTAGTGCACCGGCTTGCCACCCGAGAGCGCTACCACCGCCGTGTAGAGCGGGTAATCTGGAGCGGGGATCAGCACCTCGTCGCCGTCGTTCAGCAACGCATTCATCGACATGCCGATGAGTTCGGACGCCCCGTTGCCGAGAAACACGTCGTCCACCGTCACGCCCCGGACGTTCTTCTCCTGCGTGTAATGCACAACCGCCTTGCGCGGTGCGAACAGCCCTTTCGAATCCGTGTAGCCGGCCGTGTGCGGCACGTTGCGGATCATGTCCTGGACGATCTCGTCCGGCGGTTCCAGGCCGAACACGGCCAGATTGCCGATGTTCAGCTTGATGATCTTGTGGCCCTCTTCCTCCATCTGGCGGGCCTTCTCCAGCACCGGCCCTCGAATGTCGTAACAGACATTGGCCAGCTTGGCGGACTTGGAGACGGATTTCAAGGGAACCTCCGCAGACGGAAAAACGGCTGGCAGCAGGGATATATGTTTGCTGCAGTGCAAAACCTATAATTTAACCACAGCAGCCCGGCCGAACTTCGATTTTCAGGCTGCCTCCCGACCACCCACTTGCGCACGTTCCAGTGAAACTCCAGCCTGATCGCATCGATTCTGCCAACGTCATCGGTGCCCGGGGTCCGGACGGCGTGACGATCAATGGCCAAGCGCACCGAACGAGCGTCGTCGTTCCGTGGAAGGGGCGCGTCAGCAGCTGGGAGTGCACCGGAGTGGAGGAGATCCGCGCGGAGCACTTTCAGCAGGTGGCCGAACTCGCACCCGAGGTGGTGCTGTTCGGCAGCGGCACGAGACTCCGGTTTGCAAAGCCGGAAGCCTTGCGGCCGCTGATCGAGCGAGGCATCGGCGTGGAGACGATGGACACCGCCGCAGCTTGCCGCACCTACAACATTCTGGTGTCTGAGGGACGCTCCGTCGTCGCCGCGCTCCTCATCGAATCCTGAAAATCGCCCAGCGTGCAACTGGGGCTTCTTGCAGGGTGATAGAGAACGCGCAGCTCCGGGGGGATTGACACTAGCACGTATAATGAAGGGCTACGCCTGATCGGGCGCACAACTTCCAAAACCTACATGACGCCAGCTCTCAATAAACCCCTCCCGGAATTTGAAGCGCTCGCGACCGACGGTGTGAAGTACACCCCGCAGGCCTTTGCGGGGCAGACCGTCGTCCTGTACTTCTATCCCAAAGACAATACCCCAGGCTGCACCACCGAGGCCATGCAATTCCGCGACAAGCACAAGGACTTCCTGAAGGCCGGTGCAGTGGTTTTCGGCGTCTCTCGCGACAACATGGCCTCGCACGACAAGTTCAAGCAGAGCCTGGAGCTGCCGTTCGAACTGATCGCCGACACCGAGGAAAAGATGTGCCACATGTTCGGCGTGGTCAAGAACAAGATCATGTACGGCAAGAAGGTCAAGGGCATCGAGCGCAGCACCTTCGTGGTCGACGCCGAAGGTGTGCTTCGTCACGAGTGGCGCGGTATCAAGGTCGCAGGCCATGTCGACGAAGTCCTGAAGGCAGTGAAAGCACTGAAGAAGTGAGCTTGACGAGCGGCCTGCCAGCCGTTGATCCATCACATGAGTTGTGCATAATGGGTTCATGCCGTTGAGTTGGACTCCTGCATAACCGCGAAGCCGCACAGCTTGCTGTGCGGCTTTTTGTTTTCGCAGCCTGACGTTTGAACGTCGCCAAGCAATGCCACTGCCGAAGCCACCTGCCAAAAAAGCTACCGTCCTTTCCCTCTCCGACATCGACGCGCAAGCCGCCCCCCGGCCGTCGAAACGGGCTGCCTCGAAGGCAGAACCAGCCTCACCCGCCGTGCTGGACCTGTTCGACCCCCACGACAAACCGGCACCGCCGGCCGCCAAACCGGCAGCCAAGGCGCCAGCTGCCCCAGCTGCCCCAACCGCACGCCCTGCCTCCAACCGCCCCGCCACAACGCCTAGGCGCCCGGCGGGACCAGCAGGCCAGAAGCGGCTGTTCGTGCTCGACACCAACGTGCTCATGCACGATCCGATGTCGCTGTTCCGCTTCGACGAGCACGACATCTACCTGCCAATGATCACCCTGGAGGAGCTCGACAGCCACAAGCGCGGCATGTCCGAGGTCGCTCGCAACGCGCGGCAAGTGAGCAGGGAGCTGGACGCATTGGTCGCCGACAGCCCCCGCGCCATGCCGGACGGCATTCCGCTGTCGAAGACCGGACACCGCGAAGCGGGCGGCAACCTGTTCTTCCAGACGCAGCTGCTCAAGACCGAGTTGCCCGAGGGTCTGCCCCAAGGCAAGGCAGACAACCAGATCCTTGGCGTTGTCCAGGCCCTGCGCCAGCAACACCCGGACCGTGACGTGGCATTGGTGTCCAAGGACATCAACATGCGCATCAAGGGGCGCGCACTCGGCTTGCCGGCCGAGGACTACTACAACGACAAGACGCTCGATGACGTCGACCTGCTCTACACCGGCGTGCTGGCGCTGCCCGGCGACTTCTGGGAGCGCCACGGCAAGACGATGGAGAGCTGGCAGCAAGGCGGCCTGACCTTCTATCGCATCAGCGGCCCGCTCGTGCCGGCGCTGCTCGTCAACCAGTTCGTGTATCTCGAAGCCCCTGGAGTGGCTCCGCTGTACGCCAAGGTGACCGAAATCACCGGCAAGACGGCGGTGCTGCGCACGCTGAAGGAGTACACCCACCAGAAGAACGCGGTCTGGGGCGTCGTCGCACGCAACCGCGAACAGAACTTCGCCCTGAACCTGCTGATGGACCCGGAGTGCGACTTCGTCACGCTCACCGGCACGGCAGGCACGGGCAAGACGCTCATGACGCTCGCGTCCGGCCTGAGCCAGGTGCTCGATGAGCGTCGCTACACCGAGATCATCGTGACCCGTGTCACCGTCCCGGTGGGCGAAGACATCGGCTACCTCCCGGGCACCGAGGAGGAAAAGATGTCACCCTGGATGGGGGCACTCGACGACAACCTCGAGGTGCTGGCGCGCTCGGACTCGGCTGCGGGCGAATGGGGACGGGCCGCGACCAACGAACTGGTGCGCTCCAAGATCAAGATCAAGAGCCTCAACTTCATGCGTGGCCGCACGTTCCTGAACAAGTTCGTCATCATCGACGAAGCTCAGAACCTCACGCCCAAGCAGATGAAGACATTGATCACCCGCGCCGGACCGGGCACCAAGATCGTCTGTCTCGGCAATCTGGCGCAGATCGACACCCCCTACCTCACCGAAGGAAGCTCCGGCCTCACGTACGCGGTCGATCGCTTCAAGGGGTGGCCGCACAGCGGTCATGTCACCCTGGCACGTGGCGAGCGCTCGCGCCTTGCCGATTTTGCGAGCGAAGTGCTCTGAGCAGCGTGCATCAGCAAGACAAACGGCTCCCTCGGGAGCCGTTTGTTCTTGGTATCGGCCTCAGTATTCGTCGCTGCCGAAACTGCCGGGCGCCAGGTTTTCGAACTTGGTCAGCGGCTTCAGGAAGGCCAGCTTCACGGTACCTACGGGACCGTTACGCTGCTTGCCGATGATGATCTCCGAGACGCCGGGCTCCTTGCAGGCCTCCTTGGTGTAGTACTCGTCGCGATAGATGAACATGATCACGTCCGCGTCCTGCTCGATGGCACCCGATTCCCGCAAGTCGCTCATCATCGGACGCTTGTCGGTGCGGGTTTCGACGCTTCGGTTCAGCTGCGAAAGCGCAATCACCGGGCAGCGCAACTCCTTCGCCAGCGCCTTCAAGCCCCGGGAAATCTCGCCGATCACGGTGGCACGGTTTTCCTCGCTGGCGCCGCCACTGCCGCTCATCAGTTGCAGGTAGTCGACGATGATCAACCCGAGCTGCCCGCACTGCCGCGCCTGGCGGCGCGCGCGCGCTCGAAGCTCGCTGGGGGAAAGACCCGGCGTCTCGTCGATGAAGATGCTGGCGTTGCGCAACTTCTCTACCGCCTCGGACAACCTCGACCATTCGTCGTCTCGCAACGCGCCGGTGCGCAAATGCTGCTGATCGATGCGCCCGAGCGAACCCACCACGCGCAGCGCCAATTGCGAAGCGCCCATTTCCATCGAGAACACGACAACGGGCAGGCCTTCATTGACGGCCACGTGCTCGCCGATGTTGAGCGCAAAAGCCGTCTTGCCCATCGAGGGCCGGGCCGCCAGGATGATCAGGTCACCTGGTTGCAGACCGGCCGTCATGCGATCGAGGTCGAAGAATCCGGTACGCACGCCGGTCACGTCTTCAGCGCCGTTTTCAGCCAGCTCCTGCACCCGGTCGAGCAGATCGACGACCAGCGAGTCCATGGAGTGGAAGCCCTGCTTCGATCGGGAGCCCTCCTCGCCGATCTTGAAGATCTTGCCTTCTGCCTCGTCGAGGATCTGCGAGACAGGCCGCCCCTGCGGATTGAAGGCAGCAGTGGCGATGTCATCACTCGCCGCCACGAGCTTGCGCAAGACTGCCCGCTCGCGAACGATCTCCGCATAGCGGCGCAGGTTGGCGGCGCTGGGTACGCTCTGTGCAAGCGCGTTGAGGTACGGCAGTCCTCCGCATTCCTCCGCCTTGCCCAGGCTCTGCAACTGCTCAAACACCGTGATCACGTCCGCAGGCTTGGTGGCGTTGATCAAGTTGCCGATGGCCGCATAGATCATGCGGTGCTCGTATCGGTAGAAATCGCTTTCGGTCAACAGATCCCCGGCACGATCCCATGCGCCGTTGTCGAGCAGCAAGCCACCGAGCACGCTCTGCTCCGCCTCGATGGAGTGAGGTGGCACCCGCAACCGGGCCACTTCGTCGTCGACCCGGCGCGTGCTGTCCGGGAACTGGGAATCGCTAAGGATGGCAGACATAAACGACCACGATAGAACTGCGTACAACCGCGCGCAAGGGACAACCCTGTGGAAAACCTTTGGACACGCAGGGGACAGTGGAGGACAACCTCGGCTGCCAGAAAGACAAAAGGCCGGTCAAGCGACCGGCCTTTCCAGGGACGAGAGCGTCCGCCTATCAGTCGGCCTCGGCCACCACATTGACGGTGATGTCCACCACCACGTCCGTGTGGAGCGCCACGGAAACGGCGTGCTCGCCCACGGTCTTCAGGGGGCCGTTGGGCATGCGCACCTGGGCTTTCGCCACGTCGAAGCCGAGCTTCCCGAGGCCCGAGGCCACGTCGAAGTTGGTGACGGAGCCGAACAGACGGCCGTCCACACCAGCCTTCTGAGCGATCTGGACGGTCTTGCCGCTCAGCTTTTCGCCCTGGGCCTGGGCTGCAGACAGCTTGTCGGCGGCCGCCTTCTCGAGTTCGGCACGCTTTGCCTCGAACTGCTTGATCGCAGCTTCGGTGGCACGACGGGCAGAACCGGTCGGGATCAGAAAGTTGCGGGCATAGCCGTCCTTGACCTTGACGATATCGCCCAGGTTGCCGAGGTTCGCCACTTTTTCGAGCAGGATCACTTGCATGTTCTGGCTCCTCAGACCTTGTGCTGGTCGCTGTACGGCAGCATGGCCAGATAGCGGGCACGCTTGATGGCGGTCGACAGCTGGCGCTGGTAGATCGCGCGGGTGCCGGTCAGGCGAGCGGGAATGATCTTGCCGTTTTCGCCGATGAAGTCGCGCAGGGTATCGACGTCCTTGTAGTCGATCTCTTCGACGCCAGCGACGGTGAAGCGGCAGAAGCGCTTGCGCTTGAACAGCAGCGACTGCTGGTTACGCTTGCCTTTACGGTCCTTGGAAAACTTACCACGGGGCGGGGGCATGATGACCTCCTTAAATGTCTATCAATCCGAATACAAAACGATCTAAAGCAGTTCGGTGATGTGGAACACCACACCACGGCCGTTGCGCTGGGAAGCCAGAAAACCGGCGTACGTCTTGGGCTGACCCAGTTCGACGCGATTCAACTGCTCTGCCATCGGCCCGATCACCATCGACTTCAGCTCCATGCGGATCTGCCGGGGGTGCCCGGCTTCCTGCACCGTCGATTCATGCGCCAAGCGCAGATCGAGAGCGGGGAGTCCGGCGGGCGTATAGCGCATTGCACTGCGTTCGACGATCGTCGCGTCCAGAACCAGGCGGTTCATTTGGCAACAAGCGGCTCAGGCAGACAAACGGCCTTGAACGACCTCAGGCTGCGGTTTCCTGTTGAGCCTTCTTGGCTTCTTCCTTCTCGACCATCTTCATCATGACGGACGGAGAGGTTTCGGCCTTGCTCTTTTGCACCGTCAGGTGGCGCAGAACAGCGTCGTTGAAGCGGAAGCCGGTCTCGAGCTCTTCGAGGGTTTCCTTGCTGCACTCGATGTTGAGGCAGATGTAGTGGGCCTTCGCGAGCTTCTGGATCATGTAGGCCAGCTGGCGCCGACCCCAGTCTTCGACCCGGTGAACCTTGCCACCAGCGCCGGTCACGACGCCCTTGTAGCGCTCGACCATGGCGTTGACCTGCTCGCTTTGATCCGGATGGATCAGCAGAATGATTTCGTAGTGACGCATCGACACTCCTTGTGGATTCCACATGCGCGAACGAGTCGAACATGTGCATGAAGCCGCCCCGGGGCGTCGGCCCTCGCAGCGACGAACTGCAAAGGAAACCGGGTGCGGCAAGGAAAGCCGAACAGTATAGCGCAAAAGCAACAAAAAAGCCCGCTCCGTGGAGCGGGCCTGAGGAATGCCGCCTTCGATCAACCAGGCGGCAAGGAACGTCCTCTTCCGGCGTCAGGCCGACTTGAGGTTCGGGTACCGGACGTGTTCGACCAGCTCCTGAACTTCCTTCTTGGGCGCCGGCGTCACCAGGCTCACCAGAATGATGATCGCGAAGCCGAGCGGCACTCCGAACACACCCGCCGAGATGGGCTGGATGCCGAACCACAACTCCACCGGTGACGTAATGCCGAAGATGCCTCGCAGCCAGGGCTGGGTGGTGGCCATGTAGTAGAAGGTGATGCCAAGACCGCCGATCATGCCGAGCACCGCCCCCATCGTGGAAGCGCGCTTCCAGAAGATGCCGAGCACCAGCGCCGGGAAGAACGCCGCGGCAGCGAACGAGAAGGCAGCAGAAACGAGGAACAGGATGTCCGCAGGCTTCTGCGCCGCCACGTACGCCGCGCACAGGGCCACCACCAGCAACAGGATCTTGGAGATCATGACGCGGCGGGAGGTGGGCGCGTTCGGATCGATCATCTTGTAGTACAGGTCGTGCGACAGCGCGTTGGCGATCGTCAGCAGCAACCCGTCCGCCGTGGACAGTGCCGCAGCGAGACCGCCTGCCGCCACCATGCCCGACACGACATACGGCAAGCCGCCGATGGCCGGAGTCGCCAGCACGATGATGTCGCCGCCGATCTTCATCTCGCCGAGCTGGAAGATGCCGTCCTTGTTGACGTCGGTCACCGAGAGCAGGCCCGGGTCGACCCGGTTCCAGGCGGCAATCCAGTCAGGCAGCTTGTCGAACGGTGTTCCCACCAGCACGGTGAAGATCTCGTACTTCACGAGCACTGCCAAGGCAGGGGCCGTGAAGTACAGCAGGAAGATGAAGAACAGCGACCAGAACACCGACTCCCGCGCCTGCTTCACCGACGGTGTCGTGTAGTACCGCATGAGGATGTGCGGCAGCGCAGCCGTTCCCACCATCAGACAGAACACCAACGCGAGGAAGTTGCGACGAGACTCGTCGAACGCCTTCTTTGCCGCCTCGTCCCCGTTGGGATCGCCTGCAAAGATCTGCGCATGTGCGGGCATGCCCGCCAGCGGTTTCGCTCGCGCCTCGGCTGCGGTCTTGGCGGCGGTATAGGCCTTGCGCGCGTCCGCCTCGGTCTGCGGCAAAGCAGACACCGCCTTTTCAGCAGCCTGGATGTCTGCCAGCGGGGCGTTCTGCGCCTTCAGATCGGCCAGCTTCTGCTCGGCAGCGGCCTTGTCGGCAGCCATTGCGGCAGGAACATCTTGCAGTTTTGCACTCGCTGCCGCGGCCTGCTGCTTGAAGATCTCGATGACTTCGAGTTCCTTCGGATCCTCACGCAGTTGTTTTTCCTTCGCCGAAACCTTTTCCAGCTGGAAGCCGTAGATGGCTTGCGGCACCGGTACGCTGGTCTGCTTGACCGACAGCCAGATCACCGGAACGAGGTACGCAATGATCAGGATGATGTACTGCGCCACCTGCGTCCACGTCACCGCCCGCATGCCACCGAGGAACGAACACACCAGGATGCCGCCGAGGCCGACGAAGATGCCGATCTCGAACGCCAGGCCGGACAGTCGGGCAGTGATGATGCCCACGCCGTAGATCTGCGCCACCACGTACGTGAAGGAGCAAAGGATCGCGGCGCAGATGCCGATGAATCGGGCTGCATTGCCGCCGTAGCGCGCACCGAGAAAGTCCGGGATCGTGAACTGCCCGAACTTCCGCAGATACGGCGCCAGGAACAGTGCCACCAGGCAGTAGCCGCCCGTCCATCCCATGATGAACGCAAGGCCGCCGTAGCCCGTCAGGTAGAGCGTGCCCGCCATGCCGATGAACGACGCGGCAGACATCCAGTCGGCACCTGTCGCCATGCCGTTGTAGATGGCCGGCACGCGCCGCCCGGCCACGTAGTACTCAGCGGCATCTGTCGTGCGACTCATGATGCCGATGCCGGCATACAGCGCCACGGTGGCGAGCAGGAAGATGAAGCCGATCCAGTTCCTGGGCAATCCCATCTGCTCCAGGATCGCCAGCACGATGATGAAGACGATGAACCCGCCGGTGTACCAGCCGTACACCTTGTTGAGTTGCTTTTTGAAGGCCGCATTCGCAGCCGCGCCCGATGTGCCGCCAGCGGCGGGTGAAAGTCCAGCCATGCTCATTCCTCCTCGGCAACGCCATGTTCCTGGTCGAGGCGGTTCATGTACCGCGCGTAGAACCAGATGATCACGACATAGACGATCAGCGCGCCTTGCGCTCCGACCCAAAAACTGAACGGCCAGCCGAAAAAGCTGAAGTTCAGATCCCGTGCGAAATAGCCGACAACGAACGTGACCAAGAACCAGATGGCCAGCAAGATGCTGGTCATCCTCAGGTTCTTGCTCCAGTACGCCTCATGCTTGCTTGTCAATTGCATGGCTGTGGTCTCCTCTGGTGCAGCCCCGGGCGAACCCGAAGCACGATGGCAATCCGCTTGCGTCTCCTGTGCAAGCCTGCTGCCGGATTGCCGCTTTGGCGCCCTGCCCTGCCGGTCGGAAAGGCAAGGCGCCGCGTCACACGGCCAAGCCGGTTTCGCGCTCGAGCTGAGTGGCGACCTTGGGCTCGAAGCCCTTGAGATGGCGAATGATCTTCGCCGCCTCTTCGGGCTCGTGACGATCCACATGCACCCGCGCCATCTGGTACCAGGCATACGGGCTCATGGGCTGCAGTTCGGTGTTGCGCTTCAGGGCAGCAATCGCTTCGTCGAAGCGATGAGCGCGGATCAGGACGAGACCCAGGCCATACCAGGCACGGTCGAGCTTGGGGTCGAGTTCGACCGCCCGGCGAAAGCAATGCTCCGCGTCATCAGTGCGGCCGGCCTCGTCGAGGAGGAATCCATGGTTGAACCAGGCGGCAGCGCTGTGCTGCGGGTGCCGCTCGGTAAGGGCGCGGTAATCGGCCAAGGCAGCATCGCGCCGCCCTGCGCTGGCGTGCAGATGGGCCCGGCTCGCGAGCGCATAGGCGTCGTCAGGAAACGCCAGCAGCATTTCGTCGAACAGGGCGTGCGCGCGCCGCGACTGGCCGACGATCAACCACGCGATGGCCTGCCACTTCAGGAGCCGGTACCGCAGGCGGGTCGGCCGATTCGATCCACCGTTCATCGACATAGGTGAACTCCGATCTCGAGACAGATGCTGATGCGGATGTAGGTGGCGACGATCCAGGCCATGGCCAGCAGCAGGAAAGTCACCAGGGGAACGTGGGCATCGATCACCAGCCTGGGCGTGATCAGCCGGGTCGCTTTGATGAAAGGACGGGTCAGCACGCTCAGCAACTGGTAGAACAGATTGGCGTCCCGCTTCTGACCCGCGAGGAGGCCCAGGATCCACTGTCCGACCAGAGCCATCAACGCGATCTCCATGATCAGCTTCGCGGCTGACGCCAGCAGCAGCATTGGCAACCCTTCTGTGCGTGTACCTGTAACGCATTCTTGGCCGGTGCCTTACGCGTCTCTGACATCGGCACCCGTCCGAAGGAAAGCCCGATCGGGACTTTCCCTAGCATCAAAAACAAAAACGGCTCCCGAAGGAGCCGCTCTTATCGCCAGGCGCGAGATGAACCGGGCTTACTTCCGCTCGGACAAGCGCTGCCAAGTGTCGACGACAGTGTCAGGATTCAGCGAAATCGAGACGATGCCCTCCTGAGCCAGCCAGTCGGCGAAGTCCGGATGGTCGCTGGGGCCCTGGCCACAGATGCCCACGTACTTGCCGACGGCCCGGCATGCGGCAATCGCACGGGAGATCATGGCCTTCACGGCCGGATCGCGTTCGTCGAAGTCATGCGCAAGCAACTCCAGCCCCGAGTCACGGTCGAGCCCGAGCGTCAGCTGCGTCAGGTCGTTGGAACCAATGGACATGCCGTCGAAGAACTCGAGGAACTGCTCGGCCAGGATGGCGTTACTCGGCACCTCGCACATCATGATGACGCGCAGGTTGTCCTTGCCGCGCTGCAGGCCGTGGTCGGTCAGCATCTGCACCACACGCTCGGCCTGCTTCAGCGTGCGAACAAAAGGCACCATGATCTCCACGTTGTCGAGGCCCATGTCGTTGCGCACGCGCTTGATGGCCTCGCATTCCATGGCAAAGGCTTCCGCAAACTCCTCGCTGATGTAGCGGGATGCGCCGCGGAAGCCGAGCATCGGGTTTTCTTCTTCCGGCTCGTAGCGCGAGCCGCCGATCAGCTTGCGGTACTCGTTCGACTTGAAATCCGACAACCGCACGATCACCGGCTTCGGCCAGAAGGCGGCGGCGATGGTTGCGACCCCTTCCGCCAGCTTGTCGACGTAGAAGGCCCGAGGCGATGCATGGCCACGCGCCACCGACTCGACCGCCTTCTTCAGTTCGCTATCGACGTTCGGGTAGTCGAGGATGGCTTTCGGGTGAACCCCGATGTTGTTGTTGATGATGAACTCGAGGCGAGCAAGGCCGACGCCGGAGTTGGGCATTTGTGCAAAGTCGAACGCGAGTTGCGGGTTCCCGACGTTCATCATGATCTTGACCGGGCAGTACGGCATCTCGCCGCGGCGCACTTCCGTCACTTCGGTCTCGAGCAGCCCGTCATAGATATAGCCCGTGTCGCCCTCGGAGCACGCCACGGTGACCAGCGCACCGTCCTTCAGCACTTCGGTGGCGTCGCCGCAGCCCACGACCGCGGGAATGCCGAGCTCGCGCGCGATGATCGCGGCGTGGCACGTGCGTCCTCCCCGGTTCGTGACGATGGCGCTGGCCCGCTTCATCACCGGCTCCCAGTTGGGATCGGTCATGTCGGTCACCAGCACGTCGCCGGGCTGAACGCGGTCCATCTCGGTGATCGAATGCACGAGCCGCACCGGGCCGGTGCCGATCTTCTGGCCGATGGCGCGCCCTTCGGCGAGCACGGTGCCATGGCCTTTGAGCTTGTAGCGCTGCTCGACCTTGCCATTCGACTGGCTCTTCACGGTCTCGGGACGCGCCTGGAGAATATAGAGCTGGCCGTCGCCGCCATCCTTGCCCCACTCGATGTCCATCGGGCGGCCATAGTGCTGTTCGATGATCAACGCGTACTTCGCGAGCTCCACGACGTCAGCGTCGACGAGAGAGTAACGGTTGCGCTGCTCGGGCGGCGTGTTGACGGTCTTCACCAGCTTGCCACTCGCCGCCTTCTCCTCCGGAGAGGCGAACTCCATCTTGATCAGCTTGGAGCCGAGGTTGCGACGGATCACCGGGAACTTGCCGTTCTTCAGCGCCGGCTTGTGCACATAGAACTCATCCGGGTTCACGGCCCCTTGCACCACCGTCTCGCCCAAGCCGTAGCTCGACGTGATGAACACCACGTCGTCGAAGCCTGACTCGGTATCGATCGTGAACATCACGCCCGCAGCGCCAAGATCGGAACGGACCATGCGCTGGATGCCCGCGGACAATGCGACATCGCTGTGAGCAAAACCCTTGTGCACCCGATAGCTGATGGCCCGGTCGTTGTAGAGCGACGCGAACACTTCCTTGATCTTGTGGAGCACATCGTCGATGCCGACCACGTTGAGGAAGGTTTCCTGTTGACCGGCGAACGAGGCGTCAGGCAGGTCCTCGGCCGTGGCAGAGGAACGCACGGCGAACGACGCACCAGGATGCCCGGCCGTCAGCTTTTCGAATTCGCCACGGATGGCGCTTTCGAGCGATGCCGGAAACGGCGTGTCCACCACCCATTGACGGATCTCGGCGCCCGCCTCGGCGAGCGCGCGCACGTCTTCCGTGTCGAGCTTGGAAAGCTTCGCGTTGATCTTGTCGGCCAGCCCCTCATGGCGCAGGAACTCCCGGAACGCGTGCGCCGTCGTGGCAAAGCCGCCCGGCACTCGAACGCCGGAGGCGGCCAGCTGACTGATCATTTCGCCGAGCGAGGCGTTCTTGCCGCCAACCGTCTCGACGTCGGTCATCCTCAGGTTTTCAAACGGTACGACCAGGGCGGTCGCCAGTGCGGTAGATGACATGGGAAAGCTCCGTGATGTTGAGAAACCGGTGCCTCCGAGCCCCCGCGCAGTGCTGCCTGGCAGCACAAAGGCGCACGCAGGCCGACCCACTTTGTGGATTCTGGTTCGTGTGGTGTGGCGCGCATGGGTATGGACAAGAGGTAATCCAGAGAATTCTACGGGGCTTTTCCAGGCGAGCACTGAATAAAGGCTAAACAATCCGCGACATGTCTACCCGCACCGTGTTCTTCGTTTCCGACGGCACCGGCATCACTGCCGAAACGTTCGGCAATTCGATCCTGAAACAATTCGCTATTCAGCCGCGGCATATCAGGATGCCATTCATCGATTCGGTCGAAAAAGCGAATCAGGCCGTCGCCGACATCAACCGGACGGCAGAAGTCGAGGGGCGCAAGCCGATCGTCTTCACGACGCTGGTCGACGAAGAGGTCCTCGCCGTCGTGAAGAACGGCTGCAAGGGGCTGCTGCTCGACATGTTCATGACCTTCGTCGAGCCGCTCGAACTCGAGTTCGGGATGAAGTCCAACCACCGGGTGGGCCGCTTCTCGGACATCGCGAAGAGCCAGGAGTATCACAACCGCATCGAGGCCATCAACTTCTCGCTGGCGCATGACGACGGCCAGTCCGCCAAGAATCTGCAGGAAGCCGATGTGATCCTCGTGGGTGTGAGCCGCAGCGGGAAGACGCCCACCTCGCTGTACCTGGCGATGCAGCACGGGATCAAGGCCGCCAACTATCCGTTGATCCCCGAGGACTTCGAACGCAACTGCCTGCCCTCCTCGCTGGTGCCCCACAAGGCCAAATGTTTCGGTCTCACCATCGCCCCCGATCGATTGGCAGAGATCCGCCACGAGCGCCGACCGGGTAGCAAGTACGCCAGCATCGAGAATTGCCGCTACGAGATCTCCGCCGCGGAAGCGCTGATGCGGCGAGAGGGCATCTCCTGGCTGTCGTCGACCCACAAGTCGATCGAGGAGATCGCGACGACCATTCTTCGTGACATCCGTCCCGACCGCCTGATCTACTGAGCCGCGCTCAACTGCCGCCGCAAACCTTCATAGAAGCAGACGGCAGCGGCTGCAGCCACGTTGAGCGACTCCTCGCCGCCAGGCTGGGGAATGCGCACGCTGAACGCACACCGTTCCTGCAACCCGGGCGACACGCCCTGCCCCTCATGCCCGAGCACCCAGGCACATGGAGAGGGCAGTTCGGTCGTGTGCAATTCAGCTTCCGTGTGCGAACTGGTGGCCACGAGCGGTACGAGCAAAGCGTCCAACGCGTCGAGGTCGACGGCTTCGATCAACCTCAATCCGAAGTGGGCCCCCATGCCGGCACGCAGCACCTTGGGAGACCATAAAGCCGCCGTGCCGCGCAACGCAATGACTTGCCTCACGCCGAAGGCGGCAGCGCTGCGCAGGATGGAGCCGACATTGCCGGCGTCCTGCAATCGGTCGAGCACGACGCTCGCGCTGCCGGGTTCGATGGCGGTATCGGCGCTCCACGGCACGACGAATCCGACGCCTGCAGGAGACTCGAGCCCACTGATGGACTTGAACAGGGCGTCGGGAATCACCGTCTGCCGGGATGCACTGCCGCACAACTCGCGCACGCTCCGCTGGCCCCAGCCCGACTCTGAAGCAACGGCATGAAGCACCGGATGGCCGCGCTGCACGCAGGCCGAACAGAGGTGGTCCCCCTCGATCCACGCTTCGCCGAGCTTCCGGTATGCCGAAGCATCGTGTGCCAACTTGCGCAAACGCACCAGGAGCGGGTTGTCGCGCGAGGTCACGCGCGCGGGTGGCTGCATTACCCCGCCCCCAACACAGCACGAACAGGAGCAAAGCTCTTGCGGTGTACAGAGCAGGCCCCGTGCGCCTGCAACGCTGCCAGATGCTCCGGCGTCGGATACCCCTTGTGGTCGGCGAACCCGTACTGCGGGTGCAACTCATGCAGCCTGAGGCACAGCCGATCGCGGTGCACCTTGGCAAGGATCGACGCCGCCGAGATTGCCTGGACCTTCGCGTCGCCCTGCACGATGGCTTCAGCAGCCACCTTCAGCACCGGCAGACGGTTGCCATCCACCAGCACCTTGGCCGGCTTGAGCCGCAACGACTCCACCGCGCGGCGCATGGCCAGCATCGTGGCCTGCAGGATGTTCAGGTTGTCGATCTCGTCGACGCTCGCTTCCGCGATGGCACAGCACAATGCCTTCGCGCGGATCTCATCGAAGAGGCGTTCCCTGGCCTTTTCGCTCAGTTGCTTGGAATCGGCCAGGCCGACGATCGGATTCTCGTCGTCCAGGATCACGGCTGCCGCCACTACCGGCCCGGCCAGCGGCCCGCGACCTGCCTCGTCCACGCCGGCAACCAGACCGGTCGTGTCCCAACTGAGGGGCAGTTGTTCAAGCTTCGAGGACTTTCGCGATCGCATCGGTAGCTGCCTGCGAAGTGTTGCAACGAAGGCGTTGGTGCAGTTCGGTGAACCGGGCAGCAACGGCCTCGCAGCGGGCTGGATGGTCCAGCCACGCCAACGTGGCATCAGCCAGAGACTGCGGCGTCGCCAGCTCCTGCAGCAGTTCGGGCACGACAAACTCCCTGCAAAGAATGTTGGGCAACCCGACCCACGGAAGGTAACCCATGCGACGCATGATCATCGCACTCAGCCAGTGCATGCTGTAGGTGATGACCATCGGCTTCTTGAACAGCGCTGCCTCCAGGGTTGCGGTTCCGCTGGCGATGAGCACGGAATCGCAGGCTGCAAGCGCTTCGTGTGAGCGGCCGTCGAGCCGCAGGATGTTCGCGCCTTCTGCGTACTGCGCCACGATCGGCTCCACCATTCCTGCCAGACCGGGCACGATCGGAAGCACGAATTTCAACCCGGGACGGCGCCGCTGCAATTCAGCTGCCGCCGCGACGATCTTGGGCGCGTTGTACTGGATCTCGCTGAGGCGGCTGCCCGGCAGCAGGGCCACCACCGTGTCCTCCTCGCGCAGCCCGAGGGCCTGCCGTGCCTCGCGACGCGGCACCTCCATCGAGATGGCATCGGCCAACGGGTGCCCGACGTAGGTCGCGGCGATGCCGTGCTGCGCAAGCAGTTCCGGTTCAAAAGGAAAGAGACAGAGGACGTGGTCCGCAGAACGCCGGATCTTGTGGACGCGTTTGCCGCGCCACGCCCAGATCGACGGGCAGACGAACTGGATGGTCCGCACCCCGGCCGCGCGGAGCTTCTCTTCGAGTCCGAGATTGAAATCCGGCGCATCGATCCCGATGAAAGCGCTCGGTTTATCTTGCAACAGCCGGTCGCAGAGCTGGGAGCGGATCCCGGCGATTTCGCGGTAGTGCCTGAGCACCTCGACATACCCGCGCACCGCCAGCTTTTCATGGGGCCACCATGCGTCGAAACCATGCTCCCGCATCCGAGGTCCGCCGATGCCGTAGGAGCGCAGCCCGGGCCAGCGCTCATTGAGCGCCCGCATGAGCAGACCCGCGAGCAGGTCGCCTGACGCTTCACCGGCCACCATGGCCAGACGAGGAATGCGCTCCATCGAAGAGGAATCAGCGAACGATGCCGCGCGTGGACTGCGCAAGAAAACCCAGCATCGTCTCTGCGTCGGACTGCATGTCCGCGTCGCGGCCGGGCAGGTTGGCGATCTGTTGCCTCGCGTCTTCGAGCGTCAGGCCCTGGCGATACAGCAGCCGGTGCATCTGCTTCAAATGGGCGATCCGTTCGTTCGAGAAGCCACGCCGGCGCAGCCCTTCCACATTCAGCCCGCGCACTGCCAGCGGGTTGCCGGCAGCCGTCATGAAAGGCGGGATGTCCTGCGATACATGGCTGCCGAAGCCGGCCATCGCGTGGGCCCCGACCTTGACGAACTGGTGGATGCCCGTCAGCCCGCCGATGAATACCCAGTCGCCAAGATGCACGTGGCCAGCCAGCGTTGCGTTGTTGGCGAGGATGGTCCGGTTTCCGATCACGCAATCGTGCGCGATGTGCACGTACGCCATGATCCAGTTGTCATTGCCGATCGTGGTGACGCCGCCGTCCTGCACGGTCCCTCTGCTGAAGGTACAGAACTCCCGGATGGTGTTGCGATCACCGATCCGCAGTTCGGTCGCCTCGCCGCGGTACTTCATGTCCTGCGGGTCGGAACCCAACGACGCGAACTGGTAGATGCGGTTGTCCCGCCCGATGGTCGTCGGCCCCTCGATGGTGCAGTGCGCGCCGACGCTCGAGCCTTCGCCGATGCGTACGCCCGCCCCGATCACCGCATACGGACCGATTCGGACGTTCTCTCCGAGTTCCGCCTTGGGGTCGACGATTGCCGTGGAATGGACCTCAGCCATGAGCGGCTCCCGTCACTCTTCTTCGATCAGGCGCATCGTGCACATCAACTCCGCTTCGACGGCCAGTTCACCGTCCACCAAAGCCTGGCACTTGAACTTGTAGATGCCTCCCCGTGCACGGTCCAGGGAGACCTCGAGCATGAGCTGATCGCCGGGCTCCACCGGGCGCTTGAAACGTGCACCGTCGATGCCGACGAAGTAGTACACAGCCCTTGGATCCAGCTCCTTGCCTTGCGTGTCGAACGCCAGCAATGCCGACGCCTGTGCCAGAGCCTCGAGCATCAGCACCCCGGGCATGACAGGGCGATTGGGAAAATGGCCGGTGAAGAAAGGTTCGTTGATCGTGACGTTCTTCAGCGCGCGAATGCGCTTGCCTTTTTCGAGTTCGAGCACCCGATCGACAAGCAGGATCGGGTAACGATGCGGCAACTTCTTGAGAATCTGGTGGATGTCCATCATGGCGTGAGCTTCTTTTCCAGCACGCGCAAGCGTTCCCGCAGTGCGTGCAGTTGCCGCAACGTCGCGGCATTCTTCTCCCAGTTTTTGTTGTCGTCGATCGGGAACGCGCCACTGTAGACGCCGGGTTTCAGCAAGGAACGACTGACCAGCGTCATGGCGGTCACATGCACATGGTCGACCAGTGTCAGATGCCCTGCAATGCCGACCCCACCCGCAATCGTGCAATGCGCACCGATGCGCGTGCTGCCCGCCACACCGACGCAACCCGCCATCGCGGTGTGCGCTCCGATGTGGACGTTGTGTGCGATCTGGATAAGGTTATCCAGCTTCACGCCGTCTTCGATGACCGTGTCTTCCAGCGCACCACGATCGACACAGGTGTTCGCACCGATCTCGACATCGTCGCCGATGCGCACCGAACCGAGCTGCTCAATCTTCACCCAGGTGCCGCGATCCGGAGCAAAACCGAATCCGTCCGCGCCGATCACGACCCCGGAATGAAGGATGCAGCGCTGGCCGATCGAGCAGCCGTACAAGACGGAGACTCCTGGCGCCAAACGGCTGCCCGCGCCGATCGATACTCGCGGCCCGACAACGCTGCGAGCCCCGATCACGACACCGTCGCCGATGACCGCGTGGTCTTCGACGACCGCCAAGGCATCGATCCGTACCCCCCGCCCGAGCGTCGCCGTTGGCGCCACCACGGCGCTCGCATGCACGCCGCCCGGCACAGCTGGTGCGGTTCGCCGCACCCACCACTGGGTCAGTCTCGCGAAATAGAGATAGGGGTCGTCAACGACGATCGCCGCGCCCCGTCCGGCAGCCAGATCCCGGTAAGCAGGAGAAACGATCACGCAGCCGGCCTTGGTATGGGCAAGCTGCGAGGCATAACGAGGATTGGACAGAAAGCTGAGCGTGGCAGGCGTCGCGCCTTCGAGGGAGCCGATGCGTGAGATGCGCAGGTCGGCCGGGCCAACGAGGTCTCCGCCTAGCGCCTTCGTGATCTCACCGAGTGCAACATCGTCCACGGCCGCAGAATCACTTGCCACCGTTGGCGTTCATCGCCTTGATGACCTTCTCGGTGATGTCAACCTTCGGGCTGGCAAATACCGCTTCCTGGAGGATGAGGTCGTATTTCTCCTGCTCGAAGATCTGCTTGATCACCTTGTTGGCGCGCTCGACCACGGCAGAGAGCTCTTCATTCTTGCGGCTGGCCAGGTCTTCCTGGAACTCGCGACGCTTGCGCTGCAGCTCCCTGTCCTGCTCTACCAGCTCGCGCTGACGGCGGACACGCTCGGACTCGGACAGTGTCGGACCGTCCTTCTCGAACTTCTCGGAGGCGGCTTTCAACTTGTTTGCGAGATCAAGCAGGTCCTTGTCGCGCCGCGAAAATTCCTGCTCGAGCTTTGCCTGAGCTGCCTTCGCAAGTGCTGCATCACGCAGAACCCGGTCGCTGTTCACGTAGCCGATCTTCAGTTCCTGCGCCTGCGCGCTGTGCATTGCGAACACGAAAAAGGCCGAACCGAGCGCCGACCACAAATGAATCTTCTTCATCAGAAGGCAGTCCCAATCTGAAATTGCAGACGTTCGATTCTATCCCCTGACTTCGCACGCACAGGAATGCCGTAGGCCAGCTTCAAAGGGCCAATGGGCGAAACCCAGCTGAAGCCAATACCGACCGAGGCCCGCAGATTCTCGGCACGCAGCTTTTCCTGCCGGTCGTCGAATACGTTGCCCACGTCGAAGTATCCAAATAGCCGCAACGTACGGTCGGTGCCCGAACCAGGGAATGGAACGTAGAGCTCGGTGTTGAGGTTGACCCGCTTGTCGCCACCCACCCGGGCGCCGGTACTGCTGTCCACAAAACCGAAGGATCCCTGCTCGAAGCCTCGGACGGAGCCGAGGCCGCCGCCGGTGAAGTTCTTGAACACAGGGAAGGGCCGACCAGACAGCCCCTTGCCCCAACCGAGCTCAGCATTGAATGCAAGCGTGAACGCCTGACCCAGCGGAATGTATTGCTGGAACTGGTAATTCGCCTTCACGTACCGCGCATCGCCCGCCAAGCTCATCTCGGCGTTCAGGCGCTGATATCGACCGCGGGTCGGGACGAGTGCGCTGTCGCGCGCATCACGAGTCCACCCTATCGTCAACGGGATGCCTACGCTCTTCGCTCCGAAACGGTCGCGGTACTCCGAGTAGCTCAGCGGCATGCCGCTCTCGTTTCCTTTGATCTCTGTGCTTTCCGCACCGATGCCGAAGTAGACGGTGTCGTACTCGCTGAAAGGAACGCCGAAGCGCACTGCAACACCGGGCGTTACCAGCTTGTAGTCCGACCCCTGGCTCGAAAGCGGCTGTGTGGTCCTGTAGTACAGGTCGAACGAACGCGAGATCCCGTCGATCGTGAAGTACGGATCGATCGTGCTGACGACGAAGTTCTGGTTGTACTTGCTGGTGTTGAACTCCACCCCGAGGTAGTTGCCGGAGCCGAAGATGTTGTCCTGCTTGATCGATGCGGTGAGCGTCAGCTTCTCGGCGCTCGAGAAGCCGGCACCCAGCAGCAGGTTGCCCGTCGGCTTTTCGACGACGTTCAAGGTCAGATCGACCTGGTCATTCGTGCCGGGCACTTCGTTGGTCTCGACGCTCACTTCGTTGAAGTAGCCCAGGCGGTCGACACGGTCGCGCGACAAGCGTATGCGTTCACCGTCATACCAGGACGACTCGAACTGCCGGAACTCGCGGCGTATCACTTCGTCGCGAGTGCGCGTGTTGCCCGCGAGGTTGATGCGGCGGACGTACGCGCGACGCTGCGGGTCGGCAACGAGCGACACCGCCACCCGTCCGGTTGCGCGGTCGATGTCGGTGCGCGGTTCGACACGGGCAAACGCGTAGCCGAACGCGCCGAATCTCTCGGTGAACGCGCGCACCGTTTCCGCGACGTCTTCGGCCCGGTACGGCTCCCCCGGCTTGATGGTCACCAGCGACTTGAAGTCGTCTTCCTTGTCGAGGTACTCGCCCTCAAGTTCGACGCCCGTGACGACGTACGGCTGGCCTTCGCGGACATTCACGGTGATGGAGATGTCCTGCTTGTCCGGAGAAATCGCGACCTGCGTCGATTCCACCGCAAACTCGAGGTAGCCGCGGTTGAGATAGAACGAGCGCAGTTGCTCCAGGTCGGCATTCAGCTTGGCACGCGAATAGCGATCCGATTTCGTGTACCACGTCAGCCAGCCACCCTCGGTCAATGAAAAGAGCCCCTTGAGTCGACTCTCGGAGAAGGCCTTGCTGCCGACAATGCGGATCTCCCGGATCTTCGCGACGCCTCCTTCGGTGACGGTGAACGTGACATTCACGCGATTGCGCTCGAGCGGTGTGATCGTCGTGATCACCTCCGCGCCATACAAGCTCTTCGCAAGATACTGGCGCTTCAATTCCTGCTCCGCGCGGTCGACGAGCGCCTTGTCGAAGGGCCGACCTTCGGCGATGCCGACGTCACGCAGTGCTTTGGCCAGCACGTCCTTGTCAAATTCCTTGGTGCCGACGAACTCCACCGCAGACACGATGGGGCGCTCCTCGACCAGCACCGTCACGACACTCCCATCGATGTCGATGCGGACGTCTGAGAACAGCCCCGTGGCAAACAGAGCGCGCAGGGCAGCGGCTCCCTTTTCGTCGTTGTATGTGTCGCCGATGCGAAACGGCAGTGAGCCGAACACCGTGCCTGGCTCGGTCCGTTGCAAGCCCTCGACACGGATGTCACTCAGCGTGAAAGGCTCGACCGCCCACGCCCAGGTGGCGTGCAATGCGGCTGCAACGGCCGCGGCGATGAGGGTGGGGGTGCGAAGCGAAGACGGACGCAAGCGCGAGCGAAAGGAAGGCAGCATGGAGCTCAGTGCAGACCCAGGAGCCGGGCCACATCGTTGTAGAGAGCGAGTGACATCATCAAGAGCATGATCGCCACTCCCCCGCGCTGCAGCCGATCCAGCCACGCGTCAGAGATCGGCCGCCCCGTCACCGCTTCGAAAAGATAATACATCAGGTGCCCCCCGTCCAAGACGGGGAGCGGGAGCAGGTTCAACACTCCCAGGCTCACGCTGACCAGGGCAAGAAAGCCCAGGTAGTACGACAAGCCGAGTTGCACCGATTGCCCGGCAAAGTCGGCGATCGTCAGCGGGCCGCTCAGGTTCTTGATCGATGCCTCGCCGATCAGCATCTTGCCCAGCATCTGCAGGGTAAGCGCTGCGACCTCCCACGTGCGGCGTGCGCCATAGACGAGGCCGTCCCAGGCACCATAAGACACGTTGACGAATTCGATCGGTTGCCCAACCTCGGCGCCTATCCGCGCGAAGCGCTGTCCCTGCTCTTCCACCACGTCAGGCGTGACCTTCACCTCGATCACCTGCCCGGCGCGCTCGATGCGCCACGTCATCGGTTTCGGCTGGCCATCGGCATGCGCGCTTCGTATGCGCTCGCGCAGACGGGCACCGTCGAGAACCGGCTCACCGTCGACGGACAACACCCGGTCGCGAGCTTGCAAACCCGCGCGCTCTGCTCCTCCGCCAGCAATGATCTGCCCGAGCACCGGCTCGCTGAAAGGCTGCCCCAAACCGATGCGTCGCATCAACTGCGTGTCGACGGATCGAGACCCGAGGCCAGCCAGCGGGAGGGTCACTGCCCTCGGTCGGTGTCCTTGCGTGTCCGTCACTTGCAGCGTCAGGTCTTGCCCATCGACGGTCGCGTTGGTGACGTGCCAGCGGAGATCGCTGTATGAACGGACATCGAGCACCGTGCCGTCCGGTTCCTGCACAGCTTGCACCCAGTCACCCGAGCGCATGCCTGCCTTCTCGGCCAGGCTGCCCGCCGCAGGGGCTCCAAGGAGCGCCTTCGGTTCGTCGGTGCCGATCCACCCGGCCATGGCGTGGAGTGCGACCGCCAGCACGAGGTTGGCCGCGGGGCCTGCGGCAACGATCAACGCACGCGAGCGCAGTGGCTTGCGATTGAATGCCTGGCTCGCGAGCGCCGGCGGAACGGCGCCTTCGCGCTCGTCGAGCATGCGCACGTAGCCCCCGAACGGAAGCGCCGCAACCACGAACTCGGTGCTGTCGGGGGTGCGTTGGCGGCGCCACAGAACCTTGCCGAAACCCACCGAGAACCGCAGCACCTTGACCCCGCATGCACGAGCCATCCGGTAGTGGCCCCACTCGTGCACGACGATCAGAATGCCGATCGTCAGCAGGAAAGCAAGAACGGTGATCACGAAGCCAACCCCTTCACGAGTTGCCGTGCACGTCGGCGGGCATTGGCATCGAGTTCGAGCAGAGCCTCCAGCGAGCCTGCCGAATCCGCTGCGAACGCCGTCTGGTCCAACGTGCGCGCATTCACCGTGTGAATCTGGTCGAACCGGATGGTTCCCGAGAGAAAGGCGGCGACGGCCTCCTCGTTGGCAGCATTGAGCACCGCCGTGCTGCCGGGCGCCCCGCGCAACGTCTCCCAGGCGAGCTGCAAGCCGGGAAAGCGTCGCGCATCGGGTGCTTCGAAGCTGAGCCCGGCAAGGCGATGAAAGTCGAGAGTCTCTGCGCCTGATTCGATTCGTTCCGGGTACGCCAAGCCATATGCGATAGGCACCCGCATGTCGGGCGTACCCAGCTGCGCGAGCACGGATCGGTCGCGACAGACCACCATGGAGTGGATGATGCTCTGCGGGTGGATCACCACTTCGATGCGGTCCGGTTCGAGTCCGAACAACCAGCGAGCTTCGATCACCTCGAGCGCCTTGTTCATCATCGTCGCCGAGTCGACGGATATCTTTCGCCCCATGACCCAGTTGGGATGCGCACACGCCTCCGCAGGCGTCACATCAGAGAGCGATTGAGGGTCTCGCTGTCGAAACGGCCCTCCCGATGCAGTGAGGATGATGCGATCGATGCGACTGTGCCAGGTGGAGGCGTCTTCCGGCAGGCACTGGAAGATGGCCGAGTGTTCGCTGTCGATCGGCAGCAACTGTGCCCCGCCGGCCTGCACCGCCTGCATGAAGAACTGGCCACCCACCACCAGGGCTTCCTTGTTCGCAAGCAACAACCGCTTGCCGGCATGCGCTGCCGCAAGACAGGGCGCCAGGCCCGCGGCGCCGACGATCGCCGCCATCACGACGTCCACGTCCGGATGCGCGGCAATGTCCGCCAGGGCCCGAGGCCCCGCCAGAACCTCGGTGCGGCTTCCAGCTTCCTTCAGTCGCAACCGAAGCGTGCCAGCAGACGCCTCGTCCGACATCACGGCGAAGCGAGGTGACCACCGCAGGCATTGCCCGAGCAGCTCTTGGACGCGTTGATGTGCAGTGAGCGCGAAGACCTCGTAACGCTCTGCGTGCCGCCCGATCACATCCAGCGTGTTGACCCCGATCGAACCGGTCGATCCGAGGATGCACACCCGCCGACGGACTACCCGAGCGCCGCTCATCGGAACACGCTCAAGGTCAGCGCGATCGGCAACACCGGCAGCAGCGCATCGATCCGATCGAGCACCCCGCCGTGCCCGGGCAGCAACTGGCTGCTGTCTTTGGCACCCACGCTACGCTTGATGAGCGACTCGAACAGGTCGCCCAGGACGCTCATCGCAGCAAGGAAGGCGCAAGCCACGACGAGTCCCACCCAACCAAAGGCGCCGTGGATGCCGCTGAACAGACTGTCGCTGCCCAGGTCCCAGCGTGCATCGGCAAACACCCACGCGGCGGCCAGCACCAGCACGCCCAGCATGCCGCTCCATACGCCCTCCCAGCTCTTGCCGGGGCTGATGGCGAGCGCCAGTTTGCGGCGGCCGAAAGCACGGCCTCCGAAATAAGCCGCGATGTCAGCCGCCCATACAAGGCAAAAAACGGAAAGAAGGTAGTTCAGCCCCATCGCCTTCGACTGCGTCATCGCGGTCCATGTGAGCCAAAGAACGATCACACCGATGGCAAGGCGAAGGGACACCGGCCACTGAGGCCACTTCGAAGGTCCACGACTCAATACGTACGCACCGCCAAGCACCCACGCGGCAGTGACGCCCCACCACAGCCAAGCACTCTGCAAGGCGGCAAGACCAACCCACCATGTGGCCGCACAAAGCCCTGCAATCGCGAGCCCCATGACAGCGGCAGGGGCGAACGCGAGCCCGTTGAGCCTGCCCCATTCCCAGCCCGCGGCGGCCACGACCACAATGCTCAACATGGCAAACGGCCACAAGGGCCGCGCAAAAAGCGCCGGCAGCAACACGGCCAGCAGGATCAATGCGGTGATCACACGCTGCTTCAGCATCGGATCACCCTTCCTCGGTCTCGGCGGGGAACGAGGCCTTCACATCCCCGAACCGGCGCTCGCGCGAAGCAAAGGCTGCAAGGGCAGCATCGAGTTGAGCCGCATCGAAGTCGGGCCACAGGCAGTCGGTGAAATACAGCTCGGCGTACGCCACCTGCCACAGCAGGAAATTGCTGATCCGCAATTCGCCCCCGGTGCGAATGAACAGGTCGGGATCAGGAGCATGGCTCAATGCCATGAATCGGGAGAGCTGGGCCTCCGATATCTGCTGCGGAGACAGCCCTTCGGCCACGGCGCGCTGACAGGCCTGCACGATGTCCCAACGGCCACCATAGTTGAACGCCACCGACAACACCATGCGGTTGTTGTGCGCGGTAGCGGCTTCGGCCTTGTCCCATGAGGCGCGCACCTTCTCGGACACCGCAGAACGGTCACCGACGATGCGAATGCGCACGCCCTCTTCCGCCAGTTTCGACACGTGCTTCGCCACCGCGACGAGCACCAGGCTCATCAAGCCCGACACCTCTTCCTCCGGTCGCTTCCAGTTCTCGGAAGAGAAGGCAAAGACGGTGAGGTAGGAGATGCCACGCTCGACGCAGGTGCGGACGGTGCGGACCAGCGCTTCCACGCCCTGTTCGTGACCGAACACCCGCGGCATCATTCGGCGCTTGGCCCAACGGCCATTGCCATCCATGACGATGGCCACGTGGCGAGGGATGGCACCGGTCACAGCGGAGGGCGCCGGTGGCATCGCGTCAGACCGCAAGGATCTCGGCTTCCTTGCCGGCGATCAGCTTGTCGATCTCGGCGATGGTGCGATCCGTCAGCTTCTGCACCTCGTCCTGCGAGCGACGCTCGTCGTCTTCGGTGATCTGCTTGTCCTTCAGCAACTTCTTCGCTTGCTCGTTCGCGTCGCGGCGCAGGTTGCGCACCGCCACCTTGGCCTCTTCGCCTGCGTGCTTGACGACCTTGGTCAGCTCCTTGCGGCGTTCCTCGGTGAGGGCAGGCATGGGAACGCGCAGGAGATCGCCTTGCGCGGACGGGTTGAGACCGAGATCGGACTCGCGAATGGCCTTCTCGATCTTCGCGCCCATGCCCTTTTCCCAGGGCTGCACGCTGATGGTCCGCGCATCGAGCAACGTGACGTTCGCCACCTGACTGATCGGCACCATCGAGCCGTAGTACTCCACATGCACCTGATCGAGCAGACCCGGGTGGGCCCGGCCGGTGCGGATTTTCGTCAGTTCGTGCTTGAAGGCTTCGACCGACTTCTGCATCTTCTGTTCGGTCGTCTTCTTGATGTCTGCAATGCTCATGTGCTTCGTACTCCTCAAACGTGGACGAGGGTACCCTCGTCTTCGCCGAGCACGACGCTTTTCAGCGCGCCCGGCTTGAAGATGCTGAACACCTTGATCGGCAGTTTCTGGTCGCGGCACAGGGCGAACGCTGTGGCGTCCAGCACCTGCAGATTCTTGATGATCGCCTCGTCGAAGCTGATGTTGGTGTAGCGAGTGGCGCTGGCATCCTTCTTCGGGTCGGCGGTGTAGACACCGTCCACCTTGGTCGCCTTCAACATGATCTGCGCACCGATCTCGGCGCCTCGCAGTGCTGCAGCCGTGTCGGTGGTGAAGAACGGATTGCCGGTGCCGGCAGCGAAAATCACCACCTTGCCTTCTTCGAGATACTGCAAGGCCTTCGGCCGCACATACGGCTCGACGATCTGCTCGATCCCGATCGCGGACATCACCCGCGCCGTCATGCCTTCCTGCCTCATCGTGTCGGCCAGTGCCAGCGCGTTCATCACCGTCGCCAGCATGCCCATGTAATCAGCGGTGGCGCGGTCCATGCCCACCGAACCACCTGCCACCCCGCGGAAGATGTTGCCGCCGCCGATCACCACTGCGACTTCGCACCCGAGCGCCGTCACCTCCTGAATTTCGCGCACCATGCGAACGATGGTGGCCCGGTTGATGCCGTATGCATCGTCGCCCATGAGGGCCTCACCGGACAGTTTGAGCAGGATGCGCTTGTAGGCCGGCATGCAATTCCTCCAGTGTGAGCGGCGCGGGTTGCGGAAGCAGTGTAGTTTGGAAGCGTCTTACTGGCCTTTGGCGGCCGCCACCTGGGCAGCCACTTCAGCAGCGAAGTCGTCCTGCTTCTTCTCGATGCCTTCGCCCACCACATAGAGCGTGAAACCCTTGATCGTGGTGTTGGCGGCTTTCAGCATCTGCTCGACAGTCTGCTTGTCGTTCTTCACGAACGTCTGGTTCAGCAGAGACACTTCCTTCAGGTACTTCTGGACGGAGCCCTCGACCATCTTGGCAACGATGTCGGCCGGCTTGCCGGACTCGGCAGCTTTCTGCTGGGCGATGGAGCGCTCTTTCTCGATCAGCTCTGCGGGCACTTCGCTCGCAGCCAGCGAAACGGGCTTCATGGCAGCCACGTGCATCGCCACGTCCTTGGCGGCCACGTCGTCGCCGTCGTACTCGACCATGACGCCGATGCGCGTGCCATGCAGATAGCTCACCAGCTTGCCGCCACCCGAGAAGCGCTTGAAGCGGCGGATGGACATGTTTTCACCGATCTTGCCGATCAGGGTGGTGCGGGTGGACTCGACGGTCGCGCCATTCAACTCGAGCGCCGACAGCGCCGCAACATCAGCGGGGTTCTGCCTCGCCACCAACTCGGCCAGCGTCTTGCCGAATGCCAGGAAGTCGTCGTTCTTCGAAACGAAGTCGGTTTCGCAGTTCAGCTCGATCAGGGCACCAGTCGTGCCGTCGATGAAAGCAGCAACGATACCTTCCGCGGTCACGCGCGACGCGGCCTTGCTGGCCTTGTTGCCGAGCTTCACGCGCAGCAGTTCTTCGGCCTTGCCCATGTCGCCATCGGCTTCGGTCAGCGCCTTCTTGCACTCCATCATCGGAGCATCGGTCTTGGCGCGCAGTTCAGCGACCATGCTTGCGGTAATTGCGGGCATCTCGTATCTCCAGTTCTTTACAGGCTCCGGGTCGTTCCGCACCCGGTATCAGCATCAAATTCGGATCGTGTTGAAAAAAAGGGGCTGTAGCAGCCCCTCTTTCAGCACCGCGGAAGGGCTCAAGCGGCTTCGTTGACTTCCACGAACTCGTCTTCGCCACCGGAGGAAGCAGCCTGCACCACTTCGTTCACGGCGTTGGCCTTGCCCTCGAGGACCGCGTCAGCGACGGCACGGGCGTACAGGGCCACGGCCTTGGAGGAGTCGTCGTTGCCCGGGATGACGTAGTCGATCTCGGCCGGCGAGTGGTTGCTGTCGACCACGCCGATCACCGGGATGCCGAGCTTCTTGGCTTCTGCAACGGCGATCTTGTGGTAACCGACGTCGATCACGAAGATCGCATCCGGCAGCGCGTTCATGTCCTGGATGCCGCCGATGTCCTTCTCGAGCTTTTCGATCTCGCGTTGGAACAGCAGCGCTTCCTTCTTGCTCATCTGCTCGAGGCCGGCTTCGGCCTGGGCCTGCATGTCCTTCAGCTTCTTCAGCGACGTCTTGACGGTCTTGAAGTTGGTGAGCATGCCGCCGAGCCAGCGCTGGTCGACGTAAGGCATGCCGGCGCGCTGGGCTTCCTGCGCAACCACCTCGCGGGCCTGGCGCTTCGTGCCGACCATCAGGATGGTCCCGCGCTTCGAGGCAAGCTGGCGGATGTACTTCATCGCATCCTCGAAGAGCGGGAGCGTCTTCTCGAGGTTGATGATGTGGATCTTGTTGCGATGGCCGAAGATATACGGGGCCATCTTGGGGTTCCAGAAGCGCGTTTGGTGACCGAAATGGACACCGGCTTCCAGCATTTCACGCATGGTGACAGACATGGAGTACTCCAAAGGTTGGGTCTAGAATCCGGCGCAGATTGCTACCCTTCTTGCGGGCTGCAACACCTTCCGATCGCCGGGTTCGCGATTTGCTTATCTGGCCCGCCCTGCGCAGCTTCACGGCTGCGGCGCAAGCGCCTAGAAGCGAACGCGGCACATGCCCCGCAAGCTCTCCAGATAAACCCGAAGAGTATAGCACCTCCATGCACCCCGACCTCATCGCGGCACGTTCTGCCGTGCTGTCAGGCAAGCAGTCCGCCCGGGAACTGCTTGCCGCCGCCCAGGCAGCCGCAGAGGCGCCGGCCAACCGGCACACTTTCGTACGCACCTTCTGGAAAAGCGCGGGAGCTGCGGCCGAAGCGGCCGATCTGAACGTCAAGCTGGGCCTGCCCGGCACCCCTCTCGCCGGCCTGGCAGTGAGCGTGAAGGACCTGTTCGACGTGGCCGGCGAGCGCGCCACCGCGGGATCCCTGGTCCTGGACGACATACCGGCTGCGGCGCAGGATGCCCCCGTGGTCGCTCGCCTGCGACGTGCCGGAGCCGCACTGGTGGGGCACACGAACATGACGGAGTTCGCCTTCTCCGGGGTGGGGTGGAACCCGCACCACGGCACGCCCGCCAACCCCGCGACCGCGGCGCTCGAGTCGCGCCCCCGCATTCCGGGCGGCTCCAGCTCGGGAGCCGGCGTCTCCGTGAGCTCGGGCGCAGCATGGGCAGCGCTGGGCTCCGACACCGGAGGCTCGATTCGCATTCCCGCTGCGTTGCAGGGCCTGGTGGGATTCAAGAACACGGCCCGACTGACACCGCTGGATGGGGCCGTGCCGCTATCGACAACGCTCGACACCGCCTGCGCGCTCACCAGATCGGTGCGCGACGCGGTGTTGCTGCACGAAATCCTGAGCGACAGGCAGGTACTGCTGAAGCAGCGACCAGTCGCCGGGTGGCGACTGGCTGTCGTGCGCAACACCATGCAAGACGGGCTGGACGATACGGTCCGCCAAGCCTTTTCAGAGACCCTGCAGCGGTTGGCTGCCACCGGCGCGCGCATCGAGGAAATCGACCTCGGCGAACTCGAGCAACTGAGCCAGATACAGGCCACCGGCGGATTCTCTGCGGCCGAGAGCTGGGCCTGGCACCGGAGCCGGCTGGAACGACACGGTGACCGTTACGACCCTCGCGTCGCGCAGCGCATCCGCCGTGGCGCGTCGATGACTGCCGCGGAGTACATCGACCTGTTGCACGCCCGGCGTGCCTGGATCGCGCAGGTCGAGCGCAAGATCGGCGGGTATGACGCGCTCCTGTCGCCCACGGTTCCCATCGTCGCGCCACCGATCGCCTCGATCGCGGATGACGACGCAGAGTTTTTCCGCGTGAATGCACTGCTGCTACGCAACACCTCGGTGGTCAACATGCTCGATGGATGCGCCCTCTCCCTGCCCTGCCACGCACCGGGGCAGTTCCCGGTTGGGCTGATGGTGTGGTCATCGGCACTGCAGGACGACGTCGTGCTGGCCGTATCCCTTGCCATCGAGTCGGCTCTTGCGCAAGGGGCTGCCTGACCATGCGGATTGCCATCGTGGGCGCCGGCATCGCTGGCGTGACGGCCGCTCAGTCCTGCGCAGCGCGCGGACACTCGGTGACGGTGTATGAGCGGCGCGGCAGCGTTGCTGCAGAAGCCAGCTACGCGCAACTCGGGCTGCTGGCTCCCAGCCTGGCGGGACCGGGCGCCCTGTCGCCGTTCGCTGCTTTCAGAGCCCGAAACTGGTGGAGGCTGCCACGGGAGGCCGATGTGCGGCCCGGCTGGAGCCCCGCGCAATGGCGCTGGCTCTGGCAGATGCGCGAGCACATGGCTCGAAGGAGCGCGCTCCAACAAGCGTTGCGCCGGCTGGCTGCCTACGGACTCCAGCAGCACCGCGAGCTGATGCGCGTGCAGAGGCTGGAGTACGAAGGGGCAAACGGCCACATGGTGTTGCTGCAGGACACCGCTGACTTGGCGCGCGCCGAGGAGGCCGTCGAACACCTTCGCGAGCAAGGCATCGCTGTCCAGAAGCTCAGCGCAGCAACCTGCCGGGACATCGAGCCGGGACTGGAATGCGACGCCAAGCTCGCTGCTGCGGTCGTGCTTCCTGGGGATGAAGCCGCGAACTGCCGCCAGGTCGCGCACCTCTTGAAAGAGGCGTGCGAGCGCATGGGAGTGGAGTTCCGGTTTGCAACCGAAGTCACCGCCGTCATCCCCGGCCGCACCCCTCGCATCCACAGTGCCAGCCAGACGGCGACCACCAGCTTCGTCACCAGCCGTCAGGCCGGCGGGGGCAATGCCACACGCCCACTCACGCCTCCCTCATATCCTGCGGAAGACGATTTCGATGCGGTGCTGCTGTGCACCGGCGCACAATCGGTCTCGCTGCTGCACGCGCTTGGCGTCACGGCACCCCTCATGCCCGTGCGCAGCTACTCGATCACCGCCAATGTCCGCCATGTCGAACGGTGCCCGCGCGGCATCGTGACCGATGCCAAGGAGGGCGTCGCTGTCGTGCGCCTCGGACAACGCATCCGGGTGGCAGGTGGATTGGAGCTCGGGGCGCGCGTCCATGGCCACCGAGACGAAACGCTCCGGTCGCTCTATGCCACGCTCGACCGGTGGTTTCCCGGGGCCGCGCACAAGACGCACGCGCAAGCGTGGAAAGGCACGAGCCTGATGCTCCCCGATGGACTGCCGCTGCTGGGCGCAAGCGGGGCCCCGGGCGTGTGGCTCGACCTTGGGCACGGCGCCCAAGGCTGGGCCACCGCGTCGGCCTCCGCCGACTTGCTCGCCGACGCCGTGTCAGGCCGTGGGCCTGCGATCGACATCAGTCCGTACTCTCTGGACCGACTCGGCCAACGCTGACCGGCTTGGACGACCCGGCGCTTGGCGCTATCGTTGCTCACCATGCACGAAGCACCGGCGCCCCCTCCGCTCCTCGATGGCCCCCCTCCGCTCAGCGTGTTGCGCACGATGCAGTCCGTCTGGCCCCTGCACAGTGTCGCGGCCAGTCGGACGATCGAATACGAAGCGCAACGAGAGCTGCCCACCAATGCGCTGATGCAGCGCGCGGGCGCCGGTGTCGCGCGCCTGGCGCTGGCCATTGCCCCCCATGCGCGCAACGTCTGGGTTGCGTGCGGGCCGGGAAACAACGGGGGAGACGGACTCGAGGCGGCAACCCGACTGCATCAAGCCGGCAAGCGGGTGTCAGTCAGCCTGCTCGGCGACCCCACCCGGCTCCCGCTCGATGCATCGCTGGCCTTGCAGCGGGCGCGTGCGGCGGGCGTCGCCATCTCGCCCTCCCCGCTTGCGCCGCAGCACGCGGGTGCGCATGACCTCGCCATCGATGCGCTGCTTGGCCTGGGCAGCACTCGCGCCCCGGACGGCGACCTTGCCGTGGCGGTGGAGCAACTGCTGAGCTGGCGCGGGATGGTGCTGTGCGTCGACCTGCCGAGCGGTCTGGCAGCGGATACGGGACAACCGAACGATGCGGCGGGTCGCCGAGTGGTCAAAGGCCATCACACGTTGTCGCTGCTGACGCTGAAGCCCGGGCTGTTCACTGGCGCCGGCCGCGATTTCACCGGAGAAGTGTGGTTCGATGACCTGCAGGTTGCACGAGCGGCGAGCCCCACCGCACAGCTGCTGTGCCAGGCACCGGCGCCAGCGCCGCGCAGGCACGCACAGCACAAGGGCAGTTTCGGCGACCTGCTGGTGCTCGGCGGCACGCACGGAATGGGAGGAGCTGCCGTCCTGGCTGGACGTGCAGCGATCGGCGCCGGCGCTGGACGGGTCTACCTGCACCTGCTCTCCGAGGCAGATGTCCCGTTCGACATTGCATCGCCGGAGCTGATGCTGCGCGACGCCCAGGCCGTCGCCGCAATGCCGCTGCAATCTCTCACGGTCGTGTGTGGATGCGGCGGCGGTGAGGCGGTGCGCGGCGTGCTGCCTCGGGCACTGAGCCAGGCCGCGCGGCTGGTCCTCGATGCGGATGCCCTCAATGCCATCGCCGCCGATCCGATGCTCCAGGCTTTGCTGGAGGCACGCGGACGGCGCGCGACCGCGACCGTGCTCACCCCCCACCCTCTCGAGGCCGCACGGCTGCTTGACGGGGCCAATACCTCCGAAGTGCAAGGAGACCGGCTGGGCGCCGCGCAAGCGCTGGCCGATCGCTACCGCTGCGTGGTAGTGCTGAAGGGTTCGGGCAGCGTGATCGCGGCCCCGGACGCCCTGCCCTTGATCAATGCCAGCGGCAACGCAGCACTGGCAACGGCGGGCACAGGCGACGTCCTGGCCGGCTGGATCGCGGGCACCTGGGCACAGGGCACGGACGCGCGCGAAGCGGCTCGGCGTGCCGTGCATGAACACGGCGCAGCGGCCGACCGATGGGCGGCAATGCAGGGCACCGGACGCCCGCTGACGGCCAGTCACCTGATCGAGGTGCTGGCCGCACGCCTCGCCTGATCGGGCATCACCCCCGTCGCGGACGCGACTTCTTTGCCGCGCTCTTGGCCGCCTTCACGGGATGCGCCTGGCCCGTCGGCCGGGCGCCACCCTTGCGCGCAGTGGCTCGCGTGCGCGACTTCACTGCGCGGTCGGCCTCCTGCACTCCCTTGAGTTCGGCCACCTTGCTCGCGCCCTTGTCGCGAAGGGCGCGCGACACCAGCCGCTCATCGCCGCTCTCGCGCACCATACGGAAGTCGATCTTCCGACCGTCGAGATCCACGCGGCTGACCTGCACGCGCACGCGGCCGCCGACCGCATAACGGACACCGGTGCGCTCGCCTCGCAGTTCCTGGCGAGCCTCGTCGAAGCGGTAGTACTCGCCGCCGAGCTCGGTGATATGGATGAGGCCCTCGACGTACAGCGCATCGAGTTGCACGAACAACCCGAAGGTCGTGACGGCGCTGATGGTGCCGCTGTACTCCTCGCCCAGATGCTCGCGCATGAAGCGGCACTTGAGCCAGGCCTCCACGTCACGCGACGCCTCGTCGGCCCGGCGCTCACACGAACTGCAGTGGATGCCCGCGGCTTCCCACTGCGCCAGTTCGCTGGCTGGCGTGGGCTTGCGCCCTCCGCGCTTGGGGGGCTCCTCCTCGGCCACGCCGATCAGCTGGTAGCGCCTGCCCATCAGCAACGCCTTGATCACGCGATGCACCAGCAAGTCGGGGTAACGACGGATGGGGCTGGTGAAGTGCGTATAGGCCTCGTATGCCAACCCGAAGTGTCCGCTGTTGGCCGGGGTATAGATCGCCTGCTGCATGGAGCGCAGCAGCATCATGTGGATCTGGGCGGAGTCGGGCCGTTCCTTGGTCGCTTGCGCGATCGCCTGGAACTCCCCTGGCTTCGGGTCGTCGCTGATCCCCATTCCGATGCCCAATGCGCGCAGGTAGTTCTGCAGAATGGTCCGCTTCTCCGGCGTCGGCCCTTCATGCACCCGGTACAGCGCAGGATGGTTCGCACGGGCGATGAAGTCGGCCGAGCACACGTTCGCCGCCAGCATGGCCTCCTCGATCAGCCGGTGCGCCTCGGTGCGCACGCGAGGCACGATCTTCTCGATGCGCCCGTTGTCGTCACACACGATCTGCGTCTCGGTGGTCTCGAAGTCCACTGCCCCCCGTTCGCTGCGCTCGCGCAGCAACGCACGATACACCTCGTGCAGGTTCAACAGGTGAGGCACCAGCGCCTTGCGGCGCGTGGCCTCGGGCCCGCGCGTGTTGGCAAGAATGGCCGCTACTTCGGTGTACGTGAGCCGGGCATGCGAGCGGATCACCGCAGGGAAGAACTGGTACGCGTGGATCTCACCCTTCGCGGTGATCAGCATGTCGCACACCATCGAGAGTCGGTCTTCTTCCGGGTTCAACGAGCACAACCCGTTCGACAACTTCTCCGGCAGCATCGGAATGACGCGCCGGGGAAAGTACACCGAGGTGGCCCGCTGATAGGCGTCGACATCGAGTGGCTCGCCCGGCTTCACGTAGTGGCTCACGTCCGCGATCGCGACGACGAGGCGCCAACCTTTGGATCGCCCGACCTTGGCAGGCTCGCAATACACCGCATCGTCGAAGTCGCGTGCGTCTTCGCCATCGATCGTGACCAGCGGTACGTCGGTAAGGTCCACGCGATGCTTGCAATCCGCCACTCGGATGGCGTCGGGCAGCTTGGCCGTCTCGGCGATCGTCTCGGGCGAGAACTGGTGCGGCACCTCGTACTTGCGCACCGCGATCTCGATCTCCATACCGGGGTCGTCGATCTCGCCCAGCACTTCGGTCACGCGGCCGACCGGCTGCGAGTACAGCGAAGGCGGCTCGGTCAGTTCGATTGCAACGACCTGCCCAGCCTGCGCCTTGGCCGTGGCATTTTTAGGGATCAGGATGTCCTGCCCATACCGCTTGTCTTCGGGCGCCACCACCCACACGCCGTTCTCGTGCAGCAACCGCCCGATGATCGGAGACTTGCGCCTGTCGAGAATCTCGAGCACACGGCCTTCGGGTCTGCCCTTGCGGTCATACCGGATGATGCGCACGCGCACACGGTCCCGATGCAGCACCGCGCGCATTTCCTGCGGCGAGAGGTACACATCGGCTTCGCCATCGTCTCGCAGCAGGAAGCCGTGACCATCGCGATGGCCCTGCACCGTGCCCTCCACCTCGCTCATCAGCGAAGGGCCTGCAGGTGGGCTTGATACGTTTGAATTTTTGATGATAGAATCTCCTTCTCTGTTCGGCACTGCAATATTTTCAGTTGTCGGTCAGGCCTGAGCCCAGGTGGCGGAATTGGTAGACGCACTAGTTTCAGGTACTAGCGGGTAACTCCGTGGAGGTTCGAGTCCTCTCCTGGGCACCAAAATACGAAGGCCTCGCATCGCAAGATGCGAGGCCTTTTCGTTTGAGCGCCTGGCCGACAGTTTCGATCGGCCCAGCCGTCGGACCAACGGGTCGATGTGATGCATGCGCAATGCCATGCACCGATCGTGCCGCATACGACCCGTTCAAAGCAAGCAAAGCCGGCCCCCTTTGCAGGGACGGCCGGCCTTGCGGCATCTCGGCGAGCAACCCGGGTGAAGATCGCGCGGCCAATCAACCTCAGACCGCGTACTTCCTGGCCAAGCCCTCGGGACGCAGTCCGTCGTACTCTTCGAAGGGCTGGTGTATCCATGGGCTGGTCGGCAATTGTTCGACGAAGTAGTCCGGCGTGTAGCTCGACACGCCCTTCACCCAGATGACCGCCGAACGCAACTCGGCAATCGCCGGCATGCCGCGCAGGCGGTCGACCACCGCACGCAACGTGACACCGGAATCGGCCAGGTCGTCGACCAGCAAGACGCGCCCGGCCAGTTCGCCCTTGGGCATCGTGATGTATTTCGCCATGTCGAGCCGGCCCTGGATCGTGCCGGCCTCGGCGCGATAAGAACTGGTCGACATGATGGCGAGCGGCTTGTCGAACACCCGCGAGAGCACATCGCCCGGTCGCATCCCACCGCGCGCGAGGCAGAGGATCTGATCGAACTGCCAGCCTGAGTTGTGCACCTTGAGCGCAAGGCGCTCGATGAGCATGTGGTACTCGTCCCAGGAGACGTAGAGGTGTTTGCCGTCGTCGGTCAGCATGCGGTTCCTAGAGCAAGGCCGAAAAGCCGTGATGTTCAATCGAAGAGGACCGGCGTTCGATCAGGCCTTGTACGGATGCCGCAGCAGGATCGTGTGGTCCCGATCAGGGCCGGTGGACACCATGTCTATCGGCGCGCCGATGCATTCCTGAACCCTCTCGAGATAGCGACGTGCGTTCAGCGGTAACTGGTCCCATTGCGTCAGCCCTGCAGTGCTGTCGTTCCAGCCCGGGAAGGTCTCGTACACAGGCTGGCACGCCACGATTTCGTCGGCGTCGAGCGGCAGGATGTCGATCCTTTGGCCATCGAGTTCGTATCCCACGCACATCTTGATCTCCTGCAGCCCGTCGAGCACGTCGAGCTTGGTAATGCACAAGCCCGAGACGCCGTTGATGAGGATCGATCGCTTCAATGCGGCCGCATCAAGCCATCCGCAGCGGCGGGCGCGGCCGGTCACCGTGCCGCGCTCCTGGCCCACCGTGGACAGGTGATGCCCCACGGTGCCCGGCTGATCGATGGGAAGCTCGGTCGGGAACGGCCCGCTCCCCACACGCGTGGTGTACGCCTTCGTGATGCCGAGGATGTAGTGCAGCTTGTCCGGGCCGACGCCAGAGCCTGCCGCGGCATTGCCGGCCACACAGTTGCTGGAGGTGACGTAAGGATACGTGCCGTGATCGATGTCGAGCAGCGTGCCCTGAGCTCCCTCGAACAGCACGTTGCCGCCCTTGCGGTTGGTGTCGTCGATGCGCACACCCACGTCGGACAGCATCGGGCGAAGTTGCTCGGCCACCTTCATCGCGTGATCGAAGATCGGTTGGAACTCCAGTGGCTGGGCCTTCAAGTAGCCCTGCAGCACGAAGTTGTGCAACTCCAGCAGCTCGCGCAGCTTCTTCTCGAAACGCTCAGGGTGCTTCAGGTCCTGCACACGCAAGGCCCGGCGGGCGACCTTGTCTTCGTAGGCGGGGCCGATGCCTTTGCCGGTGGTGCCGATCTTGCCGGCACCGCTCGACTCGCGCAGCGCCTCGCGAGCCCGATCCACCTCCACGTGGAAAGGCAGGATCAGCGGACAGGATTCGCTGATGAACAAGCGCGAACGCACCTCGACGCCCGCGGCCTCGAGGCGTTCGATCTCGGACAGCAGATGAGACGGGTCCACCACGACGCCATTGCCGATATAGCACGCCACCCCATCGCGCATCACCCCGGACGGGATGAGTTGCAGTGCGGTCTTCTTGCCTTTGATCACCAGCGTGTGGCCCGCGTTGTGGCCACCCTGGAATCGCACCACACCGGCGGCGTGGTCCGTCAACCAGTCGACCACCTTGCCCTTGCCTTCGTCCCCCCACTGGGTACCGATCACGACGACGTTGCGCCCACGGTTTTGCTGCGTCATGGAAATGTTCCTGGAATCGTTGATGTCTCTACGGCGTGCAGTGGCTGTGCTGCCAGTCGTTTGGGAGTTGGCGTCAGAGCGCCTTCACGGCCCATTGGTCCGCGGCCTGGACCAGTTCGCGGTCGCAATCGAACTCCTGCACTTCGTGCTCGTGCCCGGGAAGCACGCACACCACCGTCTCACCCTGCTCGCGCAGGCGCCGTATGGCTTGCCTCAGCCCGGGGTCTTCACCCCAGGGCGCACGAATGGCAGCGCGCGTCCCCTCTATGCGGGCCCAGCGCACAAGCTCCTTCAGGTCGGTGCTGAACCCGACCGCAGGTCGGTTGCGGCCGAACACCGCACCCACCTCGTCATACCGTCCGCCCCGCACCAGCGAGTCGGCGCCACCATCTGCGTACACGGCGAAGCGCGTTCCACTGTAGTAGGCGTATCCACTCAGGTCGGCCAGGTCGAAGCCAATGCGTACCTCGGGGTGTGCGCGACCCAGGTGCTCTGCCAGCCAGCGCAGATCGGACAGTGCCGAAGCAATGGCGGGACGAGCCGGAAGTGCCTTTGCCGCGTCGTCCAACACTTCGGTGCCGCCATACAGACGCGTCAGCGCGAGCAGCCCCGCCCGGCTGTCCTGTGGGAAGCCGCGGGTCAGCTCATCCAGGCAGGCCGCGTCCTTCGCGGCGAGGCACGCATACACCTCATCGAGCACGGCCGTCTCCACCGCCAGGCCGGCCAACAACCCGCGCACGATGCGGGCGTCCGCCATGTCGAGCGTGAGCTGGCTCATGCCGACACGTTGCAAGCCCTCGAGGGCAAGCTCCTGTGCCTCCAGATCGGCCTCCAGCCCCGCGTGACCGTAGATTTCTGCACCAAACTGCAGCGGCTCTCGGGTGGCGTGCAGGCCGGAGGGTCGGGTATGCAGCACGGGGCCGCAGTAGCAAAGGCGGGTCACCCCCTGCCGGTTGAGCAGGTGTGCATCGATACGCGCCACCTGCGGAGTCGCGTCGGCGCGCACGCCCATGGTGCGACCGCTCAGCTGGTCGACCAGCTTGAAGGTACGAAGATCCAGCTCGCGCCCGGTCCCCGAGAGCAGGGACTCCAGGTACTCCAGCAGCGGTGGCATCACCAGCTCGTAGCCGTAGCCTCGCGCCGCGTCGAGCAGCGTGCGTCGCAGTTCCTCGATGCGCCGAGCTTCTGAGGGCAAGACATCGGCAATGTGCTCGGGCAACAGCCAAGCAGACGACATAAAAACCACCGGGGGATTAAAAGCGCGATTGTACCGGCGTGGAGTGCCGGAACCGCCGCAGCGGCGGGGCCGCCGCTCAGGAAGGGTTCGTCAGGGCGCCAGAAGCCACAGAAGCAGCAGCCCGCAGGTGAGGCTGGCGAGCCCGAGGAAACGAAGCTGCCCGTCGCTCAGCCTCAGCGCCTGTTCGAAAACCCGCCGCCACGTGGCCGGGCTGAGGAAGGGGAGCACCCCTTCCAGCACGAACACCACAGCCAGTGCCGTCCAGAAGACCTCGCTCATCGATCCAGGGTCATTTGCGGGGTGCCGCGGTCCCGCCGCCGCCTCGCATCGCCCGGAAGAACTCGTTCGTGGAAGGGTCCAGCACGAGCACGTCGGAACGATTGCGGAAGCTCTGACGGTAGGCCTCCAGGCTGCGATAGAACTGCGCAAACTGCGGATCACGGCCGAACGCCGCAGCATAGATGGCAGACGCCTTGGCGTCACCCTCGCCTTTGATCTTCTGCGCGTCGCGATACGCCTGCGCGATGATCACGTCGCGCTGCCTGTCTGCGTCCGCCTTGATCTGCTCGCCTTCCGCCTTGCCGGTGGAGCGAAGTTCTGCCGCCACCCGCTTGCGTTCGGATTCCATGCGCCGGTAGACCGATTCCGTGATGTTGGTGTGGAAGTCGACCCGCTTGGTGCGAACGTCAACGATCTCGATGCCGAAGCTCTTGGCATCGTCGGCCAAGCGACTACGCACGCCTTGCATCACCTGCTCGCGCTGCGTTGCCAGCACTTCGCGCACCGTGCGCTTCGTCACCTCTTCGTTGAACGCCGCCTGCACGATGGGCGCCAGACGGATCTCGGCATTGCGCATGTCCACGCCGTTGTTGCGAATGAACTGCCGGGGGTCCACGATGCGCCACTTGACCAGCCAGTCGATCACCAGGCTCTTCTTTTCCGCGGTGAAGATCGGCCGCGTTTCAGGGCTGTCGAGCGTCTGGATGCGTCGGTCCAGGAACACGACGTTCTGGAACGGCGGGGGCATTTTCACCTTCAGGCCGGGCTCCACGATGACTTCCTTGATCTCGCCGAGCGCATAGACCACGGCCGCCTGGCGCTGGTCGACGACGAAGAGTGTGGAACCCGCGATGACCACCAGCAGCAGGAAGGTCGAAACAATCAATCCAATGCGATTCATGAGCGCCTCTGTGTCTTGCTCTTGTCGTAGGCTTTCGTCAGCGCGTCTCGCGCTCTCGGCTGCGCTGGTTCTCGCGCGAACGGTTGTCCGTGTTCGAGGGGATCGCCGTGGAATCCGTGGACGGTGGAGGCGATGTACTCGTGGAAGGCGAGTACGAGCTGCCGCCTCCTCCGCCGCCAGCCTGCTGCATCAGCTTGTCAAGCGGCAGGTACAGCAGGTTGGAGTTGCTGCGCGTGTCGATCAACACCTTCGTGGCATTGCCGTAGATCTGTTGCATCGTGTCGATGTAGAGCCGGTCGCGGGTCACGGCAGGCGCCTTTTCATACTCCGCAAGCACACTGCGGAAGCGATCTGCGTCACCTTCGGCCTGTGACACCACCCGGGCGCGATAGCCTTCAGCCTCTTCGCGCAGACGCGAAGCCGTCCCCTGCGCACTCGGGATGACCTCGTTGGCATAGGCCTGGGCTTCGTTCTTCAATCGCTCGCGGTCGGCCGTCGCGCGGAAGGCATCGTCAAAGGCCGATTGCACCTGCTCGGGCGGCTGGACACTTTGCACGTTGACGTTGGAGATCAGGATGCCCGCGTTGAGGCGATCGAGTTGCGCCTGGATCGATTTGGAGAGATCCGCTGCAATCGCGTCGCGCTGTTCGTAAAGCACCGAATCCATCTCGCTGCGGCCAACGATCTCGCGCACCGCAGACTCGGCCGCCTGCACGACAGCATCATCTGGCCGCCGATTCTCGAACACGTATTGCTTCACGTCCTTCAGGCGGTATTGCACCGTGAAGCGGATGTCGACGATGTTCTCGTCCTGCGTCAGCATGGACGAATCACGCAGACCCGTCTGCTGTACCACGGAGGCGGAGCCCACATCCACCGAACGCAGCTGGGTCACGGGCACCACCTCGTGAGACTGGAACGGGTACGGCATGCGCCACTTGAAACCGGCCTCCGCGGTGTGGCTGTACTTGCCGAATGACATCACCACGGCCTGGTGACCTTCCTGGACGATGAAGAAGCCGCTGCCGAGCCAGATCAGGACCACGACGCCGATGATCAGTGCGGCACCCAGGCCGGCCCCCTTCATGTCGGGCTGGAAAGAGCCGCCGCCGTCCGGCCCGCGCGAACCGCCCGACTTGCCGCCGAACAACCCCGAGAGCTTGCGATTGAAATCGCGCCACAGTTCGTCGAGATCAGGCGGGCCCTCGTTGCGCCCGCCTCCGCCACCGGAGCCTTGGTTGCGAGTCGGCTCGTTCGCCTGTGGCTCCAGCGAGCGGCCCCAGCGTGAGTCGTTCAGATTGAACAGACGGTGCCCCGCCCAGCTGGCTGTCAGCCCCACGGCTCTCACGAAGGATGCGGCAACGGCCGACAACCGCCCCGGAAAGCTGCTGCCGACCCGAAAGCGGGTGTCGTGAGAGGTGCTTGTGTTCATGCTCGTGCGATAGATACGGAATTCTGGGCTGCAACGTGCGGATCGACCGGCACGGCAACTTCTTCTGAAGCGGCTTGGTCCGCGCCGGTTCCCTCGCCGGCCTGTGAGCCAGGCACGGCCAGGGTCCCCATTGCGGCCTGCGCAATGATATGGCGCAACTCTTCCAGGCCCTCTCCCTGAGCCGCACTCAGGAAGACACGGGGCACAGTAACCCCGGGCTCGACCTCGTAGGCATCCAGCAGCACACGCGGTCGCTGCGACGGCTCGAGCGCATCCAGCTTGTTGAAGACGAGAATCTGTTGCACCCGGGCGGCGTCGATCTCGTGCAGCACCCGCTGCACTTCATCGATCTGCTCGCGCCAGGTGGTGCTGGCCGCATCCACGACGTGCAGCAGCAGGTCGGCGTCGGCGGCTTCCTGCAAGGTTGCCTGGAAGGCTTCAACCAGGGTGTGCGGCAGGTCGCGGATGAACCCCACCGTGTCAGAGAGCGACACGGAACGTTCTGCTTCGGAGAGGTAAAGCTGGCGGGTCGTGGTATCGAGCGTCGCAAACAACTGGTTGGCCGCGTAGGTGCGTGCCTTCACGAGCGCGTTGAACAGCGTGGACTTGCCGGCGTTCGTATAGCCGACGAGCGACACGCTGAACGTGCCGCTACGCTCACGCGAGCGCCGCTGTGTGCTGCGCTGCCGCTTGACCTTTTCGAGTTGCAGCTTCAATGCCTTGATGCGCTGCCCGATCATGCGGCGGTCGAGTTCGATCTGGGTTTCGCCCGGACCCCCGCGATGGCCCACACCGCCGCGCTGGCGTTCCAGGTGGGTCCAGCGACGCACGAGGCGGGTGGAAAGATATTGCAGTCGCGCCAGTTCGACCTGCAGCTTCCCCTCATGGCTCTTGGCGCGTTGGCCAAAGATCTCGAGGATCAGCATGGTGCGGTCGGCGACCGGCACGCCGAGGTGCCGCTCGAGATTGCGTTGCTGTGCGGGCGACAGCGCTTGATCGAACAGAACCGAAGCAGCTTCGTGCTCGGCGACCAGCGCCTTGATTTCGTCCGCCTTGCCCTCGCCGACGAACAGCGCGGCGTCGGGCGCCTTGCGCCTTGCGGTCAAACGGGCGACTGGTGCATCACCAGCCGATTCGGCCAGCAATGCAAGTTCGTCCAGGGTGGGATCGAACGGCGAGCCCGGCCCTAAGTCCACGCCCACCAATACGGTACGGGGAAGGCTCTCGTTGTCTGATGAGGTCAAAGTCTTTGCCGCTGCCAGGCGCTCGCATGGAGGGTCCGTTACCGGACCCTCATGCACTTCGTCAATTGGAATCGCCCGATTCGCCGGCGTGGAAGTTCACCGCCCGACCGGGGACCACCGTCGAAATGGCGTGCTTGTACACCATTTGAGTCACGGTATTGCGCAATAGCACCACATACTGATCAAAAGACTCGATGTGGCCCTGCAGCTTGATGCCGTTGACGAGGTAGATCGACACCGGCACGTGTTCTTTGCGCAGCAGGTTCAGAAAGGGGTCTTGTAGAAGTTGCCCTTTATTGCTCACGATATGCTCCGTGTTGAAAGTTTTGGAACCTGCACGTTAACACAGCCCCATCGGGGCCGGGTAAAAGTCAGGAATCCTTGTCTGCGAAGGGGTTGCGGGAGGACCGCATCTCGATGCGCAAAGGGGTGCCGACCAGTTTGAAATGCTCGCGAAACCGGCCTTCCAGGAAGCGCTTGTAGGCATCCGTCACGTGCTCCAGCGAATTGCCATGGACCACGATCACCGGGGGGTTCATGCCGCCTTGATGGGCGTAGCGCAATTTCGGGCGGAACATGCCCGCACGCTTGGGCGCCTGGAACTCCACCGCCTCGTGCACCAATCGGGTCAGCACCGGCGTTGACATCTTCTTGAAGGCCGACGCATGGGCGTCACTGATCGCCTTCCACAACGGCCCCAAGCCCTGCCGCTTCAATGCGGAAATATGCAGGATCGGTGCGAACTTCAGGAATGCCAGTCGTTGCTCGATGGAGCGCTGCAGCATCTGCCGCTGGTAATCGTCGACTGCATCCCATTTGTTCACCGCCAGGACCACCGCGCGGCCACTGTCGAGTATGTAGCCCGCGATGTGCGCGTCCTGGTCGGTCACGCCCTGGGTGGCATCGAGCAGCAGCACGACGACGTTCGCCTCGGCGATCGCCTGCAATGTCTTGACGACAGAAAATTTCTCGATCGCCTCGAAAACCTTGCCCTTGCGCCGCAGGCCTGCCGTGTCGATCAATTCGAAACGCTGACCGTTGCGCTCGAAGGGTACCGAGATCGCGTCTCGGGTCGTGCCGGGCATGTCGAAAGCGACGAGGCGTTCTTCACCGAGCCACGTGTTGATGAGCGTCGACTTGCCGACGTTGGGCCGGCCGGCGACTGCCAGCCGTACCACCAGTGCCCGCTCCTCGTCGGATTCTTCTTCGTCTTCGTCGTCGAAGACAAACGGCTCCAGCGCGGCCTCGAGCAGGCTGCGAATCCCCTGCCCGTGCGCCGCGGACACCGCCATCGGCTCGCCCATGCCCAATTCATAGAACTCGGCGATTTGGGGCGCGTCCTTCATGCCTTCCGCCTTGTTCGCGGCGAGGATCACGCGCTTGTTCACCGAGCGGAGGTAGCGCGCAATGTCGTAATCCTGCGCCGACAACCCCGCGCGTACATCGACCACGAATACCACGGCGTCAGCCTCTGCCACAGCCTGTCGCGTCTGCTTGGCCATCTCCTTGACGATGCCGGTTGACGAGTCGGGCTCGAACCCCCCGGTGTCGATCACGATGTACTCGCGGTCGCCCAGTCGCCCATCACCGTAATGGCGATCGCGCGTGAGCCCGGCATAGTCGGCCACGATCGCGTCGCGCGATTTCGTGAGCCGGTTGAAGAGCGTCGATTTGCCGACGTTGGGACGCCCGACCAGGGCTATCACCGGTTTCATCGTTTCAGCCTTGTCTGTGCGTCACTGAGCGCGAAGTGCATGGACGCCACCACCGCTGCTCACGACGATCAACAGGTCGCCCGCCACCACAGGAGCACCAACGATAGCCGACCCGTCGATCGCCACTCGCGCCAAAGGGGTCCCATCGTCGGCGGACAGGAAGTGCACGTAGCCTTCCGCGTCCCCGACCACGACGCTGCGCCCCACCATGAACGGGGCAGTCAGCCCGCGGAACCGGAATCGCTCCGAGGTCCAGGCCGTCTCGCCGTCGGCTTGCCGGTAGGCCGTGATGCGGTCCGTCGAATCGACGCCATACACGTGGCGGCCGTCCGCAAACAAGCCCACGCCGCCACTGCTCGGCTTGCTCCATAGCAGACTGCCTCGCAGCGCGTCGACACACGCCACCGACGACTGGAAGGCCCGCACGCAAACCGTGTCGGCGACACGAGCGGCAGGCCCGACCAGATCGGCAAGTCGCTCCACCTCGTTGGTGCCGCGAGGAGAAGCGACCGGAACTTCCCAACGAACGCTACCGCGCAAGGGATCGATACCCGCCAGCCGCGGCCCCTGCCCCACCACCAATGTGTCCCGCACCGGCAGCAGCACCCCGGGCTGCGACAACGTCAATGGATCACCCGGCCGCTGAAGGGTCCAGAGCTTGCCTCCCATGGCCGCGTCATACGCGTGCACCGTGCGGTCGGAGCCGTAGACGAACACCCTTTCACCGGCAACGAGCGGCGCCGTCACGATGCGGGCGCCGACGCGCTGGCGCCAGAGCACCTTGCCTTGCTCGAGTACGACCACTTCGCCACCCTGCGTCACGACCGCCGTGAAGCGGCCATCGCTGCCGACACCCGCCGCGAGTGCCGCGTCCAGCTGCGCACGCCAGTTGACCTTGCCGGTCGCTGCGTCGTACTGCACCACCGCACCATCGCTGGCTGCCACCGTCACGGTGTTGCCGACGACGACCGGCTGCAAGGGCAGCCGCACCGCGCCGATGCGATCGCTCCAGGCCGTCGCCACACGCATCGCAGCCGGGGCTGGTGAAGCCAGAGGCGTCGGCTTGGGCTTCTCGTAGCCACTGGAACACCCGGCGGTAACAACTGCCGCGGCGCACAACATGGCAACGCCTGCGTGGGAGGCGAGGCGGTTGCGCATGCGGATCAAGGCACCGGCCCTCACTGCGCAGCTCCCGATGCAGCCGCCTCCGCCGCAGGAGCGGCGCCAAGGGCGGTGAGCTTGGCTTCGACGAGGCGACGGTAGTCGAGCGTGGCCGGCATGGCCTTGTGGGCCTTCTCATACTCTGCCTGCGCCTCAGCCTTCTTGCCCTGGGCCAGCAGGACGTCGCCGCGACGGTCCGCCGCGAGTGCCTCGAACTCCTTCGGCATCTCGGCCATCAGCTGCTTCAGCGCCTCGTCATAGGACTTTTCGTCGAGCAGCAACCCGGCCAGCCGCAGCCGCGCGATCGCACGGTAGGCCGGCTCGCTCGCATTCTCCGCAACCCATGCCAGGGCGTCGCGTGCGGCCTCCGCCTTGCCCTGTTCGTGCAGCACCTTGGCGGCCAACAGGCCAGCCTGACCGGTATAGACGGTGCGCGGGTGCCTTGCCTTCAGGTCGTCGAAGGCGCGCAGCGCCTGATCGGCGTTGTTCGCCTGGGCGGCCTTGTCGACCTCGTCGTACAGTGCACTGGCTTTCACGGCCTGCTCGCGCTGCCACCAGTTCCAGCCATTCCAGGCTGCAAACGCGGCCAGGGCCAGGATGAGCGTCCAGGTGATCAGGTTGCCGTACTGCTTCCAGAAATGCTTGATGTTCTCAAGCTGTTCTTGTTCTTCGAGATCGAGTTGGGTGGCCATAGCGGGCGTTCCGGAGAAAAAAGGCAGGCCGCGCGGCGCGGCCGAAGCCGGGAATTATGCGTCGAGCAACTCGTGCGCCCAGGCACTCGCCTGCGCGAGAGGCCGCTCGGCCTGCGCAGTCGCGGCCTCGCGCAGCGGCTTCACCGCCACCACGCCACGGGCGACCTCGTCTTCGCCGAACACCAGCGCATAGCGTGCCCCGCTGGCGTCGGCCTTCTTGAACTGAGCCTTCATGCTGCCGCCTCCGGCATGCATCTGCACCGAGACGCCACCAGCGCGCAGCGCTTCCAGCACGGGCAGGATCTGAGGCAGCTGCTGTGACGACGGCACCACAGCATATGCAACCGGCGCAGCCGCCGGCACCGGCAGCGCCAGCTCCTGGATCAGCAGCAGCAGCCGTTCGATGCCCAGGCCGAAGCCCACGGCAGGTGACGGCTTGCCACCCAGTTGCTCGATCAGGCCGTCATAGCGGCCGCCACCGCACACCGTGCCCTGCGAGCCGAGTTGATCGGTCACCCACTCGAACACCGTGAGGTTGTAGTAGTCCATGCCGCGCACCAGGCGCGGGTTCACGCGGTATTCAAGACCGGCCGCGTCCAGGATGGCACGCAACGCATCGAAGTGGGCGCGCGAGGCATCGCCGAGGAAGTCGATCAGCTTTGGCGCGTCTTCGATCAAGGCCTGCATCGCCGGATTCTTGCTGTCCAGGATGCGCAGCGGGTTGCTGTGCAGCCGGCGCTGCGAATCGGCGTCGAGCACTTCGGCATTGCGCTCGAGATAGGCCACCAGGGCGTCGCGATGCTGCCTGCGCTCTTCCGGCTGGCCCAGGCTGTTGAGCTCGAGCCGCACGTGCTGTCCTTCGACCAACCCCAGCTCGCGCCAGAGACTGCGCACCATGAGGATCATTTCCGCATCGACGTCGGGCCCGGCAAAACCCAAGGCCTCCACATCGAGCTGGTGGAACTGTCGGTAGCGCCCCTTTTGCGGCTTTTCGTGCCGGAACATCGGGCCCATGGTCCACAGGCGCAGCGGGCCGTTGTAGAGCGCGTTGTGCTCGATCATCGCGCGCACGATGCCGGCAGTGGCTTCCGGGCGCAGCGTGAGCTTGTCGCCATTCATCGAATCGACGAAGGAATACATCTCCTTTTCGACGATGTCGGTCACCTCGCCCAGGCCGCGCACGAACAGCGCGGTCGGTTCCACGATCGGCATCAGCACGTACTGGTAGCCATAGCGCGAAAGCACCTTGCGTACGGTGACCTCGAACCATTGCCACAGCGCGGAGTCGGGCAGCTTGTCGGTGCGCGGCACGCTGGCCGGCAGGATGTCGTTCATGCCTTTGACGGCACGCAGGATGTCAGCCATGTCATGGGCGGCTCTTCGACCGCATAGCAAGTTGGAACGTCTGGGAGGGCTTCGGCAGCGCTTTGCTCAATGCGCTGCGGTGACGCTGCCGAAGCGGCGCTCGATGTAGTCCTCGACGATCTTCTGGAATTCGCCGGCGATGCCCTCGCCGCGCAGCGTCATCGCCTTTTCGCCGTCGATGAACACCGGGGCTGCCGGGCTCTCGCCGGTACCCGGCAGGCTGATGCCGATGTCGGCATGCTTGCTCTCGCCAGGGCCGTTGACGATGCAGCCCATCACGGCCACCTTCATCGTCTCGACGCCGGGATAGCGCGCCTTCCAGAGCGGCATCTGTGCGCGCAGGTAGTCGTCGATCTGCTTGGCGAGTTCCTGGAACACCGTGCTCGTCGTACGGCCACAACCCGGACACGCCGTCACGCTGGGCACGAAGGCGCGCAGGCCCAGTGCCTGCAGGATCTCCATCGCGACCACCACCTCCTGCGTGCGAGCTTCGCCCGGCTGGGGCGTCAGCGACACGCGTATCGTGTCGCCTATCCCCTCCTGCAGCAGGATGGACAACGCCGTGGCCGACGCCACCGTGCCCTTCGTGCCCATCCCGGCCTCGGTCAGCCCGAGGTGCAGGGCGTAGTCGCACCGCTTGGCCAGCCCCCGGTACACCGAGATCAGGTCCTGCACGCCGCTGACTTTGCACGACAGGATGATCTGGTCGCCCCTCATCCCGAGCTCCTCGGCTCGACGCGCCGACTCGATGGCGGAGGTGATCAAGGCCTGATACATCACCTGCTGTGCGTCCCATGGGCGTGCACGGCGGGCGTTTTCGTCCATCAGCGATGCGAGCAGTTCCTGGTCGAGGCTGCCCCAGTTCACACCGATGCGAACCGGTTTGTCGTGACGGATGGCCGCTTCGATCATCTGGGCGAATTGACGGTCCCGCTTGTCGCCCTTGCCGACGTTGCCGGGATTGATGCGGTACTTCGACAAGGCTTCGGCACAAGCAGGGTACTGCGTCAGCAGCGTGTGACCGTTGTAGTGGAAGTCGCCCACCAACGGCACGTCGACGCCCATGCGGTCGAGCTGGTCCCGAATGGCCGGCACCGCCTGCGCGGCCTCCGGCGTGTTGACCGTGATGCGGACCATCTCGGAGCCGGCCAACGCCAGCTCCTTCACCTGGATCGCCGTCTCGATCACGTCCACGGTATCGGTGTTGGTCATCGACTGCACCCGCACGGGCGCATCGCCACCCACGGTGACCACTCGATCCCCCCACACCACACGGGCCTGGCGTGAGCGCCTCGGGGCCGGGCGCGCGGCGTCGACGAAGGTGTCGGGATCGGGCATGAGTTGCTGCATGGGAAAAACCGCGGTCCGAACGGGCTACTTGATATCGAAACGGGCGACGTTGTCGCGCACGAACGGCGTGAGATCGAAGGGTTGACCGCGGACGGTGACCTTCGTGCCGCCGGCATTTCCGACGCGAACGCGCATCGGGAACTCGCCGGCAAGGCTCAACGTCTCGCCGGGCGCCACCAGCCGCGACACCAGCACGCGGCCATTGGCGTCACGCACTTCCAGCCAACTCTCGGCGACCGTCTGCACCACCACGGGCGCGCTGTCGGCGGACACGGCTGGAACATTCGGTGCGGGTGTCGGCGCCACGGCAGCCGACGCAGCGGGTGCCACCGGAGGATCGACCACCAGAGGCGCCGAATGCACGGTCTCGGAGGCCGTAGGCTCCGACGGCGGCATCACAGGCACAGGCACCGTCGTCGTCGGTGGCGTCGTCTCCGTCTCCGGCGTGTCGCCCGCCCCAAAACCCGTCGGCAACTTCAGCATGCCCGGGGGCAAGAGCCACAGCACGATCGCGGCGATCACCAGCAGCAGCGGCAGCCAGACCGCAGGACGAGACAAGGCGGAGAGCTTGACCGCCTCGCCACCACGGGAGCCGCTATCACGGAACGGCTGGTTCAAGCCGCGCGCCACATGCTCCAGCTTCGAGGGCGTCCCCGGCTCCGGCAATTTGGCAAGCACCGGTACCGGATCGATTTTCAGAAACCGGCAGACCGTCTGGGCCAGCGCGCGTGCGAACGTGGGATCGGGCAACTCGTCGAAACGGTCTGCCTCGAGCAGCTCGAGCTTTTGCACCGACACCTTGATCGAGGCCGCCAGTGCAGCGATGTGAACGCCGTGCGCCAGCCTTGCGGCCTTGAGCATCTCGCCGGCCGTCTTGCCAGCCGTGCCGGCGTCTTGAGAGGGAGAGCCTTGATCGGACTCAATCATTGAAAAGCCCCCGATCGAATGCAGCCGCCTCGCGAGAGTTAGGGTATCGACGCTTCAGTTGGTTGCCGTAGTCGTTCGCACCAGTCGTGTTGCCCATCTTGTGCTCGATGCGAGCAGCGAGCCAGAGCGTTTCGGCGTTGACCAATTGAGGTGTGTTGTTGACGCGGCGGATATAGAAACGCGCGCGCTCGAGTTCGCCGCGCCGATACAGCACATCGGCAAGGTTGACGGCCACCGCGGGGTTGGCGGGGTCGAGCTCATAGGCTCGCATCAGGCTCTGCTCGGCCTCCTGCAGGCTGCCCGCGCGCGCCTGGCACACACCCTTGACGAACAGCGTGCGGCTCGGCTCGCGGTACTGCGGAATCGCCACCGCCGCATCGAACTGCACGTAGGCCTCCTGATAGCGGGAACGCTGACAGAGGAACCAGCCGAAGTTGTGCATCACGTCCGGGTCGCGGCCATTGAGCTGCAAGGCGCGCCGGAAGCTTTCTTCGGCAAGACGATCCTCGTTCATGCTGGCATAGATCAAACCACGCAAGTTGTAGGCAGCTGCCATCGTCGGATCAGCCTGCAAAGCCTGCTTCACCTCGTCGAGCGCCGTGGTGGCCTGCCCTTGGGCAAAGTAGGCCGAGGCGAGCTCGAGGCGGATGCGGGCACGCTTGTGCGCATCGGTCTCGTCCGATGCGGTCACGATCTCACGAGTGCCCGTCGGTGCAGGGGGTGTTGCACAGCCCGCCACGAGCGCCGTCGCAATCGCCCATCCGGCCAGATGCCATACCCTCCGGGATCCGGGCCGCCCCAACTCCATCATTTGGTCTCCTGCCGGCTTGAGCCGGTCGTTGCATGGATGCGTATCGGCTGGCGCGTCAGGCGTTGCTGCACGTTGGTGCGGTCCTGCACTTCGCCGGCCAACTGGCCGCAAGCAGCGTCGATGTCATCGCCGCGCGTCTTGCGAACGGTGGTGACGATACCAGCATCCATCAGCACCTTGGCAAAAGCCTGCACCTGCGCGCGTGAAGAACGCTTCAGGCCGGACGCGGGAAACGGGTTGAAAGGAATCAGATTCAGCTTGCACGACACCCGCCCCTTGAGCAGAGCCACGAGCTCGCGCGCATGTACTTCGGTGTCGTTCACCCCGTCCAGCATGCAGTACTCGAAGGTGATGAAGTCGCGCGGTGCGGCATCGAGATAGCGGTTGCACGCCTCGAGCAGTTCCGCGATGGGGTACTTCCGATTCAGCGGCACGAGTTCGTCGCGCAGCGGATCGTTGGGGGCATGCAGCGACACCGCCAGGGCGACCGGGCAGTCGTCCCGCAACCGGTCCATCATCGGTACCACGCCCGAGGTGGATACCGTCACGCGGCGCCGCGACAGCCCGTATCCGTGGTCGTCCAACATCACGCGCAGCGCCGGCACGAGTGCCGAATAGTTCTGCAGAGGCTCGCCCATGCCCATCATCACCACGTTGGTGATGGCACGCTCGCCCGGAGCCAGCTTGAGCCGCTGACGCAGCTGGTGCTCCGCATACCAGAGTTGAGCCACGATCTCGCCAGTGGTGAGGTTGCGACTGAAGCCCTGATGCCCGGTGGAACAGAACCGGCACCCCACCGCGCACCCCGCCTGTGACGAAACACACAGCGTGCCGCGATCGTCCTCGGGGATGAACACCGATTCGACGGCATTGCCTCCGCCGACATCGAACAGCCACTTCACCGTGCCATCGGCGGACGCCTGCTCGGTCAGCAGCGACAGAGGCCGGACCTCCGCGACGCCCGCGAGCTTGTCGCGCAGCGACTTGGCGAGGTCGGACATCTGCGAGAAGTCCGACGCGCCCTTCTGGTGGATCCAGCGGAACAACTGGGTTGCGCGAAAGCGCTTCTCGCCCAGTTGCTCGCAGTAGGCCGCCAGCCCGTCGAGATCGAAATCAAGGAGGTTGGCGGCCATATGCATTCCTCGTGTGAGGACGCGAAAGCTACAACCGCCTCAGCGGCTGTAGACGTTCATGCCAGGGAAGAAGAAGGCCACTTCGACAGCCGCCGTTTCGGGGGCGTCGGAGCCGTGCACGGCGTTGGCATCGATGCTGTCGGCAAAGTCGGCGCGGATCGTGCCCTTTTCAGCCTTCTTCGGATCGGTGGCGCCCATCAGTTCGCGGTTCTTCGCGATGGCGTTTTCGCCTTCGAGCACCTGGATCATGACCGGGCCAGAGATCATGAAGTCGACCAGGTCCTTGAAGAAGGGGCGCGCCTTGTGAACGGCGTAGAACTGCTCCGCCTCACCGCGGGACAGATGCGCCATCTTGGCCGCAACGACCTTGAGGCCCGCGCCCTCGAAGCGCGAGTAGATCTGGCCGATCACGTTCTTGGCCACGGCATCGGGTTTGATGATCGACAGGGTGCGTTCGACCGCCATGAAAGTTCTCCTGAATCAAGTACTTGGCAAAGTTTTAGATTGTAGCGCTCGAACCGGGGTTTTCCCCAGGGTTCGGTCGCGTATTTCCAGCAGCTGGAAAGGACTTCGAGCCGCCCGGCTAACGCCCGCGACCGCCCCGCTTCGGCCCTCCGCCGCCGCCGAAACCCTTGTTGCGTCCACCGCCACCACCGCCACCGCCCTTGTTGCCATGCGTCTTGCGATAGAACGCGTCGGCGCCGATGTAGCCCACGCTCGTCTGCATCGGATCAGGCTGGCGCTGCGGGTTACTCGCCTTGGCCTTCGTGGACTGCGCAAAGCGCTTGTCGTAGGTCTGTTCCAGCGGGTCGGGGCCTGAGCCCCCGCGCCCGCCGATGGGGCCGTTGTCCTTCGAGCGGAAACGCTTGTCGAAGGTTTGTTGAAGCGGGTCCGGACCGGACGACTGGCCCGGGCCGCGCCCCTTGCCGCCACCGCCGCGTCGCGCTGCGTTGTCGCCCTGCCGCTTGCCGCCACCCGCTCTGTCGCCCTTGCCGCCCTCTTGGGGCCGCCCCGAGGATTCGCCGCCAGCGAGCCGGCGAATGGTGCGCACGTCGTTGTCATCGAGTTCCACCCAGACCCCGCGCTTGAGGCCACGGGGCAGCACCACGGTGCCGTAGCGGATCCGGATGAGGCGGCTCACCGTGAGGCCCACCGCGTCGAACAGCTTGCGCACCTCGCGATTGCGCCCCTCGGTAATGACGACGCGGTACCAGTGGTTTGCACCCTCCCCGCCACCGTCCTCGATGGACTTGAAACTCGCCGGCTGACCGTCGATCTTCACGCCTTCGAGCAGCCTGGTACGGGACTCGTCGTCCAGCGTTCCCAGCACGCGCACGGCGTACTCGCGCTCCACGCCGAAGCGGGGGTGCATCAACTGGTTCGCCAACTCGCCGGAGCTGGTGAACAGCAGCAAGCCCTCGGTGTTGAGGTCAAGACGGCCGACCGATTGCCACTTGCCCTGCTGCAACCTGGGCAGCCGGCGGAACACGGTCGGACGGTTCTGGGGATCGTCGTGCGTGACCACCTCGCCTGCGGGCTTGTGGTACGCCAGCACGCGCGGCGGCGGCGGCGCGATGCGCACCTTGATCGGCTTGCCATTCACTCGCACCTGGTCGCCGTAGGAGATGCGCTGGCCGATATGCGCCGGCTCGCCATTGACGGAAATGCGCCCCTCGAGGATCAACTGCTCCATGTCCCGCCGCGAACCTATGCCCGCCTGGGCCAGCACCTTGTGCAGCTTCGGCGCGTCCGGCTCGGGCTGCAGCACGCGCTTGCCCGGCGCGTCCTCGGCTTCGGGCGGCTCTTCCACGTCGAAGTGCCCCGCCAGCACGTCGGCGAAGCGTTCTTGGGCCGCCAGCTGGGCCACCGGCGCAGGACCTGGTTTGCCGCCTTTGCGGCCATGCGATGCTCCGCGTGCACGGTCTTCGGCACGCGGCTCCTGCTGCCCTTCCGCAGCGATTGGCGCCCCACGCTCACCACGCTCACCACGGCGGCCACGTCGGTCGCGGCGACGGCGCTTCTCGCCATCGGCCGTTGCGTTTGGCGACGCCTGCGAACCGCCTTCTGCGTTGGCGTCAGATCCTGCTTCGACCACCGGGGCCGCGACCGCCTCGGCCGACTCCGCGGGCGGCGTGACCTGCACCGCATCCGCAGCCACCTCGGGCGCGGCATCGCCAACGGCCACCGCCTTCGCCGACGGCTTGCGACGCCGAGGTGTTTTGCTCGCGACCGTGGCAGGCGGTTCGGCTTCGCTCGAACCCTCGCCAGCTGGCGCCACCGCAGCGGCATCGCCCTGCAGAACCGCCGAGGGCTCGAGCGCCTTCGGCTTGCGAGGACTGCGACGCTTGGGTTTTTCGGACGGGGCTGCCGCCTCAGTGGGGGCACTCGCGGTCGCGTCGGGCTCGGGCGTCGAAGGCAGGTCTTGCGGGTCAGAATTCATGGCGGGTCGCTTCAGGAGCGGTGAGGTCTTGATCGTTCTGTTCGTCGCCGGAGGCACCGGCGACGGGGTCGGCCAACGGAGGCAGTTCGGCCGTTTCGTCTTCGGCTGCGGATTGAGGTCTTGCCTCCGGCGCATCGTCTTGCGTCGAAGCACTGCCATCGTCCTGCCGTTGCAGGCTGACGTCCTCGACGTCGGGTGCCGGGGAAGAGGCTCCGTCCACCTCCTCCGACTGCGTTTCACCAGCGACCGACGCTTCGTCGACCACTGTTTGCGGTAGGTGTTCCGCATCGGCATCCTGCATGCCCGCATGCGGCTGGTCGCCCTCGCGGTCGGCCGCGATCGGCTCCGGCCGAGGCGCATCCTGCCCATCGTCGGGTTCGGATGCGGCCACTGCGTCCAACAATGATGGTTGCTCCGGCAGCCCTTGCTGCGCCAGCAACTCGGCATTGACCGGTGCCCCTTCCAGCGCCGGGAGCTGCCCCAGCGACGCCAATCCCAGATCGTCGAGGAACTGCTTGGTCGTGGCGTAGAGCGCCGGGCGCCCTGGTGCTTCACGGTAGCCGATGGCATCGATCCAGCCCCGGTCTTCGAGCTGCTTGATGATCTGGCTGCTCACCGTCACGCCGCGGATGTCTTCGATGTCGCCCCGTGTGACGGGCTGCCGGTAAGCAATGATGGCGAGCGTCTCCATCGTGGCACGCGAATACTTCGGCGGCTTCTCCGGGTTGAGCCGATCAAGGTATTCACGCATTTCGGGGCGGCTCTGGAACCGCCAGCCGGTCGACAGCGCCACCAGCTCCACGCCGCGGTCTTCCCAATCGCGCGTGAGTTCGTCGAGCAGCATGCGCAGGGTGTCGGCGCCCAGTTCGTCGTTGAACAGGGTCCGCATGTCGCGCAGCGGCATCGGCTGGTGAGCACAGATCAGCGCGGTCTCGAGAATGCGCTTTGCATCCTGCGTGTTCATGGATAGTCGTTGTCGTCCTCAACCGGGTCGTACGGCCGGGCGCGTCTTTCGCAGGGTTGCAGTTGGCGGCCAGCATGCCGCGCACTGGTGCGAAAGGTCTGCGATACGTGCCGGGGTCCGCTGCAACGGCGCCAAGTCATTCCGGCGGTTGCGGTCGCCTTGCCGGGTCTGCCGGGTCATTTCCGGGCACCCACAGGCTGGCGGTGAATGAATACCTCGCAACCATTGTATCCAAGGCGCGCCCGGCGCCTGCAGGTTTGTGCGCAATGTCGCCGTCCAGTCACACCGAAGAACCGGAGACCGCGTGCCACGCCTGCCCAAAATCGGCCGGCGGCGGTGCCTCGAACGTCAGCGGCGCGTCGTTCACCGGGTGGCGCAGCTCCAGCCTGAAGGCATGCAACGCCTGGCGCTCCAGGCCAAGTGCGGGGCGCCCGCCATAGAGCACGTCGCCCACCAGCGGGAATCCGCGCGACGCCAGGTGCACCCGGATCTGGTGCGTGCGACCGGTGTGCAAGCGGCAGCGGACGGCGGAACAGCCGAGCCCCGTAGCCACGAGCGTCACGTCGGTGCGGGCCGGTTTTCCGCTCGACACCACGGCCATCTTCACGCGCGAGTGGGGATCCCGGCCGATCGGTGCCTCGATGCTCGCAAGCGAGGCCGGCTGCAGGATCTCGCCCTGCGCGAGCGCGAGGTATTCACGGTGCACCTCCCGTGCTGCGATCGCGCGCACCAGTTGCGTCACGCCCGCCAGGCTCTTGCCCACGAGCATCAGGCCGCTGGTGTCCTTGTCGAGTCGATGCACGATACCGGCGCGCGGCAGTGCGGCGGCGCCCGGGTGATGCGCAAGCAACCCATTCAGCAAGGTGCCCGACCAATGGCCCGCTGCGGGGTGCACCACCAGGCCCGCAGGCTTGTGCAACACCAGCAGGTGTTCGTCCTCGAAGCGCACATCCAGCGACATCGGCTCGGGGCGAAAGGCCTGGCTCTCGGCGGTGGGGCGCAGCTCCACCGCCACATGCTGCCCCGCCTGCACCTTGCGGCTCGACGTGGTTGCGATACGGCCATCGAGCTGAACGCAGCCCTGTTCGACCAGATGCTGCAGATGGCTGCGCGAGAACTCGCCCGCCATCTCGACCAGCAGCTTGTCCAGGCGCAGTCCGTGCTGAGCAGCACTCACCCGGGCTTCGCGATGCTCGGCTGCGCCCTGCTCGGGGGTCTCGTCGTCCGCCTCGGCGTCCAAGCCCTCGGCGCTGAGGGGGCGGTCAGGGGGAAGCATATAAAATCCGCGATCCTTCTTTGACGGCGGCAAAGCCTGCCGCTTGCGTGCTGCTTATGGGTGATGTGAAGCGGGTACCCGGTGTGTCGATCAGCGCCTGGAGTGCCGTCCTCGCGCTGGCCTTGCTGGCAGGTTGCTCGACCACGGCCAAGGACGAGACGGCCGGCATGTCGAACGAGAAATTGTATTCAGAGGCACGCGACGAGGCTGCCGCCGGCAACTATGAGCGCGCCATCCGGTTCTACGAGCGGCTCGAAGGCCGGGCAGCGGGCACCTTGCTGTCGCAGCAGGCACAGCTCGAACTGGCTTACGCGTACTACCGCGGAAATGAGCGCGCGCAGGCGCTCGCCACGCTCGACCGTTTCATCAAGCTGCACCCCAGCAGTCCGGCGCTCGACTACGCGCTGTACCTGCGGGGCCTGGTCAACTTCAACGACAACCTCGGCCTGTTCGGCGCGTTGTCGCGCCAGGATCTGTCGGAGCGCGACCAGCAGGCGGCCAAGGAAGCCTTCCAGTCGTTCAAACAGTTGGTAGAGACCTTCCCGACCTCGACCTACACGCCTGACGCGCGGCTGCGCATGAACTACATCGTCAACTCGCTGGCGGCGTATGAAGTGCACGTGGCGCGCTACTACTTCCGGCGCGGCGCCTATCTCGCCGCGGCGAATCGGGCGCAGGCAGCGGTACAGGGCTACCAGGAATCACCGGCCATCGAGGAAGCGCTCTACATCATGGCGCGCAGCTACGATCGCCTGGGCTTGACGCAACTGCGTGACGACGCCGAGCGCGTGTTGAAGGCCAGCTTCCCGGACAGCGACTACCCCACGCGAGGCTTCCAGGCCAACGACAAGCCGTGGTGGCAGCTCTGGTGAGGCAACGGGCGGCCGTCAGGCTGCCTCGCGCAACACGCTGAGCCATTCCAGGGCCTCGTCCTCGGTGGCCAGGCGCTGCATGGGCGGCAGCGCTGCCAGCAGCCTGCGACCATAGCCCATGCTGACCATGCGTGGGTCGCACACCACCAGCAACCCGCGGTCGCTCTCGGTACGGATCAAGCGCCCGGCGCCCTGCTTCAACGCTACCGCCGCTTCTGCGACGAAGTACTCGTTGAACGGATTGCGGCCCTCCGACTCCAGCCGCTTCACGCGCGCTTCCACGAGCGGATCGTTGGGGGGCGGAAAAGGCAGCTTGTCGATCACGACGCACTGCAGCGCCTCGCCCGGCACATCGATGCCTTCCCAGAAGGTCTGGGACCCGACGAGCACGGCCCCCCGTCGACGCCTGTCTGACTCCGGCAACGGGATGCCAGGCCAGCCGGCCAGCGGCGACGCTGCCTGCAACGGCGCGTGCTGCTCGATGAAGCGTTGCATCAACTGGCGTTTCGGCGCCGCACCTTGCACCAGCACGTCGACCGGCACACCCTCCGACTCGAATCGCTCACGCAACTCATCACCAATCTGCTGCAGCGCACGCAGTGTGGTCGTCAGCACGAAGGTGCGCCCGCCCAAAGTGGCTGCCAGCCGCGCAGCCAGAGAGGCGACCGCGCGCGGATGTCCGGGTTCGTTGGGCTTCGGGAAGGTGCGGGGCACGAATACCCGTGCGTGGTCGGGATAGTTGAAGGGGCTGCCGACGCGCAGCGTTTGCGCCTCGTCCAGCCCGGCAGGCTCGGTAAACCAAGTGAGACGGTCGTCGTCGCCGAGGGTCGCGGAGGTGAAGATCCACGCCTTGGGCTCGCCGTCGAGCTGTTCGCGCATCGCATCGCGGATGTCGAGCGGCGACTCGACCAGCCGGGCCTGCTGCGGACTGATGTCGATCCAGCGAACGGTGCCGGTGGCCGCCTCGTTCCCGAATGCCAGTGCCCGGCGCGCGAGCTGTTCACCACGCTCCTGCAGCTTGGGAAAGTCGGGGGCGATTTCACTGACGGTATCCAGCGCCGCCACAGCGGCACGCACCTGCGCAGCCAACGTCGCCAGCGCATCGACGAATTCCTCTCGACCCGCCCGCTCCTGCCATCGCAGTTTCACCAGCCCCCGGACGTCGCGCAATGGCCCTGCCGCCGCCAGCCGCAGGTCACGCGCCGCCCGCTCGCAAGCTCCGGCAAGCTCCGCCCAGGGTACGAGCCCGCGCGCGTGCTGCAGGCCGGCCGCGAGGATGTCCCGGCTGAAATCGATCAACTGTGCGGTGCCGAGCGTGCTGCCGAGGAACTGCACGCCCGCCTCGGCCAACTGGTGCGCCTCGTCGAAGATCACCACATCGACGCTGGGCAGCAACTCGGCCATGCCGGTCTCCTTCAGCGCGAGATCGGCGAAGAACAGGTGGTGGTTGACGACCACCACGTCGGCGGCCAGGGCGTCGCGGCGTGCTTTCATCACGTGGCAGCTGCGAAAGCTGGGGCACTCGGAGCCCAGGCAGTTGTCGCGAGACGACGTGACGAGAGGAATCACCGGGGAGCGGTCGTCGAGCCCTTCGAGTTCCGCCAGATCACCACTGCGGGTGGACTGGGACCATTGCTCGATCTTGGCCAGCGTACGCACGGCGAAACGGTCTGGCAGCGTGGACGACTGGCGAGCCTGCTGCAGGCGGTGCAGGCAGAGATAGCTCCCGCGTCCCTTGAGCAACGCCAGCTGCACCGGCATCTGCAGGGCGTCGCGCACGTGCGGCAGATCGCGCAGGAACAGTTGGTCCTGCAGGCTCTTGGTGGCGGTGCTGACCAGTACCCTGCCGTCGGCAAGCAATGCCGGCACGAGATAGGCGTAGGTTTTGCCGACACCGGTGCCCGCCTCCGCAACGATGGCGCGCCGAGTCTCGACGGCCCGTGCAATCTCACCCGCAAGTTCCGTCTGCTGCACCCGCTCACGGTAGCCCGGATCCGCGTGCGCCAGCGCGCCGTCGGCGGAGAAGGCGTCGAGCACCGCCTGCACCAGCGGTCCGTCGTGCCGTTCAGTCATCGATGGATGCCCTCATGCGGGCTCTTGCGGGTTCAGCTGTGCTTCCAGGCGGGCAATCTGGTCACGCAGCAGCAAGCGGCGCTTCTTCAGGCGCCGCAGGGAAAGCTCATCCATCGGGCGCTGCCCTTCGGTCTGGTCGATCAGGCAATCCAGGTCGGCATGCTCCATGCGCAGCTCGATCAGCCGTCGCTGCGGTGAATGCAGGTTTTCTTCCATGGAAGCGATTGGATGAGAGGTGCCGCGCGAACCCCGGGAGGGAATCCCAGGGGGCGGATCTGGGGGTGGCGTCGATTATAGTTTTGGTCCACCTTCATCGGCAGACCATGAGCTCACCAACCAAGGCTTCCAAGGGCTACCGCCTCACTGCCGCCACCGGCATCCACCGGGGCGACCGCATGTACCAGCAGGACCAGGTGGAGGTGCTGGCCCACCCGCGTGTGCCGGGCTGCGTGATGGCCGTGGTGGCCGACGGCATGGGAGGCAAGAGCGGCGGGCGCAAGGCGTCGGATCAGGTCGTCCTCACAGCGCGGCAGTTGTTCGACCGCTACGCGCCCTCGATGGACGACCCGGCCGAGACGCTGAAGCAACTGGTGCTCGAATCGCACCTGATGATCAAGCTGACCGCCATCACGGCCGAAGAAGAGCCGCACAGCACCGTTGCAGCCTTCCTGGTCAGCCCCTCCCGCGAGTGTGATGTGATCCACGCTGGCGACTCGCGCGTCTATCACTTTCGCGGCGCCGACATGGTGAGTCGCACCAAGGACCATTCCTACGTGCAGCGGCTGGTCGACGAAGGCCAGATCACCGAAGACGAAGCGAATGTGCACCCGCAGTCCAACCTGCTGACCGGTTGCCTCGGCACCTTCCAGGACCCGCCCCTCACGCTGCAACACATCGACCGGCTCGAGATCGGCGACACGGTGATGGCCTGCAGCGACGGTCTGTGGCACTACTTCAGCCCCCGAGAACTGGGCGCCATCGTCAACACCCTGCCGCCGCGCGATGCCAGCGAGATGCTGGTGAGCAAGGCGCGACAGCGCGCGCGTGGCGGCGGCGACAACCTGTCGCTTGCGATCGTCCGCGTGGAACTGCTGAGCGGCTGAGCAGGCGCTGTCAGGTCAGGCGCGTGTCCACATCGCGCTTGGCTTCCGAGAGGAACTCCTTCGACTGCATCTCGTGCAGGCGCGACACCGTGCGCGGGAATTCGTGCGCCAGCGGGCCTTCGGTATAGAGCTGCTCTGCCGGCACCTCGGCCGACATGATCAGCTTGACCCGTCGGTCGTACAGCACGTCGACCAGCCACGTGAAGCGCCGCGCCTCGGACGCCAGCCGTGGCGGCATCATCGGCACGTTCGACAGCAACAGCGTGTGGAACTGCGTCGCCAGCTCCAGGTAGTCGTTCTGCGAACGCGGGCCGCCGCACAGCGTCTGGAAGTCGAACCACACCACACCGCCGGCTCGCCGACGGGCGCGAATCTCGCGGTGTTCGATGTGCAGCACGCGGTCTTCATCGCGCGCTTCGGCGAGCTGGTCAAAGGCCTGTTCCATGGCCGCATCCGCCTGCGCGCCGAGCGGCGTGTGGTACAGCGTCACCTGCTCCAGCGTGCGGCGCCGATAGTCGGTGCCGTTGTCGACGTTGATGATCTCCAGCTTCTCCTTCAGCAACTCGATCGCCGGCAGGATGCGATCGCGGTGCAGTCCGTTGGGATAGAGCCCGTCCGGATGGAAGTTGGACGTCGTGACGATGCTGACGCGGTTATCGAACAGAGCTTTCAGCAGCCGGTGCAGGATCATCGCGTCGGTCACGTCGGCCACGTGGAACTCGTCGAAGCAGATCAGCCGGTGCTTGCGCGCGATGCGCTTGCCCAGCTCGTCCAGCGGGTTGACGGTGCCCTTCAGGTCGGCAAGTTCGCGGTGCACCTCACGCATGAATTCGTGGAAGTGCAGCCGCGTCTTGCGCTGCAACGGCACGGCATTGAAGAAGCAGTCCATCAGGAAGCTCTTGCCCCGCCCCACCCCGCCATACATGTAGACGCCGCGCGGCAGCGGTGGGTGCCTCAGCAGCTTGGTGAGGGGGTTCGATCGGCGCGCCTTGTAGTCGAGCCATTCATCGTGGCAACGCTGCAAGGCCGCGACGGCACGCAACTGCGCCGGGTCGCTCTTGTAGCCACGTTCCTTCAGCGTCTGTTCGTACAGCTCGGTGACGCTCAACATCCCAACCACCGTTCTAACAAAAAGGGGCGACGGTGAAGTCGCCCCGTGTCGTGCACTTCCGTTCAGGTCAGAAGTTCAGCGTGCGCTTGTCCACCGCGAGCGCCGCTTCCTTGGTGGCTTCGCTCAGCGACGGGTGCGCGTGGCAGATGCGGGCGATGTCCTCGGCGCTGGCCTTGAACTCCATCGCGACCACGCTCTCGGCGATCAGCTCGGACGCATACGGCCCGATGATGTGCACGCCGAGGATCTCGTCGGTCTTCGCATCGGCCAGGAACTTCACCATGCCGGTCGTATCGCCCAGCGCACGGGCGCGGCCGTTCGCCATGAACGGGAAGGTGCCGGCCTTGTAGGCGCGGCCCGCGGCCTTGAGCTGCTGCTCGGTCTGGCCCACCCAGGCGATTTCCGGGCTGGTGTAGATCACCCACGGGATCGTGTTGAAGTTGACGTGACCGTGCTGGCCGGCAATGCGCTCTGCCACCGCCACGCCCTCTTCCTCGGCCTTGTGCGCAAGCATCGGCCCACGCACCACGTCGCCCACCGCCCACACGTTCTGCAGGTTGGTACGGCATTCGTCGTCGACCACGATCGCGCCGCGCTCGTCGAGCTTCAAACCCACTGCCTCGGGATTGAGGCCGATGGTGTTCGGCACCCGGCCGATCGAGACAATCAGCTTGTCGACCTCGAGCGTCTGCGCTTCGCCCTTCGCATCGGTGTAGCTCACCGACACGCCTTTCTTGCCGTTCTTGACCTCGCCGATCTTGACGCCCAGCTGGATCTTGAGGCCCTGCTTCGTGAAGACCTTGTGCGCTTCCTTCGCGATCTGCTCATCGACGGCGCCGAGGAACGTGGGCAGGGCTTCGAGCACGGTGACGTCGGCACCCAGGCGGCGCCACACGGAACCCATTTCCAGGCCGATCACGCCGGAGCCGATCACACCCAGCTTCTTCGGCACTGCGGGGATGCGCAACGCACCGTCGTTCGAGAGGATGTTCTCCTCGTCGAACGGCGCACCGGGCAGCGCGCGCGCGTTGGAGCCGGTAGCGACGATCACATGCTTGGCTTCGATCGCTTCCTCGTTCGCGCCGGCGACCTTCAGCTCATAGCCCACGCCGCCCGCCTTCACGAAGGAGCCGCGGCCATGGAAGAACGTGACCTTGTTCTTCTTGAACAGGTACAGGATGCCGTCGTTGTTCTGCTTCACGACGGTGTCCTTGCGGCCCAGCATCTTCGCCACGTCCATCGACAGGTTGGACAACGAGATGCCGTGGTCGGCGAAGTGGTGCCCCGCCTGCTCGAAGTGCTCGGACGACTGCAGCAGCGCCTTGGACGGGATGCAGCCGACGTTGGTGCAGGTGCCGCCCGGTGCCGGGCCGCCCTTGCCGTTCTTCCACTCGTCGATACAGGCCGTATTGAAGCCGAGTTGTGCGGCGCGGATGGCCGCGATGTAGCCGCCGGGGCCGCCGCCGATCACGACGACGTCGAATTGCTTGTTGCTCATTCGTGCATCCCCGTCTTAGATGTCGAACAGCAGGCGCGCCGGGTCTTCCAGTGCTTCCTTCATCGCCACCAGGCCCAGCACGGCTTCGCGGCCGTCGATGATGCGGTGGTCGTACGACATCGCGAGGTAGTTGATCGGGCGCACCACCACCTGACCGTTCTCGACGACAGCGCGGTCCTTGGTGGCATGCACACCCAGGATGGCCGACTGCGGCGGGTTGATGATGGGGGTGGACAGCATCGAGCCGAACACGCCGCCGTTGGAGATGGAGAACGTGCCGCCGGACAGATCGTCGAGACCCAGCTTGCCGTCCTTGGCCTTTTGACCGAATTCGGCGATCTTCTTCTCGATCTCGGCGAAGGTCATCTGATCGCAGTTGCGCAGGATGGGGACCACCAGACCGCGCGGCGAGCCGACCGCAATGCCGATGTCGAAGTAGCCGTGGTAGACGATGTCATTGCCGTCAACCGAGGCATTGAGGATCGGGTACTTCTTCAGCGCGTGCACCGCGGCTTTCACGA
>NZ_CAMLJQ010000011.1 GCF_946480305.1 uncultured Caldimonas sp.
TGTGCGAAAAGGATGACCTCGCGCAGCACACCTCGTCGTCGTCGACCAAGCTGATTCACGGCGGTCTGCGCTACCTCGAGTACTACGAGTTCTCGCTGGTGCGCAAGGCGTTGATCGAGCGCGAGGTGCTGCTCAAGAGCGCGCCGCACATCATGTGGCCGCTGCGCTTCGTGATGCCGCACGACCGCTCGCTGCGGCCGGTGTGGATGATCCGCGCGGGCCTGTTCCTCTACGACCATCTCGCGCGGCGCGAGGTGCTGCCGGGCTCGACCACGGTCGACCTGCGCATGCACGAGGCCGGCGAGCCGCTCAAGCCGGTCTACACCAAGGGCTTCGTCTACTCCGACGGCTGGGTCGACGATGCGCGCCTGGTGGTGCTCAACCTGCTCGATGCGCAACAACGCGGTGCGCGCATCCACACCCGCACCCGCTGCATCCAGGCGCACCGCGGCACGGCGGGCTGGCAGGCGGTGCTCGAAGGGCCCGGGGGCGATCACATCACGGTGAGCGCACGTGCGCTGGTGAACGCAGCCGGCCCATGGACGGAGCAGTTCCTGCGCGAGCAGGCGCACCAGCGCGGCACGAAGGCACTGCGCCTCGTGAAGGGCAGCCACATCGTCGTGAAGAAGATGTTCGACCACCCGATGGCCTACATCTTCCAGAACCCCGACAAGCGCATCATCTTCGCAATTCCCTACGAGCAGGACTACACGCTGATCGGCACGACCGACGTGGAACACCACGGCCCGGCCGGCGAGGCGCGCATCGACGACAGCGAGATCGCCTACCTGTGCGAGCAGGCAAGCCGCTACTTCGCGAAGCCGGTGACGCGCGACGACGTGGTGTGGACGTATTCCGGCGTGCGACCGCTGCTCGACGACGCGTCGGGTGACCCGTCCGCCGTCACGCGCGACTACCTGCTGGAACTGAACGCCGACCAGGCGGCCGACGACGGCACGCGGCGCCCGGCAGCGCCGCTGCTGTCGGTGTGGGGCGGCAAGATCACGACCTTCCGCAAGCTGGCTGAAGAAGCCGCCGACCTGCTGTGCCCGGCGCTCAACCACCCGTCGATCGGCTGGACCGCCGGCGAGCTGCTGCCGGGGGGCGACCTGAGCGCCTACATCGGTGCACCGCAGCGCCCCGACACCGACTTCGAACGCTTCGATCAGGCGCTCGCACAACGGTACGCATGGTTGCCGCCCGCGTTGCGGCGCCGCCTGGCCCGCAACTACGGCGGCCGCGTGGAGCTGATCCTCGGGCGGGCGCAGAAGCTGTCCGAACTGGGCCAGGAGATCGCGCCCCACCTGCACGAAGCCGAGTTGCACTACCTGAGCCAGCACGAGTGGGCCCGCACCGGCGACGACGTGCTGTGGCGGCGCACCAAGCTGGGCCTGCACATGAGCCCGGCGCAACGAGAGGCGGTGTCGCGCTGGTTCGAGCGCGCACACGAACCGACGCAACCGGCGACGCTGGCTGCCGCCGGACGCTGACGACACGAGAAGTGATGGAGACGACATGCAACTGATGCTCGAACGCATCGAAAAGCAGGTGGGCGCGCAGACCCACCTCTACCCGATGGACCTGGCCTTGCAGCCGGGTGCCGTCACCGTGCTGCTGGGCGCCACGCAGGCCGGCAAGACGAGCCTGATGCGTCTGATGGCCGGGCTCGATACCCCCAGCAAGGGCCGGGTCAGCGTCGACGGGCGCGACGTCACCGGCGTGCCGGTGCGCGAGCGCAACGTCGCGATGGTCTACCAGCAGTTCATCAACTATCCGTCGATGAAGGTGTTCGACAACATCGCCTCGCCGATGAAGCTGCGCGGTGAGTCGAACGTGGATGCGCAGGTGCGCGCACTGGCCGAGAAGCTGCACATCGACCCGTTCCTGCAGCGCCTGCCGGCCGAGCTGTCCGGCGGCCAGCAGCAGCGCGTGGCGCTGGCTCGCGCGCTGGCGAAGAAGGCCCCGCTGATGCTGCTCGACGAGCCGCTGGTGAACCTGGACTACAAGCTGCGCGAAGAACTGCGCGAGGAACTGACGCAGCTGTTCGCCGCGGGTGATTCGACGGTGGTCTATGCCACCACCGAGCCCACCGAGGCTTTGCTGCTGGGCGGCTACACCGCCGTGATGGACGCCGGCGAGCTGCTGCAGTACGGGCCCACCGCCGAGGTGTTCCACAAGCCGAAGTCGATCCGCGTGGCACGGGCGTTCAGCGACCCGCCGATGAACCTGATCGCGGGCGAGGCCGCGACCATCGGTGTGCAGTTGCCTGCCAACGTGCAGGTGTCGGTGCCGCTGCCGGCCTCCGGCTCGCGCAAGTTGACGATCGGTGTGCGTGCGAGCGCCCTGCGCGTGCAGTCGCGCGAGGGCGACGTGGCGTTGCCTGGCACCGTGGAGCTGGCCGAGATCTCCGGCTCCGACACCTTCGTGCACGTCGACACCGCGGTCGGTGAGCTCGTCGCGCAGTTGACAGGGGTGCACTACTTCGACCTCGGCGCGTCGGTCACGCTCTACATGCCGCCGACGCAGGTCTATGTGTTCGACGAAGCCGGCCAGCTGCTGGTCGCGCCCAACCGGGGAGCCTGACGATGGCACGCATCGACCTCGACCTCGCCCACTCGTACAAACCGAATCCGCAACGCGACGAGGACTACGCGCTGCTGCCGCTGAAGATGAGCTTCCGCGACGGCGGCGCCTATGCGCTGCTGGGGCCCTCGGGCTGCGGCAAGACGACGCTGCTCAACATCATCTCCGGTCTGCTGCAGCCGTCGCATGGCAGTGTGAGCTTCGGTGACCGCGACGTGACCCGCCTGAGCCCGCAGGAGCGCAACATCGCGCAGGTGTTCCAGTTCCCGGTGATCTACGACACGATGACCGTGGCGCAGAACCTCGCCTTCCCGCTGCGCAACCGCGGCGTGGCGCCGGACCGCATCAAGCAGCGCGTCGGCCAGATCGCCGAGATGCTGGAGATGAGCCACCAGCTCGACCAGCGCGCGGCCGGGCTGTCGGCCGACGCCAAGCAGAAGATCTCGCTCGGCCGCGGCCTGGTGCGCGAGGACGTCTCCGCGGTGCTGTTCGACGAGCCGCTCACGGTGATCGACCCGCACCTGAAGTGGCAGCTGCGCCGCAAGCTCAAGCAGATCCACCACGAGCTGAAGCTCACGCTCGTCTACGTCACGCACGACCAGGTCGAGGCGCTCACCTTCGCCGATGAGGTCGTCGTGATGACCCGCGGCAAGGCAGTGCAGGTGGGCTCGGCCGACCAGCTGTTCGAGCGACCGGAGCACACCTTCGTCGGCCACTTCATCGGCTCGCCGGGCATGAACTTCCTGCCCGGGCGTTTTGCCGACGGCCGGCTGCACATCGGCCGGCTCAGCGTGGCCGTGCCTGAAGGTCGCACGGCCGTGCTCACGCAAGCCAAGGAGCTGACGCTCGGCGTGCGGCCGGAGTACGTGATGCCGGCCGCTGCCGGCGACGCGAGTGCGCTGCCGGTGCAGGTGATCCAGGCGCAGGACATCGGCACCCACTGGCTCGTCACCGGCAAGGTCGGCGAGGGTGCCGAGGCCGCCACGCTGAAGGCGCGGCTGCATCCCGAGCAGCCGGCGCCCAAGGTCGGCGAGACGGTGTGGTGGTCGGTGGTCGGCGCGCACACCTGCTTCTACAAGAACGACGTGCGCATCGCCTGACGCGCAACGACGGAGACGAAACGATGAAACCCATCAACCAGAAGGCGTGGCTGCTCGTGCTGCCCGTCTTCATCTGCGTGGCCTTCTCGGCGGTGTTGCCGCTGATGACAGTGGTGAACTATTCGGTGCAGGACATCATCTCGCCCGAGCGGCGCGTGTTCGTCGGCACCGAGTGGTTCGCGATGGTGATGCGCGACGAGGAACTGCATGCCGCGCTGTGGCGCCAGCTGACGTTCTCGCTCGCGGTGCTGGCCGTCGAGATTCCGCTCGGCATCGCGCTCGCGCTGTCGATGCCGGCGCAAGGCTGGAAGGCCTCGCTCGTGCTGGTGCTGGTGGCGCTGTCGCTGCTGATTCCCTGGAACGTGGTCGGCACCATCTGGCAGATCTACGGCCGCACCGACATCGGCCTGCTGGGCTACGTGCTCGCCAAGCTCGGCATCGACTACAGCTACACCGGCAACGCGACCGACGCGTGGGTCACGGTGCTCGTCATGGACGTGTGGCACTGGACGCCGCTGGTTGCGCTGCTGGCCTTCGCCGGCCTGCGCTCGATCCCGGATGCCTACTACCAGGCGGCCCGCATCGATGGTGCTTCCAAGTTCGCGGTGTTCCGCTACATCCAGCTGCCCAAGATGCGGGGCGTGCTGATGATCGCGGTGCTGCTGCGCTTCATGGACAGCTTCATGATCTATACCGAGCCCTTCGTGCTGACCGGCGGCGGCCCGGGCAATGCCACGACCTTCCTCAGCCAGTACCTCACACAGAAGGCGGTCGGCCAGTTCGACCTCGGCCCCGCGGCGGCCTTCTCGTTGATCTACTTCCTCATCATCTTGCTGCTGTGCTTCATCCTCTACAACTGGATGCAGCGCGTCGGCACGCAAAACCCCCAGGAGGCCGGCCATGCGTGAACTCGTCGCCGACCCGTCGCATGCCGGCACCGCACCGCCGGTGGCCCGCCAACCCGCACGACAGGAGGCCAAGGTGGGTACCGCCTTCCGCAAGCGCACGCTGTTCCTCGTCGCCTATCTGCTGTTCGCCATCCTGCCGATCTACTGGATGGTCAACATGTCGTTCAAGACGAACAACGAGATCCTGAGCGGCTTCACGTTGTGGCCGCACGAGTTCACGCTGCAGAACTACGTGACGATCTTCACCGACGAGTCGTGGTACTCGGGCTACATCAACTCGCTGATCTACGTGGCGATCAACACGGTGATCTCGATCACGGTGGCGCTGCCGGCGGCGTATGCGTTCTCCCGCTATCGCTTCCTCGGCGACAAGCACGTGTTCTTCTGGCTGCTGACCAACCGCATGACGCCGCCTGCGGTGTTCCTGCTGCCGTTCTTCCAGCTCTACACGACGCTGGGGTTGATGGACACGCACCTCGCGGTGGCGCTGGCGCACCTGGTGTTCAACGTGCCGCTGGCGGTGTGGATCCTCGAAGGCTTCATGAGCGGCATCCCGCGCGAGATCGACGAGACGGCCTACATCGACGGCTACTCGTTCCCGAAGTTCTTCTTCAAGATCTTCCTGCCGCTGATCAAGGCGGGCGTGGGCGTGGCGGCGTTCTTCTGCTTCATGTTCAGCTGGGTCGAGCTGCTGCTGGCGCGCACGCTGACGAGCGTGAACGCCAAGCCCATCGTCGCGACGATGACGCGCACGGTGTCGGCCTCCGGCATGGACTGGGCGCTGCTCGCCGCCGCCGGCGTGCTGACCATCGTGCCCGGCGCCATCGTGATCTGGTTCGTGCGCCACTACATCGCGAAGGGCTTCGCGATGGGCCGCGTATGAAAACCCAAGCAAGGAACGACCAAATGCTGCAACACGAACGTTTCGAGTGGCCGCCGCGGAGCTGGCTCTGCCAGGCCGCTGGTGGCGCCCCCTTGAGGGGGAGCGCCGAAGGCGCTACGGGGGGGAGTCATGTTTGATTGGATGGTGTGGACGCTGCCGGTTGCCGTATTTTTTTCCTGCATTGCGCTGATGCTCGCTGGCATGACAGTGTGGGAGATCAAGTCGCCGACCACGGAGCGGCGCGGCTTCCTGCCGATCTCGACGACGCGCGGCGATCGGCTGTTCATCGGGCTGCTGCTGGCGGCGTACATCAACCTCGCCTGGGTCGGACTGGGCGAGCACGTGATGGAGTGGTTCTCGCTGGAGGAAGAGCCTTCGGTATGGATCAGCTTCGTGTTCTCCATGCTCGCCCTCGCCTTCGTGATGCGCAAGGGATGACCTGAGTTTCAGGAATTCGGGCCGGAGCTTCCCGCGGCCTGTGTTCTTTGGTGCGCACCGGGAAGACATATCTCAATGAGGAGACTTCAATGAAGCAGCGCTTGAGCGCAGTGGCTTTTGCCGCGATGGCCCTGGCAATCGGCCAGCACGCCTGGGCGGGCGAGGCCGAGGCCAAGAAGTGGATCGACAGCGAGTTCCAGCCGTCGACCCTGTCCAAGGACCAGCAGATGGCGGAGATGAAGTGGTTCATCGAAGCTGCGAAGAAGCTGCAGGCCAAGGGCGTGAAGGAGATCTCGGTCGTCTCCGAAACCATCACGACGCACGAGTACGAGGCCAAGACCCTGGCCAAGGCCTTCACCGAGATCACCGGCATCACGGTGAAGCACGACCTGATCCAGGAAGGCGACGTGGTCGAGAAGCTGCAGACCTCGATGCAGTCGGGCCGCTCGATCTATGACGGCTGGATCAGCGACTCCGACCTGATCGGCACGCACTACCGCTACGGCAAGATCATGCCGCTGTCGGACTACATGAACGGTGCCGGCCGCGAGTTCACCAACCCGGGCCTGGACCTGAAGGACTTCATCGGCACCAGCTTCACCACTGCGCCGGACGGCAAGCTCTACCAGCTGCCCGACCAGCAGTTCGCCAACCTGTACTGGTTCCGCGCCGACCTGTTCGAGCGCAAGGACCTGAAGGACAAGTTCAAGGCCAAGTACGGCTATGACCTGGGCGTGCCGCTGAACTGGAGCGCCTACGAGGACATCGCCGACTTCTTCACCAATGTCGTGAAGCAGATCGACGGCAAGCCGATCTACGGCCACATGGACTACGGCAAGAAGGACCCGTCGCTCGGCTGGCGCTTCACCGACGCGTGGCTGTCGATGGCCGGCACCGCCGACCGCGGCATCCCGAACGGCCTGCCGGTCGACGAGTGGGGCATCCGCGTGGCGGCCGACAAGTGCACGCCGGTCGGTGCCTCGGTGCAGCGTGGCGGCGCGACCAACTCGCCGGCCGCGGTCTACGCACTGACGAAGTACATCGACTGGATGAAGAAGTACGCGCCGAAGGAAGCCATGGGCATGACCTTCGGCGAAGCCGGCCCGGTGCCGGCGCAAGGTCAGATCGCGCAGCAGATCTTCTGGTACACCGCCTTCACCGCCGACATGACCAAGCCCGGCCTGCCGGTGGTCAATGCCGACGGCACGCCGAAGTGGCGCATGGCGCCCGGCCCCAACGGCCCGTACTGGAAGCAGGGCATGCAGAACGGCTACCAGGACGTGGGCTCGTGGACCTTCTTCAAGAACCACGATGCCAACCGCACGGCCGCCGCGTGGCTGTACGCGCAGTTCGTGACGGCCAAGTCGGTGTCACTGAAGAAGACCATCGTCGGCCTGACGCCGATCCGCGAGAGCGACATCCAATCGAAAGCGATGACCGACATGGCGCCCAAGCTCGGTGGCCTGGTCGAGTTCTACCGCAGCCCGGCGCGCGTGGCCTGGACGCCGACCGGCGGCAACGTACCCGACTACCCGAAGCTGGCACAGCTGTGGTGGAAGAACGTGGCCACCGCGGTGACCGGCGAAAAGACGCCGCAGGCCGCGATGGACAACCTGGCCGAAGAGATGGACCAGGTGCTGGCGCGCCTGGAGCGCGCCGGCATGGAGAACTGCCCGCCGAAGCTGAACAAGAAGGAATCGGCGCAGAAGTGGCTGAGCGACAAGGGCGCGCCGTGGGCGAAGCTGGCCAACGAGAAGCCGAAGGGCGAAACGATCGCCTACGACAAGCTGCTGCAGGCCTGGCGCGAAGGGCGCGAGCGTTGATCGTCCTCGACGCTTGATTGGAGTGTGACTCGGCGCTGTCCGTCCTCCCCGGCAGCGTCCTTCGAACCGCACGTTGCGCGAGCAGCGTGCGGTCTTCTTCTTGCAGGGGTCACTGCGGTCGCATCGGCACTTCGCGATGCTCGCCCATGTTCTTCGGGCGTTCGCCGGTGGCGGCGGCCTTGGCCATCTTCACGAGCTGCATCATCTTGCTCGTCTTCACATCCCAGTATTCGGCGTGGTCGATGTGGACGGCCAGCAGGCCCACATCCGGGTCGTTCGGGCCTTGGGGGAACCAGGCTTCGTTCATCGTCGACCACAGCTCCTGCTTCTTGGCAGCGTCGTCGACGAAGCGGGCAAAGCCGGCGACCGAGATGTAGCGGTCCTTGTCGGGGTCGGCATACGAGACGTTGACGGCGCCATCATCCTTCAGGTCCATCGCAGGTTCGCTGCTGCGGGAAACGAAGAACCACAGGATGCCGCCCTCGTCGATGGATCGATTCTGTGTGGTCATCGGGCGGGAACGCAACTGTCCGTCGGTGTGGCGGGTCGTGAGCATGCCGAATCGGATGTCGCGGATCATGTCCCACAGCCGTTGCTGCGGTGACGTGTCATGAAGCAGGGACATGGAGGGCTCCTGGCGATGGACGGTGCTGCCATGCCTCACAGCATCGGCGGCGGCATCGTCGGGGGTTCGTGGATGGGGACCGGGTTGTTTGGCGCGGGCGGATCGTCGATCTCGGGCGCTGCCGGTTCGGGGCCCGGCGGAGGCACTTCCACCGGGGCGGGCGGAGGCGGAGGGACGGTGGGAGGAGGTGGAGGCTCCACATGGGCCTCCACCTGTGCGTGCACGAAGTGACGCGGGTTCACGACGCGCTGCCCGTCAATGACGGCGATCGAAGGCGTCCTTCACGCGCTCCTTCGCGTCGCCGTAGTCGGCCTGCACGTCGCCGGCGTTCTTCTGCACGCGGCCCTTGGCTTCGAGGCGCTCGTTGTCGACGGCCTTGCCGGTGACTTCCTTCACCTTGCCCTTGGCCTGTTCGGTGCGTCCCTTGACTTGGTCTCGGTTCATGGTGAGTCCTTTCTGCTGCAAAGTTTCAGGGGGCGGGTCGGAGCAGGTGCTCCGACCCGACGCCTTCACTGTGCCGGGGACCCGCCGCGGCGCCTGTCGGCGCAGGCAGACCGCGGGTGTAGGACAAAGGCGGACCGCCGAAGCCGCGCTTACGCGAGTGCGTCGTCGAGCACCTCGATCCAGTGCCGCACCGGCGTGCTGGTACCGGTCTGCAGATGCTGGATGCAGCCGATGTTGGCCGAGACGATGGCATGGGGCTGGGTCGGCAGCAGTTGCGAGAGCTTGCGGTCGCGCAGCTGGTAGGAGATGTCGGGCTGCAGCACCGAATAGGTACCGGCGGAGCCGCAGCACAGGTGTGCTTCGCCGGTGGCCAGGTGCACGTCGAAACCCAGTTCGCGCAGGCCGGCCTCCACGCCGCCGCGCAGCTTCTGCCCGTGCTGCAGGGTGCAGGGCGGGTGGAAGGCTAGGCGCGCGCTGGGCTGGCGGTGCAGCCGCGTCTTGAGCCGGGGCACCAGGTCGGGCAGCAGCTCCGACAGGTCTTTCGTCAGCTCGCCGATGCGTTGCGCCTTTTCGGCGTATGCGGGGTCGTGCTTCAGGTGGTGGCCGTATTCCTTCACGGTCACGCCGCAGCCGGAGGCGTTCATCACGATGGCCTCGACCTCGCCGCGAACCACCAGGGGCCACCAGGCGTCGATGTTGCGGCGCATGTCGGCCAGGCCGCCTTCGTGATCGTTCAGGTGCGAGCGGATGGCGCCGCAGCAGCCCGCTTCGTCGGCCACCACGGTCTGGATACCGGCCGCGTCGAGCACGCGCGCGGTGGCGCTGTTGATGTTGGGCATCATCGCCGGCTGCACGCAGCCGGTGAGCATCAGCACCTTGCGATCGTGCTGGCGCGTAGGCCACTGGTGCGCGCGTTCCGAGCGGTCCTTCGGCGGCACTTTGTTCTTCAGCTTGGCCGGCAGCAACGGGCGCACCATCTGGCCGAGCTTCATCGCGGGGCCGAACAGCGGTGAGGTGAGGCCTTCCTTCAGCAGCGTGCGCACGACACGCTCACCAGTCGGTCGTTCGACGCGTTCTTCGACGATCTTGCGGCCGATGTCGACCAGCGCGCCGTATTGCACGCCCGACGGGCAGGTCGATTCGCAATTGCGGCACGTGAGGCAGCGGTCGAGGTGCAACTGCGTGCTGCGCGTGACCGGCTGGCCTTCGAGCACTTGCTTCATCAGGTAGATGCGGCCGCGCGGCCCGTCGAGTTCGTCGCCGAGCAGCTGGTAGGTGGGGCAGGTGGCGGTGCAGAAGCCGCAGTGCACGCACTTGCGCAGGATGGCTTCGGCCTCCTGGCCCTCGGGCGTGTCCTGGAATTCGGGGGCGAGATGGGTTTGCATGCGGCCTTTAGAGATCCGGATAGAGACGGCCCGGGTTGAAGATGCCGGCCGGGTCGAAGGCGCGTTTCAGTTCACGGTGGATGCGGTCGAGCGGTGCGGCGAGCGGTGCGAAGCATCCGTCGCCGCGGTGGCGGCCATGGAACAGCGTGGCATGCCCGCCATGCTTGCGGGCCGCATCACGCAGGGTGGCTGCGGGCGCGGTGGTGCAGATCCACCGCTGTGCTCCGCCCCATTCGATGAGCTGCTCGCCGGAGAGTTGCAACGGCCCGACGGTCGGTGGCAGCGACAGCCGCCACAGGCTGCCGCCGGCATCGACGGCCGCGCGCGCTTTGACGAAGAACTCGTCGCTGTGATTGCGCAGGCCACGCCAGAAATCGCCGGCCTGCGGTTCGGGGATCGGTTCGCCGCCGAGGGACCGGGCGGCCGCGTCGACCGCCGCCGCGGCCCCGCGCAGGCGAAGCACGAGCGTGCCGTCCCACCATGCGCTCGCGTTGATCGGCAGCGGCCGACCGCCCCATTCGTTGAGGCGCTGGATGGCGGTGGCCTCGTCCATCTCGAAGCGCAGCGTGGCGGTTGCGGGAGCGACGGGCAGCACCTTCAGCGACACGTCGAGGATCACGCCGAGCGTGCCGAGCGATCCGGCCAGCACGCGTGAGACGTCATAGCCCGCGACGTTCTTCATCACCTGCCCGCCGAAAGCGAGCACTTCCGCTTTGCCGTTGAGCAGCGTGGCGCCGAGCATGTAGTCACGCACGGCGCCTACTGCTGCGCGCGACGGGCCGGAAAGACCGGCCGCGACCATGCCGCCGACCGTGCCGCCCGCGATCTCGCCGCCGGCAAACTGCGGCGGCTCGAACGGCAGACACTGGCCTTTCTCGGCAAGCGCGGCCTCCAGCTCGGCGAGCGGTGTGCCGCAGCGGGCGGTGACCACCAGCTCGGTCGGCTCGTAGCTGACGATGCCGCTGAAGCCGGTGACGTCCAGCGGTTCGGCGCCGTCGACCGGGTTGCCGTAGAAGGGCTTGGTACGGCCGGCCTCGATGCGCAGCCGCTTTCCTGTGCTGGCAGCGGACTGCACCTGTTCGACCAGGCGGTCGAGTTGCGGGTTGTCGCTCACGTGGCGATCCTCGTGGGGTCCATCAAAACCGGGGGATGTCGGCAAAGGCCATCAAGCCCTTGCGCACGACCATCTTCCCGTACTCGGCGCAGCGGTTCAGCGTGGGCACCACCTTGCCGGGGTTGAGCAGTTCGAGCGGATCGAAGGCGCGCTTCACGGTGCGCATCTGCTCCAGTTCCTGCGGTGTGAACTGCACGCACATCGAGCTCAGTTTCTCGACACCTACGCCATGCTCGCCGGTGATCGTGCCGCCGAGCGCGACGCTGGTTTCCAGGATGTCTGCGCCGAACAGCTCGCAGCGGTGCAACTGGTCAGGGTCGTTGGCATCGAACAGGATCAGCGGGTGCAGGTTGCCGTCGCCCGCATGGAACACGTTGGCGCAGCGCAGGCCGTACTTCTTTTCCATCTCGGCGATCGCGATCAGGATGTCGGCCAGCCGCTTGCGCGGGATGGTCGAGTCCATGCACATGTAGTCGGGGCTGATGCGTCCGCTCGCCGGGAAGGCGTTCTTGCGCCCGCTCCAGAACTTCAGGCGCTGCGCTTCGTCGCGGCTCACTTCCACGCGCGTGGCGCCGGCTCCGACGAGCACGTCGACCATGCGGCCGATCTCCTCGGTCACCTCTTCCGGTGTGCCGTCGCTTTCGCACAGCAGGATGGCTTCGGCGCTCAGGTCGTATCCGGCGTGCACGAAGTCCTCGACCGCGGCGGTCATGGGCTTGTCCATCATCTCCAGCCCGGCCGGGATGATGCCCGCGGCAATGACGTTGGCCACCGCGTCGCCGGCTTTGCGGATGTCGTCGAAGCTGGCCATGATGCAACGCGCCAGTTGTGGCTTGGGCACCAGTTTCACCGTCACTTCGGTGACGACGCCCAGCATGCCTTCGCTGCCGACGAACAACGCGAGCAGATCCAGCCCCGCCGCGTCGAGCGCCTCGCTGCCCAGGTCCAGCGGTTCGCCTTCGACCGTGTAGCCGCGCACCCTCAGCACGTTGTGCACGGTCAGGCCGTACTTCAGGCAGTGCACGCCGCCGGAGTTCTCGGCCACGTTGCCGCCGATCGTGCAGGCGATCTGGCTGCTCGGGTCGGGGGCGTAGTACAGGCCGTACGGCGCGGCCGCTTCGCTGATCGCGAGGTTGCGCACACCGCCCTGCACGGTGGCCGTGCGGGCATAAGGGTCGACCTTCAGGATCTTGTTGAACTTGGCGAGGCTGAGCGTCACGCCCATGCGGTGCGGCAGCGCTCCGCCGCTCAATCCGGTGCCGGCGCCCCGGGCCACCACGGGCACCTGCAGGGTGTGGCAGGCGCGCAGCACGGCGGCCACCTGGGCGTCGGTTTCGGGCAGGGCCACGACGAGCGGTTGCTCGCGGTAGGCGGTGAGGCCATCGCATTCGTAGGGGACCGTGTCTTCGCGCCGCCAGAGCAGCGCGTGCGCAGGCAGCACCGCAGACAGCGCTGTGACCACGGCCGCCTGCCGGTCGCGGCGCTCGTGTTCGGCCGCGGCGATGGCGTCGCCGGGCGTGGCAATGGTCGCCGCGTGGGGCAGGGGGGCATTCATCGCGGTGTCTCCTCGTCGGCGGCCGACAGGGCCTCGGCGCCTGCTGCTCCGGTGCTTCAGCCCGGAGCTGTCTGGGTCAGGTTGCTGTACCAGGGTGGCCGCACTGTACTGTGCCGAACCTGAGATCAGGCTGAAGGAAAGGCACCCGGTGGGTCATGGCGGTTTTGACTTGCCGACAAAACCGGGCGGATTTGACCAGGATCAGGGGCGGCGCAGCACGTCGGGGTTCAGCCGGGCCGGCGGCTCGGGCGGACGCACCGGAGGTGCCGACCACGGCGTCGGCTCCCAGGGCGAACGCGGCATGTGCCGCACACCCGGCAGCCACGGGCGTTGCACTCCGGGCACGACGATCACCGGCGGCGGTTGCTCGGCTTGCGCACGCGCGTTGCGTTCGCGCTCGGCCTGCAGTTCTGCCAGGGCCTGGGCGCGGCGCATGCGCTCGATCTCGAGTTCGGTGTCGAGCTTCTGGCGGTAGTCGGCCGCCTTCTGGATGCGCTCGGTGATGTCGCGCGCCTCGGCGCGGGCGGCTTCCCGGCGGGCACCGGCCGCCACCGGATCGTCGGGGACGAAGCTCCAGTTGCGCTCGGTCTGGGCGCCCGGCTCGGGCCGGTCGGTGAAGATCACGCGGCCGTCGGGAAGGCGCTGCTGGTAGATCGTCTGCGGTGGGCGTTCGCCCTCTGCAGCGCCGGCTGCGAGGGCCGACGACAGGGCCAGCACGGCACAGCCGGCGATCCGCAGGACAGGGGGGGACAGGCGTTGCATCATGGCTTCGACCTTGTGGTGCGCGAGGGGTTCCCGCACGGCGTGGCGTTTGCTACCGCCTGGGGGTGCCCTGAGGCAGCCCCTACACTGTGGCACTTTCGCGCCCGTCTCGCCACTGTCTGTCCATGCCACCAGGATCTCTATACGCCAGCCGCCGCCCCTACCTCGCCGTGTGGCTGGTGCTGTTGTTTGCCGTCATCGCGCTCGTGACGTGGGCGGCCCTGCCGCCCGCCCGGGTGATGTCGGTCATGTCGGAGGAGGGGCCGGTCGAGATCGCGGCCGCCACGCTCTATTTCCTGACCGCCGTGGCCATCTGGCTCGTGCGGGGGCCGACGATGCCCGTGCGTCTGGCCTGGGCCATGACGATCGTGCTGTTTGCCTTCGGCGCGCGGGAACTCGACCTGCACAAGGCCTGGACGGGTGTGAGCACCCTGAAGGTGAGCTTCTATCTTGGAGCGGCGCCGTTGCACCAGAAGCTCGCGGCATTCGCCGTCGTGGGGCCGTTCGCGGCCGCGATGCTGTACCTCGCGTGGCGGTACGGCCTGCCCGTGCTGCGCGGCGTGCGGCGGCGCCATCCGGTGGCGGTGACCGTGGCGGTGTTCTGGGCCACGCTCGTGCTGTCGAAACTGATCGACCGGTCCCAGAACGTGCTGCTGGAAGACTTCGGCGTGCAGTTCGGGCCGTCGGTGACCGCGCTGCGGGCCGCATGGGAGGAAACGCTCGAACTGTCGCTGGGTTTCGTGTTCTGGGTCGGGTTGCTGCAGCACCGCGGGCTGGAGGCTCGGCCGCAGGCCGTCAGACGGTGAAAACGGTCAGCACGCCGGTGTAGCCGTACACGTGATGACGGGCGATCTCGCCGCCGGCGAAGAAGCCGGTCAGCGGCACGTCGCCCAGCGCATGCCGCACGATCTGCAACTCGGCTGACGCACCGCCGAAATGCGGCCCGCCGCGCCCGGCGCAGCTGACGTAGACCGCGCCCGCGATCCTGCGGCCGGCGGCCACGCCAGGGGCCGGTTCGTCGGCCGCCAGCCCGCGGGCCAGCGCGGCCGGCGCCTCCAGCGGCAAGGCCTCCGACTCCAGTTCCTCGCGGATTTCAGTGCAGATGCGCACCAGGTCCCGCCGCGCGGCTTGCACGTCGCGCGAACAGAACGCGAGCTGCATGCCGGCCTCGGGCTGGTCGGCCACCGCGATGCCCCGTTCACGCGGGTCGATGCCGATCAGGTGCCGCACGCGGGTGTCGACACCGAACTGGCCCGAGCGTGCGATCGGCAGCGTGGCCGCATCGCTCAAGCCCACCAGCGTGCCCTGCAGCCTGGGCAGCGCCTTGCGCGGCTGCTCGGGGTCGAGCGCGAGGTCGCGCAGCAGGCAGTCCAGCGCGGGCTCGTCGTCCAATGTGGCCACCACGTTCCGCTCTACGCGGGTGATGCGCCGCGCCGGCCCGACGGGCTGGCAACCCTGCGTGACGCGCGAGACGAGCTGCACCGACGCGTCGAACGCCACGCCCGACAACCCGCCGACGAACACGCCGTCGGCAATGTGCAAGGTGCGGGTGCGCGCGGCCGCGAGCCCGCCGAAGAGGTACCCGCTGCTCGTGCGCGACGCCAGCTCACCCACCAGTTCGGTCATGTCCGGCGTGCCGGGGTCGGCATGCACCTGTGCCGCGTGCGAGGAGAAGCCGGCGGGGAGCGGTTGTACACCCGAGAAGACACGGAAACTCTCGCGTGGCAGGTCGCCGAGCATCACGCTGACGCCGGGTTCGTCGAAGTACTCCACGCCGCTGCCCATCACCCCGACCCCGACCGCACCGACCCAGCCGACGCCCGCGTAGCGAGCACGCAGGTGCTCGAGGATCTCTTGCGCGTGCACCGCGTGGTGGTCGGTGAGATAAAGCCAGCCCAGCGTCGGATGCGATGCGTACCCGGGGCGCGCGCGCTGCTCGTCGAGCTGCGTCAGCACGAACGACAACGCCATGCGCCAGTCCGGGTGCGTGGCGTGTGCGTGCAGGAAGGTGTTCATGAGGCGAGTGTGCCGCTGCGAGTGCCGGGCAGCGACAAGTGCGATGTGGAACTCAGGTCTTTGTGGGGGGCTTCGGTGCGCTGGCCGCACGCGACGACTTGCGCGCGGGCGCGGCGCTCTTGCGCGAGGCGGCGGCCTTGCCCGCCGCAGCTGCCACCTTGCGCGCCGGCTCCATCGTCTTGCGCAAGGTTTCTTCTGCCGCGCTGAAGGATTGCTTCACCAGGCTGCCGGCAAGATTGCGCGCCGACTCGGTGGCGGTGTCCTTCAACGCCTCCGTCATCGTGTTCGTGGCCAGCGTGGTGAACTGCTTGGTCAGCGCCCCCCACCACTGCATCGGGTCGACGGCGCCCGCCGCGTACGCTGGCTGCCCGCTCTCCGCGGAAGACTTGCCCGGCTTGCGTGCCGCGGCGGGCTTCTTTTGCGATGCTGCCGGTGCGGCTGCGGGCGCTGCGGGTTCGGACTCATCCGGCGGAGGCACCTTCACCTTCAGCGACTCGCGCAGCGCTTCGACCGGCACGTTCATCGTCTGCAGCGTGGACAGCGTCATGCGCTGCACTTCCATCGCCTGGATCGTGGCGCCGAGCATGCGAGCGTTCTGTTCCAGCCAGAACTGCACGGTGCGCAGCTCGCCGATGCGTTTTTCGAGTTCTTCCGGGTTCAACGTGGGCGCGACCCACTGGGTGAAATTGGGCAGCGCCGTGCCCGCGCTCTTGACCAGTCCTTGCAGAAAGTCGAAGCCGGGAACCAGCTTGCCGATGCCTTGCAGCGCGTCGCTCATGTGTGCGTCTCCTTGTCGATCGGTCGATTGTGCTCCGGCCCCGTGGTGCCGGCGAGCCGTCCGGGTGCGCGTTTTCCCCGTGCCGCCGCGGTCACGGTGCGTCGGTCTCGATGGTGAGTTCGTCGCCCCGTTGACGGATGTGCAGCTTGCCCAGCACGTCCATGCCGAGCAACACATCGTCCAGCCCGGGCAGCACCACCACACGCAATTGCCGGGCCTGCACGCCGCCTTCCAGTTCCACGTCGGCACGCGCGACCGTGCCGGTCACGACACCCCCGGCCGTGCTCGACGTCACGCTGCCGTGGGGGCGCAGGCCGGCTGCGCGGGCCAGCGCTTCGGGCACCGCGGTGCTGGTGGCGCCGGTGTCGACGAGGAAATCGACGTCGACGCCGTTGATCCGGCCCGGCCAGCGATAGTGCCCGTCGAGGCCGCGCCGCAGCTTGACGGTGTCGCCGCTCCATTCGAAGCGCATGCGCTGCTCGCGCGCTTCGAGCGCCTGGAATCCGAGAAATACCACCAGACCGAGCACGGCCCAGACGGTGATGATCTTGAGCGTGCGAGGGAAGTCACTCATGATGGAATGGTAGTGAGGGCTTAGGCACTATTGGGCAACGGGTTCAGGAGAAGCGTACATGGGACCGATCCGATTGAAGTCGCACGCCAAGTCGTTGGGGGAAGGCCTGAGCGTGCGCCGCCTGTTACCGGCGGCGGCCATGCGGGCCGTCGGGCCGTTCGTGTTCTTCGACCACATCGGGCCGGCCGAATTCAAGCCGGGCGATGGCATGGACGTTCGCCCGCACCCGCACATCGGGCTGGCAACCGTCACTTATCTGTTCGATGGAGCGATCTCGCACCGCGACAGCCTCGGTACGGTGCGCGAGATCCGCCCGGGCGAGGTCAACTGGATGGTGGCGGGACGGGGCATCGTGCACTCTGAGCGCACGCCCGCAGCCGAGCGAGCTGCGGGCCACCGGCTGCACGGCATACAGACATGGCTCGCCCTGCCGCTGGCGGATGAGGAAACGGCCCCAGGTTTCGTGCACGTCGGAGGGCATGACGTCCCGCTGCTCGAAACGCACGGCATGCAACTGCGCGTGGTGGCGGGCGAGGCATTCGGTTTGCGCTCGCCGGTGCCGGTGCGCAGCCGCACGCTCTACGTTGCGGCGGAGATGCCCTTTGGCAGCAGCATCGAGCTGCCGATGGATCACCCCGAACGCGCGATCTATGTCGCTTCGGGCGCGCTGAGCGTCGATGGGGAGCCGGTCGACACCGGCGAGATGCTCGTGCTGCCGCAAAAGCCGATGCGGCTGCGGGCGCTGGAACGAACCCAGGCGGTGTTCATCGGCGGCGATCCGCTCGATCTGGGCCCCGAGAACACGCCGCAGGAACCGCGGCACATGCGCTGGAACTACGTCTCGAGCCGCAACGAGCGGATCGAGGAGGCCGTGGCCGCCTGGGGCCGGCAGGACCGCTCGGCTTTTCCGGAAGTCCCGGGCGAGAGCGAGTTCATCCCGTATCCCTGAAGACGCGGAGCCCAAAAGAAGAAACGGCCCCGCGGGGCCGTTTCGCTGTGCTCGCGCAGGGCGCGATCAGAAGTTGTGGCGAACGCCGACGGCCAGCGAGGAGAAGTCGCCACCCGTCGTGGCCGGCGTGCGGCCGGAGTTCGGGAAGTAAGGCGCGTTGTCTTCGTTGCGCATGCGGGTGTAGAACGCGAACAGCTTGGTGCGCTTGGACAGGTTGTAGTTGTAGCCCAGCGTGTACTGCTGAGCGGAGCTGTCGTCCGTGTCCCCGATGTCGCCGGCGAAGCCGACGTTGGCGTGGAACTCGGAGGCGCCCATCGTGTACATGGCGGACAGGCGGACGTTGTTGCGATCTTCGCCGTCGAAGTCGTCGCGCTCGTAGTAACCGCCGAACGTGAAGGCACCCATTTCATACAGAGCGCGGATCACGCCCAGCTTGTCGTCGCCGTTCTTCACGTAGCCGCCACCCAGGTGCAGCGGGCCCATGTCGTAGTTGGCCGCGATTTCCCAGGCGTTCTCGACGCCGTCAGCTTCCTTCAGGCTGTACTGGAACTCGGCGTTGAAGCCGCCGAAGGTCGGCGTCGTGTAGGAGATCTTGTTGGTGTCGCGCATCAGGTATGCATACAGCATGTCCGACGAGGTGCCGGTGTCATGGTTGTGCATGCTGACGTAGTCTGCCGTCGCGAAGTAGGTGCCGCTCGGGGTGTTGCCGAGGCGCAGCGTGCCGAAACCGCCGCCGAGGCCAACCCAGCTCTCGCGGGCCCAGAAGCCCCCAGCGCCACCCGTGGCTGCGCCGGTATCGGGGTTGAAGCCGTGCTCGATCTGGAACAGCGCCTTCAGGCCACCACCGAGGTCTTCGGTGCCCTTGAAGCCGATGCGCGACGAGTTGTTCTGCAGCACCATTTCGGTTTCGTTCTGCTGGCGCTGACGCTCGACCGAGACGTTCAGGCGGCCATAGACCTGCAGGGAGCTTTGAGCGAACGCGGGGGCGGCAGTGGCTGCGGCCAACGCGGCGACGAGAGCGAGACGTTTCATTTGAAGGTTCCTTGTATCTCGGGGGATGAGGGGCATCGCCTCAGCGGAGAGATCTGATGCAATGCGTGAATCGATTCTAGGAAGCAGCAGCCGCCAACAGGTTGCGGAGACCCTAGAACAGCGCATAAAACCGAGGTCCCTGACGCTTTTCGGCAACAGGTTCCTGGCAGGTTTGCGAGGGCCGGCGTGTTTCCGGAAAAACAAACGGCTCTTCGAAGGAAGAGCCGTTCGGGCGGCACGGCGGTTGCCATGCCGGTTGCACTTCGATCAGAAGTTGTGGCGCACGCCCACCGCGAAGGAGCTGAACTTGTCGCCGGTGTCCGGGCTGAGGCGGGTGTAGTAGCCGTACACCTTGGTGCGCTTGGACAGGTTGTAGTTGTAGCCCAGCGTGTACTGCTTGGCCCCGGTGTCGTCCTGGTCGCCGGTGTCGCCTGCGATGCCGACGTTCGCGTGGAGCTCGGAAGCGCCCATCGTGTACATGCCGGAGACGCGGAAGTTGTTGCGCTTGTCGCCGTCGAAGCTGTCACGCTCGTAGTAGCCGCCCACGGTGAAGGCACCCAGCTCATACAAGCCGCGGAACACGAACAGCTTGTCGTCGCCGTTCTTCACGTAGCCGCCGCCCAGGTGCAGGGGGCCCAGGTCGTAGTTGCCGGACACTTCCCAGGCGTTCTCCACGCTGTCGGCTTCCTTCAGGCTGTACTGCAGTTCACCGACGAAGCCGCCGAAGTTCGGCGTCATGTAGGAGATCTTGTTGGTGTCGCGCATCAGGTAGGCATACAACGCGTCGGCGGAGGTGCCGGTGTCGTGGTTGTGCATGCTGACGTAGTCGGCCGACGCGAAGTACGTGCCGCTGGGCATGTTGCCGAGACGCAGCGCGCCGAAGCCGCCGGACAGGCCGACCCAGCTCTCACGGCCCCAGAACGTTGCCGCGGCAGCGCCGGTGTCGGGGCTCAGACCATGCTCGAGCAGGAAATTGGCCTTCAGGCCGCCGCCCAGGTCTTCAGAGCCCTTGAAGCCGATGCGCGACGAGTTGTTCATCATGCGCATCTCGGTGTCGTCACCAGTTTTCTGGCGCTCGACCGTCACGTTCATGCGGCCGTAGATGGTGACGTTGCTTTGAGCAAACGCGGGGACGCTGGCGCCGATCAGGGCGGCCACGAGAGCGATACGTTTCATGTAAGAAATTCCTTTGTAGGGGTGTTGCGACGGGACTACCAACGCGGAACGGATCGTAGGCACCGTGTCACAAAATTGTAAAAAGGAAAAAACCAGAAACGTGGTCAGACTCTCTAAGGAACGCCCCCCTAACTTTTAAAAATGATGCTGCATCGCAACACCCGTGCCATTTTCAATGTGGCAATCGCACGGTTTCACCGTGGTGGTGCGATCTTCTGATCGATCGCGCCGCACACCGAGAGCCCGTCCAGGCCCTTCATTTCAATGCGGATCGTGTCGCCATAGCGCATGAAGTCCGTTCTGGGCGCGCCATGTTCGATGGTTTCGATGGCTCGCTTCTCGGCGATGCATGAATAGCCGCGCGACCAGTCCTTGTTGCTGACGGTGCCGCTGCCGACGATCGAGCCGGCACGCACGTTGCGCGTCTTGCAGATGTGCGCGATGAGCTGCCCGAAGTGGAAGGTCATCTCCGGGCCGGCTTCGCACAAGCCGACCTTCTTGCCGTTCCAGCTCGATTGCAGCGTGAGGTGCACCCGTCCTCCCTGCCATGCGGCGCCCAATTCATCGGGTGTGACGGCCACCGGGCTGAAGGCGGTGGCGGGCTTGCTCTGGAAAAAACCGAATCCCTTGGCCAGTTCCGCAGGGATGAGGTGCCGCAGCGACACATCGTTGGCCAGCATCAGCAGGCGGATGCCTTCAAGCGCTTCGTCGGGCGATGCGCCCATCGGCACGTCGCCCGTCACGACCGCGATCTCGGCCTCGAAGTCGATGCCGAAGTCTTCGCTCGCGACGATGACGTCATCGCAGGGCCCGAGGAAGTCGTCGCTGCCGCCCTGGTACATCAACGGGTCGGTGTAGAAGCTCTCGGGGACTTCGGCGCCGCGGGCCTTGCGCACCAGCTCGACGTGGTTGATGTAGGCCGAGCCGTCGGCCCACTGATAGGCACGTGGCAGCGGTGCCATGCACAGCGCCGCATCGAAGGCAAAGGCGTGGCGTGCCTTGCCTTGGTTGAGGGTTTCGTACAGGTCCTGAAGTTGCGGCGACAGGAAGTTCCAGTCATCCAGGACCTGTTGCACGCGCGTGGCAATGCCGCTCGCATAATGAGCCATGCTCAGATCACGCGAAACCACGACCAGTTGCCCGTCGCGCGAACCGTCCTTGTAGGTGGCGAGCTTCATGTCTGCGATGAAAGTTCGAAGAGCCCGCGATTGTAGAGACGCGGGGGGTGCACGATGAGCCCGCTTCTGCGGTTCCGCTTCGTTAAGGCGCTCGGCGTGGCGGTCGTGCTGGTGCCTGTGAGCCTGCTCGGTTCGCTGTGGAGCGTCCCCGCGACGGCGGCAGAGTCGGCGGCTGCCGCACCTGCGGCCGCCGCCCCGCAGGTGCCGGTCTACTCGACGCGCCTGCCACCGTCCTTCAAATGGACCTATTCATTGAGCCGCGGGGCCCTGAGCGGCGCCGGGGAACTGACGTGGCGGCCGCAGGGCACGGCCTACCAGCTGAAGCTCGAGGGCAAGGTCGCGCTCGTCGGCACCGTGCTCACGCAGGTGAGCAAGGGGGGGCTCGACGCGAACGGCATCGCCCCAGTGCGATTCACCGACCGCCGGCTGCGGCGTGCCGAGCAGGCGGCCAGCTTCCAGCGCGAGACGGGCAAGATCACGTTTTCCGGCCGCGCCGACGAACACCCTCTCGTGCCCGGCGTGCAGGACCGGCTGAGCTGGATGGTGCAGCTTCCCGCGATTGCGCAGGCCGATCCCTCCCGAGTGCGAGCCGGCCGCACGGTGGTGCTGATGGTGGTGGGAGCGCGCGGCGACGCCAGGGTCTGGACGCTGCGCTCGGACGGCGTACAGGGCGTGAGGGTCGAGGGCCGCACCGTGCAGGCGGTGAAGCTGGTCCGCGAACGCGAGGATCCGCACGACACCACCGCCGAGGTCTGGCTCGATCCGCAGCGCCATCACCTGCCGGTGCGCGCCCGCCTGACCGACGGCAACAGCGACGCGCTGGAGCTGCTGTTGCAGGCGACCCGCTGAGCGCCCGGTTCAAGCGCGGCGGCCTTGCTGCCGATAACCCATACAAGCCCCTGACCACGGTGGTGGCTTGAAACTTGCGTGGCAGGACTTACGTAGATGGCGTCAGGGACCTCCGGGCACACGCCGCGGCGGCCTCTCAACGAAGGAGTAAGGTCCATGCAAATGCTCTACAACTCCGAGAACTTCGCGGTGGTGGAGTTCGAGGTACCCGCGGCCACCCCCGAGGCGGAGGCGGCCGAGTCCGGCCTCACGCGTGGCGGCTACGAGATCGTCGACAAGTTCAAGCGCAAGGAGATCTACATCGAAGGCGCGCTGGCCGAAAGCTTCAAGCAGGGTGTCGAAGCCCTGATCGAAGGCTCGCCCACGATCGAGGACATCGACGCCTACATCGAGCGCTTCTCGTCGCTGATGCTGCAGCCGGTCGTGCTGCACTGATCCCGCCTGCCGCCGGCCGCTTCGCGCGGCCGGCTTTCTCGCGCCCGGCTGCGCGCCGCCTCGCCACGGTAGCCCCTTCCCCGTCTTGCCGATTGCGTGGTCAGAATGCGCAAGTCGGCCCTTTTCCTGCCTTCCCATGTGCCGCACGCTGCGTTATCGTGGCTCGGCCCCGGTGCGCTGCTGGCCCGGGCTGCCGAGCAACGCGCAACGGGAACCCCAGACAAGGAGGCGCCCATGGTCAAACGTCATGTCGAAGCCCGTGTGGTGGCATCGCCGGGGCTTGCTGAAGCACCGGTGCTGGACCGCATGTGTTCGCATTTCGTGCTGACCCTCACGCTGCGGCACACGGGCCGCTTCAACGTGCGGCGCGACTGGAACAGCCTGCTGTCGCTGACCGGTCGTCACCTGGTGTGGCCGGTGACGGTTCTTGCACGGGTGCGTGAATTTCTTGCACGCCGGTGTACCGGCAACGAGCACTGGAAGGGGCACGAGAAGCTCGACGAACAGCAGTTCCTCGACCGGCATGGCCAGTGGCGCGGCCCCTACGAGGAAGGCACGCTGTTCTTCTACATCGACGAATACATCAAGGACGCGCCGAAGGACCTGCTGGCGGTGCTGGGTGCCACCTGCGAATGGCTGGGCCGCAACCTGAAGAAGGAGTCGACGCTCGTCGAGAAGAACATCGACGCGCTCGCCGAACGGCTGCAGCTGAACCCGGCCGAACGGGCCTTGCTGCTGTACGGCACGCTGGCCCGCTACCAGCGCGAGCTGCGCGGGCTGCTGGTCGAGTTCAAGGTGGCCAATGCGCAGGAGGCCTACGCCGTGCTGGCCGAGATCGCGGGCGTCGACGAGAAGGACGTCGGCGAAGCCTTGCGCGCCGGGTCGCGGCTGGAGCGCATCGGCATGGTCGAGAACCTGATCTCCGAGCACAACATCACCGACCTGGCCGACCTGATGAAGGTGTCGGAGCAACTGCCTCCGGTGCTGATGCGCGAGTACCGCGACGAGGCGGAGCTGATGGCGGTGTTCACGCGGCCTGCGGCGCCGAGCGAGCTGACGCTGCAGGACTTCCATTACGTGGGCGAAGACACCTGCATGCTGGTCGCGCTGTTGCGCAATGCGGTCGCGCACAAGGAGCCGGGGGTCAACATCCTGCTGTATGGGCCGCCCGGCACGGGCAAGACCGAACTTGCGAAGGTGATGGCGCAGGCGGCGGGGCTGGAGCTCTATGAGGTCGAATACGCCGACCGCGACGGCAACTCGCTGTCGGGGCGCGACCGCTACCGCTCGCTGCAGATCAGCCATGTGTTCCTCAAGGGCAGCCCCAACGTCGCGCTGCTGTTCGACGAGGTGGAGGACGTGTTCCCGCCGATCAGCACCGACACCGCGCAGTTGATGGCGCGGCTGGAGGTGGGCGACGGCCTGCCGAACGGCTCGGTCAGTGGCAAGGCGTGGGTGAACCAGATCCTGGAGAGCAACCCGGTGCCGGTGATCTGGGTCACCAACCGCATCGAGCAGATCGACCCGGCGTTCCGGCGGCGCTTTCAATACCACCTGGAGCTGAAGTCGCCGCCGCCGGGTGCTCGCGAGGCACTGGTGGCGAAGGCGCTGTCGGAAGTGCCGGTCAGCAGCGAGTTCGTCGCCAAGCTTGCAGCACGCAAGGCGCTGACGCCGGCCCAGATACGCACTGCAGTGCGCTTTGCCCGGCTGGCCAGCGGCGAGGGCTCACCGACGCCTGAGGCGTTGATCGAGCGCCAGCTCGGCAATGCCGACAAGGCGCTCGGCACGGCAGCGAGCGAGCGCGGCGCGCGGCACGTGGTGACCCACTACGACCTGGGACTCGTCAACACCGAATCGCGCTTCGAGGTGCCGCGCGTGATCGAGGCGCTGCGACGCAAGGGCTTCGGCACGCTGTGCTTCTACGGGCCGCCCGGCACCGGCAAGACGGCGCTCGCCGAACACATCGCGCGCGAGCTGCAGCAACCGTTGATGGTCCGCCAGGCCTCCGACCTCGTCAGCAAGTACGTCGGCGAGACCGAGCAGAACATGGCGCGCATGTTCGAGGAGGCCGAAACCGAGCAGGCCGTGCTGCTGCTCGACGAAGCCGACAGCTTCCTGCGCAGCCGCCGCATGGCCGAGCGCAACTACGAGGTCAGCGAAGTCAACGAGATGCTGCAGGGCATGGAGCGCTACAAGGGCGTGTTCATCTGCACGACCAACCTGTTCGAGGAGCTCGATGAAGCGGCACTGCGGCGCTTCACGTTCAAGATCCGTTTCAAGCCGCTCACGCCCGAGCAGCGCGAGCGCATGTTCGTGGCCGAGGCACTCGACGGTGATGCTTCACGGCTCACCGCCGAGCAGCGCGAGCGATTGAAGCAACTCGATGTGCTGGCGCCGGGTGACTTCGCCGCGGTCAAGCGCCAAGTCGACATCCTGGCCGTGGCTTTCGATGCGGACGAGTTCCTGTCGCAGCTGGAAGCCGAGCACCGCGTGAAGCCGGAGGTGCGGCAGCAGCGCGGCATCGGTTTCGTTCACTGAGGCCCTGGCGGTCGCCTGTTCTAGAGCTGCTCCCAAGGAAGCCCGTCGAAGCGCCAGCCGTTCACCGTGTTGCGATGGAAGTGGGCATCGAGTTCGCCCTCGAAGCCGTGCAGCACGTTGATCACCTCGGTGAAGCCGATGGCCTCGAGCGCTTCGCCCGCGGGAAGGGTGCGCTTGCCCGAACGGCACAGCAGCAGCACCGGCCGCGACGTGGAGCGTGCTTCGCGCAGCACCTGTTGTGCAAAGCGCTCCGGGTCGGGCTGCATGTCGGGGTATTCGTACCAGGCGATGTGCACGACGCCCGGCGGATGGCCGACGTACATGTATTCGATCTCCATGCGCACGTCGACGAACAGCGCGTCCGGATGGGCCTGCAGGTACTCCCAGGCTTGCGTCGGGGTGAGGTGTTTCATAGGGGTGACCGATTGTCGTGCAGCCGGCTGCGCTTGCGCAGCGGCCAAACCATGCAAAAGGTCGCACGCCGCCCGGGTTTAAGGGGCTGCCTACAATGCCGGGATGACTGCCGCCCGCCGCCCCTACACCCGTGCTCAACAGCTGCCCGAGATCCTTGCGCAACGCATCGTCGTGCTCGACGGTGCCATGGGCACGATGATCCAGCGCTACAAGCTGGGCGAGTCCGACTACCGCGGCAGCCGCTTCGCGGCGCACGGCAAGGACCTCAAGGGCAACAACGAGCTGCTGCAGTTCACGCGGCCCGACGTGATCCGCGAGATCCATGAAGGCTACCTCGCCGCGGGCGCCGACATCATCGAGACCAACACCTTCGGTGCCACCCGCATTGCGCAGGAAGACTACGCGTTGCCGGAGCTGGCGCGCGAGATGAACGTCGAAGCGGCGCGCATCGCGAAGGCGGCGTGTGAAAAATACTCCACGCCCGACAAACCCCGCTTCGTGGCCGGCGCGTTCGGCCCCACGCCTCGCACGGCGAGCATCAGCCCGGACGTGAACGACCCGGGCGCGCGCAACGTGGGTTTCGATGAGTTGAAGGCGGCCTACTACGAGCAGGGCGAAGGCCTGCTGGAAGGGGGCGCCGACCTCTTTCTCGTCGAGACGATCTTCGACACCCTGAACGCCAAGGCTGCGATCTTCGCGATCGACGAGTTGTTCGAGGCGACCGGCGAGCGGTTGCCGGTCATCATTTCAGGCACCGTGACCGACGCCTCCGGGCGCATCCTCTCCGGCCAGACCGTCGGTGCGTTCTGGCATTCGGTGCGTCATGCGCAACCGATCGCGGTGGGATTGAACTGCGCACTGGGTGCGGCCCTGATGCGGCCGTACATCGAAGAGTTGTCGAAGCTGGCCGGCGACACCTTCATCAGCTGCTACCCGAACGCCGGCCTGCCCAACCCGATGAGCGACACCGGCTTCGACGAGACGCCGCAGATCACCGGGGGGCTGATGGAAGACTTCGCGAAGGCCGGCTTCCTGAACATCGTCGGCGGCTGCTGCGGCACCACGCCGGACCACATCGCCGAGATCGCGAAGCGTGTGAGCGCCTACCAGCCGCGCTGCCGCCACGCTTCGATGTTCACCGGCCTGCTGGCGGCCTGAGGGCGCCGCCAGGCGTATCAGCGCGCCACCGGGTGCGCGATCAGCAGCTCGACGCGCCGGTTCAGCGCGCGTCCTTCGCTCGTCTGGTTGTCGGCCACCGGCTCGCTTTCGCCACGGCCTTCGGCGGTGATCCGGTCGACGGCCACGCCACGGCCGGCGAGGTAGTCCTTGGCCGAATTCGCACGGTCCAGCGAAATGCGCTTGTTCACTGCTTCGGAGCCGACGCTGTCGGTGTGCCCCAGCACGAGGATGGTGATCTCGGGCGTGCCGGCCAGCGAGGCGGCCACGCCGTCGAGGAAGCGCCGGAAGTTCTCGTTCAGCGCGCTGCGCCCGGGTTCGAAGGCAGCATCGCCGGTGGCGCGGACGAGCACGCGGTTGTCGGTGGTGCGCGAAACGACGACCGAGGTGCCACGAGCGACGTCCTCCGCGGTCTGTGACACCGTGACCATCTCCGGGCTCCATGCGAAGCCGTCGATCACCGACACGGGCGGTGGGGCGGGCACGGGCGCTGGCGGCGGCGGCGGGGGAGCGGGGGGCGGCGGAGGCGGCGGCGTGGCGCAACCGGCGACCAGAACGAACATGGCGGCCAGCGATAGCGCGGCACGGCGGCGGGCGATTTCCTTCAAGGCTTTCTCCTGTGGTGGGCGTACCTGCACGACGACCCTCGGCCGCCGCCCTCGGCACATTCGAAGCGCGGAAATCTATCAGCGAGTTGTAACCTTGCCTTCCCCCGATGCGGGGGAGGCCGGTTGCGGGGAAATCCTTTAGGGCCTGTTCACACGACGGAGGGCTGTGCGAGCGTGCCCAGAGCGACTGCTATCGCGCGGCTGTCGAACCCCGCTCCGACACCAGGATCTCCACCGCGCCGCCGGCGGCCGTCCGCCCGACCGGAACGAACCGCTCGCGCGGCACGCCGCGACCAACGAGATAGTCGCGTGCGCTCTCGGCGCGGTCTCGGGCCAGCAAGTCGCCACCGCGGCCGTCGGACGGTGCGGCCACTCGGACCTGGGCGTCGTTCTGCCCGCGCAGGCCCTGCGCCACCCGGTCGAGGACGGCTGCGAGCGGTGCCTTGACCACCGACCGCCGCGGATCGAAGGCGTACTTCAGCGGCACCTGGACGCGGTAGCCGTTGTCGCCGGCCTCTTCGACGACCACCGGCGTGCCGGACAACGCGCGGGCCAACCGGTCACGCTGCTGCTCCACGGTGGGGGCCGGTGCGGCGCTCGGCGAGCCGGTGCCGGGCCCGCCCACGGAGCCGCAGCCGGCGAGGACGGCTGCGGCCAGCAGCCACGGAGCGCTGCGCAACAGCGCGTGGTGCGTCATGACGAGGCTCACTTACTTGCCTTGCGCCACTTGCTCGGGTTCGGCCACGTAGATCTCCACGCGGCGGTTCTCGGCCCGCCCCCTCTCGCTGTCGTTCGAGGCGACCGGCTCGCGGCTGCCGCGTCCGTCGATCGCGATGCGCGAGGCCGGCACCCCGCGAGAGACGAGGTAGTCGCGCGTGGCTGCCGCGCGGTCGATCGACAGCGGGTTGTTGATGGCGTCGGAGCCGGTGCTGTCGGTGTGGCCGATGATGCTGATCTGCGTCGCCGAGTGGTCGCGCATGCTCTGCGCGAACTTATCGAGCACAGTGCCGAGCTGGGGCTTCACCGATGCGCGCCCGACGTCGAAGCCGGCGTCGCTCGGGATGCGCACCTTGATGCGGTTGTCGGCCGTGCGGTCCACGTCGATGCCGGTGCCTTGCGTGGCCTGTTCCATCTTGGCCTTCTGCTCTTCCATGCGCTTGGACCAGATGTAGCCGCCCAGTGCACCGACCGCCGCACCCGCGGCGGCACCGGTGGCCGCACTCTTGCCCTTGTTGCCGCCGGCGGTGGCCACGCCGATCAGCGCACCGGCGGCAGCGCCGATGCCGGCCCCCTTGGCCGTGTTGCTCTGCGTTTCGCTCATGTTGGAGCACCCGGCAACCAGCACGGCCACGGCCGCGGTGATGGCGATCGAATGTTTCATGTCGGCTCCTTCTCTTCGTTGGACTGCTTGCGCGGAATTGCAGCCCAAGGAGGAGCACGGAACAAGCCCGCCGGAGTGAAACCTGTAACAGCAGGCGAGGCGCCTTGTGGCGAAAAGGCGCTGGCGACAGTGTTCGCTCACTGCCTTCATGCCGGAAAACCCTTCGTGGTTGCCGGGCCCGGGCCTCAACGCTTGAAGATATCGTTCAGCAACCCGGGCAGCGTGCCCTTGAGCTCCTGCGGCAGCTTCTTCTGCAGTTCCTGCTGCAGCCGTTGCGTGCCCTGCTGTTGCAGGTTCTGCAACGTGCCGTCGAAGGTGCCGCTGCGGAAGATGCCCTTCGGGTCCGGGATGATGCCGATCTCCACGGCGCTGCTCAGCCCGCGGGCCACCAGGTCGGCACTGGTCGCAAAGCCGGTCTGCCCGGCGTCGACTTCGATGCGACGGCCGTCGGCGGCTTCCATGAAAGTGCCGCCCTCGATGACGCGCGTGTACGTGCCGGCCTCGGTGTCGGCCGTCCGCTCCTCGACGTAGGCGGTTTCGAAGTCGGTGCCGCGGATGCCGATCGTGGCAGTGGGCGTGGTCAGGCGGACGGCTTCGGGCGAGGCCTTGCCCAGCAGCCCGGTGACGAAGCGGAAGCCGCCGGTGACGAGTTGCAGCACGCTGGCGTTGCGCTTGGGCGCGTCCTGCCGGTATTGGTAGCGCGTGAGCTGCACCTGCGTGCGCGGACGCAAGGCCATCAGCGCACCATCGCTGAAGCGGATGACGGCCTCGCTGTCTTCCGCCGTGTTGACGCGTTCCCCCTCCGCCACCGCCTCGCCCTGGCTCGCGGTGCGCCAGCCGCCGGTGCCCAGCACCTGCACCGTGCCCTTCATCCGTTCGATCGAGCCGATGTTGGCCCAGCCGGCGAGCGGCCACAGCAGCGCCAGGCACAGCAGCAGGCGAGGAAGGACGAGAGGGGCGAATGCAGGCCAGGTGAGGGCGGTCATGGCAGTGGACAGCAGAAGGCCTGCCGAGCATAGCGATGGGGATACGGTTTGAAACATGCGACCCGGGGCGGGGTGTGCGAAAAGTTGTCCCCCGATGAGGGGACAAGCGCCCCGACCGCCATGCCCCCTGCCGGCGTCAAGGGGGCTGGCGTAGAATCGCCGCTTCTCCAAGGAGCGTTGCAGCGCGCCGGTTCTTGCCGCCGCGTCAGGCTTGGAATCGGAATCGCAACGACGCTCACCCGCGCCACGGGTGAGCCGTGGCCGTCACTCAGTTGCTCTGGCCATGACCGACACCACCGCTGCCGCCCCCACTCCTGCTGTTCCCCCGATGCGTCTTTCCGGGCTCGAGCCGGTCCTGATCGGCGAGGGCACGCTGTTCGTCAACATCGGCGAGCGCACCAACGTGACGGGCTCCAAAGCCTTCGCCCGCATGATCCTCAACGGCCAGTTCGAGGAGGCGTTGGCCGTTGCACGCCAGCAGGTCGAGAACGGCGCGCAGGTCATCGACATCAACATGGACGAGGCCATGCTCGACAGCAAGGCCGCGATGGTGCGCTTTCTGAACCTGATCGCCTCGGAGCCCGACATCGCGCGCGTGCCGATCATGATCGACAGCTCCAAGTGGGAGGTGATCGAAGCCGGGCTGAAGTGCATCCAGGGCAAGGGCATCGTCAACTCGATCTCGCTGAAGGAAGGCGAGGGCGAGTTCAAGCGCCAGGCCACGTTGATCCGCCGCTACGGCGCGGCCACCGTGGTGATGGCCTTCGACGAACAGGGCCAGGCCGATACCTTCGAGCGCAAGACGCAGATCTGCCAGCGCGCCTACCGCATCCTGGTCGACGAGGTCGGCTTCCCGCCCGAGGACATCATTTTCGACCCCAACATCTTCGCGATCGCCACCGGCATCGAGGAGCACGACAACTACGCGGTCGACTTCATCAACGCGACGCGCTGGATCAAGCAGCACCTGCCCGGCGCCAAGGTGTCGGGCGGCGTGTCGAACGTGAGCTTCAGCTTCCGCGGCAACGAGCCGGTGCGCGAGGCGATCCACACGGTGTTCCTGTACCACGCGATCCAGGCCGGCATGGACATGGGCATCGTCAACGCCGGCATGATCGGCGTCTACGACGACCTGGACCCCGAGTTGCGCGAGCGCGTCGAGGATGTGGTGCTGAACCGCCGCCCCGACTCCACGGAGCGCCTGCTCGAGATCGCCGAGGCCGTGAAGGGCGCGGCCAAGGACGACAGTGCGAAGCTCGCCTGGCGCAATGCACCGGTCGAAGAGCGACTCAGCCATGCGCTGGTGCACGGCATCACCGACTTCATCACCGAAGACACCGAGGAAGCCTGGCAAGCCATCAGCGCCCGGGGCGGCCGCCCGCTGCATGTGATCGAAGGCCCGCTGATGGCCGGGATGAACATCGTCGGCGACCTGTTCGGCGCGGGCAAGATGTTCCTGCCGCAGGTGGTGAAGTCCGCCCGCGTGATGAAGCAGGCCGTCGCGCACCTCGTGCCCTACATCGAAGAAGAAAAACGCCAGCTGGCGGCGGCCGGCGGCGACGTGAAGCCCAAGGGCAAGATCGTCATCGCGACCGTGAAGGGCGACGTGCACGACATCGGCAAGAACATCGTCACCGTCGTGCTCCAGTGCAACAACTTCGAGGTCGTCAACATGGGCGTGATGGTGCCGTGCCAGGAGATCCTCGCGAAGGCGAAGGTCGAAGGCGCGGACATCGTCGGCCTGTCGGGCCTGATCACGCCCAGCCTCGAGGAGATGCAGTACGTCGCCAGCGAGATGCAGCGCGACGACTACTTCCGCATGAAGAAGATCCCGTTGCTGATCGGCGGTGCCACCTGCAGCCGCGTGCACACCGCCGTGAAGATCGCGCCGAAGTACGAAGGGCCGGTGGTGTACGTGCCCGACGCCTCGCGCAGCGTGGGCGTGTGCACGGATCTCATCAGCGACGAGAAGGCCGCGAAGTTCATCGACGACCTGAAGGCCGACTACGAACGCGTGCGTCAGCAGCATGCGAACAAGAAGGCGACGCCGCTCGTCAGCCTGGCCGAGGCGCGTGCGAACAAGACGCCGGTCGAGTGGGCGGCGTACCAGCCGCCGAAGCCGAAGTTCATCGGCCGGCGCGTGTTCAGGAACTACGACCTTGCCGAGATCGCGCAGTGCATCGACTGGGGCCCGTTCTTCCAGACATGGGATCTGGCGGGGCGCTTCCCGGACATCCTCAACGACGAGATCGTCGGTGAGTCCGCACGGCGCGTCTACAGCGACGGCCAGCGCATGCTCAGGCGGCTGATCGAAGGCCGCTGGCTGACCGCCAACGCGGTGATCGGCCTGTTCCCCGCCCGGCAAGTGAACGACGACGACATCGAGCTGTTCGCCGACGAGGCGCGCACCCGGCCGTTGATGACGTGGCATGGCCTGCGCATGCAGAGCGAGCGGCCCGTGGTCGACGGCGTGAAACGGCCGAACCGCTGCCTGGCCGATTTCGTCTCGCCGCTGAACAACGACTATGTCGGCCTGTTCGCCGTGACTGCCGGCCTCGGCGTCGAGAAGAAGGAAAAGGCCTTCCTGGACGACCATGACGACTACTCCGCCATCATGCTGAAGGCCCTGGCGGACCGCCTGGCCGAAGGGTTGGCCGAGCGCATGCACCACCGCGTGCGCACCGAGCTGTGGGGCTATGCCGGCGACGAGCAACTCAGCAACGAAGACCTGATCGCCGAGAAGTACCGCGGCATTCGGCCGGCGCCTGGCTACCCGGCCTGCCCGGACCACACCGTGAAGCGCGAGATGTTCCGTGTGCTCGCATGCGAAGAGATCGGCATGGGCATCACCGAAAGCCTGGCGATGACGCCGGCGGCCAGCGTCAGCGGCTTCTACCTGGCGCACCCCGAGGCGACCTACTTCAACGTCGGCAAGATCGGCCCCGATCAGCTGGAGGACTGGGCACGCCGCACGGGCCTGCAAGTCCCGGACGCCGAGCGCGCGCTGGCGCCACTGCTGTAAGAAGGGGAAAACCTCCCTTGGGGACCGGTTGCGGGCAGTTACAGAAGACGCAAGCTTTGACTCCGGCTTGACACCGTTTGTCCCCCGCGACCCAGGGGGGTGAACGACAGCTTTTGCCACCCTCGCGCGGTACGCGCACCGATGCGCCGCACAGTGCCGTTTCTGGCACCGTTCACGCACGCCCTGCCGTGGCACGGAAGCTGCCACATACGCGCTCCCCCTCGTCCAACAACAAGACGACCGATCCGGCGGAGGAGCCCCTGATGAACGCGTTCAAGTCTGCTTGGTCTTCGCTGCGCCGGGCGCGCGCATGGCCGGCGGTGTGTCTGGCCTTGATGCTGGCCGCTTGCGGTGGCGGCGACGAATCGAGTTCGCAGCCGCAGCAGGAGCCGCCCACCGATCTGCCGGCATCGCGAGCGGAGGCCGCGCGCTTCCTGACGCAGGCGACCTTCGGTCCGACCGAAGCCGAGGTGGACCGGGTGCTGAGCCTCGGCTACTCCCGCTGGATCAACGACCAGTTCCAACGCGGCACCGCGAGCGAACACCGCACCTACTGGGAGGCCGCCGACGCGACGATCAAGGCTGCCGATGCGAGCCGCAGCGCCGGCCAGCGCGAGGTGCTCGACAGCTTCTGGCGCGAGGCGGTGCAAGGCGATGCGCAGCTGCGACAACGCGTCGCTTTTGCGTTGTCGCAGATCTTCGTCATCTCGCTGATGGACAGCAACGTCGCCAACTACCCGCGCGGCGTGGCGGGCTACATGGACATGCTGGCCGAATACTCGTTCGGCAACTTCCGCGACCTGCTCGAAAACGTGTCGCGCCATCCGATGATGGGCATCTACCTGTCACACCTGCGCAACCAGAAGGAAGACACGCGCATCGGCCGGGTGCCGGACCAGAACTACGCGCGCGAGGTGATGCAGCTGTTCTCGATCGGCCTCAACCAGCTCAACCTCGATGGCACGCCTGTGCTCGACGGCAGCGGGCGACCGCGCGAGACGTACACGAGCGACGACATCATCGGCTTGTCATACGTGTTCACCGGCTTCAGCTGGTACAGCACCGGGACCGAAGACGCCTGCTTCTGGGGGTGGTCGCAGCAATGCCAGCACCCCGACCGCACGTGGCGCCCGATGAAGGGCTACGCGAAGTTCCACTCCGGTCTCGAGAAGCGATTCCTGGGCCGCACCGTGGCACCGCAGAACAGCGCCGACCCCGATGCAAGCCTGCGCACCGCCATCGACACGTTGTTCGCGCACCCGAACGTCGGGCCGTTCATCAGCAAGCAACTGATCCAGCGGCTCGTGACGAGCAACCCCAGCCCGCAGTACGTGGCGCGCGTCGCCACGGTGTTCAACGGAGGGGGCGGTGCGCCGCGCGGCGACATGAAGGCCGTGATCCGGGCCATCCTTCTCGATCCCGAGGCCCGCAACCTGTCGCTCGCGGCCGACCCGGCCTACGGCAAGCTGCGCGAGCCGGTGCTGCGCCTGTCGGCGTTCCTGCGGGCGTTCCGCGCCACGTCGGACAGCGGCCGCTTCCTGATCGGCTCCACCGACAACCCGGGCAACGAGCTGGGCCAGACGGTCATGCGCTCGCCGTCGGTGTTCAACTTCTACCGGCCTGGCTATGTGGCGCCGGGCACCCTGCTGGCCGACGAAGGACTGGTGGCGCCGGAGATGCAGATCACGCACGAAACGACCGTGGCCGGCTACGCCAACTACATGCTCGGCGCCATCCGCAATGGCGTGGGCCAGCGTGGCGTCGACTGGCGCGCCGCGCGCAACGACGTCCAACCGGATTTCAGCCGCGAGCTCGCACTGGTCGAGCGCCCGGCCGAGCTCGTCGAGCGCATGAACCAGCTGTTGCTCTATGGGCAGATGGCCCCAGAGTTGCGCCAGGAGATCGAAGGGGCGGTCAACGCGATCACGATCCCGCCGCTCAACACGAGCGGCTCCAATCAGTCGCAGATCGACAGCGCGCGCCGCAACCGCGTGCACGCGGCAGTGTTCCTGACGGTCGTCTCGCCCGAGTTCATCGTCCAAAAGTAAGAAGCCGAGGCCACAGATGACCACACGCAATGCCTCTCGCCGCGAATTCCTGCGTCAAGCGGGCGCCCTCTCCGTGCTCGGTGCCGCCGGCGCGCCCTTCGCGCTGAACCTCGCCACCATCGGCGCTGCAGCGGCGCAAACCGCGCCCGGCGACTACAAGGCGCTCGTCTGCCTGTTCCTGTTCGGCGGCAACGACACGTTCAACACCGTGCTGGCGACCGACTCCGGCTCCTGGGCCAACTACAACGCGGCGCGCTTCGGCAACGGCGACGGAACCGCGCTGCGCGCCCCCGGAACAGCACCAAACGCAAACGCCGCGGCCGGTTCCCCCGACCGGCTGGGCGGCGTGCTCAGCCTCGCGCCCGTCACGCCGCACAGCGGACGCAGCTTTGCGCTGCATCCGATGCTCGGCGGTCTGCGCACCCTGTTCAACACCGACCGCCGCCTCGCGGTGGTGTCGAACGTCGGCCCGCTGCTGATGCCGACCACGAAGACCGAGTACCGCAGCAACTCCCACCCCAAGCCGGCCAAGCTGTTCTCGCACAACGACCAGCAGTCGACGTGGCAGGCCTTCGCACCGGAGGGGGCCACGAAAGGGTGGGGCGGCCGCATGGGCGACCTGCTGCGCAGCGCCAACGGGAATGCGGTGTTCACGAGCATCTCTTCATCGGGGAATGCCGTGTGGCTCGCCGGCGAGCAGGTGCTGCAATACCAGGTGGGCACCGGCGGCGCGATCCGGCTGGGTGTCGACAGCAACCGGCGCCTGTTCGGCAGCGACGCCGTTGGCGCTGCGATGCAGCGCATCGTGTCGTCATCGCGCTCTGGCAACTACTTCGAAGCGGCATACGCAGACACGACCCGCCGCTCGATCGAGGCGGAGCAGACCCTCGGTGCGGCACTCGGCACGACGGTCGGTGCGCCGTACGGCACACCGGGCCTTCCTTCCGGTCAGGCCGACCCGCTGCTGCAGTACGACAACCCGATCACCGGGGCCAAGGCCACCAACAACCTGGCACAGCAGTTCCAGATCGTCGCCCGCATGATCGGCGCGGCCGGTACGCTGGGCATGCGCCGGCAGGTCTTCTTCGTCGGCATGGGTGGTTTTGACACGCACGACTTCCAGAACCGCAACCACGCCGAGCTGATGGCGAAGCTGTCGCATGGCCTGGCCTATTTCGACGCCGTGCTGGGCGGTCTGGGCATGCGCAACAACGTCACCACGTTCACCGCGTCGGACTTCGGACGCACCTTCACCAGCAACGGCGACGGCACCGACCACGGATGGGGTGCGCATCATTTCGTGATGGGCGGCGCCGTGCGCGGCGGCAACGTGTACGGCAACTTCCCCGTCTACGGCACCAGCACCGGCAATGGAGACTTCACCAGCCCCAACCAGATCGGCAGCAACGGCTCGCTGCTGCCGGAACTGTCCGTCGACCAGTACGCGGCCACGATGGGCCGCTGGTTCGGGCTGACCGATGCGCAACTGCTGGACATGATGCCCAACCTGCGCAACTTCGACGCGTCCGCGCGCAACGTCGGCTTCATGGCCTGAGAGCCGCCAGCACGGCTCAACCCGCAGCGCGCCGGCTGTCGACGTGCGCGTTGATCAACGCGTTCAGTTCGCGGCGGGTCTGCAGCGCGGGCACGCCGAGCAGCCGCAACCTCAGCAGGCCGGTCAGGAAGACGAGCGTTTCGAGCGCCGCCATCTTCGGCGAGACGCCGGCGCGCAACTCGCCGGCCTTCTGTGCTGCCTGATAGGTGCGCAGGAGTTTGCCCAGGCATTCCTCGTTGTGCACCACGTACTCTGCGAGATCGCTCTCCATCTCGCCGACGAACTCGCATTTGAAGTTCAGGATCTCCATCGTGTGCCGCACGCAGGGGTCGTCGGTCACCGAGTCTGAAAACTGCAGCAGGAAATTGCGGACGCGATCGAGGGGCGCCGTGGCCGGATCGGACAGCAACGCATGGTCCATCCTGTCGGCCAGCGGAATCTTCACTTCCTGGCGCATCGCCTTGAACAACTCCTCCTTGTTCGCGAAGTGCCAATAGATGGCGCCACGCGTCAGGCCCGCGGCCTGCGCGATCTGCTCGAGGCTGGTGTTGCCGACGCCCTGCTCGTGGAACGTCTTGCGGGCAGCGGCGAGGATGCTGCGGCGCGTCTGTTCGGCTTCTTCCTTCGTGCGTCGGACCATGGCGGCGTCTTAATGAGATCTTCAAACATACATACAGGAATGTATGTATGATAGCCCGCTCATCCATCGGTTCCCTCGCGGTTTCATTTTGCAGACCGTTGTGTGACGGTTTTGTTGTTTCTTTTGTCCTCAGGCATATCCATGGCACACCTCCACCCCTTCCATGCGCCGGCCTCCTCGCCACGAGCGACGTCCGCTGCCGCGCCGCGCCTGTTCCTTGCCCTGACGGTGCTGGCTGCTCTCGTGCTGTCCGCGTGCAGCCCCGCCGACGGCCCGCAGGCCAACGCCGCGCCCGGCGGCGCGCCGCCCGCCATGCCGGTGAGCGTGCGGGCCGTGCAGTTGCAGACCGTCCCGATCACGCTCGAAGCCGTCGGGCGTGCCGAAGGCTCGAAGGAGGTGCAGGTGCAGGCGCGCGTGACCGGCCTGATCGAGCGCCAGCTTTATCAGGAGGGCGAACGCGTGAAGGCGGGTGCGCCGCTGTACCGCATCGAGCGCGCACCGTTCGAGATCGCGTTGCAACAGGCACGCGCCCAGCTCGCGCAGCAGAGCGCGCAACTGGAGCAGGCACGCCGCGAGGCACAGCGTTTGAAGCCGCTCGCGGAGCAGCAGGCGATCAGCCAGCGTGAGTACGACGATGCCGCCTCCGCTGCACGGCTGGCCGAGGCCGCCGTGGCGCAAGCGCAGGCCCAGGTGCGCCAGGCCGAGCTGAACCTGTCGTACACGACGGTCGACGCACCGATCTCCGGCATCAGCGGCCGCTCGCAGCAGTCCGAAGGCAGCCTCGTGTCGCCGGGGGCCAATGGCTTGTTGACCACGATCACGCAGACCGATCCGATCTGGGTGCGCTTCTCGTTCTCGGAATCGGAGCTGTCGCAACTGCGCTCCGCCCGTGGCGCCAAGGTGCGGCTGCTCGACGCCAACGGCAAACCGCTCATGAACGGTGGCCGGCTCAACTTCGCAGGCTCCACGGTCGACCCGCAACTGGGGACCGTGCAGCTGCGCGCCGAGTTCCCCAACCCTGAACTCGCGGTGCTGCCTGGCCAGTTCGTGCGCGCGCAGGTCGTGGCCGGCGAGACCGAGGCCTTCACGGTGCCGCAATCGGCCGTGATGCAGAGCGACCAGGGCAAGTCGGTCTGGACCATCGTCGATGGCAAGGCAACGCCGGTGCCGGTGGAGGTGGGCGGCTGGAGCGGCTCGGACTGGGTCGTGCGCAAGGGCCTGAAGCCCGGCGACCAGGTCATCGTCGACAACCTGATGAAGCTGCGCCCCGGCGCGCCAGTGATGGCCCAGGCGGGCGCCCCGGCGGCCGCGGCCTCAGCCGCTCCGGCCGCCTCCGCCCCCGCGGCTGCAGCCTCGGCGGCATCGCAGTAAGGAGAGCACTGCATGTCCTCCCGCTTTTTCATCGAGCGGCCGATCTTCGCCGCCGTCCTGTCCATCATCATCGTGTTGGCCGGGCTGGTGTCGCTGAAGATCCTGCCGATCGCCCAATACCCCGAGATCGCACCGCCGACGGTGACGATCACCGCCACCTACCCCGGTGCCTCGGCGGAAACCTTGTCCAAGACGGTCGCCGCGCCCATTGAGGAGCAGCTCTCCGGCATCGAGAACCTGCTGTACTTCAGCTCCAACTCCTCGTCGAACGGCACGGTGACGATCACCGCGACCTTCGAGGTCGGCACCGACGTCGACAAGGCCACCTTCAACATCAACAACCGGGTGCAGCTCGCCACGCCGCGCCTGCCCGACGAGGTGCGCCGCAACGGCGTGGTGGTGGCCAAGCGCTCCGAGAACTTCCTGCTCGTGATCGCGTTGAACTCGCCGAAGAGCACCTATGACGAGCTGTTCCTGTCGAACTACGCGACGCAGAACATCCTCGACGAGTTGAAGCGCATCCAGGGCACGGCCGACGTGCTGGTGTTCGGTGCGCGCGACTACTCCATGCGGGTGTGGCTGCAGCCCGACAAGATGGCGCAGCTGGGCGTGACCACGGCCGACATCGCCGCCGCGATCAACTCCCAGAACGCGCAATATGCCGCCGGCAAGATCGGCGCCGAGCCGGCCCCGAAAGGGCAGGAGCTGGTCTACACCGTGACCGCGCGCGGTCGCCTGGTGGAGCCCGAGCAGTTCGGCGAGATCGTCGTGCGGGCGGGCGGCCCCAGCGGCGTGCTGCGCCTCAAGGACGTGGCACGCATCGAACTCGGCGCGCAAAGCTACGACCAGTCGAGCACGGTGAACGGCCAGCCGGCCATCGCGATCGGCGTGTTCCTGCAGTCCGGCGCCAACGCGCTCGACGTGGGCGACGCGGTCAAGGCCCGCATGGTCGAGTTGAAGAACGAGCGCTTCCCCGAGGACGTCGACTACCTCATTCCCTACGACACCACGCGCTTCGTGTCGGCCTCCATCTCCGAAGTGGTCAAGACCGTCCTCGAAGCCGCGGTGATCGTGCTGCTGGTGGTGTTCGTCTTCCTGCAGACGTGGCGCGCCACGCTGATCCCGATGCTGGCGGTGCCGGTCTCGCTGATCGGCACGTTCGCCGGCCTGTGGCTGTTCGGTTTCTCGATCAACACGCTCACGCTGTTCGCGATGGTGCTGGCGATCGGTATCGTCGTCGACGATGCGATCGTCGTGCTCGAGAACGTCGAGCGGCTGATGCGGGAAGAGAAGATGAGCCCGTTCGCCGCTTCCATCGAGGCGATGCGCGAGGTCTCGGGCGCCGTGATCGGCATCGTGCTGGTGCTGTGCGCGGTGTTCATCCCGGTCGCCTTCATGGGCGGCATCGCGGGTCAGCTCTACCGGCAGTTCGCGGTCACGGTCGCGATCGCGGTGGTGCTTTCCGGCGTGGTGGCCCTGACGCTGACGCCGGCCTTGTGCGCCCTGCTGCTCAAGCCCCACCACGACGGCACGACCCGCGGCGAGCGCTTCTTCGCGCCGTTCAACCGCGGCTTCAACTGGCTGACGCACCGCTTCCTCGGCGGCGTGAACTTTGCGCTCAAGCGCCGCGTCGTCGCGCTGCTCGGCTTCGTGCTGATGGCCGTGGGCGCAGGCTACCTGCTGTGGAAGGTGCCGAGCAGCTTCGTGCCGGAAGAAGACCAGGGCTACATCATCGCGGCCGTGGTGCTGCCCGATGGCGCCACGCTCGAGCGCACCGCCCGCACCACCGAGCAGTTGCGCCAGATGAACGCCAGCAACCAGGGCATCGACAGCTTCTTCATCATCAACGGCTTCGACCTGATCGGCGGCGGCTCCAAGAGCAACTCGGCGACCATCTTCATCCCGATGAAGGGCTGGGAGGAACGCCAGCAGACCACGCAGGAGCTGGCCCAGCAGGTCAGCGGCATGGGCTTCGCGCTGAAGGACGGCATTGCCTTCGCGTTCAACCCGCCGGGCATCCAGGGCCTGGGGCAGGCGGGCGGTTTCGAGGTCTACGTGCAGGGCCGTGGCGGCTCCGACCCGCAGCGCCTGGCGCAAGTGACGCAGGAGTTCATGGGCGCGCTGATGCAGCACCCGGTGCTCGGCCACGTGCAGACCTTCTTCAGCCCCACCGTGCCCCAGCTGCGCGTCGAGGTCGACCGCGAGAAGGCGCTGGCGCTCGGCGTGCCGGTCAACGAGGTGTTCAACGCGCTGCAGGCGCAGATGGGCTCGCTCTACATCAACGACTTCAACCGCTCGGGCCGCACCTACCGGGTCACCGTGCAGGCCGACGCGCCGTTCCGTTCCAAGCCGGACGACCTCGGCAAGCTCTACGTGCGATCGCAGAGCACCGGGCAGATGATCCCGTTGAAGGCGTTGATCCGGGTCGACAGCGTCACCGGTGCCGAGCAGATCGAGCGCTACAACTCCTACATCGCCGCCAAGGTGATGGGCAACGCCAAGCCTGGCTACAGCTCGGGCGAGGCGATCGCCGCGGTCGAGGAGGTGGCGCGCAAGACGCTGCCGCCGGGTTACAGCTACGAATGGACGGGTCAGGCCTTCCAGGAAAAGCGCACCGGCAGCGCCTCGGTGTTCGCCTTCGGCTTTGCGCTGGTGATGGTCTACCTGATCCTGTCCGCGCTGTACGAGCGCTGGGGCGTGCCGGTGGCCGTGGTGCTGGCCGTTCCGTTCGCATTGACCGGTGCCTTGCTGGCCGTGTGGCTGCGCGGCATGGAGAACGACATCTACTTCCAGATCGGCCTGGTGGTGCTGATCGGCCTGGCGGCGAAGAACGCGATCCTGATCGCGGAGTTCGCGATGCAGGGCATGGAGCAGGGCAAGACGGCGGTGCAGGCTGCGCTCGAAGCCGCTCGCCTGCGCTTCCGCCCCATCGTGATGACCTCGCTTGCGTTCGTGCTGGGCGTCGTGCCGCTGGTGCTCGCCACCGGCGCCGGCGCAGCGGCTCGCCAGTCGATGGGCACCGGCGTGTTCGGCGGCATGCTGGTCGCCACCTTCGTCGCGCCGATCTTCGTGCCGCTGTTCTTCGCGCTGCTCGCGCGCAAGCCGCGGCCGCAACACAGCCACACCCCCGGAGCCACCGAGGAGGTGCCGGTATGAGCTTCCGTATGCGTTCCTTGACTCTTTCCGTGATCGCGGCGGCCGTGCTGGCCGGTTGCGCGGTGGGGCCGGACTACCGTCGGCCCGAAGTGAAGCTGCCCGACCAGTACGGCGCCGATGCCGCCGCGGTGCCGGCAGCCGGCGCTGCCCAGGAGGTCTCGCCGCGCTGGTGGACGTCGTTCAACGACCCGCAGCTCAACGCGTTGATGGATTCGGCGCTCGAACACAACACCGACCTGCTGCAGGCGGTGGCACGCGTCGAGCAGGCCGAAGCGTTGTTGCGCGAAGCGCGCGCGGTGCAATGGCCGGCCGTCGACCTTGGCGCCAGCGCGACGCGCGGCCGCTCCAGCAGCACCACGCTCGCGCAGCAGGGCGGCACCGGCAACAACTTCCGCGCGGCGCTGTCCACCTCGTTCGAACTCGACTTCTGGGGCCGCCTGCGGCGCGCTTCCGAGGCGGCGCGCGCGCAGGCGCTGGCGAGCCGCTACGCGCACGAGGTGGTGCGCCAGACGGTCGCCGGCCTCGTCGCACAGAGCTATTTCAACCTGCGGGCGCTCGACGAGCAGGTCGCATTGACGCGTGAAACGCTGAAAACCCGAGAGGAGGGCGTGCGCATCCTGCGCATCCGCCTGCAAGGCGGCACCAGCGGCCGGCTCGATCTCGACCAGGCCGAGGCGCTGCGCGCCGATGCGGCCCTGCAGTTGCAGGAGCTGGAGCGCCAGCGGGCGCTGGCGCAGTCGCAGCTGGGCCTGTTGACGGGACAGCCCGGCGTCGGCCTTGCGTCCGGCGAGCTGCGCGGCTTGCCGCTGCCGCCGGCACCGCCGCCCGGGCTGCCGTCGGCCCTGCTCGAGCGCCGGCCCGACGTGCGGCAGGCCGAGCAGCTGCTCGTGTCGGCCAACGCGCAGATCGGCGTGGCCAAGGCGGCCATGTTCCCGACGCTGTCGCTCACCGGCCTGGCCGGCGGCGAGAGCGCCGAGCTGTCCGACGTGCTGAAGAGCGGCTCGCGCATCTGGTCGCTCGGCTTCGGGTTGACGCTGCCCATCTTCGATGCCGGCCGGCGAATCGCGCAGACCGAGCAGGCCGAGGCGCGGCAGCGTGAGGCGGTGGCGGCCTACCAGGGAGCGGTGCAGTCCGCGTTCAAGGACGTGTCCGACGCGTTGGTGAACCTGCGCGCCGCGCGCGAGTCGCAGGCCGACGTGGAGGCGAGCGAGCGTGCCAACCTCAACGCGCTGAGGGTCGCGCAGCAGCGCTACGACGCAGGCTACTCGGCCTACCTCGAGCTGCTCGATGCGCAGCGCACCGCCAATGCGGCCCGTCTGCGCACGGTGACCAATCGCCAGGCGCAACTTGCCGCCACGGTCGATCTGTTCAAGGCGCTCGGCGGCGGCTGGAACCAGCAGGACGTGGCGCAGGCCCGGTGATTCAGCCTTGCGGCGTCGAGAGATGGTTGTTCTTGACCCGCACGTAGTGCTCGGCCGAATAGCGCAGATGCTCCAGTTCGGCGGCTGACAGCCGCCGCACCGGCTGCGCCGGCCGGCCCACGTAAAGCCAGCCGCTTTCCAGCCGTTTGCCCGGCGGCACCAGGCTGCCGGCACCGACCATCACCCGGTCCTCGATCACCACGTCGTCCATCACGATGGTGCCCATGCCGATCAGGCACTCGTGGCCTATCGTGCAGCCATGCAGGATCACCGCATGAGCGATCGTCACGCGGTCGCCGATGGTCAACGGCGATCCCTCGGGTTTGGCGGGCGTCTTGTGCGAGACGTGGCACATCGCCAGATCCTGGATGTTCGTCATGTGGCCGACCCGGATGCGGTTCACGTCACCGCGCAGGACGGTGTTGCACCACACCGAGCAGTCGTCTCCCAGCGTCACGTCGCCGATCACTTGTGCCGAGGCGTGCACGTAGACGGAGCTGTCCAGCACGGGGCGGGTGTCGAGGTAGGGAGCAAGAGGCATGGCGCGGGCGTGCAGAGGTGATGATGCCGGGCATTGTCGTGCCACCCGCCGCGGGCCTGTTGGCGCAGCCCTTGCTTGCCCCTCGCCCGTTTTTCGGCGACGCTTCGCCTTCATCCACGGAGACACCCATGCCCGACCTTCTGCCCGCCTGGCCCTTGCTCGGCGCCTTCCTGCTGGCCAGCCTGCTGCTCGCGGTGACGCCGGGCCCGGCCGTGGTCTACCTGCTCACCCGCACGTTGGCCCAAGGCCGCCGCGCCGGCCTGGCTTCGGTGATCGGGGTTGCGATCGGCAACTTCGGCAACGCTGTGGGCGCCGCCCTCGGGCTGGCCGCACTGTTCGCGGTGTCGTCGTTGGCGTTCACGGTGGTCAAGTACGCCGGTGCCGCCTACCTCGTATACCTGGGCATCAAGGCGCTGCGCGTGCGCGCACCAGCGGCGGACGGCGTCCCTGCGCCCGCTCCCTCGCGGCTTTCCACGGTGTTCCGGGACGGCTTCGTGGTCGCGCTGCTCAATCCGAAGACGGCGCTGTTCTTCGCAGCCTTTCTGCCGCAGTTCACCAGCGCCACCCAGTCGCCGCTGGCGCAGAGCGTCGCGTTGGGCGCGGTGTTCGTGGTGGTGGCCGCCACGACCGACGTGCTCTACGTGCTGATGGCCAGCATGATGGCGCCAGCCTTGCAGCGCGCCGGTCGTGCCCGTGCATGGGGTCGGCGTGCGACGGCAGCGGCCTTCATCGGCTTGGGGCTGTACACCGCCTTCAGCGGGTCTCGCCAAACGGCCAAGGCGTGAGCGACTCTTCGTACGGCTGCTCTCGCGCCAATGGCTTGATGCGCTGACGTCGACTCGGCGGCGCACCCCGTGTCGCCGTTGCATCACAGCGCGCGCATGCATGCCGCGCTGTTGGATCGCGTTCGATGCAACTACGCATCTTCGTAGTTGCGCGCAATGCTGATTTCGTTTTTCCTCCCGGATGGTTCACATGCGAAGCTTCGGCGACAACGCCGACCATCAGGAGGAACGTCTTGCAGTTCGACATCAATCGTGACGCACATCGCCCGGCGCGGCCGGATCGCCGCGCAGCCATCGGCAGCTTGTTCGCCGGTGCCGCGGGCGCAGCTGCAGGGTTGTCGGCAGCGGCACCGTCGTCCGCGCAGCAGCGGTCACGCAGCGCCGACCCGCATCCCGGCACCGCCTTCTTCTCGGATGAGCGGACCTTCTGGCACACCGGGGGCGAGTACGCACTGGTGCTGCCCGTGGGGGGGTGGGTGGAGCCGCCCACGCGCGGCGGCTTTGCGGAGTCGCCGGATTCCAAGCGGCGGTTCCGCTCATTGCTCGAGGTTTCGGGGCTCACCCGCGAGGTGCCCATCCTCTCGGCCCCGGCGGCCAGCACTGAGGACCTGCTGCGCGTTCACCCGCGCAGCTACATCGACGAGTTCCGCAGGCTGAGTGGACAGGGAGGCGGCAACCTCGGCGACTATGCGCCGTTCGGCGCAGGCAGCTTCGAGATTGCGCAGCTTTCGGCCGGCCTTGCCATCGAGGCGCTGGCGCAGGTGCTGAACGGCAAGCTGCGCAACGCATACGCGTTGTCGCGCCCGCCCGGTCACCATTGCCTGCCCGATCGACCCATGGGCTTTTGCCTGCTGGCGAACATCGCCATTGCCATCGAGGCGGCCCGTGCAGCGCACCCCGGCTTGCGTGTGGCCGTGGTCGACTGGGACGTGCACCACGGCAACGGCACGCAGGCGGCGTTCTACGAACGCCGCGACGTCCTGACGATCTCGCTGCATCAGGAGAACTGCTTCCCACCCGGGTACAGCGGAGCAGGCGATCGCGGGCGTGGGCCGGGCGAGGGCTACAACGTCAACATCCCGCTGCTGCCCGGCGGCGGGCACGACGCGTATCTCCATGCGATGGACCGCATCGTGCTGCCACTGCTCGACCGCTACAAGCCGGACGTGATCGTCGTCGCCAGCGGCATCGACGCGAATGGTGTCGACCCGCTCGCGCGCATGCTGCTTCACAGCGAGACGTATCGCGCGATGACCGCGCGCATGAAGCAGGCCGCCGAGCGGCATTGCGGCGGCAAGCTGGTGCTGGTGCACGAGGGCGGCTATGCGGAGTCGTATGTGCCGTTCTGCGGCCTGGCCATCGTCGAGGAACTCGCGGGCGTGCGCACCCCGGTCACCGACCCGATGCTCGAACTCATCCAGGCGCAACAGCCGTCGCCCCGCTTCGCGGCGTTTCAGCGCGAGCTGCTCGATGAGCAGGCGCGCGCCCTCAAGCTGGTGGCATAGCAAGGCCGCACCGACTCGGCGCGGGTCACGCACTTCAGCTGGTCGCGCAGCCCGACGGTGCACAGGCGATATCGAGCCCGCAGCGGCCCGAACTACATCTGCAGCACCCCGCGCCGCATCTGGATGGCTTCGGCGACGTGGGGTGTGCTGATCGCATCGTTGCCTGCGAGGTCAGCCACCGTGCGTGCCACTTTCAGCACGCGATGGAAGCTGCGGGCCGACCAGCCGAGCTTGGCCGCCGCGTTCTGCAAGAAGGTAGAGGCCGCACGGTCCATCTCGCAGTACGCGTCGATGGCCTGACCTTCCAGGCGCGCGTTGACGCAACCCTGGCGCGCCTGCTGCCTCGACAGCGCTGACGCCACGCGCGCGGCGACGGTCGCCGTCGGCTCGCCATCCGGCGCAGCCATCAGTTCCCTAGGCGGAATGGATGTCACTTCCACCTGCAGGTCGATCCGGTCGAGCAGCGGCCCGCTCAAGCGCCCTTGATAGCGCGCGACGGCATCGGGCCCGCAACGGCAGGCGCGCAGCTTCGAACCCAGGTAGCCGCACGGGCAAGGGTTCATGGCCGCGATGAGTTGGAAGCGCGCCGGGAATTCGCTTTGCCGGGCAGCGCGGGAGATGGTGATGTGGCCGGTCTCCAACGGCTCCCGCAGCGCCTCCAATGCAGTCCGGGCGAACTCCGGGAGTTCGTCGAGGAAGAGCACCCCGTGGTGCGCCAGCGAGATCTCGCCGGGGCGAGGCGGGGAGCCTCCTGAAAGACTCCGAAATAAACTCGAAAACTCAGGAGGGGTTTCGAGCTATTTTCGAACTTCGAAGCAGAGTGCTAGGCGCACCGCGAGACGCCCGCTCTAGACTGAGTGCGGACAGTCAAGACCCTCAAGCGGGCGTCAACGAGCCGACTTAAAGTAGACGTCAACTCGTACGCGCTGAGGCTGCTCCACGGCAACGCACTGACGCGGGAGCAGAAGGCTCGCCGCAGGTCTTCCTCGGTGACTTTGCCCTCTATCCGATGGACGGAGAACGACCCATTGACGTGACGCGCGACCGTGCGCTGATGCCGCGGAAGCGATGCCACCTTTATATGGGCGCGCGCGTCAGACTGACCCCACCGTCTGCACCCGGGGCGACGGCGAAGCAGGTGATGCGGCCCTTGGCGGAATCCGGGATTGAATCCGCATAGGTTTCACTTGAGGCTATATTGATAAACGCGGCTGCCGGGTAGTCCAGGATGTCGCACATGGCGACGAGTCCTTCTAAATCGGCCTCGGCGCGTGTGGTCGTGGCATTGCGTTTCAGGGCTATCACCATGTAGTTGCCTTCCCTCCGGCTCCCGTACTCGCCGAATTCGAACGGCTCGTGGATGACGATGTCCGGCCTCTGGTTCAGGCCGTGGCGGCCGAGGCGCTTTTGGTATTCTTGCTGGATGACCGCGCGCTCGGGCAGCAGGCCCTCCGGGATGCTCTTGCGCAGCGCAACCAGCAGCTCCCCCTGGAACCCGCGCTCGTCTTCGTAGAAGTGCGGGTGCGTGATCGAGCGCAGGGCAGTTTCGAGGTGCGCGAGCAGGGCGGCGTTGTCCATCGATTCAGATCCTCCACGCTCAGCATGGCCGATTCCGTTCCGGGCCACAAGTGGGCTCGCGCTCATACGTTCTCCTGTTCCCCTTTATCGATTGCCGATTGCCGTGATGGTGCGCGGGGCGGATCCGTGTTCACGGGCGTGTATTTAGTCCCGTCCGCGCTTCCGCGCTGGCTTCTGCCGCTGCGCAACCCGTGCGCTCGGAACGATCTCACCGCGCTTCCGAGCTTGTCGATCCCGGAACACGGGGCTTCGCGCGCGGCCGAGGATGTGCAGTTTCTCCGTCGTCGCCTGCATTCTGAGCTTCGGCGTACTCGGCGATCCGAGGCAGCATGAGCGGGTGCTGACGTGCGCTGACGAATCCGCCATCGCGCCTGAAGCTGAAGGAGATCTCGCCCTCGATCGGCAATCGGGTTCACGAGTCCGACGAGCTGCACAGGGCGAAGTGATCCTTCGGACTGCCCGGCTTCGCTTACAAATGTAAAGTTCGCCGCCAGGCCGCGCGCAGTGTCCCTTTAACCCAGGATAGCGCAGAGATACGTGAAGGGATACCTGACGACGATACGCCGATATGACCGATACAGCACTTCGCCGCTAAGTCGTTGCCGCGTCAAAAAATTATCCAATCCTGTAGTCAAACTCAGATCGGAGCTACATTCATATGGCTGCAGCTGACCTGCCTGTTGGCGCCAAAACTGATGACTTCTCACTGACTGGGCGTTTGCACTCTGACAGCGCACCGCGGAAAATTCGAGCTATCGACAACTATCCCGCATCGTCATGACGAACGTACCCGATCCGCCTCCCGCCGTACCACCGGCGCCACCGCAAAGCCCCGTCCAGGCGGCGCCGTTGAGCGCCCCGGCGGCTTCTCTCTTCTCCTCGACCATCGAGGCGCTGAACGTCAAGCAGGCGCAGAAGAAGGGCGAGAAGGCCAAACAGACGAACATCGATCTTCGCAAGGTGCACTGGGCCGACGTGAAGGATGAGGACATCTGGCTGCTGAGCAACGAGCACAAGCGCTTCGGCTTCGCCCAGGTCCCTCGCACGCTGTCGTTGGTAATCAACATCATCAACGACATCGCGAAGAAGAAGTACGGCAAGGCGATTCCGGCTGGCAAGACGTACTTCGCCCTGTGGCTGCACCACTACGGCGAGGGCCTGGTGCGGATCGCGAGCGAGGCGCAGATCGCGTACGAGGCAGGGTACGGCGGCCAGCGGAACGTGTCGACCTTCCGCCAGCACATGGAGGTGCTGAAGGAAATCGGCTTCATCGACTTCCGCAAGGGCGTCAAGGGGCCGATGCACTACGTGCTGCTGCTGAATCCGTACAACGTGATGAAGCGCCTGCGCGACCAAAAGGACGAAACCGGCGAGAAGCTCGTCTCCGACGAGCAGTACGCGGCGTTGGTTGAGCGCGTGAACGACATCGGCTCGCGCAGCGAACTCGGAGAGTGACTATGCAGCGGAACGTGATCGAAGAGTTCTACCGCGAGCTGGAGGCGACCAACGAGGCGTACATCCGCAAGCGTCTCCTGACCGGGGGCTACTCCGGCTGGAAGGTCAAGCACGTGAAGCAGTTTCTCGACGGCAAGGATGCTGCACGCGCGGAACGCCGCGCCACGTGGATCACGCGCTGGACCATGATCAGGGCGGTTGGCGCGGTCGGCGCAGCCCTCTTTGCCATGATCGCGCTGTGGCGTTAGGTAGGGTCCGCTCCAACGAAATCGATTGTCTCGTTTAGGTCGGCCGCACCGGTTGCATTGCTTGCTTGATTGATGCAGCTGAGCAATCGATGTCCGGTCCTTGGCGCTGATCAGCCACTCGGTTCCCTCGCGTCAAGGCCGCCTCATGCTGCACTGCGGCATTCCTGTCGCGAGTCTGGCTTCAGACTGGCTGCGGTCGGTCAGCTTCGGGACGCGAGTGTCGGCGAGCGCCGTAAGTGGCCGCCCTTGGTTCGCTGAGCCAAGCAGTCTGCCTGCATCGGAATCTGGTAGCCATCCATAACTTTCTCGATGAGCGGCGCCCACACATGCCTGCAGCAACCAACGACCGCTGCCTTGGCTTAGGAACTGGTGCTGCAGACTCGGAGCCGACGCCCACTCCCCTATGGCAGCCTACCCGGGAGCGGTCATTCACTCACTCCAACCGGCCTCCACAAAACCCGGGGCGGTTTAAGTCGCGCTCGACCCGTGCGCTGCGCACTACTTGTAGACAGGAAAACGGTCGGTCATCAGATTTCAAGTCGGCGCTGCGACAGTTGCTGTCTGGCCAATGTGCGCCCCTGCTTCCCTGGACCGCTTAGACCGCGCGCAGCGAAGGCATGTTGACCAATTTCTTTGCATCGACGATGCCCTCCTCAATTGACCCAAGAGACCCTACCGGCGCGTACGAAGTAGTGCGACTTACACCCATCCTTGCGCCAGATCGAGGGGTGAAGAGTCGCTCGACCGCGCGCGTCTGTTCGCAACTGCCAACGTGGACGGGCCTCGGCGAACAAGGGAAGTTCGACGCGATCGCCGCATCCGCAAGGGCACAGCATCACTATCGACCACTCCTCCGACCCTTCAGTTAGCAAGACGAGATGGCGAGCCGGCATGTGCTCCGGAGGAGCGTCAGCTTCAATCCGCACGACCTTCCGAGCGGGAGCGAGCAGCTCGACAATCGCTCGCCACTTCGACATGAGACCGAACATGGCTAGCCCTCCTCGCCCAGCGCTGGAAGGCCGAGAAGCGGCTCCTTACTGCCCGTGGCCAGCAGCGCGGAATGCCTGGCAGTGAACCCCGACTCACTCGTGTGTTCTTCGACGCACTCGGCAAGCATGAAGCGTGTACGCGCGTAGTTCGCGTTGGGGCTGTGCCGGAACGGGTAGGCGCGCGCGATGAACTCCATTACGCAGGCGCTTGCTGCCCGCATATTGAGGGCGATCACGGAGGGGGCCTCTTCCGGGTGGTCTTGTATGTATCCCGCTCGACGCTGCGCGGCGTGGGCGGCAGGGTCGGCTTCGGCCAAGTATTCGGCCTGAAGTGATGCGGGGGTGTAAACGCCGCGATCGCCCAGGGTGCTACCACCCGGATAGACGTAGTCGAGCCGCCCCGTCACCTCGGCGATGGCCAGGTCGGCGCCTTGGCCGCGGGTCGGGATGAGGACGCCGACGTCGAACAGAGGCAGCAGGAATGCCGCGGACAGGCGATCCGCCACCATGCGCGCGCGAAGCGAATCGACGCAGCAGAAGATCACGTCAGCCCGCGCCGACGCCAGTACCGCCCTGCGGGTCATCACGTTGGCGTCGATGGCTTCGAGGAACGGGGCAGATCGGATTGGGTTGAGCCGCTCCGCCATCACACTGACTTTGGGTCGCTTCGCAACTGCATCGGCCATCGTGGCGTTCAGGATCCGGTTAAGGTTGCGGTCTTCGACGAGGTCATGGTCGATGGTGAGCACCTTACCGAACCCGAGGCGGCTGAGTTGTTCGATCGCGGGCGATCCCGTTCCAGAGGAGCCAATGACCACTGCCGTGAGCCGGCTGAGCTCGCAAGTCATGTCAGACGTGAACGCCATCGGCCGGGCGGCCGTGTTGCTGAGGTCGTCTCGCCACCAGTAGCGAAGGTCGTCCCCCGCGACCGAGACGAGATCGACCGGTTGTTCAGCCATCTCGCCGCTGTACAGCCTGGCCAATATGCTGCCAGAGGCGAGCATCACGGCGGAGCCATGCCACGGAGCAGGGACGGCGTCGTGCAGGCAAGGCATGACCTCCTGGTCGCTGTCATCGTCCGCCTGGGAGAACGCCGCAAAGCCGCTCGGGTGCGAATGCATCAGAACGATGCAGTCCGAGCCGGCCTCGGCCACGTCGATTGCCTTTTCCAGGTATGCGCCGGGCCAGGTCAGCTTGAGGTCGGAGCGTTCGGCGCATTCATCATGGGGGACCGGAAAGACGTCGCGCACCAGCAGCCTGACCCGCTGCCCCGGTACCCGCGTGCACACCAGAACCGCGGCCGCTTCCTTGCCGTCGCCGGGGAAGAGATGGGCCTGCAGGCGCGCATGATCCCGAGCCATCAAGCTCAATGTCGTGCGCGGGATCATTGCTCCAGCTCCTTCGCGAGGCATGACTCCACCAGGGCCATGTGGGTTCGCACGCAGTCTGTGGATGGATCCCACACGTGCGGCTCGTTCCGGTGTCGCGACCAGCCTTGAAAGGTGGTGCCGTGAATCACCACCGTGACTTGAACGCTCGGGATCTCGCGGCCACTGACCAGCGCCGCGGCGGGCGCGAAGTAGAACATGTCGATTTGCGCTGCGGGGTAGTCCTTGGGGATGTCCAGTGCCAGCAGCGTCCTGGCGGGCATGTAGCCCTCGGGCAGCGCGAAGTCGTGGATCAGCAACCAGCGGCGCTCGACGTCGAGTACCGTCTCCCACCGCAGACCCTTCCTGTCCAGATATTCGACGTCGTCGGGCAAGAGTGCGAAGTCGCGTCGCACTGCGGTGGCTTGGGCGTCACCGTTGCCTACGTTCTTCGGCGTGACGCGGATCTTCTCGATGCCAGGCGTTCGCAGGTCGACGATGGAGCTCAGCTGGACCTCCTGCTTTTGCTGCCCACGCACGATCAAGTAGATGTTCCATGCCTTGGAGGTGTCGAACTTGGCCCGCTGCAGCGCTTCCTCGACCTTCACCGACGGCGTCGTGTACCTGAGCGGCACACCGCCAACGATCAGGATCCATTCGTGCTTGACGGTCTTCAAGTGCTCCACGCCGGGCTGGGACAGATCGACGACTTCCGTGGGCGCCAGAAAGACTTCCGTTCCATCTTGAATCAGCTTGACCGAGTGGTCATGGTCGAGGCCCGCCAAGTCCAGGATCAGATGTGCAGAGATGTACCGTTGCGGCCAGATGCACTGCTTGCCGTTGAGCATGTACCGGAACAGGCGGTCGCCCAGACCGAAGACGAACTTGTCGCCGAGCGCGAGGTCGGCCGCCTCGTCCAGTCGCACCTCTTCCAAGCCGCCGCCGCGCAGGATCTGCATGACGACTTGGTCGGCGTCTACGGGGCGTCCCGCGGAACGGAGGATGTCCGCGCCCGTGGGCCGGTGTTGGTAGGTGAACGATTCCAGGCCGTCAGCGTCTTCGCGCACTACGTGCGCTTGGTGCTGCTGGCTTGTGAGGTTCAGGGGTTCAGGAGAGGTAGAGAGGGTGCCCATGGCGAACCTTTGCATCTGGTTAAATTAAGCCGTTTAAGCGCTCTTACAGCTTTACCGGCCGCCGAGCGCTCTCAGCGTACCACGAATATTCTGCTTAACGCAAGCTGTTTAACCAGATCAGCGAATTGCGCGGTACTTGAACTCGATACCGCCTGAGCCCGCTGCTTCTTCGGCCCGCAAGAAGTACCCTGCGGCGACCAGTCCCTTGAGGCGCGTGCTGGCGTTCGGCACCGACAAGCCGAGGTCCGCGGCTGCTTGCGATGCCAGGACCGAACGCTTGTTCAGAACGTACTCAACCAGGGTGCGCGTGGAGCTGTTCAGATCTGGCCCGATGATTTCGAACGAGTCGTCGTTCCAGATCACCATCGGCTGATCCTTCGCCCTCGCGGCATAGGTCCAGTTGTCGATCAGGTCGCGGTCATGCAGGTCCGTCAAGAAGACGCCTTTCTCGCCTCGAAAGTGCTTCGCGAGAGCCACAACGCTTTCTCGTGGAAACGACGCGTCCGTCGACTCGATGCCGGCGAGAGATATTCCGATCACTGTCGCTTGGGGATGCGCGTCGACGAAGTCGACGAGCTTGCGAAAAACCGCCTTGCCTTCAACGTTGCCGAACGGGTTCGCGCTGGTCGTGAAATCGAGCAGTTTCGCGACGACACAGTTCTGGTTCATCGTATTAATTTAAGCAGATTTGACGTTGGCGTCAAGTTTGAATTCGAAGCAGATGTGTGTTCCTTGCAAGAGAGCGAGGTTCGCCCGGTGCTTGAACTCGACAGCGCCGTTGTCATGATGGATGCGCAGTTCGAAGTCGCTTTGACGCACCGAAATCCTCGCCTTGAACTTCTTCGCGAAGTCTCCAGACCGCTTCAGACCGATGCCCCGTCCGTCATCGTCCTTCTGGCTAAGCTTGCCCTTGCTGAACACCTCTTTCAACAGAGCAACCCCCGGGTGCGGCGCCAAGGCCATCGTACGCGCCACGTCGGGATACTTCACCGGCACCACCGGAGCGAGTGTTCCGACGATGCCGAGCCCGTTGTCCGAGATAACCGCCTGGATCTTGCCGGCATTGCGATAGAACTGAAGGCAGGCGAAACCGGGAGAGCCCGCAGCGGAGTGATCGCGGACGTTGCCAAATAGCTCCGTCAGAATCGTGAACGCGGCCTGGGAGTAGCTCTTGTCGGCACAAGCTACGAAGCTGTTCCTGAGCAGCCTGGGGATGTTCTCGTCCGGGTTCTCAGGATCGATCCGACGGAACTCGATCACGCCCTGGTTGTTGCCCTGGAACTCCCGTGCAAGATCGCCGCTCGGACGTTCAGGCAGAACGGCAATCGAGCCGTCTAGCACGTCGAAAAAACCGACCCGATTCAGGTAGGTCAGCGTGCTGCTGGAGCCGCCGAAGTCCAGCGTCACCATCTTGCCTGCGATCACCAGTTGATTGCAGAAGGCGAGCAGTCTGGCAATGAAGTCCAGCATGGGCTTCCCACCTTCTCGAAGCGCGAAGACGACTTCCCGGTGGGCAGATGTCAGCGGGGCGCGATCGATCAAAGCGCTCTCGAAGTGCCAGGCCGTCAGCCACCCACCACCCGGGAACTCGATTCGGCAGGACGGCGCCACCAGCGACCACTGGTACTCGTCATCCTGTTCAAATTTGTCGGCGTTCGCGTGGAGGAACCGATTCACCTCACCGCGATCCAGCCCAAGCGCGGCTGCGATCGCCCTGGCTTTGGTGCGCGGAGATTTTTCAAGAAACGCAATGATCCTCTTCAGCATCAGTTCAGATCATATGCGTGCAACTGTCCTGATATGTCGGCCTCCGCTTGCGTCCACGCGGAGCGCGGTCTGCGGTGACGTCGGATCCCATGAAGCTCCCCCGTCGGGTTGCCGGGCGAGGACTATGATCCTTCCCATTACAGCGCGCCTTGCCGAGCATCAACGTGCGCGCCTTCTCTCCAACATGATGGTGGCACCGCGAGCGGCTGCTTTCTGAGCATGCGGCGAACTCACGGCACCGGCCACAAGATGTCATTCGCGATGGGCAGCTTTCGGGTAGCCCAAGACCCATGAAGTTACGGCTTGACCATCGATAGTGTTGGATCGTTGCGAACATCGCGGTCCTCACAGCGAACCAGTCACTCCCTTGAGGGGAACTCGCTGGCGCGCGCCGCGCGGTCTGTCGTTTCTTGGTGCTGCATCATCGAACCAGCCATCCGAGTGCAGGTTTCGGTGGCCAGCTCCCCTTGCGACAGAAGCTTCAGCCGCTCAATGTCGGGGGCCTGCGCCATGAACTCAAGCAACTCCTCTTTCGAGCTGAGGGAGTAGGTCTCCCAGAAAAAGTTGAACCAATCTAAGGCGGTATTCGCCATCGGGCGACCAGCATTGCGATCAATGACGCCGAAGAATGTTGCGGGGTGCTGGGCATAGGCCTGCAGTTCTTCATCGGTCAGTGGAATTTGAACCGTGAATCTCTTCTGATTGTCGGTGCAGACCACGCACGATGCCGCCTTCAAGGACGGCATGACAACGCCGCCTTCCAGTGTGGCCTCGACCTGCGCGCCGTCAGGCCCCGTAACCTCTATGCGTTGGCCTATCTGAAGCCGCGCCTCGGGAGCCGTGCCTATATAGGCGTCGGCCTCGCCGTCGAATGTGGCCGGTATTCGCCTGTGCTTCTGCATAGACTCCAGCAGCGCAAAGATCGGCGCATGACGCCGTCTAATCTCTACCTGCTGAAGCAAGGTCTTTGGCCCGGGGTTCAGGTCAGCGATGTGGAAGCCCCAGAGCAGCATCCCAGACGGTACATCGACAGCATCGAGGTGATGCTCCTCGGGTTCAAAGGTGGCGATGACGTAGGCTGGGGGAAGTGTCTTCCCGACGGGATCGCGCTCATAGCGGTCAAGCAAGCCCTCGGCCTCCACGAGCGCCACGGGGTTGGGCCGATTTCGGCCCAACTCCAGCCTGCCATCGTTCGTGTCGATGAAGACGATGCGCGGGTGGTCAGACTTCTTGCTCAAGGCGCGGTACATCTGTCTGTTGATCTTCATCCGCGCGCCCTCGCGCCGCTTGGCTTCGACTGAGTACGTCGCGCCCGACTCCGTGTGCGTTGCGACGAACTCCACATGGGTCGTACGCCGGTCGGTCTCATCCTGAAGCTCCAAAGTAAAGCCCGCCCGCAGCAGTGCGGCGGCAACGCGCATTTCGTACAAAGCCCCTGGAAAGGTCTCAGGGTGCTTGATGCGGTCGATCAGCAGCTTCTGGACATCGACGGCGTGCTTCAGGCCGTAAAGGTCATAGGCAAGGCGCACGTAGGCGCGAATGGCCCCGGTCATCGGCTGAGGAGTACCCGCGCCATGACGCTCCATATGAGCCCTTGAATGCTCATAGCTCCGAACTGCCCAAGTGAGGATGCGATGGCGCTCCTGGGGCTGCTTGGCGACCTCGGACATCCACCAGTCTTTACCCAGGACGATCTTCGGGTAGTCGTTCAGGAAGTCATGAAACGTCTTCCACTTCTTTGAGAAGTGAAGGGTGCTCCCGACAGCCACGACCCTGTGATCCTGGCACTCAGTAGAGATGATGGGCTTGCCGAGTCCCTGTTGCTCACGCCGTTGAAACTCTTCAGCTTCGCGACGGGCGACCATAGTTTGAAGTTCCTGACGGGCGCGTGGGCTGTTGAGCGTGCGGAGCGCGTCGAGGACGGCGATGGCGCCATGACACTTCTTGAACTTGCGGCCGCTGCCGCATGGGCATGGATCGTTACGGCCGGGCTTGTTGCTCATTCGCCTAGTTTGCCGGATAGAAGGTACTCGCCCTCAGGCGAGTTGCTGAGGTTGCGCTTCTGCGCCCAGCGCGGCAACGTCGTCGGCCCACCCCTGCAGCAGCTGACGGTGCTCGTCACAGGAGACGATCTGGCATCGGCGTAAACCGTGCACGCGGCCAGGTGGCGGCTAGGCACGCTGCAGTCTGCGGCAGCTCGAAGCGCCCATCTCGATGCCGCCCTGGACTAACGTGGCCCGCGACTCGGCCACAAAAACGTCCGCTTCGAGGTGTCGAATCCTGCGATCGTCATGACGGTTCAGGGTCGGTACGGCCAGTTCACAAGATGAGGAAGCGGTCACTGAGGCCATAACCTATCTCCTGGGGCCCTACGGCCGCTTCACCACGGACACCAGCTGTTCGCGCCTCCACCGGGCGCTAGGCCTAATGGCAGCCGGTTGGCGGTTAGCGTGCGTAGGTACGGCGGCGCCCAACGTCGGCACACGCTGCTAAGTCGCCTTTGGACTCGGAACCTTTGGCGCCACCTTCCGTCAGTCCGGTGTCTTGTCCTCGCGGTACGTCACGTCGCGGAGCCATCTCGCATGTACCCCTTCTGGTGCCCAGACGCCTTCGGCGCGCAAGTCCGCTTCCAGCTTCATCCGGTCGGCGTCAGCGATTCCGAAGCCCTCCAACACCTCGCAAAGCAAGAAGTCAGCGGACACGCGGTCCGCGACGTACGGCTCGGGTGCAACACCGACCACCTCACTTGCATTCGGGAAGTGAAGCAGCGCCCCCTCGCAGTACAGGTGCAGCAGGTACTGGCGGTAGTTTCGATAGTCGTCGTAGGATTGCTGATCGGAGAGGTAAGGCAGAAAGACGAAACAGTAGAGACGCCGTTTGGCTGGGATAAAAACTGTGCGGAGCAGTCGCTCCGCGCCGGAAGAAGCGCTCCTACCTTCCCTTAGAGTGGCACCAAGTAGCCTGCGGCTTAGACGGTTCTCGCTGGCCATCACGCGGAGCAACCGCTCTACCTTCCTGCTCTCGTATTTCTCTATCTTGCGGAACGGATCCTGCGCACTTCCGCGGACTAGGTGAGACGCTTCATATTCGATGAGGTCGTCCCACAAATGGCTCAGCTCATTTGCCTCGGTGCGCATCTGGTACAGCGGACTCGCCCTGTAGTCGGTCCATAGTCCTTCGCGCATTACCACTTCGGCGTCTGACTCGAAACGTGGGAATCGATGCACGCTCGCCTCGTCAACGTTCGTTAGGTAAGCTGCTAAAAGGTCTTCTTCTCCAGGGATCAGGAACTCACATCCCGAGTCTCTTATGAGTTCCTCTTTCTTCGACAGGTAGTGAGTAAAGTCAGCCACTGTGTCGAGTTCGTTCAACAGCAGCGTCAGAGTGAAGGTGTCCAGGACGTGAACGAAAGTGTCTCGACCAGCAGGCCAGCCGACCTGAAATGGCTCGAGATCATTGTCTCTATCGCGCAGGTATGTATTCAGCATCAGACTGCCTGTGCTGCCCGGAGCGCCCCCATAGTCGTGCCAGTAGCGCTCGGCAGCTTCTACTGAGCCGTGCGCAACGGCCACCAGATGGATGCGCATCCGGTTGGGCTCGGGCAGAGCAAGTGGGAGTGGCGTCTTGCACGAGGCATCGACAAACAAGCGAGTTGTGCGGCGGCGTAGCGAGTTGGAAGCGCCGACGAGTTGGTGCGCAGACTTCGCAATCGCCCGCCTGTACCACCTCGCCCACGCAACATGGATGTCGGAGCCTTCTGGAAAGGCGCACTTCTTGTCGGAGAACAGAAGCACGTCGTCCCCAAATATCACCAACAGGTCGCAAAGCTCCTTGCCGCCGCCATTGCGCGCGAGCCCGTCGTCAACGTAGGGCCCCGGCATACTCCACAAAGACAGGATTGAACCGCGGACCGCTTCTAAGAGCTTGCTCTCAGAACTGGTCTTACCCGCAGCTGTGCGGACCCAAGCCCATTCGTTGAGCCCTTGATCCATCACTTCGTTCGCATACGGCAGCTCGCGCCGGCCGGGCTGGAACCAGCTAGACCAGCTGTCGGACTGCTCTGCTTCGCTTGTCATTGGTCCAACCTTCTTTGCCACATCTGCCCCAGACCCCGTTGCTAGACAAAGTCGTCCCGGCTTCCAGCCGAGGTTAGTCAGGCGCTTGCTGTTGCCGTCGCAGTAATACTGTCCCACCGGGGGTGCGGACAGAAACTTGGACGGGTTATGCAGCAATTCACAGGCGCCGGCGGTGCTCGGCGGGACTGCGAAAGCCATTCACCGGGGGCATTTGCCATAGGTCTGCCCATGCAGCGCAGCAACTTTCTAGGTCGTCTCCTAGACGTCGAGACTTGAATCCTCCTCAGAGGGAAAGTAGACGGACTTCGCATCCTCGCTGATCGAGAACACGCGAACGCCTTCGTCGTTCTCATCTCGTTCCAGGAGCCCGCGCTGTGCGAGGATCTTGCCTCGCTTTCCGACCAACTGATAAGAGCAGTCAAGTTCAGATGCAATTGCGCCCGCGCGCATCGGTTCGCCTTCTTGCGCAAGTGTATGCAGGATCCCGAGTTCCGTGCGCGGTAGCAGCAATGCCTCATCGACTGCGGCGATCGTTTCGGCATACTTTTTCGACAGATTCGTCACCGTGCACGAGCCATCGCCGCATTTTGGGCAACGCATGCTGTACAACTTCAGCGCATCAAGTTGCTCGATAGGGAACTTCGTCTTGCATGAATCACACTGAATCTCTTGGTTCTTCGCTAGGTAAGCGACGAGCAGTGAGGTGAAGTCAAAAATCCGCTCGACGTAATACAGGCGAAACTCTCTTTCGCCGACTGGTCTTCCAAACGATATTGTGTATTTATCGCATAGCCCGTAGTTGAGCGCAAAGACGGCTACTTTCCTGCCGTCGCGATCGCTCATCTCGAAATACTTCGTTAAAAAAAAGTTTAGCTCGAGTGATGATAGAAGCCCTTCCTGGGTAACCGGCACGTGGAAATGACTTGTCGGAGGACGACCCTTGATCTGTCGGAACACAGCCGAATTGTGACTGCGCAACTCCCGAGCTTTCTTAACCACGCTCTCCAACAATTCCTTCAAGGAATAAATGGAGGATCGCTCGTTGAAGGATTCATGGAGAAATTTCCCCATATGAAAATACGGCTCGATCTTCTCTTCATAATACTTCCGCGCGGCTTCTGAGATGGCTCTGCGCGAGATCTTTTGCCCGTAGATTAGATGACTTTCATACAAAAAATGGAGTAGATAACCCAGATTTCTTGGGTTACCCATCGTCGCAAAGAACAAGAATCGCCACGTTTCACGCAGATCTTCATCGAAGTAGTCTTCGGGAGCCCTTCCTTTCGCGAAATGCGACAGACGGCCGCGAACCAGTCGTTCAGTAAAGTCGATGGCGCTTTCCTCCATTCGCGTTACGTCGGCAAGTCCATAGAGGCGATATAAGTCTAAGTGAATTTCATCAATCTTTGTTTTATCAATGGATCCGTAGTAAACACGTCCCGGATAGGCCGCAACTTTAAGTTTTACGAATTCATCGGACCAGTTGTTGAGCGGCGCGAGAAGGACATCGACAACGGTCTTCATGGCGTCGAAAGGAAGCTCAGAAAAGTCGTCTATCAACAGGTAGAGGTTTCGAATTCCTAACCGCTCCAGAAGTAATTTCAATCTCGAGAGCAATTCGTTGACGTCGAGTGAGTGCATCAGCACATCGTTACTCTCCGACTCAACCGCGTTGCTTCTGGTCACTGCTCTGTTGTCTCCAGACTTTATGCGGAGCTCTGGATTTGCGGATGCACTTATCTCCAACGCGTCGCAATGTTCCCTGCTATTCACTCTGCCATCAGTGCTCTTTTGCTTTAACGTTTTAACGCCAAGCACGCTTATAAAGCGTCCCTCTGAGCTGTCGTCCAACAACTCGTCCATAGCTTCGAAGAGTTCATTGTGCGAACCGGTGACCTTCTCGCGCACTCTGGACCACATCGTGCTCTTTACGCGTTTGCCCAGTTCTTCTTTTATGGCGAGCACGAACTGTCGCAGGAATTCGCGATGAAGTAGCACTCGGTGTATATACTCTCGGGGCATTGACCCCGCAGCGGCCTGCGCTCGGTCGACAAGTGCCGCGTCTACCTGCGATGACTCGTATAACGTCTTAATGTCAATATATGCGCTTGTCTGATGCTTGATTTTTCTCAGTTCATATTGCAGGCGCTGGAATATCGTGGACTTTCCCGTTCCCTTGCGACCGATTAGAAAGGTCGTGTTGGGGCGAAGCATTGTGGCGAATATCTGCTGTGCCGGCAGTGGATCCACATACAAGGCCTCGATCAATGAATTTCCCTTGTCGGGGTCGGTCAAATCCGCTCGTCGGTAGAGTCGTAGCGACTGGGCCGCGTCGTTAAAGCCCTTCAGATCGTCTTTGGAGAATTTGATCACGGTTCCTCCGGTTCGGCATTGGTAGGCAGTCGCGCCAGTATGACCGACGCTTGCTAGGGTGGATCCGCAAGTTGCGGGGCGGGCCACTCCTTGCCGCTATGAAGGTAGGCTGTGTTACCCAGGGGTTGCAGCGAAGAGGTAGCAGTGGTTCGCGTCGTAAAGTTGATTGCACTCAATGCAGGTGCAACCGTTGTCACATCGACAACTATTGCGCTTGCGCTTCATTGCGTTCAATGAAAGTCCCGACTCTCCGTATTCAGTCTCCCCAGTAGCGGTGTGAGGTCTTCCAGCCGGCCTGCGATCAGGTTGCGAACCTCCCCCTCGCGCTGCCACGTCCCGTACACCGCCAGCAACCGTGAATGCAGCAACTCCGCGCGCTGCCGCTCGCGAATGCGCTTCCAGCAGATCACCTGGACCGTGCCGGTCTCGTCCTCCAGCGAGACGAAGATCGTCCCGTTCGCTGTATCCGGCTGCTGGCGAAGCGTCACGATGCCGCATGCACGTACCAGACGCCCGTTGGGGAGGTCGTGCAGTTCCTGCGCCGACATCAGTGTGCGCTGGCGCAACAGCGGCCGCAGCAATGCCAGCGGATGCCGACGCAAGGTGAGTCCCGTCGACGCGTAGTCCCAGACGATCTCCTCACCCTCGGGCGCCTCCGGCAGCTCCAGGTAGTCTTCATTGACCGGCGCATCCTTCAGCAGCTTCGGCGTCGCCCGCTGCGCAGCGGCATCCCAAACCTGTTGCCGTCGATGCCCAGACAAGCTCATCAACGCATCGGCTGCCGCCAGCAGCGTCATCTCCTGCTGATTCAGTTCGGCGCGTCGCGCGAGATCCTCTGCTCCGTCAAACGGGGCCTCTTGCCGAGCTTCAACGATGCGCTGTGCCGACTCCTCCCGCAGCCCCTTGATTTGCCGCATGCCTAGCCGTACCGCAGGCGGATGCGGCAGTCCTTCGAGCGTGCAGTCCCACTCACTCGCCATCACGTCCACCGGCCTCACCTCAACGCCGTGGCGCTTGGCGTCCTGCACGAGCTGGCTCGCCGTGTAGAAGCCCAGCGGCTGGCTGTTGAGCATCGCTGCGAGGAACTCGGCCGGGTGGTGGCACTTGATCCAGCACGACGCATAGACCAGCAGCGCAAAACTCGCCGCATGGCTCTCGGGGAACCCGTACTCCGAGAACCCATGGATCTGCTGGAAGATCTGCTCGGCGAACTCCTTCGCGTAGCCGCGGTCGGTCATGCCGCCGACGATCTTTGAGTAGTACTTGTCCAGCCCGCCCTTGCGCTTCCACGCCGCCATCGAGCGCCTGAGGCCATCAGCCTCACCCGGCGTGAACCCAGCCGCGAGGATCGCGATCTGCATCACCTGCTCCTGGAACACCGGCACACCGAGCGTGCGTCCCAGCGCTTCCTTGAGAGCCTCGCTCGGATAAGTCACCGGCTCCTTCCCCTGCCGCCGGTTCAGGTAGGGATGCACCATGCCGCCCTGAATCGGCCCCGGCCGCACGATCGCGACTTCGATCACCAGGTCATAGAAGCACCGTGGCTGCATGCGCGGCAGCATCCCTTGCTGCGCCCGGGACTCGATCTGGAACACACCGACCGTGTCCGCCTTGCAGATCATGTCGTAGGTCTTCCGATCCTCCGCCGGGATGTCCTGCATCTCGAACTGATACCCCTTGCGCCGCCCAATGAACTCCAGCGACTTGCGGATCGCCGTCAGCATGCCCAGCGCGAGCACGTCGACCTTGAGCAGCCCGAGCGCATCGAGGTCGTCCTTGTCCCACTCGATCACCGTGCGGTCTTCCATCGACGCGTTTTCGATCGGCACCATGCGCTTGAGCGGTCCTTTTGTCAGCACGAAGCCGCCGACGTGCTGAGACAAATGCCGTGGGAATCCGATCAGCTGATCGGTGAGCGTCAGCAGTTGCTGCACCGCCAGGTCGTCCACCGACAAGCCGGCCTCCTGCAGACGTTCCGGCATCACCTTGCGGCCGTCGAACCACATGTGGCCTTTGGCGAGACGGTCGACCGTCTCCAGGTCGAAGCCGAGCGCCTTGCCCACATCGCGGATGGCGCTCTTTGGCCGGTACGAGATCACTGTCGCGGTTAGCGCCGCCCGGTCGCGCCCGTACTTGTTGTAGAGGTACTGGATCACCTCTTCGCGCCGCTCGTGCTCGAAGTCGACATCGATGTCCGGCGGTTCGTTGCGCTCCTTGCTGATGAACCGCTCGAACAACACGCTCATGCGTGCCGGATCGACCTCGGTGACGCCCAGGCAGTAGCAGACCACCGAGTTGGCCGCGCTGCCGCGGCCCTGGCAGAGGATGTGCTGTGAGCGCGCGAAGTTCACGATATCGGCCACCGTCAGGAAGTAGTGCTCGTACTGCAGCTCGGCGATCAGCTCCAGCTCGTGCTCGATCTGTGCCTGGACCTTGGCCGGCATGCCGTTGGGCCAGCGACGGCCTGCACCCTCGTAGGTCAGCCGGCGCAGGTAGGACGACGGCGTCTCGTTCTCCGGCACCACCTCCGACGGGTACTGGTAGCGCAGCTCATCCAAGCTGAACTCGCACAGCCCGGCGATGCGCACCGTCTCCGCCAGCAAATCGGCGGGGTAGGTCATCGACAGGCGCAGCCGGGTGCGCAAATGCCGCTCGGCATTGCGCTGCAGCGCCAGCCCGCATTCGGTCAACGGCTTGCCGATGCGCGTGGCCGTCATCACATCCTGCAGCGCCTTGCGCGAGCGCACATGCATGTGCACGTCGCCGGTGGCCACCAGCGGGATGGCGGTCAACTCGCTGACCTCACGCAGCCGCGACAGCCAGATCTCGTCGTCAATCTGCCGCAGCAGTTCCACCGTCAGCCAGCAGCGCCCGCTGTAGCCGGTCAGCATCCAACGCGCCACCTTGACCAGGTCATCCAATGGCGTGCCGCGGTCCGGTGCGACCAGGATCAGGCAGTCGCCGAGTTCGGGCGGGGTGATCTGCGCGAGGCTCAGCCGGTAGGTGCCTTTCTGAGAGGCGCGCCGCAGCTTGGTGATGAACTCGCACAGGTTGCCGTAGCCATTCAGGTTCTGCGCAATCGCGACCAGCGTGAACGGCGCATCGTCGACCTTGAACTGCGAGCCGATCAGCAGCGGCAATTGCTGCTCCTTGGCCGCCACGTGCGCCCGCACAACGCCGGCCATCGAGCATTCGTCGGTCACCGCGAGTGCGGTGTAGCCAAGCGATTTGGCGCGCTCGACCAACTCCTCGGGGCGGCTCGCTCCTATTAGGAACGAGAAGTTGGTGACACAGCGCAGCTCGGCGTACGCGGGAAGGATGCTCGACATCGCGCGTCCCTCATGCGAAGACACCGTGGAGGTACCACGCGGTGTCGTCGTCGGCCAGGCGTTCCTGGAACACCCACAAGACGCCGGCATGCTCGCTCAGCGCGACGTAATAGTCGCGCTGCACATGAGCGGTCTCGGCGCCGGCCGGCGTGTCGATGCGGTGCCACCAGCCGCCCTCGATGCGGTGCGGGCCGGCGAGCAGGTGCAGCGCGCCCTGGTACATCGGGCGGTGCCCTTGTGTGGCCAGCTTCAGTGGCTGCGGCAGCACCCAGGTGGGCTGCGGGAGACCATCGCATGCAGCACGTTCTCGCGGTGGTTTGCAAGACGCGGGTTGCCAGAACTGCATCCATTCGAGCCGGTGGTCTTCGCTCATCACCGGGCGCAGCACGCGCTCGGGTCCGAGGCGGGCGGCAATGCGCTCCAGCACCTCGCGCAGCGACTCGCCTTGCTGCTGCGTGTCGGGCAGCAGCGAGGCGCTGGACTCTTCCAGCGAGCGAACCTCGATGGCTTCCAGCTCCAGATCGCCGACGGGAGCGAGCAGTTCGGTCTTGGCCAGGTGTTCGTTGAGCAGACGCGACAGGTGGTCGACGTTTCTCGTGGGCTCACCGGTGCGGAGGGTGAGCTCGCCACCGTCGCCGGCGGACTTCGCTCGCATCGCGTCGTGTGCCCATCTCAACGTGATGGCGGACGTGCCGCAGTGACGGGCGGCCAGCCAGCCGCACATCTGCAGCAGCAGGCGGCGGGCACCGAACATCAGGGCCGGGGCCAGCTCGACGCGCGACATCAGTTCCAGCCGGGCTTTGAAGGTCTCGGGCAGCACTTCCCAGCGGTGGGTCTCGGGGCGCAGGCCGTAGGCCTGGTCCAGCGCTGTGAGCAGCTCCTTGTCGAAGCGGCGGCTGACGCCGCCACGAGGCAGGCGGCGGATGTCGCCCAAGGTCTTGCAGCCCAGCCGTGCGAGCGTGGCGCGGTGTGGTGCGACGGCGGAGAGCACGTCCATCGGCAAGCGGTCGAGGCCTTCCTGCAAGGGGCGGGCAAAGCCGTTTTCGACGCCGGCACGCGCAAAGGCCAAGGCCGCGAGGCTGGTAGGTGCCCAGCTCACCTGCGCGGTGCCGAGCTCGGCCGCTTCGTCGCGCACGCGCTCGCGCAAGGCGCGCTTGCCGCCAAACAGGCGCAGGCTGGCTTCGACTTCCATCACGACGGCTGCGTCGACGATGGCGACACGGGGGGTGAATTGCAGGGCCCAGGTCGCCAGGCCGCGCACGGCCTCAGGAGTGGACGCGTCGTCGCACGGCAGGTCTAGGAGTAGTGCTGCCCAGTACATCAGCAGCCACCTCACGGTCACGGATCCATCGGCTCGGGGTTTTCATCCGAGAGGTCAGTACAGCGTCGAGTCCTCCGGGGATCGAGGGCAAGCGGATCTCGCCTTCATGGCGCGGTCCCTTGCGCTTGAGCACGTGCACGGTCAGTTCCCAGTCCAGGCCGTAGCCGAGCAGCAGGCGCAGCGGTGCCGGCGAGGCTTCGTGCTGCGCTGCATGTGGCCGGAACAGCACGACCGGGCCTTCGCAGGCCTGGGCGCAGACCTGCAGCCGGCGCAGCTGTTTGGGGCGGGCTTGGGGCAGCCAGGACAGCAGCGCGCCGCAGGCGTTGGCCTTGACGAGCTGCTCGGTGGTCCACAGGCGCTCGGCGGGGCTCTCTGCCTGTACCCACACCAGGTGCCGGTCGTCGATGCCTTCGTGGCGCAGCCCCGGCAGGTGGGGGTGTTTGGGAGGGCCGACGACCACGACAGTCTGCCCGGCGTCGACGATGCGGCGCAGAGCCGGACCGAGCAGGCGCCATTCGCAGACCGAGGGCTGCGGCTGCAGGATCTCGGTCAGGGAGTGGCAGGGCCAGCCGCCGCCGGGGAGTTCGTGGTCTAGGCTGTCCCAGCCGGAGCGGACGACCGACGTGACCGGGGTGCCGAGTTCGCTACCGCGCCACAGCGCCGCTGCCACGTCGCGCGGCAATTCGCCGGGTGCGACGTGAGTGGCGGAGGTGGGGCCTGGCGAGGAGACGGACTCCTCCGGCCATTCGGGGACGGGGTGCATGATCGGCTAAACACTGGATGGACGTACAGTATCACGCCGGCCGGGCCAGTGTCGAGCGTGGGCGGCTACCGCACCAGGGGCGGTGCTACTTTTTGCCGGTCAGGCGGGGTCGCCGAAGAGGTCGCCGTTGGCGGCAGCAGGTGGCGGTGACGGCGGGCGCACCGTGCGGCTGTCGGCTCGCGGTGCACGCGGAGGCAGCGGAGCGGCTGTGGCCGACAACGGACCGTCGTACTGCTTGAAATAGGTGGGCGCGACCGACAGGTCGCAGGTCAGCCAGGGCAGGTACTCGTCCGGCTTGAGGATGACGACCATGCGCTTCTCATCCTCGGGCTTGTGGAAGTGCATCATCGTGCCGTGATCGTCGGCGTTGACGGTCAGCATCGCGAACGTGATGAACTCGCGGCCGTCCGGATGCCGCCAGGTGTCGTAGACGCCGGCGATGCCCATCGGGACATCGTCGGGCAGGCTGATGCGCCAGCGCACGGCCTTGCCGGTTTCCCAGTTGGGCTCGTAGATCGCTTCAGCGGGGATCACGCAGCGTTGCGAGCGCGACCAAGCGCGTTTGAAGGACGGCAGCTTGTGGACGGTTTCTGAGCGGGCGTTGTAGGTCTTGCGGCCGTAGGCCAGCTCGGTGGCGAAGTGGGGCAACAGGCCGAAGATGCCGTCATCGGCGATCAGCTTGTCCTTCTGGTTCGGGTCGAGCCGGATGATCGGGGCGAGGCCGAGCGGGAACACGTCGTGCGTCGGTTCGTCGCGTCTTGGCTCGACGCCGAAGAACGTCAGCAGGCGGTCGGCTCGGGAGACGGGGACGTAGTTGGCGCACATGCGGCAGGATGCCAGACGGGCTTAAATGGGTAGGCGCGATGAGTGGCAACCGTAAGCCATTACCGCGACTCTCGCAACAGGTTGCCTCGCTGACTGAGCGCGAGTCGATCTGACTGAGATGCAGCGAAAGCTGTCGCCCAGGGTGGATGCCTCAACACCCGGTCTCGGCCGCACACCTGTCATCGAACGGTGAGAGCATCTTCTCTCCTGGAACGCTGCAGGTCGTCGCCGTCGATAGAATTGTCCGCATTGTCAGAGCACGCAAGCAGCCTGCTCCCGCGAGAATTCTCTCGTTCCATCCGGCCGTGATTGCGGCCTACGCGCCAGAACCCGATGGAGTTAGCACCCGAGTCCAAGCCATTTGCCAAGGCGCGCCTGTCTGGGTTTGACCCTACCCCGCTTTTCTCAGGCGGTGCTGACCTGCGTGCTGGCGAAGCGAATCTCATCGTCGGCGGGTCATCACGCCAGGTACTTGGTCGCATGGCGGCCTGCTTCCTCGGGATCCGGGAGCTTGGCGGAGCCAGGTACATCCGCGGAGTGACTGTGCTGGCACCGCCGCAGTCCGTTTGGGACTACTCGGACGAGGAGGTGCACCGCATGTTGCTGCGGGGGCTCGAAGACATCGTCGGCGAGCCTATGCCGCCCGATCAGGTTCCGGCCTTCTTGGCGAAGGTCGCCATTCACCGCGCGGGAAATCTACTGGCATGCGACGTGGCCGCCGCTGTTGCGACTGCAGGTGAGCGCCAGCTGATTCTCATCCCCGCGGCGAACAAGTACACCGACCCGGCGGTGAAGCTGAGCCGCCCAGCAGGTAAGAGCGTTACGAAGCTGCTTGAAGACGTCTGGGTTCCCCAATTGGCGAGCTTCGTCACCGCCTGCATTGCAGCCGCGAAGCCCCTGGGCAGCGTCATTGTTTTGAGCGTCACCGACGAGCGTCTCGTCAAGCGGGACAACATCGACGCGCTCAATGCCATCGACCTCTTGTTCCCAGTCATTTTGGACTTCGAAGAAGCGCCTGACTACCGTGACCTGCTTGGCACGCAGTTGCCCAAGTGGGTGGCACTTGCTGTGAGCGGCCGCGCAATCAATGCCTACCAGGAAATCGCCGCCGCGGACATCGAAGAGGACCTCAAGCGCCAGTTCACGCTGCAGGTGGCTGAACGGGCCGGGGATAGCGAAAGGGTCGTCGCAATTCTCAAGGAGTACCTGAAAGCCATTGACGACCTGACGGAAGTGTCTCGCGCCCGGCTGGGACGATTCGCTCACCTGCACGGGCAAGAGGAGGCTGCGCACAAGTTCTTGGCCGCTGCCATCGAAAAGCTCAGCGACCAGATGTGGCTTGAGACCGCCCTCACGACGGCAACGTCGATGGGTGCAGCAGACTTGGTTGACCGAAGCTGGACACGGCTGTACGCGCTGTTTCCGCACTCACAGATGCTGCCCGAGAACCTTGAGCTTCGGCTACTGCGAATCTGTGACACCGCACCTAAATCCAATGCCACGGAGATTTCCAGGGCTGGGTTCGAGGAATTCCACCATCACATCACTGATTGCCTAGCGCCGAGCGCGAAGGTCGACTACGCGGCGGTTGCTGCCAAGGTCGCGCAGCGATGGCCAGACCGAGTGCCACTTGCGAGCCTGTGCTTGGCGCTGCATGCCCTCGGGCACAGAGAGCTACCCGCAGCCGTCATGTTCGCTGTCGAAGCGGTCCAACGTGAGGAGCATGAGCCATACGCCGTCCGTATCCTGCTGGGCGCACTGCGTCGAATGTTTCTGCTGGAGGCGCAACCTGAAGAAGGCGCTGAGGTGCACAAGCTCGCCCTTCACTTCATCCTCGACTACCTAGGACGCAACCCCGACGAGGCGTCACTGCGTGCGGGCCTGGTGTCCGCGCTTTCGGTCGAGACAGCTGGCGGCGTCGGACTGCCTATCCTTGCGTCGTTCACCTTGGACATCGTTGCGCAAGGCGTCAAGCCCGCCGCCCCGCTCAGGCGGGCGGCGCCCTCCAGCGAGGCCGAGTTCAACGCGTTCTTCGAGCCCGCCATCAAGTGGATGTCGGAGCAACCCGTCATCGAAGCCGGGGTGACCACACTGCCTGCTGGAATCGTTGGCCCGAACCCTGCGGGCCACATCGCGTTCATGAGCAACCTGATGCACTACGTAGCGCGCAACTTCGAGGCTGATGAGGACCTTACCGCCTTGGAACGGTTTGCGTTCACCATCTGCTTGCTCCACCCGTACGCCCCTCAGTACTCGTCTGACCTGAATGCCTTGCGCCTCTTGGCAGCGAAGCGCTGGCTGCACGGGCAGCCACAAAAGGCTCGAGACGTTGGCGAGCAGATGCTTTCGATTGCTGGCGATGCGCCCTCCCGCCGGAGATTGGCGTGGGCCAGCTACGCTGACGTTTTCCAGCGCACCCGTAGTCACGTTGACGCCTTGATTGGCCTGTCATGTGCAGCCTTGACCGACGCTGAAGTTTTGCCTGAGGACCTGTACCAGGAGGCCTACACCCTGCTTCGCGTCGCGCGCGACCTGCACCTGTACGACATTGCGCGCTCAGCCCTCCAGGCATGCAAGAAAGTGGCCGAGATGCTGGACGTCGGGGAACTCGGACAGGTGCGGCTGGAGGGCGCCGAAGTCGCCCTTGACGTCGCGCAGCATCACTTGCTGACGCCCGATGAACTTCTCGGACTGGTGGAAAGGGCCCGCTCTCACTGTGAGCGGGTGATGGCCATTCCAGACGAGCTCTACCCGCCCGCGGGAAACTTCCTGCAAATAGCGGGCACCGCTGAACGCGCTGGGCTGCTGTTGCCTGCATCCGCACTCGCGATGCGTGAGGAGCTGGGACGCCGGTTAGGCACCGATACAGGCACGTTCTTGCGCGCGATTTCCGCTCCTATCCCACAGTTCGAAGATGTCGTCTGGCTTCACAACCGCATCGAGGCAGCCCGCAACTCGGAAGACGCGCCAGCTGACCAGACCTCCGTGGTTGTGGCTGCCCACCGCTTGCTGCAGGCCAACAGCTCCGAAGTGAAGCCCGAGGTTGCTGCTACCGCCATCGAGCTTCTAGCCGACCGAGGACTCGAGCTGTTCGGGCCTGCGCAGCCCCTGACCGCAGATTGGTCGGCATCCTTTATCCGCAACCTGTCACAGGCTGGCATTGGGGTTCTAATGCTGGCCGCAGACAGTGACAACGAGGTTGTTGCCGTCCTGGCAGAAAACGGCGAGCTGCGCGTGGCTAGGCCCACTCCCAAGCAGGACAGCTTCTTGGCAAGACTGAACACCTGGGCAGCTGACTACCCGTATCGGTACGGCAGCATCACCCGAGAAGAAGGCAACGGCGAGTTCTACGCCTCGATGGGTCAGTTTGAGCTGCCGATGCCGGCGAACGACACGGTGCTAGTTATTGCGCAGCCGCAGCTTCAGCAGTTGCCAGCCAATCTGCTCCTCGTGAATGGTAGCTTCGCTGGCGAAAGCAAGGCCATTGGCATCGCTCCGTCATTGACTTGGCTGGACAGCGCCAGGCAGTACCGTGCAGTTACCTCTGGCAAGCGGCACGCGTGGATTTCTTGCTCTCCGCAGGCCGAGGCCTACCGCGCCCTGGACATCGTTTTCGCGCGACTGGAGCCCTTCTTCCAGCAGCACGGGTTCGCAACCGACACAAGCGGCCGGATTCCGACTGACGTACGCGGTGCAAGCGTGGCTGTGGTCGCCGCTCATGGCCAGCTGAAGTCTGAGAAGCGGTACATCCACAGCATCGCCGACGAGCAGGACCTCACCGAATCTGCCGTTGCTTTGGCGCGAGCTCTGGCGAATGTGGAGCTGGTCATCCTTTTCGTCTGCAGTGGGGGCCGCGTTGATCCGCATCCGATGGCAAACACCACCGTCAGCCTCCCCAAAATGCTGCTAGACCGCGGCTGCCGCACCGTCATCGCTTCTCCGTGGCCGCTCGCTACCTCCGTTCCCGGAAACTGGCTCGAACGTTTCCTGGAGCGCTGGGATGCTGGAGATTCAGCCTTGGATGCAAGCTTCAAGGCGAACGAATACGTTAGGCAGCGTCTCGGCCCAGAGCCGGGCATGGGTCTGGCGATGACTGTCTATGGAGACGTCCTGCTGACCCGATGAACTACACCGCGGCCAGACCTGCCGGAGCTTCTATCGCTCCGGATTCGATTTCTTCCAGCGAGTGCCGGATCCAATGGCGAAAGGAGCACCGAGCATCCTTGGCGGCGGCCGAGTCTTCGTCCACCGCACCGTCCAGGCATGACACGGCATAAAGCACGGCAGCAAGCCAGCTCGGGCACCGCACGTGGGCCGTTCTTTAAGAACCTGCCTATCTCTGAGCTGACGGAGGCGGAGCGCAAGGACTGGGTCGTTGGGGCAGGTGAGCTCGCGCGCAGCGAAGTCGATGATGCCTTAGCCAAAATCGAAGCGCTGACCGAACGAGTAGACCCCTTCCTGACGCTTGCCGTCATGCAGAGCTACGCACTCATGCGCTTCGTGACCAAGGAAAAGTCCAGGCCGAGAGCTGCACCCGAAGTGCTGCAAGGGCATGTGGAATTCCTGCAGGCCGTGTACCTTCGTTTGGCCCCCCCCAGCACCTCTCTGTCAGCCGCTACTCCTGACGAAATCCAGGTACTCTTCGATGAGCTGCCACGACTCTTCGGCGCTCTGCAGCATGCGCGCTTGCCCAGTCGGGACGAAGTGAACAAGCCCGCGAGTACGGATGAAAGCTCGCTTCGTCTCGTGCAGGAATACTTGAGAGCGCACACCACCGTTGTTCGCAACTGGGGTTACTTCTCCAGTGTGAGCCGTATTTCGAGCGAGCTGCTGGCCGGCATCGACTCCCAGTTCACTGCGCACTACGGCTTGGCGGCCAGCGATGTCGTACGGCTGTTCGAACATCTGGTACGCCGGCAAGAGAAGCGCGTGAGCAACCATTGGCGGCGTGTGCAGGAGGCGTTGAGCCTCGACACAGTGGACGAGATGGTTGATGCATTCTTCGCTCGCTTCCGATTCGATGGCGATTACGCGGAGACCGCGGCAGACCTGAAGCGGAAAGCCTTGACGACCAGCCGCCTCAGGGCTGCCCTGCTCCCAATGGCAGACAGGTATCTTGCTGCAGAGTTCTTCTTCACCAGCGACCAGCTCGCGCAGGAGACGAGCCTACCGCCAGTTGCCGTTGGCAACCTTCTGCGCAAGCTCAGTCTTTATCCGGGCGCGCTGGCGCAAACACCTGTCGACGGGTTTTTCCTCGACAACCCCGTGTGGCTTAAGCCGCTCATCGCACTGGACACTCCCGGCGAGTACTTCTGTGCCCTGCCCCAGACTCTCATGAGCTTCGTCTATCAGATCGTGGATGAGCTCGTGAAGCCGCACACCGCCCTTGCGGAACGTCTCAGCGACGCGCGTGCCGAGTTCTTAGAAGAGGAAGTCGAGCGCCTACTGAAGATGGCTTTCCCAGGCGTCGAAGTGGTACCTGGCTACAGGTGGCGTGATGGCAACCAGGAGTTCGAGACTGACGCGATGCTCCGTTTCGACTCCACCATCTTGCTCGTAGAGGCCAAGTCGGCGAAGGTCTCTTGGCCGGCGCTACGAGGCGCTCCCGACCGCCTCGTTCGCCACGTTCGCGAGCTCATAGTCGCTCCATCGGAGCAGTCCGGACGCTTGGCCGCAAAGCTGCAACAGGAGATTGCGCTACGTGCGACAGGTGCTGCGGGCCAGATGGACTTTCCGTTGTTGCTGGACAAGGTGACTGCAGTTGTGCGCCTGTCCGTGACGCTTCAAGACTTCGCGACCGTACAGAGCGTTCCATCGCTGCTGGCTCAGGCCGGTGTGCTGAACAATCAGTACCCCCTCGCGCCTTGCATTTCCCTGGCCGACCTGGAGGTGCTAGTCGATCTTCTCGAAGAGCCGTACGTGCGCCTGCACTACATCCGCCAACGCGCTTCGACCATGCTCGCCCATCATGTGGTCGGAGACGAGTTGGACACGCTGGGACTTTATCTGGACAACTCGCTGAATTTCGGAGGCTTGCCACCGGGTGAACAGCGAATCACCCTCAGTGGCTACTCTGCAAGGCTCGATAAGTACTACACGGCAAGAGAGGAAGGGGAATACGCCCGCAAGCCGCGCCGGGCGACTATCGCTTGGTTCAATCGTCTGTGCCTTGAGATTTCGCAGCGGCCCATCTGTGGATGGAGCGAATTGACCAGTGCTCTCCTGTCGCTCACGCACCTACAGCAACAGGAAATCGAACGCCAGGTTCAAAAGATTGCACGGCGCATCCGGGATGGAAAATCCGTGCGAGATGGCAAGGACACCATCGTATTCGTGGGCCCCGAGTGGGTGAACACGGCACTGGCCATTCGCGCGAGAGACCCGCGCACGCCAGGCAGGTTCAGCGATGGGCTCGAGGAGTTGGCCTCAGCTGCTTTCGAGCTGGACCACGTTGAGCGCTGCTGCGTGGTCGCGGTCAACGCCCTCAATCCGCAACTGCCGTACCTGAGCGGCGCCGTACTCACGCGCGCCGACCGGCCCGTGCCGACCACCATTTTCTTTTGAGAGCGTGGCTGGCTGCCGCGGCCAGCTCAGTCGCGCATATGGATCCCGATCTACGGTGTAGAACTCCCGGGCCGGAGATCTAGACCACGGCACGCGCGAGGTCGCATGTTCTTGCCTCCTGATCGACACCTCGCACACGACGCCTGACCTTGGCTTCGGGCCTACCTTGGACGAAAGGCGGGAGGCGCGTGACGAAAGGTCGATGACCGCTTCTGCGGACATCTCCCATTCGCAGATTGAAGGCGAATGTCGCTGAACAGTCTGAAGCCGAATCGCTTCCGCGTCCGCGGGCAGCAGCAACTCGTCAGGCAGCAATCAAGCCAAGACGGAGCCCCCAGGTGCAGCTTTCGTCCATCCATAGTACGTCTCGGTTGCGGTTGGTACGCACGCCGAGGCTGACCAATGCAACGTCCGCTTCCCCTAAGTTGCGCACGCCAAAAACGAGAGCTGTGACGCGCAGTTCCGATCCACGTTCAATGCGCAAGGCCACGTCGGGTGCCGCACTCTCGGCTGACCCCGTAATGGCACGCCACACGTGAGCACTGTGTGCGGGGTCCGGAGATTCGAGGTGCACTTCGCGCAACCCCACGAAGCCTATCACCCCTCCCTTGCACTGAGCGAGCGCGGCCGCCATGTGCCGCCGCCGTTCAGCGGTGGACTCGCCCTTCGGCCAGGGAGCGATGGGCGCGTATGGATCCCACTCACAGAAAAACACTTGGCATGCCGGGCCAGACGCGTCGGTAATGAGGCAGTTAGTGAAATTTCGTGCTTCGGCTCCGTCAGGTCCAATGGTGCGCCAGATTCGCGGCTCCTTGCATGCCACCCCGGCTGCCACGAGTTGATCTCGGCTCGTATGCACGTCATGCGGCCAAAGTGCCAGGCCGGCGATGCAGGGGAGCGGGGTACCCGGCGGTAGATCATGGTTCGAACGAGCCTGCCAAAGCTCCAGGTGAACATTGCCGGCGTTCACCCAGGCATACCGAGCAAACGCTTCGTCGCGTGTGGGCCAAGACAGCGGAAGGTTCAGTTGCCGGTGTAATAAGCCCAGTAGTGCGTCAAGATCATCCACGCGCAGGTAGATGTGATCCAACCCTTGGGAAGCGGACATGGAGACACCCTAATACTTGCGATAGCAGGAGCGGAGGCGCTGGCAACTCCACTTGGGCCGAAACTTTCGGCAACGTCAGCCGCCACGAGCGGGATCCACTCCAGTATGGCTGAACCGTCAGGCCGCTGGCGGCAGTCGTCATTTGCGGATGCAGCAGAGTGGTGCACTCAGTCCTGAGCCGTCTTCGGGTCAGGAGTGCCGGCATAGCAGCGTTGCGCCCGTCGTCGAAGAGACTTCCGCTCACGGTTTCTGCCTACTTGCAGTCGATCGGCGCTTGGACTTGAAATCGGCCGAATGGCTACTGGCGAGCTGTACTGTGGTCCTACTCGAACCGCAAGCACTTCACGCATGAAGGACAACTCGCTAGCGGTGCGACGTAGCACTGACGCCCAAAGCATGTCATACGAGCAAAGAAGACAGACGTTCGCGAGTATCCGCAACATGGAGCACCTGGGTGCGCCCCGCAGCGTTGCTCAAAGGACGCGAGCTGCGGCAAAGTGACGACAATCGATCGTCTAGGCAATTTCCACGGCCTCTGCTACTCTGCGCCCCGGCGTGTCTCAATGTGATGCGCCCTTGCCCAATCAAACTACATATATGCGCCGCGCCACCTGGCCCCCGTTGAGTCTCTGAACTACTGACTCATGCCCTCCATCAGCGAGGGCTGGACCGTCCATTCACAGAGCCCTATCGGCCTGTGGACCCGTCGCGCCCCGACCGCTGCATTGGTGGGGCAATGACGCTCAACGCGCATCATCATGTCCTTCTTTGATTCCGCCGTGGCGAATGCCATCGGCCTGCTTCCTCGTTCCTTGGTTCAACGCGTCGCTGCGCGATATGTTGCGGGCGCACTTGCGAGTGACGCCATCGCGTGCACTCGACGCCTGAACGCCGAAGGCTATCCCGCAACACTCGATGTGCTGGGCGAATCCGCCCGGAATGTCGCAGAGGTCCACGCTGCCGAGAACGCCTACCTCGCACTGCTGTCCGAACTGGCAGCGGAGCGCGTGGTCACCGATCTCTCCGTCAAACCCACGGCCCTGGGCCTGCTGCTTGATCCCCGGCTCTGTGAAGCCGCGATCAGTCGCATTGCGTCACGTGCCCGAGCCGCCAACTGCACGGTCTGTCTGGACATGGAAGACAGTCGGTGCACGCAATTGGAGGTCGATCTGTTCCTGCGGTTGCGGACCGCGGGTGCGCCAGTTGCACTGGCCCTGCAGGCTTATCTAACGCGCACACGTGACGATGTGATGCTGCTCGCTGAGGGCGGGAACCCGTTGCGGATCTGCAAAGGCATCTATCAGGAACCTGAGCGCCTTCTGATCCGCGGAGCCAGACAGGACCGCCGCCTGATTAATCCGCACTTCCTGGAAGCTGCGCGGATCTGCTTCAAAGCCGGTTCCTTCGTCAGCATTGCGACGCACGATGAGGCGTTGATTCAATCGGTCTTGAATCTGGCACACCAGCTTGGCATCGATCGTTCTCGCTTCGAACTGCAGATGTTGCTGGGCGTCTGCGAGCCACTGAGGGATTCGCTGCGCGATCGTGGCTACACGGTCCGCATCTACGTCCCGTTCGGAAACGACTGGTACGCATACTGCACCCGCAGGATGCAGGAGAACCCACGGTTGGCAGGACAAGTGGCACGAGCGTGCCTCTGGCGTTGATCTCCTTCGACCGAAACGCTGGCTACCCAAGAAGTACGACGGACCGCTGACCTCTAGTAAGCCCGAGTCTAGCAAGCTGCATCGGCTACACGGTCCGGGCTGGAAAATGCATTGAATTGCAATTCGGCTCCTCTACCTGCTTGGGTCACCGTGCGTGCCACCGATCGGGGTCTACGGAGCCAACGAGGCTGGTGCTCCGGTCCTCGTGGGCCACTGGTTGTAGAAGCCGCAGTGCCGGCCCCGCTGGGCGCAGCTTGAACAGACTGCTCCCGCTCGGCCAACGTGCTTCGGGCATCTAGGGCTGTGTCGCTGTTTGCTTCATACTGATGTGAAGCACTGAAGAGTACATAAGATGCCGTATCCGATCGAACGCAAATTGGTCGTTGCCGTCTCCAGCCGCGCCGTTTTCGACTTGGAGGAGGCAAATGAAGTGTTTGTCGAGCAAGGCGTGGAGGCGTATCGAGCCTATCAGCGCGAGCGATTGGATGAACAGCTTGCACCCGGGGTGGCGTTCCCATTTGTGAAGCGCTTGTTGGCGCTAAACGATCTCTACCCTAGCCAGCAACCAGTGGAGGTGGTCGTACTCTCCCGAAATAGTCCTGATACAGGTCGTCGGTTTTTTCGCTCATGCAGAGCCCATCAGTTGGACATCTCTCGTGGGGCGTTTCTTTCAGGCCAAGATACTTACCCATTTGTGGGAGCCTTCAATGCGTCTGTCTTTCTGAGCGCCAATGCAGACGACGTTGTCGCTGCGACTAAGGCAGGTCTGCCTGCGGGTCTTGTACTCCCGGGTGCCGCTGGGGATGACGAGTATGACCACGAGTTCCGCATTGCGTTCGACTTTGATGGCGTCCTTGCAGACGACCAGGCCGAGATCGTCTATGGCGATGGCCGTCTTGATCTCTTCCATCAACACGAAGTCGAAAAATCTGAGGTGCCCCACGACCCAGGTCCTCTAAAGGACCTGTTCACAAAGATCGGATACTTCCAGCGGCTAGAAGCCAAGAGAGCAGCAGAGGACCGAAGCTATAAGCCGGCAATGCGGGTAGCAATCGTGACAGCGCGCAATCATCCGGCAGAGGAGCGCTTGGTCACTACATTGAACGATTGGGGCATGAGCGCTGCGGAGTTGTTCCTCATGGGCGGTATCGAAAAGAAGCGAGTCCTTGAGGTGTTCAAGCCGCACATATTTTTCGATGACCAGCGCGTGCATTTGGATGCAGCCTCGGCCGTAGTTCCGTCTGTCTGGATACCGTTCGGTTTTAGAAACAAGGAGCAGCTTGAGGCTACCGTGCAAGAGGTCGCCGCAAAAGCCCAAGGCCGGCAGACGGAAGCGTCCTGACATCGAGACCCGGCCGGAACAATACGCCCGGAGAGCGTCCGTCAGGGTCAGTTTGTCAGTCTTCACATTCAGCGACCGCTTCCTACTAGACACTGCGAATTTCTCGGTACAAGCGAATGTCCGAGATCAGTCTGCAGCGGTCGCGGAAGCGAGAACATGCTTCAGTAGACTGGGGCCCGACCTTCGCAGGCGACGCGGAGCGCCGGCGCTCAGATCCGTGAGCGTCAGTATGAGCCGAGGGCTGGAGCTTGATGGGGAGCTGATGCACACTTGTACTTGCTCGGAGATCGCTCAATGACTGCAAGAGACGCTGAATCCGCGATGCTCCTTCGGTGCTGTGTTGTTGCCCGGGGCGGTGCGCACTTAGCGCAAGACCAACGAGAGGCCAATGTATTCCGGTTGGCTTCTATGGTGATTGGGTCGCGTTTCGCGACCGAGTCCGAGTGTTTGCTGCAGGCGAGCGAACGGTACTTTGCCTCGCATCCCCATGAACGACTGCCGGCGGATGAGGTTGTGCGTGTCGGCTGGGTTTCGAGCCTGCCTCGCCTGCGTGACCGACTAATTCGCCGACTCTCACATTTATCGCCAGAGGACGATGCCGGTTAGCGACGCGTGATCCGGCTCACCAGGAAGTTAACCGGTGTCGAACTGCAAACCGTTGCCTGTTCTCAGCGGCGTTGACGAACGTTTCGTATCCCCCAGAGCACGAGGATGCCGAAAGCCCCTAGAGCCAAGGTCGACGGCTCTGGCACGGCAGTGACGAACGAAACCACCTCTACGTGAAGGCGTCGAAGCTGAACCTCTGCTGTGTCGTTGCACGCAGCCGTGCCGCTTGGCCAGTTAGATGACGCCTTGGGCGCCGCGCAGTCGCTCGACGATGCGATCCGCGAGCAGCCACTCGATCAGGCGCTGGCAGGCCGGGCCGGTACGCGCGCCCTGAGCGACGCGCCAAGAGCGGTCATGCTCGAAGAACGCCTGTGCGGCTGGCGGCAGATGGTCACGCACCGTGATGCGCTCGCCTCCGCGCCGCGCACGCGGATATGTCGACACATGGAGGAACTCCTCGTACAGCGCCACCGCCGCGTCGGTGGCACGCAGCCATAGCGTCTTGCCTGCCAGCGCGAACGGCGCCGAGTACAGCACGCGCTCAAACTGCACGCGAAACCGCAGCACTCAACGAGTGACGACGGACGTCATCCGTCCCGCCTGCCGAGGGGCAAGCGCGTCGCCCGCCGGCCGGTCAGGCGATACAGCGCATTTGTCACAGCAGGCAGCAAAGGCGGCAGTGCCGGTTCGCCAACGCCTCCCGGGGGCGCATCGCTGGGCACGATGTGCACGTCCACCAGAGGCGCCTCGTTCATCCGCACCACCGGATAGTCATGAAAGTTCGATGGCTGCGGGACACCGCGCTCGATCACAACCTCACCATGCAGTAGCGCCGACAGCCCGTAGACGATCGAGCTTTCCATCTGCGCGGCAACCTGCTGCGGGTTGATGACCGTCCCGCAGTCCACGACGCAGGTCACCCGCTCGACCACCGGCCGCCCATCTGCCAGCCGGACCTGCGCCACCTCCGCCACCACGGAGCCGAAGATCTCCACCATCGCGATCCCGCGAGCGACGCCCTCAGGCAGTGCCTCGCCCCAACCCGAGTGACGTGCAGCCAGCTCAAGGACACGCAGGTGACGGGGCTTGTCTCCCAGCATGGCACGCCGGAACTCGTATGGGTCTTGCCCGGTGAACTCCGCTGCCTCGTCGATGACCGTCTCCACCGGCAAGCAGTTCTGTGATCCGCCCGGGGTGCGCCAGAACCAGATCGGCACGCCCAGGTCGTGGTCGACCCACTGCACCTCCACGTGAGGAATCCGGTAGACCGGGAACAGGCACTCGGTCGCGTAGTTGTCGACGCCGTTGGGCTTGCGCAGGAAGCTGAAGCCGGTCCATTTGGCGATGGCCGGCACGGCGGTCTTGGCACTGAAGCCAACGAGGCGGCGATCGCCGTCGAGCACGGCGCGAACCCTGATGCGGTTGTAGGGGCGGTAGAACGCCGCCTTCATGTCGTCCTCGCGGCTGTACACGAGCTTGACCGGTGCGCCCACCGCTTTGGCAATTTCCGCTGCCGGGGTGATGAAGTCCAGCGTACCCCGCCGACCAAAGCCGCCGCCGAGGAAGGTCGTGTGCACCTGTACCTGCTCGGGGCGCAGCCCTGTCACCCGAGCCACGGTGCGTTGCACGGTGGAGGGGTTTTGGGTGCCGGTCCACACCTGCGCGCTGTCACCCTGCACATGCACCGTGCAATTGAGCGGTTCCATGCAGGCGTGGGCCAGGAACGGCTGCTCGAACTCGCGCTCGATCACGTGCAGGCCGTCGCCGGCCGGTGGCTCGCCTTCGCGGCGATCCACGACGCCGGGGCGGTCGAGCGCCTGTGCATAGCTGTTTCGTAGTGCTTCCCACGACAGCTCGCCGAGGGGGCCGGTGGACCACTCCACCCGCAGCCGCCTGCGGCCTTCGAGTGCGGCCCAGGTATGGTCCGCGATGACGGCGACGCCAGCGGTGATGGGCAGCACCTGCCGTACTCCAGGCACCGCCAGGGCGTCTTGCGCATCGAAGCGCAGCATCGTGCCGCCCAGGCTCGGCGCAAACGCCACCACGGCCGTCTTCATGCCGGGCAGCGACACGTCGAGCCCGAAGGCGGCCCTGCCGTTCACTTTCGCGGCGGTGTCCACCCGATGCAACGGCTTGCCGATGAACTTGAACTGATCGCGGGTCTTCAGCGCCGGTTGCTGCGGCGGTGCCAGCGCGGCCGCGGCCTCGGCCATCTCGCCGTACCCCGCGCGGCGGCCGCCGGGTCCGAACAACTGGCCGGCGTGCGTGCGCACGGTGGCCGGGTCGACCCGCCAGGCCTGCGCTGCAGCGTTGATGAGCATCGCCCGCGCAGCCGCACCGGACTGCCGCAGGCGCATCCAGTTGGCTCGAACCGAAGTCGACCCGCCCGTGTTCATCATGGGTGCATTGGGGTTCGCATAGTCCAGATGGACCGGCGCCTGCTCCACGCGCACTTGCTGCCAGTCGGCATCCAGCTCGTCGGCGACGATCTGCGCAAAGCCCGTCAATATGCCCTGGCCCATTTCGGCCTTGCCGCAGCGGACGGTGACCGTTCCGTCGGCGGCGATGCGCACGTAGGCGGTCGGCGCGAACTCTCCCTGGGGCAGCATGCGTTGGTAATGAGGGGCTGGCGGGGTGACCGCGTGCGCAGGGATGCCGTAGCCGACGACCAGGCCGCCACCGGCCGCAAGGCCGGCTCGCAGGACATCACGGCGCGACACTGTGGTGAGGTTCTCTTTCACGGCTGGCTCCCCACTTCAGCGATGCCGGCCGCCGTGCGTATGGCCGCCTTGATGCGTTGGTAGGTGCCGCAGCGACAGACGTTACCTGCCATGGCCGCCTGGATGTCCTCCTCGCCGGGCTTCGGCACGCGGTGCAGCAGCGCGACGGCAGACATGATCTGGCCAGACTGGCAGTATCCGCACTGCGGCACGTCATGCGCGATCCACGCTTCCTGCACCTTCTTGCCGGCGGGGGTCTCGCCGACGCCTTCGATGGTCGTCACCCGGCGCCCCTCGATGCTGCCCAGTGGGGTCTGGCAAGAGCGCACCGGCTCGCCGTCGAGATGCACCGTACAGGCGCCGCACAAGGCCATGCCGCAACCGAACTTGGTGCCGGTCAGGCCCGCAATGTCGCGCAGGGCCCACAGCAGGGGCATGTCGGGCGGTGCGTCGAGCGTGGTGGCCCGCCCGTTCAGGAAAAAGCGGGTCCTCTGTGTTGATGCTTCCATGTTTCAACCTCCGATCGCTGAGTGAAAGACGCCGTTCACGTCGCGCCCTTCTCCGGTGCCTGCCATGGGCGCGGCAGGCTCGTCGGGCCAACGCGCAAGGCAGGAGCCGGGCTTCTTCTGCCGTGGCGCCACGCCGTTGCGCACGCAAACCAACTCGGCCACGACGGACACCGCGATTTCGGCCGGGGTCCGGCCGCCGAGGTCGAGACCCACCGGGCCGTGGAGCCGCTCGATCTCTTCGCTGCTCAGATCGAACATCGCAAGCCGCTCCTTCCTCTTGGTGGAATGAAGACGCGACCCCAGCGCACCCACATAGAACGCAGGCGATTTCAGAGCTTCGAGCAGCGCCATGTCGTCGAGCTTCCGGTCGTGCGTGAGCGCCACGACGGCCGTGTGCGGGTCCACGCCCAACTCGAGCACCGTGTCGTCGGGCATCGATCTGCTGAACCGCGTGCCGGGCACGTCCCACGTCCGGTGGTATTCCTCGCGCGGGTCACAGCACACGACTTCGAAATCGATCAGCAACGCCATCTGCGCGACCAGCCGCGACAACTGTCCGGCGCCGATGAGCAACAGCCGCCAGCGTGGGCCGAACAGCGATCGCAGGTGCCGGCCGTCGAACTCGAAGGACTCGCCGCGCAGCGCCGGCTCCACCGACACGGCACCGCTGTCGAGGTCCAGCCGCCTTGCCACCAGTTCACCGCCAGCCGTTCGCCGCAACACCTCATCGAGCCACGCCGCGTCGTACAGCGGCTCCTGCAGCAGGCGCAGGGTGCCGCCGCACGGCAGGCCAAAGCGGGCGGCCGCATCCTTGCCCACGCCATACGTGGTCAGCTCCGGGCGCTGCGGCAGCTTGCCTCGGTGCAGACGGTCGATCAGGTCGTCTTCCACGCACCCGCCCGAGACCGAACCGACGACCGAACCATCACCGCGCAAGGCCATCAGCGCGCCCGCAGGCCGCGGTGCGGAGCCCCAGGTGCCGACGACCGTGAACACCCACACGTGCTGTCCTTCGGCTACCCATGCGCGAGCCTGCCGCAGGACGTCGAGATCCAGGCTGTCCATCTCGGGGCCCCTGCACTCAGTTGTCCCAGCCCATGGCGCGGTCGAGCGAATACCGGCCCGACCCCTTGACGGACAGGAACACCGTGACGAACAGCATCAGCACCGGGAACTCGATGCCGCGATCGATCCAGACCCAGGTGGGGCCGAGGATGTAGCAGATGGCGAGCATCTGGACGGCCATCATCGGAGCGATCACCCGGGTTCCCAGGCCAAGCGCCAGCATGGCGCCGCCCACCCCTTCCAACAACGCGACGAACATCGCGAACACCCCGGGGAGCGGCAAACCCAGCACGGTCTCGATCAGTCGGGTCGAGGCGGCCATGGGATCGGCCATCGAGCCATGGGACGTCCGCATCAGCTTCGGCAGGCCGTGCGTGACCATCACCACTCCGAAGCAGGCGCGCAGCATTGCAAAGCTGATCGGTTCTGCCCACGTATAGAAGCGGCGCAGCGCCGGCAACCGCGCGTCGTGGCGGGTGGGTTGATGCGCCAGGGCGGCATCGACGGGTTGGTTCACATTCATCGCATGGCTCCTCAGGAAGACCGGCGCCGGTGGACGTCGGTTGAAGAGATTCTGGTGAGCGCGAACCGATCAATAAATGGGCAAGAATGAGCAGCACAATCCACAGCGCGACAACAATCTGAGGGCCCCATGGATCGACTGGACACCTTGCGTCTCTTCACGCGGATCGTCGAGTTGGGCAGCTTCGTCAAGGCGGCCGGGGCGCTGGACATCCCGCGGGCGACCGCCACCAAGTCGATCAAGGAGTTGGAAGAGCGGCTGGGCGCCAGGCTCCTCGAGCGCACCACGCGGCAGGTCAAGCCCACGCTGGACGGAGAGGCCTTCTATGAGCGATGCCGTCGCATCCTGGCCGACCTGGAAGACGCCGAGAGCGCCCTGAGCACGGCCAAGGGCAACCCACGCGGCGTATTGCGCCTCGACCTGCATGGAACGCATGCGGCACGGATCATCCTGCCGCGCGTGCAGGAGTTCAGGCGCCGCTATCCACACATCGAGCTGAAGATCAGCAGCGGCGATCGGCTCGTCGATCTGGTCAGCGAAGGCGTCGACTGCGTGGTGCGGGCAGGCCGCCCCCGCGATTCATCCCTGGTGATGCGCCGGCTCGCGCTGATGCCGGAGGTGGTTTGCGCCAGCCCGGCATACCTTGAGGAGTTCGGTGTGCCTCGGCATCCGGACGAGCTCTTGCGCCATCAGGCAGTGGGTTTCTTCCAGAGCAACCATGACGTCCAGTACCCGTTCACCTTCCTGAAGAACGGAGAGATCGTGGAATACAAGGTGGGAGGCTGGATCTCGGTGAACGACGCCGAGTGCTACACGGTGGCCGCGTTGCAAGGCTGCGGCCTCGTGCAGGTGCCGCGCTTTCGGGTGGAAGATCACCTGCGGGCCGGGCGGCTGGTGCAGGTGCTGGCCGACTGGCCATGCCCGGATCTGCCGCTTTCCGTGATGTATCCCTACCACCGCCAGCTCTCACCCCGCGTGAAAGTCTTTGTCGAGTGGGTGTCCGCGCTGTATCTCGAGCACTTTGGCTCTGACATCTGAGCGCAGTTGAACTTCGAGCCTCGCCGCTGCCACGGTCGCCGGGTATATAGGATCGCATGCGGATGAACGCATGCCACCCGAGGACATTGTTCTACTGCTGGCACCAAAGGCCGAAGCTCGCCATGCGTTGAGGACGACGGGCCGAGTTCAGCCTAGGAGGCCAAGATGGCCCAACGTTCGTGATCTCGCCAGCGACCTCGTATCTTGAGGTACCGGGGCGAGTACCCTTCTTTGGCAAATCCGCATGCGGAAACCAAGTTGATTGATCTTGTATTGCCTGGCTGGATGTTAGCTTCGAGACGATGAAGCTTCAAGGAACGGAAGGCGTGCCGAATGACCGCATGAAGCCCTTCACGCATAAGTCCTTGACCTTCATGCCCGGTGAAGACGTAGTAGCCAAGATAGGCGCTACGAAATAGGCCAAGGACGATGTTGGTGATGTTCACAACACCAACAATTTGATCGTTGTCGAGTCGGCAGATGAGGAACGCACAATTGTCCGGCTGTGCCATGCGCTCTATGTAAGCGCCGAACTGCGAGCTTGAGGAAGGGGCCGTAGTCCAGGGCCGATGCAATTTGTGGCTTGCCTGTGCGGCCGCGACGAACTCACGTTGATCCGAGGGTTGAGGTGAGCGAAAGTAGACCCGACCGTTCGAGTGCGGCATAACGATAAAGCTGAGCGGATGCCTTTGACGGTCCGCTTCTATGAAGAGTTGCGGCGAAACGATGCCGGGTAGTGACTCGAATCGCAACAGCGGCCCAATGCGTGTGCTGCAAAGGACTGTCGATCACATCGTCCTTTGAACGCCCACTTCACAACGCTCTACCTGACATCAGCCGGCATTCTGCCGTGCAACAGCCGGGTCGCCGGCTCCGCGTCCCCCCTTCATTCGGGGGTTGCAAACGCTCGCTGCGCGAATGTCTATGCCGCTGGCGCGTCGGTTTATTTGTGGGAGTTCGCTACCTTGGATAGCGGCAGCATGAGTCTTTACAGCTCGATCACTGACAAAGTGGTTTGACGTGGAAGACGCGATACACGGAGGAGCAGATCATCGGGCGGCTGCGGGATCGGATGCGGGTTGGCCGTTCAGAGGTTGCTCCGCAAGCACCCCTCCAGCGAACCGAGCTATTGCGTCTGAAAGGCAAGTTCGGTTGCACCAATGCGTCGGACGGCCAATGACTGAAGGGACAGAAGGCCCAAAGCACCGGACTTAGAGAACTTGATGACCGAGAGACATTCGAGGGAAATCGAGTCCGGTGATGTCAGGCGCGAAAGGGTGCGTGAGTTGCAGTCCCGCGATTTGAAAAAGCGACGCACCTTGGATCTCTTGAAGCATCAGCACGACGAGGGTGGTGGACGGCGCCGCCCTCGCTGGCAGCGCCGGACCATACCAGCCGCAACTGCCCCGCAAGCGGGCATTGCAGCGACGACCGCCCGCACGCCTCAATTTGCAGACTTGTGCGCAACTGAAGTCGAGTTCAAGACTCACTTTCATTGGGAAGGGGCCGGGCAGCAGCTGGCAAGCGTGTGATTCCCCTGAACGAGGGGGGCGTGTGCCGGCGAGGTGCACATCTTGATGTCACACAATGCGCACAGCCGTCTCTCAAACTCGCCGACGCAGTAATGGTTTGCACGCTCCTAGGCGTTGCCTTGCTCTTGCTCGTTGCGCGTCTTTTTCGAGGGTCACGTTCAGCACCACCCACTCAAGGGGTATCAGTCTTGAAACCGTCATCATATTTCCTCGTTGCGTCAATTCTTGTTCTCTCCGTTGCTAACGCTGCCCCACCCGCAAACTGGCGGTCAGTGGATGTTTCTCACTTTGACGTCGCTGGCGTAAGACTGGGAATTGGTTACGAGCAAGCGATTGTCGCGCTTGGCGAGCACTTTGAGCTCAATCCTGGCGAAAGCAAGCGGCTACGTGCAAGCACGCTCTACTCGCGTAACCGGATTACAAATAGCGAACTACCCACGAGAATTACCCTAAAAAAGAACAACGTGACTCTAGCAATATCATTTCATGTGCGGGTGCCGCCCAATTCCACCGACGCTGTCGCGGTAACGGCAGTGTCCTACTCACTGCCAAGCACGACAGATAATGCGTTGCTGCTAAAGGAGGCAGCGCTGCAGAAATACGGTGCCCCATCCGATGACAGGCGTAAAGCAAACCTGATGTGGTGTGCACATTACAACCAGATTTCACAATGCGAGCCACGGAAACCAAAGCTTGCGTTGGTGGGAAGCACCCTTACTTTGACGGATTATTCAATAGAAGACGCTGCGTCAAGAATGATTGAACAGGATCAGTCGAAGACAAAACCCAGGTTATAGAAAAACTCCCAAGAGGCTATAAGCTTCCGGAAAACAGGCCCTGCGCAACTAGATTCTGCTGGCGCGCGATCTTGCGTGAGAACTCCCTTGGAGGGCGCCCGCCCCCCTGTTCGGGCGGCGCAGCCTATAAGGGCGTCCGCAAGGCGTGCAGCGCCATGAGGCATCTTGACTGCAGCTCCGGGAGCACATCAAGCTCATCCGAGCTGTCATGCAATCTACTCAGATGGGGGGTCTTGACACACCGAGTTGTCTTCCGCGGGTGCGCCGTAATCAGATTTGTTGCAGCGGCTTGAGAATACGTTGATAAGAAAAAGCAGGAGCGAACCGGTGAACATCAACCCCAGCACACCAACCATAAACGATGCTGGATGGCTTCCGGTATCGTCAAAGGTTCTACCTCTGAAACTTTCGAACGTTGCCCAAGCAAGAAGGAGCGTGCTCGAGACTGTGTACAGCCAAAAGTGCCACAACGCGAGCTTGGATCGATTCGCCTCCTGATCTTGGCCGTAAACCAAGCCGAAGACGAGCATAAGAATGCCTCCCGCGAGGGTAATGTGTGCATGCACGGCAACCAACGCCCGACTGTGCTGATGATGCATGACAACGCCGAGAACGATCCCCAAGATCAGGAAGACCGCGCCTGCCCTTATGAAATTTCTGCTCATGATTCTTCCTTGCGTGAACCTGCCTGACCCGAATTCTTCCCGTGAAAATTGATCGAGCACAACTCATTGAGCGCGCTCGCGATATCTCGTGTCAATAACTGCAAGTTGGGCGACTTAAGCATGGTGTAGTGTGTTCCCTGTACGATCTTGCTGCGTACGACACCTCGTGTCAGCTGACGCCATCCCCAATCGGCCATCCCGAATGCAGGGTGGCCGGTGAATTCGGAAATCGCTCCTTCGCCAGCACGCCAAAGCCAGATATCAGCATTTATGGGACTGGCCCGGTAGTGACGGGTGGCGCGAATGATTCTGCTAAAAGTTGCAAAGGTGGCCTTCAGCCGTGACGAGTCAAATCTCGCGAACGTGCCGTCCTTGCGCACATCGGTCAACGCCAGTTCCGGAGACGCGTTGGCGTCCTCCGCCAGCTGTTCCTCAAGACCGTCAATTGGGTGATCGGACCCAGACTGGGTCTGGCGCAAGAACCAGAGCATGAGCGTGCGGTCGTCAACGTCGTCGTGTTGTAGCGGTGCGGGCGTGTCCAGCAGGAGCACCTGTTGTACCGCTTGCCTTGCACTTTCCAATTGGCTGGCCATCTCAAACGCCAAGACCCCGCCGGATGACCAGCCTCCCAGAATGTATGGTCCGTACGCCTGAACTTCTCGCAGCGCCGTAACGTATGCCGCTGCAATCTGCTCCACGGTATACGCGCACGGCTCAAGCGGAAGGCCGACGGGCTGCAGCGCGTACACAGGGCGCTCCAACGACCTTGCTAGCCCCAGGTAGCAGGAGACGTCGCCGCCAGCAGGGTGTACGAGAAACAGCGGTTGCCCCTCGCCCCGCGACTCAACCCGGACTAGCGGCGTTGCCGGAATGAAGTGCAGCAGGCGTCGCGCCAGCTTTTCCACCGTCCGGTCCTCTATAAGAGCTCCTGCAGACAACGGTTGCCCAAAATTCCGAGAGACGCGCGCCATCGCCTGGATCGCCGCCATCGAATGGCCTCCCAGCGCGAAAAAGTCGTCCCGCACCCCAACAGGCGCCACGCCAAGAACGGCTTCCCAAATGCTGACCAGTTCCGCTTCGATCGCTGTCCGCGGTGCAGGTGCCGCGGAAGACGCGGCACTGGGCAACGGCAGCATCGCACTCAAGGCTTCTCGATCCACCTTGCCGTTGGCCGTCAGCGGAAACGTCTTGAGAGCCTCCAAGTGTGCCGGCACCATATGGGCCGGCAACTTGTGACGAAGAAACTGGCGTATCTGCTCCGCGTCGGCGCTCTCGTCTCCATAGACCACGAATGCGGCTAGTCGCCGGCTGCCCCCGGTCAACGGTGCGACGGCCACGGCCGATTCCACGGCCGGGTGAGCCAGCAGGGCATGTTCGATTTCGCCCAGCTCTATGCGATGACCATGCACCTTTACTTGCAGGTCGACACGGCCCAGGAATTCAATGTTGCCGTCTGGAAGGTACCGCCCTCGATCCCCCGTGCGATACAGGCGTTCTCCGGTGCGTGGGTCCGTGATGAACGCGGCAGCGGTCTTTTCACCGTCGCGCCAGTAGCCACGGGCCAGCCCGGCCCCACCGATATAAAGATGCCCCACGGTCCAGACAGGTACGTCGTGTCCCTCCTCGTCCAGCACGTGACAGCTCTGATTCGGCAGCGGCTTGCCGTACGGGACACTCACCCAGGACGGATCCATCTCCTCGATGGGGTAGCAGATAGACCAGATGGACGCTTCAGTTGCGCCGCCGAGGCTGATCAGGTCGGCTTGTGGTGTGAGGAGACGGATACGCGGCAGCAAAGCCAATGGAATCCAGTCGCCGCTCAACATCACCGTCTTCATCGAGGGCAGGCGCACATCGCTTGCGTCGGCAGCATCGGTCAACAATTGCATCAGCGACGGTACCGAGTTCCACACCGTCACCTCATGCTCAACGAGCGCTGCGAGCCAAGCAATGGGGTCCGGGCCCTCGGACGCTGACGGCAGCACGAGGGTGCCGCCCGCCGCCACTGTGCCGAACAAGTCATAGACCGAAAGGTCGAAGCTCAGCGCAGAGACCCCGAAGACCACGGCGGTTTCAGCAACGTTGAGCTGGCGGTTGACGGTCACGACCGTATTGAGTGCACTTCGATGACTGATCATCACCCCTTTGGGATTGCCAGTCGAACCCGATGTAAAGATGACGTAGGCTAGGTCGTCGGCGGTTTGCGCGGGCAACAGTGCGCTGTCTGGAAGGTGGTCGAGATTTCCATCGTCGACGCATACCGTCTCGGCCTGACTCGGCGGCAGGCGTTCCGCCTGTTCCTTCGTCGTGACGACAAAACGCGCCTGCGTGTTCTCGAGAAGATATCGAACGCGGTCAAGCGGCCAATTGGGATCTATTGGCACATAGGCCGCACCGGCCGCGAGTACGCCAAAAACTGCAACCGCTTGCTCGCAGCCTTTGTCGAGCCAGAGCGCCACCAGCTCGTTCGGCTGCACGCCTGCGGCGCGTAGCCGATGGCCCAATCGGTTCGCCAGCTGGTCCAGCTCCCGGTAGCTCAACCGGCGAGTGGGGGATATGACCGCAGGCTTGTGCGGACGACACCGCGCGTTGACAGCTAGCGACGCATGCAACAGCCCTTGTTCGACAGGCGTCGTGACGGCGTTCGCCTGCGCTCTCAGATCCCGCTGGGCAGCCGGCAAGAGATCGAAGCGGTACGACAGCCAAGCCGACTCGTCCTGCGCCAGCAAGGTGAGCAACGCCCGATAAGCGTGCCACATGGCGTCGACCAAGCCTTGCGGGAAGAACCGTTCATTGACATCCCATATCGCCCAAAAGCCGCCATCCTTCAAATGCCAGACTTGGTGGTCGATCAACACCTGCGGCGTGTCCAGACAACCGAAAACCGGTTTGTCTCGTGGGGGAAGGTCGAGCCCGCTGACCACGACGTACGGAGCGGCGGCGCGTCCTGGTGTGCCGCTTTGCTGGTTCAAGGTCTGCCAAATGCGCGCGCTGCCCCAATATACGTGTTGCGCGTCTTGCACGATCTGCAGTTGCAGTCCGCGGGCTCGCTCAGCAAATGGGACACCGGCCCGCCAGTCCACTTCAAGCGGATAGACCGCCCCGAAGTTGCCCACGATGGCGCGTACATCCCGGTGTAGCGGAAGTCGCTGCGTCAGGAGATGGCTGAGCAGAAAGTGGCGGGAACCGCTCCAACGTGCAAGAACTTCCGCGTAGACGGCGTAGACCGCATGCGTGGCAGTGAGACCGAATCGAGCGGCATGGCGCTTGAATGCAGCCCAGATAGGTTCCGGCAGGACCATTTCACGCCGATCCAGTCTCGACCGGGTGCGAGCAGGTTGATGCGGGACGAGGGGCACTGCGGGCGGTCTCGGCAAACTTTCCACCCGATCCAGCCAGTAACGCCGCGACCGCTGGCCCTGCGCCGATTGCTCGATGCTCTGATGCGCGAGCACGACATCGCGACAGCTGAGCTGCAATACCGGCAGCTCCCGCCCCTCCTCGCGGTAGTAGCGGTGGACGTCCTCAAACGACATCAACCCGAATGCATCGACGAAGAAGTTGTTGATGTTGATGTGGAAACGGGTTCCGCCACGATGCAAAGTGATCTGGAAAGCCAGCCAGGGCCAGCGATCCAACGGCATGACCTTGTGTGAGAGTTCCTGCCGGATCGTCACCCACGCGGCTTGTGCGTCCCCTTCAGGCAGCTCGCGAAGGTCTCGGACCACAAGCTTCACGGGCGCCAACTTGCGCGGCACCTGAAGTTGCATGTTTTGATTCAGCACCGGGAGGTTGGCGCGTTGACGCGCCAGCATTCGATTCAGTGCCAGCTCCCAGCGTTCACCGTCCAGCCACTCGTCGTAGTCGACTTCCAGGTAGCAATTTGATTCGACGTGATACTCCATCCCTTGCGCTTGTCCGGCGAGATACGCCCTTTGCAGGTCGGTCAGCGGAAACGGCTCATGTCGGTTCGCCGGGTCCGGGACGATGTGCGGTAGGGATGCGGTGCCCGAAGCCACTTCGACGCCTTGCACGTCCTGCGACTGGGAGGGCACGACAAGCTCTTCCAGTGCGGCGGCGAACCCGACGATCGTCGGTGCTGCGAAGAAACGTCGGAGTAGCAGACGTTGCGGCACGCCCGACAACGGCACGAGCGTCCTTGCCCGCTCAATCATTCCTATCAGGCCAAGTGAATCGGCTCCAAGCACAAAGAAGCTGTCTTCAACGCCGAAGTCCGCGCGTCCCAGAAGTTCTGCCCAGAGCTCAAAGAGTCGCTTCTCGTAGTCGGTACGCGGCTTAGTACGTGCAACTTCGGGCTGAGCCGGATCACGCCACCGCCTCAGCGTCTGGTAGTCGACCTTCCCGTTTGGTGAAAGCGGCAGTGCCGCGAGGCGGACATAGCGATGCGGAACCATGTAGCAGGGCAGCACTGCGGCCAGCTGGCGTTCCAAGTCTGCGGCGTCGGCGGGCGCCGAGCTATCCACGACGACATGCGCCACCAACGAACGTTGTCCCTCGCCGCTTGCGGCGACGGTCACCACCGCTTCCCGTACGCCTGGCTGACGGCGTAACACGGCCTCGATCTCGCCGAGTTCAATGCGATACCCGTTGATCTTGACCTGAAAATCGTCACGGCCCAGGAACTCGATGTCTCCGCCGGGCAGATAGCGACCAAGGTCACCCGTCCTGTACAGGCGTTCCCCGGTGTGCGGGTGTGAGATGAAGCGCTCTGCGGTGTTTCTTGCGTCGTCCAGGTAGCCTCGCGCCGGCGCCAGGCCGCCCACCAGGATCTCGCCGGTCACCCAGACCGGCTTGTCTTCGAAGAGGCTATTGCAGACGTGCATCGTCTGATTTGAAAGCGGCTTTCCGTAGGGAATGCTGTTCCAGTGATCGGACACCTCATCGACCAGGTAGTGCGTGCTGTAGATAGACGTTTCGGTCGGGCCACCCGAAGCAAATACCCGAGCGTGTGAACATACGTTCCGCAACCGATCGGGAAGCGTCAACGGAATCCAGTCTCCGCCGAGAACGGCCCAGCGCAGCGCCTCGTGGCTGCCGTGCGATTGCTGCAGATGCCCGAGCCAGAGCTGCAGCAACTGCGGGACGGAGTTCCAGAGGGTCACGCCGTGCCGCCAAGCGAGTTCCGTCCAATGGGCGGGATCTGCGAGGTGTGCCGGCGAGGGCATCACCAGTGCACCACCGGCACTCAGCGTGCCGAACATGTCATAGACGGACATGTCGAAATGCAGCGCCGACAACGCCAACACCTTGTCGTCCGGCGTGAGCTGCAAGCGAGCGTTCATGTCCTGCACCGTGTTGCTCACGGTGCGATGCTCGAGCATGACCCCTTTGGGCACCCCCGTGGTGCCCGAGGTGAAGAGCACATACGCAAGTTCGTCGGGAGACACCATCACTGCCGGCGGCCGCGGGTCACAAGAGAGCATTTCCGCGTCGTCGAGCGACAGCACCACGAGTTGGGCGGGCCATCGCAGCGTCTGCGCGAGATGCGCCTGCGTTATCACCACCGTCACCTGTCCCAGCCCCGCAATGAGGTGGCGACGCTCCTGCGGCAGGTCCGGGTCGATCGGCAGATACGCGGCTCCGGCGTGCAGTACCCCCAGCACGGCCACGACCTGCTCCCACCCCTTCTCCATCGACACTGCGACCACGCTGCCTCGCCCTACGCCGGCGCGCACCAGTCGGTGCGCCAAGCGGTACGCGTGGGCCCCCAACTCGTCATAAGAGAGCGATCGTGACGGTGTGATGACCGCGAGGGCATCGCCCCGACGCTCATATTGCGGCGCCACCAATTCATGCAGAGGTATTGGACGCAGTTCGCGGCGAACACCATTGGCCACCTGGCGTTCTCGAAGCTGCCATTCCGGCAACGGCACCAAGGAACCGCGCTGCACCCAGGCATGTTCGTCGTCAGCCAAGCGCTCCAGCAATTGCAAGTAAGCGCTCCACATGTCGTCCAGCATGCCGGAGGGGAACAGCTCTTCGACCGCGTCCCAGACGAGCAAGAGCTCGTCGCGCCATTCGATCACCTGATGATCGAGCCAGACCTGTGGCGTCTGCGTCACGCCATACACGTAGTCGCCGAAGTGAACGAGCCCCTGGTCGGCGTTCCGCAGTCCATCCAGGGGCAGCATGCTGGTGAATACGACGGGCATCGCCGCGCCGGGCGTACTCCCCAAGCGCCGCATCCTTTCGCGCAATACGCTCATGCCGCTGTAGTGCCGGTGTTCGAGATCGTCAGCGAACTGCTGCTGCAAACGCCGGAGGCGCTCCACGAACGCTTCGCCGGCGCGAGCGTGCACGGCCAGCAGCGAGGTCGTTGCGAAATCGCCAAGGAGGGCCTCCACTTCCCGGTGAATCGGGAAACGGTTGTACATGGTGAGGTTGAGCGTGAAGTCCGGTTCGCGCGCCCAGGTACGCAACACCTCGCAAAAGGCGGTCATCAACAGCACCGAGGGAGTCACGCCGTGCCCGCGCGCCTGTTGCTTGAGACGTTGCCAGCGTTGCACGGGCAACTCGCGGGTCCGGCGGGCGAATCGCACGGGGCTGAGCTCTCCTGGCCTGCGAGCAAGTGGGAGAGCGGGCGCCGGGGGGAGCTCCTGAAGACGTTGCATCCAATAGTCCCGCGCGCGCTGCCATGACGGCCAGTCTTGCACCGTGCGCTCGAACTCGACATAGTCTCGGTAGGACAGCTGGAACCCCGGCACTGCCCGCTGGGGATCCAGGTAAAACTGCCACCAGTCCTCGAAGAAAAGAAACAGACTGGATGCGTCCAGGATCAACATGTCGACGCTGATGAAGAGGCGCAGTCGCTCTCCGGCATGCAACACCGCCTGGATGTCGAACAGCGGCCAGCGCTCGGGCGTGAAGCGGTTGAGCGACATCTCATGACGCAACTCGGCGAGCTTCTCATCAATCTCGAAAGCTGGCTTGCCGCGCATGTCGTGCAGCGAAATTCCGTAGGGAGGTACGTCGCTGAGGATGCGCTGACGGCCATCGATCTCAATCACCGCGCGCAACATGTCATGTCGAGCGATCACGCGTTGCAAGCTGTCTTCCAGCCGGCGGGCATCCAGCCCGGTGCGCTCCAGCTCCACATAGAAATGCGTGGAGAAGCCGCCCAATTCCACCTGCTCGTTGCGGCCGATCCAGTAAGCATGCTGAATCTCCGTCAAGCCGAACGGCTCATGGCGCAAATCCGGACGAGGGGTCACCTGCCGCACGTCCTCTCCCCGCTCCTTGCGCCTGAGCAGTTCGGTCAGCGCGCCCTTGGCGCTCTTCAGCTCAACGCGCAGTTCCGGCGTCATGCCCCCCTTCGGCGCCGCCACTTTGAGGTCGTCACCCTCCAATTCAAGGCGGATTCCAGCGTTGCGCAACTTCACTAGCAAGTCCTGCATGTTGACTCCGGCTGGTTTGACGGGCACGTCAGCGGGCGTGTTGCTCACACGCCGAAAGTTCGACGCTCACCCCGAGGCCCTGCATCGCCTCGCGTGCAGCGGCAAGCCATGTCTTCGAGGTGAACCGAGGCGTTTCAGTAGGAGCTTCTGCTACCAGCACGCACTGCATGCCCAGATCTCGCCCACGTGATGCCGCGGCGGGAAATGCCGCGTAGCGGGTGAAGCCAGAGGTCGCGAGCGCGCGTTCCCATTCGTCCGCCGGCATCAGCGGAGAGTTGCGATGCACACGATGGTCGCGGTAATGGCCGAAGCTCTCGAAATGGGCAAAACTGATGCAATGCAGCGGCAGTTGCTCAGTGTGTTCGCCAAGCAGCAAGATGCCTCCCGGCTTCAGCAACCCTCGCAGTCGCATCAGCGCCGCTTCTACCTCCACTGCGGTATGGAGAACATTGACTGCGACCAGTACGTCCACAGACTGCGGCGCATAGCCCTGCAGCAGTGGATGCTCGTTGACGTCGAGCACCCTGCACTCCATCTTCAGCGCTGGCAGGTCGCAAAAGCGCTCTCGGGCGCGCCGCAGGAAAAACTCCCCGACGTCGGTGAACAGATAGTGCAGCGGTCGGCCTCGCAGGCGCCCAATGATCGTCTCCGTCGTCGCCGCGGATCCGGCACCGATTTCCAGCACCGTTGGGGCACCATCGAAGTGCCCATGATCGATCGCCACAGCGCACAGTTGCGCGACGAGATGGTTGCTGATGCGAGAGATGGGGCCGTCTCGGTAGTGCGCGTAGGCAAGCTCGAACCGCCCTTGCGGAAACAACAGGTCAAAGGGATCGAGCTCCCCACGCAGCAAGGGGATCTGTGCCGCGGCGCAGCGGACGATGTGGTCGACAAGTGCGGGGTGCGCGCCCAACGTGCCGGCCTCGGTGCACAGAGCGTCGAGCTTGCCTTGCAGTACCGAAGCCGGCTCGAGCGTGCCGCGGTCATAGCCGGCATCGGTGCACTTCACATACCCCGCGGCGGCAAGCAGGTTCAACCATTGATCCATGACCACCCGGTAACGAGGCTCCAGTCCACACCGCTTGACGATCGATTCGGCCGTCTCGCGGGAGCCCCGGTCGTCGAAACATTGCAATCGGCGCATGACCAGCGCGATGGCGACAACCGCGAGGCGGTTCAAGATCTGATGCACGGCCTCCAACTCGCATAGTTGCTCCGCTTCCGCGATGCGTAGCTGAGCGACGACCGCTTCAGCCGACCACGTGAGGTGCTGCCAGCGCTGCTGCGGGTCGCGCGCTACCGCCGCCTGCACATCCACGGCTTCCGCATCGATCGCCTGGGCATCAACCACCACCTGCGCCCGCCAGCATTGGTGCTCGCTGGCGCGCGCCACGTTTGCGCGCAACGTGCCGGGCAGCGCGAGCAGTGCGCGCTCTATGCGGGCCCCCTGATCATCGAGAACCCGTAGATCGCGGGCGCCCACCTCGGCGCTGTGCGAATTCAGCCCCAGCTTCGTCACAAGCCACTCCTTGTGATATGCCAGAGCTTCGAACACCGCCGGTGTCAGCGCTCCCCGCGGAGCCTGCACCGACAACTGCGTGCCGTCCAAGCGCAGTCTCGCGTTCAGCCGGTGGAGTTCTTGCAGAAGGCGTTCTCTTGATAACTCCGTCATGGCTCTCTTTGGTCAGAGGGTGAAGCTCTCCACTTCCTCTGACGCACTACCACCGCATGGGTGAACCAGACGCTGGAGGATCCACTCCGTGAAGATGAGGTCTGCGACCTCTTCGGCGGTGGAATCACCGAGAAAGTGCTTGACCGGCACGACAACGCCTGCATCGCCACGGATACGGTTCCGCATTTCGAGCGCCATCAGCGAATCGAGGCCAAGCCGGTTCAATGGGGTGCGCGCGAAATCCTGCGCGAGTTGTGTCTGCGCTTGCGACCCCAGTTTGAGGGTAGAAGTGACAAGCGATAGGAGCGATGCGAGGATCTTCGCCTTGGCTTCTTCAGCCGGCAGTTCGGCCATTGCCGGTTCGAGACGAACGGCAGCCGTCTCCTCGCCGACTGGACGATGGGCTCGAGTGTCATCGCCGAGCGTGAGGAGCGGGCGGAACGGCGCTGAGGGAAAGAGCGCGCGCTTGAACTTCGTCCAGTCCACGATGACGGCGCCGCACTGAACAAGTTGCGACCCCACCAGACGGTGCAACGCGTCCAGGCCCTGCTGCGTCTCGATACCCCCCACGCCCAGGCTCGCCATTCGTGCTGACAGATCCCGGCGGGCCCCGACGCCGATCTCGGACCAGTAGCCCCAGTTGATCGACAGGCCCGCCAGTCCTCGGTGGCGCCGGTAGAGGGCAAGAGCGTCGAGGAAGCTGCACGCGGCAATATGGTTCAACTGCCCGGGTGACGCTGCCAGAGACGCCAGGGACGAGTAGAGCACGAAGTGGTCGAGTTCGTGGTCCACCGTCAACTCGTGTAGATGCCAGGCGCCAAGCGCCTTGGGCGCTAAAACGTCACGTACGCGCGGCCAATCCATGAGGCTTAGCGCGGCGTCATCCGTGATGCCTGCGCAATGGAATATGCCGCGCAAAGGTGCCATCGAATCGCGGATCTGCTCCAGCACGCTCGAAAGCGCCTCCCGATCGGACACGTCAGCCAGAAACAGACGCACGCTTGCGCCTCGTGCCTGCAACTGGCGCAATACGGCGTCGCTCGCGCCGTTCCGGTGACGCCCGACCACGGCGACCGAGCGTGCCCCCCGAGCCACGAGCCACTCCACGGTGGCAAGGCCGATCCCGCGCGTACCGCCCGTGACGAGGTAGGTGGCATCGCCCTTGAACGACACCTCCCGCGCGAGGAGTTGGCTTCCGGGCACCTCCATCAGCTGCGCCTCGAAGCAGCGTCCTGCACGGATGGCGAGTTGTGCACTGCCGCGCAAGTTACGCGCGGCCTCGAACATCAGGCCAAGCGAGACGTCGTCGGCGGCCTCGTCCGGATCCAGGTCAACCTGCAACGCTCGCACGTGTGAAAACTCTGAGGCGATAGCCTTCGCCATCGCTGTCTCGACACACTGCGCGAGGCCCGGTTCATCCAAGCGATACCCGTCCTGTACCGCCTGAGACGGTACGCTTGCACCACGCGTGCAAACCACCACCGCGATGTCCTTCTCGGAAAAGTCGAGGAGGAACTGTTGGCAGGCCCGTAGGGCGGCCTTCCCACGGCAGGCGATCTCGTCTGAGAGGGCGCGCGGCGTCACGACTCGATGGCCGCCGTCGTAGATCAAGCCCGCGGGGCGCACGCCGTTCACCCTCAAGACATCGAACAACTTCTTCCATTGCAACGGATCGTGCCAGCACAGCTCGAAAGAACTGTCCGGCCGATGCGCGAACTCTGAGCCATCGGACACGACGATCGCGCCAGCACCGGCCACGCGCGCCGCGCGACCGAGCCTCAACGCCTCGTCGCGATCCGGACATGCGATAACCCAGGGACGGGCTGCATCCGCAAAGACCTCGTCGCCATGTCCGTCTGCCTCCCAGGGCACCCAGCAGAGCTTGTGATGCCGCAGTTCTTCGCGTGGCTCCTGCCGGGTGAGCGACGACCGTCCCGCCAGCGCCAGCCGAAGTCCTCTCATGGATACGACGCAGCGCCCGTCGTCCGCATGGATGTCCAGGTCGGCCAGATAGCGACCTTCGTCAACTTCGCCATGCCACGTGCACAGAGTCCAGACGCTGCTTGGCAGGCGCTGCCACACGGTCAACTGGTCAAGTGCGGTCGGCAGCAGGCCAGCTGGGCGGCCGGCCAATGCTTCCTCGATGAAGGGGATTGCGACATGGAAGCAGGCGTCGAGGGTGGCGGGGTGAAGGTGGTAAGCCGTGTCCTCCGTTGCCCGGGTCGGCATTTCGACGCGCGCGATCGCAGCACGGGCACCCACCCACAGGCGCCTGATGCCTCGCAGGCCACTGCCGTACTCCAGGCCCAGCGACGCTGCACGCGCGTAGAGCTCGTCGGCGGATCGTTCCCGGAGACTCGCTGCGTCGCGTTGCAGTGCCAAGGTATCGAGCTTTTCGGGCCGAGGGAAACAGCTTGGGAGCACTCTTGAGCTCGCTTGCTCGCGCCACCCGCTCCATCCCGGTGCTTCGGCAGTGTCGCGGGCGCGGAAGCGCGCCTGCAGGACGACGTCATGACCGCTAGCGCTTTGTAGTGGGCGCACCCGGCACTCGAGTTCGACCGGTTGGTCGCCCTGCAATGTCATCGGGCTCTTCAGCGCGAGCTCCTGCAGTGTCCATTCCGGCAGTGGCTCTGGCGTGCTGTGCCGCACTGCGGCCAAAGCGGCTTCAACAACCGCCGCCAGCGGCATCAACGCGATACCGAAGGTGCGGTGTTCGTCGACGAACCACAGCCGCCCTGAAGCGAGTCTCGCGCGGAAACCGCTTTCCTCGCCGCCAGACAGTGATAGCCGTTGCCCCAGCAGCGGGTGCACGGAGGGCTCGTGAGATGCCGGCGTCCCCGGCAAGAACCAATGGCGCTCCAGCTCGAATGGGTACGGAGGCAGTCGCACTGCTCGGTGCAGCATGCTCGAAGCACCCGTGCGTGCCCGAGCGAGGCCCTGCCAATCCACCCTGCCGCCTTGCTCATACCACTCGCCCACGCTGTTCAGCAGTTGCTCTTCGGCATCCCCTCCACGGCGTAGGCTGGGCAGCCACATGCCGTCACCTACCGTCTGCCCTCCGTACGTGGCAAGCACTGGGTGCGGGCCCACTTCGACGAACAACCGGCAGCCCTCGTTCACCACGGTTTGCATCCCGCGGTCAAACTCGACAGGCCGGCAGACATGTTCGACCCAGTAGCGTGCGTCCGTCAGCTCATCGCTGACCGGGCCGCCGGTGATGTTGGAGATGACCGACAGCGCCGGACGGCGGTAGACGACTGCACGCGCCACCGCTTCGAACTCGTCGAGCATGTCGGCCATCAGAGGCGAATGGAACGCCCGATCAACCGGCAGGGCACGTACGTGCAGTGCGCCTTCTGGAGCCCGTGCCCTCCATCTTGCCAGCCATGCGGACACGGAATCGGAGGAGCCGGAGATGACGACCTCCGAGACGCTGTTGCGTGCCGCCAGCGCCACATCGGCAGGCACCTCGGCGACAAGTTCATCGACCAGCGCGGCGAGCGTTGCCGCGTCCCCATCCACCGCCACCATGGTGCCTGGTCGCGACCGCTGCATCAGCCGCCCACGGTGCGCTACCAGCTTCAACGCATCCTCCAGCCCGAACACGCCTGCCACGCACGCAGCGACATACTCGCCAAGGCTGTGGCCGAGCAAGCAGTGCGGTCGCAATCCCGCTGCTTGCCAGATCTGCGCCAATGCGTACTCAACGCAAAAGAGCGCCGGCTGCGCGTACTGCGTCTGTCGAAGGTCAAATCGATCGGCGGCGTCGCCGTACAGGCCTTTTACGAGGGAGCGCCCTTGCAGCAGCGGTCGCAGCACCTGGTCGCATCGGTTCAGAACGTCCCGGTACAGCCCGTGGCTTCGGTACAGCTCTTGGCCCATGCCGAGATACTGCGACCCCTGACCCGTGAAGAGAAGGGCGACCCTCGCGTTGCTCGCTGCCATTGACGACACCCGCGACGCGCTGCGCTGCTCCTGCACGACGGCACGGTGGCGCAATGCGGCGGACATCTCACTTGTCGTCCGGCCCACGACGGCGAACCGGCATGCCATGTGATCACGCAGGGTATTGGCGGTGTGGCACACATCGTCCAGCGAGATGCCAGAGGCTGCCGCGCCGACCCCCTCAAGAAAGTCCGCGATGTCCCTCGCCCTGCGCGTCAGCGCGGTCGGCGTCCGGGCCGACAGCGCGAGCAGGTGCATGTCACCTTCGCACGTGTGCGACCTCGCTGCTCGGTAAGTTTGCGGCGCCTCGGAGACGATCACATGGGCGTTGGTGCCCCCAAATCCGAAGGAGCTCACGCCGGCAATCCGTGGCGCTGGCCCGCGCCTCCATACCTGCGGCCGGGACAGCACCGCGCAACGTGTTCCCTCCAGGGATATGTGCGGGTTCAAGCCTTCGAAGTGCAGGTTGGCAGGAAGCCGCTCATGCCGCATCGAGAGCAGCACCTTGATCAGGCCCGCCAGGCCTGAGACAGGCTCGGTGTGGCCGATGTGGGTTTTTGCCGATCCCAGCCAAAGGGTCGGTTGTGTTTGCGAGGAAACGCCGTAGGTGCATTTCAACGCATCCGCCTCGACAGGGTCGCCCAACGAAGTGCCCGTGCCGTGCGCCTCTACGTAGCCAACTTCTGCCGCCTGAACGCCGGCTACGGCAAGTGCCCGGCGGATGACGGCTCGCTGTGCCTCGCCATTGGGAGCGGTGATGCCGTTGCTCCTGCCATCTTGATTGACCGCGGTGCCACGAATGACGCCGTGAATGTTGTCGCCCTCTCTCACCGCGTCGGAGTAGCGCTTGAGGACGAGAACCGCACATCCCTCGCTGCGGACATAGCCGTTGGCCCGGGCGTCGAAGCTCATGCAACGGCCATCGGGCGACAGCATCTGCGCCTGTGACAGCGCAACGAAGAGCTCCGGCCCGAGCAGGCAGTTGACGCCGCCCACGAGTGCAACGTCGCATTCCCGGGCTTGAAGGCTCAGACGGGCGCTGTGCAACGCCACGAGGGATGACGAGCAAGCCGTTTGGGCGACCCAGCTGGGGCCGCGCAGGTCGAGCCAGTACGAGATGCGGTTGGCCAAGATGCTCGCTTGCGTGCCCGTACCGAAGTGCGCATCCATCGGGACATGCTGAGACTGCCCCAGCAGCTCGTAGTCGTGCGTCATGGCGCCGATAAACACCCCCGCGTCGCTGCCGGCAAGCGAGGCCGCGGGAATGCCGCTGTCCTCCAACGCATGCCATACCGTCTGCAGCAACAGGCGTTGCTGCGGGTCCATGCCGGCTGCTTCGCGGGGGGAAATGTCGAAGAAGTTGGCGTCGAAGCCGTCTATGTCAGCAAGGAAGCCGCCCCATTTCGCGTATGTCTTGCCGGGCGCCGATTCACCGGGCTGAAAGAAAGCCTCGGCGTTCCACCGAGAAACGGGAACCTCAGTGATGGCGTCGACGCCCGTGTCGAGAAGATGCCAATAGTCCTCGGCGGAATCCGCCTTCGGAAAGCGGCAGGCGATGCCGATCACTGCCATCGGCTCCGCCGCCGGGCGTTCGCTCGCCGAAACAGCAGTGGCGGCGGCGGTCGTGGCATGGCGTGCGAGGGCGTCGATCGTCGGGTGGTTGTACAACGCGATGGGCTCGATCCTCGTCCCGGTCCGCCGTGCCAGCTCTCCCGAGAGCGCTACCAGCTTCAGCGAATCGAGGCCCAGAGCGCTGAAGGACGCGCCGGAGTCCACGTCCCCAGAAGCGCAGCCCCGCAGCGCCGCTACGCGCTCTTTCAACCATTCGACGACAGAATCGCGCTCCTTGCGCCGCTCGACGCATTCGTTCCCCCCGGCGGGACTTGGCGACAGCACCGGCTCCTCCCACTCGTACAGAGTCTCGAGCGAGCCGTTCAGGAAGCCGTGTCGGCACTCTTGCCGCTGAATCTTTCCGCTGGACGTGATGTGCACGGTGCCGGGACGCAGCAGCCGGATGGCGTGCACAGCCAAGCCATGATCGCGCGCTACCGCTGCACGGATGGCCTGAACGATCTGCCCGCCATCGAAGGTCTGGCGATGCGATCGGCGCACTTCCTGCACGACCACCAACCCCTCTTCGTGGTTCACCGGAACGGAGAACGCCGCGCCGCGCCCGACCTGCAACGCCTTGTGGGACCGGTACACGGTGTGCTCGATATCCTGAGGGGCGTGGTTCTGCCCTCGCACGATGACGAGGTCCTTGATCCTGCCCGTGATGTAGAGGTACCCGTCAACCAGCACCCCGAGGTCTCCGGTACGCAGATAGGGGCCACGTCCGTCCGCCAGCACCGCCTCGAACACGGGTCCGCTCACATGAGGCTGCTGCCAATAGCCATTGGCGACAAGCGACCCCCGCAGCCACACTTCGCCAACGCACCCATCCGCGCACTCGATATGGCTGGTTGGGTCGACGATAGAAAGCTCCATGTCGTGCCAGGTCCGCCCGCAACTCACGAGGGAACGGGTGCAAGCGCCGAATGCTGGCAGCTGGACCGTGCCGTTCCTCAGGGCGAGCGCGTCCACGTCAATTCGTGGGGGCGGCTGCAGGCGAGCATGCGAGGTGACAGTGAGCGTCGCCTCTGCAAGTCCATACGAAGGATTCATCGCGTCGGCACGGAATCCGACATGGCCGAACCGGCTTGCAAATCTCGACAGCGTGTCCGCATGAACCGCCTCAGCCGCGTTTCCGGCAACGGCCCAGCTCGCGAGATCCAGGCTGTCGATCAGTGTTTGGTCGGACGCAGTCGCGCACAACTCGTACGCGAAGTTGGGCGCATAGCTGACCGTGCCCCGGTATCGACTGATCGCAGCAAGCCAACGCAACGGCTTTTGCAGGAAAGCCACGGGCGGCATCATCACCATGGTGGCTCCCAAATACAGCGCCTGCAAGACACCGAGAATGAGCCCCATGTCGTGGAACAGCGGCAACCAAGTGACGAAGACATCTCCACGCGAGCCGGCAGCGCTTTGCCGCCAGCCCTCGCAGTAGCTCAACAGGTTGGCATGCGTGACGGCCACGCCTCGTGGCTCACGGGTCGACCCGGATGTGTATTGCAGGTAAGCCGTAGATCTCCGCTCAAGGCGCGGCTCCGGCCATTCGGGTACGGTTGCCTCTCGACAGGCATCCTCGACCGCGATCAGGGTGCACTTCCGGTCATTTTGCGACGACAGGCTGAGGCGCTCACGTATGGCGTCCTCTGCGGAGGCCGACACAAGGGCTACCTTCGCGTCGCAGTCCTCCAGGATGTGCAATATCCTTGACGCGTGCCTGCTGTTGCTCGGCGCATAGACCGGAACCGGTACAGCACCGGCGTACATGCACCCTAGGAAAGCCACCACGTAGTGAATGCCCGACCCGAGCATCAGCAGTACGTGCTGCCGTTCCATTCCCTCCGATCGCAAACGTGCAGCAATCACACCCGCACGACGGTGCAGTTCCGCATACGTAACGCGCTCGGACTCAGTTTCCCCATCCGCAAGAAATACGATCGCCGGGTGATTAGCGTTTTCGTTAGTCTGTGCCAGAAGCGGCTCTAACAATGAGGATGCCGTTTCGTAAGATGCCCTCATCGCCTTTATGCCTCGACACTCAAAACTTGGCCCCTCGCGACGTGCGGCGTGGCATTCGTCATCCAGGTGAGCGCGTAGACCAGGGCAGAGTGTTTGCAGCCCCAGGACACTCGTCGCGCGGGTGCGCGCGCCCAAACTCGTTGGCGTTGGGCTACTGCCTCGGTCGTGCAAAGAGCGCCGTAGAGTCCAGCCGAAAAAAACCTGTCACATAATGATTCGAGCCACGGGCTCAGACACGGCGGGAGAGCTGCTCGGGCGAAGGCTTCGCATATGCAGCCGATACAACACCATTGCGCGGATATGAGGTGCGTGTGCTGGCGCGTCGAGGCGGGCAGCATCTCGGTACAAGTACATAGAGGCGGTCTCCTTGAGTGGTGTGACGGTCGCACTCTTGGCGCCATGCTGAAGCGTCCGCCTGCTGTGCAACCTGCTTCTTTTTTGAAGACGGATAGTAGGAACAGAAGCTGACTCACGACATGCGTAATACCCGCAAGTTGCCTCGGTGCCGTCTTAACCCGGCGTCCATCACGCAATTGAAGGACCACCGATCAGACGGATACCCTGAAACCAAGCATCATTCCGGAGTCCTCGTGCTCGAGGTTGTGACAGTGGAACATGTAGCGTTGGGACCCCTCGTAGGGATGCGAGAAATCAATGCCTAGCCGCACGGTCTCGCCGGGCCAGACCAGCACGGAATCTTTGGACGTTGCGTCCGCAGCAGTACGGCCATGAGCGTCAATCACGTGCGACAGTAGCTGCTGCGGACTTTCGGTGCGCCCGAGAACCTCGAAGTGGAAGCCGTGTAGATGCATCGGGTGTGGCATGGCGTGCTGCACGTTGCGGACGAACCAAACCTCGCGCGCCCCATTCGTCACTTCGAAGGCATTCATCGCGTCGGCAAAACCGTTTCCATTGATGACCCAGCGCCCTTGCGCATCGAGATCAAGAACAAACTCGCGGGTTCCAGGACCGTATATGGCCGAACGCCCAGCGGGAGCAAGCTTTGGCGGCAATTTGCCACGAGGTCCGTCAGATTCGACGACCTCAATGCGTAGCACGTGTTCCTCTGCTCCTTCTCCCCGCGCGCCATGAACATGAGTCGGTGACGTGTCTCCGCGTGCCTGGGCAACCAGCGAGGAAATCCGGTCGTTGTGCATAGGATCGAAGGGCAAGGTCATTAGCCAGACATCGCCCACTTCGACCTGGCTCAGATCCAATGCGACGTCCAATCGTTCAGCGGGAGCGAGGAAAACTGATGCCACCTCTCTCGGCTCGCGCAAAAGGCCGGCATCGACTCCGATGAGGGCGAAGGGCAAGGCACGCAGGCCTTGCCGGAAGGCCAGTCGATAAACTCGTGCATTGGAAGCGTTGAGGACGCGAAAGCGAACCCAGCGGCGCGGCATGCGCACGCAAGGGAAGCGAGTCATATTCACCAGAATGTCCTGCCCAAAAGAACCGTGGAGTGATGCGCCGCTTGACGCTCCGCACAGGGACTCCAAAGATGCCCGCAGTAAGGGATCCGCGGTCCCAGTAGCCAGTTCGGCAGCACGCGGTCCGTATGGAAGTTCTCCCGAACGTTGAACAGTGCGGTCTTGGATGATCAGAGGCACGTCGGTGAGGCCAAAGTCGACGCCTAGCTCGTGTGTGATCCGGTCGCTCGCTTCGTCGTCGACCAGAAACAGGCCACTCATGCCTCGCCAGATCTGCTCGCCTACACCGCCGTGGGGATGGGGGTGATACCAATTCACCCCAGCGCTGTTACGAATGCGCCACGAGTAGTCGCGACGTTGGCCGGGGGGCACCGGTTCCATGCCGTCCCCATCGTTGAACGAATCCACACTAAACCCGTGCCAATGGATGCTCGTCGCTTGCTCGAGGTGATTGTCAAACCGCACGCGGACCTTCTGTCCAGGTCGCCCTCTAAGCAAGGGATTGAACAGCGTTTTGCCGCTCACGTTGGCGCGGTAGGCCCAAATATCGGTGGGTCGATGGCCTCGAATGTTCACGGTGGTATGCGTGGCGGACAGTGACGTGAGCGCGTGGACGTCGAGTACCTTCCACCAGTCGACGTGACCCGGTAATGCCAACCGCCGCGTGTAACGACGCCGCAATGAGGCGTCGAGGTCGGGGACCTGACCAATGAATCCGGGAACAAGCGTCGTGACCGCACCCACAATGGCGGAGCCCAAGCCCGCAACCAGTACCCGTCGGGTCAACATCGACTCATCATCCAACCTGTCGAGCCCACCGTACTGCGACGATCGCGCCTGCGAGTGCGCAGAGCAACATCGCGACTTCAACGCCAAGCGAAAGGTCCGGCGGCTTCCCCTCGACGAAATGCTTTGCTTGATGAGCGACAGGCAGTAGGCTTGCCAGAGAAAGAAGCGCTGCGTGCAGCCAGCGCATCCAACGTGCATTCGAAAGCCATGCCGCAATGGACATCAACGAATAGACGGGCAACACGAAACAAAAGAGACGCCACCCCTGATCGCCAGGGTCATAGAGAAAATCGGTGAAATTGTCTTGGATAGCTCCGCTCAAAAGCGACAACGTCAGCAGTGCCAGTAGCAGGAGCGTCTGCACGGTCCAGCATTGCGCCACCGCTGCTCTTGAGCGAAGTGAAGTCATATTGACTTGTTGCATCTCTCCCCCTTCTCTGTGCTGCCGGAGGACGCTCTGATGCCAGGTTTGCCAATGCGCCTCTCCATCCTTGCAGCGGAAAAAGCAATCCGACGCGGCTCTACCCGCCCTCCGGCGCTTGCTCCGTTAGGAGCTCAACATGCGCCGTGCCACGGTCGTTGTGCTGTGCAACGCTGGTTTTACTGGCTGTTGCTGTTTTGAGCGAAAAAAAGTAGGGACTGAGTCTGTTCCACTGTCTATTGGACAGTGGCCTTTTTGAAAGTGGCGGATTGAGGACATCAAGCGCTTGGGCTAGGCTCTGCGCAGCGAGGTCGATTTCTTGTGCAGATGTGTGCCCCCTTTCAAACAATCGCGGTGAGGAGGCAAAAATTGTGTGACCACCGAGCGTTCCGGCATAGCGCCAATAAAAATTTGTTGATGGTGCCAATTACGCCTGCATGCGCTGACTGGCGCTCTCAATTGCATCGGCAAGCTTACTTACCGCGGCTACGATCTGGTCATCCGGCACACTGCCAAAGCCGAGAACCAGCCCTTGAGCGGCGGTAGCCCTCTCGTGATAGTGAATCGAAAGGGGGGGCGCTACGATGCCACGTGCGAGCGCGGCGGCTGATGCCAGGACGTCATTGCCATCGCGGAGTTCCACCGTCAGGTGCAAGCCGGCATCATTACCGACGATGCCGATACGATCGCCCAACTGACGACGTAATTCTGCAACGAGCAGTGTCCGTCGGCGGCCATAGACCCTGCGCATGCGGCGAATGTAATCGGCGTAGTGCCCCTCGTAAATGAACTCAGCGAGAGCGGCCTGCTGGCCCATAAAGCCGACGGGACACAGCTCTGACCGTAGCTGCGAGATTGGATTGACGAGCTGTGGAGGGAGCACCAGAAAGCCGATCCCCAGCCCCGGGTAGAGCGATCTCGAGAAGCTGCCAACGTACACAGTGTGCCCGTGTGCGTCTTGGCCCTGCAGACAAGGCAACGGCAGGCGATCGTATCTGAACTCGCTACCGTAATCGTCCTCGATGATCCATGCGCTCTCGCGGTGAGCTGTCTCAATCAACAGTTGGCGGCGAGCTTGGTCCATTGCCACTCCGCGGGGGAATTGATGCGCAGGCGAGGCGAAAATCAGCGTTGGCAGCGCGGTCGGATCGCTCGCAAGGACCCGGCTTGGGTTGATGCCGTGTAGGTCTACGGGGACGGGCTGCAGCCGCAGTCCCGCCGCACTGAAGATGCTGCGTGCATAGGAGGAGCATGGATCCTCTATCCAAACACAGTCGCCCGGGTCGGCGAGAAGGCGTGCACAAAGATCCAGGCCTTGATGCCCACCCTGCGTGATCACCAACTGCTCTTCATCGCAACGCATGCCGCGAGCAAGCCGAAGGTGCTCCGCCAGCGCGCGCGTCAATGCTGGATGGCCTCGGCTAGACCCATAGCCCTTGAACTCGGATCGAGCTGCGCGCCATGATTTGGCCATCAGGCGGTACCAGATTGCGTGCGGGAACTCATCGACGTCGGGGACGCCAGCCAGGAAGGGTCCGGCCTCATGACGCGACGGGAGGGCAATCCGTGTGAGCAAGGCCTGCGCGCGCTGTGATAGGGCCGCGAGCGATGAGGGGCGTCTCCCTAAGGGTGGCGCGGTTGGTGCCCCCGCTAGACGAAAGGCGGTCGTGTGAGCTTCGGTCTTGCTGACGTATGTGCCGCTACCAACCCGGGACTCGGTATAGCCGTCGGCCTCCAGCCGCTCGTATGCATATAGCACGGTGTTGCGGCTGAGGTGAAGCTCGGCTGCTAATTGGCGTGTGGGTGGCAGCTTTTGACCCTCCTTCAGATGTCCTTCCCGAATGGCCCGACGTATCAGGTCGAACAGGCGACGGTTCACGGGGCCCGCTTGCTTGTACGTCGGCTGCTGCACTTGCCCGTCGTTGCACGGCGTCATGTCGGAGGGTGCAAGACCTTGAGCGACTAGCCATTCGGCTAAAGGGGCGGCGTTCACACCAACTCCAGAAAGCGGCATCCCCTCACGTCCTGCTCGGGGCCGGTCAGCGCTCTGCGGATCGTCGCATTCAGGGCTCGCAGTTCACTACCGAACGCGAGCACGGCGCTGGATGAGATGAAGAGGCCGATCCACAAGTGATTGATGGTGGCCGCGGTTGCTTATGCGGTTGTAAACGCACCGCGCAAGCTGTGCACCGGGTACGCAGATGTCATGCCAGACGGATTTCCAGACGCTTTCACCGGACCGTACGAGGAATTGCCTTGGGGCACACGTGACGTGAGGTCTCGGGATGGTGTGGATCGTGTGCCCCTCGCTTGACGGAAAGTGCGGATATCCGCCCGCGCCCTCGGATGTGGTCGCAGGGCGGCTTAATGAATTCGATGCCCTCAAGTTCTCGCTGAAGCAATGACTCGCCTCGGTCGGGAGGGGGGATGAGGTACGGAAGAAGAGTCGACGCCCCTCGACGGTCTTCGGATGACGCCGCGCCGTCATGAGATTCCTGGCATCGGCCCTGCTCCACGGGGTCACCGGACGCCGTCAGTGGGAGCCAAAGCGGCAGGAGCAGAGGTTGCGGTTCTTGCTCCAAGGCAGCAGCAAGGCGCATAGAAGCAGTTGGTGCACGGACCGGGTCCGAGCGAGCAACGTTTCAAAGTTGCTTTCTCGAACTAACGTGAGCTAAGTAGTTCTCGGGCTGACTGTCCGGCTTGCCTTCGAACCCGTCGGTCCTCAGGTTGCGTTGGTCGGCGTTTGAGCCGTAGCTCTCCGTTGCGTGCCCAACGCACGCTGTTGACGTAGCGCTAGACCTCCCTCCAGCGCTCCTCGTCCACGTTGAGGAGTGGCTCTGCTTGTTCCTTCTCGCGGGTTGCAGCAGAACGGGGGACGGATGATGCCTGGTGCGGCGCGGTTTCGACCACGGCGGCTCGCGCGGTGCCCGCTCGCGCAGCACCGGCGGCTGCCTGTGTGTCCCGCACGTTCTCCCGGCACTTGGGGTCGAACCGATCCAAGTGACCGTTGCCGATTGACCAACCTGTCGCAATGGAGTGTGGCGCCGTCCTTCTACGGGCCAGCTCCACGAAGGCGTGCGAAGTCATTGCTGGCGCAACTCGGCCAATGGAGCGGTTGACGAAGAGGAAGCTCGCGATAAGCGAGCTGCGCAATTCGCATGGCGCCTCGGTTCCTTGGATCAAGGGCACCGTGCTGGACATTTGTGTTCGGTGTTGAAGACAACATCGCGATGACAAGCGGCCGTAACTCCCGTGTAACCCTGTGAAAAATTGCTGCGCGCTCCGGTGCGGGGTGTGCATACTTTCAGCACAAGAATACGGGAGGTCAGTGCCATTTGCACGAGTGCGGCTGCGTCCTGCAGTACATATCCGTGGTCCAGTTGCCGGCATGCGCTTTGCGCCCCCATCGTGCCTCGCAGCTCCACGACTAGCACCCTCACCTCGGCGCCTGTCCAGCGTTCAGCACTGCCAAAAAACATCCTCTCATTTGTTTGTCCGTAGGGCCGCGTACTCGAGCGCGCGCTTCTATGGTGTTCCTCTCGCTCTTGCCGCGCGCGTCTGCCGTGTTGTCCGTGCGCACCTTCACCCGTGCTTGTCTTCGAGACAAGCGACGTGGCTTTTGTTCACTTAAGGAAAGGACGTCTACGTTTATGACGAAGCACATCGCGACTTCGCTACGCTGGCTCGCTGTAGCCGGCATCGTCACCCTCTCGGCCTGTGGCGGGGGTTCTGGTTCGGGCTCATCCGGGTCAGACAGGGAGGCCACGCAGGCGCTTGGCGACGAAGCGGAAAACTGGACACGTTGCGCGATAGAAGGCGAGGTGTGCTCGCTCACTGGCACGCAGAGGGTCCGATATGGTCTCGACGGTCGCTATGCCTACAAGGACGCTACCGATTCGGTCGCCTGCAACAACGAGGAGTTCGGTGACCCATATCCCGGCGCAGACAAGTTCTGCGAAGTGCTTGCTGGGCAAGAAGCGCCTCCGGCTTCCTCGGAAACTACCTGGTCCGCATGCGGCGTGGAGGATGGCATCTGCTCGTTCAACGGCACTCGCACCGTACGCTACGGGCTTGACGGCCGCTACGCCTACAAGCAAGCGACTGATGCGATCAGCTGCAACAACACCGAGTTCGGCGACCCCTACCCCGGGGCCAATAAGATCTGCGAGGTCGCTTCCGCCGGAACCACGCCGCCCACACCCGATGCGGCCGGCCCTTACGGCCAGAACGCCGCAGACTACGTCCTCACGTTCTCCGAGGAGTTCGACGGGAACACGATCGACCGAGGCAAGTGGGTAGATCATCTGACTTGGTACCTGCCGCCTGACTCCACGCCCAACTGGCGTGTCAGCGACGGCAGCCTGAAGCTCTTCCCGGTGGCCGGAACCGATTTCACGAAACGCGACTACCGTCACTTCACGACTGACGGGCATTTCGAGCAGACCTACGGCTACTTCGAAATGGAGGCGAAGTTGCCGCGCGGCAACGCCGTATGGCCGGCATTCTGGCTCTACAACTACCGGTCGCCCGACCCGGCAGTGCGCCCCGAGATCGACATCATGGAAACCTATCCCGGCGGTGGTCCTGACCTCGGCTGGGGCGACTCGGACCTGCATGCCGTCACTTTCGCAGCCACTGCTCACCGGGGCGATGGCCGCATGATCGGCACGCGGATGTTCGCTACCGGGCAGGACCTGTCCACGGAGTTTCACAAGTACGCGGTGAAGTGGGACCCGAACTCGATCACGTTCTACTTCGACGGCCAGCCGTTCCACACCATCCATGCCGGCATGAGCGATCCGATGTTCATTCTGCTCAGTCTGCAGATGTGCGGCGAGGACCAGAAAGACTGGTGCCCCGTGCCGGACGGGACCACGGTGACCGGCATCGAGAACGCGTTCGAGGTTCGGTACGTGCGCGCCTGGCAGTTCAAGAACCCCTGACGCCGGCCTCGGGCGCGGGTTGCCCCGTGCCGACTGCCGCGGCCCGAGGGCCGCGGCGCCATCAAACTCCTCGCAGAGCAACATGAACCAGCAAAGAAGAACGATGCTGCTGCGCACGGGCGGTTGGAGCGCCGTCCTGATTTCGCCGTGGCCGCTGACCGCTTGTGGTGGAGGCGATGGCGACGACAGCACCGCCGGCCTGGGCGGCTCTCCTACCACGGAGCGGAACAACCAGACGACGCCGACGGATCACGTCGACGTCACCGCAGTGCCTTTTCGAGCAAGTGGCGACGGCATCACGGACGACACTGCGGCGTTCCAAGCGGCCATCGACGCCGCGGGCAAGGTGTTCGTTCCCCCTGGCGTTTATCTGATTCGCAACCTCCGGCTGCGTGACGGCACGTCTCTGCTTGGCGCCGACAAGCAGTCCATCCTGAAGCAGGCTGGCGATGCGAACATGATCACCGCTGAGTCCGCCTCAGGGCAGGCGCATGTGGTGGACATCACGATGAAGCACCTGCAGTTCGTCGGCCAGGTGGCCACGCTCGGTTTCAGGGAGCATACGCACCTAGTGGCCGTCAACGGGGTGCGTCGCCTGGTCGTGGAAGACTGCATCTTCAGGGGTTTCCGCGGAGACGGCATTTATCTCGGGGGTCTGAGCACCACCGGCAGCACGGAACGACATAACGTGGGAGTCCGCATCACCGGTTGCGAGTTCGACGGTGTCAACGGCGACAACCGTAACGGCGTGACGGTGATCGACGGCGATGACGTGCTCATCGAACGCAACCACTTTCATGACTGCACGCGGCACGACATGCCCGGCGCAGTCGACATCGAGCCCAACCACCATCCCTTCCACCGGGTACGCAACATTCATGTGCGGCACAACACATTTCTTGACGTGGGCGGCAACGTCGGGGCGGTCGCCGTGGTTCTGGCGGGTCACCGATACACGACACACCCAGAGAACTTCGAGATCGGTCACAACACGATCGATCGATGCACGGGATACGGCTTTGCTTTCGTGCACCGCCCAGCGGCGGCGCTCACCGTTTCGTCGCCCTCGCACAGGGTCCGCGTGCATGACAACCTGATCCGCCAATGCCGCGGAGGCTTCGGTCTGACCGGCATCGCGGGCATGGACATGGAGAACAACGAAATCACGGACACGCACGGCTGCTACATCGCCTACCTGGAGCCGAACACGCAGTGCATCGACGTGACGTTGAGGAGAAACCGCTTCGTGCGATGCGGCAGCGAAGGCGGCATCGGGCTGAACGTCTTCCACGTGAACCAACTCATGATTCAGGAGAACGCGTTTTTCGACTGCGGCTCCGGCCAGGCCGGCGCTTATGCGGTGGACTTCAAGAACGGTCGCTCGAGTTCGGTCTCGATCGTGGACAACACCTTCGCCTCACCGGGCGGCATGACGCGCGTCGCGATACAGAAGGAAGCCAACCACGTGTTCGATGTGGGAAGCAACGAGCTCTCCGGCAATGATTTCGGCGGGCTGCCGCACAACTTCGCGGCCCATTGACGCACGGTAGGAAGGGTGGTCTCACGCGAAAATCGCTGTGTCAACTTGGCGATGTACGAACTCTAGAGCCTCATGCTGCTGCTATCCCGGGGCAGCTTAGAGCAGCTACCCCTGCTGGCGACGCACTGGAAGGAGACGCCACTTCTGGGGATGGCGCACGCCCGCCCACGTCGGTACAGTTGCAGCGTTCCTCCCGGAACGCTGGAGCATGCGGCCGAGGTGCCATCCACCGTTTGCAGGTCGTGCGCTCCCTCCTGAATCGACGCGCTAGCGTCTTTAGCACCCGCCCAATTGGCGGGTTCTTTTTCTCTTCGAGAATGCTCATACCTGCTCATCTGGCAACTGCCGGGTTTCGACCGCTGTGCTGTTTCCGGTTCTCCGGGATTTCGAGAACGGGGAGGACGGCAATCGCTGCCAGCTCGCACCGGTCGCTTGTCGTGAGCCTTGCGGCGAGAGCCGTTTCAGGCGTCGTGCTCGCTCTTGCTGCGTTGTCCTCATCTGCGGAAACACCTCTGCATGGTCGCGTTGTGAGCGTTGCAGACGGCGACACCGTCACCCTGCTCGACACCGAGAACAAGCAATACAAGATTCGCCTTGCTGGCATCGATGCGCCGGAGAAGGGCCAACCCTTTGGTAAGCAATCGAAGGCCAACCTGTCGCTGCTCGCGTTCGGCCGGATCGCCCTCGCAGAGTGCAGCAAGCAAGACCGCTACAAGCGGCATGTTTGCAAGGTGCTTGTTAACGAAGTCGACGTAAACCTTGAGCAGGTCCGTCAGGGGTACGCGTGGCACTACGAGAAGTACCAGCAAGAGCAGTCGCTCGAGGACCGGGCCAACTACTCGGACGCACAGCGAACTGCCACCGTGCAACGTCGAGGACTTTGGTCGGATGTAAGTCCCGTGCCGCCGTGGGACTGGCGCGCCCAAAAGCGCGATCGGTGACAGTCGTATCTATCGCAGCTTCGAAGACTCCCTGATAGACACCCCCCTCTCATGGGGGTGTGATTGCTGAGGTGCGGCCCCTATAGCCCCTATAGAATTCGCGCCGAATTTCTTCCGGGCGTGGCCCGGATTTACAACTAAGAGCACTCAGGAGGGATCATGCTCGCAACATTGCGGCGCGCAAGCTCGCGCGCCGTGAGCTTTGCCATTCTCGCGGCTGTCATAACGGCTTGCGGAGGGGGCGACTCACAGACCGAATCTTCGAATGAAAGGCCATCGGCTGTCACCGTCACCGGGGCAGATGGCGCTAGCGTCAGCTATCTTCCGCGCGCTGGTCACAGCAGGAAGACCGTCACCGTCAGAGTTTCTCGCGATGCGACCGGCGCTCCGCAGATTCCCGCTGACATGACACCGATCGGGTCCGTCTACCAGTTCTCTCCTCTGGGACTAGCGGCCCTGGGGGCGGAGGTTTCCGTCCCATTCGACAGTCGGCGCACGAACGGCGGGCGGCCAGTTCTGCTTGTAAGCGCTCCGGGCCAACCCTGGATGGAAGTGCCTGACGCAACGATCGTCGGCAGTTCCATGGTTGCTCACGTGCCTCAACTGTCCCATGCAGTCGTTGTCACCAAGACAACATCAAGCAGGGAGCAAGAGGTCAAGCTGAGCTTCACGGCGCCGACGCCACCGCTTGCCTTGGAAATCGATCCAAGCGGAACAGCGCCGACCCTTCCGAGCCCCAACCAAGATGGACTGATCGAAGTTCGGCAGCCTACTACCGTGTCTGTTCGAGCGTCGTACTCACTGCCCGGGCAGTGCACCGGCCAGGCCACGTTGCAGTTGATCGCTGCCAACATGCGGGTCAATCCCGACGGAAGTACAACGGATTCCATGTCCGTGTTGGCGGAGAGAACGCTGACCAACCAAACCGGGAGCTTCACGGCGCAGCACGCATTCGTGCCAGGCGACAAGGGCCACACGTTTTTTGCGGCCATGCTGATGTGTACCAACCCTCCGACGCAGCCTTTGAGCTATCACGGCGGAGTCGCAGGCCCTGCCATTGATGTAGACATTCCGGCGACTACCGCCCCTCAAATTTCGCAAGGACCGGTCGATGTCTCGGTGGTCGAAGGAGATGCCGCGGCATTTCAAGTGGCGGCGACAGGCAGCAACCTGAGCTACCGCTGGGAGAGGAGCAACGACGGCGGGGCTACCTTCACTCGAATCGCTGGTAGCGCATCGATGATCAGTGTGGTTACCTCCCTCGGGGACAACGGTTCGTTGTGGCGAGCCGTTGTAAGCAACGCGGGCGGTAGCGTCACGAGTTCGGTCGCTCGCCTCAGCGTCTCGCAGAAGAGCATCGCGCCGATCGTGAATTCTGATCCGGCCTCACAGACGGTGGTCGAGGGCGAGACCGCGAGCTTTACGGTCGTAGCTACCGGGACGCCGGCTCCAAGCATCCAGTGGCAGCGCCGTGCAACCGCTTCTTCAGACCCAAATGCGGGCTGGGCCAACGTTTCGGGCGGTACCGGTGTCACTTACACCACTGGTGCTGCGGCGTTGTCGCAAACCGGTTCACAGTACCGTGCGATGGTGAGCAACAGCGCCGGTACCGCATACAGCGCTCCTGCCACGCTGACCGTGCAGCAACGAGTCGTGGCGCCTCAAGTTGTCCAGGCTCCCGAACCTTTGACTGTTCTAGTCGGACAGTTCGGTGCCTTCGCTGTCAACGCGAGCGGAACGTCTCCGCTGAGCTATCAATGGTTCAAGAACGGAACGGCGATCGTAGGAGCCAATGCGGCGGAAGTGCTGGTCTACGCTGATCCAGCCGACGTGGGCGAAACGTATGAGCTTACTGTGCAAGTCAGCAACGCTGCAGGTACCGTAAGCAGCGCTCCGGTTGCCATGACGATCGCCGAGGTGCCGGGCGCGGGTGGCGTAACGACCCCAATCGATGCGGAACTGGGCGGTGTTGCCGAGTCCGGTAGCGATGTAATAGTCGTCATCCCTCCCAATGCTCTGACCGCTGATGCAGTTGTTTCCATAAAGACGGAAGATCCGGGTACAGCAGGGCTTCCTACGGACTTCAAGCCAATCGGCGACGTGATCGATATTGGGCCTGCGAGTCTGTTCTTTGCAACTCCCGCCTCTCTCACGCTTCCGATGCCAGAAGACCTCCCCGCTGGTACCGTGATGGCGTTGGTTGCGATCGCCCCGGAGATGGAGTCAGCGCAAAGGGTTTCGTCTACGCGTTTTGAGAAGCGGCAGGCCGCTCCAACGGTGAACGTACGGCGGATGGCACTCGGAATGACGGGGAGCGGCGACCGGGCCGTTGCAGCTGCGGTCGACATTGGTAGTGTGGAGTGCCTGGGTGCACAGAACATGCGCGGCGGTGGCGCCGTTGTCTCGCTTGTTCGTGCGCGACGCTTCATCGCGGCAGCCGTACCCGAGTCTTCGTGTACTGGCAACGCTGGCACCCCATCAACGCGGAAGATCCCTTCGAACACTATCGTGGCGTGCCGCGAGTCCGAGTTTGCAGACGAGTCCTTAGGGCAGAACGTACTGCAGAGCCGCCACGTTCATTGCGGGAAGAACGAGGCCGAGCTGGGCCTGTTGGACGATGCGAACGGCAACTACGGAAGATTCAAGCTCGAATGGCGAGTAGGTTCGGACGGCGCGCCGAAGCTGCAGAAGACGTACCGCCTAAAACTTCGCTTGACCCAGATCGAAGCGCCGGCCACGACTCCTGCCAGTGGAACGCTACGTCTGCAAGTTCGGCCGACCATTGAATGCTCTTCGCAGCAGTTCCCTGGCAACTGCACTCATAGCGCAGTCAGCGGCACAGTGTCAGCCGGTCAGGGCTGGAGTTCGGAGATTTCTGTGCCTGTCACCTTTGCTTGGTCTGGCGGCAGCGAGACGTGGAACGAGTTCATCTTCAGTCAGATTCGCCTGGACTACACCTTGCCAGCTGGCGGAGAGCCGCGAACCGTCTACCTCAGCGGCATCCCGCGAATCCGTTGCGACAAGGAGCTTGCACTGAACAAGGGGCAAGGGTGCATCTATCCGGATGCTCCTGCTGTGATGGTCATGTCTGTCGGGGACTCACGCGTTCGAGACGCAGCAGAGCACATCAAGGAGGCGCAAGCTGCCGGAGCTCCCGGGGGCCTCTACTTCGACGGTGCGGGGCAAGCGATCGCCAGCGAGGGCAATGCGTTGAAGCGAACGAGAATCAAGGCAGCACAGAACTCCAACCGTGACCGTTCCTGCAAGGATGCTGATTCCCTGTTCAACACCAGGCCCATCAACGCTTCGGCATCGTGTCAGCCGGGTTCTATCAGCAACTGCCAGTGCGATGAATATCCCTTCGCGGCGACGTGGAACGGGGGGTACTTCGCTCCGTCATCGACATCTGTGAAACGGATTCTCGGGGCTCAGAACGAATATGGAGGTAGCCTGCTGGGCAGCTTCTATCAGAGCGAGCGGGTGCTGGATCTCAGTGAGTATTCTGGCGACGATACGACCCCGTATGACTTCAGCAAGGAGCTCCGCCGGGACGGGGACAGCTTCTGGGTCCATATCGAGTAGAGGACGTTGAACTGAGCGGCGCTGGCGCGGTCACGCGCCAGTTCCTCTTTAGGAAGAACAAGATGGCCGAACCTTGGAAAGACCTTGATGAGCAGCTCAAGCTGCATTCCCCAGAACTTCATGCACGACTGAGGCCAGGGGTTTCGCCTAAGGCGATCACCAATGCAGAAGCTTCGATGGGGCTCAGCCTCCCGGAGGATCTGCGACAACTCTACTTGTGGCACGACGGATGCGTCGACGGCACTGAAGATTGGGGTGATCTTGGGCCCCCACTGTTCGAGCCGTTCTGCCACTGGTGCAGCCTTCAATTCATGGTCGAGCTTTGGCACCGCGACAAGGAGAACTTCGCGGACATGCTTGACCCGTCGCCCTATTTCTATCTCGACGAAGACGGAAGTTGGAGCGAACTCGACATCCGGCCGTGGGTTGCACCGCCCCCGCAATGGCTGTGCGTGGGCTACAGCGGGACGAGATCAAGAGCTTACGTCGACTTGTTGCCTGGGCCAAAAGGCGTAGCAGGCCAGTTGATCTACAGCGACGGTGAAGGCAGCCGCCATGTTCTTGCGCCGACCTGTTCAGCCTATCTCAGTGCGCTCGCACAGGGCATGCGGTCTGGAAAGATTAGCTATGCGCGAGGGCATTGGCGAGGCCTTTGAGGTAACAGTGCCTGCAGATGTGGAGATGGCGCCGGTGCAGAACGAACTGTGGACGAAGCTTGAGATCCAGTTCGCCCGGCACGCTCCCGAACTCAAAGCCTCTCTTAGTGCACCCGCGACGGAAGCTGAGCTGTTTGAGGTGGAGCGTGAGACGGGCTTGGCCCTCCCGAGCGAAGTGAGGTCGGCCTACCTGCGGCACGACGGATGTGAGCGCTCAAACGAGACTCCCCGGTACAACTTTCTGTTCGGGTCGGCCCGAGGGATGCCTTTGATGGAATCGCTCGAGCGGTGGCGGCAAGCACTGGCCTGGTACAACGAATCGGGCGGCGACGAGAACGATTACCCCATGGACGCCTTGGATCTTGAGACGGAATCGGTAAGGCTCGGCCTGCCAAGGCCGGGATGGTTTCCGATTGCTGAGTCAAGCGCGCAGTCGGCGATCTATATTGATTTCGACCCTGGACCCAACGGTCATGTCGGGCAAATCGTCTGGCATCGTATGGGCGCCGGTGCCGGCCCCCTTGCGCCTAGCTTGGAGCAGTACCTGCGTTACTTGGTGGACGGTCTAGAGGTGGGATCGGTCTTTCTTGACCGCGGGAACCTTTGTTGGATGGATCGAAGGACCAGTCTGCCGTTCGACGCTACGCCTAGAGCTTAAGAAGGAAGGCAATGTCCGACTTTCGGAGCGAACTGGTGTTGCCAAAGCTAGCTCTGAGGGCGTATGCCCGCGAGGCGCTTGGCAACTTCTCTCTTGCCCATCTTTCGTAGCGCAGCTATTGCCTCGAAGTGTGCGTCCTTAGGCCGTGCCCGCTCCGTCTCCCAGAGATAGATCGACTGCCCTGAAACGCCAACGAGCAGTCCGCACTCGTTTGCGCTGAGGCCGAGCCGCTTGCGCTGAGCCCGTAGACCCGCTGCACTGAATCGAAGCCGAGCAGTGCCAGGCTCAACTGTGGCATCCGAAGTCGTTGATCGGGCGAGGAGGCGCGAAAGGCGCCGTACTTCCTGCTGAAGCGCTCGCACAGATCGCTTCAACTCCGCGATATCCGCGCGATGAGAGCTGGAGGCCTTCTTCAACGAGGTTGTTTCGTCTCGAAGTTCCTTGCGTGCTACGCGGGCGATCTCGCCCTTGAGAACGGAGGCAATGTTTGGCATGGCCGCAAGTGTGCAACATATTTCGCACGAGCGTTCGATCGCTGTTGTCCTGCTCGCCAAAAGTCGTGACGGTAGGCCGACGAGTCGGCGGATCGAGCGCTCGTACATTCGACCGCATGTGACTTCGCAGAATGTACGAGAGTGCGGGTTGGCTAGACCGAAGTTCAAACCGGGGGCCGTAAGCTCCGCCTCAACTTCCTGAATCTGGCGCTTGCATGAGTGCACGAACTCGGCCAGGAGCGGGCGGTCACCGGGTGAACCGAAAGCGTTCGGTCAGAGTCGCTGCTTCCGCTGAGGTGCTGTGGCAGGTGAGCCGTATGCCAAGTGGCATCTGATGGATCTTCCGGTGAATCCGAGCAGCGTCATCGCAACTGACATCAGCTATCTGCTCGGCTCTGGAAATTTGCCACGCTGCGCACGCCTCTTCGTGACTTCGCAAACATCACCCCTGCTTCTCAAACAGCGCGGTTGCCAGAGCCGTGTGCTGACAGTCTTCGGCCCAACGTCAGACAACTTGTTCTCATGAAACTCCTCGGTGGCCGCATCAGGATTCCAGGCATTCACGTCTACCCCCCGGGTCACACCAGGAATCAGAGGGGCACGGGAACGGAGGTCCACTTGTTCGGCCGACCGCCAGCGCGTCCCACCGCAGCCGAAATGGAGGCGCCACGACGCACGGCGCGGCTGCCTCCCACTCACGCCCTGCCGCACATGGTGAACACGTCTCTCGCCCCGCACAGCAGGGCGGAAGACTTCAATGACTTCGAGAGCATCCACTCCTGATGTTCGAGCCGCTGCCGGACCATCAGAACGCGCTCCGGCCGGGCGAGGTGGTCCAACTGATGGAGACCCATCCCGCCAGTTCATCGCTGGAAATCGGCTTGTTGCAGCGATTGCAGGATCCGAAGGTCACCAAGGTGATGGCGCACGAAATCAAGACGATTACCGTCCCGCCCGGTGAGCCAAAGACTCTCTTCACGTTCGGACTGGGCGGCTGCATCGCCGTGTCCATACTTTCTAAGAAGCACGACGGCACGATCAACGCAACACTGTCGCACCGTCCACCGGAAGAGCTGGATGATCAGCTTCGGGAGATCCAGCATGAACTCGGGTGCCATCCGCCCAGAGGTCCCCGCATTGGGCGCGAAATCCTCATCCTTGCACCGGGTGGCTACAAGGAGGCCGGGGGCCATAGGGAGTTGCAGCCGGCCGTGACAGCAGAAGTTGCGGAGCTGGTGCGTATGCTCGATGCCAAGTTGCCGGGGATCACGCCGACCGTTGTCTTCTACCACCCTCGGCGATCGAACGAGCAATCGGACGCGCTCGTCGTTGATTTCCCTGCCGAGGCCGGGGATCCCGTCCGCTACAAAGGCATTCACAACGCGCCAAGTGGCCTGTGACTCAACGGGAAGAGGCCGGGCGAGCGATCGTTCCCGACCCCGTGAGCTCGACGATGGTGCGCTTGCAGCGGTCTCGTTAAAGCGTTCGAGGAAACGCCTATAGGCGGACAACTGGTCGCTCGCGCAACGTCCGCTCTGCTCCCTGCGCGACGGCTGCTCGGGGTCGAAATCCGTCGGCCGTGTTCCCGTACCACTCAACCGTAGCGACTGAAAATGGCGGGTTGGCGGTGCAAGTGCTGTACCGAGGCTGGAGCTGAATTGGCATCCGTACAGCGCTCTACTGGCTCTCCAGGTGCCGTTTGTAGGTATGACACCAATCGAGAACGAATGTGTTCCGCTCGGCGCGGCTCATAGCAAGAAGTTGCTGCGATTCCATCGGCAACGGGCGGCTATCCAATGGCGAGCCGAGAAGCATTTCAAGTGGTGAGAGGCCCTTCATTTCAGGATGGACTGCTGCGAGGAACGCGTAGGCATCCAGAGGACTGAGCAGCCCCAGAACCGCATGCACAAGCTCCCGCAGCTCTGGAAGGAACTGGAAGGCCGGATACAGGGTCTCCTGAGCGGACGATCCGGACTTAAAGGCGATCAACTCTCCGCGCTTCGTGCGTTCCTGCACGTCGAGGTTGGTCGTCCTCAGCAGAGCCGCCACCTCCTCGAGAGTCAGGCGGGGGGCATGACTTCCGCTATTTGGCGAGGATGAGCTATTCATCTTGGTGGGACTTCCCGCGAAGCGAAGGTTGCTGAAGTAGTGGCGTCAGCTCGAAGCACGCTAGCTTTCCGCAGCTTTGCTCTGCCCACGACGAAATCTGAATATGTGAAGGAGTTCGCACGACAGTAGTTGGGCGCCCTGGCAACATTGACAGGCATGAAGGTGCCAAACGATTCGGGCGACGCGCGAGAACTGTCGCGTTCGGAATGGATAGAGCGATGCGCGCAGCGCCTTTCCGCATGCACATTCACCGTCGAGAGAGCAACTACCATGGCGCGCTCCGCGTGGTATGACTTCTATCCCCGGCTTCGTCCCGAGCAGGCTGCCGACGAGATATGTATCGCGACCGGGATTCCGCTGGCTTCACCCACAACCGAATGACGTTGGTCCAGGACCAACTGGAGTCGGACGGAGCGTTCTCGCGCACGACGGCAAGCGCAGAAGAGCCGGGCTCGTCATCTAACGGAGGCAATGGCCGCGCGGATCTTGTCCCTTGTCGTATGCCGAGGCTGCAAGGGGGTGCCATAGACCATGTACCCCTGCGCTGACGCAAACTCGACGAGCACTCCGCAAACTCCTACCCCTTCCCCGAGCTTGCGCGATGGTTTCCTCAACGTCGTCTTCGCAGGGGACCGGCGAGTGCCGAGAAGGGGGGCCGCTCTCAGGCGCTGAGCGGCCTTGCTACGCGGGCGCCGGAATATGTGCACCGACCGCCCTATTTGAATAGCTTCTTCAGCGCGTCGCCGAGGTTGACCTTCTGCCCTGAGCCGTCTGAAGCTTCCTCAGTGGATTGCACTGCTGCACTTGCTTCTCCCCCAGACGCGAGCCAACGTGGCGCGTCAAGGGACGTCGAGGGACGCCCCGTGGGGCCATAGGTGGCCTCGACGAACGCTGCGTCCAGCTTCGATCGGATGAGGACGCGAGTCCCGTCCTCAGCGATCAGCCTCGGCGTGCCGCTGATTCGCATTCCGGCAGCTTGCAACAAGTCTTTGATTTGCCTGTCGAGCAGCTCGGAGGTTTTCGGCTGCAGGTGGCACTTCCTCTGGGCTGGCACGGCGCGCTTCTCCCAAAAGGAGAGCCACGCCTCTCCCGGGTCCTCCGCACACCAAATGCGCGTGGCGACTTGCCAGGTTTGAGCGCCCCCCTTGTTCAACGGCTGAAGCGCTGAGGGAACCACATAGAAGGTCGTGTTGACTTGCTGGGACACGCCGCGCATGCCGTCCTCGAACGTCTTGCAGTGCGGACAGTCGACTGCGGAAAACAGCAAGATTCGTCGACCGCCTCCGTCACCGTAGGTGACCTTGACCAACCTGTCGTAGTCGATGGAATTCATGATCTCCACGCGCAGCTGTGCCGTTTCCTCAGCCGTTATCGGGCGCGGCTGGGCTCCATTTGGCGAAAGCACGTTGAACCCGCGGGAGTCCCCGAACAGCGTCCCCGCTTCGTTGGTGTAGCCAATGAATCGGCCCTGACGGTCCGTGACCGCATAGATGCCTTTGACGGGAGTGGGAGCAGAAACGGTCGCGTCCGCAGTGACTCCGACGCTCGCTTTTGCCCGCGCCAGGTTGTTGAACAGGTTCTGGATGGCATCCTGCCCACCGGCTTGGGCGCCTAGAGACCCTAGCAGTGCGCAAGTGCCAAGGAGCGCTCTCAGTAATCGCCTTGGAATCATGTCGGTGTCCTCCTGTGTCGTTTGTGGATGGAAATTCCTGCCTGAAGAACCTGCAGGCGCTCCGGCTGGACGAGAAGAGTCAATTGCTGCTTTGCCCGGTAGGAGGCACCGTGAAGATCGTGCAGCACTGGTGGCAGTACCACGACCGCAGCCAAGCGTCGTACTCGACTGCGACATCCGCGTTGATGCTGTCGTACATCTTGGACAGTCCGAAGGCGATGAGGATCGCCACGCAGCCCACGACAAGCTCGCCCATTTCGATACGCGTGAAGTACGGCGTGCGCCACACGTCATACAAAAAGAGGCAGCCGATGAAGAAAGACCAACCGACCGGGGTTGTCTTCTCACGCTCGGGCGGGGTGTCATTGATCGGCATATTCCGGCCACGTCGGATCGGCATTTGCCGGCCACTTTG
>NZ_CAMLJQ010000012.1 GCF_946480305.1 uncultured Caldimonas sp.
GGTGATGCGCCGTGGGGCGCGAGCTGCGCGAAAGGGCGGCACAGCGGTGCCGCTGCCGAGGTCAATCGCGCGTCGCTAACGCCCCGTGCGCGCTGCGGCCACCGGCAGGCTGGCCGCCTCGTCCCAGGCCGGCCCGTCGAACCAGGCGTCGCCCTGCAGGTAGGCCGCCACCATCTCGAGCGCATCGAGGCCCCAGAACAGCCGGCCGTCGACCTCGATCGTCGGCACGCCGAACACGCCGCGTCGGGCGGCCTCTTCGGTGGCTCGGCGCAGTTCAAGCTTCACCTCGTCGCTCGCCGGATCGCGGCGCGGCGACAGCGTGGCGGTGAGCGCGGCCAGCCGTGCAGGCGCGTCGGCCGGCTCGCCGGTGCGCCACACGTGGCGGAACAATGTTTCGCAGACGTAGCGGTTGGGCGTGTCGCCGGCATCGCAGCAGGCAAGTGCCAACCGCAACAAGGCCAATGGGTTGAACGGGTGGCCGGCCGGCATGCGCAAGGGGATGTCCAGTCGGTGGGCCTGCCAGGCGATCTGGCGATACGTCCAGGCGCGCTTGGGTGCGATTTCGGCGGGGCCGAGCTGACCATAGTGCTGCAGCAGGCCGGCAAACAGCACCGGCTGGTAGCGCATGGCATACGAGCACCCCTGCAAGGCCAACGGCAACCGCTCGAAGGCGAGGCACGCGTAGGGCGAGACGACGTCGAAGTAGAAGGTCAGTTGCTTCATGAGGTGCTCCGGGCCTCGGGGGGCGCGCCGTGCAACACGACCGCCTGTTCGCGGCGCGCGGGCAGTTGCTTCCACACCGCGCGCTTTTGCAGGTCGGTCATCGTCGACCAGGCGGCGATTTCGTCGAGCGTGCGCAGGCAGCCTTCGCACCACCCGCTGAGGGGGTGCATGCGGCAGACGCCCACGCAGGGGCTGGGAACGGTGGAGGCTGGAGGCATGAGAACTGCGTTCAGTAGGCGCCAGCGGCGCGCAGGGCGCCATCGTCCCACAACATGGCGGGCACTGCAGTCACCCCACGCTGCCCAAGGCCTGCTGCCGCTTGGCGGCCACCTTCGCGTTGAACTTCTCGTAGTCGACGACGAAGCGCTCGTGCGTGCCCTCCGCGATCTTGTCGATGCCGTCGTGCGCTTCGGCCCGGAAGGTGATCTTGCGGCCATCGACGGCGGTCACCTCGGCCTGGACGCGGATCGTCATGCCCGGCGGCGTGGGCGCCATGTGCGCGAAGTTCACGTGCGTGCCGAGCGAGCCTTCGCGCGGCCAGTCGAGGAAGGGAATGATGGCGCGCTGGCAACACGCTTCGAGCATGCTGACCATCAGGCCGGTCGCGAAGACCTCGGGCATCTGCCCGAACTCTTCGAACTCCTCGTAGATGTGAGGCACCGTCTTGTCGCGGGTGACGGTGTAGGTCAACTCGGCGCGGGTGCCGAGGGGAATGTCTTTCATGGAAGGAACTGCCGGCTTGGAGGCTGGCAGCCTACAAGGCCCGGATGCCTCGGCGCAATCGGTGTTTGCGCCGAAGCGGCGCGCTCAATCCTCGAACGGCAGGCCGACGTAGTTCTCGGCCAGCGACGTGGACGCGGCCACCGAGCCCACCAGGTATTCCAGCTCGGCCCGCTGGATCTTGCGGCCGAACTCGCCTTCCTCGGGAAAGCGGTGCAGCAGGTTGGTCATGTACCAGGAGAAGCGCTCGGCCTTCCAGATACGGCGCAGGCATTTGGCCGAGTAGTGATCGAGGCCCGCATCGCTGCGCTCGTGGTAGTGCTCGATCAGCGCGCGAGACAGGTAGCGCACGTCGGCGGCTGCGAGGTTGAGGCCCTTGGCGCCCGTGGGTGGCACGATGTGGGCGGCATCACCGGCGAGCAGCAGCCGGCCGAAGCGCATCGGCTCGGCGACGAAGCTGCGCAGCGGCGCAATGCTCTTTTCGATGGACGGGCCGGTGACCAGCCGTTCGGCGGTTTCCGCGTCGAGCCGGCGGCGCAGTTCGTCCCAGAAGGCATCGTCGGACCACTGTTCCGCCTTGTCGTCGAGCGAGCACTGCACGTAGTAGCGGCTGCGTGTGTGCGAGCGCATGCTGCACAGTGCGAAACCACGCTCGTGGTTGGTGTAGATCAGCTCGTCGGCCACCGGCGGCGTGTCCGACAGAACGCCCAGCCAGCCGAATGGGTAGATGCGCTCGTAGGTCTGCAACGCGTCGGCCGGCACGCTGGCCCGGCACACGCCGTGGTAGCCGTCGCAGCCGGCGATGAAGTCGCATTCGATCTCGTGGGAGCGGCCGTCCTTCTCGTACCGCACGCGCGGGCGGGCACCGTCGAAGTCATGCACGCTCACCTGCCCCGCTTCATACACCGTCGGCAGGCCCGCAGCTTCGCGCGCGTCCATCAGGTCGCGGGTGATCTCGGTCTGGCCATAGACCATCACCGACTTGCCGCCGGTCAAACCCGAAAGGTCGATGCGATGGCGTGCGCCGCCGAAGGCGAGCTCGATGCCCTGGTGCGGCAGCCCTTCGCGGTGCATGCGCGTGCCGACGCCGGCCTCGTCGAGGAGGTCGACACAGATCTGCTCGATGATGCCGGCGCGGATGCGTGCGAGCACGTACTCCTTGCTGCGCTGCTCGACGATCACGGCTTCGATGCCGGCCTTGTGCAGCAACTGCCCGAGCAGCAGGCCCGACGGGCCCGAACCGATGATGGCCACCTGCACCTTCATCGCCGTCTCCTTGTCTTTTGATCAGGCAAGCGTAGGCCCGGCGGGCTTGCGGCGGAATGGACGGATCGGACAATCGCTTGGACAATCCGAACATTTGTACGCACCACGGAGTGCCCGGCATTGAACCGCGTTCCCACCTATGCGCTGTACGGCGAGCACGGGCAGCCGCTGATCCCCGAGAGCCTGCACGTCGAGTCGATCGCAGAGCGCAGCCACCTGTACGACTGGGAGATCGAGCCGCACCGGCACGACGTGTTCTGCCAGCTGCTGTGCCTGCGCTCCGGACAGGGCGACGTGGAGTTCGCCGACGGCTGCCAGGCTTTCGTCGCGCCGTGCGTGATCTACGTGCCGGCATTGGCCGTGCACGGGTTCCGTTTTTCGCGCAACACCGACGGGCTGGTGATCACCGTGGTGGCGCACCGGCTCGAGGCGCTGCTGGCCGCCTCGCCTGAACTTTTGGAACGCCTGACGCAGCCGCTGTACCTGCCATTCGCGGCCGGTGCACCGGAGTTCCGGCAGATCGACCACGCTGCCACCTTGCTGGCGGACGAAATGCGCGGCACCGCGCCGTGGCGCATGGCGGTGGTCGAAGCAGCGCTGTGCACCGCGTTGGCCTTCGTGGCTCGTGCCGCTGCTGCACCGCAGCACGCCGTGCACGGCGTGGCACCGCGCAGCCTGCAGCACGTGCAGCGGTTTCGGGCACTGCTCGACCGCACGTTCCGGGAGCAGCCGGGCATCGGCTTCTACGCGGGCGAACTGGGCATCACGCCCACACAGCTGAACCGGGTGTGCCGCGAGGTGCTGGGAATGTCCGCACTCGGCGCGCTGCACGCGCGGCTCGTGCTCGAAGCGAAACGCGACCTCGCCTACACGCTGCTGAGCGTGAAGGAAGTGGCAGCGACGCTCGGCTTTTCGGACGCGGCGTACTTCACGCGCTTCTTCACGCGCCATGCGGGTTTGCCGCCCAGCGAGTTCCGCGTCGCGGCGCGGCAGCAGATGCAGCGGGGCAAACCGTCGCAAAGCCGCCGCGTGTCCAGGCGCTCGCAACCGTGACGTCATGCCGCATGCGTCGACTTGAGAGGGTTAACCAGCATCCAGCCGCACGCGCCGATGCCGATGCAACACACTCAGGCCCGTCTCAAAAGGGTCGCCCGAGACCTGCCCCCAACAAGGAGCGTTCATGTCCGTGCTGCGGCCCCCCTCCGACGCGCCTCTGCCGTCGAGCCCGTCAGAACCGGAAGCCCCGACCGGCGATGACAGCCCTGAAGCATCGAGCCGGCGCAAGCGCGGAACGCAGGACCAACGCAACCGCCTGAAGATGATCGGCGTGTCGACGGTGAACTACGCGGTCGGCGCCTTCGGGCTCTCGCTCTACGCGTGGGCGGGTTCGGTCGGCTGGCACATCCCGGGGTGGTTCCTCGCCATCAACCTGCTCGGCGGGCTGGCGTTTGCGCTGCTGGTGATCACGGGGGCGAACCTGCGGCTGCGCGACCCGAACATGTTCGTCTCGCAAATGGTGTTCGCGGGCATCGTGCTGTTCAGCTTCCTGGCGGCTGCGCCGCAACTGGGCTTTGCGTTCCTGTCGGCGTTGCTGGTCACCGGGCTGTTCGGGCTGGTGCAGTTCACGATGAAGCAGTTTCGCGTCGCGCTGGCGCTGGCCGCGCTGGGTGCCGCTGCGGTTTTTCACGCGGTGGGCGACCAGCTGCGGCTGCCGGCTTCCAACCCCGCGGAGGTGGCCGTGCTGTGGGTGTTCCTGGTGCTGGTGCTGGCGCGCTTCACCGTGCTGGCGAGCCACCTCAACACGCTGCGCCAGAAGGTGCGCGAGAAGAACGAGTTGCTCCAGCAGTCGCTGCAGCGCATCCAGGAGCTGGCCGACCGCGACGAGCTGACCGGTGCGCTGTCGCGCCGGCGTGTGATGCAGCTGATCGAGATGGAGATCACGCGCAGCGAACGCAGCGGCGAACCGTTCTGCGTGGCGCTGCTGGATCTGGACCACTTCAAGCTGATCAACGACACGCACGGCCACCTGGTGGGCGACGAGGTGCTGCGCCGGTTCAGCGCCACCGTGAAGGGGACGCTGCGCATGAGCGACCAGCTCGGGCGCTACGGCGGGGAGGAATTCGTCGTGCTGCTGCCCGCGCTGCCGGCCAACCACGCACGCGCATTGATGGGCCGCGTCGTGCAGGCCGTCTCGGGCACCAGCTGGGCCACGCTGGCCCCGGGGCTGCACGTCACCGCCTCGGGCGGCATCGCTGCGTATTGCCCGGGCGAGAGCGTGCAGAGCCTGCTCAACCGCGCGGACGAAGCGCTCTATCGTGCCAAGCGGCTGGGCCGCAACCGCATCGAGTACACCTTCGACACCGACGTGGGGCCGCTGCCCTGCCCCGAGTCGGCGGCCACTCCGGCGTGAGGTGCCGGGCCCTCAAAGGTCGAAGAACACAGTCTCGTGCGGGCCTTGCATGTGGATGTCGAAGTGGTAGGCAACGCCGCCGGGCTGCGCTTCGCGGCGAGCCATGAGCGTGTGGCGGCGTTCCGGCGGCACCGTTCGCAGCACGCGGTCTTCAGCGTTCGCGGTCGCTTCGTCTTCGAAGTAGATGCGGGTGAAGGCGTGTGACAGCAGCCCGCGCATCAGCACGATCACGTCGATGTGCGGTGCCTCGCCTGCCCCGCCGACCGCGGGCTTGACGGTGCGGAACTCGAAGCGGTGCTGCGCGTCGGTGCCGGTGCCGCAACGCCCGAACCCCCGAAAGCCGAGCTCGCGCGCCTGCGCCTCGCTCGTGATCTCGCGGCCTTGGGCGTCGAGCTGGGCGATCTCGATCATCGCGTCGCCGATCGCGTGGCCCTCGCCATCGAGCACCCTGCCGACCACGCGGATGTGCTCGCCTTCGGCGTGGGGCTCGGCAAGCACCGGGGTGTAGGCGCTGTCGTGGTCGTAGTGGTATTGGCGCGGCGTCAGGCCGTAAGCGAAGTACGGGCCGACGGTTTGCGATGGGGTCTGCGGCAGGCGTTCTTCAGTGGCACTCATCGCGAAGTCTCCATCGGGGTTTCGGCGGGGCCGCGCAGCACGATGTCGAACTCGTAGCCGAGCGCAAAACCGGGCTCGGTGACGTCGAGCGCGAAGCGCGACACGAGGCGCTCCCGCGCGCCGGCCGGCGTGCCCTGGAAGATGGGGTCGTGGGCCAGCAGCGGGTCGCCCGGGAAGTACATCTGCGTCACGAGCCGGCTCGCGAAGTATTCGCCGAACAGCGAGAAGTGGATGTGGTTGGGGCGCCAGGCATTGGGGTGGTTGCCCCACGGGTAGGCGCCCGGCTTCACCGTGAGGAAGCGGTAGCGCCCGTCGGCGTCGGTCAGGCAACGGCCGGCGCCCAGAAAGTTGGGGTCGAGCGGCGCATCGTGCTGGTCGACCTTGTGCACGTAGCGGCCGGCCGCATTGGCCTGCCACACCTCGATCAGCGCGTTGCGCACCGGCCGGCCGCGCTCGTCGAGCACGCGGCCGGTGACGATGATGCGCTCGCCCAGCGGCGCGCCGTTCCTCGCGGCGTTGCGGGTGAGGTCGTGGTCCAGCGGGCCGATGCTGTCGTGCCCGTAGACCGGCGCCCGCAGTTGGCGCAGGTGTTCCTTCAGCGGAATGAGCGGGCGCGTGGGGCCGCGCAGCGCGGTGGACTTGTAGTCGGCGTAGAGGTAGGGCGGGTGGCTGCTCCAGTCGCGCGGACCGGGCGGGGGCAATGCGCTCATCGGTGGCTCCATCGAGGAATGGCCCACTGTAGGTATCACACAGAGTTAAGTAAATTGATTAATCTTCAATTTTTCAATTCCTCTTGGTTATTGAATGAGCACCGCACTGCAACGCCTGCAACTGCGCCACCTGCACTGCTTTCTTGCCGTGGCGCGGCTCGGCAACCTGCGCCGCGCGGCGCAGTCGCTCTCCATCTCGCAGCCGGCGGTCACCAAGACGCTGGCGGACCTGGAAGACATCCTGGGTGTTCGGTTGTTCGTGCGCGGCCGGCGCGGCGCGGTGCTCACGGCCGCGGCCCACGCCTTCCTTCAGCACGCAAGCGGCGTCGTCGCGGGAGTGAACGAGGCGCTCGAAAGCATCACCGACGTGGCCGAGCGGCCGCCACTGAAACTCGGTGTACTGCCGACGCTCGCCACCCCCGTGCTCGCAACGGCGCTGGAGGCCATGCCGCCCGGCCTGCGCGTGCATGTGGAGACGGGCCGCAATCGCCAGTTGTTGCAGCGGTTGCAGCAGGGCGAGCTGGACGCCGTGCTCGGCCGATTGGCCGAACCCGAACAAATGGTCGGCTTGACCTTCGAGCATCTGTTCGCCGAGCCGCTCGTCGCCGTGGTGCGCCATGGGCATCCACTGCTTGCCGCGCCGCGTTTCGAAGCGGCCGACGTGGCCCGGTTCCGCTGGGTGCTGCCTTTGGCCGGCACGATGATCCGCCATGCGGCCGATGGGGTGCTCGCAACGCACGCCCTCGCGCCCGCCGCCGGCACGGTGGAGACCCTGGCGGTGTCACTCGCACGGCAGCTTTGCCTGAGCAGCGACGCGGTCTGGTTCACGCCGCAGGGCGCGGCCAGCCTCGACCTGCACGAAGGCCTGCTGCACCTGTTGCCGCTGGCTTCCGGCACCCACGAGCCGGTCGGCCTGGTGTTGCGCACGGATCCGCCGTCGGCCGCCGGCTTGCAAGCCTTCATGACCGCGATGCGCCAGGTCGCCAGGACACTACCCCGGCCAGGCGCCGCTGCCTGACCGAAGCGACCACTTGCTCGCCGCTGTGAGCGGCAGCGTCAAATTGAAAGCGAACGTAATCCAGCTTGCGGCGGCTGATCCAGCCGCGCCCGCGCACGCGATACTCCCGGCCCACAACTCGAAACATCCACAGGGAGTGGGTCATGTCGTTCCCCATTCAGGCTGGAGCGTCCCTGCGTGACGCGCTGGGCCTGCTGTTCTTCTCTCAAAACACCCGGCTGCTGCGCATCGAAACCCGCCTCGACACGGCCATGCTCGTGCCCGAGCGCGCGGTGGTGCGTGAAGCGGTCAACCAGCCCTTCGAAATCTCCGTCGATTGCCTCGCCACCGACGCCCAGCTGGCGCTCGACGAGCTGATCGGCGAGCCCGTCAGCCTGCGCCTCGTGCGCCCTGACGGCAGCCTGCGCCCCTGGCATGGCTTCGTCGTCGAAGCCCGCCACCTCGGCGCCGACGGCGGCCTGGCCCGCTACCGGTTAGAGCTCAAGTCGTGGCTGCACTTCCTCACGCTGCGCCGCGATGCCTTCGCCTTCCAGGACAAGACAGCGCTGCAGATCATCGAAGAGGTGTTCGCCGACTACCCGGCCGCGAACTGGCGCATCGAAGTCACCGAGCCCTTGCGCACGCGCAGCCTGTGCATGCAGTACCGCGAGACGGATTACGAATTCGTCTGCCGCCTGTTGAGCGAGGAAGGCCTGAGCTTCCACTTCGAACACCTCGACGGCCAGGCCCTGGCCGACGCTGATCGCCGTGGCCACGCCCAGCATGTGATGGTCATCACCGATCGCCAGTCGTCCCGCGCCGACCTGGGGCCGCTGCGTTTCACACGCCCTGACGTGCGCATCGGCGCCAAGCCCCAGGACGGCATCAGCGCCTTTGCGGCCCACCGCTCGGCCGGCCCCAACGCTGTGACGCTGGGCGCCTGGAACTACAAGCAACTCGCCGGCACCACCGCGAACGACAGCACCGCGCTCGAACATGGCGAGCTGCCCACGCTGGAGGTCTACGACGGCGCCGGCGCCTACCGCTACGAGAACGCCGCCCATGCCGAGCGGGCCGCCAGCATCGCCGTGGACGCCCTCGAACTCGACTACAAGCGCTTCTACGGCGAAGGCGCCGTGCGCGTGCTCAGTGCTGGCGTGCAATTCACCCTCACCGAGCACCCGCTGTACGGCAAGTCGGCACGCGACAACCGCTTCACCGTGCTCACGGTGGAGCACGAGATCGCCAACAACCTCGGCACCGACATCACCCGGCTGCTGAACCGCCCCGACCTCGAACACGGCAGCTACCGCAACCGCTACACCTGCGCGCCCGGCCCGGCCGCCATCGTGCCCGGGTTCATCCGCAAGCCCACCGCCCCCGGCTGCCAGACGGCGCTCGTGGTCGGCATCCAGGGCGAGCCGCTGACCACCGAACGCGACTTGCGCGTCAAGGTGCAGTTCCACTGGCAGCGGGGCCAACGGCCCAACCCCGGCGGCCTGGGCCATGACAGTGCCGGCGACACGCAGGGCAATGCCCCGGGCAACGAACAAGCCGGCACCTGGGTGCGCGTGGCGGTGCCTTCGGCCGGCGCGAACTGGGGCTCGGTGCTGGTGCCGCGCATCGGCACCGAGGTGCTGGTCGATTTTCTGGAAAGCGACATCGACCGGCCGGTGATCGTGGCCCAGCTCTACAACGGGCAGGACACGCCGCCGTACTCCGCCGGCATCGACTCCGGCGTCAACCACCCCGGCGTGATCTCTGGCCTGTACACCCACGCGCTGGACGGCCAGGGCAGCAACTCCTGGGTGGTCGACGACGCCACCGGGCAGTTGCGCATGCGCTTCCTCGCCACGCACGCGATGAGCGAGCTGGGCCTGGGGCATTTGATCCAGCAGGGCACGCACAGCGCGCAGCGCGGCAGCTGGCGCGGCTCGGGCTTCGAGCTGGCCACGCAAGGCTGGGCCAGCGTGCGCGCTGGCGAAGGCCTGCTGATCAGCACGACCGCGCGGCCGCAACAGGGTGCGTCGGTCGCGAGCACGCAGATGGATGCGGCCGAGGCGGTCGGGCAGCTGAAGGCGGCCCATGACCTGGGCAAGCGGTTGAGCGAAGCCGCCAGCAGCCAGGAAGCGTTGAAGCTCACCAGTCACGAGCCGGATCAGGCGGTGGAGAAGTTCATCCGCCAGATCGACGTGACCCAGGACGGCAAGTACAACGGGGCGGTCAACGGGCAGGAGGCGAAGAAGGCCGCGCCCGGCAGCCGAGACCTGGCCGACCCGGTGGAGCGCTTCAACGAGCCCGTGGTGCTGATGGAAACCCCCAGCGCCAGCGCCTTCGCGACACCGGCCACGGTGGCGAGCTTCGCGGGGCAGGACTACACGGTGGCGGTGCAAGGCGACCTGCACGAGACGGCCGCGCACACGGCCACGAGCGTGAGCGGCAAGACGACGAGCCTCTTCACGCACGACGGCGGCATCCAGGCGTTCGCCGGCAACGGCCCGGTATCCATCCGCGCGCACACCGACGCGATGGAGCTCTACGCCGAGCAGGATGTGACGGTCGTCTCGGTCAACGACGAGATCCGCATTCACGCGAAGAACAAGATCGAGATGATCGGCGGGCAGAGCAAGGTGACGCTCGAAGGCGGCAACGTCACCTATGCGTGCCCGGGGAACTTCACGGTCAAGAGTTCGGGGCATCAGTGGGAGGGGCCGGGGAATGGGGCGGCCGAACTGTTGAGTCTGCCCCAGGGTGCGGCGCAAGAGCCAGTCCATTGGATCGAGGTGGAACGCACGTACTACGACGGGTCCGCCGTCCAGGGCGCTCCTGTCAAGGTGACGTTCGCCGACGGATCGGTGCGCCGGGCCGCGTTGAGCGCTGACGGACGTGTCCGGATGGAAGGCGTGCCCAGCGGTCTCGCCAAGGTCGAGATCGGTGAAGACCAGCGCCAGTGGGCGCTCGACGATCCTCCCGAAGAGACCCCCAACCCCGCATACGGAAAGACTCTTTCCGGAGAACAACTACAAGCCCTGTACCGGGCGGTAATGGGTGATCACCATGGATGAAGCCATCGACTGGTTCTGGGGCGTGCTCCAGGGCGATTTCAACGAAGACCCTTCGCTGTCGCAAACCATCGTCGGCAGCATCATCACGGCGATCCCCATCCTCGATCAGCTTGCGGATGTCCGCGACGTCATCGCCAACCTGTACGGCTTGTCGAAGGACAGCAGCGACAAATGGAAGTGGATCGCGCTGGCCATCACGCTGATTGGCTTGATTCCCATCCTGGGAAGCTTGCTGAAAGGCGTCTTCAAGGTGGTCGTGAAAGCGATCCGGGCCGGAGGAAGCCATCTCGACGAAGCCGTCGAAACGGTGCTGGCCATCGTTCGCGGCTCGGGGAAGGGCGACCCGGTCGCCTTTCTGAAGAACCTCCCGATGGATCAATACACCCGCGACGCCTTGAAGTCCTTCAACGACATCGTCAACCGGATCGTGCTCGGCATCCGCGATGTCCGCCATTCGTGGTTGGCGAAGCTGGCGATGGGAGACAAGGTCCGGCGGCTGGAACTGGTCGAGAAGCAGCTTGAACACCTGAAGAGCCTCGGGCAGCAGAAAATCCCCGAGGTCATGCGTTTTCTGAAGTCGGAACTCGACAAGCTGCTGGAACGGGCCAAGCCGGCCAAGATGGACGGCACGACGAACACCGGCAACACCCTTGCCCACAGCGCCAAGCCGTTGCTGCGACTGGAATACGAAGTCGCGGTGAAGCGGCGGGTCGGCGGACTGGTGGAACGCATGCGCGCGGCGGGCAAGAGCGAGGAAGAGATCGCCAGGGCCGCCAACGCGGAACGTCGTGCCATCGGCAAGGAGTTCAAGGACAAGACCGACCCGGAACTGCGCGAAGTCATCTACAAGCGCAACGAGCAGGTTTACGGAGATCCGCTCGGCCCCACGTACGACGACCTCAAGCGCGGCTACACGATCCATCCGAAGACGAAGGAACGGGTGCCCATCGGCCGCGGCAACCCGAAAAGCGACGCGCAGATCATCGAAGGGGCGCAGAACGCAGGTGGCGAAGACTTCCCGTGGGATCTGGTGATGGAGTTCTATCGAGAAAAGAAGACCGGTGACCCGAAGAAGGCCGCCGAACTTCTGAAGCAGATCGACGCCATCGTCAACAAATCCCGCTGATTCCCATGTGGCTGTACAAGCATCACACCTGTAGCGACCTCATCGACCTCGACCACGACACAGGCCGCTGGCGCCCTGTCGACGACTCCGAAAAGCCTCCTGGCGCCCGGGTGCTCGCCGATCTGCCGGTTCGAGGCAGCTACACCGACGTCGGCGACAAACGCTTCTACTCCTACTGGACCGACGACCAGCGATTCATCTTCCGCACCTACGACGGGCAGGTGTTCGAGCTGTGCCGCAAGCTCGCAAACGGCGCGGTCATCGAGTCGTCTCCAGGCTTGCGCTGCGTCATCGAGCCGGCAAAGTACACAGATGGCCGCCTGATGTCGGGCAAGAGCGCGGTGTCTCTCGTGGCGGGCGATGGCAAGGTGCTTTACACGCTGGTCTACGACTCGGACTACTACCTGCAGCTCTACGCTTCGGACTTCACTGCCGCGTCTGCGGTGCAGGATCTGTCCGACTGGGACTTCTTTGTGGCGCTCAAGGGCGCGATCGAAATCTTCGCGGAACGGGCCGCCTCGGGCCGCTTGCAGTTGACCCTCGAAGACGACGGCGCAGTGATCGACGGCCGCAAGATCCACCAAACGGAACTGCTGTTCGCCGACACCGGCAATGCCTGTCCACGCGGTGGCGTCTGGGTGTGCGTCGAAGACATGAGGCATGGCCAGGCCGTCCGTGCCGGCGAGGCCATGCCCGCGCTGGCAGGGCGAGCGGTGCAGTGGGTCTGGAGCCGGGAGCGCTGATCCCCGCGCTCTCAAAACGAGGTCCGATCGATGCTGGCGCCCGCCTCCTTCATGATGGGACGATGGCTCGTCAGCGCCGGCCGTCCTATCGGCCTCCTCTGTGCATCGCTGCTCATCGCGGCCACGTCGTTCGCGACGCCGACCAATAGCACCTGCCACGGCACCCCCAGCCGCGGCCGCCTGGAAAACGGCGTGCGGCTCCCCCTCTCCGGCCCCAACTACACGAGCTACAGCACGGTCGCCGCGCACGCCGGGCGCACCTACGTGCACAGCACGGTCCATGACATCGTCGTCGCGGCCTATGAGTCATTGCAGGCGAGCCACGCCGGCAAGGTATACGTCTACGCCGAGACCGGCTTCGCCGAAGGTGGCCCGTTCAAACCGCACCGCACGCACCAGAACGGCTTGTCGGTCGACTTCATGGTGCCGGTGTTGCGTGGAGGTCGTTCGGTGCCGCTGCCCACGCATGCCTTGAACCGCTATGGCTACGACATCGAGCTCGATACAAAGGGCCGCTACGACGACTACGTGATCGACTTCGAGGCACTGGGCGCACACCTTGTTGCACTGCACAAGGCGGCGCAGGCGCGCAAGGTCGGTATTGCGCGCGTGATCTTCGACCCGCCGCTGCAGCCGGCGCTGCTCGCCACCTCGCACGGCGACTACCTGCGCCGTCACCTTCGGCTGCCGAAGACCCACGCCTGGGTGCGGCACGACGAGCACTACCACGTGGACTTCGACGTCCCCTGCCGGCCCTGAGAGCGTGAGGGCCATCCGGCCTGAGCGCTCGCCCTCGAGCCCCCTCCTCCCCTTCCCCCGCACTCACGGGGGAAACGCGTGAACTTTGACCGCAGCCCCCCGGAAAGGGGGCTCCACTTCGGGCAGCAACTGCCGATACTGCAATTGGGCAAGCTCACCATGTGTGGGAAGCCGGCGGCCCTGCCGTCCGCTCATCCGGTCCTGCCGCCATATCCGGCGCCACCGGTCTTGCCCGCCAATCCATCGCCCGGTGCTCGTCGTGAGCACCGGGTGTCGTCTTTCCGGTTCAAGGCCGCCGCGTGGTTGTGACCATCGGTGCCGCGCCTGTTCCCGCCGCCTCGCTTTGCTCACAACCCGATGCAGCGCACACATTGCGCATCGCCGTGGCGTGCGCGGGCCTTTACCTTGCTGGGTGGAAGGATCGACGAACTCCGATCCGCCACTTCATGACAGAACCAACCATCGAACGCATCTGCGTCTTCCGCGCGTTGAAGCTGGGCGACATGGTGTGCGCCACGCCCGCGTTGCGCGCATTGCGAGGGCGTTACCCGGACGCCCACATCACGCTGATCGGCCTGCCCTGGGCGCGCGATTTCGCGCAGCGGCTTTCGCCATGGATAGATGCCTTCGAGCCCTTTCCCGGCCACCCGGACCTGCCCGAACAGCCATGCCACACGCACGCGCCGTTCGCCGCCTGGGCGCAGGGCATGCGCGAGCAGCGCTTCGATCTCGCCGTGCAGATGCACGGCAGCGGGCGCACGAGCAACCGGCTCGTCGAGGCGTTGGGCGCGCGGCTCACGGTGGGCTTTCTGCCGGAGCACGACGCATTGAATTCGCCGGGGGACGGGCGCCTCTACTGGCCCTACCCGGACGGGTTGCACGAGATCCATCGCTGCCTGAGCCTGGTGAAGCAGCTCGGCGGCGACGACCGTGACGACGAGGTGTTCTTCCCGCTCGACGAATACGACGACGCCGAACTGAACCGGCATCCCGACCTGGCGGCGCTGGTGCCGGGGCAGTTCTTCTGTCTGCACCCAGGCGCTCGCGAAGCCTCGAAGCGGTGGGCGCCGGAGCACTTTGCCGCGGTGGGCGATGCGTTGGCATGCAACGGATGGCGCGCGGTGATCACCGGTGACGCCTCCGAACACGAGCTCGCCGCCGAAGTGCAGGCGCGCATGCGCACGCCGGCGATCAACGCGGCGCGCAGCCTGTCGGTGGGGGCGCTCGCGGCGCTGCTGTCACGGTCGCGCCTGCTGGTCTCCAACGACACGGGCGTGGCCCACATTGCGGCGGCGTTGCGGCTGCCGAGCGTCGTGGTCTTCTTCGCGACCGACCCGGCGCGCTGGGCACCGCTGGATCGCCTGCGCCATCGTTGCGTGGTGCCACCCGCGGGCGAGCGCACCGTGGCGCCGGCCGCGGTGGTCGAGGCCGCCCTGCCCTTGCTCGACCTGCCGTTGCAGCTCAGGGCTGCGGCAGCCGATGCACCCCTTCTTCCGGATGCGTCTCCGGCAGCATCGCATCCGGCGGTGCCGGGCCTTCATACAGCGGCTCAGCCAACGCAATGACCTGCGCCGGCTCCACGTCGTCGACGAAGGAGCTGGTGTGGCCGCAATCCACCGTCATGCAATTGCGGCCGCACACGGGGCAGTCGAGGCGCCACGACACGGCCACCGCCTGCCGCGCACTCGAGATCGGTCCGTGTCCGATCATGTTGCCGATCCAGTAGACGGCCACCGTGGCAACGCCCAATGCGCGCGCGAGGTGGGCCGGCCCGGTGTCGTTCGAGACCACGAGCCTGGCCCGCTCGATGAGCCCGAGCAGACCGCCCAGCGACAGCCGGCCGGTGAGGTCGTGCACCCGTTCCTGGTGGCGCATGCCCTGCAACACGCCGGCCACGGCCTCGGCTTCCGCCATCGTGCCGTTCACCGCGATTTCCGCACCGAGTTCGGCAAAGTGATCCCCCACCGCGGCAAAGCTTGCCGGCGACCACCGACGGCGGGGGTCGGCGGCACCGGGTTGCAGCACCACGAGCGGCCGTTCCGAAGCGGGCAGCACGGCCGCGGCCTCGTTGCGGTCGTGCGGCGTGACGACGAGATGAGGCTCCACTGTCCGCCCGCAGGCCCCGACCAGCGCCACGCCTTCGAGCAGGCGCAGCACCTCGGGATGCAGTTCGCGATAGGGCAGCATGCGGTCGAGCGGCATGGCACCCGGTGTGTGGAAGCCGGCGGTGAGCCGCGCCCCGAGCCGGCGCACGAGCGGGTTGCTGTGCAGGCCGCCGCCATGCAGCTGCAGCGCCAAGTCGAAGCGCCGCTCATGCATCGCCTCGAAGAACGCCGCCTGCGCTGCCGTATCCTGCTGCGCGTCGAGCGGCCAGCCCACGCCGGCGAACACCGGCATCGCGATCACTTCGTCCACCGGCGATGGCCGCTCACGCAGGAACTCCGCATGCCACGCGCGCCCGAGCAGCGTGATGCGCGCGTCGGGATACGCGGCGCGCAAGGCCTCCAGGGCCGGCAACGCAACGACGAAGTCGCCCACCGCATTGGCACGCAGCACGGCCAGCGAGCGCACACCGGGCACGCGCTCGCCGAGCCCGGCATACAGCCCGCCGGCGTGCGCAACGGCCCTCACGCGGGCACCTCGCCCGCCGTCGGCCAGCGCTGGGCTGCCAGCACGAAAGGCGCGTCGACCTCGCGTTGCTGCACGGTGGTCGGCAGCTCCTGGTGGTAGGCACCCGACGGCATCACGCCGCAACCGCCGTAGCGCTCCATCACGCGCAGCTGCGCCAGCACGTCTTCGCCGCAGTGCTCGTCGGGCAGCTCGCGCCAGAAGTCGAAGCCGCCCACGTCACGCAGCTTGGCGGTGTCGTACATCACGCAACCCCCGGCCCACGCGAGCTTGTACAGGCGCGGGTGGGCGGCGTCGATGCCGAGTGCGCGCTGCACGTGCCACAGGTTGGCAGCGTTGTGCAGCAGGTGCCGCTGCCATGCGTCGGTGTGGGGGCGCACGGCCTCGGGCTGCACGGGCCCGTCCCAGAACTCCACTGCCTGTTGGTGCGGGCGCACGTCGTCCCGGTACGACAGCCCGATCACCGCGCTGCCGACGAAGCCGCAGCGCTGCTCGCGCAGCACGTTGACCAGGCGTTCGATCAGATCGGGCTCGAGCAGCACGTCGTCGTCGACGTACAGCACATGGGGCGCGCGCGCCTGCTCCAGCAGGAACTGGCGCTGTTGCGCCAGACCGCGCCGCGGCAGGTTGCGCAGCAGGTGCACCTCGTGCCCGCGAGCTTCAAGCAGGCGCACGATCGATCGCGCCTCGCCGGTCTCGAAGCTCGCGGCCCCGTCCGACTGGTCCGAGACGACCACGCGGAACGAGCGCCACGTCTGGCCGATCAGCGTGGCCAGCGTGGCGGCCAGGGCGGTGGGTCGGTGGCGGGTCGGGATGAGGACGTCGACGGCCGGCGTCATGCCAGCACGCGGCCAGGCTCGCCCGTGGGGCTGCTGCCCTTCATGCCGCACAGATACGGGTTGAGCGACGGATCGTTGTACATCTTGAACTGACGGTAGATGCGGTAGGTGCAGGTGCCGTCGCGCATGCCGTCGAGCAGCCGCTGCAGGCAGCCGAGCAGGTCCTGGCGTTGCAGCTTCAGCCGCTCCAGTTTCTCGGCGCAGCTCATGCGGTGGGCCTGCGACACGCCGATGCGGTCGAGCTGCAGTTGCATGTGGTGCTGCTTCAGCGCGTTGATCGACAACCGGTCGACCATCGAGCCGGCGGTCTCGCTGTTGATCCAGGCGTCGTCCGCCACCGCAACGCCGGCCATCGCTTCGAGGATGCACTCGTCGAGCGACTCGATCGCGTCGTTGCGCAGCTGGTTGTAGCGATCGATCGCGCGCTTGTTCTTCGCGATCTCGCTGTCGGCCACATCGGTGCGCCGTGCCTGGTCTTCCTGCTCCCACAGCAGCGAGTTGTAGCGATGGTTCGCGACCACCCAGCGCATGGCCCCGTCGGCATGCGGTGTTTCGGGCCAGCCGGGCAACTGGAAGGCATTGCGTTGCAGGACGTCGATCTCGGCGACGCTGGGAACGTCCTGCCCGGACTCGTCAACGGCCGTGATGCCGGGATTCCTGCGCTCCGGCTGCGACCACTGGGCGGATGCTGACATGCTGTGAGCCCCTTTGCTGTGTTGGCTGTGAGGAAAGCGACGTTCCTCGCTCAGCAATCACGGTGCCGGGGGCGCCGGGCAGGGCTGCGCCTGCCCGCACTGCAAAAACTTCAGTGCCGAGCACCCCCGGCCCGGTAAGAGCTTCAGCAGCGCGTGCGGTCGTTTGCAGGCAGCGCGCCTTCACCGCGCACTTGTTGCCGGAAGTCACCCGGGCTCGTGTGATACCAGCGCCGGAAGGCATGCTGCAGCGCGCTCGGCTCCGAGAACCCGAGCAGCACCGCCACCTGCGAGATCGACAGCCCCTGCATCAGGTAGCGCGCGGCTGCTTCACGGCGCACTTCGTCGAACAGGTCTCGGAAGCGTCGGCCCTCGCCCTCCAGCACCTGGCGCAGGCGGCGCGGCGACTGCTTCAGCAGGTCGGCCACGCGGTCGAGCGTGACCTCCTCGCCGCGTGTGAGCAGGATGGCGATCGCTGCGACGACGCGGTTCTCGACGCGCGCCTCCTGCTCCAGCCCGGCCTTCAGCTCATCGGCCTTGGCGACGAGAAAGTGATGCAGGTAGCTGTCCGCGGTTCGAAACGGCAGGTCGAGGTAGCTCGCATCGAAGGCAATGCTGTTCTCACTGGCCGCAAACTCCACCGGCGAGCCGAAGGTGCGCTCGTGCACGTGGCGGCACCCCGGGTCGGCGTGCATGAAGCGGGCCTGGTTGATCTTCAGCGCCTGCCCGGTGAAGCTGTTGGCGAACCACACGGCCAACGACAGGAAATGCTCGGCGAACCACCGCGCGCTGTAGCGGGGGTCCCGGCAGCTGTAGATGAAGCGTGCCGTGCCGCCTTCCACCAGGTAGTCGACGTCGTCGATCTCCGAGACGAGGAACGCGTACTTGCGCCAGTGCTCGATGGCCGAGCGCATGTTGGCGCAGCGCATGCCGAGGTGGGCCACGAAGTGCAGCTTGTTCTCGGGGTAGTGGTTGTGCAGTTCGAGCGCGATCGCCGGGTTGTGCAACCGCTCGGCCGCCATGCGCCACAGGCGCTCCACCTGCGAGACGGGAACGCGCGCGTCGGGGTGGCGCGTGGCCGCGAGCGACAGGCCGGTGGTGTGCTCGATCTGCGTCTCGGTCAGGCCGTGGCGCAACAGCAGGCGAACCAGCGTGACGACCGATTCGTAGACCGCGGCGGTGGGCTCGCGGTTCGCGGGCGCGCTGCGCCAACTCGTCACCGGCAGGCGTGCACGGGTGGCGCAAGGCGCCAGATGAGGGCTGCGCATCGTCGTGTCACCTCGCCTGCGGCAGGGCCGACTGGTAACGGTCGACGCGCGGGTCCATGACCCGGCGCCATAACGGCGGCACCCACGCGAGCACCATCATCGTTGCATAGCCATAGGGCAGCTGCGGTGCCTCGTCGCAGTGCCGCAGCAGGTGGTAGCGGCGCGCGGCGTGGGCATGGTGGTCGGAGTGGCGCTGCAGCTGGAACAGCAGCAGGTTGGTGAGCAGGAAGTCGGCATTCCACGAGTGCGTGGGGTCGACCCGCTCGTAGCGCCCGTTCGGCAACCGGCGGCGCTGCAAGCCGTAGTGCTCGATGTAGTTGATGGTTTCGAGCAGCGCGATCGCCACGACCGCCTGCACGGCGAAATACAGCACGCCGTGCCAGCCGCCGGCAAGCACCCAGCACGCCAGTGCCAGCAGGGCGCTGAGCCCGAACCACGCCACCACTTCGGAGCGCCACCACACGAACGGTTTGCCGAGCCTGGCCGCGTTGGCCCGCTCCAGGGCCCATGCCTTCGACACGTTGTGCGCGAACGCGCGCGCGATGAAGTGATACGCCGACTCGCCCCGCCGCGCGGTGGAGTTGTCGGCCGGCGTCGCCACGTCGACGTGGTGGCCGTAGATGTGCTCGATCTTGAAGGAGCCGTACAGCACGCTGGCGAGCAGCACGCCGCCCGCACCCCGCTCCATGCGCGTGGCCTTGTGGATCAGCTCGTGCGCGGTGTTGATCGCCAGCACCCCGCCGACGCAGCCGATCGAGACCATCCAGCCGAGCTGCCCCACCCAGCCGAAGGGCGCATCGGCGAACACCCAGGCCCCCCAGAGCAGCACGCCGAGTTGCAGCGGCACGCACAGCAGGGGCAACGCAACGTAGTAGGGGTCGTTCTTCAGTGCCGCTTCCTGCTCGGGCGATGGGTTGCGCCGGTCACGGCCGAGCAGCCGGTCGACGACGGGTATCGCCACGAAGTAGATGAACGGGACGTACCAGGCCCACACGTCCCAGCGGCCGTCGTGGTGCGCCAATGCCCAGGCGGTGGGCGGCAGCAGCGCCGGCAGCATGAACAGCAGGTAGGCATGGCGATGAACGCCGGCCGGCGCCGACGGCGGCGCGCTGCCGGTACTGCGAATGTCGGACATGTCCACTCCTCGGTCTCCATCGAGCGGCGGCTCCTGCCTCGCGGCCGGGCCGTCACTTCACTCAGAACGAATAGCCCACACTCAACAACACCACGTACGGGTCGAGCTTCGAGCGGATCTCGCGCTTGAAGGTGCCCAGGCTGCCTCCGCGGTCGGTGGCCACCTGGTCGATCAGGTTGTCCATCGCTTCGCGGGCGACCGGGTCGGTCGGGATCTGGTTCACCGGGTACGGGTAGTCGTTGAGCACCGGCGAGCTGCCAGACAGCATGGTGTCGGTCGTCGTCATGGTGGCGGTGGTGCGCACCCTGACATAACCGACCGTTAGTTTGACATGCAGGCGGTCGTTGATGCGGTACTGTCCACCCGCGAACAAACCCAGCCCCCACGACGGTTTCATCTTGATGCGGGTGCGTCCGCCGGTGTAGGCCTCGAGCGCCGGCGTGGCCTTGGCTTCGAAGAACTTGGTGTAGTTGAGCCCGATGCCGATCGAGGGCCGGAACTTGGCGTCGTAGTCGCCGAAGTAGCGGTGCAGGATCAGCGTGGGCGGCAACTGCTTCACCGTGGCCACCTTGCCCAGGCGCTCGATGGTGCCGGCGCCATGGATGTCGTGCTTGAACGGCAGGGCAAGCAGCAGCCCTTCGATGGCCCAGTGGTCGTCGAGGAAGCGGCCCACGCTGCCGAAGAGCGAGGCGGCGTTCTTCACGTCGACGGTCACGCCTTCCGGCGTGCCGAACGCATCGACCCCGGGTGCCAGCAGCGGCAGGATCGGGTGGTCGGTGGCGCGCAGCACCGGCCCGTTCATGTCGCGCACGTTCCCCGAGGCATCGTTGAGCTTGAGCCCGGCGGCACCCACCCGAAAGAACCAGCGGCGCTTGCGATCCAGTGGTGGCAGCAGCGCGGGCGGTTCCACCGGCGAGGCCTGCGTGGCCTGGAACGTGGCGTGCGCCGGGGGCTCGTGTGTCAGCCCTTGTGCTTGGGCCCCGCCCACCAGAACCGCTGCGAACGCGCAGGCGGTCGTCGTGCGTTTCATCGTTTGTCCCCTGTCATTCTTTTTTATGGATGGCGGCTCGATGCGGCGGGGCGCGCCTCTTGGGTGCGCCATGAACCCTGCCCCGGGTCGGGGCCGGCCTTGCGTTTGCGTTCCGCCGGGTGCTGCGTCAGGCAGCGGCGGGAAGCCCCGGTTCAGCAGATGCCTGCTTGCGGCGACGCTTCAACGCGGCAATGCCGGCCAGGCCCACGCCGAGCATCATGTAGGTCGACGGCTCGGGAATCGGTGCCGCCACCACAGTGCTGTTGAGCGTGCCGAAGTCCACTTCGCCCACCACACCCTGCAGGAACTCGGGCACGCCGAGCGCATCGCCCAGCGTCTTCACCGCCGAGGCCGTGAGGAACATGCCGCTGGCGTTGAGCGTGCGGTTGAGCGGATCGGTCGCGTCTTCGACCAGCGAGGTGATGCTGTAGAGCGCGGCATCCTGCGTGGTGCTGCCGCCGATCGTCACGTCGCCGAACAGCGTCTTCGCGACCACGTCGACGCGGAAATCGTTCAGCGTGATCGCGGTCTCACCCTTGGTCAGCGTGACGCCGGCGCTCGGGTTGGTCTGCACGCTGGTCAGCGCGTTGTCGGCGATGTTGCCGTCGGTGATCGGAAACGAGAACGCGCGGCCCGGGGTGACGGTCGACGCATCGCCGCTCGGCGAGACCGACACCGAGATCAGCGACAGCGTGCTGACGGCCTGGTCCGAGAAGGTGAGCAGCGCGCTGCCGCCGGTCACGTCGTAGGGCACGGCCGCGGCGGGCAGGCTGAGGGCCGCCGCTGCGGCAAGGAGCACACGCTTGAGCAGGCGTGACGGTTGAGGTTTCATCTTCACTCCACTGAGAGATCACGCGGGCCTGTGAGGGGTGGGCGCCATGGCCGTCGCCGACGGGGGCCCGCGAGGTCCCACGGCGAGGTCGGGCGGCTCGAAGCCGCCGTTGGCCTTGGCTCGGGCAGAGAATGTCGGAGCCCTCCGGTCGCGACAATGATTCCGCTGCCCCGCTCGCGCAGCGCGCGGAAGCTGCAATCACTGCGGGCCGCCAGCCCTTGGAAACGCTGGGCCGCCGTTGTGTGAGCGTTGGTGTCTTGCGTGGCAAGAGGTGGTGTAAGGCGGTGGTGCCGAGCCTCGGCCCCCGCGCCGAGGGAACAGCCCTTGCCCCACAGCAAGGCAGCCCGCCAACGGCTTGTGCCATGCACGACGAAAGGCTCCGATGAACACCAAGCTCCTGACACTGAACGCGCTCTGCGTTGCCGCGTTTTCGCTGGCCGCGCACGCGCAGACGGCACAGCCCGCCACCCCGAACACCACCCCGAATGCCGCGCCGCAACAGGCGCAGCAGGGGCCGGGTGGCCCCGCGAAGGACCTGCGTGCAAGCCGGCTCATCGGCAAGAAGGTCCGCAATGCGCAGGGCGAGCACCTGGGAGAAATCGCCGACCTGATGGTCGACCTGGACCAGCAGCGCGTGCACTACGCCGTGCTGGCATTCGGCGGCATGCTGGGCATGGGAGAGAAGCTGTTCGCCTACCCCGTGACGCAGTTGCGCACCGTCGGCAAAGATGACGAGGTGATGCTCGACGTCGACAAGGACCGGCTGAAGAACGCGCCGGGCTTCGACCGCAAGCGCTGGCCCGACTGGACCGACACGCGCTACCGCGCACAGGTCGACCGCCATTTCGGCGCCCCCGGCCAGCCGGGCGCCGCCGGGCAGGCACCACGCCTGGTGCGCGCGAGCGAGCTGATCGGCAAGGACATCGACGACGCCACCGGGCGCGACGCCGGTGAAATCGAAGACCTGGTGGTCAACCTCACCAGCGGCAGGGTGCGCTACGCCGTGCTCGATTTCGACAAGGAATGGAGCCCGCAGGACCGGCTGATCGCGTTGCCGGTCTCCGCCATCGGGCTGCCCGACGACATGAAGGACGATCTCGAGCTCAACGTGGTGCGCGACCGCATCGACATGTCGACCGCGTTCGACGAGAACAAGTGGCCCGACCTCAACGACCCCGCCTACGTCCGCAACCTCGACCGCGCCTTGAACCCGACCGGTGCCTCCGGCCGCACGCCGGCGCGCGACGGCGCCGAGCGGATGCCGGGCGCGGCAGCCAACCAGCCGTGAACGATTCCGGCGCGCCGGGCACGACGCCTGCCGCAGCCTGTGCAGGCGCTCCCTGCGGTCTTCGGGACGACGGGCGCCACAGCTGGCGCGCAAGGGCCTCGGACGGCACGCGCGCCGCAGAGGCAGGCCACCGCGAGCGGTGCATGAAGACCGGCCTGCCTGCCATCACAAGGAGTACCTCATGCAGATGAACCAAGTGAAGGAGCGGCTGGGCCGCGTGGAGCAATGCGCGAGCGAGGCGATGCAGGCGTGTCAGTCGTCCAGTCACGTGCCCCAGGAGCTGCAGAGCTGCCTGAGCGAGTTGGACCGGCGTTCGCACGAGGCGATGCAGATGATGCAGGGCTCGCAGGACGAACAGCGCATCGTGCAATGCGTGGACGACCTGGAACGGCTGGGCGACCGAGCCATGGCGGCCTGCCGCAAGGCCGATGGCGTGGAGCAGGATCTCAAGACCGCCATCCAGCAGGCGCACGACGAACTCTCGAGCCTCAAACACCAGCTTCATTGACCCCAAGCACCGCATGCCGCCATGAACTCCATGCGCGGCATGCGCAGGATCACACCATGCACGTTCAACTCAACACAGACAACGTCATCACCGGCGGAGAGGATCTGACGCAGACGGTCCGCGCCATCGTCGAGAACGCGCTCGATCGCTTCGACGAAGAGATCACCCGCGTCGAGGTGCACCTCAACGACGAGAACAGCCACAAGGGCGGTGCGGCGGACATCCGCTGCATGCTCGAAGCCCGCATCGCAGGGCATGAGCCGGTCGCCGTGACCGACCATGCCGGGGACATCGAGCAGGCGGTGCGCGGCGCATCGGCCAAGGCGCAGCGCGCGCTCGATTCCGTCGTCGGCCGGCGCCGCGAGGCCCGCGCCTGAGTCCAGGCGTCAGCCCCCGCCCGGGGGCCGATGCCTTGGCCGGTGCGTCAGCCCGCCATGCCCTGACCCGACGACGACTGAGGCTGCTGCCCCGAGGACCGGATCTCGAGACGGCGCTGCTTGCGCTCGTTGGCCGGCATGCGGATCTCGAGCACCCCGTCGTTCATCGTGGCCTGCGCATCCTCGGGCCGGGCGCCTTCCGGCAGCGCAATGGCGCGCTCGAAGCGGCCGCACACGCGCTCGATGCGGCGCTCGCCGCTGGACTCGTCGGTGTGGCTGCGCTCGACGCGGCGCTCGCCCGAGATGACAAGGTGGCCGTCGGCCACCTCCACGCTCACCTCTTCCTTCTTCACGCCGGGCAGGTCGGCGCAGATCACCAGCTCCTGCCCCTCCCGGCTCACGTCGATGCTCGGCGACCATGATGGCGCAGCCTGTGCCGCCAGCGCCCGACGGGTGGTGCCGGGCGCGCCCCACATGAAGCTCTCGACCTCGCGGTCCATTTCCTCGGACAGGCGCCGCATCATCTGCAACGGCGTGTCGAACGTGCTGAACAGGCTCGAGAACATCGGTCGCGGCCCGAAAGCCATCGGCTGCGAGAAGGCGCTCAAGGATTGCCCCGCCATGCGGTTGGCAAAACGCTCTGCCTCTTCGAACATGCGCGAGGCCCCCTGCACGCTGCGCTCGCGGCGCTGCTCGCCACTGCGCTGCTGCTCATCAGGCGCACCACGGCTCTCACGTTGCTGCGAGTCGCCCTGCCCGTTGCCACCGGCACGCTGCGAGCCGTTGCCGGCTGTCTGCGCGCCATGCACCTCGCCGCGCCACGCCCCGCTTTCCTGGCCGCGCTGCTCGATGTACTGCGCAAAGCGCTGCAGGTCCTGTTCGGTCCGCTCGGCGAGCTCCTGGTCCTTGACGTTCCTGCCGGCCGTGCTGCCGTAGTCCATCGTCAGCGTGATGCGGCAGCGGCTGTCGCCGAGCGGCTCGAAGCGCACGCTGCCCGTCGTCTTGTTGCCGTTGGTGCCGCGCCATGCAATGCGCTGGTCGGGCACCTGCTCGACGATCTCGGCATCCCACTCCATCGGCTTGCCGCCGGTGTCGACGCTCCAGTGCAGGTGCGTGTCGTCGATCTGCCTCACTTCGCGCACGCTCTGCATGAAGCGCGGAAATTCCTCGAACTGCGTCCACTGGTTGTAGGCCGTGCGCACGGGCACGCCCACCTCGATCGATCGCTCGATGTTCGCCATCTGTCACTCCTTGTGCTGTGGGACAGGTTCCCGGCGGGAACCGGAGGGATAGGGTGTCCGCGGCGAGAGCGCGAGGGGAGCATCGACAACGCCACGTCCGCTCCGCGACCGCTCCCTCGCCCGCAAGGACGTCGCCCGCGGACCCAAGGTCAGGGGCAACCCTTGTTCCCCGGCACCGCGCGCGCGGCTGCGTCGCCACGATGGGCAGGACTTGCCAACGAGCAGCAAAAGCTACAGTGCAAGACTAGCCGCCGCCGATGCCGGTCGTCACCTTGCCGGTGCCGTCGCACTCGGGGCACCGCTGCTGGTTCACTTCGCCGCTGCCGCCGCAGCGGGGGCAGATGTTCTCGCCGGTGGAGGGTGCCCCCGGGGGTGCTTCGTCTCCGGGTGCGGTGTCGGGCGGTGTGGGGGAGGGGGTCATGGGCGGGTGCTCCAGAAACGACAAAGGCCTTGCTGCCATTGGCAGCAAGGCCTGCACCCGCGAGCAGCGGTGATCAGCGTGCGATGGCGACGCGCGGGCTTTGCGAAGCACGCAACACGGCGGGGTCCGCCATCGGGGCGGCGCGCGAAGGCAGATCCTGCTTCACCGCCATGGCTTGCGCGGTTTCGCTGCGCAGCGTCAGGCGCGTGAGCGCATAGAGCGGGTCGGCATCCTCGCGGCACAGCTCGAAGGTTTCCATCGCCGCGAGCATCGGGCCCTGGTAGCGCATCAGGCACGCGCTGATGGCCGACTCGACGGACAGCTCGTAGCGGCGCAGCGTCTGCGTGAGGTGCGGGCGCACGCGCGTGATCTGCAGCGAGGCCCAGCTCCACTCGGGCAGGCCGACGATGCGCGGCGCCGGCCGGTCCTGGCCGAACAACCCGTGGATCGATGCCTTGATGGCGAGCACCGCGAGGCTGTCGCAGCCCTGCGCGTAACGCGCAGGCAGCATGCATTGCGTGGAGGTGCCGATGGTCGGGCTGCGCAACTGGATTTCCAGCTTGCCGCTGGCGTCGCCCAGCGGGCCGATCTGCAGCTTGTACTGGTCCGACTCCTGGTTCTGGCCATACCGCACTGCCAGTTCCACCATCAGCATTTCATGTCGATCAGATACGAATTCCACGAGTCCTCCCGGGGCCCACCGGCCGCCGCGCTCAAGAACACCAATCGCTGGAGAGCGCGGAAAAACCACCAGCGATTGAAAAATTTGCAGCAAATTGGCAACCGCCTTTCCGTTCGTTGCCAGAAAGAGCCCTGGGCCCGCACTGCTCAAAGAGGGGGTGAGAGTCGGAAAGGAGGCGAAAGCAGCGAGGTGTTGTCGCCCAGGGCAGACACACGGCAGCAAACGCCGTGCCTACCGTGGGGCAACCCGACTCGCCACATGCGTCGGCGTGTAGTGGGTGTAACTACATGGGCCGTAGCGGCGGGCGCGACGACCCGCGGACCCGCAGCGAAGGGGAAGGAAGGGTGAGCGTCGCGCGCAAGAAAAGGCAGGAGGCCCAGCCGCTGCGACGCCGCAGCGCAAGCCTGCGCGGCAACGGGATCTGCGACCGGCGCCAGGGCGGTCGCGCGATCCCGTGGGCAGGAGGACGGAGGGGGGCTTACTTCTTCTGCACGGCGGCCTTCAGCGAGGCGCCGGCGCTGAACTTGACGCCCTGGCTGGCGTCGATCGTGATTTCCTCGCCGGTGCGCGGGTTGCGGCCGGTGCGGGCCTGGCGCTCGGTGACCGAGAAGCTGCCGAAGCCGATCAGCGCCACGGTGTCGCCGGCGGCCAGAGCCTTGGTCACGTTGCCGATGAAGGAGTCGAGCGCGCGCGCAGCGGCGGCCTTGGAAAGATCTGCATCGGCGGCGATGGCATCAACGAGTTCTGCTTTGTTCATGGTCCTGACTGATGTGTAAGAACGGATGGAAAACGCGCGCCGCAGCGCGCGCAAGAACCCCGCAGTCTAGCGGCTTCCGAGCACGGTGGCCGTTGCCAGGCCGGTTAGCAAGCGGTGCGGGTGTAAGCAGCGATGACGGCGCGAGTTGGTGTCAGTGGGCCATCAGGACCGGCACCGTCATGTGTTGCAGCACCGTGCGCGTCGCGCCGCCGAGCACGAACTCGGTCAAGCGCGAGTGGCCGTAGGCGCCCATCACGAGCAGGTCGGCGCCGAGGTCGGCACAGCGCGACAGCAAGGCCTCGCCGATGCCGATCTCGGTGGGCTCGCGCGTCACCGAGGCATTGACGCCGTGGCGCTCGAACCACTGCCGCAGCTGCTCGACCTGCCAGCCCTGCACGTCTTCGGCGCCCGATCGGCGGTCGAACACGATCGCTTGCACCTTGGCGCCCTGCACGAGCAGCGGCAACGAGGCGTTGAGGCCCCGTGCGGCCTCGCGGCTGCCGTCCCACGCAACGAGCACGCGCGTGCCCACGGCGTCGAATCGGCCTGCATACGGCACCACGAGCACAGGCACCCCGGCGCCGAGCACCACCTGCTGCGGAAAGTCGTAAGGCACCGAGGCGGACGCATCGTCGTCTGTCTGCCCGATCACGGCCAGGTCGCAGCAGCGCGCCATGCGGATCGTCGCGATCGTCGGGTCGCCCTCGTGCACGCGGCTTTCGAACGAGACGCCTGCGCGCCCCGCCAGATGTCCCGTGAAGGCGGCGGACACGCGATGCGCCCGCTGCACCAGGTGCTCGAACGACAACTGGATGTCCTTCGCCCCGCCCACCGCATGGCCCACGCTCGCGGGCATGTCGACCCAGCCGGTCGGCGCAAGCCCGAGCAGGTGGCCGCCCTGCGCCTCGGCGATCTGCGCCGCGAGATCGATGCGAACGTTGCAACGGGGGCTGTCGTCGAGGTGGACGAGGATGCTGCGATAGCTCATGGTGGGCTCCTGTGACAGCGATGATTCTGGAAGGCGGTGCATGCGCCCTGCGTGACGCACGTCAATGCGGGCGGGGCGGTTGAAGTGCCAGCGTCAGGTGCGTGGAGGTGCCGTCGCCCGCGCGCTGGACCTCGAAGCCGAGCCGGCGCGCCAGCGACGCCATCGCCTCGTTCTCCGGCAGGCATTCGCCGACGAGCTGCGCCGTGCCGCGGCGCGTCAGGTACTCGATCAGCGTTGCCAGCAAGCGCCGGCCCAAGCCCCTGCCCTGCCATTCGGTGCGCACCTGCAGGCCGAACTCCGCGCGCTGGTTGTCCGGGTCGCAGGCGGAGCGGACCTCGCCGACGATCCGCCGGTCCGCGTCCACGGCGACCAGCGTCATCTCGCGGTCATAGTCGATCTGGCTGTAGCGCGCCAGCTCGGAGCGCGGCACCTCGCGGCGCGCGAGGAAAAAGCGCAGCCGCAGGTCTTCGGGCCGGGCCTGGGCATAGAAGTCGCGCAGCTGCGGCTCGTCCTCGGGGCGGATCGGGCGCAGCAGCAGGGCGTCGCTGCCCAGCTCGACGCGCGTCTCCAGCTCGGCGGGATAGGGCCGTATCGCCAGGTGCGCGCCGGCATCGCGCCGCGTCATGCGCACCTTCACGCGCGCATCGAGCGCCAGCACGCCCTGTTCGTCGGCCAGCAGCGGGTTGATGTCGAGCTCGACCACCTGCGGCAGGTCGCACACCAGTTGCGACAGCTGCGTCAACGCCAGGTACAGCGCTTCGTGGTCGACCGGCATGCGGTCGCGGTAGCCGGCCAGCAGCCTGGAAATGCGCGTGCGCGACACGAGATCGGCCGCCAGCGCAAGATTGAGCGGCGGCAGTGCCATCGCCCGGTCCTGCACCACTTCGACCGCGGTGCCGCCGCGGCCGAACAGCAGCGCGGGGCCGAACACCGGGTCGGTCGCGACGCCCGCGATCAGCTCGTGCGCGCGCGGGCGCACCACCATGCGCTGCACGGTGTAGCCATCGACGTGGGCATCCGGGCGCAGCTCGCGCACCCGGCGCGCCATCGTTTCCACCGCGAGTCGCACCTCCGCGGCGTTCTTCAGGTCGAGCGCGACACCGCCCACGTCGGACTTGTGGGAGATGTCGCGCGAGAGGATCTTCACCACCGCCGGATACCCCACCTCGCCGGCGGCTGCCACGGCGGCGTCCACGCTCGGCACGGTGCGCGTCTCGACCACCGGGATGCCGTAGGCCGCGAGCAGCGCCTTGGCCTCGGGCTCGGTCAGCAGGTCGCGGCCGCTGGCGAGCACGGCGTCGATCACGCCGCGCGCAGCGGCACGGTCGGGCGTGAAGCGCTCGGGCGCCGACGGTGGGGTCTGCATCAGCGCGTCCTGGTTGCGCCGGTACTCCACCATCTGCAAAAAGGCCGCCACCGCGCGCTCCGGCGTGTCGTAGGTGGGGATGCCGGCCGCCTCGCACGCCTTGCGCGCGGACTCCACCACCTGTCCGCCCAGCCAGCAGGTGAGCACCGGCCGGGCCGACGCACCGAACAGCGGCACGCAGGCCTGCGCGATGTCGGCGCTCGGCACCACCGCGGTGGGCGCATGCATGAACAGCAGCGCGTCGACGCCGGGCGCCTCCTGCAAGGCATTCAGGGCCTCCACGTAGCGCTCGCCCGGTGCGTCGCCAATGATGTCCACCGGATTGGCATGCGACCAGGTCGCGGGCAACCGCTCGTCGAGCCGCCGCAGCGTGGCTGCGTCGAGCGACGCGAGCGTGCCGCCGCCCAGCGCCAGCGCGTCGGCGGCCAGCACGCCGGCCCCCCCACCGTTGGTGACGATGCCCAGCCGGTGCCCGCGCAGCGGCCTGGCGCGCGCCAGCGTCTCGGCCGCGTCGAACAGGTCGGCCAGCGTGTCGACCCGCAGCATGCCGGCGCGGCGGATCGCCGCGTCGATCACGGCGTCCGACCCCGCCAGTGCGCCGGTGTGCGAGGCGGCAGCCCGGGCGCCCTCCGGCGCACGGCCTGCCTTCACGACGATCACCGGCTTGTTGCGCGCTGCCGCGCGCGCCGCCGACATGAACTTGCGCGCCGAGCTGACCGATTCCATGTACATCAGGATCGCGCGCGTCGACGCATCGCTGCCCAGATAGTCGAGCACGTCGCCGAAGTCGACGTCGGCGCTGTCGCCGAGCGAAATGAAATGCGAAAAGCCGATCGAGCGTGCGTTCGCCCAGTCGAGCATCGCCGTGGCCAGCGCGCCCGACTGCGACACGAACGCCAGCGCGCCCGGCCTCGCGTTCGCATGCGCAAAGCTCGCATTCAGCTGCACGCCGGGCACCAGCATGCCGACGCAATTGGGGCCGAGGATGCGCAGCAGATGCGGGCGGGCAGCGGCCAGCATGGCCTGTTCCAGCGTCGGGCCGCCCTCGCGCGGGGTGGTCTTGAGGCCGGCCGACAGCACCACGGCGGCGCGCGTGCCCTTTTGCCCCAGTTGCTCGATCAGCATCGGCACGGTGGGCGCTGGCGTGCAGATGACGGCGAGGTCCGGCACCGCGGGCAGCGTGGGCACGTCCGGCCAGGCCTGCAGGCCCGCCACCGTCCGCCGCTTCGGGTTCACCGGCCACACCGGCCCGGGAAAGCCTGCTTCGCGCAGGTTGCGCATCACCAGCGAACCGATGCTGTGCTCACGGTCGCTGGCGCCGATCACGGCCACCGAAGACGGCCGAAACAGTTGCTCGAGGTTGCGGATGCTCACGCGTGCTCCTTGTGATCGGGGTCAACCGACCGAGGCTAGCAGCGCGCATGCCGCCTCTGCTTGACGGAACGCAACCCCCTGCCCCCTTCGCTGGCATGCAAGGGGGGCTGCCGCCTTTGCGTTGCGTCAATGCCCGCGGGGCGCGCCCATCCAAGAATCGACGGACCGGCCCACCGAGCGGGGCCGTGACAGGAGTTGCCATGTATCAAAGAATCCTCGTTCCCGTGGACGGCAGCCCCGCCTCCGATCGGGGCCTGCAGGAAGCCGTCGCGCTGGCGCGCAGCCTGAATGCACGGCTGCGGCTGTTGCACGTGATCGACGAGTTCGCACTGACGATGGACCTGGGCGGCGCCAGCGTGGACAGCCTGCGCACGGCCCTGCACCGCTATGCGGAGCAGATCCTCGAGGCCGGCAAGCGCCGCGCCGGCGAACAGGGCGTGCAGGCCGAGACGGCCACGCGCCTCACCGCCGAGCGGCGCGTGGCGCACGCAGTGCTGGCAGAGGCCGCCGACTGGAAAGCCGACGTGATCGTGATGGGCACCAATGGCCGACGCGGCCTCAGCCACCTGATGCTCGGCAGCGACGCCGAGGTCGTGCTGAAAAGCAGCCCGGTGCCGGTGCTGCTGGTGCGCCCGCAGCAAACCGCCTGAAGAAAGTCAGACCCCATGAGCTCCCTCACCGCTGAACAGCGACAGGCGCTGATCCATCTGCTGGAACAGCGAGAAGCACAACTGGGTGCGGAGATCCGCGCCGCCCGGCGCGCCGCCGATGAACGCGACGTCGCCTCGCGGGAAGCGGCCGACCGCGGCGACGAGGCTGCCGTGCAGATCCAGTCCGGCATCGACCACGCCGAGCTCGAGCGCGACGTGCGCGAACTGCTCGACATCGAGCTGGCGCGCTCGCGTCTGGCCGAAGGCAGCTACGGCGACTGCCTCGACTGCGGCGACCCGATCGGCTACCTGCGCCTGCAGGCCCAACCTGCGGCACAGCGCTGCGCGGCCTGCCAGGCAGCCTTCGAGCGCACCCATTTCCAGGGCCGGTAGCGCAGGCGCGGCGGCAGCCGATGGCCGGCTGGCGCCGGCAGATGATCTGCGTCATTGCAAAACCGCGGCGGCGAACTACGGTTGTAGGGTCGTGCCGCCACTTCCGGCGGCGCCCGTCCCCAGGAGACGCTGATGCCCGCCAAGACCACCACGCCCTCTTCGACGCCGACGAACGCCCTGCCACCCGCTGATCTCGACGCCTGGACGCAGGCCGGCAAGCAGCAGCTCGCCTGGTCGGTCGACCTGGCCACCGCCATGTTCAAAGGGGCCGAGGCGATGCGCCGCGCACAGCTCAACGCGGCCCATCTGGCCCGCGTGCGCCACGAGAACGTGGCCGAGCGCCTGCTCGACGCGCGCGACCTTGCGGGCGTGATGGCCCTGCAGGCCGAGCTGCTGCGCTTCGACATGGCCGGCGCCACCCGCTACTGGCAGGAACTGTTCGACATGAGCTGGCGCACCGGCACCGAGATGCTGACCTGCGCAAGCCGGGCCCTGGAAGCCGGTGAAGGCGAAGGCGTCAAGTCGGCCTTCCAGGTGCTGCAGGGCATGACGCACACCGGCGTCGGCACGCTCGACGACCTGTTCGGCGCGTCGCTGAACAAGGCCATGATGGGCACCGGCGCCACCGGCACGTCCGCTGCCGCGCCGCGCTCGGAGACACCGCACTGAGCGGTGCCCACGGAGCGGGCTCTCAGCCGCCGCACTCCGGTGCGGTGGCGTCCAGCGGCATGAGGCGCTTGTCGCTGCCTCGGCGCACGTCGAGCCGCACCCCGGGGTCGTGCGCGTCGAGCAGGCGCCAGAAGTCGGCCTCGCTGGCGAAGCCCTGCCCGTTGACCGCCACGATCACGTCGCCCAGGCGCAGCCCGCAGTTGTACGCGAGCGCAATCGAATAGGCCACGGTGACGGCATAGGGCACCCGCAAGGCCGCGCGCTCGGCCTCGCCGGTGGGCGTGACGCGCAGGCCGAACGGCGGCGCGTTGGGCCGCTGCGCCGGCGGCGCGTCATTCGTCGTCTGTGCCGGCAGCAGGCCGGGCAGGCCGGCGAGTGCGGCGGCCAGGCAGGCGGTGCGTGCCATCAAGGTGGGATCCATCGCGGCTCCTCATCGTCAGGGATGGAAGGCGACGCCATCGCGTCCCCGCGTTGGGCCGCGGCGCAAAGTGGCGTGCACGACCGCGATGCTCCGGCAGCCGGGGTGACCCCGGCTTGAGCCGGGTCAATCGGCCGGGACGGCGACGCGGCAACGCCGCGCCGGCCGGCCCGCACCGACTACGCCTCGACCGCGGCGCCGCAGCCCGCCAGCGCCATCATGTTGACCACCCGTCGCACCGTGGCCGAAGGCGTCAGGATGTGCACCGGCGCGGCAGCACCGAGCAGGATCGGGCCCACCGTGATGCCGTGGCTGCCGGTCATCTTCAGCACGTTGAACAGGATGTTGGCGGCGTCGATGTTGGGCAGCACCAGCACGTTGGCGGTGCCGGTCAAGGTGCTGTCGGGCAGGAAGCGCTGGCGCACCTCCTCGTTCAGCGCGGCATCGCCCTGCATCTCGCCGTCGGCCTCGATGCCGGGGTGGCGCTCGCGGAAGATGTCGCGCGCTGCACGCATCTTGCGCGCCGACGGCCGGGTGCTGGAGCCGAACATCGAGTGCGACAGGAAGGCCACGCGCGGCGTGAGGCCGAACTCGCGCACCGTCTCGCACGACATCGCGGCAATCTCGGCCAGCGACTCCGCATCCGGGTCTTCGTTCACGAAGGTGTCGGCAATGAACAGCGTGTACTGGTCGAGCATCAGCGCGTTCAGGGCCGCCAGCGTGTGCACGTCCGGACGCTTGCCGATCACGTCGCGGATGTGCTCGAGGTGATGGTCGTAGCGGCCGACGAGTCCGCAGACCATGCCGTCGGCGTCGCCCAGGTGCACCATCAGCGAGCCGATCAGCGTGTTGGAGCGGCGCACCGCCGCCTTCGCGGCTTCGGGCGTGATGCCGTCGCGCCCCTTCAGGCGGTGATACGCCTCCCAGTACTGGCGGAAGCGCGGGTCGTCCTCCGGGTTGGTCAGCTCGAAGTCGACGCCGGGCTTCAGGCGCAGGCCGGCGCGTGCGATGCGCTGCTCGATCACCGCCGGGCGGCCGACCACGATGGGCTTGACGATGCCCTCCTCCAGGCCGATCTGCACCGCGCGCAGCGCGCGCTCGTCTTCGCCCTCGGCGAACACGATGCGCTTGGGCGCCCGCCGTGCCGCCATGAACACCGGGCGCATGAACATGCCGGTGTGGGTGACGAACTTCAGCAGCGACTCGCGGTACGCATCGAGATCGGCAATGGGCCGCGTTGCCACGCCGGACTCGGCCGCCGCCTTGGCCACCGCCGGTGCAATGCGCAGGATCAGGCGCGAGTCGAACGGCTTGGGAATCAGGTACTCGGCGCCGAAGCTCATCTCCTCGCCCGGATAGGCCGCCGCGACCTCGCCGCTGATCTCGGCCTTGGCCAGATCGGCGATCTCGCGCACGCAGGCGACCTTCATTTCTTCGGTGATGCGCGTCGCGCCGCTGTCGAGCGCGCCGCGGAAGATGTACGGGAAGCACAGCACGTTGTTGACCTGGTTCGGGTAGTCCGAACGGCCGGTCGCGACGATGCAGTCCGGGCGCGCCGCCTTGGCCAGTTCCGGCCGGATCTCGGGCTCGGGGTTGGCCAGCGCCAGGATCAGCGGGCGGTCCGCCATCGTCTTCACCATCTCCGGCGTCACCACGCCGGCGGCCGAGCAGCCGAGGAACACGTCCGCGCCCTGCATCACGTCGGCGAGCGTGCGCGCGGTGGTGCGCTGCACGTAGCGGCGCTTCGATTCGTCGAGCCGGTCCTCGCGTTCATGGTGCAGCACACCCTTGGAGTCGCACATGAACACGTGGTCGCGGTTCACGCCCAGGCGCACCATCAGGTCCACGCACGCAATGGCCGCAGCACCCGCGCCCGAGACGGCCAGCTTCACCTCGCCGATCTGCTTGCCGGTGAGTTCCAGCCCGTTCAGCAGCGCCGCGGCCGAGATGATCGCGGTGCCGTGCTGGTCATCGTGGAACACGGGGATGTTGAGCCGTTCCTTCAGCTGCTTCTCGATATAGAAGCACTCGGGTGCCTTGATGTCTTCGAGGTTGATGCCGCCCAGCGTGGGTTCCAGCGCGGCGATGATCTCGACCAGCTTGTCCGGGTCGCGCTCGGCCAATTCGATGTCGAACACGTCGATGCCGGCGAACTTGCGGAACAGGCAGCCCTTGCCTTCCATCACCGGCTTGCCGGCCAGCGGGCCGATGTCGCCCAGGCCCAGCACCGCGGTGCCGTTGGTCACCACGCCGACCAGGTTGCCGCGCGAGGTGTATTCGGCGGCCAGGGTGGCGTCTTCCTCGATCGCCAGGCAGGCATAGGCCACGCCGGGGGAATACGCGAGCGACAGGTCGCGCTGGTTGGACAGCGGCTTGGTCGGCATCACGGCGATCTTGCCGCGCGACGGCAGGCGGTGGTATTCGAGCGCTGCGTCGCGCAACGCCTGCTCGGCGGGGGAAAGTTCCTTGTGGCCCATGCGTGCCTCCTTGTTCATGCTTGTGCGTGCGGGGGAAGGTTACGCGGCGGTTACGTCGCGAGGTCGTGGAGTCTAAACGCGCCGTCGGCAAGGCCCGGCGCGGGCGCCGTTCGATTGTGGGCGCCGCGCCACGCCCCTGTTCCGAGGGGTATTACGCACGGGCATCGGCCATGCTGCATGGGAAACATGCCGATCCCCGCCTGCGTGGTTCCCCCACTCGCCCCTGCCGTGCTGCCGCTCGCCTGCCGCGTGCACCGCGGTGCGCCCGACGGCCCCTTGCTGGTGCTGCTGCACGGCGCCGGCGGCAACGAGCTGGCGCTCGCCCCGCTGCTGCGGCGGCTGCCCGTGGACTGGAATGTGGTGCTGGTGCGTGCCCCGCGCGCCATGCCACGCGGCGGGTTCTTCTGGTACCCCGTGCACTTCCGGCGTCGGGGCGTGCAGGTGGACACGCGCCAGGTGGAGGCGGCGCTGCAGCGCCTGCACGAGTTCATGGAGCAGCTGCCGCGCGTGTGCGCGTTCGACCCACGCCGGGTCTGTCTGGCGGGCTTCAGCCAGGGCGCTGCGCTGGCATCAGCGCTGGCGTTGCGCGAGCCGCAGCGGGTGGCCGCGGTCGGCATGCTGGGCGGGCGGCTGCTGAGTGCGGTGCAGGCTCAACCCCTGGTTGGCGGCCTGCTGCCGCGGTTGCGCTTTTTCATCGGACACGGGCTGCACGATCCGGTGCTGCCGGTGGCATTGGCGGTGCAGGCCACGCGGTGGCTGCGGCAGCGCGGTGTGCAGGTGACGGCACGCGCCTACGCCGCCGGGCATGAGCCGGCGCCGGCGATGCTGGGAGGGCTGGCCCAATGGTTAACGAGCCGCGCGTTGCCGCCCGCTCAACGACCCGGGTGAAGCAGGGCGCGGGCCGCCGCCGGGCGTGCGACCCAGGCGAACGGGCCCATCCAACGCCGGCCGATGCGCGCGGCAAGCGAGGTCTCGCCGCCCCTTTCCGGCAGGGCGACCGCTGCCCCGGCATCCACCCGAGGCAGTACACCCGCCTCATGGTCGACACGCCAGTGCAGCGGCACCAGCCCACGAAAGCGCACCTTCCACACCGAATAGGGATCGAAGTCGCCGCGATAAGTCAGGGAGAAGCGGTCGGAGTTGCCCTCGCCGTTCAGCTCGATCGACAGGGGCAGGAAGTCGGCCGTGCCGGCGCTCGTCTGGTAGGTCTCGCAGATGTAGCCCTCGGCCTCGCTGGCGAGGTAGCGGCGCGCGTCCTGGTCCATGCGGTCGATCAGCACCAGCGTGGCGAGCGCCACCTCGCAGACCAGCACCGACGGCGGGCGCTCGCCCTGGGTGGCGAGCAGGCGCAAGGTCGCGTGCGGACCGAGCTGGGGCACGGGACAGGTCCAGGCCAGCGCGTCGGCATCCCAGCACAGCGCAAGCTGGCGGTAGCTGAAGCGGCCGGCGGCCGGGTCGAAGTGCGTGAGGGAGGCGGTGTCCATGGCCGGTTTCCTGCAGTGCTGCGGACGCGTCTGTGCATCCGTCGGGCGCATGCTAGCCACCGGTGGCGCGCAGCCCTATCCCCCTGTGGGGTGACACCCCCCGAAGGGGGAGCCTGGCAGGCTCGGACTCAAGCTGTTTCGAGCAGGCTGAGCATGGTGGTGCGCAGCTCGGGCGTGCTCACCACGTGGATGCGGGCGCCGCCGTCCAGCGTGTAGACCGAGCGCAACACCCCGCCGGCCCGCAGCGCGTGCCAGTTCGAACGCTCGGTCTCCCAGTCGACGTCGCCGAAGTCGCCGCTTTCATGGCGCTGGATCAGGCTGCTCTCGGTGAGCCGCGCGGCAAACAGGGCGGCCATGGCGCCCGGCGTGCGGACCACGAAGCCCGCATCGAACAGGGCTGCGGCCTGCGCGCACGAGCGGCTCGGCGCGCAAACCGTCTGCAAATTAGGCTCGTCCATCTCGTGCCCCTTGCCCGCGCTATTTGCGCAGGCCCTTGAAGATCGAACTGCCGGCCAGCAGCGCCAGCACGAACAGCACGACGAACACGAAGAACAGCACCTTGGCGATACCGGCGGCGCCCGCGGCAATGCCGCTGAAGCCCAGTGCACCGGCCACCAGCGCGATCACGGCGAAGATCAAGGCCCACTTCAACATGTCGTGACTCCCATGAAGCGTTGCAGGTGAACCCATCTTCGGCGACAGGGCGGCGCCGCGCTGTCGGCTTGCGGCGACCGGCCCGTCGGCGCCGTCCTACAGCCTTGATACATGGGCTGCGCACACCGTGACGCACAATCGGGCCCACGCGCGCTGGAAGCAGGAGATAGATGACCGGCGCCGCCAGCAGGACCTCGATGGACGCACCGGACTCGATCTCTCCCTCGCCACTGCTCAGCGAAGAACGCTTCCGCATGCTCGTCGAAGCGGTGCAGGACTACGCGATCTTCATGCTCGACCCGCAAGGGCACGTCGAGAGCTGGAACGTCGGTGCGCAAAAGATCAAGGGCTACGCGGCGCACGAGATCATCGGCAAGCATTTCTCGGTGTTCTATCCACCTGAGGTGGCCGAGGCCGGGTGGCCCCAGGAAGAACTGCGCCGGGCCGTGCGCGACGGGCGCTACGAAGAAGAAGGCTGGCGCGTGCGCAAGGACGGCTCGCGTTTCTGGGCGCTGGTGGTGATCACCGCGGTGCGCGACGCGCAGGGCCGTCTGCGCGGCTTCGGCAAGGTCACGCGCGACCTCACCGAGCGCCGCCTCCAGGAGGAGGCGCTGCGGCGCAGCGAGGAAGGCTTCCGGCTGCTGGTCGACGGCGTGAAGGACTACGCCATCTACATGCTCGACGAGCACGGCTACGTGCGCAGCTGGAACAACGGCGCCACCACCATCAAGGGCTACGGCGCGAGCGAGGTGCTGGGGCGGCACGTGTCGCTGTTCTACACGCGCGAAGACGTGGAGGCAGGCCGCCCGGAGGCGGAACTGGCCCGCGCCATCGAGCTCGGCCGGTTCGAAGACGAAGGCTGGCGCGTGCGCAAGGACGGCAGCACCTTCTGGGCCAACGTGGTGGTCAATCCGCTGTACGACCCGCAGGGCCGGCTGCGCGGCTTTGCCAAGGTGACGCGCGACATGACCGAGCGCCGCCGGCTGGAGGAGCTGGAGCGATCGAGCCGCCGCATGAGCGAATTCCTCGCGATGCTGGCGCACGAATTGCGCAACCCGCTGGCGCCGATCCGCAACGCCGTCAGCATCATGCAGCTCGAATCGCTCGATGCCGCCCGGCTGCGCACCTGCCGCGACATCATCGACCGCCAGCTCAGCCATCTCACCCATCTGGTCGACGATCTGCTCGACGTGGGCCGCATCACCACCGGCAAGATCGCTCTGAAAAAGGCGCGCATGGACCTGATCGACACCGTGATGCGCAGCGTGGAAGCGGTGCGTCCGGAGTTCGAGGCTCGCCGGCAACGGCTCGAGCTCGACCTGCCGCCGGCGCCGCTCGAGATGGTGGCGGACACGACCCGCATTTCGCAGGTGGTGCAGAACCTGCTGCACAACGCCGCGAAGTTCACCCCCGACGAGGGCTGCATCAGCCTGCGGGTGAGCACGGAGAACCGCATCGTCATCATCCAGGTCAGCGACACCGGGCGCGGCATCGAGCCCGAGCTACTGCACCGCATCTTCGACCTGTTCGTGCAGGGCCATCCGGCCGGGAGCACCGGCGAGAGCGGGCTGGGCATCGGGCTCACGCTGGCGCGCTCGCTCGTCGAGATGCACGGCGGCATGATTTCCGTGCACAGCGAAGGGCCAGGCCAGGGCAGCCGCTTCACGGTGCGGTTGCCGCTGGCCCTCGAAGGCGAGCCACCCGTGCCCGGCGGCGCGGCTGCGGTCGAAGCGGCGGCCTCGTGTTACCGCGTGCTGGTGGTCGACGACAACCAGGACTCCGCCGACAGCATGGCCGCGGTGCTGCAGTTGCTCGGCCACGAGGCGCAGGTGGCCTACAGCGGAGCGCAGGCGCTGGAGGCGGCGCGCGCGTGGCATCCGCACGCCGTGCTGCTCGACCTGACCATGCCCGATGCCAGCGGCTTCGACGTGTTGCGCGAGCTGCGCGCGCAAGCCGCTGGCCGTCCGTTGTACGTGGCGGCGATGACCGGCTACGCCCAGAGCGACGACCGCCTGCGCACGCTGCAGGCCGGCTTCGACGAACACGTGGCGAAGCCGGTGGACGTCGAACGCCTGCAGCAGGTGTTGCAGGACGTACAGCGCCGCATGCAGTAGCGCTCACGACTGCGTGCGGGCACACGAACTGCCCGCTCCGGGGCATGGCCCTTTCGCCCCTTGCCCAACTGCTGCGGCGCCATGCACGCCCGTTGCAGGGTGCCGACGACGCACCCACCGTGATGCCCGTGCTCGAGGGTGCCGAACTCGTGTTGCTGGGCGAAGCCACCCACGGCACGCAGGAGTTCTACCGCCTGCGCACCGAGATCACGAAGCGGCTCATCACCGAGCACGGCTTCGATGCCATTGCCGTCGAATCCGACTGGCCCGACGCGCTGCGCGCGAGCCGCTACGCGCAAGGCAACGAAGCGGACGCCTCGCCGCAGGAAGCGCTGTCCTCCTACGAACGCTTCCCTCGGTGGATGTGGCGCAACACCGAGACCGTGCGGCTGCTGCGCTGGCTGCGCGCCTACAACCTCGCACTGCCGCCGGGCGAGCCGCGAATCGGGTTCTACGGGCTCGACCTCTACAGCCTGCGCAGTTCGATGGATGCCGTGCTGCGGTACCTGCAAGGCACCGACCCCGACGCAGCGCGACGCGCACTCGCCCGGTATGCCTGCTTCGACCACATGGCGGAGGACCCGCAGCGCTACGGCCAGTTGACGAGCTTCGGCCTGGAGCCCGACTGCGAGCGCCAGGTCGTGCAACAACTGCAGGAAATGTCCAACGCGCTGCAGCAGCAGTTGCGGCAAGACGGCAGCGCCGAAGCAGACGAGTTGTTCTACGCGCAGCAGAACGCCCGCGTGGTGCGCAACGCCGAGGCCTACTACCGCACCATGTTCGCCGGCCGCATCGCTTCGTGGAACCTGCGCGACGAGCACATGGCCGAAACGCTGTTCGCGTTGCGCGAGCACCTGGGTCACCGGCTGCACCGGCCGGCGCGCATCGTCGTGTGGGCGCACAACTCGCACATCGGAGACGCCCGCGCCACCGAGATGGGCGAACACGGCGAACTGAACCTGGGCCAGCTGGTACGCGAACGGGCCGGCGCAGCGCGGACGGTGCTGCTCGGTTTCACGACGCATGCCGGCACCGTGACGGCCGCCGCCGACTGGGACACGCCCGCGCAACGCCGCACGGTGCGGCCGGCCCGCAGCGACAGCCATGAAGGGCTGTTCCACCAGATGGAGTGGCCGGCCTTCGTGCTGCCGCTCACCGGTGAGCCGGTCGTGCGCGAGGCGCTGGCCGAGCCGCGCCTGCAGCGGGCCATCGGTGTGATCTACGCCCCGCTGACCGAGCGCATCAGCCACTACTTCCACGCCGACCTGGCGCGGCAGTTCGACGCGGTCGTGCACATCGACCGGACGCAGGCGTTGCAGCCACTCGATCCTTCGGACCACTGGCAGCCGAACGTCGAGGAAGAGACCTACCCGTCCGGCCTCTGAAGCCGGCGTTTCACCACGTTGAAGATCTCGGCGCCGAGCTTGGCCATCATCAGCGGCTTCGTCACGAACCCGTCCACGCCGGCTTCGAAGCAGGCGGCGCGGTCCGCCGGCGAGTAGAAAGCGCTCGCCACGATGATGAAGAAGCGCGGCAATTCGCCTTCGGCCTGCAGGAGGCGCAGCGTGCGGGTCGTCTCGAGCCCGTCCATGTTGGGCATCTGCACGTCCATCAGCACCGCATCGGGGGCTCGCTCCTGACAGGCCGCAATGGCTTGTAACCCATCGCCCGCGACACGCACGCTGTAGCCCAGCGCCTTCAGCATGCCGGCGGCGACCAGTGCGTTGACTGCATCGTCCTCGACGACCAGGAAGTCCATGTTGTGCTCAGGCCGGGAATCGAAGCCCAGCTTGTCTGCCTCGTGCGTGATCGTATGCCTGCGCCGCCGCGGCCACAGGATGCCCACGCCGACAACCGGGACAGGCATGCAGGTTGCCGGTCCCGCGGGCCGCGTCGTGCGGGCGGCACGGGCGTCTCTTTCATACGTACCCGTTTCGTTTCCACCTTGCCTCGCCTGGGAGCCAGCATGCAGCAGCACGTCAGGGATCGCCTGTCCTTCATTACGCAGTGCATCGACGACGCGGCGCTCGCCTGCCGCGAAACGGGCTACGCGCCGGAGGAGCTGAAGTCCTGGGTGCGGGAGCTCGACCGCCGCTGCGACGCGCTCGGCGCGACGGCTGCCGAGGGCAGCACCGACACCGCGCAACTGCGCGCGCAACTGGAGGTGCTGGAGGAGATCGGCGCCCGTGCCGCCGAGGCATGCCGCGATGCGCGTCACCTCGCGCCACCCCAGTTGCGCACGGCGGTCCACACCGCCCATCATGAGATCGCCGAGTTGAAGCGCCAACTGCACTGAGCCCGCGCGCAGGCGCGCCCGGTTCCGTGTTTACCCGCAGAGAATGCACCATCATCGGGAACGGGGTTTGCTTTATTGACCGCCATAGCGTTCTCTCCGGGGCTCTCATGGCACTCGCATCCCACGCCGCCTTACCGCGGAAAGTCCTCGTCGCCGACGACAACCGCGACGCTGCGGACAGCCTTTCGCTGCTGCTGTCGATGCTCGACTGCGAGGTCCGCACGGCGTACGACGGCGCGCAGGCCGTCGCGATCGCGCGAGAGTTCCACCCGTCGCTGGTGGTGCTCGACCTGTGCATGCCGGTGCTCGACGGGCTCTCGGCCGCGCGCGTGTTGCGTTCCGAGCGCACCGGCGAGGGCATGGCGCTCGTGGCCGTGACCGCGCTTGCAACAGAAGCTGACAAAGCTGCCGTAAAAGCTGCCGGGTTCGATGCGCATTTGCCCAAGCCGCTCGACCTCGAACGGCTGCGCTGCTACCTCGCCACCCCCTCTGCGGCCCTCGCAGCGTGAGCCTGCGCCCGACGGCGCGTGCAATTTCTCACAGACCCGCGCACCAGGTTTTGCTGTCACGCGCAGCACCTGCTCCCGCGGGACCGCCACTTGCTTGAACCGCAGACCGTTGTGTGCGCGTCCACAAGAGCGCACGCTGTCTGGCGTCCACCGCGTACCTCCCATGCAAACCGTCACACCCCTCGCCTCCTCCACCATCACGCTGGCGCGCTCACCACGCGCCGGCGCCCAGGCGCGGGGGCTCGCCCTCGTCGTCGAGGACAACCCGGTCAATCAGCTGCTGGCCGAAGAGATGCTGAAGCGGCTCGGCTTCGAGGTCACGCTGGCCGCTGACGGCGTCGAGGCCCTGGAGGCCTGCCAACGGCGCGGGCCCGACGTGGTGCTGATGGACGTGCAGATGCCCCGCATGGACGGTTTCGTCGCCACGCGCCAGCTGCGGCTGCTGCAACAGGCCGGGCTGCTGCAGCGCTTTCCGATCATCGGCGTCACCGCGTGCGGTGCATCGCGCCAGGAATGTCTCGATGCCGGCATGGACGGCTTCATTGCCAAGCCGCTGAGCATGGCCTGCATCGAAGAGCAGCTGCGCACCGTCGCGCACTGACGCCTCGCGCCGAGGGCGGCGGCGTCGCGCCACTGCTTTGGGCCTTGGGTTCAGTGCAGCTTGACGCGGGGCTGCGAGCGCCCGGTCAACCAACCGCCCAGCGTCGCGAGCACCGTGCGCAGCACGCCGTGCAGCGTCGCCAGGTGGCGGCGGTGCAGCATCCAGTAGGTGGCACGCGCGATCAGCCCTTCGACGGTGAACTTGCGGCCCGTGAACCCGGCCGCCAGCCGCCCGACCGCATTGCGGCGCCCCAGCGAGACGATGGCGCCCTGGTCACGGAACCTGAAGCTGGGCAAGGGCGCGCCTTGCAAGCGCTTCTCCAGGGCCGAGGCCAGCAGCCGCGCCTCCTGGTGCGCCGCCTGGGCGCGCGGCGGCACCGGCTTCGCACCTGGTTCCGGCACGCAGCTCGCGCAGTCGCCCAGCGCGAACACGTCGTCGTCCAGCGTGGTCTGCAAGGTGGGCCGCACGACCAGCTGGCGCGACTTGTTCAGCTCCAGCCCATCCAGCCGTTCGAGCACCTCGGGTCCCTGGATGCCGGCGGCCCACACCGTGATCGCCGAAGGCAGCCCGATGCCGGAGGCAAGCTGCACCCGGTCGGCCTCGACCGCCGTGACGCGCTGCTGCGTGCGCACCTCGACTCCGAGGCCGTGCAGGTCTTCCAGCACCTCCTGCGCCATCGCCTCGGGCAGCGCGGCCAGCAGCCGCGGGCCCGCTTCCACGATGCAGATGCGCACCGGCCGCGGCAGTGCGGACAGCCGGCTGCCGTAGCTGGCGATCTCGGACACGGCCTCGCTCAACTCGGCACCGAGCTCCACGCCCGTGGCCCCGCCTCCGACGATGACGATGTCCACCGGGCCGTCGCCCTGCAACTCGGCCCGCGCGCAGCAAGCGAGCAACTTGCGGTGAAAGCGGCGCGCATCAGCCGCGGTGTTCAGCGCAATCGCGTGCTCGCGCACCCCCGGCGTGCCGAAGTCGTTCACCACGCTGCCGACCGCAATCACCAGCGTGTCGTAGTCGATCGACCGGCGCGGAGCGATCTCTTCGCCCTCTTCGTCGACCAGCGGTGCCAGCCACACCTGCTTGCGCCGGCGGTCGAGCGCCTCGAGCGTGCCGAGGTGAAAGCGAAACCCGTGGCGGCGTGCCTGCTGCAGGAAGTCGACCTCGTTCTCCTGCATGCCCAGCGTGCCTGCGGCCACCTCGTGCAGCATCGGCTTCCACACATGCGTCAGCGTGGCATCGATCAACAGCACTTCGGCGTCCCCGCGGCGGCCGACGCCGTCGCCCAGGCGTGCCGCGAGTTCGAGCCCGCCCGCGCCGCCTCCCACGATCACGATCCGCGGCACCGCAGATGCGCGGCGCGAGCCGCTGGCAAACGGCGAAGAACCGGGCTGGCCGGGCGAGTCGCTCGAGCCGCCGGATTCCTGCCGCATGGGGCCGGCGGGCAGACGCTCGCGCGGAGGATCGACGGGCAGCAGCAAGGCCGGTCCGACAAACGGGAAGCCGCTCGTCATCAGATGTGCCCTCCGGCGAGCACGTTGTGCGGCACCACGGGTACCGGCAACGATGGCGGCACCTCAGCGCCGGCACCGAGCGCCTGCAACACGCCATCGTCCGGCTCGCTCTCGCATGCCGCATACCGGTAGCACCGGGGGTCGACCCCGTACTCCGCCTCCAGTGCCGGCGACGCGAGCGCGTCCCACGTGTCGATGCGCTCGATCTCGATCACCTCGCCCTCGCGTGCACCGCGCGCCACGCGGCGCAGCCGCATGCCGAGGGGCGACGCATCGGCCGCGCAGGTGCGCTCGTACAGCATGCAATGCTGCAGCCCGATCCATTCGCCGTCTCGCACCCAGGGGGTGTAGCAGTACGCGCTCGCGCCGGTCGCCCGCACATAGCTGCAGGCCTGTTGAAAAGTCATCATGTTGGTTCACCGCCTTGCTGTGGGCTCTGGTTCGCAAGCGCTGTGCCCAGGGATGCTTCCCGGGCGCGCATCCCCTCGTGTGCGGGGGACCGTGTAAACGCTGCCCTGCGGATGCCCTGCCTTACGGCGGTGGCGGTCGCCGGCCATCGCATGCCGCTTGCCGTGAGGAGTGCAAAGGAAGCACTGCCGATGTCTCGCACGCTCGACTGCCTCGTCGTGGGTGGCGGCCCCGCCGGCCTCACCACCGCCCTCTACCTGCGCCGGTTCCATCGCGACGTGTTGCTCTGCGATGCCGGGCGCAGCCGCGCAAGCCACATCCCGCTCAGCCGCAACTACCCGGGCTTCCCGGAGGGCATCAGCGGCCCGCAGTTGCTGGAGCGTCTGCGCACGCAACTGCGACAGTGCGGCGGCGAGCGCCTGCCGGTGCGGGTGGAGCGGCTCGAGCGCGCGCCGGCAGGCCACTGGACCGCGCACGGCGCCGGCCACACGCTGCACGCGAGGACGGTCGTGCTGGCCACCGGCGTCGTCGACACGATGCCTTCGCTGCCCGGCGCACAGCGGTTGCTCGAGGCGCGCCGCCTGCGCTTCTGCCCCATCTGCGATGGCTTCGAGTTCACCGGCCGTCGCATCGGCGTGATCGGCGCCGGCGAGCACGGCATGCGCGAGTCGCAGTTCATCCGGCGGTTCAGCGAGCACGTGGTGCACGTCGATTGGGACGAGCCGAGCGCGCAGCGGCAAGACCAACTCGCGCGCACGGGCATCGCCTGCATCGACGGGCGCGGCTGCCGCCTGGACGAACTCGCCGGCGGCGAGCTCGCGGTCACGATGGCCACTGGTGCCCAGCACCGGTTCGACGTGATCTACATCGCGCTCGGCGTGGCCGTGCAATCCGGGCTCGCGGCCGAGGCCGGCGCCCGCACCGATGCGCAGGGCTGCCTCTGCATCGACGCGCATGCCCAAACCAGCCTCGACGGGGTGTACGCGGCCGGAGACGTGGTCTGCGGGCTCGACCAGCTGGTGGTCGGCATGGGACACGCGGCGCTCGCGGCCACCCACATCCACAACCGGTTGGGCTGAGCGCCGGTGAGCGCCGGCCTCAGCCCAGTTCGACGTAGTTCTCGTCGACGTTGCTCGCGCTGCACAGCTGCCGCACCAGCTCGTGCAGCCTGGCCGGCATCGGGCGGGCATCGTCCTTGGCGGGCTCGATGCGACCATCGGCGCGATAGCGCACGCAGGCCGGCAACACGTGCAGCCCCACATCCGACAGCTGCGCCACCTCACGCTCGCCTGCCCGCACGAAGCTTGAATTCATGGTGCGTCCGTCGATCAGTGTGACCGCTCCGCTGCCTGTCACCTCGCAACCGTTCCCACGGTGCACCACGAGCGCGGTGTCCTCGTCGATGCCGATCCCGATCAGCTTCGGGTTGTGCGCCACGGCACCGAGCAGCCGCCCCAGGCGCTGCCGCTCCGAGAAGTGCTGATCGATCACCACGTCGAGCATGAACCCGAGGCCCGCGCGCAGGCTGATCTCGTCGCGCTCGGCATGGACCTGCGGCGGCCCGGGGTCGAGCATGTAGGCCGACACTGCCGAAGCCCCGGCGCTCGTGCCCCCGATGCACGCACCCCGCTCCACATAGGCTCGGCGCATCGCATCGCACAGCAGCGAGCCGCCCAGGCGAGCGAGCAGCCGCTTCTGATCGCCGCCGGTCATGAACACCCCGCGCGATTCGAGCACCCTGCCGGCGAGCTGGGCATCGTTCGCCTGCTCCCGGCCCTCGATGTGCAGCGGCTCGCAATGCTCCACACCCAGCTCGCCGAAGGCCTTGCTGTAGGTCTGCCAATGGGCCTGCGGCTCCTGCGTGGCCGCGGTCAGCACGAACAGCGGTGCCTGCGAAGCCGGCAGCAGTTCGACGAAACGCCGCAGCACGAACTTGCCGTTCTCCCGGTCTTCGGCACCTCCCACGATCACCAGGTGCCCGCCTTGCGGTGAGTCCTTCGTCATTCGATGCTCTCGCGCTACTGCTTGGCCTTGCCGCTCTTCAGCGCGCGCGCCATTTCGAGGTGGTGCTGCAGCGCCGGCAATGTCTTGGACGCAAAGGCCTTCAGGTCCGGGTCGCGGGCGTTCGACGCGCCGCGCTGGAACAGCGCAATCGTCTGCTCGTGCGCCGCGACGCCCATCTGGTCGACGTACTGTCTGTCGAACTCGGCTCCCGACAGCGCCGACAGCGCCTGCATCTTCGACTTCTGCGTGGCATCCGGCTCCTTCGGCAGTTGCACGCCTTTCGCCGTTGCAAGCTTCTCCAGTTCGGCATTGGTCCTGGTGTGGTCCTCGATCATGCGCTTGGCGAACTCCTTCACCTGCGCACTGGTGCCCTTCTGCTGCGCGAGCTTGCTGCTCTCCACTTCGGCATGGCCGTTGTGTGCGGCCTGCCGCATGAACCCGAGGTCATCTTCCGCGATCGGCTGCGCCATGGCAGCGGTGCTGGCAAGAACGAATGAAGCGGCCAGCGCCGCACGTTTCAGTAGTGAAGTCATCAGCTGTTCCCCAAGGTTGACAAGCCCGCGTTCGCCGCGGGGCCACCACTCACCGGCAAAGCCTGTTCCCGGCCAGCGCCCGCCCATCCCGCTTGCGTTGCCGTTTCTGGTTTCTGGTTTCTGGTTTCTGGTTTCTGGTTTCTGGTTTCTGGTTTCTGCTTTGGTGGCGCGCCGCGCTTCGCCGTTGCATGTCTTGCTTCGCCGCAAGGGGCATCGCGAGGCGGTCAGGCTGCAAGACTCGCCAGGCGACCTCTTGCCGAGGCCGTTCCACGCATTGCAGCCAAAGCACCGAAATGAAGGCAACCTCCAGGCGTTCTTCCACGCCGCCACCCGCGCTCTCACGGCCCGGGCCCGCTGGCGGGGAAAGCAGCGCCATGGCGGCGGCCCGCGCGACGGCGACCGGGCAGCCTGCGCCGGGTGATGCGAGCCGCAGCCGGGACGAGTTGCCCATTCGCCCACGCGCCCGTTCAACGCCCGGTGTCGCCCCCATGGCGCCGAGACGGCCGCCGGGAGTTGCACCGGGCATCAGCAAGGCCGAGCCGCGCGTAGGCGTCGCTGCGATCACGCCGGAACGCCCGCACCTCGTCGGCAGCCCGGAGTCCGCACGTGCAGTCCTCGGCCGGATCGGGACGATGCCCACGCGAAAGGAAGAGGAGCCCGTGCAGGCGGTACCGACCGACCCCGGTCCTTTGAGAGAGCTGCGCGAAATGCTGTCCAGCCCGGACGCGACGGTCAAGGTGTCAGACCAGCTGATAGCGCGGGAGAACGAAGCGGGTGTCCAGCAGCTTCATTGGGTGCCTGCGGACGAAGACGTTACGCGCGCGGAAAGCTGGCGGGCGCGTCGCCTGGTGAAGGACTTGCTGACTGCGGGCATCGAGACATTTGCGGGTACCGACGTCGACACCGCGCACATGCTGTTTCCGGAGCAGTCGTCGCGCCAGTTCACCGACCCGATGAGCCGCGGTTTGCGGGCGGGCGAGCTGCTGGGCATGGTGCACCGGATCGAGTCGCAGCTCCGACACTTCGAAGCCGGCCCGCCCTCGGTGACACCGATCGCAGACCAGGGGGTCGAACCGCTGCTGCGCATGCTCGCACCCTTGCCGCCGGCCAGCTATCTTGCCGCCGCCATGGGCGCCGATGGGCAGGTGCGCTTGCAGAGCCGACTCACCGAACCCCCCCTCGCCGAGACGCAGCGGGCACGCCGCGAGGTGGCCGCCCTGCTGCGGACCACCCAGGAGCGCATGGAGCCGGTGCATCGGACCGCCGACCTGCAGGAGCGACTTGCCGCGTTGCAGCACGAGATCGAACACGGCGCGGGACCGCTGACCGCACATGAGGTGAAGCTCGGGGTCGTCGAATCGGCGCGCGCAGCACAGGATTCGACCCTGCTCGGCCGCATGGAGCCCGCGCCCGAACCACCGCCTCACACCGCCACCGAGGCGGTGACGGTGCTGCTCGACGAGATGGACCGCGCGCGCGCCGGAGCATCGCCACAGCAACGCGAGGTGCTGACGCAGCTCGACAGGCAGGCGAAGTACCAATGGCTGGCACAAGGATTGACCGTGGGCGGCACCACGGACCTTCTGCTGCAGGCGCAGGCACGACTCGAGGGCGTGGGATTGAACCGCCTCGCCTCCGTGGCCGCACGCTGACCGATGAACTGAACGACGAACGCGGGCGAGCCCGGCTGCTGATACGGCAGCACGACAACGTCTATGGGCGAGTGCTCGAAAGCAGCTTCTCCGACGCTTTGAACGAGCAGCCTGCGCCGGCCATGCTGCGCGCTGCCGCCGACGCCGGCATCGCCCTGGCCGACCTCCTGGAACGATTGCCGCCACGCGAGATGGGCGCCGTCTGCGCCGACGCGATCAGGCGCGTGACGGAACAGTACCCCCGCCACTGGACAACCCCCGAAGACGCGATCTCCCGGTTGGTCCATCACCCGTCACCGGGGTTGCGCGAGCTTTGCGGCGCACTGCGCGAAGAGGTCGCGCGCGGCGACGACGCGCTGCGCGTCCAGCAACTCATCGCCATGACCAGCAGTGCCCTCGGGCACTACTCCCAATCGGCGTCGTGGGCACTCGCCGCCAAGCTCAACCGCGACGAGAACATCGCTCCGGTGCGAGGCATCGAGAAGTACTACGACAACCCCCCGGACCTCACCTACGGCGGCGGCATCATGCTTCGCCACCATGCCCCCGCCGTCGAGTCGCGGCAGTGGAGCCGGCGAGGGGCGGTGCAGCAGGTCTACGACCTGTCGCAGCCGGCACGCACGCATCTCCAGGCCTTGCACGCCGGGCGGCCGATCGGGGCCGGCGTTTCGACGACTGCCGGGATGGGGCTGGAGTTCTTCGAGCATCTGAGCCGTGAGCCTGGCGAGGCGCTGCGCGCAGAACTACAGCGCACGGGACGCCGGGAGTTCGACGTGCAGGCCGCGTTTCTGGACCACATGAAGTGGCTCCTGTTTGACGGTGGCCATTCGCTGCACGACGCGCTGTGGACTGCAAACCAACGTGGGGGCAATGCCGAGCTGCACGGGCAGCCGCGCCAGGACCCGGAGCGATTCGTCAGCAACTACGCAAGCTATTTCGAGAACCTGCGGCCGGATCTCCGACAGTCTGTCGATCGCGCCCTCGATTGCGCGTGGGCCAAGCTGCTGGCACACCGCCGTGAGCAGGTCGGGCAGCCCTAGAATTTCGCACCACTTCGCCGCTGCGCGCCGCCCGACATGCCGGAAGCCCTACGCCACGCCACCCTGCGCCAGCTGCAGATCTTTCTCGTTGCCGCCGAGCATGGCAGCTTCATGCGCGCGGCTGAACTGCTGCATCTGACGCAGCCCGCCGTGTCGATGCAGATGTCGCAGCTCGCCGAATCGATCGGCATGCCCTTGTTCGAAAAGCGCGGCCGCAACCTCGCGCTCACACAGGCCGGCGAAACGCTGGTGCCCTACGTGCGGCGCCTCGGCGAGACGCTGCGCGATGCCAGCGAAGCACTCGATGCCTTGCAAGGCTTGCGACACGGACGCCTGCGCCTGGCGCTGGTCACCACCACGCGCTACTTCGCGCCGCGGCTGGTCGCCCAGTTTCGCGAGCAGCACCGCGACATCGAACTCGAGGTCGCCATCGAAGACCGCGACCGCGTGATCGCGCTGCTGGAAAGCAACCAGGTCGACCTCGCGATCATGGGGCGGCCACCGCAGCACCTGCCGGTCACCGCCGAGGCCTTTGCGAAACATCCGCACGGGATCATCGCAATGCCGACGCACCCGCTGGTCGGGCGCAAGCGCCTGTCACCGCAAAGCCTCGCGGGCGAGCCCTTCATTGCACGCGAGCCCGGGTCGGGCACCCGCCACGCGATGGACCGCTACTTCGCCGAGCACGGCCTCAACCCGCCCGTGGTGCAGGAGATGCACAGCAACGAGTCGATCAAGCAGGCCGTGATGGCCGGCATGGGGCTCGCGTTCATTTCGCTGCACACCATCAGCCTGGAACACCAGACCGGTCACCTGGCCCTGCTGGATGCGCGCGGCCTGCCGGTGGTGCGCGAGTGGTATGTGATCCACCTCGCGCACAAACCTTTGAGCCCGGCGGCGCAGGCCTTCAAGCAGTTCATGCACTCGCAGGCGGGGGCCTACATGAAGACGCTGCTGCCAGGCGCGAAACCGGCTGCGAGGAAGCGGTCGTTGCGTTGAAGGTTGCGTGCAGAGGGGGGTGCGTGCCCTGCCGTCCGGCGCGCGCCACCGGCCCCCTAAACCGCCTGCGACGAGAGCCGATCCGGCTCAGCGACTTCGTCGTTACCCGCCGCATCGACAAACCGAGGGTAGCGATCTTCACGCAGCTGCCTGCCGTCGTAGACGACGCGGTCTTCATAGTCCGACAACCACAGCGCCTGCGGATTGCGCCGCGCGATCACGAGGTCGCCCTGGCTGTCGGCCGAGAACGGCGAGCGGTGCACCTTCATCACGACCAGCCCGTCACCGAACACGCCGGCCACGTCGGCCGTGCAGCTCGCGTCGTCGGCAGGGCCGTCGATCACCGAAACCACTTCGAGCTTGCCCCATTCGGTGGACATCGCGAAGCGCGAGCGGGCCGTGTCCGACAAACCCTTCTGGGCCTCGTTGTGCAGCCGCCAGGCCTGCTCCACCGGCACGGCGAAGGCCGTGTGACCTTCGATCTCCCGGCACTGAAAGAGGTACTTGGGCCGGATGCCGTTGCGGCGCAGTTCCTCCTGCAGGATGCGCAGGCTCTCCGCCGCGTCGTTCACTCGCGCGATGATGGGCGTCTGGTTCTCCAGGCTCACGAAGCCCAGTGGTTGCACATGATCGAGCGCCGCGCGCACGCCGGGCAGCCACTGGTAGTAGCCCTGCTCGTTGCGCACGTAGGCGTTGCCGGCGTCGCGCACGAGCATCTCGTCGGGGTGCGTGAAGTGCACGACGAGGTTCACGTGCACCTCGGGGTAGCGCTCGTGGAAGATGCGCAGTGTCTGTGCGAAGTTCTCGTCGAATCGCTGCGGGCGGAACGCCATCTCCTTCGTGCCGATGCGCACCAGGTGCACGCCCGCCTCTGCCGCGGCGGCCATGTAGCGATAGATGTTCTTGTTCGACAGCACCATCGGGTCGCCGCCCGACAGCAGCACTTCGCGCACCGGGTAGCGGCGCAGACCGGTGTCGGGGTCGATGCCGTGGGTCGCTTCGATGCGTGCGTTGTAGTCGACGATGTAGGCCTTCAGGTCATCCGGCTTGATCAGCCCCTTGCCGGTGGAGCCGTTGAAGATGTCGAGCCGGTAGCAATAGCGGCAGTGCGCCGAGCAGGCCAAGGCGGTGTAGCCAAGCACGATTTCGTCGTACTTGTGCAGGATCTTGCCTTTCAGCGCGTCGGGGCTGTAGCGGATCTGGTTCGACGGGTCCTTCTCGCCGCTCATGTCGTCGGCCTCGGCCATGATCGGGATCACCAGCGCTTCGAGCGGCTTGCTCGGCGGCATCGCGGGCACCAGCACCTCGCCGGCCGGGCTGCGGAACTCCTCGCCCTTCACCAGCGCCATGTAGTACGGGTTGATGCCGAACATCATGCGCTGGTCCACGCCGCGCTCGCGCATCACCTCGATCTGGTCTGCGGGGTAGAAGGCCTGCAGCAGCGGCACGACGTTGTTGTTGTTGAAGCGCCCGCGTGCGGGCTTCACGTCCTGCACCGGGGTTTCGGGCAGATCGTCGAGCATTTCGGTGGTCATCGTCATCCTCCTGTCGGTCGGGTGGGCCCGGTTCGCGCCGGGCAAGGCTTCACTGCGCAGCGAGCCAACGCGCGATCTCGTTCGTGCCGCGCAAGGTCTTGCCGAAGATCAGTTCCATTTCGCGGTCGCCGAGCGGGCGTTGCAGCCCGATCTCGCGCGACGCGGCGAGTGCTGCCTCGCCATCGAACTCCACATAGGCGAGCCGCGCGCACAGATGACGCGCCGCCATGCCAAACGCGGTGCCGGGCAGCAGTGCGACGCCGGTGTCAGCCAGCAGCCGCTCGCACAGGCGCGCCGAGGTGTCGATGCCGGCGGCGCGCAGGCGCGCCTCGTCCACCGAGAAATCAGGAAACAGGTAGAACCCGCCTTCCGGACGGTGCACCTGCACGCCGGCCGCAGCGAGCGTTGCCGCAACGCGCTGCCCGATGGCCGCCAACAGGTGGCGTTGGTGTGCCAGGTAGTCCCGCACGTCGTCCTCCCAGCGGTAGGCCTCGCAGGCCGCCAGTTGCACGGGCAGCGGCGCGCAGGAATACGTTTCGGACGCGATGCCGAGCACGGCCTCCTTGAAGGCAGGATCGAAACCGCGCGGCAGCATCGCGACGCCCAGGCGCCAGCCACCCGCACCACACCATTTCGACAGCCCCCCGGTGACGATGGTCGCCTCGGGGTAGTGACGGGCAAGCGAGACATGCCGCCCTTCGTGATGCAGCAGGCCGTAGATCTCATCGGAGATCACCAGCACGTGATGGCGACGGCACGCTGCAGCCAGTGCATCGAGCTCCTCATCGGAGTAGCCGAGTCCGTCCGGGTTGCCGGGATGATTGAGGATCATCAGCGTGGGCAGCGAGGGGTCGGCCTTTCGTCGCACGGCGGCTTCGATCGTGTCCGGCGTCACGCGCCAGCGGTGGTCGTAGTCGGTCTTGAGGCGCACCGCGGTATGCCCCAGCAGTTCGGCCTGCGGTGCATACGACACCCAGGCTGGCGCCGCCATCAGCACGTCGGCGCGCCGGAACGCGGCCATCACGGCGTACAGCAGCAGCTTGGAGCCGGGCGCGACGAGCACATCGTCCGCATCGATATCGAGGCCCTCGGCCTGCGCATGAAAGGCTGCCACGCGCTCGCGCAGGCACTTCAAGCCCTGAACCGGCGTGTAGTCCTTCGCAGCCGCACTCGCACTCAAGGCCGCGACCGCGCGCGGCAGTGGCGGGAACGGCGACTGGCCGAAACCGAACTTGAAGACTTCCCGCCCGCCGCTTTCAAGCTGGCGTGACTGCTCGTTCAACAACAGGGTCTGCGACTTCTCGACCGACTTCAGGTGCTCGTTCCACATAAGCGTCTCGCGATGAGGGGGTGGGGCCATGCTCTTTACGGACCATGGCAGGGACAAGGGCGCAGTCTATTCGAGCAACGCTTATGTTTTTGTCTCCGCACTTCAGACTTCCTTATCTGTTGCTTGGCGGCATTTCATCGGGCAATGCAGGAGGAGGCCTACAACGCACTGCCACCCACACCGACAACCGCCACGCCTGGCAACGGCTAAGTTCATCCCGCAAGAGCAACAACACAGGAGCGACCCGATGACATCCCGCAACACTTGCATGCGACAGCAATGGGCACCGTGGATCTCGTTCGGCTTGCTGGCAGCAGCGGCAGCCGTCCTTGGCGCCGGCAATGCCACGGCGGCCACCGAGAGCGAACAACAGTTCTGTGCCAGCCGTGCAACGGCAGAAGACCGCAAGACCTGTTTGAGAGAAGCCGCCGCGGCGCGCGCCGAGGCACGGCGCGGTCAGTTGAAGCACCGCGACGCGGACTACGAACGCAATGCGATGCAGCGCTGCGAGGCGCTGCCGGCTGCCGACCAGGAGGCGTGCCGCTCGCGCGTGCGCGGCGAGGGCTATTCGAGCGGCAGCGTGGAAGGCGGCGGGGTCTACCGCGAAACGCGCGAGATCGTGCCGGCGGAACCGCAGCCCTGAGCCCGGCCTGGATCGGTTGGTGCGGCGTTCACGGCCGCGTTCTCGAACTCCACCGTGGTGCCGACGGCGTCGCCGCACGCGAGACCGAGCAGGCACCCGGTGTAGCGATCGAGCAAATCCATGGGGGCCCTCAATCGCCGCCGCGCGGACTGAAGGTGCGGGGGAACACCACCGGCCGCTTGCGGTCCTTCAGCCGGTAGCCCATTGCGGGGCGGTTCGAGTCGCCTTCCGCATGGCCGGCCTCCTGCAGGAAGTCCGCCGACAGCATGCGGGTGCGGAAGCCGCTCTTGTCGACCGGTCGGCCCAGCACCACCTCGTAGACGCGCTGCAGCTGCGGCAGCGTGAACGGCTCGGGCAGAAGGAAGGCGGGCAACGAGGTGTATTCGACCTTGTTGCGCAGGCGCTCGACCGCGGCCGCGAGGATCTCGCGGTGGTCGAAGGCCAGCGAGCGCTTGGCAAGCGCTTCGTCCACACCGAACCAGCCGACGTCCGCCGCGTTGGCGCCCTTCTCCAGCACCACGTCGCGTGCGGGAATCAACGCGAAGTACACGTGCGTCGCCGACCAGCCGCGCGGATCGCGGGTGGCGCTGCCCCAACTGCCCAGCTGTTCGAGGTAAGGGCTGCTGACGGCCGTCTTCTCCTTGAGCTTGCGGCGCGCACACGCAAGCAGGTCGCGGTCGAGTTCGATGTTCACGAACCCGCCCGGCAGAGCCCACGCGCCGGGACACGGTTCGTCCGCCCCGCCGGGTCGCTGCACGAGCAGGACCTTCAGCGTGTCGTCCAGCACAGTGAAGATCACCACGTCGACCGTGGTGTACGGCAACGGGAAGGACGGTGGCTGGATGCGTGGGGGAGTTCGGCGTGGCGTGTTCATTGAAGTCGCATGCTTGACGGGCTGGATCTTAAGTTGTATTGTGCAACCCAGGCAAGTTGCCCAGAACAACTTATAAACCACGAGAGGGTCTCACGGTTCGGCATCCGCTTCGTCACGTCCCAACCTACCGGTTCGAAGGGGCAACTCGTGATATGAACCGGCTGAGGTGCCGGTGGGCAAGAACAGAACAACAGAAAGCAAGACATGACGAACCAGGACAAGCTGACGTCGATCAGCAAATTCATCAGCCTCGTGTTGAGGCATCAGCCCGGCCACATCGGTCTCACGCTCGACAACGCCGGCTGGGCCGACGTGAGCGACCTGCTTGGCAAGGCCGCTGCAGCGGGCCGGCCCATCCGGCCCGAGGTGCTGCGCGAAGTGGTCGAGCGCAACGACAAGCAACGGTTTTCCTTCAGCGAAGACGGAAAACGCATACGCGCCAACCAGGGTCATTCGGTCGCTGTGGAGCTGGGACTCGCGCCGCTGGAGCCGCCCGCGCAGCTCTACCACGGGACGGCCACCCGCTTCCTCGACGCGATCCTGCGCGACGGATTGCACAAGCGGGCGCGGCATCACGTGCATCTTTCCGCGGATCTCACCACCGCGACGGCGGTCGGACAACGCCACGGGCGGGTGGTGGTCCTGCTGGTCGACGCCGCCGGCATGCGCCAACAGGGGCACGAGTTCTACCGCTCTGCCAACGGCGTATGGCTGACCGACCATGTGCCGCCACGGCACCTGAGCCTGCTCGAGCCGAAGGAGAACGCACGATGAAGAAGCCCGTGATCGCACTCGACGCCGATGGCGTGCTGCTCGACTACAACCTCGCTTACGCACGCGCGTGGGAGCGCGCTTTCGGCCATTACCCGGTGGAGCGCGACCCGCAGGCGTACTGGGCCATCGACCGGTGGCATGTCGAACGCCTGGCAGGAGAGAGGCTGGAACGGTTGCGGGCGAGCTTCGACGACGCCTTCTGGACCAGCGTGCCGGCCATGGCCGGTGCGGTGAACGCCTGCCACGCCCTGCACGCCGCGGGCTACGAACTGGTGTGCGTGTCCGCGCTCAAGGCCCGCCATGCCGAGGCCCGCCTGCGCAACCTGCGCGCGCACGGTTTCCCGATCGACCGCGTGATCGCCACCGGCAACACCACCGGCGTGCGCAGTCCCAAGGCGGAAGCCCTGGACGAGTTGCGCCCCGTCGCGTTCGTCGACGACTACCTGCCTTACCTGGCCGGCGTGTCGCCGTCCGTCCACTGCGCCCTGGTGATGCGCCAGCGCAATGGCAGCCCGAACGAGGGCGAACTGCTGACCATGGCGCATTCTCAGCATGAGGATCTGGCGGATTTTGCGCAGTGGTGGCTGGGTACGCGTGTGCGGTCTTGAGTGTTTAGGAATCTGCATGGAAAAGACCCGAAGCACCACTGTTCTCTACAGACCCACGGGGCCCAACGAACTTGAATTGGTTCGAGCCTCCGGATACAAGCGCTGGCCGGCCCGACTCCCGGACCAGCCCTTCTTCTATCCGGTGACCAACGAACAGTACGCCATCGAAATCGCACGCGACTGGAACGTGCGCTCCAGCGGCTCGGGTTATGTCACGCGGTTCGAGGTAGAAAGCCTGTTCATGGATCGCTATGCGGTGCAGCAGGTCGGTGGCAAGCACCACACCGAATGGTGGGTCCCTGCCAAAGAACTCGATGCGCTCAATGACCACATCGTCGGATTGATCGTGGTGACCTGGAAGTTCGATGCGTCAGGTGGCTACAAGGTTGACGACGGGCCGCACTAAGACACCTGCCTCGGCAGCTACTCAACGGGCCAGTTGGTTCTCAGTCACCCCGAGGAAGTGATCCAGCATGTGGAAGTGATCATCGAGGAACTGGTCTTCCAGCGAAGCCAATTGTTCGATCGGCATCCACAGCGCCTGCGCCGCGTCGTCGCCCGCGCGCACCTCGGGCAGCTCCCGGTCGCCCAGGTCGAAGTGGTGGGCGTGCGTGATCGTGCGCCCGCGCTGGCTGCGGTCGGGGTGGTCGAACACGGCGGTGGACTTCAGGCATTGCCGCATCGTGCTGTCGAGCAACGCGAGGCCGGTTTCCTCGTGCAGCTCGCGCAGCGCCGACTGGTACGCCGTTTCGCGCTGCTCGATGAAGCCCCCGGGCACCGCGAGCAGGCCCATGCCGGGCGCTTGACCTCGTCGCACCAGCAATACCCGGCCGGCGCAGCTCACCACGCTGTCGACCGTGACGAACACCGGTGGGTACGGTGCCGCCGCCCAGCTCTGCTTGTAGTGCTTCAACATGCGCCATTCCTGCGCCAGGGCCGCGAAGTGCGACAGCGCCGCCCATGCACGCAGAAACGCGATCGTGCTGGCCGGCACCTGCTCCACCAATGCGGCGAGCGCCGGCTCCAGCTCGTCGGCTTCCGCGCCGAACAGGGCATCGCGCACGTGGGTGGCATCGACTGACGAGACGCGCTCCACTGACGACAGCACCCAGCCCGGGAACGCACGCAGGTAGCCGCTGGTCGCGTCCTTGAAGTGCCCCACGAGCGTCACGCTGGCATGCGATGGCAAGCCGCGCTCCGACAGCAATTGCTGCACGCCCTGGCGCACCGCGGCCACCCAGCGCGATTCGTCGTAGTAGTCGCGCACCGGCAGGAAGTGCACGCGCTCCCGCTGCTCGAGCGGCAGCGCCAGCCGGATCATCTCGGCGCGCTCCTGCCAGGTGAACGGGTTCTTGGGCGTGCGGGCCTGGTAGGCGGAGCCGAGCACCACCACGCAGGCAGGCGCCAGTTCGAGCGCACGCTGCAGCAACGCCAGGTGGCCGCGGTGGAAGGGCTGGAAGCGGCCGACGTAGACGGCGAGGTCGTGGCCTTGTGGGTTGTGCGTGTTCATGCTCGTCTCAATAGTGCTTGGCGGCAATCGGCATCTGCCGGCCGGTGCCGAAGGCGCGTGCGCGCACGCGCAGGATGGGCGGCGCCTGCCGGCGCTTGTATTCGTTGCGCGCGATCATGCGGCGCACGCGCTCCACCAGCGCCCGCCCCTCTTCGCGCTGCATCAACTGCTCGACGAAGCGCACCGCTTGCTCGTGCTCCCCCTGCGCGAGCCGCTCGCCTTCGATCAACACCTTCAGCACCTCATCGAGCACCGGGTACGGCGGCAGGCTGTCGGTGTCTTTCTGGTCGGGCGCGAGTTCGGCCGACGGTTCCTTGTCGATGATGGCCTGCGGGATCAGTTCGCGGCCGGCCGCCTCGTTGAGGTGGCGCGACAGCGCGAACACCTCGGTCTTGTACAGGTCGCCGATCAGCCCGAGGCCGCCATTGGTGTCGCCGTACAGCGTGCAGTAGCCGACCGAGATCTCCGACTTGTTGCCGGTGGTCAGCAGCAGGTGGCCGAAGCTGTTCGAGTACTCCATCAGCACGGTGCCGCGTACGCGGGCCTGCAGGTTCTCGAGTGCGAGGCCACGCAGCGGCGTGCCGAAACTCGCCTCGAACTGCTGCCCATAGACGGCCACCGTGTCGGCGATCGGGTGCGTGTGCAACTCGATGCCGAGGTTGCGGCACAGGGTCACCGAGTCGTCCACGGAGCCGGCCGACGAGTAGCGCGACGGCATCGTGACGGCCACGACGTTCTCGGCCCCCATCGCTTCGACCGCAAGCGCCAGTGTCAGCGCGCTGTCGATGCCGCCGGAGGAACCGACCACCGCCTGCCGGAAGCCGCAGCGCCGCGCATAGTCGCGCAGGCCGAGCACGATCTGCGCACGGTAGAACGCCATGGTCGCAAGGCCTTCGGCGCTGACCGGGGGCAAGCCGTCTCCCGCGGCGGTGAAGAAGCGCCCCTCGGAGAACGACAGCGTCGTCACGTCCTCGGTGAACCGCTGGGCCTCGTAGACGATGCCCTGGTCGGGTTGCACCGCGAACGAGGCCCCGTCGTAGACGATCTGGTCGTGCCCACCGATCTGGTTGACGTAAAGGATGGGCAAGCCATGACGCCGGCTGGCGGCCGAGAAGATGCGATGCCGCTGCTCGCGCTTGCCGATGTTCGACGGGCTGGCGTTGATCGACACCACCAGGTCGGGCGCCGCGTCGCGCATGCGCTGGAAGGGGTTGACGAGATAGTCCTCGCCTTCGTCGTTCCAGCCGTCCTCGCAGATCAGGAAGCCGATCTGCGTGGGCCCGATGCGCAGCACCTTCGCCACGTCCGGGCCCGGCTCGAAGTGACGACGCTCGTCGAAGATGTTGTAGGTGGGCAGCAGCTGCTTGGCGTAGCGCAGCACCACCTCGCCGGCCTTGAGCACCAGCAGCGCGTTGTGCAGCTTCTTGCCGGGGCCGCTCTTGGGCTCGGGCGCGCCGATCACCCAGTGCAGCCCGCGCAACTGCCGCGAGGCCTGCTGCAGTGCTTCGAGCCCGCGCGCGACGCGCTCCATGAAGTGAGGCTCATCGAGCAGGTCCGCCGGGTAGTAACCGGTGAGCGAAAGTTCCGAGAACACGACCAGCTCCGACCCGGCACTCCAGGCCTTCTGGGCGGCGGCGATCATCTTTTCGACGTTGCCTTCGATGTCGCCGATCGTGTAGTTGAGTTGGGCGACGGTGAGCTTCAGCATGACGGCTCCTTCACGACGCGACGTTGAACACCTGGCGCAGGTAAGCCAGGAAGGTTTGGTCGTCGCACAGCGTCTTGCCGGGACTGTCGGACAGCTTGGCGACCGGCTGGCCGTTGCAGTGGGTCAGTTTCATCACGATGTTCAGCGGGCGCAGCCCCACGTCGTTGGACAGGTGCGTGCCGATGCCGAAACCGAGCTGCGTCCGATCGGCGAAGTGCCGGTAGAGCGAGAACGCGCGCTCCATGTCGACCCCGTCGGAGAACACCAGCCGCTTGGTGTGGGGGTCGATGCGCAGCTTCGCATAGTGCGCCAGGGCCTTCTCGCCCCACCACACCGGGTCGCCGGAGTCGTGGCGCAGGCCGTCGAACAGCTTGGCGAAGTAGAGGTCGAAGTCGGCCAGGAAGGCGTCCATGCCGACCACGTCGGTCAAGGCCACGCCGAGGTCGCCGCGGTATTCCTGCACCCAGTCTTCGAGCGAGGCCTTCTGGAAGTCGCGCAGGCGCACGCCCAGGGCCTGATACGTCTGCAGGTACTCGTGTGCCATCGTGCCGATGGGCACCAGGTCCAGCTCCTTGGCGAGCAGCACGTTGGAGGTGCCTTTGAAGAACTGCGGCACCTCGCGCTTGAGCGTTTCGACGACCTCGCGCTGCCAGGCCCCCGAGTAGCGCCGGCGCACGCCGAAATCGAAGAACTCGAACGGGTGGCGCCGCTGCGGCTCTGCTCCGAAGCGGCGCAACGCCTCGATCTTGCCCGCGAGCTTCTCCCGTCCGATGCGCAGCGCCTGGTCACCATCGAAACGGCGGAAGTACAGCTCGTTGACGATGGCCAGCACGTAGATCTCGAACGCCATCACGTGCACCTGCGGCCCTTGCGCGACGATGCGCAGCGTGTCGCCATCTGCACGGGCGGTGATGAACTCGCGCTGGAAGCGGAAGATGCGCAGGAAGTCGACGAAGTCGGACTTGATGAACCGCAGCCCGCGCAGGTAGGCCAGCTCGTCAGCCGCGAAGCTGAGCGTGCAGAGGTGGTCCAGTTGCTCGTTCACCTGCGGCAGCAGCTCGGCCAGCGGGTAGTCGCTGCTATTGCGGCACACGAAGGTGTACTCAGCCTGCGTCTGTGGGTGCCGATGCAGCATGGTCTGCCACATCGTGAACTTGTAGAGATCGGTCTCCAGCAGACTGTGGATGACGGGTTGCATGAGAGTCCTCCCTGTGTTGTTGGTGATGCGATTCAGGCGGCCGCGTTGGCAAGCAGCTCGGGCAACACGTCGGTGCTGGTCGCGAGGCGCGCGCCGCGGCTGCGCATGGCCTCCAGGAAAGCCGCCTGCTGCGCTTCGAAGCCACCGACCGGACTCATGCAGTCGGTCAACAGCACCAACCGGTCGAGCCTGTCGCTCAGGTGGTCGGCGATGTGTTCGGTGGTGGCTTTCACGCAGTGGCTGCCGGCCTCGCCGGCCACGAGGATCACGTCCGCCGCATCGAGCGCCCGGATCAGCCGGCTGTTGAGCTGCGTGTCTTCGTCGGCCGGGTCCGGCACTTCCGCCTGCACAGCGCTGTAGTGCTCCGTCCACGGGTTGGTGCCCTTCACGACCTTGGCAACCTGCCTCAGCGTGCGCTCTTCCCACTGGTTGTAGGCAGCGCGCACCGCGGCGTGCACGCCATGCCCCCAGGTACCGATCTCGCAGTGCACCGGCCACACCATCAAGGTGTAGCGCCCGCGCGCTTCCAGTTCGTCGAGGTACGCCAGCGTGCGGTCGAGCGCCTGCGGGTCGCGTGGCAGGTAGTCGCCAGCGCGCACCTGTTGCGCAGTGATCTGGGTGAACGGTGCCACGGGGCTGCCGTCGCCCCGCCGCCAGAACGGCGGGTGTGCCACATCCACCCTGTGGTGCGAGTCGAGCGTGACGATGATCTCGCTCAGCCCGACGCCGCCTTGTTGCACGAGTTGCGCGAGGCGCAGCATGTCCGCGTGGGCGCCGCCGACAGGCAGCGCGGGGTCGAGACGTGCGCCATTGACGGGATCGACCGGGCGCCAGCCTTCGGGCAGATCGCAGAAGTCGTTCTGCGGGTCGATGATCAGGAGCTGGATGTTGCGTTTCATGATGCCTCCGCCGTGTGAGTGACTCGACTATAGGCCACTTAGATTCATAATGCAACTAACAATGCAATGGAACGGGACCAGAGAGACTTCTTCCTTGTATGGATCGATTGCACCGGCTATCCTTGTTCGTCGCAGAATGAACCTAACAGAATGACCGCCTCGATCATCTGCACGGTGGACGTCGTGCTCCTGACGCTGCTCGACGGTGAACTGTGCACCGTGCTGATGCAACGCGACCGCGACCCGTTCAAGGGCACGCTGGCCCTGCCCGGCGGCTACATCCGCCCCGACGAAGACCAGAGCGCCTGGGATGCCGCCGCCCGCATGCTGAGCGAGAAAACCAGCATTGTGAGCCCCTACCTGGAGCAGCTCGCCACCTTCTCCGGCCCCGCACGCGATCCGCGCGGCTGGTCGATCTCGGTGGCGTACTACGCGCTGGTGCCGCCGGAAATCCTGCCCGCCGACCACGCGCTCGTGAAATGTGTGCCCGTCGCTCGCCTGCCGACGCTGCCGTTCGACCATGGCAGCATCGTGCGGCTCGCGACCGAGCGCGTGCGCTCCAAGAGTCAGTATTCGTCGCTGCCCGTCTACCTGTGCGGCGAGCGTTTCACGCTGCCGCAGTTGCAGTCGGTGTACGAGGCGGTGCTCGGCGAGCCGATCAACAAGGTGAGCTTTCGCCGCAAGATCGAAGAACTCGGCATGCTGGAGCCGATCGAGGGCGAGATGGACGCTGGCAAGGCGCACCGCCCGGCGCAGCTCTACCGACTGCGCAAGGAATACCACCGCCGGCTTTCGGTGCTGGACCGGGGATTGAACTCACGCAGTTGAGGCGGCCTTGGCGCTGGCGTTTGGCGTCAAAGCTTGATCTTCAACCCCATCTCATCGCGCATGTGCAGCAGCGCCTCGGCGTTGCCCTTCGCGTCATCGACGGGATGGTGAGTGTGGCGCGTCTTGCGCAGATGCTTGAAGTTCACGAACGTGTCCTTCACCAACCCCTTGTAGAGCGACCCAAGATTGGCCGAACTGAAGCCGAACGGGTTGCGGCCGAGAAAGTGATGGAAGTACCAGTTGATGAACTGCCAGTCGAAGCCGTTGTTGTCCGAGATGAACACCGGGCGGTCCTTCACCTCCCGTTTCAGCCATGACTCGAACTCCGCCATCACCGATGACGGTTCGTCGAACGTCATCGCCTCTTCTCGGCTGAAACCGCTGACCGCCAGCGCCTCCGCCACCCATTTCTCCGAGATGGGTCGCAGCCGGCCATAGAAGCTGCGTTGCAGCCCCGGCTCGACGATCACGGCACCGAAACACACCATCGAGTAGTCGCCCGGAATCGGCCCGTCGGACTCGATGTCCACCATGACATAGCTCATGTTGTTCTCCTTGTCTTGTCGTTCTTGATTGAAAAAGGCGCGGGCCGAAACCCGCGCCTGCGAAGCAGCGTCACGCCGACGCCACCTCCTGCGCCACGCCGTGCGGCGCCGGCGCGTAGTGGTCGAACTGCATCGAGTACTGGGCCCTGCCCGAAGACAGCGCACGCAGCTGGCCGATGTAGCCGAACATCTCCTTCAGCGGCACGTGAGCCTGGAGCGTCGCGACACTGTCGCGCTGATCCTGCCCGCGCACCGAGCCCCGCCGGCGGTGCAGGTCGCCGATGCAGTCGCCCAGGTACTCCACGGGCGTGATCACCTCGACCGCCATCACCGGCTCCAGCAGCGCCGGGGCCGCGCGGACCGCCCCTTCACGGAAGGCCGCCGCCGCCGCCAGCTCGAACGCCGCCGTCGACGAGTCCCTCTCGTGGAAGGCGCCGTCGAGCAGCGTCGCCTGGAAGTCGACGCAGGGGTAGCCCGCGAGCACGCCCGTTTCAGCCGCGCGCCGGATGCCGCTTTCCACTGCGGGAATGAACTCCCGCGGGATCGCGCCACCGACGATGTGGTTTTCGAAACGGATGCCCTCGCCGCGAGGCAGGGGCTCCAGCCGTAGCTTCACCTCGGCGAACTGGCCAGGGCCGCCGGTCTGCTTCTTGTGCACATGATGCACCTCCGTCTTCTGCGTCAGGGTTTCGCGGAAGGCCACTTGCGGCCTGCCCACCGACACCTCCACGCGGTGTTTCGTTCTCAACTTCTCGAGCGTCACCTCGAGCTGCAGCTCGCCCATGCCGGACAGCACGGTCTGCCCCGATTCGGCGTCCTGGCGCACACGCAGGCTCGGGTCTTCCTTCACCAGCGCCTGCAGCGCCTTGCCCAGGTTCTGCTGGTCGGCCTGCGTCTTCGGCTCGATGGCCACGTCGATCACCGGCGCCGGCACCGCGATCTGCTCCAACACGAGCGGATGCTGCGGGTCGCACAGCGTGTGCCCGGTCAGCGTGTCCTTCAGGCCCACCAGTGCGGCGATGTCGCCGGCCTGCAACATCGATCGCTCCTTGTGCTGGTTGGCGTGCACCTCGTACAGCCTCGCCACCCGCTCGCGCCGGCCGGTGCTGGCATTCAGCACGGTGTCACCCGGGTGCAGTTGACCCCGGTAGACACGCACGAACACCATCGCCCCGTGCGCTTCGGTGACGACCTTGAAGGCCAGCGCCGCCAACGGCCCTTTCGGGTCGGACTCGGGTTGCCCCGCGCCCGACACCTCGCCGGGTGCCGGAAGGTAGTCGACCACGGCGTCGAGCAAGGGCTCCACGCCCTTGTTCTTGAACGCCGCCCCCGCGAGCACCGGCACGAAAGCGCCCGCGAGCGTGCCCTTGCGGATGCACGCACGCAGTTGCTCGACCGACACCTCGGCACCTTCGATGTAGGCGCGCAGCGCCGCATCGTCCTGCTCCACGGCGGCCTCGACCAGGCGCGCCCGTTGTCGGCGCACCGTGTCGGCCAGTTCAGCCGGGACCGGCTGCACCTCGTAGCCATCGTCCGGGCTGTCGGAGGCCCACACGAGCGCTCGCTCGCCGAGCAGGTCCACCACGCCGCGGAATTCGCCCTCAGCACCGATCGGCCACTGCAGCACGAGCGTCTTCACGCCCAGTCGCTGCTCCAGCATGTGCACCACGCGACCGAATTCAGCACCCGTGCGATCGAGCTTGTTCACGAACGCGATGCGGGGCACGCCGTACTTGTCGGCCAGCCGCCAGTTGGTTTCGGTCTGCGGCTCCACGCCGGCCACGCCGTCGAACACGACCACGGCGCCGTCGAGCACGCGCAACGAACGGTTCACCTCGATGTTGAAGTCGATGTGCCCCGGCGTGTCGATCAGGTTGATCTGCACGTCGCGCCAGAACACGGTGGTCGCCGCGCTGTTGATCGTGATGCCGCGACGCCTCTCCTGCTCGTCGAAGTCCATGGTCGCGGTGCCCGCATCGATGTTGCCGATGCGGTGGCTGCGCCCGGTGTAATACAGGATGCGCTCGGTGGTCGTGGTCTTGCCCGCGTCGACGTGTGCAATGACGCCGATGTTGCGCAGGGGTCTGGGGACGGTGTTCATACGAATCTCTTTCCTGAGCCGCGTCGGTCGCGACTCATGCCTGTGCCGTGATCCGGCCCAGGCGAGACTCGCCTCAGGGCCGGTCGTTCACTTGCGTAATGGAGTGCGGGTCGGTCTCGATCGAACCGCCGCACTCGGGCACCTTGACGCCAAGGCACGCGCGCAAGTCTCCCGCGCCTTGGCGGGCGGGAATCGTCGCGATCAGCTTGTCGTAGGTACGCATGGCGGAACCCCAGAAACAAAAAACCCCGGAGGTGCGAACCTGCCGGGGCTTAGCACGCCGGAAGGCCCGCGCCTTCCGATACGAATTCGAAAGGCGAGACTACGAAATGATGGTCAAGCGCACACCGTGCAGTGAGCCCATGCGGGCTGGCGCGGTACTCGGCGTGAACGTTTCGTTGGTCTGGCTCATGTGCTTCAGATTGGAGGCCGCGTCGTGGCGGCCGAGGTCGGCATTGTCTGACTTTCGGTTTGGGCCTGCAACGCGCAGTGTCTTGCACGTTGCAAACCCGACACGCAGTGTGCCGCGTGTCACAGCCCCGCTTCACGCAGGCGCTGCACCAGATCCTTGTGCTGTTGATTCGCCTTCCGTTTGGCCGACGTATGGCGCCCGGCGGCACGCCGTGCCGCGAGCGGCGCGAACAGATTGCGCGGCACCAGCGCTGCCACGCGATCGACGAGTTTTTTCTTTTTCATCACGTTCCCCTTGGCGCCGCCCGGTACACGGCCCTTCACTTTTTTCGCAGGCTGCACCGTTGTGCGGTCGCGCTGCATTCGATCAAGACCCCGCACTGTAAAGAGTCTTCACATTCCGGTCAATGCAGTGAGACAATGCGCCCTCCCCAACCGTCTGACTTGCACAACAGCCTGTGTCGAACTCCACCGTCGTCCGCCGCCAGAACGTACTGAGTCTGTTCCAGCAGTACGCCGAAGAGCAGATGCGTGCCGGCATCCCGCCCAAAGGTCTCGAGCAATCGTTCGCGCAGAAGCTGCAGATCAGCCCGAGCATGTGGAGCCAGATCAAGAGCAGCCGGCCGATCGGCGACAAACTCGCCCGTCAGATCGAGTCGGCCTGTGGGCAACCGGCTGGCTGGCTTGACGAAGAACGCGAGCAGCAGGGCCTCTCGCCCGCAGAGCAGCAGTTCCTCGCGCTGGCGCTGAAGGCATGGCGCTCGACCAACGCCGAAGGCCGCAAGCGGTTGAAGCAGCAGTTGAAAGAGCTGGCCGGCTGATCAGCGCAGGCTGCGCGCAGGTGTGTGGTTCAGCAGCCGGTCGGTCCATGCGATCGCAATCGCCGACAGCAGGAACACGGTATGGATCGCCGTCTGCCAGAACAGCACTTTCTCGCTGTAGTTCGGCGCATTGATGAAGGTCTTGAGCAGGTGGATCGACGAGATGCCGATGATGGCCGTCGCGAGCTTGACCTTCAGCACCGAAGCGTTCACGTGGCTCAGCCACTCCGGCTGGTCGGGGTGCCCATCGAGATGCAGCCTCGAGACGAAGGTCTCGTAGCCGCCGACGATCACCATGATCAGCAGGTTCGAGATCATCACCACGTCGATCAGCGCCAGCACCACCAGCATGATGATCGTCTCGTTGAGCCCCGTCGGGGCGTTCTTGCTGTCGTAGCCGACGCTCGCCGTCAGCTTGCGCAGCGCTTCTTCGCTGCCGAAGGCAGCCTCGATCAGGTGCACGAGCTCCACCCAGAAATGGAACACGTAGACGGCTTGCGCCAGGATCAGGCCGAGATACAGCGGCAGCTGCAGCCAGCGACTCGCAAAGATGAGACTGGGCAGGGTGCGGGCGCGCACGGCGGGCGTTTCGATGACGGCGGACATCTGTCGTTGGACGAATGGTTTTGTACGGTGGAGACGAGACGGGCAGGGTCCGCGGGAAGGCCAACGCACGCGTCGCGCGCTTCAGCACGACGCGAACGGCTTCTCGAGAGACCTCCCCTGTTGCGCCGCGCGGTGTCTTCTGTTGTGTTGCGTGGTGCGCGCGGCGGGCGCGATGGTAGCCGGGCGGAGAGCGCGCAAGCACACCCCCATGCGGGGGATGGCTGCGAAACATGATGCCGGGTATCAGCTCAGCGCCAGCCTTTCAGGCACCGGCATGACCAGAAGTCACCCTGGCAAACGAGAGACGAGCTCCGGGGCCGGTCTCTCGCATGGCTTCTAGCGAGGCGCGTTTTGGTCAGGGCCGCGAGGGAGCCTCAGACGACAGAGATTGGCCTGCGGCGCATGGGACTTCCGTATCGCGCTTGAACGGAATCGACATCAGCGCCCCACGGAGGTTGCGCACAACGAGCCTGTCACATTCGTCTCGCAGCAGCTCCGCTCGTTCATAGCGGTCTTTCGTGCCGGCTCGGTAGCGGAACGTCCGCTGCTTCGCCACATCGGGAGGTGGAGCCTCCATCCCAAGTTGTGTGGCGATATCAAGCGCGTGCGCGAGCATCGCCGCGGCCTCATCCTTGAGTGCCTTGCCCCGTTCGGCGGTCCAATGTGCAGGCAGTTCCACCTCCTCCCGCGGAGATGAAACCACACGGATCACCCCCTGGTACGCGGCAGCAGTCGCATGCCTGCCACGCAGCGAGACCGCAGCATCGAGGATCAGCGCTCGCTCGTCCTGCGTCATGGCGTAGACGGGAATCACGCCGATCATCCAGTCGCTCATGGTCGCGGACGCTTCCGGTTGGAGCGTGGAGTCCGGTCCGAGCTGGGACTTCTGCAATGCACGCTGCAACAAGTCGGTCATGTCAAAGTCCCGTAGCACCTCTTGATAGGGCAACAGAACCTTGTCCGCCTCCTCCTGCAATTTCTGCTTCTGGCTGTTCTTGGTCGACTCGAGCAGGATGCCATGCGTGATGAGCGCGGCCAGGAAGCCCGCGGCGTTCGGCGCCGGATACATCATCGAGCCACTGCCCATGCCCGCACCGTCGAGGTTCACCACCCCGCGGAAGACGAGCTGGTTGTCTTGCGGGAGAAGCAGTGTCCACGAGCGGCCAGCCGCTGAAGGACGCGCAGGCACATCCTCAGCGGTTACCTGCGCCGAAGGCAAGGCGAACGCCAACGCCCAGGCAAGCACCGTGATCGAGCGACGCAGGGAAAGGCCCACGATTTCAATCCCGGAACGGCTTGACGAACTGGTCCTTGCCTTGCTCGATCGCCTGGAAGTACGCGTTCGTCAGGCCCGGGAAGGCAGGAGGTTCGTCCCAAGGTCCGTCGCTGCTACGCACCACGTCCACCGGCAAATACCATTCGTAGGTATTGGTGCCCAGGTTGACCATATAGCCGGTGCCGCGCAGCACACCCTTGGGGTCACTGGTCGGAAAGTAGGCTGCGTAAGTTCTCAGCATGCCGAGCATGTTGATTTGCAGCACCACCAGCTTGGTGATGCCGTACTTCGAGCCGAGCGAGGCAAAGTCCTTCCGCGCTCCATTCGGCGCTTTCGGGCTGGCGTCTGGAAGAGACGCAACGTCTACATCGTCGGGGATCACTTGCACCTGAGCCCCTCGCTTGCGGATGGCTTCCGCCATGTCCTCCTTGAGCTTGCGCACGTCATCGACCGGCAGCTTTTGCGTATGGGCAGTCAACGAATGGTTGGCAAGCGACGCGGCTGCCAAGCACAACAGGCAATCGGCTCCCGGCAGGTAAGTATCAACCTTCGGCAAAGGCGCCATGGCGACACCGATGCGATCGGTCGTGGTCGACATCGCGGTCGACGCGAGCGGAACAGGGGGCTGGGGGGGCGTGGCACAGCCGGCGAAAAGTACGGTTGCGGCGACGATCGCCAACCCGATTCGAAACTGCATGGTCGTTTCCTTGTCGATTGCTATGACTGCACGGTCGAGGTGCAGCGCCTCTCCCTCGTCGAGGCGGACGGCAGGGTAACAGAACGTCACGAGCTGGTGCACAGGGAAATGACCGGAACCCCTTATCCGAGGGGCGCCCCCGGTTGAACCGCGGCAGTCGATCGACCGTCAGCTTCTGCTGCGCCACGGGTCGCTTGTAGCTCTCGTACTCATCGGCGATCTGTCGAGCGAACTGCTCGGGGTATGCCCCACGATTGCCGACGAGCCAATGAGTGAGTGCCGTGCTCAGCGGCGTACGAGAAATTCGGGTGTCAGTTCCTCACACCGGCTCACACCCAGCATGGCCATGTCGCGATCGATCTCGTCGTGCAACAGGCCGATGGCGTGCGACACGCCCTGTGCGCCCGCCACTGCAGCCGCGTAAAGGAACGGCCGGCCGACGAACACGAAGCGGGCTCCGAGCGCGAGCGCCTTCAACACGTCGGTGCCGCGACGCACGCCGCTGTCCAGCATCACCGTCATGCCTCGCGCCGCGTCGACGATGCCGGGCAGCACACGCAACGGCGCCACCGCGCCATCGAGCTGCCGGCCGGCATGGTTGGACACGATCACGCCGTCGACGCCGCGCTCCCGGGCCAGCGCGGCATCCGCCGCACTGAGGATGCCTTTGACGACCAGCGTGCCCTGCCACCGCTGACGGATGCGATCGAGGTGGGTCCAGTCGAGATGTTCTCGCGCAGTGAAGTCGCGCAGCACGCTCGGCGAAAGAATCGGGGCGCCGCGCTCGGCGAAGGAGTTTTCGAAGTGCGGCATGCCGTGGCGCCACAGCGTCCGCGCAAAGGTGCCGAGCAACCAGCGCGGCCGCGTCAAGCCGTCCCATGCCAGACGCAGAGAAGGCCGCAACGGCGTGGAAAAGCCCGAGCGGACGTTGTTCTCCCGGTTCCCGGCCGCCGGCAGGTCAGCCGTGACGACCAGCGTGCGGTACCCGGCCAACGACACGCGGTCGAGCAATGCATCGATGCGCCGGACGTCGCCGGGCACATAGGCCTGGAACCATGCGTCCGGGTTCACCGCGATGACCTCTTCGAGCCGGATCAGCGAGGACCCGCTCAACACCATCGGCACGTTGGCCTGGCAGGCCGCCTGCGCAAGCGCGAGATCGCCCCGGTAAGCGGACAGCGCGCACAGCCCCATCGGCGCGATGCCGAAGGGCGAGGCATACGACCTGCCGAACAGCTCGACCGCCTGCGTTCGGCGCGACACGTCGACCAGCACCCGCGTCTGGAACGCGTGTTCGTCGAAGCTCTCGCGATTCGCCTGCAACGATCGGTTGTCCTCTGCCGCTCCGCACACGTAGCCGAAGATCGGCCGAGGCAGGTACCGGCGCGCGGCCTCCTCGAAATCCTTCAACGCCAGCATGTGCCGCAGACGGCGAGGCACCTTTGCGGCGCCTGGATTGAGATAGCTGTTTGCATGCGAGAAGCTGTGGTTTCGGACGGCGGCGGACATGGCGAGAAGGGTTCAGCAGCTCAGGTGCTCCCAATCTATCGACCACTGGAATGGAAAGAAAGCGAATTTATTTCTTGCGTGTCATTCGCTTTTTGGAATCAAATGCCGTCACCACATCACCCCGGCCTGCCATGACGCTCAAGCAACTGGAAGCCTTCTACTGGGCGGCGACGTGCATGAACTTTGCGATGGCGGCGCAACGATTGCATCTTTCGCTGTCGTCGCTGTCCAAACGCATTGCCGAACTCGAACAGTCGCTGGGGCAGCCGTTGTTCGATCGATCAGGGCATCGAGCGGTCTTGACCGACGCGGGCAGCCGGCTGCTGCCCAGATCTCGCGAGCTGCTGCAGGCCGCCGAAGCCCTGCGCGCGGAGATCGGCCATGCAAGCGGCCTGCATGGCCTGTGTCGCTTCGGCGTGGGCGAGCTGAGCGCGCTCACATGGCTGCCCAGGTTGGTCGCCCGGATGCAGCAGGAGCACCCCGCCCTGGTGGCCCAGCCCTACGTCGACATCGGCGAGGTGCTCGAGCGCAGGGTGGAGGCAGGCGAACTCGACTTCGCCGTTGTCGCGGGGCGGTCGTCGCGCAGCACGATTGCCTCGCTGCCGATCGCCCATGCCGAGTTCGCGTGGTGCGTCTCGGCCAGGCTCGCACCGAAGGTGCGCAGCCTTTCGGCGACGATGCTGCAACAGTGGCCCATCGTGACCCTGCCCGCCGGCGCCGGCACGACGCGCATCCTCGATGACTGGCTCTCCACGCAACCCGAGCCGGCGCGCGCGCGCATCACCTGCAACCATTGGGGCGCGGTGGCCGGCATGCTCGTCGAAGGCGTCGGTGTGGGCTTGCTGCCGGCCGGCTGGGCGCGGGCGTTGCAGAAGCGGGGTTTGCTGCGACCCCTGAAGACGCAACCGCCGCTGGCGTCGCTGTCGTACTGCTATCAGTGGCGTCGTGACGATCCGCGCCCGGTGGTCACCGCGATGAAGGCCCTCGCCGCCGCGAGCGCCGACTTCTCGGCCGGCGGGCTGTTCTGAGCCCGCTGCGTCGCACACGCAGGACTTCACAACCAAAACTCGGGAGAGGCGTTCATGTCATCCACCTCCAAACGCGTCACGGCCTGGATCGCCACGGGCGCCACCGTTGCCGCCGTCGCGTCGTTGCTCATCCATGCATGGCCCGCCGGGCACCTGGGCGGCCTGCAATGGCTGTTCGGTCTTGCGGTTCATTGGCAGTGGATGTATCTGACGCTCGGTGTACCGGCCTGCTTGCTGTGGAGCCTGCAGCGCACCCGCTGGCGGGCGCTGCCCGCTTTGGTGTGCCTGCCGCTGCTGGCGGGCGCGTGGCTGTTCCATGCTCCGCCTGCTCCCGCGGTCGAGGGCCGCTCGCCGAGCATACTGCGTGTCGCGGCCGCGAACCTGAACGCGGGCAATCGCGATCTGTCGCGTTTGCAGGCCTGGCTGTCGGCGCAGGATGCGCCCGACGTCGTCGTGCTGACGGAGTTCACGCAGCAGGGCGTGCAGGTCGTGTCGAGCCCGCAGCTGCAAGCGGCCTATCCGCACCGGATGCTGCTGCCGTCGGCCGACCCTTTCGGGGTGGCGATCCTGTCTCGGCATCCGCTTCAACCGACGCCTTCGATGCAACCGCTCGGGCCGGGGCACACGCCGCGACTGCGTGCAACGCTGCAATGGGGTGGCCAGGAGGTGCGGTTGTCGGCGATGCACCCGATGCCGCCGTTGAATCAGCAGTTCGCCGCGTTGCGGGACGAGGCCCTGCTGGAAGAGGCCCGCTGGCTCTCGCAGGCGGGCGGGCGCGGCATCCTGGCCGGGGACCTGAACGACACCCCCTGGTCGACGGGCATGCGCGGCGTGCAGGGCCTGTTGAAGCGGGCCACGGGACTGGCACCGACGTGGCCCAACGTGGGCGGGTGGCTGTCCATCCTTCCGCTGGATCACGTCCTCGTCACCGGAGGTTGGGGCGTGCACCGCGCGGCGCGGGGCCCCAGCCTCGGGTCCGATCACCGACCGGTGGTCGTCGAACTGGTCGCAAGGTAGCCCGCCCTCTTCGCCACGGCGGCTCCGCGGGACTCCCCGGCGCAATTTGACCCATTTCGGGTCGATGTTCGGACTTGTCGGGCCGAAGTCGGACACCTAGCATCAAGCCTCGTCGATAAGCCGCCTGCACAGAACGGGGCAACACGAGGAGACACATGGTCCGCTGGAAAGAACTGTCGGCCAACGAAATGATCCTGCTCGACCATGTTTTCTGGTCGAGCAGCATCTCGCGCGAAGCACTGGCTTCCGGTTCGTCGTTCTCGAAGACGCGCGCCAACGCGGCGGTCGCCGGCATGCTGGAGCAGGGCATGCTCGAAGCCACCGGCAAGCACGTGGCCACCGGCGGGCGGCGTGCCGAGACCTTGCGGCTGAGCCGGAGCCTGGGCGTGCTGCTGGGCGCTGCTCTGGGCGCCACCGGGCTGGAAGTGGGCGTGATGGCTCCTGACCTGGAACTGCTCGCCCACCACAGCGAACCTGCAGACGTGCGCGACGGCCCTGCCGCGCTGCTGGCGCGCGTGCGCACACTGATGCGCGACCTGTTGAAGCAATGCGGCGCGAAGCCGCGCGACGTGATCGCCATCGGCATCGGCGTGCCGGGTCCGGTCGACTTCGCCTCCGCGCAACTGGTGAACCCGCCGCTGATGCCCGAGTGGGATGGGTACTCGATCCGCGACGACCTGCGCACCGACTTCAGCGCACCCGTGTTCGTCGACAACGACGTCAACGTGATGGCCCTGGGCGAGCTGTGGCGCATGCAACGCGGCCTGCAGAACTTCCTGGTCATCAAGGTGGGCACCGGCATCGGCTGCGGCATCGTCTGTCATGGGCAGGTCTACCGGGGCGCGAACGGATCGGCCGGCGACGTGGGCCACATCTGCGTCGACCCCCAGGGGCCGCGGTGCCACTGCGGCAACGTCGGCTGCGTCGAAACGATGGCCGCAGGCCCGGCGATCGCCCGCGCCGCGACCGAAGCCGCCGAGGCCGGCCAGAGCCGCCTGCTGCGGCAACTGCTCGACGAGCGCGGCGCACTGAAGCTGAACGACGTCGCGCAGGCATGCCGCGCGGGCGATACGGCCGCCACGGCCATCGTTCAACGCTCGGGCGCGCTCATCGGCCAAATGCTTGCCTCGGTGGTCAACTTCTACAACCCGTCGCACATCTTCATCGGCGGCGCCATCCAGAAGATCGGGCCGTTGTTCCTGGCCGCAGTGCGGCAGAGCGTCTATCACCGATCGCTCGCGCTCTCGACGCGCCACCTCGACATCCAGTACACGCCTCTCGGCGAACGGGCCGGACTGATCGGTGCCGGCGTACTGGGCATGCAGGAGAGCCTGCAGCTGCGAGGAGAAGCCGCATGATCTCGCTCGCGTTCCATCACGTCACCAAGGCTTTCGGGCCGGTCGAGGTGTTGCACGGCGTGAGCTTCGCACTGGCGCCCGGCAGGATCTACGGCCTGCTCGGCGAAAACGGCGCCGGCAAATCGACGCTGATGAAGATCGCCGCCGGCTACGAGCACCCGAGCGCCGGTGAACTCCGCATCGACGGCCGCGCCGTGCGCTTCGACGGCTCGCGCGAGGCCGAGGCGGCCGGCATCGTGCTGATCCACCAGGAGTTCAACCTCGCCGAAGACCTCACCGTGGCACAGAACATCTTTCTCGGCCACGAAATGCGACGCGGCTTCTGGCTGGACGACGCCGGCATGCGGGCCGCGTCGACCGCCTTGCTCGCTGAGGTGGGCCTGCAGATTGACCCGGACGTGCGCGTGCGGCAGTTGATCGTCGCGGAGAAGCAGCTGGTCGAGATCGCCAAGGCGGTCGGTCGCCGCGCCAAGCTGCTCATCATGGACGAGCCCACCGCGACGCTCACGCCCGGCGAGACCGAGCGGCTGTTCGCGTTGATGCAGCGGCTCAAGTCCGAGGGCGTGACGATCATCTACATCTCGCACAAGCTCGACGAAGTGGAGCGCATCACCGACGAGGTGATCGTGATGCGCGACGGCCGCTTCGTCGCACAGGACGCGACGGCCCGGCTCACGCGGCAGCAGATGGCCAACCTGATGGTCGGCCGCGAGCTCTCGGACCTGTTCCCCGAGCGCCGGCCGCCCCCGGCAGGGAGCCCGACGCTGCTCTCGGTACGCGGCCTCACCGTGCCCGGGTGGACCACGGAGGTGGACTTCGACGTGCAGGCGGGCGAGATCCTCGGCTTCGCCGGGCTGGTGGGTGCAGGCCGCACCGAGATGTTCGAAGGCCTGCTCGGGCTGCGCCGCCGCAGCGGGGGCACTGTGCGCCTGGCGGAGCGTGAGGTGACGATCCGCAACCCGCGCCAGGCCGCCGACCTGGGGCTCACTTACTTGAGCGAGGACCGCAAGGGCAAAGGGCTGCACGTCGCGCTCGGCCTCGCCGAAAACCTCACGCTGATGGCGCTCGAGCAGCATGCGCGACCCTGGCTGCGCCGCACATCGGAACGCGAAGCGCTGCAACGCGCGGTCGAGCAGTTCGGCATCCGTGCCGGCTCGCTCGATGTGCGTGCGTCGGCGTTGTCGGGCGGCAACCAGCAGAAGCTGGCGCTGGCCAAGGTCCTGCAACCCGACCCGAAGGTGGTCGTGCTCGACGAGCCCACGCGCGGTGTCGACGTCGGCGCCAAGCGCGACATCTATCTGCTGATCCAGCAGCTCGCGGCCCAGGGCCGCGCCGTGGTCGTCATCTCGTCCGAACTGATCGAACTCATCGGCCTGTGCCACCGCGTCGCGGTGATGCGCGCGGGCCGCCTGCAAGCCACCCTGCCCGCCGAGGGCCTGACCGAAGAGGAGCTGATCGCCCATGCGACAGGCACACACTGACATGGCGAGCACACCCGCACGCCCGCCCGCCGGCACCTCGACGCAACGCGACCGTCTGCACGGCTATGGCCCGGTCGTGGGGCTCGTGCTGCTGTGCATCGCCGGCGCCTTCCTCAACGCCGAGTTCGCCACCACCGACAACGCGCTCAACGTCCTCACGCGCACGGCCTTCATCGGCATCATCGCGGTGGGCATGTGCTTCGTCATCATCTCGGGCGGCATCGACCTGTCGGTCGGCTCGATGGCGGCGCTGATCGCCGGTTGCATGATCCTGCTGATGAACGCGCTGGCACTGCGCGGCTGGGGTCCGCTGCCCACCGTGGCGGCCGGCATGGTGTTCGCGGTGGTGCTCGGCGGCGTGTTCGGTCTGGCGCACGGCCTGCTCATCACGCGGGGCCGCATCGAGCCCTTCATCGTGACGCTCGGCACGCTCGGCATCTTCCGCGCGTGCCTGACCTACCTGGCCGACGGCGGCGCCATCACGCTCGACAACGCACTGGCGGATGCCTACAGCCCGGTGTACTACGCGAGCTTGCTCGGCGTGCCCGTGCCGGTGTGGGTGTTCGCGCTGGTCGCCGTCGCCGGGGCGATGATCCTCAACCGCACCGCATTCGGGCGCTACGTGCAGGCCATCGGCTCGAACGAACAGGTGGCCCGCTACGCGGCCGTGCGGGTCGACCGCATCAAGGTCATGACCTATGCCCTGCTCGGCGTGTGCGTCGGCATCGCCACCCTGCTCTACGTGCCGCGTCTCGGCTCTGCGTCGCCGACGACCGGCCTGCTGTGGGAGCTGGAAGCCATCGCCGCGGTGATCGTCGGCGGGACCGCGCTGCGAGGCGGTGCCGGCAGCATCACCGGCACCGTGGTGGGGGCCATCCTGCTGTCCGTCATCAGCAACATCCTCAACCTCACCAACATCATCAGCGTGTACCTCAACGCCGCCGTGCAGGGCGTCGTGATCATCGCCGTCGCGTTCACGCAGCGCAGGCGGCCCTGAATACCCAGACCGGCGGCAGCGATGCACTGCCGTCTTTTCAACCACCCCGTCAGGAGACAACCGTGAACCAGCTTCCCCGTCGACTTCTTCTTGCCATGGCCGCCGCCGGCCTGCTCGGCCTGGGCCTGCCTGCCCACGCGCAGCAGAACAAGGTGAACCTCGGCGTCGCGATTCCCGCCGCCACGCACAGCTTCACGGCTGGCATCGTGTACTGGGCCAACCAGGCCAAGAAAGACCTCGAGCAGGCGCACCCCGGCCTCAAGGTCACGGTCAAGACCGCGGCCAACGCCAGCGAGCAGGCCAACCAACTGCAGGACCTGGTCACCGCCACGAAGATCAACACGCTGGTGATCTTCCCGTTCGAATCGGCCGCCTTGACGCGCCCGGTGGCGCAGGTGAAGTCCAAGGGCATCTATGTCACCGTGGTCGACCGCGGACTCACCGACACCAGCGCGCAGGACGCGTACGTCTCGGGCGACAACACCGCCTTCGGCCGCATCCCTGCGGAGTACCTGGTGAAGGCGCTCGGCGGCAAGGGCAACATCGTCGCGCTGCGCGGCATTCCGACCACGATCGACAACGAGCGCATGGATGCGTTCAACGCCGTCATCAAGAACCACCCGGGCATCAAGCTGCTCGATGCCAAGCACGGCAACTGGAACCGCGACGACGCGTTCAAGGTGATGCAGGACTACCTGACGCGCTTCAAGCAGATCGACGCCGTGTGGGCAGCCGACGACGACATGGCCGTCGGCGTGCTGCGCGCCATCGAGCAGGCCAAGCGCAACGACATCAAGGTGGTGTTCGGTGGTGCCGGCATGAAGAGCATGGTCAAGACGCTGATGGACGGCAGCAACCCGCTGATCCAGGCCAACGTGTCGTATTCGCCCAAGTTCATCTACGACGCGATCAAGCTCACGGCCGAAGCGCGGCTGAAGGGCGAGAAGCTGCCGCCCAACACCATCATCCCGTCGGTGCTGATCACGCGCGAGAACGCCAAGCAGTTCTACTTCCCCGACTCGCCGTTCTGAGCAAGCGCCGCACCCAGGAGGACCGACATGCCCCGCCCCATCACTCTCTTCACCGGCCAGTGGGCCGACCTGCCGCTCGCGGAGCTGGCCCCGCTGGCCAAGCGCATGGGCTACGACGGCCTGGAGCTTGCCTGCTGGGGCGACCACTTCAACGTGCAGCAGGCCCTGGCATCGCCACGCTACGTGGATGACCAGCGGGCCTTGCTGCGCGACCACGGCCTGGAGTGCTTCGCGATCGGCAACCACCTCATCGGCCAGGCGGTGTGCGACCCGATCGACGAGCGTCACCAGGCGATCGTGCCGGCGCACGTGTGGGGCGATGGCGATCCGGAAGGCGTGCGCCGGCGCGCCGCGCAGGAGATGAAGGACACGGCCCGCGCGGCGGCACGCTTCGGCGTGCGCACCGTGACCGGGTTCACCGGCTCGCCGATCTGGCATGCGGTGTATGCCTTCCCGCCCACGTCGCAGGAGTATCTCGACAAGGGGTATGCCGACTTCGCGTCGCGCTGGCGGCCCATCCTCGACGAGTTCGATGCGCAGGGCGTGAACTTCGCGCTCGAGGTGCACCCGACCGAGATCGCGTTCGACATCGCGTCGGCCGAGCGCGCATTGGCCGCACTGCAACACCACCCGCGCTTCGGTTTCAACTTCGACCCCAGCCACCTGGCCTACCAGGGCGTCGACTACGTGCGCTTCATCCGCACTTTCGGCGCACGCATCTTCAACGCGCACATGAAGGACGTCTGGTGGGGCAAGGGCGACGGCACCGTCGGCGTGTTCGGCGGCCACACCACGTTCGGCGATGCGCGCCGCCACTGGGACTTCCGCAGCGTCGGCCGCGGCATGATCGACTTCGAATCCGTCATCGTCGCGCTCAACGACGTCGGCTATGCCGGTCCGTTGAGCGTGGAATGGGAAGACAGCCGCATGGACCGCGTGCACGGCGCGACAGAAAGCGCAGCCTTCTGCCGGCGGCTCGACTTCCCGCCCGCCGCCGGTGCGTTCGATGCGGTGTTCGACCGCGCCCATCAGGGCGGAATGGCCGGCCGATGAGCAACGCTCCCAGCACACGGCGGCTGCGTTGCGCCATGGTCGGCGGCGGGCGCGGCGCTTTCATCGGTGGCGTGCACCGGCACGCGATGGCACTCGACGGCGAGATCGAACTCGTCGCCGGGGCCTTGTCGGCCGACCCCGACAAGGCCATCGCCTCGGGCCGCGACCTCGGCCTGACGCCCGCCCGCACCCACGCGAGCTGGCAGGCGCTGCTGGCTCACGAGCTGGCGCTGCCTGTCAGCGAGCGCATCGACTTCGTCGTGATCGTCACGCCCAACCACGTCCACTTCGAAGTGGCGCGCGCCTTTGCCGAGGCAGGCATCCACGTGGTGTGCGACAAGCCGCTCGTGCACACCTCGGAGCAGGCCGACGCGCTGGTGCGCATCGTGCAGCGGCATGGCGTGGTGTTCGGCGTCACCTACAACTACTGCGGCTATCCGATGGTGCGCCAGGCGCGGGAAATGGTGTTGTCGGGTGCGATCGGCAGCGTCCGCAAGGTGATCGTCGAATACCACCAGGGCTGGCTTGCCACACAGCTGGAAAGCGGTGACAACAAGCAGGCGCAGTGGCGCACCGATCCCGCCCGCAGCGGCATCGCCGGGGCGATGGGCGACATCGGCTCGCACGCCGAGAACCTGGCGGCGACCGTCACCGGCCTGGAGGTGGAAAGCCTGTGCGCGGACCTCCATGCCTTCGTCCCCGGACGCAGGCTCGATGACGACGCGAGCCTGCTGCTGCGCTTTCGTGGCGGAGCCCGCGGCGTGCTGCTGGCGTCACAGGTGGCCGCCGGCGTCGAGAACGACCTGCGCATCCGCGTGTTCGGCAGCGAGGGTTCGCTCGACTGGCGCCAGGAGGCCCCTGAGCGCCTGGTGCACGCGCCGCTCGACGCGCCGCCCCGCGTGCTGACGCGCGGCTCGCCCGGCCTGGGCGAAGCAGCACGCCGCGCGAGCAGGCTGCCCGCCGGGCACCCGGAAGGCTTCATCGAGGCCTTCGCCAACATCTACCGAGGCATCGCCGCCGACGTGCGCGCACGGCGAGAGGGGCTCGCGACACCTCCGTACGGCGACTACGCGACGGTCGAAGACGGAGCACGCGGCGTACGCTTCATCGAGGCCACCGTCGCTTCGGCGCGCAGCGAGCGCAAGTGGACGCCTGTCGATTGAACCCCTGTGGAACGGCACTTGCACGAGGTGGTTGCGGACCCGGTCGACCTCATGCAGTACATGAAAGCGGCGCACTGCGTCATCAATGCGTCGAGCGCCTCACCGAGGGCAACGCAGAGCAGCTACGGACGGTGCAGGCCGGCTGCATCATTCAGTCTGGGAGGCAGACCCCTCTCGTGGCAGGTATCGCAAGCACGCCGCCGATCGATGCCGCATATTGCCCCGGCGTGATGCCATAGGCGGCGCGGAAACGCTTGGTCAGGTGGCTCTGGTCGGCGTATCCCACCGCCGCCGCCACCACGGCTGGCGCTTCCCCACGCGTCAGCAGGCGCCGCGCTTCCCGCAGGCGAGCGCGTGTCAGGTAAGCGTGCGGCGGCATGCCTACTTCTCGGGTGAACAGGCGCAGCAGCGCGAAGCGGCTCAGTCCGCATTCGGCTGCGAGCGCGGCAAGCGAGAGGTCGGCGTGGAAGTTCTCGTCCAGCATCTGCCGCACGTAGCGCACCGGCGCAGAACCACTGCCGCGCGACGGCGTGCGTCGCAGCGTGCCACCCGCATGGCGCTTCAATAGCGCATGCACGAATTGCAGCAAGCGCGATTCGAGCTCCAGTGCGTCGGCCCCCTCGCGCACCTCGCTGCGTTGATTCAACGCGCACAACGCAACGGCCAGTTCGGCGTCCCGCACCACCGGGGCTTTGAACAATGGCAGGCGGCCCCCGGCTTCTCCAGCATCGCGCACGGCGTCGGACACGAACGCCGGATCGAGGTACAGCATGCGGTAGCGATAGGCGCGTTCCGCCGCACGGCCGTCGTGCAGTTCGTCCGGGTTCACAAGGATCAGCGAGCCGGGCAACGAGAGGCGCTGGCCGCCGCGGCAATGGAAAGTCTGTACACCCGCTTCGATCGCACCGATCGCGTACTCGTCGTGCGTGTGGCGGTTGTAGCTGTGATGCTCGAAGCACGCACGAAAACCGCTCACGCCAGCCAAGCCACGCATCTGCCAGTAGTGACTCGACTCGGTGGTGGTCACAGTCCGCCCCAACGCAACAATGCGGCGGCCGTCACGCCCACGGTCATGGCCACCGGCAGGCTGCGTGTCGTCAACATCGCCAGCACCGTGGCGCCGCCGGCGAGCCACCCCGCGGCCCCGCCGTGCGCCACTTCCGGTGCCACCAAGGCAGCCATCACGCAGCCCGGTAGCGCTGCCAGCATCTGCCCCATGCGGCCCTGCCGCGGCAGCGAGCCCGCCACGAGCAGCCCGCTCGCACGGCAGGCCCAGGTGACGCAGGCCATTGCCGCAATGGCGATCAGGGTCATGGTGTCCATCGGCTCACTGTTCAACGTGGGTTGCGGGCATGCAGGCCGCCACGATACTGCCGCACAAGCCGCCAACCACGATATACCACTTGCCAGGCAACCACGCATGCGCCAGCACCGCGGCCACGGCTGCCACGGCCCAGGGCCAAAGCGTCTGCCGCCCCTTCCACATGCCGAGCAGCAGCGCCAGGAAGGTGGCCGTGAAGGCGAAGTCGAGGCCGAAGCGACGAGGGTCGGCGATCCATCCACCCAGCCATCGGCCAGCAACCGACGACGACACCCATGCGGCATAGATGACCGCGCCCGCGCCGAGCAGGAAGCCGACGCTGCCCCTTCCCTTCGACACCTCGGCCGCGGTGAGCGCCCAGTTTTCATCGCTGATCAGAAACGCCTTGAGGTAGCGATGGCGCGCGGTTTCGCGTTCGAACAGCGGTTGCAGCGAGGCGCTCATCAGCACGAAACGCAGGTTGACCACCAACGTGGTGACCACCACAGCGCCGAGTGGCAGCGCATGGGCAGACTCCAGCCAGAAGTTGAGGGCCACGAATTGCGCGGTCCCGGCGAACACCACGGCACTCATCAGCGCCACTTCGCCAGCGGCCAGGCCTGCCTGCCCCGCCAGCGCCCCCCAGACCAGACCATAGGCCGCGACGCCGATCGACAGCGGCACGGCCTGCCGCATCCCGGTGCGCCAGGCGGCATGGACGATGGAAGAAGACCGGCTGCTCATGTCCTGATGGTGCCGGGGCCGTCGCCGGCCGTCTTGTAAATCCGTGCGCGCCGTCCGTGCCGCCTTGCTGACCCTCAGCAACGCTGCCGGACTCGACGTGTGGCGTTGACGAAACGACCGGTTGAAAAATTTCTCTTCGTACGCTTGACGAGAAAGTGAAGAGTCTTTACAGTCCACATCCTCGCAGCGGCAGAGGCCGCAGCACAACGAATCGAAGCAACCAACACCGAAGAGTTCATCGTGAAAGCCCAACGCCACATCACCCACCGCTTGCTGTCCCTGAAGGGGCAGTGTGCGTTCGTGCGTGCGGCGGTCGAAGGCTCGCTGTTCGGCATGCCGTGGGCGGCCGGCACGATGAATGAACGGCATTCCATTTCCAGCCAGCGACCGGTCGTGTCGCTTGGTGATGAGGATTGGATGCATCCGGGCAAGGGAGGCGCGTAGCTCAGCGTCCCCGCCACTCGATCACACGTCGAGGCCCGGATTCCGATGAGGATCCGGGCCTTTTTGTTTTTCTACGCCGCTTGTTGGGCTCACGGGCCCGAGCTGCCATCACCGACCTTGAGGGTCACTGTGTTCCACAGGGACACGCCGGCGTGCCGCGCATGCCGGACTGCTCTTTAACAATTTGCCGCGAGCCACCTGCACGACTGGGTGCGGCGGGCTCGCATACGAAGCGGATATAGCTCAGCAGGCAGAGCGCGACTACGCCATGGTCGAGGCCCCGGGTTCGAACCCCGGTATCCGCTCCAAACGTCTCATTGCGGGTGTGCTCCGGCACAACGGCCGCGCATGTGCCCCTGAAAGCGCAGGGGTGGCCAGGATGTGCGCTGCGGGAGACCCGCATCGTGCAGCGAGATCGCGCTTGAGCGAAGGCCGGGCCTTCGCGCTCGCGTTGGAGCACAACCGCAATGAGATCCAGCAACAGAAGCCTTCGTCGAGCTCACGCTTCGAGGGCGGAAACCGGCCGCAACGATAGGGCGGCACCGGAACCCGTCACCGGAACCCTCAACAGTGCTCCGTTAACTCAGTGGCCAGAGTGCCGGCCTGTCTAGCCGGAAGCCGCGGGTTCGACTCCCGCACGGGGCGCCAGCTTTTTTTGCCGCGGTAGCTCAATGGGTAGAGCGCCGGCCTGAAGAGCCGGGCGTAGGAGGTTCGAAACCTCCCCACGGCACCAACCTTCATTGCCTCCTTAGCTCAGCAGGATTTCAGAGCGCCGGTCTACGAAGCCGGAGGTCGCACGTTCGAGTCGTGCAGGAGGCGCCAGTTCGTCAAGGGTGTGTGGCAGAGCGGTCGATTGCGCCTGGCTGTAAACCAGGTCCTCATTGGCACGGTGGTTCAAATCCATCCGCACCCACCAGTTCATCGAAGGGTATGTAGCTCAACTGGCAGAGCACCGGTCTCCAAAACCGAAGGTTCGTGGTTCGATTCCACGCATGCCCGCCAATCGTTTTTCTCTCGGGATAGCCAAGCGGTCGAAGGCAGCGGTTTGCAACTCCGTCGGCAACATGCCCACGCTGGTTCGAATCCAGCTCCCGAGTCCATTCCCCGGTAGCTCAGTCGGTGGTAGCGCCTGGCTGTTAACCAGGAGGTCCGAGCTTGCTCAGGCTGTCGCCCTCGGCCTTCGGCCCGTTGCTTCGCAACGTCCTGAGCGGCGTCGCCGCTCAGAGCGAATCCTCGCCGGGGACCAGTTGATGTCTCGCGTAGCTCAGTGGCAGAGCACCGTCTTGATAAGGCGGGGGTCGGTGGATCGTTCCCACCCGCGAGGACCAGTTTCGTCTCGGTGTAGCGCAGTTGGAAGCGCGCATGCCTTGGGAGCATGAGGTCGTCCGTTCAAGCCGGACCACCGAGACCATCCGTTGACGTGCGCTCAGGCGTGGCCGTAGCTCAATGGCAGAGCCGTGGGTTGTGATCCCGCTGGTGTCGGTTCGACTCCGACCGGTCACCCCTGAGCGCATTCAACCAACCCCTCGTGGCGGAAATGGCAGACGCAACGGTCTCAGAAGCCGTGGCCGCAAGGCATGCCCGTTCGACCCGGGCCGAGGGGACCAATCATTCAGTGATCGCTTGTCTCGTTCGTCTAATGGTCAGGACACGACGCTTTCAATGTCGGAACACGGGTTCGACTCCCGTACGAGGCACCAACAGCACACGCGGGTGTAGCTCAAGGGTAGAGCAGCCGGCTTTTAACCGGCAGGCCTGGGTTCGATCCCCGGCGTCCGCACCAATCGATCAGCCCCCTAGCTCAGAGGCAGAGCAGCGCTCTTACAAGGCGAAGGTCGGGATCTCGGAATTCCCGGGGGCTACCAATGTCCACACGGCGCCCGTAGCTCAGCTGGCAAGAGCGTGGCTCTCCGAAGGCCAAGGCCGGTGGTTCAAGTCCATCCGGGCGCACCAAGGAACAACAGACGGGGCGTAGTCGAGTGGCCTCAGACAACCGGCTTTGACCCGGTGCACGCAGGTTCGAATCCTGCCGCCCCTGCCATCTTCAATCGAGGAACGATCATGTTTTGGATCCTGCAGAGAAACTTGTTCAACGAGCAAGCCTTCCAGTCGCTGCAAGACCAGCTGGTGGTGCAGGAAACCCCGCACGCCGTCGTCCACTTGCGCCCTTTCGTGCACGACATCGAGCCCGATGTCGACGTGGTCGGACCGGTGTTCGTCTGTGGCAGCACCGGCATGCGTCACGTCGCCAGGCGCAAAGGCTGGCAACCGGGCTACTTCGATGAGAACCTGGACTACCGGCTGCTACTGCGGCACTACGGAAACCGCTTGCTGAACAACGACGCGCGCATCCTGCCTCTGCAGGACGCGTGCATCACGGACAGCCATGCGTTCGTGAGGCCTGTCGGAGACGACAAACAGTTCGCAGGCCAGGTGATGACAAAAGTCGAGTTCAGCGAATGGCGGTCGCGCGTGATTGCGCTGGAGGGCGAAAGCACCTACACCACCTTGGGCGCCAAAGACCTGATCGTCATCGCACGCGCCAAGCCCTTGCACGCCGAGTACCGGTTCTACGTGGTCGACGGAAACGTCGTCACTGGCTCCCTCTACAAGCGAGGCGATCGCGTGCATTACGACGCACACATCGACAGTCACGTGACCCGGTTCGCGCAGGAGTGCGCGGACATCTGGTGTCCGAGCCGCGCTTTCTGCCTCGATATCGCGGACACGCCGGACGGACTGAAGGTGCTGGAGATCAACGCGATCAACTCCAGCGGCTTTTACGCCTGCGACATGGGGAAGTTCGTGAACGCCATCAACGCCTTGGGCTGAAGGATTCGCCGGTGCGCTCCTTCAGCCCTTCACAGAGCTGAAGGAAGAAAGGAGGAACCTCCGATGCACCACCAGCACGTCCTGCAACTGGACATCCAGGGCACGCCGCAGCGTTGGATCACGCTGGAGCACGCTGCCCTCCACTACGCCACCGACGCGGTCGCGTGGGTCGACGGCAACGAGCCGCTGCGCACGCTGCGTGGCGGCTTCAACGCGGCCACCGGCCGTCAGTCGGTGATCGAGGTCCACCCGATCATCGCCCTGCGTGGCGCGGCGCGCATCAACCTGTTCGACGTGACGCCTTCGTTCGCGAAGCACAAGCTGTTTCGGCGCGACCGGTTCACGTGCGCGTACTGCGGCCTGCAATTCCACGAACGAGACCTGCAATGCGAACACATCGTGCCCGAATCGCGTGGCGGCGGGTGGACGTGGATGAACCTCGTCACCGCCTGCGGTGCGTGCAACGGCCGCAAAGCCGACCGCACGCCCGAGGAAGCCGGCATGCCGCTCGTCTACCTGCCCTACGTGCCCAGCCGCTTCGAGGACTTCCTGCTCGAAGGCCGCCATATCCGTGCTGACGTGCACGAATGGCTGGCGGCGCGGCTGCCGAAGGGCTCGCGGCTGAGCTAGGGAGCTGCGGGCAACGCCTGGGCGTGCACGCCGGTAGCTCAGGAGAGCGTCTCGCCAGTCCTCGTCATCGCACTTTCAATCGGGCGCCTTCGGGCGCCTTTTTTTTTACCCGACGTTTCCTCGTCGTGGGCAGTCGACCGGACGGCAGGCGTTACAAGCGGCGCGCTCCCGCTTCGTACCAGCCCTTGCTCTGATTGACCACGCGCACCACGAGCAGCATCACCGGCACCTCGATCAACACCCCCACCACCGTGGCCAGTGCGGCGCCCGATTCGAAGCCGAACAGGCTGATTGCGGCGGCCACCGCCAGTTCGAAGAAGTTGCTGGCGCCGATCAGCGCCGACGGGCAGGCCACGCTGTGGGATTCGCCCAGGCGACGGTTCAACCAGTAGGCCAGCGCCGAATTGAAGAACACCTGGATCAGGATGGGCACCGCAAGCATCGCGATCACGAGCGGCTGCTTCAGGATCGCCTCCCCCTGGAAGGCGAACAGCAGCACCAGCGTTGCGAGCAACGCGCCGATCGACCACGGGCCGATCCTGGCCAGCACCGCATCGAAGGTCGCCTGCCCTTGGGCCAGCAACGTCTTGCGCCACAGCTGCGCGATCACCACCGGGACCACGATGTACAGCACCACCGAGGTGAGCAGCGTGTCCCACGGCACGGTGATCGACGACAGGCCCAGCAGCAACGCGACGATGGGCGCGAACGCGAACACCATGATCGTGTCGTTGAGCGCCACCTGGCTCAGCGTGAAGAGCGGGTGCCCGTTGGTCAGCCGGCTCCACACGAACACCATCGCGGTGCACGGCGCCGCGGCCAGCAGGATCAGCCCGGCGATGTAGCTGTCGAGCTGCTCGGCAGGCAGCCACGGCGCGAAGACCTGGCGCACGAAGATCCAGCCCAGCAGCGCCATCGAGAACGGCTTCACGGCCCAGTTCACGAACAGCGTGACACCGATGCCTCGCCAGTGCTGACGCACCTGGTGCAATGCGCCGAAGTCCACCTTCAGCAGCATCGGGATGATCATCACCCAGATCAGCAGACCGACCGGGAGGTTGACCCGGGCCACCTCCATGCCACCGATGGCCTGGAACGGCGCGGGCAGCAGCTGCCCGAGCGCGATGCCGGCAACGATGCACAGAAACACCCAGACCGTGAGGTAGCGCTCGAAGACGCTCATCGGTGCGGGTGCGGGGCGAGTGGGCAGCGCGGCGGTGTTCATCGTGCTCACCCTCAGCTGCGGCCGATGTCGGCGAGCGCCGCCTGCAACGCGGTGCGGTCCATCGCGTCGAGCGGCAGCGCCAGCAGCTGCAGCATGCGGTAGCCGATGGCCTGGCGCGTGAGCTCGAATGCCCGGCGCTTGCCCTCGTCGCCCCCTTCGGCGTTGGAGGGGTCGGGGTAGCCCCAGTGCACTTTCACGGGCTGGCCGCCGGTGCCACCAAAGAACACCGGGCACTGCTCGGCGGCTGCGCTGTCGCACACCGTGATGACGACGGCCAGCGGCGGTGCGCCGTCGGCGGTGAACTCGTCCCAGCTCTTGCTGCGATAACCGCTGGTGTCGACCCCCGCGTTGTGCAGCGCTTCGAGGGCGAAGGGGTTGATCCGGCCGCTCGGCGCACTGCCGGCGCTGTAGGCGCGCACGTCCTTGCCGAGTTGCCTCGCCCAATGGTTCAGCATGCCTTCGCTGAGCACGCTGCGCGCAGAGTTGTGAGTGCAGAGGATGAGGACGTTGATGGTCATGACAGTGCTCAGGAATCGATCGCTCGCCGTCGCGGCCTCAGCAGCAGGAAGATGACGGTTTGGCGGCGGTCACCGCGATGCCGACCCGCTTGCCGCGCGTGGCAGGTGCGCAGCAGGCGGGCGCTGCAGCTGCATCAGGTTTGGGCTCGCGTGCGCTGAAGACGGGAATGTCAGCCAAGGTATGGAAGTGCTCCCACGCGATGCCCTGCGGGTCGGTGACCCAGTGCTTCTCGCTCTGCGCGTAGCAGCAGGTGGTGGCACCTTCGTCGAGCAGCGCCATGTCGGCGGACTCGGCGCGCGCCTTCAGTTCGGCCAGCTCTTCGGCGTTGTCGGTCTGGAAACCGAGGTGATCCACGCCGGGCCGACCGCCACGCGCCGAGATCGCGAAGTTGATGCGCGGATCTTCGAGCATCCATTTGGCGTAATCGGCTTCAAGCCTGGTGGGCTGGGCGGCAAAAAGCTTGGAGTAGAACGCCACGCTCTGGGCAAGGTCCTCGACGTGGACATGGATGTGGAAACGCTTCATCGTGGTTCCTTTCTCAACATTGGCAGGAAGCCGCGCCTTCAGGGAGACAGGACTCGCCCTGGCAGCAGTTCTGGGTCAGGTAGCCCAACAGGTCGTTCATGTGTTCGAACGCGGCGCGGTAGACCAGATGGCGGCTTTGCCGCTCCTGCGTCACCAGGCCGGCGTTCATCAGCTCTTTCAGGTGGAAGGACAGCGTCGCAGCCGGTATGCCCAAGCCTTCAGCCATGACCCCGGGCGTCATGCCGCGCGCCCCGGCGACGACCAGGGCGCGAAAGATCTGCAGGCGGTGACCATGCGCCAGTGCGGCAAGGGAGCGGACCACATCTTTTTCTTCCATATTTCCATGTTAATCAAAATATGAGAATGCGGCAACTGCTCCACGGCCGATGGTGTGAGCCGGCTAGGAACGGGAGCCCACAGCCGCCGCGTGCGCACACGCGGGTGCAAAGATCTCGCGGGCGAAGTCCTCGATGGTGGTGGGTTGCGATGCCGCTGGCGCCGCAGCAACCGATGCCATGGCATCCGTGGACAACCAGTGCGCCAGTTCTTCGAGCTGATCTGCCGCATCGGCCGAAAGCCCTTCTGCCTGCAGCGCCGGCTTCATCTCGGCGGGCGCCAGCTGCAGATACTGGAGCCCCGGGTTGCCGCACGCGGCGCCGAGCACGCCGGCGACTTCACGCATCGTCGGGTGTCTGGGCGAGTGGAGCACCAGCGCACCCCGTTGTGTGGGCGAGATGAGTTCGCGTGCCGCGACGGCCGAGATGTCGCGCGTCGCCACCATCGGGATGGGCACGTCCGCCGCTTCCATGCCGGCCAAGGGGCCACCGGCTGCCACGCTGGCCAGGCTCGCCAGGAAGTTCTCCATGAAGTAGCCCGGCCGCAGGTGCAGCAGATCGATGCCGTCGATCGCGTCCAGGCGCTTCTCCTGCTCGTGGAGCGAAGCGATCGGCCCTGTGCCGGCCGGCAGTTCCGCACCGGCACTCGACAGGCTCACCACGCGCCGAACGCGCACGCGACCCAAGGCCTGCGCGACCGCTTCACCGATCCGCCCCTGGGCGGCTCGCATGTCGGGCTCGGCATAGCAAGGGGGTGTCATCGCGTAGAGGGCTGTGGCGCCTGCGAATGCGCGCTCGAGAAACCCGGCGTCCGACGGATCGCCGAGAGCCACTTCGGCGCCGGCGCGCTGCAGGTCGGCCAGGGCCTGGGCGTTGCGGCCGACGACGCGTACCGGGTGGCGCTGCGCCAGCAGGCGGCGGGCAAGCTGCGAGGTGATCTGGCCGTTGGAGCCGAGCAGGACGAACATGGTGATTTCCTTTCAGGACGGGTGGAAGTGCTCGCATCATCTGCATCCACTGCGTCCAGATAAACCGCAGAATCGAGAATCCGTCGTCAAGAAAAACTGAACAAATGAATCTCACCCGGCTCGAAGCATTCATTTCGGTCTGCGACCTTGGCAGCTTCACGGCCGCGGCCGAACACCTGGCGCTCACCAAGTCGGCGGTCAGCCAGCACGTGAGCACCCTGGAGCGCGAACTCGGCGTCCAACTGCTGCACCGCTCCACCAGGCGGCTCGTCGTCACCGAGGCCGGCACCGCGTTGCTGAACGAAGCCCGTGCGCTGCTGGAGCAGGCGCAGCAGTTGTACGTCCGCGCACGCCGCGAGGCAGCGCAGCTGACCGGCGTGCTGCGCCTGACGTCGGCGGAAGACATGGCCCCCTACGTGGCACCGCTCATCGCGGCGTACGTGCGCCAGCACCCGGGCATGCAGGTGGAGTACCGGCCGAGCGACCGACTGGCCGATCTGGTGACCGAAGGCATGGATCTCAGCGTGCGCACCACGCTGCGGCGCGATTCGAGCCTGCGAGCCGTGAGCCTCGCGGAATTCGACGTGTGGTGCGTGGCGTCGCCGCAGTATCTGCAGGAGCGAGGAACGCCCAAGCGGCTGCAGGACCTGGCCTCCCACGAATGGATCGCCTTCACGCTCATTCCCCACCCCTGGACCTTGCAGACGCGCGACGGCAAACAGTCGGTGCGGCTGCGCCGCGGCATCGGCACCAGCAGCAATGCCGGCGGCCGTGCGCTCGCCGTGGCGGGCGCAGGCATCTATGCCGCACCTTCATTCGGGCTGGAGGCCGAGGTGGCAGCGGGGCGACTGGTGCGCGTGCTGCCGGCGCTCAAGCTGCCCCAGGTCACGCTCTACGTCGCGTGGCCGGGCCGCGGCGAGCCACCGGCCAAGACGCGTGCATTCATCGAGCTGGCCAAGGCACGGCCGCGTGCCGGCTCTTCCCGGCCCGCAGTGGCCTGATCTTTTGGAGAGCGTCGTCCGCTGCCGCGACGAGAGCGGCCTTGAACCCATGTCGAAGGCGCTCGGCTGGTCCGCCACCCCAGGCCACGGCGCCTGCCCTCTTCTCGCCTCCGGCGGTGCTTTCAGAGGTGCACTCGCATCGCTGGAGCGTGCAGAACTTCGGGTCGCCCGCTTTTCGCCGTTTCTCGCCGGGGAAACTGGTCTCCCCTTTCACGAAGAGGAGCAGCAATGGACGACTTCGACGACTGGCTGCCGTTGCATCTGGAAGACCTGATCATCGCCATCTCGGTGGTCAGTCTCATTGGTTTGGTGTTCAGTTGAGCCTGCGCGTCATCACGACGCGGTGTGGCCTCGATACACATAGATCGGCGTTCGGTACAGATCGTCGAGGCGGATGACGGCCTCGGGCTCCCGCCCTGGCAGCGCAAAGGTGTTGCTGACAATGAGCGCCGGCACGCAGTTGTCGGCCTCGAGCTTGCTGGCCAACGCCTGCATGCCCGCCGGGAACAGATAGCACAGCAGCACCGCCCGTTCGGGCAGATCGGCCTGCAGGAAATCGCGGCGCACAAAGTCGAGGTTGGGCAGTCTCGACACGTGTTTCAGCACCCAGGACACGGCCCACGGCACCGGCGAGATTTCATAGCCGATGACATGACACTGCGGATGCTTGCGTGCGAATCTGATGGCGAGCGTGCCCCAACCCGAACCGAGGTCGACCACGGTGCAGGCGCGCAATGCGCCCACCGCTTCAAGCATGGCGCTGCCGGCCCGCAGGGAGCTCGGCATGGGAGCGATGCCGACACGCAACGAAGACACGACGATCGCCAGCGCCGCCGCACACGCCAGCACGAACACCGCCGCCTGCACCAGATCCGTCATCTCCTGAGCCTCCTGCGTTGGCGCCGCATTAGAACGCAGGCGATGGCTCAGGCCTGCCGAATGTGCGCATCCAGCCCCCGGCGGGGCGCCGGCTGTACCGCCGGGCCCTGGCCGAGGCGTGCCCACATCTGCACCGTGAAGCGCGGCGCCGGCGTGCCGAGCAGCTCGTGTATGGCGAGGTAGGGTGCCTGCACCTCGGGGTACTCCTGCAGGGCCTGAGAGATGGGCTGCATCGCCAGCCCCTGGGCGGTGGCGGCGAGCTGCGCTCGCACCCAGGCCCGGCCGGCGTTGACCTGGGTGACGCGGTCGTTGCCTTCCGAGATCAACCAATAGAACGCGGGCGTGCTGTCGATGTTGGCGTTGAACTCTTCGATCTGCCCGGTGGTCGCCATATCGTCCGGCCCCGGCGCCCGGGTACGGTCGAACAGGCCCAGTGCATGGATGGCACGCACCACCGGCTCGTTGAGCGAAATGCCGTCGCGATGCTCGGCAATCTCCCTGGGGCCGATGCGCAGCACCTTGAACGATTCGAGCACCGTGCGGGGTGTCGTCAGCTCGATGCGCCACGCGTCCTTGGCGATCTGGCGCTGCCTGGCGATGAGCCCGGTGTCGTCGAGCGTCGTCACCCCCGCACGGAAGGGGTACCGCGCGGTGCTTTGCACGATGAACTGCCGTGCCTCGGGTGCGGGCACGCGGGGCTCATAGGCCTGCCGGTTGGTGCGGCGCTGAAAGACCTGCGCAAACAACGGATCGGCGATCACGCCCGCGTCCGGCTGCAGGCGGATGCGGGCGGTCGGGCGGTCATCCACCGAACGTTCGGCGAACACGCCGTCGGGAAACAGCGTGATGTCGGCTCGCAGGCCTCGCGCTCGCGCAGCCTGGTCCAGCAGTTCGAGGAAGGTGCCCTGGCTCATCATCATCTGCCGCGAGAACGGATCGGTCTCGGGCAGCAGCCGGGTGCGGTCGAGGTACAGCGTGATCTGGTCCGGCTCCGACAGGTCCACCACCCAGCTTTGCAGGTTGTGCGAGTGCGGTGCGAGGATGGCGTGCGCCAGCACCCAGCGCCGCACGTCCGGCTCGTTGCCCGGGCCGCGCCAAGCCGCAATGGCTTCATCGGGCAGTGCACTGCTGCACCCCGCCAGAGGCGCCATCGCCGCAGCGATCACACCGCCACCGGCCACACGAAGGAAGTTGCGACGCTGCATGGAATGCTCCAGAAAAGCTGAGGGATGGGTGCATTGTGAGAACAGCGAGGCGCAACGACAATCGTTGACCCGCACACACCAGCCATGCAGGAATGCATATGCACGACTTCAATTGGTCGCTGATCCGGTCGTTCCTCGCAGCGCTCGACCACGGCAGCCTGATGGCCGCAGCACGGGCGCTTGGCACTCACCAGCCCACCGTGGGCCGCCACATCGCCGAGCTGGAAGCGCAGCTCGGCGTGACCTTGTTCGAGCGCACCGGGCGCGGCCTGCTGCCCACGGCCGATGCGTTGCGGCTGGCCGAGCCGGCACGGGCCATGTCAGCAGATGCCGACCGGCTGGCCCGGCAAGCCCGGGGCGCACAGGAAGCGGTGCAAGGCACGGTGCGCCTGAGCGCCAGCCAGCCGGTGGCGTGCGTGCTGCTCCCGCCCACGCTGGCCCGCCTTCGCCTGGCCCTGCCCGACATCCAGATCGAGCTCGTCGTCAGCAACGCGGTGAGCAACCTGCTGCAGCGCGAAGCTGACATCGCGGTGCGCATGGTGCGGCCGGACCAGAGCTCACTGCTCGGCAAGCGCATCGGCCAGATCGCCATAGGCGCCTACGCGCACCGCGACTACCTGCAGCGCCGCGGCACCCCTCGCCAACCGGAGGACCTGCTGCAGCACGAACTGATCGGCAACGACCGGCACACCGACATCACGCGTGGCATGGCCGCGATGGGCCATGAGGTGAGCCGCGAGCACTTTGCGCTGCGAACCGATGACCTGATGGCGTACGAAGCCCTGGTACGGGCGGGAGCGGGCATCGGCTTTCTGGCCCGCTACCTGGCGCGCGGCCGCCCCGAACTCGTGCCCGTGCTGCCCGCGTTGCCCATACCGCCCTTGCCGACGTGGCTGGTGGTTCACCGCGAGATCCGCAGCAGCCCTCGCATCCGCGCGGTGTGGGACTACCTCGCGCAGGCACTGCCGGTCGAGTTGGAGAGCTGAAGCGCTGTCGCTTGCCGCTGTTGGGGCAAAGGTGCCCGAGACAGGCGCTTTGCGCTCAAGACACCTGATGAATCTGGATCAGATTGCCGCACGTGTCGGAAAACACCGCCGTCCACACCTGCCCCATTTGTGCCGGCTCGCGGGTGAACACCACCCCGCGCGCTTTCAGGCGACGGTATTCCGCCTGCACATCGGCCACCTCGAACGAGTTGACCGGTACCCCCTGCTCGAACAGCCCCTGCTGGTAGGCCAGCGCCACCGGGTTGGCATTCGGTTCGAGCGAGATCTCGGCGCCCACGCCTTCTGGCGATTTCACCGTGAGCCAACGGTACTCGCCGCCGGCGGGGATGTCCTGGCTCGGCAGGAAGCCGAGCACCTCCGTGTAGAACTTCAGCGCCTTGGCCTGGTCGTCGACGAAGATGCTGGTCAGTGTGACTTTCATCGAAGCTTCTCCTGCTGAGTGAGCGCCGCTGGCACGGCGATCGGTACCGGCGATTCTGCGACGCCCTCCGGTGGCGCGCTTCTCGAAAATTGCGGCGGCCCGGTCATGGCCGCGAACGCCGCATTCATGAGGCTCACGCAATGGGGCATCAACCGTTGCGGCAAGCCGGGCATGGCGATCAGCCGCCGGCGATAGGCCGATGGCGGCTCGCCGTAGCGTTGCGCGAAGAGGTGGCTGAAGCTGCCCACGCTGGAAAAGCCCACCGCCATGCACGCGCCGGTGATCGATTCGCCGTGCAGCACGAGCAGGCGTTTGGCGGCTTCGAGCCGCACGCGGATGCGCATCTGATGTGGCGTTTCGCCGAACACCGCATGGAAGCGACGGATGAAATGAAACGTCGACAAGCCCGCCTCGCGGGCCACCGCGTCGAGCGGCAGCGTGTCAACCGTGAGCTCGCACAACTGAGCACGGGCTCGCGCGAGGCGGAGCAGCAGGGGGTCTGTCGTCATGTCCGTGGTGCTTGCCGGCCCAACCGAGTATCAGCAATGAAGGGCATGCACGTTGCCCGCAGCCGCCGCGCCCATGCCGCTGCCACTGGCCGTGATCAACGCAACTCGATCGGTCATGGTCTCTTCCTTGCTGAACGTGGATGCGCGACCCTACCTGATCTTGCTGCGGCTTGCGTGCGTGGGGTCGAGCCGCCCCACGCTCGCGATGAGATGAAGCGACCGGCCCGTTGCACCCACAGCGGACCCCATCCCTGGTTGCCTGCGCCCGCCGCGCCCCCGGGTCGCGGGGGTGCGCTTCGTTGGCTCGCCGCAACGCAGCCGGCCCTCTCGCTTGCGCACAGGTACCGTTGTCTGCATCATTCGCGCCCTGTTGCCGAAGGCGCCCACGACAGCGCCGGCATGACGGAGATCCCTCTTATGTCCTCCTTGTTCATCTCGACCATCGACTGAACACGGTTCCCGAGCCCCGGCTGAACCGTGTCTGTTCACAGATACGGCCTTCTGACCGCGCTGGCTAAGCAAAGCCCCGCAGCCGACGAGCCGGGGCTTTTGCTTTTCGGGAAACCGCAATGAGTGCACAACTCCGTTCCCGCGCCCTTCAACAGGGGCGGGTCAAGGCCCTGCGCCGCATGAAACAGCCCATGGCCCTGGTGCTCGAGATGAGCCCCGCCGGGTGCGACCGCACGACGGGGCGTGAAAACGCGCATGGCTCGCGTGGCGCAGGCCAATACATCCAAAGCCGCGGCGCTCAGCGCCGGGCCGACCGCATGGCGCTGCAGGCGCTGCTGCGACGAGGGGATCGTGATGAATGAATCCTGTGAACTGCATGAGCAGTTGGCTCAGAGAAACCGACAACTGCAAGAGATCGCGGCGCAGCTCAAGACCGAGCTGTTCGGCATCGACACCGTCATCGACCGTGTGGTGGATGCCGTGCGCGCCTGGTATGTGCTGCCCGAGCTTGTCTCGCGACCCGTCATCGTCTGCCTCTGGGGTTTGACGGGCACCGGCAAGACGCAACTCGTGCGCCGCCTGGCCCAGTTGCTGGGCTTCTACGACCGTTTTGTCGAAGTGCAGATGGACGGCTTTTCCAACGGTGCAGGTTGGCGCGGTGCGCAGAGCATCTCGGGCATGCTGGCGCAGTCCGGCGTGCGCGAGGGCGAGCCGGGCATCCTGGCGCTCGACGAGTTCCAGCGCTTTCGCACCATCGACGACAAGCGCGGCGAGCTGCGCGTCGAGCGCTACCAGGACGTCTGGGCCCTGCTGTCGGACGGCCGCCTGCCGCCCGCGCTTTCGCTCCTGGGCGACATCGAATCGTCGATGGCCGAGGCCGCGTACGACGCCGAACGCGCTGAGGCCAGCGATGCCAAGCTGCGCTTCAAGCTGCGGAGCTGGGAGGCGCAGGAGCTGCAACGCAACCTCAAGCTCGACGAACCGCTGATGGAGATCATGGCGTGGGCGCCCGAGCAGATCCAGCAACGTCTGCGCGCCTTCCGCGAAAGCGGGCAGCAGCAGTGGGAGACCGACTACAGCCGGCTGCTCGTCTTCGTTTGCGGCAACCTCGACGAGATGTACGAAGATCTGGCCACGAGCGTGGACGACTGCGACAGCGACGCCGACACCTTCCATGCGCTGACCAGCAGGTTGAGCGTGATCGACGTCAAGCAGGCACTCAACAAGCGGTTCAAGCCCGAGCAGGTGGCGCGGCTGGGCAACGAGCACGTGATCTATCCCTCGCTCTCGAGGCGGGCGTTCGAGCAGTTGATCGAGCAGGGCTGCGCCCGCTATGCCAGCGAAACCGCGGCACGCTGCGGGCTGAGCTTCGAGCTGGACGCCAGCGTACGCGAGCAGATCTACGCCAACGCCGTGTTTCCCGCCCAGGGCACCCGGCCGCTGTTTTCATCGCTGCACGCCATTCTCGGCACCGGTCTCGCCAAGGCAGCGCTGTGGGCGCTCGAAGGCGGCGCTGTCGCCGGCGAAAGCGTGCACCTCGGCGCCGATGGTCGCAGCCTGATCGCGCACTGGCGCGGGCAGTCGCACGCCATCGCCGCACCCTTCGAGATCAGCCGCCTGCGCCAGCGCAGCAACCCCGACTTCCGCGCGCTGCTGGCGGTGCATGAGGCCGGCCACGGCCTCGTGCACGCCTTGCTCTTCGGTCGAGCACCACGCGAGATCAAGATCCACGTGGCCAGCTTCGAAGGCGGCTACAACGTCTATACCTCGCGCAAGGTCTGGTCGCGCCGCAACCTGCTCGACTCCATCTGCACCAGCCTTGCCGGCCGCGCCGCGGAGTTGCTCGTTTTCGGGGCGGAGCTGAGCTCCAGCGGCGCCGAGAGCGATCTTCGCAAGGCCACCGAAACGGCGGCCCGCATGCTGCGTCACCTGGGGCACGGCTCTCGCGTCGGCCGCAGCGACGTGGCCTCCGAAAGCGGAGAAAACCTGTGCACCGACGTGGAGGCCAGCAACGCACCCATCGAAGCGCTGCTGCATGCCCAGCATGTGCGCGCCACGAGGCTGATCGAATCGCACCGAGGCGCGCTGCTGGCTCTGGTGGACGAGTTGCTGGATCAGGGGCAGGTCACGCCGCAGCGGTTTGCCGTGGTGACGGGGCTGCCTCTGGAGACGCCGGAGGATGCGTTGGATCCGTATGCGCAACGCTTGGCCGAGTTTCGGGCCGAGGGGCAGGGTCGGGCGCGGCTGAGGGCATAGGTGCGCACCGCTGTGCCGTCGTGGTTGCCTGGGGGCTGCCCGAGGCTCTGCCCCCGGCACCGGTCAGCTTTCGATGCTCGTTCCGATAGCAGTAGCGCTGCGCGGCGGCCTCGTGGTTTTCACGTGCCGGCTACGCCAGCTTGGGTGGCGGCATGTCGTCGGGGCGGAAGACCGCCAGCATCTGATCGAGAAACTCCGAGCGCGAGAGCCTGACCATGTCGCCGTCGCCGTCCTTGATCGGGTGACCGTAGTTGTCCTCGGTGATGTACGCGCTGTTGCGGCCCCAGGGGTTGCGCAGGATCACGTCGCCGGTTTTCGCGTCGACGTGGTCGAAGGTCAGCTGGTGCAGCTTGCCCTCGAGATTCAGCTTGGGGCTGCTCCAATGGCTCGTCCCCAGCGGCGTGAGGCCGACGAACACGGGCTCGTCGCGCTTGTAGTCCTTCAGGTACTCGTAGGCGTCGTCGGCCTGCAGGGCTGCGCCGGCGGTGGACTCGAACAGATCCCGTCCGCCGAATTCCCGGTAGTTCGCGGTGTCGAACATGTCCGAATACAGACCGGTCAGATCGTCGCCGAAGGCGAACGGCGTCTTGACCCCGAACATCTGGTTCTCATCCTCGGCCGCGTCGTATCGCGTCCAGTAGCCGTTGGCTTCCTCCATCGCAGCGCCCTGGAAGATGGTGGACGCGATATCGCGACCGTGCGTCTCCATCCCAGAGGAGGTGAAGGACTCCTGCTGAAGCTTCAGCGTGCCGCCGCCGGCCATGTCGACGCGTCCGTCTTCGCCCGTCAGCCCGGCCATGAGACGCACGTATTCCGCCGGGTTGTCGCGGGCGAGCGAATATTGCGCGACCGTCACGCTGCATGTGCCCGCCTGGCCTTGGTTCACTTTGGACGGGTCGAGCACGTGCTCCAGCACATCCTGATCGACGTCCCTGCCCAGGAACGAGCTCTTTTCGAGCTTGTCGTGCGGCTTGCTGCTCAGCAGGGTAGCAACGTTCTCCAGCAGCGTATTGCCTCGGGCATCCTTGTCCCTCGTCGCAGGCGACGACAGCAACGCCGCGAGTGTGTGGGGCTCCAAGTCACTCCGGCCAATTTTCAGAACATCGGGCCGTGAGCTTGCGTCCTTCCACGCTGGCGACGCGAAGACGCTGAGATAGCTCTCGGGAGATTCGTTCGCCCGCGTGCCGTACCCGCCTTTCATGGGTGCATAGAGAAACGACTTGCGGTCCGCGGCCTCGTTCAAAGGCTTCAGCAAAGGGGGTTGCACCTCTGCCGGCTTCAACAGCGGGGTGGGGACATGGGGTGCTTCCTTGTCGTAGAAGTCGGCCAGTTCCTTCGCGTCGGCAAGATCCTTCTTGATCTGCTGCGTCAACTTCGAAGACTCACCCGGTGCATGACCCTGCGCCAGATCCCGATGCTGTTGCTCCTTGTAGTCCAGATATTCGTCTGCGTAGAGCGATTTCGCTTCGGCTGCCAGCCGTTGCTGCAGCTTGTCCAGGTGCACCGCTTCCAGCTCGGCCGCGCGCTGCCCGTCCGCCGCCCTTTCGCTCTTGTCGGCCTTCGCATCCGCTTGCTCTGCGGCCTTGCGCGCAGCCTGCTCACTGGCGAACGCTTCGCGGGCTTTTTCGCGCGCCTCTGCGGCCCGCCGAGACGCTTCCTCCGCCGCCTGGCGGGCGGCTTCTTCAGCGCGCCGGGCTGCGGGGTCGGCCACAGGCATGGCTCGCTGCTGTTGATAGGCCTGAAAGGGGAGGCCTGACCCCGTGACATCCAAACGCATCGCCTGCCGTCCTCTCTGCTTGCTCCATTGGCGGATGGGTGAGTGTCGGCGGCGCGCCGGGCGCATCTATTTCATATGTTCTGAAATGGCGTGTAGCGGGGCTACGAGTTTTCGTGCGGGGTCGAGGTGCCAACCTAATGGGCCAGGGCTTCGCGGTTCGCTTCGTCGCGTTGTGACCCACAGCAAAAGCATCCTGCTCATCGCCGCTGCCTTGCTGGCACGCCAAGGGTTGCCGGGCAGAATGCCGATCGTGGAAAAGAAACTCCTGGTCCTCGATCTCGACGAGACGCTGGTGCACGCGTCCGACTTTCGGCTCGGCCACGAAGAATCGTTTTCTGCCGGACCGTACTACGTCTATGCACGGCCCCACCTCGATCAGTTCGTCGAGGAGGTGCTCCGGACGTTCAGGGTCGGCATCTGGACGGCGTCGGGCGGGGGGTATGCATCGTTGGTGCTCGAGCGCATCTTTCCTGCAGGAGCACTCGAGTTCGTCTGGTCGAGCCAGCGCTGCACGCTTGCACGCGACTGGACGACCGGCGGGTACACCGCGCTGAAGAACCTGCGTAAGCTGAAGGCTCGCGGCTACCCCCTGGAGTCGATCATCGCGGTCGACGACACGCCATCGAAGTACGCGAAGCACTACGGAAACCTTGTGGCCGTTCGCGAGTTCGTGGGTGATCCGAGCGACGACGAGTTGCGATTGCTGGCAGCGTACTTGCAAGAGTTGGCGCAAGTGCCCAACGTTCGGACTGTTGAAAAGCGGGGTTGGCGTCAGCAAGCTCACGAGTTGCTTGCGAAGGCTTAGCGTGCTGCCCCTTCGGCTCGCGGTGCGTACTGCCAGGGACGCTTCTGCTGGTGTCGGCTTGGACGGGACCGACGTTGGTCTGCGTCGCCTTGGGTCAACGGCAGGAGTACAACGGGAACGGACATTTCAGTAGAGTGCCGAAAACTAACGCCGAGCATGGATCTGACGCTGGATTTTGAGTACGGGAGGACGCCGCTGTTTGTACGTCAAACAGTCGCCGTCGCCTTCGGCATCCCCCTTGGGCAAGAGTTCACGTGGGACTCGTTGACGACCCTTGTCCGTGAAGCTGTGCATGCATCAACGCCGCGTCGCATTTCGGTGCTGGGATTGGTCGAGATTGGCGTCACGCTACCTGAGGAAGCGCGGATGATCGAAATCCTTCTGAGAACGCTGCGAGAAGACCATCCCGAGATCGACATTTCGGTTGCCTTGAATCGATGACTGCTTTCTGTCGGTGAAGCCGGCGTTCCGCCCGGAATGCCGGCATAGCAGCGGTTGCCGTCGCTTGCGCAAGCTGGCTCAGCGGCAGCTCAGGATCCGATTGCCGTCACCGGCGTACAGGCACGAAGACCATCGAAATAGCGGATGCTGATGGTGTACCGCACCGCCGGAACTCCATATTGAGGGCAGCCTCTACGCGTCCAACAATGCCGTCGTTCGGTAGGAATCCCCTACCCAGTCGTACAGCTGAACCCTGCACACTCCGTTGAGGCGGTGACCAAGAAGCATCGCGAACGCTGCAGGGCCTTTGATGAATAAATGCAGTACCTCAAGGCGGTGTTGAGAGCGGAACTTCACCAGTGCCGCCTTTGCCTCCGCGACGGCTAGGTTCATTTCGGCATGACTTGTGACTGGCTTCCCGCTGAGCGACAAGACTGCGGTGCCTTGGGAAATTCCCACCAGTGCCAAGTCCAGGTCGGCGCCGACCTCAGTGGTGAAAGCGATGGACACCGTGCCGTGCGCCACATCTGACTTACCCGGCTTCTCGGAGGTGTGAAAGAAGGGCCCTGCTGCCTGCTCGTAGACATCCGTGCGGTACACCACCCCGTTGTGCTCCACGTGCAGAACGAAGTTGTTCGTTGCCCGAAACGCATGGCCTAGCAGGCAAGCAGCAGACATGCCCTGCCGTCCGTCAAGCACGACGCTTCTTCGCTCGGTGCTTCGCGCTAAGAACGCTGCCACGTCTTGGGCCGACTCTGAAAGCTCGTGCCAGTCTGACGCTACCTTCGCAGCGCGCCAGGGGCCGACGAACTCACCAGCGGGAAGGGCAAGCTGTTCAAGAGTGGCTCCTCTGCCGTCCAAACGAACGCGTATGGGAGTTCCGGCCCATTTTGCGCTGTCGCCAGCCAAGACCTCAGCGAGTGCAGTCTCAAGCTGGTTGCGGTACACCGGGCCACTGGAAGACTTGGCAATGTGTTCCTTAAAACGGTCGCGAAGGCGAGCCGCTTGCTTACCCGTGAGGTCGATGCTTGGCAGGTGGCGTTCGACTTCCCCTGTGAAGGCAGCGTCGGCGCTTTCAGCAGAGTAGTTCTCGAATACGACGTGATGAAGTGCAAAGTCGGCCAAGCCTTCCTGCACCTCTTGCCTCTTCGCCCAAGCCAACACCTCTTCACGGCCACGCTGCAGAATGACCGAGTGTTCCTGGTACGACGAGCCCACGCCGCGCAAGCGCTCGAGCATGGCCACGAACGGGGCCGTCTTGCCGTTGTAGGCGGGGCAGACCAGAGCGAATCGGACGTGCTCGCGGGCGGAGGCCTCGTGAGCCTGTTTAAAGCGGGCTACCTCGTCCCAGAATTCGGTTGAGCTTAAGGTGTGGTTCTTCGCCTCGACCATGAGGTGGCGCACTGCCCTCGCTGGAGCGTAGTAGCAGACTTGAACATCGCCGACAGCCTCGCTGACCACATGACTGAACGCACTCTGCGCCAACCACCTCGGCAGGTTTTGAAGCACGTAGGCATCCTGGTACTCGAAGCCCACACGAGCGGTCGCCCCTCCCGTCGATTCCTTTTCTAGCAGTCCAGCCGTCATATTGTTTTCTCCAAGTCCAAGTCGGACCTATGAACGCTGCCATCGGGCAGGTACGTGTGCGCGCTGCCTTCAAGCTCGGCGCCGTTAAGTCGAAAGATGAGCAGGATGACGAAGTGGGCGCCGACGTGGGAGTCCGTGGCGAGCTCGCGCATCGTCGAGTGGTCGCGCGAACTCGGCTGAACGCTGAACAGCGGGTGGCTGTGCCATTCCCCGAGATAGTTAAAGCGCCGGAAGTTGTTGCCCTTCGATAGGCAGAACGCACGGATGGTACGAGCGACGCCACCGACACCGCGCATGAACGATGCGATAGCGCCTGGGCGTTGAACGTCCAACGCGCGTACGGCGAAGTGGTTCACGCCGACGTGCTCACCCATCAGCACCCCACCGCACTCCCGCGCTCCGGCTTTGCGGAGCGCCATGCGCACCTTGCACTGGATGTCAGGTGGCACCGTGATTCGCAGCACTGGCGCCCTCGCTGATGAGTCTCTGAATGGCGTCGACCTCTTGCTGGTCTTGCTCCGACAGCGTCCATGGGTCGGGCGGTGCCGCACTTGGGCAGTTGACCGGGATGACGTCGAACGGGCAGCGGAATTCCCAGAACTTGCGAAAGCCGATGAGGTAGGCGGCGGCTGGGTACTCTGAGGTGTGGGCGCACAGGGCGTCAAGGCAGAACTGCGTCATCGACGCCGCTAGCGACCCCACGTCCGCATCCGAGGCGACGTAGACCTGTTCTCCCGATTCGACACCGTAGTGCGTTGCTCTCCCTGTGGGGGCCAGCGCCATTTCCTTCATCACGCCGTACAGGTGCGTGCGCACGCCAAGCGCATCGGTGTCCACGCCCGGACAGCTTCGTGCCATTAGCCCGCCGCCGCCGCCACCGAAAACCTCGCCCCACACCATCGACTGCCCTGCGCGCTTAGTGATTGCGGCGAGCGCCACGAAAGCACTCGGATTCGCCGTTGCATCGACAACCAGCGTGCAGGAAGCGACTGCTTTGGCAACCATCGCGGAGACCGACGGGTTGCCCTGTTCCGCAATCTTTATCGGCCAAGTGGTGACCGACGCGCCTGGCGCCACCAGTTTGAGCGCACGTGCACCCGCAGCAAGCTTGGAGAAGCCGACGTCATGCCAGTTGAGCTCGTTGCGGACGAGGTTGTGGGGCCCGAGCAGGTCGTCGTCAACGAGCACAAAACTTCTCACGCCAGCCCGAGCCAGCGACACAGCAATCTTGCTTCCCAACGAGCCCATGCCGACGATGGCGACCGAAGCGCCAGACAACTTGGTGAAACTCTCTGGGAGCCGCTGCGGCTCGTCCGCGGAAAAGTCGGCCGCGTGGTATCGCTGGAAAAGTGGCGTGTTTCCGCCCTTGAGCAGAAACGCGCACAGCTGACCTTCTTTGTCGTGTGCGATGAGGAACTGCAGCTTGTCGGCAAGACCCCCGTCCCAGGGCCATGCTGCGCCAAGACGGGATTGCAGGTCTTGCGCGTCCCTCGCCGAAGCCACGAAAGTGGCGCTGGTCACGGGCACCGCCACGCCCAAGAACTGGAGGCCTGGACCTTGCGCAAGAACCGCGGGTACGTCACCGAGAGCGACCAATGGGTCGCCCGCCTGCAGGACGACGGCAACGGACTCGCCATTCAGCCAGTCGACCACGCCTTGAATCGGCACCGGTGAACTTCGGTCGAGCCCAGCTAGGAGTTCTTTTAGCGCTCGCGTCACGACAAGTCGCTCGTCGTGGTTGCGGAGGTCATGGGCGTCCGACGTTTGATGCCGAGACGGCACAGGTCCGAAATCTGGAACTACCCCGTGCAGGATTTCGCCCCAGATGAGCGTGCTCGTGCTCTTGACAAGGTCGACACCCGTGATGCTGCGGTGCCAGTTGTCAGGTCCATATTGCAGGCAGAGGACGCCAGAGCCCCGATACTGGTGACTGCTCCAGGACTCGCCGGACTTTTGAGGGCGGACGAATGCCGGGACATCGGGAAAGAACTCCGGGTATACCAAGACCCCCGCAAAGACGCCTTTCACCAGCTTGAGTTCAAAGTTCACGCACAACTCGCCGCTCGGCGTCGCACTCCAACTCTGGACCGTGAACCCGGCTGTCGCGCGCGCGTGCTCATCCAGCAGGCGGCGCTCGCGCGCCATCCGCGAGCCCTGCTCTTTCAGCAACCGCATTAGGCGAATCCCCCTGGCTTGTTCGGGTAGACCGCGGTCGCCGGAAAGGTGAGCCCTGCGCCGACCGCGGGGCGCAGCAGCGAGGTCGCCTTCTCCGAGCCAGCGTGCTGGCTGGCCGAGGCCGGGAAGCAGGAGCCCAGCACGTCCCGCCAGAGCTTCAACGCCTCCTTGTCATCAGTTCCGTCTTTCGCCTTGCGAGCGAGCGCCGCGTGTTCCGACAGCTTGTCATAGAACGTCTTGAACTCTTCTGCCTTCACCGCGGAGAAAACGTTGTTGCCCGGGACACCGGGGTCCTCGAGCGAAGGCACCTGGCCCAGAAGAACCGTCAGGTAGTAGGCGTCGCGGATGCTTTCCAGCAGGGTCACGAAGAGCGTCTCGAGGTTCGTCTCGGTGTAGCTCATGTGCTTCGCGACCAAGCACTCGAGGATGAAGCCCTTCGGTCGCTTCAGGTCCGCGGGCATATGCAACCGGCGCCACCACTTGAAGAGCTTGACCAGCTTCTTGAACCGGCCTCCGGCCTTGGCGTTGGTGGCAATCGTCCAGTCCGTGTGAGCGTCGGGGTTCGTGTCCAGCCACTCCTCGAGATGGATGTCGGGGATGAGGTAGGCGTCGCCGTTTTCGATGACGGGCACCACGTCCATATCGACGGTCACCAGCTTCACGTTGATGGACCGCCGGTTGATGGTCAGATTCTTGTAGCCAGCGTCGACGAGCGCCTGGTGGACCGCGTCCAGGACGACCTTGGGGTCGTCTTCCGAGGTGTGGTTGGTGACCGCGATGATGTCCACGTCCGCGCGCTGAAGCACGCCGTCCACCCGAGTCGGTCGGATGGCGGTGTCCCGCTTGTAGGAGCCGGACAGGAAGGTCCGAACGTGGAGCTCCGAGAAGTCATCGTGGTCGGCTAGCGCGTCGCGCAGGGTGTTGTGGGCGCTGGAACATGCGGCGACGGTCGAGGGCGACGGCTCGATTTCCGAGAGCATGTCCAGAAACTGTTGTTGTGTCGTCATATTTCGCCCCTTTCTGGCGAGAGTTGCTAGCCGGCCAGAGGGCTAACCCCGGTGCCGCACTGACTAAGACGCCCGAAAATGGCCCCACGGACGCGCTGCCGAAAAATTTCTTTGCCGACGTCCGCCAAGCCGGTCAGCGGCGTCTACATGGGAGAGAGCCCCGTACATGACTGAGGAACCAGACGAACCTCTTGGGCAGGACACCGGGTATGAACGGTTGCAGGCCGAAGATGTCGACAAAGAAATCCGCGCGCTTCTAGGGTCGCCGGCCGACTTTGTCCGCCTGCGAAGCATCTCCTCCACGCTGGCGGCTGGGGTCACCGGGTTGACCGGCGACGACCTTTTGAACGAGGCGGTGGTGCGCTTCTACGAGGGCCGGCGCGCTTGGCCGCGCGGCGTGCATCCGCTGGTGGTGTTCAAGAGCGCCATGCACAGTCTGGCCAGTGACATGCGCAAGCGCAACGTCTTAAGCCCGGTTGATGAGACCGTCGCACTGGCCACTGCCGAGGGAGTCGATGACTCGACCGACACTCGCCGGAAGGCACATGGCACCTCGAGCTTGACGCCGGAAGACGACCTCTCCGGTAAAGAGCAGCTGGCAGCCGTCTACGCCGCGGTCGCCGACGACGAGGAACTGGAATTGCTGGTGATGGTCTGGGCCGACCGGCTGCGCGGCGACGAAGCGGCCAAGGAGTTGGACTGGGACAAAAAGAAGTACGAGGCGGCTCGAAAACGGCTCACCCGCCGTTTGGATGCACTGGACCCCGACCGGAGACCGAAATGACTAAGCCCTCGAACTTCAACAATTTTCTGGATGTCCTGACGCAGGAACTCATCGACATGCCAGATGAGCAAGTGCTCGACGGGCGGGATGTAGGGCAGCTCCAGGCTGATGCTCAGGCATTGCTCAAATCCGCTCGGGCAGAAGCTGGACGCCGGCGCCTTGCCGCAGCCAAGGCGGGAGTTGGCGCTTTACGCAATCAGGCGCCTGCGCAGAACGTTCCAGTTTCGGGCGTGTCGGCTGCCGAGGCCCGGCGTTTTATCGCTGAGGCGCAGAACGACTCCAAGTACACCTTGGCGGCACGCAAACTTGGGGAGATGTCTGACGAGGAAGTACTCAGGCTCTATTCCCAGATGAAGCGCTTAGAGGAAGCCGACAAGGGACGTGACGAATGACGCCCGCCCAGGCGGCGGAAGCCATCATTGAGGACCTTGGCATCACCCAGATTGCAGAGCTGGACATAGAAGCCATCGCCTATGACGCAGGCGTTGAAGTCCTTTATGAGCCCATGACCGGTTGCGAAGCGACCCTCGTCGGTGTGGGCGACCATGCGATTGCGACTATCAACCCCTCCCCTATCGCGGCCGGGAACGCTTTTCAGTCGCTCATGAGGTCGGTCACTGGAAATTGCACCGGGGGCGGTCGTTTCGCTGCCGGGTGGACCAACTAGAGGAGAACTTCGCCTCGACAGGCACCTTGGAAAAAGAAGCGGACACCTTCGCCTCCCATCTGCTCATGCCGGCAGGCATGTTCAACGATGCCATCAAGCCCTACGGACAGCCGAATTTCAAGCAGCTCGGAGATGTCGCAGCGGCCTTCGATACAAGCCTGACAGCAACGGCGCTTCGGTTGGTTGGCGTCGACACGCTGCCGGCCATCATCGCCTGCTACACGCGCAACGGCCTGCGGTGGCATGCGCGGGCGAAGCACGTGCCCCCGCGTTGGTATCTGAAGGACAAAGTCGATGAAGACAGCTTCGCCTACGACCTGATATTCAGTGGCAAGGAGTGCCGCGCCCTGGGGAAGCAGTCTGCAGACGCGTGGTTTACCAATGACGATGCCGGCCGCTACGAGGTGCTGGAGCAGTGCACGCCTCTCCGCGGCGAAGAGGTTTTGGTACTGCTCTATCTGGCGGACTCGAAGATGCTCTACGCGGGGTTCGACCCTGGAGTCGGCAATCGCAAGTACAACGAGCACGGTTCGTATGTGGCAACACGAGGGCGGAGGTGAACTCAGCTACGGGCAGGGTCCTGCTCATGCAGTTGGTCTCGCAGGACATCCAACAACTTCTGCGTCTTCTCCCTGAAGCATCCGCGTCTCCGTCGGACTAGCGGAGAATGACGCGGGTTCCAGTTAGAGGTAGGTCCAATTGGGGCGGGGGGGCTCGAACTGTCCGGCGATCTCTGGCAGCAGTGACCTTGACACCCTACCCAGCCGCCGAGTATGCATGCCGCCCATGCGCATCCTGTCCGAACGTCTGGCCTTCTGGTTCCTGCGCCTGAACGGCTCCTCACCATCCCGAACTTCATCGTGCATCCCGAAGGGCCCCTGCCAGAGAGCTGCTTACAGAGGCCGGACAGTCGCCGGGCAACGATGGAAGACAGTCCGTGCAGTCGGTGGAAGTGGTCGGCGAACTTTGACTGGTGCGAAGCACTGAGATGTGCGACCGTCAGCTTCGGCCGAAAGCGGTCATCGAGCGGCCGAGAGCGACGGACTGCTATCAGTCTGAAGCGCCAGTCCGAACGCAACTCCACCTTCCCAACCGACAGCCCGTCCGTGCGCGCAACCTCGCGCTTTCTCGGCGAGCTCGGAAACTGCCCAAACACCCAACCGTCTTTGGGATTTGTTCCAGATTCTTGCCTGCGCACGTGCCGAAGCGTGCTCGTCCATCCTTCATGAAATGGTCCGGAAGTGCCTCAGCGATGGCCGCAAAAATCTCTTCCGTCGAAGCGCAATAGAACCCGGCGCTCGTCTCGGGAAAGATGCTTCCCCCCGGGCCTCGTGCGCGGCGCGGCACCGCGTTGTTGTCATCGTCGCTCGGAGGTCCGTTCAGCGTTGGGAACGGACGGCAGCGGTGAGTCGAGAAACGCTCTACCCTCTGTGAGTAATGCCTGGCTCGACCGCCATGAGCGCCCAAGGCAGACCCAATAGCGCTGCGCTGGCGACAAGAAGTACAAGCACCCGCCAAGACCGCTCTGTTCTCTCACTCCGCAGAATGACAAGTGCCTGCACCACCACGCCGATGTACGGCACGAGCACCAGCATCAGTGGCAGTGCATAGAAGGCCGTGGTCCCCTCGTTGAGAGCGCCGACTGAGGGCAACGCGCTCAGCGCGTAGCCGATGGCAAAAGAAGCTGCAGGAACACCGGCGAGCAGCATCGCCAGCCATCCGAGGCGAACGACGCTACCGCGCTCCGACCGCTTCAGCATCACACGAGCGCGGCGTAGGCGGCCAAGATGAGCAGCGGCATCGCTGCCATGGCAACCCGGTGTTCACGGGCAATAGAGTCTGCGACAGACACACCTATGAGCCCTGCTCGCACCCGCCGGTCATAAAGTCCGCGACATCCTTCAAGCGGAGGCAGGTTCAACGTTTCGGACGAGCAATATTGTCTGCGACACGCCTCCTCCTCCTCGCCAATCGACAGCTGCCGCCCTACTTCCGGCCAAGCTCCACCAACTCCCTGCGGATGATGTCCTGAGCGTCCACGAAACTCTTGCCGTAGCACTTGGCGGATTCCTTGCGAGTGGTCCACTTTTGCTCAAGATCCGTCAAGTCGTCCCACCAATGACTAAGCGGTAAACGCGCGACAGCCGCCGGGTGAACAAACCCTCCAAAGAGCTCTTCTGCCACCTTTGGTTGAATCTGACGCCCCAAAATCTGCATCCCTTCACGATCCGAAGACCATCCCTTGAACACCTTGTACAGGCTGAGCAATTGGCTGGTCCCACCTCCGCCTACATGGGCGCTGACATGCCAGATTCCCGGGACACGCCATATCCGCAACGGGTCGCTCTCGGCAACGAAGAACGCCTCGCCTTCATCGCTCGTGCTTCGTACGACGTAGACGACCTCAGGCTTTGATTCCGTGAGCTGCCGGGCCGATTCGCCAGGATAGAAATGACTCTCTCCAACGGGGGAAAATGGGCTGCCCCGCCCCGTAGCAATCCACTCTTTGTCGACTGCGAACCGGTCGCAGAACTGATCAAGGAACGCGAAGGTCGGAGGGGTGTGCCCCTGCAACACGGTGTCCAACTCTGCCGGCGACGACATGCCCATGGCCTTTGCCAAGTCGGCGACGGAGATCGCATCGTATCGAACCTCATTCATCAAATTGATCGCCTGCTGCATACGGCTTGCGATCTCTCGAGTGGACGGAAGGCGAGGCGCAGCCGCCCCTCGAGCGTATCGGGACCTGAAAGCCTGCTCCACTTCCGCAGGATCGGCCGGCCTCGTGATAGGTCCGACGCGGACGATTGGTCGATGGTTTGAGTAGTAGATGGCCTCAATGCCACGCTCAACACGTACCACGCAGACTACTTTTTCTTGGTCGACTGCCCAAGATATGGCCGGTTGAACAGGTGGCCGGACATGACTTGCGGCTTGCGTGATTCGCCGCGCTATTCCGTCTCGTCCCTGAGCGCTGGATGCATCCGGTAGACCGACGATCGTTCCGTCGTCCGACACCCCGTAAAGGAGATAGCCGGTTCCCGATGACGCGAAGGCGGCAATCGACTTACCGATATCGTGGCCCTGCTGCGGCAGTTCGCTCTTGAACTCGACGCCTTGTCCCTCACCATGCTCGACGAGGTCGACAAGCAGCTGCGAGGACTCCGCGCTCACCCAGCGAGGATCTTCATACGACGTGATCGTTCCCAATGGGGGCACTCTCCCTGTTTATCAACGAGCATGCGTCGTTTTCAGCAAGTCTGCTGAGTGTCGGATACGAGCAAGCGACATCGCTCATCCGTTCATGCGCCAGAGCGTGTGGCTTGCAGCTTGTCAGACGTACGACCCGCCTTCTACACAATAGTGACCCGGCTGACGTCAGGCCTCCTCCTCTGCGCGAGCAGCCGCCTCTTCTCGCTTTCGCCGATTCGCTTCGTACTCCTCGTACTCCGCGATGTGCCGCTTGAGCTCGCGCTGCAGTGGACGCGCCCGAAACGCATTCCTGCTCCAGAAAAGGGCCTTCGCCACTCGTCGGCGCTGAAGCAGTTCAGTGATCCGCTGAACGACCGGAGATTGATGAAATCGCCATGCAAAGATGCGAACCATCTCTTCATTGACCTGCATCTCGATGAATCGCAGGTTGTACACGCGACCCCACTTCTCCACGTATTCGAGTTCCTCACCAAGTGCGACTTCGAGTCGGTCGATTGGGTGCGTGACATGGACGACGGGCCAACGCGGCAGGAGATCTTTCCCGGACTCGTCCCGGACCTCTATCAGCTCTACTCTGAAGTCGTTGTAAGGGGTGAAGACCAAGTTGCCCTCGATCTTCGGATACCGGAACGGTATGGCAGGCAGGGTCGCTCGATGGCGACGCTCATCAACATGCCGCAGAACCACCTCGTCTTGGTAGCAGACCTTGTCGCCTGTCGCTGACACGGAGATCACCACTTTCGACAGCCGGACGCCGGGATTCGCGCGCACCTCGATGATCGGTGCCCTCTGCCGCTCGCCATGCAGGTACTCGTCCCAGAAGAGGATGTATCCCAGGTGCTCGCCCAATGGATCTGGGCGTGTCTCAATCAGCACGCGGTGGTCGTGATATGCCGTCGAGATCTCGTATGCGCGACGGCAAACCTGCTTTTCAACGAGGCCGTACGCCCACTTGCCGATTTTCCGGACGACCCCGAACATCCAAGTGCTGACTTCCATCTAGCCTCCTTGTGGTCTGTGGTGCGGTACACGTTCAGCGCATTCTGAGACAGTCGGATGCCCCGACCTACCTCTGGACGCGCGGTACAACTTCAGCGCAAGATGACGAAAGCGAATACGGCAAGGGCGCTCAGGACGACGCATGCCAAGACAGCCAGCCGGGGTAGCCTTGACACGCGCAGCTCGCGCGTCGCATGACTCTGATCCAACCGCTCAAGCCGCTCCAGCAGCCAACGCTCGACCTCTTCGATCTTGCGCAGGACCGGGCGAACGCTCTCGTGCGGAGGAGACGTACCGTGATTCATGCCTCTCAGTGTGCCTTCGGCGGGTGAAACCTGCCAGGCTTTACCCGGCTCAGCAGTAACTGGCCATGATTGACAGCGGACTCGATCAACTGCCCTCGTGGCTGCCCGACGAGACCGTCTACAGCTGGGCCTGCCGCTTTCATCGCCTGGCCGGTCATCGGCTGCCGTCGCAGACATCGCGCATCCTCTTCGGCGGTACTCGCCGCGGCGCTCAGCACGACCTGCCCAACGGCCTCGCTTTCCTGGCCGAGCGCAGCGAGGGCCGACTGGGTACGGCACGGGAGATCGCGCTGACGCGAACCGTACTCAGGTACTACCTCACCGCTCGACCTGAGGGTGTCTTGAGCTCGGCACTGGATGCGATGGCCGGCGAGACGGCACAGGGACTGAAGTTCCGCCTCGGCATGCTCACCAGCCGGTTCCGGGCCAATCACCCACTCAAGGCGTGCCTAGCCTGCATGGCGGAGGACCGGGCAACGCATGCGGTGTCGTATTGGCATCTGACCCACCAGTACCCAGGTGTGTGGGTCTGCGGGCGCCACGGGGCGCTTCTGCATGCTGCATCGACGAAGTCCAACGGGTTGGCCCGCTTCGCCTGGGTGCTTCCCGATGCTGCCGGGCTCCAGAACGTCTTCCGTGGCGAGGTGGATACCGCTGCCTTCTCCCGGCTTGCCTCCTTTGTGGAGGGGTGGGTCTCGCTGCCACCTGGATCTCTCAGCGTCCAGGGGATCGCGGAAGCCTGCAGACGCCGGCTGTCCCAGTCGCCGGGAAAGGCCGGCCTCACCACCACCCGTGGCTGTCTGGCGGAGAAGTACGCCGCCGCCCTGGCCGCCCTTCGCGTCGCTCCGGAGCTTGCAGCCTTGCCTGCCAATGCAGCTGCCGCGCGTGCAGAAATCGACCGCTGGCTGTTCGCCCCGCGCGGCAACACCCACCCGCTGCGATTGCTGGCACTCGTCGGCTGGTTGTTCGACGACTGGCAAGCCTTCGAGGATGTCCTGACATCCACTGAGAGCTTCCCGCCAGCGTCGCGGACGGCTGCGACCCCGCCGGCCCCCAGCGAAGCCGAGCGCCGGTTCGCACAAGTGCTCGGCGCCGGCGCGTCGGTCACGGCAGCCGCCAAGGTCGCTGGCGTGGCGATCAACACCGGCATCGCATGGGCAGCCCGCCTCGGCGTCCGAGCGCCGAGACGCCCGAAGCAGGTCGATGAGCACACGCACCGACACATCCTGAAGGCGCTGGGGCGAGGTGACGAGAAGAAGGTCATCGCCTCCCGCCATGCCGTCTCAATCCAAACGGTGACGCGCGTCTTGCGCAGCGAGCCGGGCCTCGCCGCCGAGCGCGAGCGCGCCATGCTTCAGCGAGAGAGGAGACGCGTGTCATTGATCGGCATATTCCGGCCACGTCGGATCGGCATTTACCGGCCACTTT
>NZ_CAMLJQ010000013.1 GCF_946480305.1 uncultured Caldimonas sp.
TGCCGGAAGACGTGGCCTTCTTCGTCGCCAAGAACGTGCGCGCCAACGTGCGCGAACTCGAAGGCGCGCTGCGGAAGATCCTGGCTTATTCACGGTTTTCCCACAAAGAAATCAACATCCAGCTGGCGCGCGATGCGCTGAAGGATCTGCTGTCGATCCAGAACCGGCAGATCTCCGTCGAGAACATCCAAAAGACCGTGGCCGACTTCTACAAGATCAAGGTCGCCGACATGTACTCGAAGAAGCGACCGGCCAGCATTGCCCGCCCGCGCCAGATCGCGATGTACCTCGCCAAGGAACTGACGCAGAAGAGCCTGCCCGAGATCGGCGAGCTGTTCGGCGGGCGCGACCACACCACCGTGCTGCACGCCGTGCGCAAGATCGGCGGCGAGCGCACCAAGAACACCGAACTCAACCAGCAACTGCACGTGCTGGAACAAACGCTGAAAGGCTGACGTTCTTGCAAAACCGGCCTATGCCTCAGAGGGACAACTGCGGTCAAGTGACAAACCTGGGGACAACTTTCGAACAAGCGAAGGGTTGTCCACAGCAGCGAAGCCCTTTGCGAAGTTGTTGTATGTCAGCGCGAAGCAAACCGGCGTGCGGCTGCACATGGTTGTCATGGAGCTAAAGCGTTGACGCCGCAAGACAAAATAGCGTTTTCCACAAAAAACCGGCCACCCTACTACGGCTACCACCTTAAGAGGTTCAAATGATTGTGTTGAAAGCACCCCAGGAAAAAGTGCTCGGCGCCCTCCAAGCCGTCTCAGGCATCGTGGAGCGTCGTCACACTTTGCCCATCCTGGCGAACGTGTTGATCCGCAAGACAGGTAGCCAGGTCGAGTTCACCACCAGCGATCTCGAGATCCAGGTGCGCACCATGGCCGAGCTCGACGGCGACGCCGGCAACTTCAACACCTCGGTCGGCGCCCGCAAGCTGATCGACATCCTGAAGTCGCTGCCGGCCGACCAGACCGTCTCGCTCACCGCCAACCAGAACAAGCTCACCCTGCAAGGCGGCAAGAGCCGCTTCACGCTGCAAACGCTGCCGGCAGAAGACTTCCCGCTGGTGCAGGAAGCCGCCGACTTCGGCCCCACCTTCAGCGTGCCCCAGAAAACGCTCAAGAGCCTGATCGGCCAGGTGCACTTCGCGATGGCCGTGCACGACATCCGCTACTACCTCAACGGCATCCTGTTCGTCGCCGAAGGCAAGCAGCTCACGCTGGTGGCCACGGACGGCCACCGCCTCGCGCTGGCCCAGGCCACGCTCGAAGTGGAAATGCCGCGCCAGGAAGTGATCCTGCCCCGCAAGACGGTGCTCGAGCTGCAGCGCCTGCTGAAGGACGAAGACACCCCGATCGAGATGCGCTTTGCCGGCAACCAGGCCAAGTTCAGCTTCAGCGGCATGGAGTTCGTCACCAAGCTGGTCGAGGGCAAGTTCCCCGACTACAACCGCGTGATCCCCAAGAACCACAAGAACAGCGTCACCCTCGGCCGCGCCCCGCTGCTGGCCAGCCTGCAGCGCGCCGCCATCCTGACCAGCGAAAAGTTCAAGGGCGTGCGCCTGAGCGTCGAGCCCGGCACCCTGCGCATTGCCTCCAGCAACGCCGAGCAGGAAGAGGCCAAGGAAGAGCTGGAAATCGACTACGGTGGCGACACCATCGAGATCGGTTTCAACGTGACCTACCTCGTGGACGCACTGGCCAACATGGGCCAGGAGATGGTCAAGCTCGAGCTGCAAGACGCCAACAGCTCCGCGCTGATCACCATCCCCGAGCAGACCGGCTTCAAGTACGTCGTGATGCCGATGAGAATTTGACGTCTGTCGCGGGTTCAGTCACCCGTGACACACCCAAGCGGGCTTGAGAGCCCGCTTCAGCGTTTTTGATGGGGCCGCGCGGCGATCCTGCAACAGCCCCCAGCGACAGCAATCGAGACCTTCATGACCGACGCAACGAACGAGCAACCGAAGCAACCCGCCAGCAACCCGGCCGACACCGGCTACGGCGAAGGCAGCATCCAGATCCTGGAAGGCCTGGAAGCGGTGCGCAAGCGCCCCGGCATGTACATCGGCGACACCTCCGACGGCACCGGCCTGCACCACCTGGTGTTCGAGGTGGTCGACAACTCGATCGACGAAGCGCTGGCGGGCCACTGCGACGACATCGTCGTCACCATCCACACCGACAACTCCATCAGCGTCATCGACAACGGCCGCGGCATCCCCACCGGCGTGAAGATGGACGACAAGCACGAGCCCAAGCGCAGCGCGGCCGAGATCGCGCTGACCGAGCTGCACGCCGGCGGCAAGTTCAACCAGAACAGCTACAAGGTCTCGGGCGGCCTGCACGGCGTGGGCGTCAGCTGCGTCAACGCACTGAGCAAGTGGCTGCGCCTCACCGTGCGCCGCGAAGGCAAGGTGCACTTCATCGAGTTCCGCAAGGGCGTGCCGCAGGACCGCATCATCGAGCAGCGCGACGGCTTCGACGTGAGCCCGATGAAGATCACCGGCGAAACCGAAAAGCGCGGCACCGAAGTGCACTTCCTGCCGGACGATGAAATCTTCACCAACGTCGACTTCCACTACGACGTGCTCGCCAAGCGCCTGCGCGAACTGAGCTTCCTGAACAACGGCGTCAAGATCAAGCTCGTCGACGAGCGCAACGCCAAGGAAGACAACTTCGCCTTCGCCGGCGGCGTGAAGGGCTTCGTCGAGTTCATCAACCAGGGCAAGAAGATCCTGCACCCCAACGTCTTCCATGCGATGGGAGACAAGATGAGCGAGCAGAACACCAACATCGGCGTCGAAGTGGCGATGCAGTGGAACGACAGCTACAGCGAAAACGTGCTGTGTTTCACCAACAACATCCCCCAGCGTGACGGCGGCACCCACCTCACCGGCCTGCGCGCCGCGATGACCCGCGTCATCAACAAGTACATCGAAGACAACGAGCTGGCCAAGAAGGCCAAGGTCGAAGTGAGCGGCGACGACATGCGCGAAGGCTTGGCCTGCGTGGTGAGCGTCAAGGTGCCCGAGCCCAAGTTCTCAAGCCAGACCAAAGACAAGCTGGTGAGCAGCGAAGTGCGCGCCCCGGTCGAAGACATCGTCAGCCGCCTGTTGACCGACTGGCTGCTTGAGAACCCCAACGACGCCAAGATCATCTGCGGCAAGATCGTCGAGGCCGCCCGTGCTCGTGAGGCCGCCCGCAAGGCCCGCGAAATGACCCGCCGCAAAGGCGTGCTCGACGGCCTGGGCCTGCCCGGCAAGCTGGCCGACTGCCAGGAAAAAGACCCCGCGCTGTGCGAGATCTACATCGTGGAGGGCGACTCCGCCGGCGGCTCCGCCAAGCAGGGCCGTGACCGCAAGTTCCAGGCGATCCTGCCGCTGCGCGGCAAGATCCTGAACGTGGAGAAGGCGCGCTACGAGAAGCTGCTGTCCAGCAACGAAATTCTCACGCTCATCACCGCACTGGGCACCGGCATCGGCAAGACCGGCTCCGGCGGCGACGACTTCAACCCCGACAAGCTGCGCTACCACCGCATCATCATCATGACCGACGCGGACGTGGACGGCGCCCACATCCGCACGCTGCTGCTCACCTTCTTCTACCGCCAGATGCCCGAGCTGGTGGAGCGCGGCCACATCTACATTGCGCAGCCGCCGCTTTACAAGGTGAAGCAGGGCAAGAACGAGCAATACCTGAAAGACGCGCACGAGCTGGACGCGTACATGCTCAAGGTGGCGCTGAACGACGCGCAGCTGTACACCGGCATCAACGACACCACGCTCAAGGGCGAGGCCTTCGAGCAGCTGGCGCGCCACTACGTGCTGGCCGAAAACGTGATCAGCCGCCTGGCCAACTGGATGGACGGCGAAGCCCTGCGCGTGCTGGCCAACGGTGTCGAGATCAACATGGACACCAAGGACCAGGCCGAAGCCAGCGCCACCGCGCTGAAGACCGCGCTGCACGGCGCCGAGGTGGAAGCCGCCTACGACGAGCGCACCGACAAGCACGTGCTCAAGATCAGCCGCAAGCACCACGGCAACACCAAGACCAGCATCATCAGCGCCGACTTCGTGCACGGCGCCGACTACGAAGTGCTGAGCACCGCCGGCAAAACCTTCAAGGGCCTGCTCGGCCCCGACGCCGTGATCCGCCGCGGCGAAGGCGAAAAGCAGAAGGAACAGAAGGTCACCGACTTCCGCCAGGCCATGCAATGGCTGATGAGCCAGGCCGAAAACAGCGTCGGCCGCCAGCGCTACAAGGGCCTGGGCGAGATGAACCCCGAGCAGCTGTGGGAAACGACGATGGACCCCACCGTGCGCCGCCTGCTGCGCGTGCAGATCGAAGACGCGATCGAGGCGGATCGGGTGTTCACGATGCTGATGGGGGATGAGGTAGAGCCGCGGAGGGACTTCATCGAGAGCAATGCGTTGAGGGCGGCGAATATTGATGTGTGACAAGCGCGCTGCTTGAGCGCGTGCCAGGGCCGTTAACCAAAGGCGGCGCGGCAAAGTTGGTAGCGCGAAGAGGCGGTTCGGCGCAAGAATCGAGGCGTCTTGTGTAGACGGGAGGGTGTGACGAATGACACCGGAGGCCAAAGCACGAGCGTTGATCGATCAAAAGCTCGAACAGGCGGGCTGGCTTGTCCAGGACCTGAAGGCGCTCAATCTTTCCGCTGCCCGCGGCGTCGCGGTGCGAGAGCACCCCACCGACACCGGCCCGGCCGACTACGTGCTCTACGTCGACCGCGTCGCCTGCGGAGTGATCGAAGCCAAGAAGGACAGTGCCGGTGAAAACATCACCGTCACTGAGGGGCAGACCGAGCGTTACGCCAAAGCCAACTTGAAGTGGCGCAAGGACAGTACGCCACTTCGCTTTCTCTTCGAGGCCACTGGCCAGATCGTTCGCTTCACCGACAGCGCCGACCCGGCACCTCGTTCTCGCGAGATCTTCCACTTCTACCAGCCGGGACAACTCGCCGAGTGGCTGGCTCAGCCGGACACATTGCGGCGCCGCCTGCGCGAAGCGATGCCGCCGCTGCCGCAGGAGAACCTGCGGGACTGCCAGGTGCAGGCGGTAACGGGGCTGGAACGCTCGCTGGCGCAGAACAAGGCGCGTGCTCTCGTGCATATGGCCACCGGTGCAGGCAAGACTTTCACTGCCATCACCTCCGTGTACCGGCTGCTCAAGTTCGGCGGGGCTCACCGCATTCTCTTCCTGGTCGATACGCGCAACCTTGGCAAGCAGGCGCACCAGGAGTTCATGGCCTACACGCCGCCTGACGACGCGCGCAAGTTCACCGAGCTGTACAACGTGCAGCGCTTGGCTTCGTCCACCATGGACCCTGGCGCGCAGGTGTGCATCAGCACCATCCAGCGCATGTACTCCATCCTCTCGGGTGAACCGATCGACGAGTCAGCCGAGGATGCCTCGCTCAACGAGGTCCAGCAGACGGCTTCGCAAGAGAAGGCGGTGCGCTACAACCCGGCCGTGCCGGTCGAGTCCTTCGACTTCATCGTCATCGACGAGTGCCACCGCAGCATCTACAACCTTTGGAAGCAGGTGCTGGACTACTTCGACGCCTTTCTTATCGGCCTGACCGCCACGCCGGACAAACGCACCTTCGGCTTCTTCAACGAAAACATCGTGGCGGAGTACACGTACGAGCAGTCGGTGGCCGACGGTGTGAATGTGGGTTACGACGTCTACGAGATCGTCACGGAGATCACCCAGAAGGGCGCGGAAGTGAAGGCGCGCGAATGGGTGGATCACCGTGATCGCGAGACCCGCAAGAAGCGCTGGACTCAAACAGAGGAAGACACCGCCTACACCGCCAAGGACCTGGACCGCTCGGTGGTGAATGTGAGCCAGATCCGCCAAGTGATCCAGGCGATGAAGATCGCGGTGGAGTCCAAGATCTTCCCCAACCGACAGGAAACGCCGAAGACGCTGATCTTCGCCAAGACAGACAGCCACGCTGACGACATCATCCAGATCGTGCGCGAGGTCTATGGCCAGGGCAACGCCTTCTGCAAGAAGGTCACCTACCGAGCCGAGGAAGACCCCGATAGCGTGCTCGCGAGCTTTCGCAACGACTACAACCCGCGTATCGCGGTCACCGTGGACATGATCGCTACGGGCACTGACGTGAAGCCGCTCGAGGTGCTGCTCTTCATCCGTGACGTGCGCAGCAAGGGCTACTACGAACAGATGAAAGGCCGCGGTGTGCGCAGCCTCGATGCTGAAGGCCTCAAGCGCGTGAGCAACAGTGCTGAGGGCGCCAAAAGCCGCTTTGTGCTGATCGACGCTGTGGGTGTGGAGAAATCCCTCAAGACCGAAAGCCGGCCGCTGGAGAAGAAGCCCGGTGTGCCGTTGAAGGACTTGCTGCAAGGCGTCGCGATGGGTCATCGCGACGAGGAAACGGTGCTCTCACTGGCCAACCGCCTCGTGCGGCTGAGCAAGCAACTCGACGACAAGGCCAAGGCGCGCATTGAAAAGGCCTCGGGTGGCATCCCGATTGACGAGCTGGGCAAGGCACTGATCGCAGCGCTCGACCCTGACGCCGTCGTACGTGCCGCCATCGATGCGGCAGCAGCCCGAGGCATCACGCGCAGCGAAGGCGACCTGTTGCCCTCTGAGATCGAAGCAGCTCGACAACAACGCTTGGCTGCTGCTTGCGCCCCCTTCGACCAACCGCAGTTGCGAGACGAAATCGAGAATGCGCGCCGAGAGCGCGAGCAGATCATCGACCACGTAAATCTGGATACGGTGATCACGTCCGATTTCTCGGCTCGGGCACAGGAGAACGCTCAAGCCACCATCCAAAGCTTTGCCGACTACCTGCGTCAGCACAAGGACGAGATTGCCGCATTGAGCTTCTTCTACCAGCAGCCCTACCAACGCCGTGCACTCACCTTCGAGATGATCGAAGACCTGCACGAGCATCTGGCGCGGCCGCCGCTGATGCTCACCACCGAGAAACTCTGGAACGCCTATGCGCGTGTGCAGGCGAGTCGGGTGAAAGGCAACGATCGCAGGCGCCAGCTCACCGACTTGGTGAGCCTGGTGAGATTTGCGCTAGGACTGGACGAGGAACTCAAGCCCTTTGCCGACGAGGTGGACAAGCGCTTCCAGGCCTGGATCTTTCGCCACAACGCGCAGCGCGGTACGGCCTTCACACCGGAGCAGACCGAGTGGCTACGGCTGATGAAAGATCACATCTCCAGCAGCTGCGCGATCAGTCGAGAGGACTTCGACTACGCCGGGCTGGCGGGCAAGGGTGGGTTGCAGAAGGCATGGAACCTGTTCGGGCAGGCGTTGGATGGATTGATGCAGGAGATGAATGAGGAGTTGGTGGCGTGAGCGAGTTGCCTAGAGGGTGGGCCTCCATATTGATTGGAGAGACAGGCGAATACATTAACGGATTCGCCTTCAAGCCCGAGCATCGCAGTCCTACTGGTCGCCCAATCATTCGTATCCAGAACCTGACGGATCCCTCGAAACCACTCAATAGGACTGATATCGAAGTCCCGGATGCTTATGAGGTGCGTTCGGGAGACATGCTAGTTAGCTGGTCTGCAACACTCGATGTGTTTGTTTGGCGAGGCGAGACGGCCTTAGTCAATCAACATATATTCAAGGTTGCTCCTTCAGCCAGTGTCATCGAGCCGCGCCTGCTGTTCTACTGGTTGAAGCATGCGATCGATGAGTTGCAGGAAACCGAGCACCTGCACGGAAGCACGATGAAGCACATCAATCGTGGTCCCTTCTTGGCACGCGAGCTTCCGCTTCCTCCACGCCGCGAACAACCCCGCATCGTTAACAAACTCGAAGAACTACTCTCTGACCTCGACGCCGGCGTGGCCGAGTTGAAGGACGCGCAGAAGAAACTGACGCAGTACCGCCGATCGCTGTTGAAGGCGGCTGTGGAGGGCCGACTCACCGACGCGTGGAGAGCCCAGCACCCGCCCAGCGAGACAGGCGCGCGACTGCTGGAACGCATCCTCACAGAACGCCGCGCCCGTTGGGAAGCTCGGCAACTTGCAAAGTTCAAGAAACAGGGCAAGACGCCACCAAAGGACTGGCAGAAGAAATACCCCGAGCCGGTGAAGCCGGACACGAGCGGGCTGCCAGACTTGCCGGAGGGGTGGGTGTGGGGAGGTCTGGATCAGCTAGCCGAGATACAGGGCGGTATCCAAAAGCAGCCGTCAAGAGCGCCGGTGTCAAACAAGCATCCGTTCTTGCGTGTCGCAAACGTTGCACGAGGCGAGCTCCGCTTGGACGAGGTTCACGAGATCGAACTGTTCTCCGGTGAGGCCGAGCGCTTGGTCTTGCAAACCGGTGACTTGTTGATTGTTGAGGGGAACGGTTCTCGCACAGAGATTGGCAGATGTGCGATCTGGGACGGGTCTATCCCAAACACCGTTCATCAGAACCACTTGATTCGCGCACGTCCGCTCCTGATTGAAAGCGTGCTTGTCGAAACCTGGCTCAACTCCGTCTATGGCACGACGAAGATGGCTGAGCTAGCAGCTACGACAAGTGGGCTCTACACGCTGAGCGTCAGCAAGATTGCAAGACTGCCAGTTCCTGTACCACCACTTGAAGAACAGCGCTTGGTTATTGAATCGCTTGGTTCCCTTCTTGATGAAGCGAGGCGGCAGCAGCAAGCGATTCAGGTTGCACTTGACCATTGCACGGCGCAACGCCAAAACATCCTCCGCGCCGCCTTCTCCGGCCAACTGGTGCCTCAAGACCCTAACGATGAGCCGGCCTCGGTGCTGCTGGAGCGCATCCGCGCCGAGCGGGCGGCCCAGGCGGCGGTGAAGAAGCCCCGGCGCAAGGTGAGGGAACCGGCATGAGCCGCGAGCATCACCGGGCAGACCAGAAGTCCTTGCGCAAGATCACCGGCTCCACCGCCGACTGGTCGGCGCTGGCGGCCGATTGCGTGTGCTTTGCCAACGCGTCAGGCGGCGTGCTGCGCATTGGCATCGAAGACGGGCAGGACCTGCCACCGGCCGGTCAGCGTGTTGCGCCGGAGCTGCTGGACATCGTGCGCCGGCGCGTGGGTGAGAAGACGGTGAACGTACAGATCGCGCCCGAGATCGTGCAGGCCGAGAACGGGAGCGAGTACATCGCACTGGTGGTGGCCCGCTCCATGGGCGTGGCATCGACGACGGATGGACGCTACTTTCTGCGCGTGGGCGATGAGTGCCGACCGGTTGTGGGCGAAGACGTGCTGCAGTTGCTCAATGACCGCCCCTCCGTGCCCTGGGAAACACTCACCACACTGCGGGTACCGGTGAGCCATGCGGACCCGGCCAAGCAGACCGCCATGCTGGCCCAGCTACGGGCCTCAGATCGCGTGAAGGACAGCGTCAAGGAAAAGGGTGATGCCGAGCTGCTGGCGCACTACGGCCTGAGTGATGAGGCCCGGCTTACCAACCTCGGGGTGTTGCTGCTGGGCCAGGCCCGCGACCGCGCCCGCTTGGGCACGGCACCCAACGTGCAGGCGATCAAGTACGACGAACTGGGCCAGAAGGTGAACAAGTGGGTGTGGGACGACTACACCTTGTCGCCCGTCGAACTGGTGGATGCGATCTGGCAAGGCATTCCGGACTTCCATGAAAGCTATGAACTCCCCGATGGCCTGTACCGTCAGAAGCTGCCAGCCTACGACCGACGCGTGGTGCGTGAGCTGCTGGTGAACGCGCTGGTGCACCGACCGTATACCCAGCGGGGCGATGTTTTCCTGAACCTGCACCCTGACCGGCTGGAGGTGGTCAACCCCGGTCGCCTGCCGCTGGGCGTCACCCCAAAAACCATGCTGCACGCCAGTCGCCGCCGCAACGAGCGGTTGGCCACGCTGTTCCATGACCTGCGCCTGATGGAGAAGGAAGGCAGTGGCTTTGACCTGATGTTCGACGTGCAGCTTTCGCAGGGGCGCCCGGTGCCGGTGCCCAAGGAGGGCGTGGATTCGGTATCGGTCACTGTCGGGCGGCGCGTCCAGCGGCCCGAGGTCGTGCAGTTGATGAGCGAGGCCGACGCTCGCTTTCAGCTCCGTCAGCGTGAACGCATCACGCTGGGCCTGCTGGCCGCCAGCAGTGACGGGCTGACAGCCCGCGAACTGGCTGTGCAACTGGAACTGCCGGGTACCGAAGAGTTGCGCCCGACATGGCTGGGCCGTCTGCTGGATCTGGGCTTGGTGCAGTCGACGGGCAGGACGCAGGCGACCCGGTATTTCGTGAACCCGGAATTCCTGAAGGGTGCCGGACTCGACGGCAAGACCACGCTCAAGCGCATGGAGCCTCACCGGCTGCGGGCGCTGATCGTGGAGGATCTGGCGATGTATCCGGGGTCCGCGTCCTCGGACGTGCATCGGCGTGCGGCGCCTGAGCTGGCATTGCGAACGATCCGGCGTGCGTTGGAAGAGCTCGCGGCGACCGGTCAAGTTCGGTTTGAGGGGGATCGCCGGTGGCGGCGCTATTGGCTCACGCCTAAAGGACATGGCGGCTGAAATAACGCCGCGTTGCTGCCCGGTGTCCCTTAGAAAGAAAAAAACCGTTGACTGACAAGCACTTGGAAAAGGGACAGATGTTGACAAACGTGCCGTCTGTCCCTTTCACACTCATCTTTTGTCCATGAACACTTCCGCTCTGATCCAAAAGATCTGGAACTTCTGCCACACGCTGCGTGACGACGGCGTCGGCTATGGCGACTACCTTGAGCAGCTCACCTATCTGCTGTTTCTGAAGTTGGCGCACGAGTACGCGCAGGAGCCGTACAACCGCGACACCCACATCCCGAAGGGCTATGACTGGGCCAGCCTGCGCAACAAGACGGGCGAACCGCTGGAAGCTCACTACTTGGCCACATTGCACCGGTTGGGCAGTGAGCCCGGGATGCTGGGGGCGATCTTCTTCAAAGCGCAGAACAAGATCCAGGACCCGGCCAAGCTCGCGCGGCTGGTCCAGATGATCGACGCCGAGGACTGGATCAGCCTCGATGCGGACACCAAAGGCGACCTCTATGAAGGCCTGCTGCAAAAGAACGCAGAGGACACGAAGAGTGGCGCGGGCCAGTACTTCACGCCACGGCCGCTGATCGACGCCATGGTGGCCTGTCTGCGCCCGGAACCAAGCAAGACCATCGGCGACCCGGCCTGCGGCACCGGCGGCTTCTTCCTGGGGGCCTACAAGTGGCTGACCCGGCCGGGCGTGACGCTGAACAAGGCCCAAAAGGCTTTCCTGCGCAACTCCACCTTCTACGGCAACGAGATCGTGCCCGGCACGCGCAGGCTGTGCCTGATGAACCTCTTTCTGCACAACGTGGGCGAACTCGACGGCGAGCCCACGGTGGAACGCTCGGACGCACTGATCGGCGAGCCCAAAGTGAGGGTGGACTACGTGCTGGCCAACCCGCCCTTCGGCAAGAAGAGCAGCATGACCATCACCAACGAAGAGGGAGAAGAGGACCGGGAGTCACTCACTTACGAGCGCCAGGACTTCTGGGAAACCACGTCGAACAAGCAGCTCAACTTCTTGCAGCACATTGTGAGCATGCTCAAGGTGGGCGGCAAGGCCGCGGTGGTGTTGCCCGACAACGTGCTGTTCGAAGGCGGAGCCGGCGAGAAGATCCGCCGCAAGCTGCTGGAAACCTGCGATGTGCACACCATCCTGCGGCTTCCCACGGGCATCTTCTATGCGCAAGGCGTGAAAGCGAACGTGGTGTTCTTCGACAACGCGCCGAAGGACGGACGCATCCACACCAAGGGCGTGTGGTTCTACGACCTGCGTACCAACAAGCACTTCACGCTGAAGACTCGGCCGCTGAAGCTGGACGACCTGCAGGACTTCATCACCTGCTACCACCCCGAGAACCGCCACATTCGCCAGGAGACAGAGCGCTTTCGGTTCTACGCATACGAAGACCTCATAGCCCGCGACAAGGCCAGCTTGGACATCTTCTGGCTCAAGGATGAAAGCCTGGACAACCTGGACGATCTACCGCCCCCCGATGTGTTGCAGCAGGAGATCATTGAACATCTGGAGGCTGCCTTGGCCGCCTTCCGCGATGTGGCGGCCTCTCTGCCGGGAAGCAGCACAAAGGCAGTGTGAAGGACCTGAAGCGCGCAGCCCATCGTTCGGCCCCGGTCAAGCAGACTCTTCGTCAAAGTAATCGCTATCCAGCTTCGGCACCCGGAGCAGCCGAACTTGCACACCCACCTCGTGATCGATCATCAGCTCAGCAAGGCGGACCCCGTCGATCAATACGATCCCTTCAACGCTCTTCACAAATGACAGGGCTTGTTCTGTGAACCTGGACGTGGTGATGAAGATGCCTTTCCGTGCGCGCTGCCCAGCCAAAGCGCCGTAGAACGCCTGCATCTCGGGCCGACTGACTGGCGCGTCGGTCCACCGCTTAGCCTGCACCAAGACCTTCTCAAGACCGAGCTTGTCGAGAGAAATCACCCCGTCGATGCCGCCATCACCCGAGCCGCCTACTCGTTGGAGATCAGCACGGTTCGCGCCGTAGCCCATCTTGTGCAGCAAGTCCAACACCACCGTCTCGAAGAACACCGGCGTGACGTTGGTGAGGGCCTCCAGTATTTCGGCCGTTACGCTGCGGCGAATCTCGCCCAGCGCTTGACCCAGTCGATCGTCGGGACTGGCAATGCTTTCGCTCGCAGAAGGCGGCGTCGCGTGGATCGTTGCGCTGTCAGCGGAAGGGCTCTCAGATTGACGAAGCCGCACGTCCATGAAACCGATGGCCAATCGTTCGACCATCTCGGGCGGTAACGGCGACGTGTTCTGCAACGCGAACTCTCTGCCTGCGTCTGTCAGACACCAATGCCCCCGGCGAGTGCTTCGAGACAGGCCCGCGCGCTTGAGCCTGTCGTGTGCCCATCCGGCGCGGTTCTTGTAGACGGGTTGTGTGCCGCTGGGCAGCAGCTCCTTCCGGTCGTCGTCGGAAAGGTGCAGGACGGCCGCTGCGGCTTCATGGACCTCCCGCGCCAACGCCCCTTCAGGACGCTGCGACAGGAAGCGCAAAACGGGTTCGATGAATTGGTCGTATGTAGGAACCGGCATGGTGACCCCAGTCAAGGCTCTTTATGTGAAGCGACGGCGGTGGCGGCATGGCGAACATAACCGTTCAGGGTGCTGGTTGGCCCCTGGCAATTCTTGCACTGGTGCGCTGTGAAAAGGCCCCCGTGCCGTTGCCTACCTTTCACATTGCATACAGCGCGCTTGCAGGGCGTTCCCCTTGAAGGGCGATTGCTTATGCGTCGTCCAGCCGGTATACCGCCGTCTCGATCAAACGTCCCATTGCTCGCTTATATACGAGACGCATGCTATGAACACTCTCAGCCTGGCACTTCAAACGGTCCTCACCTCTGTGGCTCCGTTCGGCGGCGCCGCCTTGATCGCTGCAATGTTGTGGATCGTCTGGAGAACGCAGTCGGGTCACGCGTTGCGTTATCGCGCGTGGCGGTTACTGCACGGGCGCACCGAGATCACGGATCCGGACATCAAGCGTTTCGTCGAAGAGCGGAATGAACTGATGACCTTTCGGTTTCTGTCCGGCGTCCAGGTTCGCACTGCGCAGAACTGCCGAACGTTGGCGCGCTGGTTGCGAGAACACAACGAGGAAGTCCGCACCATCCGTTTCGCGGGGCCGTACTTCGATGTGGAGCAGCTAAGAGTCAAGACGGAAGCACTCCCAGGTCTTGCCCGCCTTCTGGTCACGTTCGTTGGTTCGGTCTTGCTGTTTGCAGCTTCGACCTATGTGACCAGCCTCGCCTTCCGGGACCACACCTTTCTCAAGGTGAACAGCACGGGGACATGGTTCGCTGTGCAATCGAAGGGCTTCGCTCCGGCAACGCTTGCTGGGAAGGCCGGTGCGCCGGTGGTCAAGCTGGAGGACTGCAAGTCAAAGCCGAATGCGAACCTCAACGCACCGGCACTGGATGTACGTAACGTCGAGGTGCTCTGTGCCCTGCTTCGCGATCCAGCGGCAGAGCAGTACTTGTCGAAGAACCTCGCCGAGCAACGAGCGGGGTTTGGTGTGTTTGCGGTGGTCTTGGGGTGGTGGGCCCTTCCGCTGCTGCTGGTGCCTTTGCGGGTTGAAGTTGCGCGCCAACTGAGCAAGCGGATTGCCGCGCGAGAGCAGCAGTTGCTGCTCCCCTTCTGAAAACGTGTTCCTTCTACCGCCAGTTCTTAAAAGCAACGCAACCAAGCACAACGACGAACAGCAGCGCCAGCGCATTCAAGCCAACGCAAGAAAGCCCACACGGCTTTCCCACTTGTCCATGTTCGTCGTCATGACGTAGTGCGGTGGCCCGCTCCCGTAGGCCTCGATCAGGTTGACTGCCGTGACATAAGCAGCCAGCGCGAGAACAACCCCAGCAGCCGCAACGCAAACAAGGCTAACGATGCGTTTGGTCATTTCACCGTCCCACCTGACGCAGCGCATGGTCTCGCGTCGTGCTCGCAGTTGTCGTCTTCGTCGCGACCGGTGCCGCCAACCTGTGGTTCGCGACGAGGGCGTGAGCCCACTGGCGGCGCCGCGATGGTGCTTCAGTGGGGCGGTTTGGGGTGGTGTTCATCGGGGCTCCTCGTCATGCGCGGTGGATCTGCGCTCACGAGCGTTGGCGCTTGCCGCGCAACCGGCCGGAACGGGCCCACGCCAGCACGCCCAGCCCCGCCGCCATCAGCGCATAGGTCTGCGGTTCGGGCACGGGTGTGAGCACGAGCACGGAAGCCTGCCCGCCGTATTCCCCGCCGAGCAGTATGCGTCCCTGGTCGTCGATGGCCACGGGGTCGAACAGGCGGATGCTGGGGTCGGTGCCCGGCTCGAGCAGGCTGTTCAGGTTGTGCATCTGCCCGTCGGTGTACAGGAAGGGCACCATCCATTCGGTGATGCCGCTGCTGCGGCCGACGACGTCGCCGTTGGCATTGATGCCGAAGGCCGAGCTGTCGCCGCCGTACAGCGTGCCCAAGTCGATCATCTGGCCGTCGCGGTACAGGAAGGCGTGGCGGCGTTGCGCGTCAGCAGGGTCGAGGCTGGCGTGGCCCACCACGTGGCCGTGCACATTGAGCGCAAGGCCTTCGCTGAAAGACCCACCCAGGCTGCCCAGGCCGGTCATCTGCCCGTCGCTGTACAGAAAGGCCTCCAGCGCGTTCCAGTCCCAGGGCTCGCCGGCCGGCGCCGTGGACCGCATGCCCGTCACCTGGCCCGCCGCATTGATCGCGTGCGCCTGGCCGGCACCCAGCAACCGGGTGGTGCCGTTGTGGTGGAAGAAGGCCATATAAGGCGCCGAAGGGTCGTTCAGGGTGAATTCGTAGCCGACCACTTGACCGTTGTCGTTGATGCCGGTGGCGGTGCTCTCGAGTCCCACGAGCGGCGTGATGCTGCGCATCGTCCGGCCGTCGTGAACGAAGGCGTTGTAGTAGTCGTCAGCAGGCCGGCGCGAGGCGCCGACCACGTGGCCATGCGCGTTGATGCTGCGGCCCTCGCTGCCGCTGCCGCCCAGCGTGCCGAGGTTGTGGAACTGCCCCTCCGAATACACGAAGGCCGTGGCTTCTGGCGACGGCACGAAACCGAAGATGAAGCCGGTGATCTGGCCGGCAGCATTGAACCCGGTGGGGGTGGGCCCGCCCAGCCCTTCAGGGGGCGTGATGGTGGTCACCCGGTAGACCGGCGCGGCGAGTGCGCATGCGGCGGCGACCAGGCCGGTGGCAAAGAGTGTGGCGGTTCGTGTTCGGATCATGGTGGCTCCCGGTGTGTGTCGATCGAGGTGCTGCTGCCCGACGAGACACTAGCCAGCCGAACGGAACAGGCATCCCCCGCTTGGGGGGGGCGGTGAGAGCCGACCGGCCCGCAACGCCGATAAATGCTGGAATGAGGACACAGCTCCAGCGTAGAAGTTGCTTTTGCTTTCAGGTCGAGTGCTGGCCGCTCGATACACCGCGACGCGTTTGCACTCGTGTCGCTGCAAGCGACACGTCAACGAAACGTGTCGCGAGTTCTTAAAAACGGCGACACGACGACGCGAGGTGTTCTCTCCGGCGACACGACGCAACGGCTGGCACTTCACCTGTGAGTTCTGCCTGCTGCCGCTTCCCTTGCGGGGCGTTTTCACAATGCCCACGGAAATGAAGCATGAAGAGCTGTTCGGCCCGCCAGCAACCCCCCACAAAAGGGGTCCGTAACACTGTGTGGTTCGCGGCGGGGCCGTGCCAAACTTTCTCTCCCCAAGCCGCGCACCACAACAAGCAGCACCGCGGCGACAAGAACTTCAGGAGAGGCTTGTCATGACCTTGCGACCGCATGCGGCGTCGTCCGCGTGGCATCAAATTGCCCGCAGTCTGGGCATCACCCTCACCTCGGACACCCGCCTGTACGAACTGCAAGGCAGCGAGTTGTTGGCGGGTTTGCTGGTCGAATCCTTCAGCGCCCGCGAAGCCCTGAGCGAGCTGTTCGACTACCGCGTCACCGTGCTGTCGACCTCCGCGCACGTGGACCTGGCCGCGCTGCTCGGCGAACAAGCGAGCCTCGCGATCAGCCTTGCGGATGGCAGCCGCACCACCCGCACCGGCGTCATCGTCGCGGCTTCCGCCCTGCAAAGCGACGGCGGCTTGGCCCGCTACGAACTCGTCGTGCAACCCTGGTTGAGTGCCCTGGCCCTGACCCAGCGCAGCCAGAGCTTCATCGACAAGACCGTCATCGAGATCGTCGAATCCATCTTCCAGCCCTACGCCTCGATCGCCGCGTGGGCCTGGTCCCCCTGCGTCAGCCAGCACCTCGCGTCCGTGGCCGCGCGGCACTACTGCAACCAGTTCCGCGAGACCGACCTGTCCTTCGTCAGCCGCCTGCTCGCCGAAGAAGGCATCGGCTGGCGCTTCGAAGAAGACGAATCCGCCCCCAAGGGCCACAAGTTGATCTTCTTCGCCGACAGCCCCGCGCTGCCCGAAGACGCCAGCTCCGCCGCCGGCGGCGGCATCCGCTACCACCGCGCCAGCAGCCAGGAAGACAGCGACGCGGTGCAGGCCTTCACGCAGGCCCACCGCCTGCGCCCGGCGGTGGCCACCCTGCAAGCCTGGGACTACGCCGCCAAACGCAGCTACACCGCCAGCGTGCCCACCCGCGAGTTGAACGGCACCGCCCCGCGGCTGGAACACTACGACCCCGCCGGCAGCCTGGACCACCACGCCGGCACCAGCAGCTTCCAGGCCGGCCACTACGCCCGCGTGCTGATGGAATCCCTCGAAGCCTGGCACCAGCGCCACGAAGGCTTGAGCACCGTGCGCACCCTGCGCCCCGGCACCCGCTTCAGCCTGCGCGAGGCGCCGCTGCCCCAAGGCCAGAGCAGCTTCCTCGCCACCGCGCTCACCAGCGCCGGCATCAACAACCTGCCCAAGGACCTGAACGACGCCATCGCCCGCCGCCTGGGCCCCGCCGGCTTCACGCACGAGCTGCCCGAAGAAGTGAAGACCCAAGCCCAGGCCAGCGGCTACGGCAACCACTTCACCTGTCTGGCCGAGTCCCTGCCCTGGCGCCCCAGACTGCAAGACGACACCGGCACCCGCCTGAACCCCAAGCCGCGCGTGCTGGGGCCGCAAAGCGCCCTCGTTGTCGGCCCCAACGGCGAGACCAGCCCCAGCGGTGCGGAGGAGATCCACACCGACCGCTGGGGCCGCATCCGCGTGCAGTTCCACTGGCAGGCGCATGCCAGCCATGCCAACGCCAGCAACCACAGCATCTGGGTGCGCATGGCCCAGCCCTATGCCGGTGCCGGCATGGGCAGCCAGTTCATCCCTCGCATCGGCCAGGAAGTGCTGGTGCACTTCGAAGACCTGGACATCGACCGGCCCATTGCGATCGGGGCGTTCTACAACGGCAAGGGTGAAGGCGGGGTGGCCGCCACACCGGGCGGAGCGATGGCGGACAGCGACACAGCCGTCTTCCAGCACAGCACCGACCACCGCACCAGCGCGCAGGGCAACCTCGCCAGCGGCCACAGCCCCGCATGGCACGGAGCCGCCCCCGGGGCGGACCACCAGGCCAATGCCGCAGCACTGAGCGGCTTCAAGACCAAGGAGTTCGGCGGCGACGGATCGAGCGAACTGTGCTTCGACGACACCGACCAGCAACTCAACGTGAAGGCGGCCACCACGCAGCATGCGACCTGGCTGAATCTGGGGCATCTGCTTCATCGCGCCGACAACCACCGTGGCAGCTTCCGCGGGCTGGGGCTGGAACTGCGCACCGACGCGTATGGCGCCGTCCGTGGCGGCAAGGGCGTGCTGCTCAGCACCTACGGCATCCCTGCGGCCACCCCGGCTGGCGACAACGCGCCCGGCATGGCACTGGCCAAGCAGATGGTCCAACTGGCCCAGACCTTCAGCGATGCGGCGAAGACGCACGAGACGGTGCAGCTCGCAGGCCACATTGGCAGCCACAAGGCCGGTCAGAGCGCGATCGATGACAAGGCGGCGCCGCTGAAGGCCTTGCACACCGCGCTCAGCGGCACGGTGGCCGAGCGTGGCTTCGACACTGCACAAGAAGACGCGGCCAACAAGCACACGCAAGCCAGCGACGACAAGCTGCCGCACACGACCGACCCGGTGGTGGCGATCACGGCCAAAGCAGGATTCGGGCTGACCGCGGGGCAGGACATCCATATCGCCGCGGGCGAGACGATCCATACCGCCTCAGGGCAGGACACGCATCACGCTATTGGCGGGCAGGCGAGGCTGCACACGGGCCAGGCGATCGGCGTGCTCGCTGGAGCAATAGGCCCAGGTGAAGGCGCTGCAGGCAAGGGCCTCACGATGATCGCGGCCCAAGGCAACGTCGACGTGCAGGCGCAGGCCGGGCCGATGCAGGTCGCAGCCAAGGGGCTCATCAACATCAAGAGCAAGGCCTCGCACATCGACTGGGCCGCGGCCAAGAAGATCGTGCTCGCGACCGAAGGCGGCGCCAGCATCACGATCGACGCCAGCGGCATCGTCACGCAGTGCCCGGGCAAGATCACCGTGCATGCCGGCAGGAAGAGTTTTGTGGGGCCCGGCAGGCAGAACTATCCGTTGCCGGCAATGCCCCGCGGCAACCTTCAAATCAAGCGGAAGTTTCCGTTTTCAAGTTGAAGCGCCACGAGTGGCGGCGCACGGTTCGTGTTCTCCAAGGTAACGACTACAGCATGCTGATCAGCCCCCCATTTTTTCTACCGCGGACCGTGGGCGAAACGGACGAGGCCTACGTTGCCCGGTGCATGCCCGACACCAGTATCGCGGTGTCTGGAACTTCTATTCCTGAGGGGTCGTTCCCCGTGTCGTTCAAGCTCGGTTGGCATGGCGGCCTTCATCTACAGGCACCGGCCGATGCTGGCGGCAATGTGTCGACTGTCAGGGCTGCCGCCGATGGGGAGATAGTTTTTGCGCGAAGGCCAACGCCACGCAGCACCGATCCCTCGCACCCACTCAACTACAACCCTTATGGCGAGAGCGCGGCATGGACGGATGACGGCTGCGTCGTCATCCGGCATACCGCGGAGATCGGAGCCCTGGACCAGCCGCAAGCGCAAAACCAGGGCGCGCCGCAGGACCAGCCGCCCCTGTTGACTCGAGTCAACTTTTTCTCGATCTATATGCATCTCAGTGAGCTACGGGGTGTCGCGAACCGGGTAGCTGGTGGTGCAACGCAGTCACGCACTGTCCATCGCAAGGACGAGCTAGGGGTTGCCGGATGCGTGTATGGAGCGCCCCACCAACTTCATTTCGAAATCATCTGCGACGACGACAATCTGCAGCAGTTAACGGGTCGGCGCACAGGGGGTTTGGATATCACGCGAAACGGTCGCTCCGACGCGGTATACGGGGAAATCTATTTCCTGCTGCCCTCCGGAACCCGCTTCTTCGCGCAAGACCCCGGCGTCACAACAACGACGCCAGCAGCCGCTGCTTCATATACATTGCCTCCGAACCAAACGCTTTTTGTAGGACTCCGCTATACATCCGGTGAAGGCCAGCAGGCGGCCGATCGAGGGGACGCGTACCTCACAACATATGCCGCCGACGGCACCCTCGTAGGGAATCCACTGGAAGAAAACTCCGCGGAGTACAACCTATATAGAAGGGCGAGCAGTATCGCCTCGGCATACTTAGCTGCAGAACGGGCTCGTCAGGCTGCCGCAAGGCGCCAAGGCGGCGTTGTGAATCCGAATCCAACGCCGTCAGTAAGCGCGGTCTACGAGCTTCTGAGGTTTGGGCGCACGGTAGGGCCAGACGCTCTCGTGCCTCAGGATGTGCCCCACTGGCGAGAAGTGAACTACCGCGGAGGTCGAGGGTGGGTCAACTTGAATGCGCCCGGGGTACAAAAATTCAGCGACTCAGATTTTCCTCATTGGAGAGGGTGGAAGCTCGTGGACGACGACGTTGATGCCGACAGTCGCTGCGAGTCTCAGCAATTGCTCGCACTCATCGGAGGCGCTACTGCTCTCGGAGTTCGTCCTACTCGCAGTGAGTTGGAGCGCCGCCTGCAACGGAACGATGTACGGGAGAGGCTAAAGAGAACGGCCTGCCGTGTGCCTAGCGAATGGGACAGAGCAAGTTGCGAGGCGCGCTGGGCTTGGTTGAATGGAGATCCCGAGTTTGGTGTTCAAGGGAAAGATTTCACCGAACTGCTCGACCATATTCGCGCATTGACATTTGAATGGCCCACAGCAACCGCCGGGATCGGTTCGACTCATTGGCACTTCCACCCGAGAGAATTGATCACGCACCTTAGAAAATCAATGTGGCTATCTGCAGCGGATCTTGATCGCATCTATCCCGCGACACCAAATAACATCAAGGAAAGGTATCGGGTAGCGCTGAATAGGGTGCTGCGACGCTATGGGCTAAACCGACCGCTGCGCGCGGCCCACTTCTTTGGGCAAGGGCTGGTTGAGACGGGAGGGCTTCAAACAATGGTAGAAGGGTCTGCTCAAAATCCCCTACACCCTTCGCTGCAACCAGAGACACGCGGATACTATTCCGATCCGACAGATTTATACGGGTACTTCCACAACTACGAGCGAATCGGGAACGACTTAGGAAACGTCGAGCGGTCACGCCTCGTCGACGCGCGGGGGACTCATCTCCCTGTGGTTCTTGGCCGAGATAGTCGCAATCGGCCAATCGTGACCTCGCCTTCAGCACGGCAGATCGATGCTGTTCAAAGTCGAACGGGAGATGGCATGAAATTTAGGGGGCGGGGTTTCAAGCAATTGACCGGACGATCCAACTACGCCAAATACTGGGTCTTTAGAGGCTGGTTACGTCCCGGCATTGATTTCGACGAGAACTGGTGGGACGATCTGGCTCGGAGACGGCCGGCTGCAATCAACGATCCGGAAAGAATATCTAACAATCCGTACAACTGTATTGACTCAGGCGGTCAATTCGCTGCTATCAATGGAATATCTCGTCAAGCAGATGGGGGAATTTCTCGGGTAGATAGTGACAATGTGAGTCGAATTGTCAATCGATGGGATCGTCAATCGTTCGGTCGACGCTACAACGGAGCCATTGTTGCATATGAAATTCTCGGCCCTTAAAATAAAACTTCTATTGCTCGCCGTAGTATCAAGTTCTTGCTGCGCCGATCCAACTGAAAGTCAGCACCGGCCCACCGTAACCGTCGAATATTTCGAAATATCAAACGAAACTGAATCTGGGATAGGGTTTCCCGCCGGCGGAAAATTTCTTTATATTGGTGGTTGCGATGTTTTTGATACTGCCAAAAGAAAATTAGAGGGAAAATGTATCTATCCCCCTGACATTCGTTGGGCTGTTATGAGCCCAGACGGATCCCGTCTGTTGGCAACTGCTATCGATAAAAGTAATGGCTCGGCGAAATCGTTTCAGATTGATGCTGTCACCGCGAAGATCATTTCCACAAAAAAGGGTGTTTATTTTTATCCCCCGGTTGCAATCCACCCATCCAACGCGTTCTGGATTGCTGCGCGAGCAGGAGAAAATACTCAAGGATCGGAAATGTTAACGGCCACCAAGCTGGGGCAATGGAAAAGTTTCGCCGACGGCATTGATGCGCAAGTGCGCCGGATCTACTCACTTGCATTCATTGACGAAGGAAAGATGTTGGTGGTCAATGGGGGGCCCCCTGTCGGTACGACGCTTCATACCAGCGACTGGACGCCAACGGCGAGTATGAGTACATCAACCAAGTTCAGTTCGGTACAAAGCCGCGACGGACGGTATCAGGCCAAACTCGGCCGAGAGGGGCTGCAAATCGTTGATGCAGAGACGCAAGCTCCTTTGGCCGATGTTGAATTGGACATGTCCCGAGAGGAACCACAGATGGCGTTCAGTTGGGATGGAAGATGGTTCGCCGCGAAAGGCTACAGAGCTACACCGAAAGGAAATAGCGTCTATAGCTTCGCTTTGATTGAGCTACCTCGTTGAACCCGAAACCCTCAACGAGATGCGTAAGCCTTATGTTCTTACAGCGCTCTTGGGCTTGTGGCCACAAATTGCGTTAAGCAACGAGTGCCCCGTGTTCCCGGAGCACATGAATCTGCGTTTAATGGAATGCCAATCAAAAACAGGCGGCGTTCTTGCATACTATGCGGGCGCAAACAAAGGGGCCGAGTATTCGACGGAATTTGACAAGAGACGGGTGGTAATTGCTGTCGCAAGGGGAGACACCCAGCTGAAAAAGCTTGTACCCGGCGCAGGCGCTGAGAGAACACGGCTTGTCGATCCTCCCCAACCTGAACAGATACGGCGACGAGAAAGCAAGCGCACCACGCACAAGGGTTGGACGCTATATCACGAGGTGGTGCAGTATGTCGGACCAAGCGGGGGTCCTGGTTTTGTTCTCGAATGCGTGTCTGCTTCCACTCGCGATAAGAATCAGGCGTTCGCGGTTGAAGAGTGTTTTTTGTTGGAAGAAAAACAGCGATTTCTGTCCGTGCTTGATTACCTCGAAGCATAGCTCCCACGAGCCGTATTGGTTCTTGTGACGCGGTGATAGACAACTGTATGTCCTTGGTGAGCAGAATTTGCTGTCCGTCTTTGCTCGTTGCTGTGGTTCTCGGGCAAGGCGTCCTCGCTCAAGAAAGTGGAGACGCCGTGCATGTAGTGCTAGGCCCAGAAAAATCGTCAATAACAGTTCAAGTGGTTGGTGCAGCGCATCGCCGATGCAAACTTGTGGATGAGTTCGAAAAAGCTCAATTGAGCCACGTCGGTTCCGCCGTAATCGTTTCAGATGTGGCTTATATTCCAATGTCTCGCTTGAGGAGGTGCGGGATCTGGCCGGTAGCAGCAAACAAGATCCCCAGTGAACTTGGATTTCTGGTGGATGTGAACATATCCGCCGGCATATATCTATCGCTTGAGGTAGTAGGGACGTCACCGTTCGCCTTTGTGGCGACAGTGGCAAGCTTGGAGTCGACAAAAAGCATTGTGTCTCTCCCAGGCGCTCGCGCACCGTGGAAGAACATCGGTGTGCTCAGAGAACAGGCTTTCGCTTTCGACGAGACAAGAAGTGGATTTATCGCAAGAAATGGACGGTACGTTTCCCCTGGCGGGATGCCCGACTGCTCCCTCAACGCATATCCGGGCGTATGGGACCTCAGGAAGAAGAAGCGAGTTATCTTGACAGGGGCTGACGCAGACAAAAAGTGTCTCGAGTTGTTTGTTTAAGCCTGAGGACTCCGTTGCCGATTAAACGAAGTTTTCCGGTGTATTGGCGGCGACGTCCTAAAGGGCGACTCGCATGTGGGGCATGAGTGGTGGGCCGAGCGACGGATCACTGCCCGGCGATGTACGCGCCGTACACAACATGTCGCTCAAACCGGAAAACATCGACATGTCTAGGCGTCATGTCGATCCGATCGACACGTCCCGACGATAGGTCGATCGATGGACATGTCGAAAGCGCTGCTACCCCTGCAACGCCGCCACCGCCTCCACCTCGAACAGCATGCCGTCGAGCGCCAGCCGCGGCACCGGGATCAGCGTGCAGGTGGGCTTGGGCCCGGGGCCGAAGGCACGCGCCAGTTCTTCGCCGAACACGTGCAGCCGTTGCTCGTTGTGGTCGACGATCAGCGCGGTGAGCTTCAGCACGTCGCGTGTGTCGGCGCCGGCTGCCTTGAGTGCGGTGCGCAGGTTGTGCAGGGCTTGTCGCACCTGCGCGCGGAAGTCGGCGGGCAGCTCGCCGCGCTCGTTCTCGCCGCCCTGGCCCGCGATGAAAGCGAGGCGCGCGCCGGGCTTGAGCACCGCCAGATGCGAATAGCCGTTGGGTGCGGGGTCGTAGAGCCCGGGTGGGTTGGTGAGGGTGAAGGCGGGGGGCGTGGCGTCTGCTGTGGCGGGCATGAGGTGGCCCTTTGGGTGTGAGGTCGGAATGACCGTGCACCGCTATGACGACGTGACGTGCGCCGTTGTGACATGCGCCGATGGGTGGCCGCGTGCAGGGCGCGGCGATGCGCGGTGCGGCTGCATGAACAGTGCCGTGTGCGATCACTGCCCTTGAACGGCGCGCACGATCGGCGCGCTACAGCGCCCGGATCTTCGTGGCCAGCGCGTCGAGCATCACCTGCACCCGCATCGGCTGCCGCCTGCGTGGCGGGTAGACCAGGTACACCGTCTGCGACGGGCCGGTCCATTGCGGCAGCAGTCGCACCAGTTCCTTGCGGCGCAGCAGCTCGTTGACCGTCCAGCACGGCTGAAAGGCGATGCCGGCGCCGGCGCGCACGGCGTCGAGCAGTGCCACCGCGCTGTTGAGGCGGTAGCGCGTGGTGACGGGCACCTCCAGCGTGCCGCGCGGGCCAGTGAGCTGCACGGCGTCGTCGGCGCCCAGCGGGTAGCGCAGGAAGGGGTGGCGGGCCAGGTCTTCGAGCCGCCGCGGGCGACCGTGGCGTTGCAGGTAGTCGGGCGAGGCCACGATGTAGCGCGGCCACGTGGCGAGCTCGCGGGCCACGAGGTCTTGGGGCAGCGGCTGGCCGATGCGCACCATGATGTCGAAGCGCTCTTCGACGGGGTCGACGAAGCGGTCTTCGAGGATCAGGTCGATGCGCAGCTCGGGGTGTTGCTGCAGGGCCTGCAGCATCAGCGCGTTGAGGTGCAGCTCGCCCAGCGCCACCGGGGCCGAGATGCGGACCAGCCCGCGCGGCTGGCGGGTGCGCTCGTCGAGCGCGGTCACGGCTTCGTCGTAGTCCTCCAGCAGGCGGCGCGCGCTGTCGAGAAAGCGCACGCCCTCGTCCGTCAGCACCACGCGGGCGGGGCCGCGTTCGAGCAGGCGCACGCGCAGGCCAGCCTCCAGCGCGGCGATCTGCTTGCTCACCGTGGGCTGCGTGGTCGCGAGCGACCGGGCGGCGGCCGACAGGCTGCCCAGCTCTGCAGCACGAACGAAGAAGGTCATGGCGCGCAGCCTGTCCATGGTGCTATTCCAGTTTCGAATGACGGGCGTTCCATTTTGTCGTCTTCTCATCGGGTATGGAATTGCCCACAGTGCGGGCGATGAAGACCTTGCACCACACCCTCCTCGCGGCCTTGCTCGCTGCGCCGATCGCCAGCGCCGCGCCGCCCTCTCCTTCTTCACCTCCCCTGGCGCCTGCATCGCGCGCGGCGCCGCAGGCGGCATGGCAAATCAGTTGGTTCTCGAGCCCCCAGGCGGTGTGGGACGAGCGCTTCGTGCTGCCGCTCGGCATGCCACGCACGCTGCGCGACGTAACCCTGCGCCAGACGCTGCGCACCAGCCTCGGTGGCGAGCGCCTGCGCCTGGTGGTGAGCAACGAGTACGGCACCACGCCGTTGGCGCTGGGTCGCGTCACCCTCCGCACGGTGGGCACTGCGCAAGCGGTGCCGGTGCGCTTCGATGGGGCTGACGATGCCGTGGTGCCGCCGGGCGCCCGGTGGGTGAGCGACCCGGTGCCGTTGCCCACCCGCGCGGGCGACCGGGTGGAGGTCGACCTCTACCTGCCCGGCCCCACTGCACTGGGCGGCTTTCATTGGGACGCGCGCGAAACCACCGTGCTGATCCGCGGCAACGCGGCGGGCCGACAACTCACGACGCACGAGCCGCCGCTCACCACGCGCGCCTTCATCGCCGAGCTGCAGGTCGACACCGGGCGCCCGCCCGCCACGGTGGTGGCCATCGGCGACTCCATCACCGACGGCAATGGCTCGACCCCGGGTGCGGACCAGCGCTGGCCGGACCACCTCGCGCGTCGCCTGGCGCCGCACGGTGTGGCGGTGCTCAACGCGGGCATCTCGGGCAACCGGTTGCTGCGCGATGGCATGGGCGAGAGTGCGCTGGCCCGCTTCGAGCGCGACGCGCTGCGCCACGCCGGCGTGCGCGCGGTGATCGTGCTGCTCGGCACCAACGACATCGGCTGGCCCGGCGGCCCGTTCGCGCGAACGGAGCCCTTGCCGTCGCTCGAGCAACTGGCACGCGGCCTGACGAAGCTGACCGAGCAGGCCCGAGCCCGTGGCGTGCGCGTGCTCGGTGCCACGCTGCCGCCCTTCAAGGACGCCCTGAAAGGCACGCCGCTCGAAGGCCACTACAGCCCGCAGAAGGAAGCGCTGCGACAGCGGCTGAACGCGTGGGTGCGCACCAGCGGCACGTTCGATGCGGTGGTCGATTTCGACGCGGTGTTGCGTGACCCGTCAGACCCTGCACGGCTGCGCGCGGCCTTCGATTCCGGCGACCACCTGCATCCCGGCGATGCCGGCTACCGGGCGATGGCGGACGCAATCGACCTGGAGGCTTTGCTCGGCACATCCACGGCGGCGGAGGTGCAACCATGACGTCGAACATCACGCACAGCGCGATGCCCACGCGCGCCTTCCCGCTGCCGCTGCTCGCCTTGGCGCTGGCGGCCTTCGCGATCGGCACCACCGAGTTCGTCATCGTGGGGCTGCTGCCCGCGGTGGCGGCGGACACCGGCGTCAGCCTGCCGAGTGCGGGGTTGCTGGTGACGGGGTATGCGCTCGGCGTGGCCCTCGGTGCACCGCCACTCGCGGTGCTGACGGCGCGTGCCACGCCGTACCGAGCGCTCTCGGCGCTGATGGTGCTGTTCGTTGCCGGCAACCTGCTGTGTGCCGTGGCGCCGGGCTACGGGTGGTTGATGGCCGGGCGCATCGTGGCCTCGCTCACGCATGGCGCCTTCTTCGGGCTGGGTGCCACGGTGGCCGCGGCGCTGGTGGAGCCTCAACGTCGCTCCGCGGCGATCGCGCTGATGTTCAGCGGCCTCACGCTCGCCAACGTGCTGGGCGTGCCGGCCGGGGCCTGGATCGGCCTGCATGCCGGATGGCGCGCCACCTTCTGGTGTGTCAGCGGTCTGGGGGTGGTGGCATGCGCCGCTCTGTGGGTGCTGGTGCCGCGCGGGCTAAGGTTGCCGGGCGGCAATGCAGGCCTGGCGGGCTGGCGCATCGTCACGCGGCCGCGCTTGTTGGGCGCGCTGGCGCTCACGGCGCTCGGCTTCGGCGGCATCTTCACGACGCTGACTTTCCTGTCGCCGCTGCTGCAGGCGCACGCGGGTTTCAGCGCGGCGCAGGTCAACCTGCTGCTGCTGTTGTTCGGCGCGGGCCTCACGGTGGGCAACGTGCTCGGCGGCTGGGCCGCAGACCGCTGGCCGGCGCGCTCGATGCTGGTGATCCTGGGCGCGCTCGCCGCGCTGGAGGTGGCACTGCATGCAGTGCTGGGCTGGCCCGCCGCGGTTGCGGTCGGCATCTTCCTGTGGGGCATGGCGGCGTTTGCCACCGCACCGGGCTTGCAGAGCCGCGTGCTGGACGAGGCGGCCGATGCGCCCGCGCTGGGCTCCACGCTCAACATCGCCGCGTTCAACCTCGGCAATGCCGTCGCCGCATGGATCGGCGCCCGGGCGCTCGATGCCGGCATGCCGTTGTCGGGGCTGCCGTTGTTGTCCGCGGTGTTGACCGCTGCAGCGTTCGTGTTGCTTGTGGTGATGGGTGTGCGCGCGCCGCGTGCTGCGGCCACGCCGGCTTAGCGGCCTGGCAGCTGGCGTGTGCGATATGTGCATTGCATCGCTGCGCCGTTCGCACGAGTCATTGCCAGGACTTGCCGTACCCCACCGGCAGGCAGGAGGCCGCGTCAGGACAATGCGGCCTCTTCCTTCCTCATGCCGGACTCTGCGATGAGCAGCACGATGTCACCCGCCGCTGCCGCGCGCAGCACCTCTTCCGTCTTCACCGATCGCCGCGCGGTGGTCGTGCTGGCTACGCTGTGCTGCCTGCTGTGGGGCAGTGCCTACCCGGCCATCAAGAACGGCTACGCGCTGTTCGGCATTGCGCCGGCGGATGTGCCGTCGCAACTGGTGTTCGCGGGGTATCGCTTCCTGTTCGCCGGCATCGTGCTGTGCGCGCTGGCGGCCTGCCGCGGCGTGAACGTCGTGCAGCCGCTGCGCGGGCATTGGCGGGCCGTCACGCTGCTCGGCCTGAGCCAGACCACGCTGCAGTACTTCTTCTTCTACGTCGGCCTGTCGCACACCACCGGCGTGAAGGCATCGATCATGAACGCGACCGGCACCTTCTTCAGCGTGCTGCTGGCGCACTTCATTTATCACAACGACCGGCTCAGCCATCGCAAGCTGCTGGGCTGCGGCGTCGGCCTCGCGGGCGTGATGGTCGTGAACTTCCACGCCGACCTGTTGCAGCTCGACTTCACGGTGCTCGGCGAAGGCTTCGTGATCATCGCCGCGTTCGTGCTGTCGGCCGCGGCCATCTACGGCAAGCGCCTGTCGCAACAGCTCGACCCGCTGCTGATGACCGGCTGGCAACTGGGCATCGGGGGCGGCGCGCTGCTGCTCATCGGCTACGGCACGGGCGGCAGCCTCTCGGGATTCACGCTGCCATCGACGGCACTGCTTGCCTACCTGGTGGTGCTGTCGTCGGCGGCCTTTGCGCTGTGGAGCGCCTTGCTCAAGCACAACCGCGTCAGCACGGTCACCGCGTTCAACTTCCTGGTGCCGGTGTTTGGTGCGCTGCTGTCGGCCGCCTTCCTGCACGAAAGCGTGATGCAGTGGAAGAACGCGGTGGCCTTGGTGCTGGTGTGCTGGGGGATCTGGTTGGTGACGGTGGAGCGGCGCCGGGCGTGAGGCCCGCTGCTGGTCACGGGGATGGCTGGGGCTGTCAGCGCGACAACAGCGCCACGTAGGCCGAGTAGCTGTAGCTGCGGTTCTTCTTCTGTCCGGTGAGTTCAGCCACGATGCCCAGTTCTTCGAGCAGCGACACGGCGGCCGTGGCGGTAGGGAAAGTGGTTTGCAGCTTCATGCGCACTTGTTCGATGGTGAAGCGTGGCATCGTGGCCACGTGCTCAGGAGGCGGTGGCACGAACACCGCGTTGCCAGGGCGTGTGCCGCCGATCCAGTTCTGCGAGCGTCGCAGCTCGCCCGGCTGCTTGCCCGCGCCGCGCGCGCCGTTCAGCAGCAGGCGATGCGCGTCACACAACAGGCGCACCGAGAGCGGCAGGCCTCGAGGGTCGTGCAGGCTGTCGCGCACCAGTCGGAAGGCGCGCAGGTAGTTGCTGACCTCCTCGCCGTCGTCGGTGTTGGCGACGCCCAGCCCGGCCTCGTTGTCGAACAGATCGGTCAACGTGGCCTGCGTCCCCTCGATCTGCGAGGTGAGCAGCGCTTCCTTGCGGATTGCGCTGTACAGCGGCCACTCGACCGAGTGGCACGAGACCTGCCACGCCAGACAGACAGCCGGGCCAGTGCCATTTCGGCCTTGTGCACGCCGGCCTCGTACGACTGCGGCGTGAGCGCCGGCTCGGCGGGCGGCAGCGGGTGCGGCACGAAGGAGCGCACCGACTCACCCAGGGTGGTCCTTGTGACGTACGTGCCGGTGGTGCGCATCGTATGAAAGCGGGCTTTGATGGAGATGCCACACATCGAAGAACTCTTCAATATGCAGCAAGGCCATGAAAGAACGCTTCAATTTGCTGCCGGGGTCAGGCGTGTTTGCAAGAAGGCGAAGGCCGACACCTTGCAAACAGGCGCTCAGCAGCTTGCGGCAGAGACAGGCGTCGCCAACGCCCCCAGAAAGTCGACGACGCGCCGGTGCACATCGGCGTCGGCCAGCACACGCCGGTGCCCCAGCCCTTTCGTCAGCAGCAGCTGCGCCTGAGGCAGCTGCTCGGCGAAGGCGCGCGAGCTTGTGAAGGGCACGATGCTGTCGTGCCGGTCGTGCACCAGCAGGGTGGGAGCCTGTACACGTGGGGCGTTGTGGGAGATCGACAACAACTCGACGCGCGTGCGCTCACGCAGCTCCAGGTGTCGCAGGATGGCAGTGTGCGTGGCGTCGCTCAACCCGAAGGCGGCGACCCACTGGCGCGCGAGCTGTTCCACGTCGAGGTGCGGCGCGATCAACACCAGGCGCTCGACCGGCAACCCCGACGCGGCGGCGATGCAGGCCGCGCCGCCGCCCATCGAGTGTGCGACCACGGCCTGGATGGCGGGTACGCAGGCCACGACGTGATGTAAGGCGCGCACGAACTGCACCAAGGTGCTGCTGCGTCCGCCACTGCGGCCATGCGCGGGCATGTCGAGCACCCAGGGCGCCCATCCGGCGTGTTGCAGGGCCTGCGCCAGCGGCGCCATCTGCAGGCCCCAACCGCACCAGCCATGCGTGAGCAGCACGGCCGGTGCATCGCTGGCCGCGGGCCATTGATACGTGGTGAGCGCGCTGCGCTCGAAGGCGAGCTGCTGCATCCGCACCCCTGAGGGCGGGGTCAGCCGGGCGGGCGGATGACGGCCGGCCAGGGGCGTGCAGAAAGCACGCGCCGCGAGGGCCGGTGTCCAGCTCGGCACGATGCGCTCGCTCAGCTTCAAGCCGGCGCGCAGCCACGAGAACAGCCGCTGACCCGTCACCGCCCACTCGACCGGTGAGCCGGTCAGCACGGCGCTCGATGTTGTCGGGGCCGTCGACCGTCGGTCAGCGGGGCCGTGCATGCGGGTGACTCAGAAATGGTGGCGCAGCAGCACCTGCCAGGCCTCGTCGGGCGGCACCACGCCGAACTCGCTGTGGCGCCCGCCGTGGTTCGCCTGCCACTGCAGGCCGAGGTCGGTGCTGCCCCAGCGATACAGCAGCTCCAGCCACGCCATGCCACTGTCGTCGTCCGGGTTGAAGCGCAGCAGCGCCGACACGTCGACGTTCCGCATGACCGCGTTCTTCCACCGCGCCATGCCGAACACAGCGCGCCGGGTGGGCAGCTCCTGCAGGTCGCGCGACCATGCGAGATAGGCACGCAGGGCGCGCGGGTTGGCGCGTGCGAAGGCCTGCCAGCGCCGGCTGTCGGGCGCGGCGCCGTTGTACTGATACTCGGCGGTGACGGTCAGGTCGGGCGCGGGGCTCAGCGTCACGCCCGCCGTGGCCTGGGAACGAAACGACGCGCCCCGATCCGTGCCGCTGAAGGCATTCAGCATGTCGGGCGTACGCCCTCCCCGCCACTCCACAAAGCTCACCGCCGAGTCGTGCGGCGCCCAGCTGAGGTTCATGCCGAGCTGTGGGTCGCCTTGCTCTTCCTGGTAGTACAGCCATTGAGGCGCAAAGCCGGCGCCGACGCGTTGGGTCCACGTGAGCAGCCAGCGGTTGCGGTCGTTGGTGGCGCCCAGGTCGGCGCTGAACGGTGCGTCGCTGCGGTGCCGCTCCAGCTTGGGCGCAAACAGTGCGGACGCCGCGCCGGTGTCCCACACCCGCTGGCTGCGAAGGACGACCGTTCCGAGCCGGTTGGCCTTCGTGGCCGCCGGGTCGACCGACACCATGGTGCGCAGCGTCCGGGCCCGGAAGAAATCCGTCGGGTTGTAGCCGGTGGCCACGCCGTGGCGCACATTGATGCGGCCACCCTCGACAGTCCACTGCGGGTCTACCGTCCACGCCAAGTAGGCCTCCTTCAACGTGTGGGTCCGCTTTTCGAAGCCCAATTGCGCGCGTGAGTTCAGGTCGAGCCGACTTTCGAACACGGCGCGCACGCCAGGTGCGATGGCGCGGTCGTACCCCAGGTCGAGCGACAACCGCTTGTTGACACCCGTGCAGCGCGCGTCGGGGCCGCACGACGTGGCGGCCGCCGCCTCGACGAAGCCGCGCCATGCCGAGGGCTCCGCCGCGGGCGTCTCGACCGCGGCGCGGTTGGCCATGTCGAGCGCGCGCAAGTCGTCGTCCGGTGCGTCGCCTTGTGCCTGCACGCCTTGCGCCGCCAGCAGTGCCGCTGCAGCGCCGATGTGCCATGCCTTCACCATCAATCCGGGCGGAAGCGCGGGAGGTAGTCCCGCTGGAACCAGGCGTCCGGAATGTCGCGGCGCACGTAGTTCGAGCCGCGCATCACCGTGACCCAGCTCGTGTCCAGCCCGTCGATGATCACGGTCTCGGTGGGGCGCACGGCGTCGAGCTGGGTCTCGTAGCGCCGGTAGTAGGCGGTTTTGAGCAGCCGCCCGCTGTCGCTGTAGAAGCGCGCCTTGACCGGCCGGCTGTCGGTGCTGTCCACCCACATCTCCGCGCGGCTGTATGTCACGTCGTGCGTGAGCGCGGTGAGCTCCAGCTTGTGGCAGGACCGCCGCTGGCGGTCTCCGTCGGTCACGTCCTCCTTGCCGGCCAGGCGGGCTGAGTAGTCCTTCGCGAAGTTGACGGTGACCACGTCGCCGTTGGCGGCCTGGCCCAGCAGCCGCTGCTGCAGCGGCAGTCGGATGGTGGCCTTGTTGGCCGGGTCGAAGAACCAGACGTCGTTACCGTTCTTCAGCATCAGCTTGTTGGTGTCCCGCGCCGGCGAGACGAAGCGGACCAGGTTGCGGAACTGCCCGCTGCCCGGCTCTTCCTTCGAGTAGACCGCGAGCACCATCGCGTCGACCTGCTGGCCGGCGCGGTATTCGGTGAGCGTGATGGTCACGCCGAAGGGGAAGGCCGGGTTGCGCACGGCGTCGCTGGCGCGAAGGATGGCTTGCGCGTCATCGGCGGCGTAAGTGCTGGTGCACCACCCGCAGGAGACTGCGACCACGGCGGCGCAGCCGCCACAACGGGAAAGGAAGGTTCTTCTGTCAGACATGGCGAAGTGCATCGACGATGTTCAAGCGAGAGGCCCGGACGGCGGGCCACATGGCGGACAGTGCCGCCACACCAGCCAGGCACAGCGCGCTGCCGGCCAGCAGCGGCAGGTTCGACAGCACGTCGATCTGTACCAGGTAAGAGGCCACATGGCCGGGCGGCGTCCAGCTCAGCCCGCTGTGGTTGATGAGCACCGCGGCGACGAGCGAGACCACGGTGCCGAGCACGGCGCCCACGGCTCCGAGCAGCAGCCCTTCGGCGACGAACATGCGGCGGATCCCCGAACGCCGCAAGCCGATGGCGCGCAGCGTGCCGATCTCCACGGTGCGCTCGCTGACCGAGGTGCTCATGGCATTGCCGACGGTGAAGACGACGATGCCGCCGATCAGCACGGCAATGAAGGTGAAGATCGACATCATGAACCGCACCGACTGCCCGTACATCGGGTTGAGCGTCTCGAAGTCGAGCACCTCCAGGGTGTCGGCCCGGCCAGAGTCGTCGAGCAGCTGCTGCAGCCGTTGCCGGGCCGCACCGAGGAAAGCGCTGTCACGCAACTGCACGACCAGCGCCGTCACCTGGGCCGGCTCCGATCCGTACACCAGGCGCTGGGCCTGTTCGAGGTGCATCAGGAAGTAGAGGTCGTCCCACTCCTTGACGCCGACGTTCACGGCATCCAGGACGGCCAGGCTCGCCACGTTCGGTGCGCCGCGCGCGCTGCCGGCCAGCAGCTCGACGCGGGTGGCACCTGCCGGCCGAACCGCTGCGGCACCTTCGAGCTCGGACAGGCTCACGACGTCGTCCGGGGTGTCGAGCACCTTCACGGCAGGCGCGGCCGATTCCTGTGGGGCTCCCTGCTGGCAGTCGGGCACGCGCAGCGCCTCGCACAAGCGCAGCTTGCGCGCCACGCCGCGCCCGATGACGGCCGAATCGGGCGGACTGCCTTCCAGCGGCGTGGGCCCCGTGTAGGTGCGGATGCCGAAGGCGTTCCACGTGGACATGAGGTTGCGGTCGGACGCCACCACGCCGCTGACCAGCACCGAGCGTGAGGCGTTGGCGTTGTAGTTGCCCGCGACGGCGCCGAAATCCAGCGTGGCAGTGGCCACGGCGGTGACGGCCGACAGCTCCGGATCGGCCTTGATGCGTTCGAGCAGAGGCTTGTAGTCGGCGATGCCGTAGCCGACCGGGCTGTCGCTGCCGTCGAGATAACGCCCCTTCACCTGGATCTGCAGATGACCACTGCGCTTCACGGCGGCGGTTTGCAGGCTCAGCACGATGTTGGTCGCATAGCCGCCGAACACCAGCACGGCCGTCAGGCCGATGCCCATGGCGCTCAGCGTGGCGATCGACCGGCGGGAGTTGCGCAGCAGGTTGCGCAAGGCCAGGGACAGCACGTTCATGCCAGCTCCTTGCCGGACGTATGAGCGCGTTGCACCTCGACCACGCGCCCGTCGACGATCCTGAGGATGTCGTCGGCTTCATCGAGCACGCGCGGGTCGTGCGACGAGAACACGAACGAGACGCCATGCTCACGCTGCATGCGACGCATCAACGCGATGATCTCGTCGCCATTGCGGCTGTCGAGGTTGGCCGTCGGTTCGTCGGCCAGCACCAGTCGCGGATCACCGGCCAGTGCGCGCGCGATGGCCACGCGCTGACGCTGGCCCCCGGAGAGCTGACCCGGGCGGTGCGCTGCCTTGTTGGCCAACCCCACGGCCTGCAGCAGATGCATTGCGCGTTCCTTGCGTCGCCTGGCGGGCAGGCCGGCGAGCACCAGCGGGTATTCGACGTTCTCGAGCGCACTGAGCACCGGCAGCAGGTTGAAGTTCTGGAACACGAAACCGATGTGTTCACGCCGGAAATCCGACAACTCGTCGTCCGACAGGTCGTTCACGCGTTGGCCGGCCACGATGAGTTCGCCGTGATCCGGCCGGTCGATGCAGCCGATGAGATTGAGCAGCGTCGTCTTGCCGCTGCCCGAGGCGCCGGAAATGACGGTGAAGCAGTTGGGGCGGATTTGCGCACTGATGTCCTGCAGCGCGCTCACGTTGACCGCGTCCATGCGGTAGGTCCTGCTCACGTCCTTGAGGGTGACAGCATCCACGGCTTTCTCCGAAGTGGTGGGTGACCGGGCGCCCTCGCGTCAGGCAATGCGCGAGGGCTCGGGGCGGGTACTGCTGTGTGGAACGGGTGACGATGGGCGGCACAGCAAGGCGTCCACTTGCTGCGTGGCGAAGCGGTAGCCGCTGTGGATCGACAAGGAAATGCTCGCCGGCTGGGCGCCCTCGGCGGCGGCGGCGCCGATGACCGTGTACGGCAAGCCTGCCTGCTGCAACGCGTGGCACAGGCCGGCATGCTGCGTGTGCTGGCCGTTGGCCATGATCAACGTCCTGGCGGGGACCAACTGCTGCGCCCCCTGCACCGTCAGGAGCACGCCGTCCGGACAGACGCCATCGAGCGTGGCGCTTCTCAGCATGCGTACGCCACGGGCTTCGAGGTCGTTGATCGTGATCCAGCGTGTGGTGCGACCCAGCTTGTAGCCGATCTTCTTGCTGGAGCGCTGCGCGATCGTGATGGCGCGGTCTTGCACCGGTAGCGCCGCAAGCGGACCGACCAATTGCTCCACGTAGCGAGCGTTCAGATAGTCGTCGGAGACGGTCATGCGCCGTGCCCGCTCCAGCAGGAACTTGGCAATGTCGCAGGCCACACCGCCGCCGCCCCAGATGACGACGGGGTCGGCGGCCGGCAGGTCCTGCGCCAGCAGGTCGTGCCAGCCGAGCACCGCCACCGCAGGCGACGCCTCGAGGCCCGGCAGGCCGGCCGCCGCGGGGTCGAGCGCCGAGTAGTTGGGGGCCGTTCCGGTGGCCACGACGATGTGCGACCACGCTTGTGCGGCCATCTCGGCGGCCGTGAACGACCGGCGCAGCTCCACCTGCACGCCGGCGTCCCGCAGGCGAAGTTCCAGTGTGCGCACGGTGGCCGCGAACTCACTCTTGCCAGGGATCCTGCAAGCGAGCTTCATCTGGCCGCCCAATGCAGTCGACCGCTCGTACAAGGTGACCTCGGCCCCACGGCAGCGCAGGTGGTAGGCGGCGGACATCCCGGCGAGGCCTCCGCCCACGACCGCGATGCGCGTGCCTGCCGGCAGCCGTGGCGGCGATTGACCGTCGTGCGGACCGCATTCAGGGTTGACGCTGCACCCGACCTCCTGCCCGAGAAAGACGTGATCCAGGCAGTCTTGGTTGCACCCGATGCACTCGTTGATCTCGTCGAAACGGTGCTCGCGCGACTTCGCGACGATCGAGCGGTCGGCCAGGAACGGGCGACCCATCGCGACCATGGAGGCGTACCCTTCCTGCAGCAATTCTTCGGCGTGGCGCAGATCGTTGATGCGATTGCTCACGCATGTGTGCAGCTGTGGAAAGCGCTGCTTCACGCGCCATGCGGCGGCGGCAAACCCGGCACGCGGCACGACGTTGGCCAGGGTCGGCACCTCGGACTCATGCCATCCGATGCTGACGTTCAAGAGGTCGATACCGTAGGGAGACAACGCCTGTACCAGCGCCATCGAGTCTTCGAACGTCAGGCCGTTGGGCAACAGATCCAGGCAGGGAATGCGGAAGACGATCGGAAACTCCATGCCGACCGCCCCGCGCACCGCCGCGGCGACCTGCACCGCGAATGTCGTCCGGCCGCGCGTGTCGCCTCCCCACGCGTCGGTCCGACGATTGGTGTGCGGCGACAGGAACTGATGGATCAGGAAGCCTTGCGAAAACACCAGCTCGATGGCGTCGTACCCGGCCTCCACGGCTCGCCGGGCCGCCGATGCGTAAGAGGCGATCGTGTCGGCGACTTCGTCGCAGTTCAGTTCTCGAGGCGTGAACAAGCTGCCGGACAGCCTCAATGGCGAAGGAGCCACCAGGCGGCCATGGAAGGCTTCACGGCCGAAGTGCAGCAACTGCAAGGCGATCTTGCTGTCACCCGCCGCGTGCACGGCGCTCGTGATCACGCGGTGTTGGTCGATCAGGTCATCGCCGTCGAGCGCAAATCCATCCAGCGCCGCACGACCAGCCGGATGGGGGCTGCACCCGGCCGTCACGATGAGACCCGGACCGCCCTGGGCGCGCAGCGCGTAAAAGTGCGCGAGGCGTTCGTATTGCGAGTCACCTTCGAAGTTCAGGTGCATCGAACTCATCAGCACCCGGTTCGCAAGCTCCAGCCTGTTCAGTCGGAACGGTGAGAACACCGTCTGCAATATGGGCCTCACAGGCACAGCCCTCCATCGACTTCGATCACTTGGCCGGTGATGTAGGACGCCCCCGGCGACGCAAGGAACTCCACGAGCGCGGCGACTTCTTCCGGGCGGCCGATGCGGGCCAATGGCATGAATTCGGTCACCGCGCGGTCGAGCCAGGCCGCGGTCTTGGGTTGGCTGCGCAGCGCCTGCAGCATCTCCGTCTCGATGAAGCCCGGCGCAACGCAATTGGCGCGTATGCGGTGACGACCCAGCTCCTTGGCGAGGGATTTCGTCATGCCGACGAGCCCGGCCTTGGCCGACGCATAGTTGATCTGGCCTGCCTGCCCGTGGGTGCCGGCCACGGACGACACGTTGACGATGACGCCGCCCTTGCGCGCGACCATGGACCCCACGGCGGCCTTGACGCAATGGAAGGCACCGGTGAGGTTGGTGTCGATCACCTGCTGCCAGTCGTCGGTCTGCATCAACGCGGCGACACCATCACGGGTGATGCCTGCGTTGTTGACGAGGGTGTGGACCCAGAAGCCGGCGTCGCGGATCGCGTCGAACATGGCCCCGACCTCGGCAGCCTCGGACACGTCGCCTTCGACGACCATCCCTCGACCGCCCATGGCCGTGACTTCGGCCAGCACCTGTCGGGTCTGTGGCGAGGGCCGCCTTCCGTGCACGATGACCGGCATGGTGCGTGCCAGTCGCAATGCAATGCTCCGGCCGATGCCGCGGCTGGAGCCCGTGACCAGGGCTGCTTTTTCCATGAGGTTCGTTCCGGGGTTGGGCGTCAGGCGCGGGCCGGGGGCGGCGTGCCGGCGCCGCCGAGAGAGATCAACGAGTAGGCGCCGCCGTGGGTCATGGTCGTGAGAAGCGCGCCGTCGCCGGTCGGGTAGCGACCGCTCTCCGGTGCCTCCCCGGCGCGAGTGCTCAGCAGTTGCGCGGCCAGCGCGGCCTGGAGCAGCGAAGTGAGCGCGCCTGCGTTGCCAATGTCGGCACGGACATCGATCGCTTTGGTGCCGCCGTGGTGCCGGTCCACCGCGTGCCGCAGTTCTTCTTCGTGCCGGGCATGCTCGCCGCCCCCAGGGCCGACCCGCAGGTGCAGAAGGCAGGCCGGCTTCTCCATCGTTGGCGCCTTGCAGGCATGCCGATCGAGCACACGGTCCCACGGACGCTCGCTGGCGCGCACACGGTAACCTTGGCTGGCATGCGAGATGCGCGCGTAAGGAACGCAATGGCGCTCGCGCACCCGTGCTGCCGATTCGAGCACCAGGAAGCAGGCACCTTCGACAGGTACGTGCACGTTGTCGCCGGTGTGCGGCGCCTGCGGTCCGATGCCTTTTTTCTCCCAGCGCTGGCGCAGTTGATGCAGGGAGATCTTGGCCAGCACCTCGAATGCGCCGACGACCACGGTGTTCGCTCGCCTAAGAGCGATCAACTCCAAGGCTCGCGCGATGGCGTGAGCGCCTGAAATATCGCCGGCCGAAATCATGGTGCTCCAGCCCTGGAGTCCGAACCGGATGGCCATCTGCCCGCAGGCGATGTTGCGAGCAATCATCGGAAACTGCGCGGGATTGAGTGCACCCCTTTCAGACGATCGGAACAACGGCAGGCCGAAGCGGTACAGAGATGGCAACTCGCCTTGGGACGATGCCAATACCGTGGCGATCTCGTCGCCGCCCGCGGCACGGTCGTCGACCAGAATGCCCGCGTCTTCCATCGCGAACGCGGACGCCACGGCGGTCAGTGCCATGGCGCGGTCCATCAGGCGCAGTTGACGCTCATCGAAGTAGCGCTCGGCGGGCAGGTTGCGCACCAGGCCGAGTCGGGCCCCGTCGAAGGGGCGACCCAGTTCTTGCCCCCATTCCTCGTAGTTCGGGCGCGCCGCGTTCATCTGGCCGAACACGTCGTGCCAGCCGAGCGCAAACGGGGTGACGGCACCTATCCCGGTGATGAACGCCTCGGGCCGCGAAGACGTGGCGACATCGGAACGTAGCTCGTTGCTCACCATGCGGTCCTCCCTCGGGTGGTTGCGCCAGGCGCCCCCTGGGTGCCGAACAGCACCGCAGAGCAGGCGCCACCGAAGCCGAAGGACTGCGACAGCGCATGGCGGATGGGGCGGTGCACGCCCTCGCCCGCGACCACACGGACCTGGGGGTCGAGATCGCCGCTGGAGTTGACGGTGGGTGGGATGTATCCCTGCTCGATGCACTTGAGCGTGGCGACCGCTTCCAGCGCGCCCGACGCCCCCATGCAATGCCCGATGTTGGCCTTGATGGAGGTGACGAGCAGCCGATCCATCGAAGACGCAAAGACCCGGCGCAACGCGTGAGCTTCGGTGGCGTCGTTTTGCTGCGTGGCCGTGCCATGTGCGTTGACATAGTCGACGGCATTGCTGTCGACGCCGGCATCCTGCAGGCACCTCGATACGGCCAGCGATTCGCCGGCGCCGCTGGGCGAGGTGCCTGTCAGGTGGTGCGCTGCGTTGCTCAAGCCATAACCCATCACTTCCGCGTACACGGGCGCTCCACGGCGGCGCGCGTGCTCGAGCTCTTCGAGCACGAGCATGCCGGCACCTTCGCCGATGAAAAAGCCGCTGCGCCGGGTGTCGAACGGCCGCGGGCAATCCTGGGTGATGGAAAAGACGGCATTGAAGCCGGCATGCACGACCTCGGCCAGGATGTCAGCCCCGCCGGCAAGCATGACATCGGCATCGCCTGCACGGATGAAATCGGTCGCGCAGCCGATGGCGTCCGTCGAGGATGAACAGGCTGTCGACACCAGGGTCGATGGCCCTTCGAGCCCGAAGTGGCGCAGCAGATGCTCCAGCTGGTAGTAGACGGCGCACGCATCGACGTCGGGGTAGCTCTGGAGGGCCTGTTCGGCTCGCATGAACCGCTTGCAATAGTCCTCGAACACGCGAGCGCCCGAGCACAGCGTTCCGACCACACACCCGAAGTCCTGCTTGTCCACCTCGCCCAGGCCGGCGTCGTTCCACGCTTCTGTGGCGGCAAGGACCGCAAGCATCGCGGCACTTTCCAGCGGTTGACCCGCGGCTTCGATCAGGTCGCGTTGATCGAGCAAGTCATGCGGGACTTCGGCTGCCAGATCCGATCGATACACCGAGGCATCGAAGCGTCGGATGGGCGCGCCCGCACTCTGTCCTGCCTTCAAGCCCGCCCAGAGCGCCTCGACGCCCAAGCCGAAAGCCGACACGGCCCCTGTTCCCGTCACCACGACCCTGCGTCTCGCGTTCATTTGCTTTTTCCTTTTGCGCCGCGCCGGTGAGCGAGGCATTGATCTCGGGCGGCATCCGGGGCTTGCCGATGGGGCAAGCCCCGGATGCCTTCACAGCTTGGAGAACTGGCTTGTGATGCTCTGCCGGTCCACCAGTGCGACGCTCAGGTCGCATCGGCATACCAGACGGTCCTTGCGGTCCCATCCCTGCGCGGACGCCATGGCCATGCCACCCAGTCCTTGCGTGAAGACGACCTCCATGCGCACCGGTTCTTCAGGCAGCACCGGCCGGTGAAAGCTGGCGCGCTTGACACCCGTCAGCACGCCGAGCGGCTGAGCCTCGGTGGAAGAAAGACCGTGCGGCATGCCGGCATGCGCGAGCAGAACCCCCGTCAACTGCGCAGCCCCTTCGATGAGAAGAACGCCGGGAACGAGGGGAAGCTCCGGGAAGTGCCCATGGAACAGCGGGTTGTCGGCCTGCCACGCGCACCATCCGGAGATGCGCGTGGCATCCAGGATCTGCGCGGACTGCACAAACAGGAACGGCACCCGATGAGGAATCAGCGCCTGCACCTGCTCGGCGCTCAGCGTCGTCGTCGCCACCGCGCGTCAGATGAGCAGATCGTCGTGGTCTGACTGGGTCAGGCGTTCGTCGACGTTCAACGCCAGGAATGCTTGCACCCGTTCCGCATCGTGGCTCTGCCCGACATAGGTCGCGATGCCGTCGATTGTTGAAAGCGACTTGGGATCAAGCCGGTCGGGGATCCTCGCGCCCAGCAAGTCGTGCAACGTGGCGACGGACTCGAAGGCTTCGATGGAATCCATGCCGACCTCCTCCACGAGGTTGGCATCCCTTCTGAGCATGACGTCATCTTTCAGACGCAAGGTCGCGCGTATCACCCTCTCGACTTGCGCTGCAATCTTTTCGTGATCGGTCATGAGACCCTCCCTGAACTGGACATGTGTTGTTTGGCAATGGCCGTGCGGCGGCGGCTGCTCGAGAAGAGGCTTGCGCTCGCCAGCGACGTACCAAGCATGGTATCGAGGTGAGGAAGTGAGTACACACCCCCTTTGGGGGATGCTTGGTGAGCAATTGCAACCCCCCCCCCGCGCGTTTCAGTCGGGCGAGAGTGCCCCCTGCGCCATCAACTGTTCCAGCCCCTCAAGCACCGGCCTGAGCTGCGCCGACAGCCGGTCGAGCAACGCCGCCTGCTTCACCGCATCGGCCCCGGCCCCACAGGCCCGTTCCAGGTGCTCCGCGGCTGCTGCCACCCCGCTTGCTCCGAGCGATGCAGCCGCGGACTTCAGCCCGTGCACCTGGTCGGCGAGTGCGTGCGTGTCGCCGCGTTGCAGGCATGCGTCCAACGGCGCCGGAAAGGCCCGGTACGTCTGCAGGAAGAGCGCGAGCAGCCGCCGGTAGAGGTGGGCGTCGCCAAGGCCCAGTTCGTGCCACGCGTGAGGGTCGAGCCCCGGGCATGCCAGCGCGGGCATGGGTTCGACGGCGGCCGTGCGATCAGTGGGCCGCTGCCCTTGCGGCGGGATCCAACGCGCCAGCGTGGCGAACATCTCGGGCACGCGGATGGGTTTGCCGATGTAGTCGTCCATGCCGGTTCCAAGCGCACGCTCGCGGTCGCCCGCCATGGCGTTGGCAGTCATCGCGATGATGGGCAGGTGGTGCTCCGGGTCTCGCAGGCGCAGCAGGCCGGCAGCCGTGTAGCCGTCCATCACGGGCATCTCGCAGTCCATCAACACGGCGTCGAAGGTCTCGCGGGCCACCCGGTCGAGCGCCTGCTGGCCGTCGTCGGCCACCGCCACGACGAGGCCGGCGCGGCTCAACAGCTCGCGAGCGATCTCCTGGTTGACGGCGTTGTCCTCGACGACCAGCACGCGCGCTCCGCGCAACTGCGCCTGGTGGGCCTGCAGCGCGGCGTCGGCCTGCTCGTTGCGGCGCACCGGGCGCACGGAGCGACCGAGCGCGACCTGGCAGGCGTCGAGCAGGCTGGACGGAACGGCCGGCTTGGTCAGCCACGCGGAGGGGGCCAGCGCGTAGCCGTTCAGGCGCGGCTCGATCTCGTCACGGGCAGTGCCGGCCACCATCAGCACGGTGGCGGGCGGGTGTGACAGGCCGGCACCGGCGAGCAGGCGCAGGCATTCGGCACCGTCCATGCCGGGCATCTTCCAGTCGATCAGCACCACGTGGCAGGGGTCGCCCTCGCGGTTGTACTGCGCAAGCCGCTGCAGGGCGCGTTCACCGCTGTCGACGGCCTCGCTGCGCAAGCCCAGCGCGCGCAGCATGCTTGCGAGCGCATGCCGTGCGGTGGGGTTGTCGTCGACAACCAGCACCCGTGTGCCACGCAGGTCCTCGTCGACGCCGACCGGCGCCGGCTCGGGCTGCAGCCCCACGCGCACCGTGAAGCGGAAGGTGCTGCCCCGACCCGGCGTGCTCACGACGTCCAGTTCGCCGCCCATCAGCGTGACGAGCTGCCGGCTGATCGCCAGACCGAGCCCGGTGCCGCCGAAGCGCCGGCTCATCGAGGCGTCGCCCTGTGTGTAGGGGCGAAAGAGCTGCCCGAGCTGTCGCGTGTCCATGCCGATGCCGGTGTCCTGCACCTCGAAGCACAGCACTGCACTGGCTGGGTCGCGCTCCTGCACGCGCAGGCGCACCACCACCTCGCCCCGCTCGGTGAACTTGACTGCGTTGTTGCCCAGGTTGATCAACACCTGGCCCAGGCGTGAAGGGTCGCCGATCAATCGGCGCGGCAGCTCGGGCGACGGGTCGAACACGAGTTCCAGTCCCTTCTCCTCGGCTTTCATGCCGACGAGCCGGGCCAGGCTGTCGAGCACGTCACCGAGATCGAACTCGATGTGCTCCAGTTCGAGCCTGCCGGCCTCCATCTTCGAGAAGTCGAGGATGTCGTTGATGATGCCGAGCAGCGATTCGGCCGAACGGTGCACCGTCTCCACATAGTGCCGCTGGCGCGGCTCCAGCGTGCCCTGGAGCGCGAGGTGCGCCATGCCGAGGATGGCGTTCATCGGTGTGCGGATCTCGTGGCTCACCGTCGCGAGAAAGGCGCTGCGTGCACGCGACGCCGCCTCGGCCGCCTCGCGTGCGCGGCGCTCGTCGTCGGCGCGCTTTTGCTCCGAGACGTCCCGGCCCACCATCAGCACACTCGAAACGCGCCCCGGCTCGTCGAACTCCGGCGTGAGGTTCACCAGGGTGTGCACGGTGCGATCCTGCGCATCGCTCGATGCCAGTTCGAACTGCTGCGGCTGGCCGTTGCCCAGCACGGCCTCCAGGCGCTGCCGCACCGTGGCGCCGGCGGTGGCACCGAACAGCCGCTCGGGCGGCTGCCCAAGTAGCGCGGCGGGGGGCGATGCTGCATGCAGCGCCATCGCGGGGTTGGCATAGAGGCAATGCAGCGAGGGGTCGAAGCGGGCGATCAGGTCCGGCGAGTTCTCCACCAGCGTGCGGTACTGAAGCTCCTGCCGCTCCAGTGCCGCCTGCAACTCCAGCCTCGCGGTCACGTCGCGCGAGACGGTGATGAAGTGCGGCGCCTGCCCGTCACCCATCGGCATCTTGGACACCGACAGCTCGAACCAGCGCCGCCCCACGGGCGTGTCGATCCAGATCACGTGCCCGAGCGACAGTCCCGTCGCGGCGGCCTCTGCAAAAGCGACCTTGGCGATGGCGGCGCTCTCGGGCGACAGCACCTCGTCCAGCGAATGGCCAATCAGGTGCTCGCGCGCGGCGGCCAGCATCTCGGGGTTCTTGGTCCAGGCGTTGAGGTAGACGCCCTCCGCGCTGCCCTCGAACAGGAAGTCGGGGAAGGCGTCGATGATGCCCTGCACGAATGCCAGCGTGCGCGTGAGTTCCTGCTGCACCGCCTTGCCCGGCGTCACGTCTCGCGCGTGGCAAAGCACGGTGCCGGCGGCCGGGCCGTGCTGCAAGCCCACGCGCGAGATCTCCAGCCAGCGCGTCTCCCCGTGGCGGTCGACATACCGCACTTCGGATCGACCGCCGTGCCCTGGGGCGGGCGGTTCGGGCGTGAGCAAGGTGGCGATGTCGTTCGCGGCCTCTCGTGGCACATCGTCTTCAAGCCAGCGAGCAAAACCCGCGTTGACCTGCAGCCGGCGGCCTTGCGCATCCTCCAGCCACAACAAGAAAGGCAGGCCGTCGATCAGCGCTTGCGGAAATAACGCCGCCTCGCGCGTCTGTGCGGGTGCTGCGTCATTCGTGTCGGCCATCTGACTCTCTCCGGTCGCTGCTCGTGCGATGCGATCAGCGTTGCGTGCGCTCCGGCATATCCCGGGGGGCGATCCAACGTCACCCCCCTTTTGCGATGCAGGATGCTTGTGGTGTGGATGACGATGATTGGACGGAAATGCGCGCGGCACAACCGTTGCGACCCTTACGCGATTGATGTTTGGTTTTGCGTGATCGCCGGCGGCGACGAAGCTCAGGCGCGTGGCCCGCCGGCGGCGTAGCGCCACGTCTGCGGCGTGAGACGGTGATGCCGGGCGAACGCACGTTGCAACGTGTCCACCGAGCGGAAGCCGCTGTGGTGCGCGACCTTTTCCAGCGTCCACTGCGTCTGTTGCAACAGCTGCTCGGCAGCGGCCAGCCGCTGCTGTTCCACATGGCGCGCCGGCGTGCAGCCGGTTTCCTTCACGAAGGCACGTGCGAAGTGTCGTGGGCTCATGCGCGCTCGTGCCGCCAGCGCCTCGACCGACAGGTCTTCCCGCAGGTGCGTGCCGATCCACGCGATCAGTTCGCGCAGCCGGTGGCTGGCCTGCGCCTGCGCCTGCAATGCCGTGCTGAGCTGCGGCTGCTCGCCGCCGCGCAGCATGGGCAAGGCCAGCGTGCGGGCGATCTCCATGGCCACCTCGTGGCCCAGGTCGTCTTCCACCAGCGCGAGGGCCAGCTCGATGCCGGTGGTGACGCCGGCGGAGGTCCAGACGTTGCCGTCTCGCACGTAGATGCGCTCGTGCTGCACCCTCACGCGGGGTCGCAGCGTCTGCAGCAGCTCGCAGGCGCGCCAGTGGGTGGTGGCCTCGCGGTCGTCGAGCAGGCCGGCCGCCGCCAGCGCGAATGCGCCGGTGCAGACGCTCGCGATGCGGCGGATGCGGGGCGCCGCCTCGGCGAGCCACGCCGACATGCCGTGCTCGAAGATCGCGGCGCGCACTGCAGGCTCGTCGCCGCCGGCGACGATCAACGTGTCGATGGGGCCGGTCACTTCCGGCAGCGGCACGCTGCCCGCGAGGTTGAGACCGGAGTTCGTGGCCACGGTGCCGCCGGTGGGCGACGCGATGTGCACGCGGTAGCTGCCGGGGCGCAGCATCTCCGCGTTGCTGAACACGCTGGCCGGGCCCGCGATGTCGATCGGGTTGATGCCGTCGAACGCAACGAGCACCACGTCCCTGGCAGGAAGTGCGGCTTCTTCGTCCTTGTGGGCGGGGCTGGGCATACGTAGGCTGAAGGCATGCACATCGACGAACGAGCACAGAGGCCCCGGCAAGCGCGAACATGGATCGGGGCGGCCATCTTAGCCCTGGGCCTCGTTGCCTGCGGATCACGCACGCCGTTGCCGCCACGGCCTGATGCGCAGGCGGTGGAGCAGCAGGCGCAGGCTTTCGTCCAGGCGTTGAAGCCGCTGCGGCCGGGCCGGCCGGTGGTGGCCGTGCTGGCTTTGAACGAAGGCACCGAAACCACCGACCTGCTGTTGCCGCACGCAGTGCTGAAACGCGCCGACGTGGCAGACGTGCAGGTGGTGGCGCCGCGCAGCGGCACGGTGCAGCTGTTCCCGGCACTGCAGGTGGAGGGCGCGCAGGACTTCGCGGCCTTCGAGCGCGCCTACCCAGGCGGGGTGGACTACGTGGTCGTGCCCGCCATGCACACCGACGACGACCCCGCCGTGCTGAGCTGGCTGCGGCGGCAGGCAAAGGCCGGTGCACGCGTGATCGCGGTGTGCAGCGGCGCCCGGGTCGCCGGCCAGGCGGGCTTGCTGGACGGCCGGCGCTTCACCGGCCATTGGTACGACCGCAAGACGCTGCTCGCGCGGCACCCGGGCGCCACGCACGTGCCGCACCAGCGCTATGTGTTCGACCGCGGGGTGGCCACCACCACCGGCATCACGGCGTCGGTGCCGGCCACGCTGGCGCTGGTGGAAGCGATCGGTGGCAGAGAGAAAGCACGGTCCGTCGCGGCCGAACTGGGCGCCACGTCGTGGAGCCCCTCCCATGACAGCAGTGGGTTCGGCCTGACGGCAGATCGCGCGCTGGCGTATGTATGGAACAAGGCCGCGTTCTGGCGGCACGAGCGCTGGAACGTCGAGGTGCACGACGGCATGGACGACATCGCGCTGGCTCTCGCCTCGGATGCCTGGGAACGCACAGGGCGCGTCAGCGTGGAAGCGGCTTCGCCTTCAGGCCGCGTGAGATTGCGCAGCGGCCTCGTGCTCCCGGCGCAACCGGGCGGCGAGAACAGGCCTCACGTGCCGTTGTCGCCAGAGCTGAAGCCATTGCAGCAACTCGATCGCACGCTGTGCGAGATCGCCCGGCGCTACGGCCCGGCACGGCGGGATTGGGTGATGCAGGAGCTGGAGTATCTCGAGCACCGCGAGTGCTACTGAGCGCCCCAGCCCTGCTTCAGGCAACCCGCTGAAAGGGAGCAAGTCTCCTGGTGCGGAGACTTGCGTGGACTTGCTGATCGGCTAGGCCAGTGGATTCGTCACGCTGACTTCTGCGTGCGCCGGCGTCGCGCGATCCAGCCCGTAAGGCCAAGCCCGCCGAGCATCAGTGCATAGGTCGAGGGCTCCGGCACCGCCGACACCGAGCCGACTGCCATCACGGACAACGCGATCTGGATCGGGTCGGCTCCGGTGTTGAGGAAGGTCAGGCTCAACGTGCGCTGCTGCTGGAAGGAGTCCGCCATGCCGTCCAGCACGGTACTCAGACGCAGCTCGTCTTGCTGGTATTCCTCGCCGTCCCGGTAGATGCGGCCCCCGATGCTGACCGCGGCCGTGGCTTCGCTTTGGTTTCCTTGCAGCAAGCCGGCGTCGTGCCCTTCGATGTATCCGTTCGCCGTGATGGTGAGCTGGCTGTTGGGCAGCAGCACCAGACCGGCGTAGAGGTCGGGGTGAGTCCAGCCGAACACCCCCGCGAAAGCATCGGACAACCCGGTCGCATAGCCCCATTGCCCCAATGCGGCCTCGGCCACCGCGGTGTCCGAGGACTGGAATGCGGTGGACCAGGCCTTGACCCCCACGTAGCTGCCGAACGTGCTCTGGCTGTTGTTCAGCATGAACGTCTTCTCGACGTATTCGTGCCGGAGGTAGTCGTCGTCGTGGTAGTAGTCACCGCTCGGGCCATCGACGTAAGTCTCGAGCCGGCTTTCGCTGAAGTAGCGGTCGTTCACCGGCAGGTAGCCGGCCTCGATGCCATCGGTGGTGTCGAGATCGACGACCGTATAAGTGAGATTGCGCAGATCGGCGCGCGCCGATACGGGAAGTGCCTGCGCGAGCGCGGGTTGAGCCGCCAGTACGGCACCGGCCGACAGGCCGAGCCAGACGCAGGCCGCCCTGACGCGGGACTTGAAACGCTGTGGGGTACCGCGCACGGACGGGCGTGCAACGGAGTGCGAAGACAAAGATGACATGTTGGTTCCTTCCTGTTTGTAGAGTGATTGGCCCAGCGGGCCGGATCAGACGGTACGCATCCGGAAGGAAACGGCATCCCCCGCTGTCAGGGGGTGCCAGCAGGGTGGGAGGCTCGACGCCCTGTTGCCATGGGGAGTGCGATACAACTGCGAACGAAAGTTGCCTTCGCACGCATGCCGCTTGTGGGTGCGATCAGACAACGCGTAGCGGCTTCAGCGCTCGCGGCAGACCTCCGCACCTTCCCTGGCGCCTCTCATCTTCGTGGCCAATGCCAACACGTCCCGTTGGTACGCCAACCGGTGCTGCAGGGCCCGCGCGATCAAGCCTCCGAGCGTGAGCGCGCCCAGCAGCGCAAAGCCCATCTGCCATGGCGTGCTGCTCAACGGAGCCATGCCGGTTTCGATCTCGCGCCACACCGCCCAGCCCGCCGCCGCCCACGCAAACAGCGCCAGCTTGTCGAGCCCGCCGAAGAGCAACCCGAAGCGCATTTCAAGGCGGCGCATCTTGGCCGCAAGCCAGAGGTCGGCCGTGCGCAATGCGCGAAGGCTGAAGTGGTCCAGCCGCCATGCGTTGGTGGCGTCGTGCAGGTATTCCCACTGCTGTGCATGCAGAGCGAACCGGCGCGTGGACGCCAGCAGCGGCAGGCTTGCCAGCAACTGCGCGGCGATCATGCCGGAGGCGAACAGCAGCGAGGCCATGCCCAAGGCCGCCGCGGCGTTGCGCAGCGAGGTGGGCAACCCCAGGGACCCATGCGCCACCGCGAACAGGCACAGCAGGCCGAAGCAGCCGATGGCGGCCCACAGCAGGTAGGTGCCGGCGCGGTGCAGCAAGGCTTCGAGCGGGCTGTGCACGTGGCGCAGACCCATGGGCTTGAGTTCATCGAGCTGGTGCAGCAGGCGCAGCAGCGAGTCGACGTCGTCACTCAGGTGGGTCGGCTTCATCACAGCAGCGCGCAGTGTTCGTTGCAGGGCGGCAGCTCGAGCAGGGTGTCTTTCCAGCGGCCGCCGGCACGCACCCGCAGGTGCGGGCGTTTGCCTTCTTCCCGGACGATGCGCAGGTACTGGTGCTCGCCGGTGTGGCGGTCGACCGTATAGAACAGCTCGAGTTGCTGGTGGATGCGGGAGATGGCGGTGTCGAGGTCGAGCTGCCATTTGCCCCGCAGGTTGCCGATGTGCGTGATGTGCTCGTGGCCGGTACCTCCTTCGGCCAGGGTCACGCAGGTGATTTCGTATTCTTTCATGCGCCTCCCCAAAAATATGCATCAACGCGAATGATGCAAAACGGCGCGATCATAGTTGCGAGCGCGGCGCAGCGCAAACAAAATCGCGCATCATTTCGAATGGTGCAAAGTGATACAGACGTTGTTGGAGTTGGTCGACGTGCGCGCCGGCCACCCTTTCCGGGGCAGCGTGCCCGTGGTGGAAGGCGGCAACGCCCAGGCCTTGCAGTTGCGCGACCTCACCGCCGATGGCGGGGTGCAGTGGAGCGGGCTCGTGCGCACGCGGATCGACGAGCACAAGCGCCCTCAGTGGTTGCAGCCGGGTGACGTGCTGTTCGTCGCCCGCGGCAGCCGCAACCAGGCGGTGTGCCTGCAGCAGGTGCCCGAGCGGGTCGTGTGCTCCCAATACTTCTTTCTGCTGCGGGTGCGTTCGCCCCAGCTGCTGCCCGAGTTCCTCGCGTGGCAGCTCAACCGGGCGCCGGCCCAGCGCTACTTCGCCGCCAACGCCGAAGGCTCGGACCAGCTCAGCATCCGCCGCGGCGTGCTGGAGGCGGCCCCGCTCGCGGTGCCGCCGCTGGAGCGCCAGCGCCTGGCGATCGAGCTGTCGCACGCCGCCGTGCGCGAGAAGCAGGCGTTCGAAGCACTGATCCGCAACCGGCAGCAGCAGCTCGACGCGTTGGCGTTCGAGCTGTTCGAGCAAGAATCCATTTCCGGCTGACACGCATGACCGCCACGCCGATCCAGCAAGACACGATCAACGCCGCCGTCTGGGCTGCCTGCGACACCTTCCGCGGCATCGTCGACCCGAGCATCTACAAGGACTACGTCCTGACGATGCTGTTCCTCAAGTACATCTCCGACGTCTGGCAGGACCACTACGAGCAATACCAGGCGCAGCACGGCAACCACCCCGAGCTGATCGAGGAGCTGCTGAAGAACGAGCGCTTCGTGCTGCCGCCCGAGGCGAACTTCCACGCACTGCACAAGGCGCGCCACGAGCCGGGCAACGGCGAGCGCATCGACCGGGCGCTGCACACGATCGAAGACAGCAACTTCGGCAAGCTGGGCAGCGTGTTCCAGGACATCAGCTTCAACTCCACCAAGCTGGGCGACGAGGCACAGAAGAACGACATCCTGCGCCACCTGCTGGAAGACTTCGCGCGGCCCGAGCTGAACCTGCGCCCGAGCCGGGTGGGCTCGCTCGACGTGATCGGCAACGCCTACGAATACCTGATCAAGCACTTCGCCTCCACCAGCGGCAAGAAGGCGGGCGAGTTCTACACGCCGCCGGAGGTGTCGCAGCTGATGGCGCAGCTGGTCGACCCACGCGAAGGCGACGAGATCTGCGACCCGACCTGCGGCTCGGGCTCGTTGCTGATGAAGTGCGGGCAGCTGATCCGCGAGCGCACCGGCAGCAAGCGCTACGCGCTGTACGGGCAGGAAGCGATCGGCAGCACCTGGGCGCTGGCGAAGATGAACATGTTCCTGCACGGCGAGGACAACCACCGCATCGAGTGGGGCGACACGCTGCGCAACCCCAAGCTGCTCGATGCCGAAGGCGCGTTGAAGCGATTCGACGTGGTGGTCGCCAACCCGCCCTTCTCGCTCGAGAAGTGGGGCCACGAGGCGGCCGCGGCCGACCGGTACAAGCGCTTCCGCCGCGGGGTGCCGCCGCGCACCAAGGCCGACTACGCCTTCATCCTGCACATGGTCGAGACGATGAAGCCCGACACCGGGCGCATGGCCGTGGTGGTGCCTCACGGCGTGCTGTTCCGCGGTGCGGCCGAGGGCAGGATCCGCCAGCAGCTGGTCGACGAGAACCTGCTCGACACCGTGATCGGCCTGCCCGAAAAGCTGTTCTACGGCACGGGCATCCCGGCCGCCGTGCTGGTGCTGCGCAGGAACAAGCCCGACGACCAGGTGTTGTTCATCGACGCGAGCCGCGAATACCAGGACGGCAAGAACCAGAACGTGCTGCGTGCGCAGGATCTCTACAGGATCACCGCCACCTGCGCCGCGCGACGCAACGTCGACAAGTACGCACACCTCGCGAGCCGGCAGCAGATCGCGGCCAACGGCTACAACCTCAACATCCCCCGCTACGTGGACACCTTCGAACACCAGCAGACGATCGACCTGCACGCCGTGCGCGACGAGCGCGAGAAGCTCAAGGGCGAGCTGCTGGTGCTGGAGGAGAAGATGGCGAGCTACCTGAAGGACCTCGGCTATGAATGACGCCAGCGGGCTGCCCGAAGGCTGGCAGCGCGTGCCGCTGCACGAGGTGGCCGAAGTGCGCACCGGCCTGGCGAAGGGCAAGCAGGGCCTGCGCGACCCGGTCAGCCTGCCCTACCTGCGCGTGGCCAACGTGCAGGACGGCTACTTCGACCTCGACGAGGTGAAGACCATCGCCGTCGAGCGTGCCGACGTGGAGCGCTACGCGCTGCGGGCCGGCGACGTGCTGATGACCGAAGGCGGCGACTTCGACAAGCTGGGCCGCGGCGCGGTCTGGGGCGCGCAGATTCCCGTGTGCCTGCACCAGAACCATGTGTTCGTGGTGCGGCCGCACACCGGTGTGCTCGACCCGCACTATCTTTCGGCGTTGTCGGCCAGCGCGCACGGCCGCAACTACTTCATGGGCTGCGCCAAGCGCAGCACCAACCTCGCAAGCATCAATTCGTCGCAGCTCAAGGCCTTTCCGGTGCTGCTGCCGCCGATCGAGGAGCAGCGCGCGATGGCGCGGCTGTTCGGCGTGTGGGACGAAGCGATCGACCTGCACGAACGTGAGCTGGTGCGGCTGCGCAAGGAAAAGGCCGCGCTGATGCACGACCTGATCTCCGGTCGCCGCCGCGTGCCGTCGCATCGCCTGCGCGACGAAGAGCGCGCGGGGGCGTGATGGCCGGCAGCGCCGGCGCGTCGACCCTCACATTCGAAGCCCTGTGCCTGCTGTGCAGGCTGGGCTGGCGATACGTCGACCATGAGACCGCCGCGCGGTGGCGGGGCAGCGCGCGCGAGCCGCTGCTGAAGCAGCGCCTCGTCGAGGTGCTGCAGACGCGCCGCTTCGACTACAAGGGGCAGTCCTACCCGTTGTCGCCCCACGGCATCGACCAGGTGGTGCGCGCGCTGTCTTCGGTGAACCTGGGTGACGGCCTGCTGCCGGCCAACCAGCGCGTCTACGGCAAGCTCGCGCTCGGCATCACGGTGACCGAGTTCATGCCGGACGGCAAACGGCACCAGCCCACCATCGCGTTGATCGACTGGAACGACCCCGCGGCCAACCGCTGGGACGTGACGGATGCGATGCCCTTGCTTTGCATGCAGGGGCAGCGCGAGCGCACGCTCGACCTGGTGTGCTACGTGAACGGCGTACCGCTGGCCGTCGTGCAAGCCGGAGCCGATGCCGTGGCCCGGCTGCTGCACCAGCAACGGCCCGACGAACTGCCGCATCTGCATGCCTACGTGCAACTGCTGCTCGCGCTGCGGCCCGGCGATGCACGCTATGGCACCACCGGGACGCCACAGCGGCTGTGGGCGCGGTGGCGCGACGAGGAGCACACCGACGTGCAGCACGCGCACTGGAAGAGCGCACCGCTCGACGCCGCCATGCTTGCCGCGCACGGCCGGCCGGCGCCGCAGCCGACGGCGTCGATCGGCGACCACGAGCGGCTCGTGGCCTCGCTGTTGCAGCCCGCGCGCCTGCTCGAGCTGCTGCGCTTCTTCATCCTGTTCGACCGCAGGGTCGGCAAGATCGTCGCGCGGCACCAGCAGTTCTTCGGCGTGCGCGCGCTGCTCAGGCGCATCAGCGAGCGTCGCGCGGACGGGGGGCGCGAAGGGGGCATCGCCTGGCACACCGCGGGCTCGGGCAAGAGCTACACGATGGTGTTTCTCACCCGCGCGCTGCTGCTGCGCGCAAGCCTGAAAGCATGCAGGGTCGTGGTGGTGACCGACCGGGTGGACCTCGAAGAGCAGCTCGCCGGCAACTTCATCAACAGCGGGGCCTTCGGCTCGTCCATCGCCACGCGCAAGGACGGCGAGAAAGCCCGTGCGGCCTCCGGCCGCGAACTTGCGCGCCGCATCGGCCGGGGCACCGATCGCATCGTGTTCTCGCTGGTGCACAAGTTCAACACCGCCTCGCGCCTGCCCGAGTGCTACAACCCGTCGGCCGACCTGGTGGTGCTGGTCGATGAAGGCCACCGCAGCCACGGGGGCCTGCACCACGAGCGCATGCGGCGCTCGCTGCCGCGGGCGGCCTATGTCGCCTTCACCGGCACGCCGCTGCTGCGAGGCGAGAAGGCGAACAACCCGTTCGGCCCCATCGTGCACGCCTATACGCTGCCGATGGCCGTGGACGACGGCGCGGTGGTGCCGCTGCTCTACGAGGCGCGCGTGCCCGAGCTGTCGGTGGACGAGGCGGCCGCGACCCGCTGGTTCGAGCACCTCACCGCCCAGCTGCCGCACGCGCAGGCGCAGCAGCTCAAGTGGCGGTTTGCCGACCAGCGGGCCGTGCACGGCGCCGCGGGCCGCATCCAGCTGATCGCCTGGGACATCGCGCTGCATTTCGATGAGCAGTTCAAGCAGCCGCGCACCGGCCTGAAAGGCCAGATCGCCACCGCCAGCAAGCGTGACGCGATCCGCTACAAGCAGTGCCTCGATGCCACCGGCCTCGTGAGCAGTGCGGTGGTCATCTCGGCGCCCGAGTCGCCGGAAGGCGATGTCGCGCCAGGGGCCGACCCGGACCACGAGGTGCAGCAGTGGTGGCGCGCGCACGTGGGCCGCCATGCCACGACCTATGAACGCCAGGTGCTTGCGGGCTTTGCCGGCGACGAGGCGCCCGACCTGCTGATCGTGGTCGATCGCCTGCTCACGGGCTTCGACGCGCCGCGCAATGCGGTGCTCTACATCGACAAGCCGTTGAAGCAGCATGCGCTGATCCAGGCGGTCGCCCGCGTGAACCGCCCGTGGCACGGCAAGCGCCACGGACTGCTCGTCGACTACCGCGGCGTGCTGCAGGAGCTCGACGTCACGTTGCAGGCCTACCAGGACCTGCAGGCCCGCATGCAGGCGGGCTACGACGCGGCGGATCTCGAGGGCCTGTACCGGCCCGTGGCCCGTGTGCAGGAGACACGGGTGCCCGCGCACACCCCCTCGTCGCCCGAGTACCAGACTGCTGTGCGCCAGTTGCGCCGGGTGGTCGATGAACACGTGCACGGCGTGAAGGTGCGCGAGCCGCAGGCGACCTACCGGGTAGACCCCGGGTCCGAGCCTGCATCGGATATTGCCCGGTGGAGCGACGAGCGACTGCGCCGCGAGGCTGCCTTGCTGCGGGGCCGCGTGACCCGGACGATCGAGGTCGACCTGGCCGGCGACGCCCGGGCACAGCAGGTGTATGGCGACCTGCTGGCCGAGGCCGTACAACGTGCGGAGGCGGCATTCGATCAACCGCGCAGGCAGTACGCCGTGTGGCGCGATGCGGCCCGCCGAGTGGCGCAAGGCGAACCGCTCGCAGACGAGCCCGCTCGCGACGACCCTGAACGGATTTGCTTCGACATCCTGCAACGGGCGTCCGGCGAGGATGGTTTCCACGCGACGCACGATGCGGCGCAGCTGCGCGCCGAGGCCCAGACCATGGCGCAGGTCGTGCGCCAGGCCTTGACCGAGCATTCGCTCCACCCGGCGGACGGCGACGCCGCCATCCGGCGCGCCCTGCTGCCGCAGCTTTATCCGCGCTTGGGGCTGGAGCGCGCCAGGCTGGCGATCGAGCAGGTGATACGCGCCGTGCGCGACGCGTGATGCTCCGCCGCAGCCGGCGGCCTCACGCCTGCACGATCATCTCGAAGCCGCCATAGATCAACCGCTTGCCGTCGAACGGCATCGGGTTCGTCTCCGGTTCCAGCCGCGGATCGGCCATCACCTTGGCCATGCCGGCGTCGCGCACCGCCTTCGACGGCCAGGTGATCCAAGAGAACACCACGGTCTCGTCGTCCTGGCACTTCACCGCCATCGGGAACGAGGTGAGCTTGCCCTGGGGCACGTCGTCGCCCCAGCATTCGACGACGCTCAATGCGCCGTGCTCCTTGAACACCACCGACGCCAGCTCGGCGTGCCGGCGGTAGGTCTCGCGGTTGGCCGTCGGTACTGCGGCCACGAATCCATCGACGTAGGTCATGTGTGTTGCTCCTGGTTGGGGCGCCTGCCGGTGCAGGCGCCTCTTCGACGACGAGTGACCGGGTCGGTTTTCGACGCTTGGGCGCACCCAAGTTGTAAAAAGTGGCGCCACCACCCTCAACGCACCGGGATGTAGATGCGGGTCACCATCGCTTCCGGGTAGCGCGAGGTGCACACGTCGGTGACCTCGAAGTCCGGGCCTTCCGCGCGCTCCAGCCCGGAGCGTGGCAGCCATACCCCGTAGGCGTGCTGCCAGATGCCGGGCACTGCCGCGGCCGGCCCATCGGCCACGAGTTCGGCGTAGCGGCCGGCGGGTAACGTCACGGCTGTGTAGTCGGGCGGCAGCCCCCGCGTGCCCGCCCCAGCGTGGACCAGTTCTCCCACCAGGAAGGAGAAGCCGCCCTCGTCGTCGAAGCCGTGGCTTACGCCATGCACCATGGCCGGCGCCGCACGTCGCGGGATCTGCAGATACGACTCAGTCTCGCCGAAGTGCTGATAGAAGCCGGGAATCTCGGCGAAGCACCGACCCTCCTGCAATGCGGTGCGGTAGCTGCGGCCCACCACCTGCAGCTCGCGCCGTTGCACGAGGGTCGGCTCGCGCCAACTCGATGGCGAGGTCAGCGCGAGGCCATCGACGCGCACGGGCGCCTGCAACGCGGTGGGCACCGGCGCCGCACGGTAGCGCGCTGGCGTGCGGCCGAACTGGGCCTCGAAGGCGCGCGTGAAGGCCGCCTGAGAACCGTAGCCGTGCTCCAGCGCGATCGAGACGATGGGCTCGTCGGTCGCTTCGAGGCGCCGCGCTGCCTCGCTCAGTCGTCGCCGGCGCAGATAGTCCTGCACGGTGTGGCCGCTCAACGCATGGAACACGCGTTGAAAGTGGTACGGGGACATGCAGGCCAGGGCGGCCAGCGCACGCGCATCCAGTGCCTCGTGAAGATGGGTCTCGATGTGGTCGAGTGCGGATTGGATGCGTTGCAACGGGGTCATGCGATGGAGGGGTGGGGTGACAGGCTGCGCAGTTATAGCAACGCGACCGGCCGCCCGTATTGATCGGCCGTGCGCTTCTTCGAGGCCCGGGCTTTGGTGCTGCGCGGCGAATGACCTGGAGGTGGCGCGTGCCATGCGCTCTTGCTACCGTTCGCGCATGCCGACCGCCCTCGACCGCATCGCCGCCTACGACGGCCTCTCGTGGATCAGCAGCCACCCGACCGCGTACCCGGCGCTGGAGGTGGTGCACATCGTCGGCATCGCGTTGCTGCTCGGCAGCCTGGTCGTCTTCGAGTTGCGCGTCTGGGGGGTGGTGCGGGAGCTGCCGGCGCCGGCCCTCGCCCGGCTGGCGTTGAGCCTGAGCCTGGGCGGCTTTGCCCTCGCCGCCGGCAGCGGGCTGTTGATGTTCGCGAGCCAGCCGGGCGAGTTGCTGACCAACCGGGCCTTCGTCTGGAAGATGGGCCTGCTGATGCTGGCCGGCACCAACGCCGCGATGTTCCATGCGCGCGGTGGCGTGCGGCGAGCCGATGCCGTGGCGCGTGTGCAGACCGTGCTGTCGCTGGGGGTTTGGCTGGCTGTCATCATCTGTGGCCGTTGGATTGCCTACGTCTGAACGGAGCCTCCCATGCAAGACAGACGACTCTCGCGGCGCAACGTGCTGGCAGCCGGCGCGGGCCTGCTCTCCGGCTGGCTGGTGCCGGCCCGCGCCCACCACGGCTGGAGCAGCTTCGACCAGACCCGCCCGCTCTACCTCGACGGGCGCGCGGCCACTGTGCAGTGGCGCAACCCGCATGTGGAGCTGGTGCTCGAACTGGCCGGCCCGCTGCAGCTGCCGCCCGATCTCAAGCAGCGCACGCTGCCCGAGCAGAGCGCCCGCGTCGATGGCCCGGCAATCCTGGCTGCCACGCAGTTACCCAGGCGGCGCGACAAGCGCTGGACCATCGAGCTGGCGCCGCTCACGCGCGTGCAGGCCTGGGGGGTGCCGGAGATCAAGCCCGGCATGCCGCTCGCGTTGATCGGCTTCACCTTCGAAGGCGAAAAAGGCGAGCCGGTGCTGCGTGCCGAATACGTGTTCGTCGACGGCAAGGCCTACGGCATGCGCTCGTCGCCCGCCTGACGGACGTTGGGGGCGCGGATGCGGTCCAATCCGCATCCATGGACATCGAACAACGCCTCACCGACCTCGAAATCAAGTTCAGCTTTGCCGAAGACGCGCTCGACCAGCTCAACGAGGTGGTCGTGCGCCAGCAGGCGCTGATCGAAACGCTCGCGCGCGAAGTGGCCAGCCTGCGCCAGCGCACCGACGACGGCAGCGGCGCGGCGCTGCGCAGCCCGCGCGAGGAACTGCCGCCGCACTATTGACGGCCGCGCCTCAGCGCCGCCCGCCCCGCCGCGCCTGCCACAGCGGCCGCCGGCTCTTGAGCTGCCGCTCGATGCCGCGGTTCAGCTCGTCGCGCAGCGTCGCCACGGCTTCCACGTGGCCGTAGGCGCCTTCGAAGCGCAGGTCCAGCCACAACCACAGCGAGCACAGGCGCAGCGCCTGTTCCATGCGGTCGAGCCGGCTGTGGCCGTCCACGTCGTGCACGAACCACGGCTCGCCGGCGTTGCCGTTGCGCGCGTGGCTGGCGGCCCAGGCGAGGTAGTGGTCGAGCTGGTAGCTCGTGTCGGCATCGACCGGGGCCTGCGCGTAGACGAAGCGGTTGCCGAGGCTCAGCGTGCCGGCGATGCGGTCGAGATGGTCGGCGATCTGCAGCATGTTGTCCAGCGCGGCGACCTCGAAGTGCTGGTTGTCGAGTTCGAGCTGTTCCATGAACACGCCGAGCACGTCGCGCAGCTTCTGGCGGCCCAGCCGCTCGGCGATGGTCTGCACGTGCCACGCGGTGGGCGCCACGCGCGCCTTGAAGCCGACCGGCGCCTTGGGCTGCCGCTGCAGCAGGTGCTGCAACAGCCTCAATGACGTGGCGTCGGCTTCGCGCAGCACGCCGGCAAAGCCTTCTTCGTGCATCCCGAAGCGCCCGGCGCGGCCGGCGATCTGGTGCGCCTCGCTTTCGGTGAGGTCGCGGTCGGCTTCGCCGTCGAACTTGCTCATCGTGCTGAACAGCACGCGGCGGATCGGCAGGTTCAGGCCCATGCCGATGGCGTCGGTCGCCACCAGCACCTGCGATTCGCCGCTGGCGAAGCGCTCGGCCTCGCCGCGGCGCACCTCGGGCGGCAGCGCGCCGTAGATCACGCTCACCTTCAGGCCGTTCTCGGCGATGCGGTCGCGCAGCATCAGCACGTCGCGGCGGCTGAAGGCCACCACTGCGTCGCCCTTCTTCAATGAATGCAGCGACACCGGCGTCTTGAGCAGCTGCACGTGCTGCTTGCGCTCGAAGTGGCGCACCTCGCAGGTCTCGCCGCAGACCTCGAGCAGGCGCTGGATCGCGTCGACGGCGTAGGCCGAGCAGATCACGATCACCTCGCAGGCCGGCACGCCGACGATGGCTTGCGTCCAGGCCCAGCCGCGGTCGGGGTCGAACAGCATCTGCGCCTCGTCGATCACGGCCACGTCGACGATCTCGCGCGTGTTGACCATCTCCACGGTGCTCGACACCGCCCGTGCACCGGGCGACGGCACGTGCTCCTCGCCGGTCAGCAGCGAGCACGGCACGCCGCGCGCTTCGAGCCGGTCGCGCCCTTCGAGCGCGAGCAGCCGCAACGGCGCGAGATAGGCCCCGGACTCTGCCTGCGCCAGCCGTTCGAAGGCGGCGTGCGTCTTGCCGCTGTTGGGCGGGCCGACGAACAGCGTCACACGGCGGGCGAGCCGGCGTGCGGTGGCGAAGCTGTCGGGGTAGCCGTGGAAGGCGAGTTCGGTGTTGAGGCTGTCGAGCGTCTGCAGCTCGGCTGCGCGGCGCGCCCGGCGCTCGTCGGCGTGGCGCTCCGGCGTGTCGGCGTGCGCAGGCACGCGGCGGGCTTGGGGAGAAGACGGGGCGGCGGCTTGCAGCAGGGAAGGTATTTTCATCGGGGGGCGCTCAAGGGCGCCGCTTGCTCAAAGGCGGCTAGCTTAGGGCATGGCGGCTGAAGTCAAGCCCCACGGCGGCAGAAGCAGGTGCGGCCTGCCAACAAATACATGCGTGAACTGCTCCACCTTGAGGCGCTCGCCATACTGGCCGGCATGCGCTCCAACACGCCGATCGTCGACATGCTGCACGCGCGGTTCGGCGGGCGGTGGTCGGTCGAGCCGTTGAATGCCAGTTCGTTCTGCGCGACGTGGCGGGCCAGGGGCGCAGGCCGGCGGCTGTTCGTGAAGTCGGTACCGGCGGCCGCGGCCGACGTGCTGGAGGCCGAGGCCGACGGCCTGCGCGCACTGGCCTCCAGCGGCACCCTGCGCGTGCCCGAGGTGGTGCATGAAGGCCTCTCGGCGGAGCATGGCGTGATGTTCCTGGCGCTGGAGGAGCTGCAGATGCGCGCACCGGATGCAGGTTTTGCCGAACGCTTCGGGCGGGCACTCGGCGCGCTGCACCTCGCCACGCCGCCGATGGGCGGTGGGCGCTACGGCTGGCACCGCGACAACATGCTCGGCGGCACGCCACAGCGCAACCGCTGGAGCGCGCAGGGGGGTCTGGCCGGATGGATGCAGTTCTTCGCCACCGAACGCCTGGGCGCGCTGTGCGAGCGGTTGCACGCGCGCGGCATGGGCCGCGAGCTGATCGACGCCACCGAGCAGGTGGTGCAGGCCCTGCCCCGTTACTTCGACGATGGCCACGTCCCGCGGGCGAGCCTGGTGCACGGCGACCTCTGGTCCGGCAACTGGGCCATGCTCACAGACGGCACGCCGGTGGTGTACGACCCGGCCGTCTCGTGCTCCGACGCCGAGGCGGAGCTGGCCATGATGGAGCTGTTCGGCAGCCCGTCACCCGCGTTCTGGGCAGCCTATCGCGACACGGCAGGGCTGCACCCCGGCTACCCGCGGCGGCGCGGGCTCTACCAGCTCTATCACCTGCTCAACCACACGCTGCTGTTTGGCGGGGCATATGCCGGGCAGGCGCTGGGTTGCGCGCAGGCCCTGCTGCGCGGCCGCGGTTGAACGGATCTCGGCCTGCAAACCAGGCCGCCGCATGGAAGAATCGACGCCTTGCCCGGAGCCCCACCATGATTTACGGCATCACCGACCTGCCCACCTTCATCCTCGGCACCATCTTCATCGTGCTGCTGCCCGGCCCCAATTCGCTGTACGTGATGTCGGTGGCGTCGCGCTGGGGCGTGGCGGCGGGCTACCGCGGGGCGTGCGGCGTGTTCGTCGGCGACGCGATCCTGATGCTGCTGTCCGCCGGCGGCGCGGCGTCGCTGCTCAAGACCACGCCCGCGTTGTTCCTGGTGATCAAGTACGCCGGCGCCGCTTACCTGGCCTGGGTGGGCATCGGCCTGCTGCGCTCGGCTTTCGCGATGTGGCGCGGGCACGGCGACAACGCCGCCGCGCCGCCGCCGGACGCAAGCCGCCCGTTCCGCGCGGCGCTGCTGATCAGCCTGATGAACCCCAAGGCGATCCTGTTCTTCGTGTCGTTCTTCATCCAGTTCGTCGACCCGGGCTATGCCCACCCCGAGCTGTCGTTCCTGCTGCTGGGCACCATCGTGCAGATCTGCAGCGCGGCCTACCTGTCGCTGCTGATCTTCGGCGGCGCGTATCTCGCGCAGCAGTTCCGGCGCCGCCGCAAGCTGGCCGCGGCGGGCACCGGGGGCGTGGGCGGGCTGTTCCTGGGCTTCGGCGCCAAGCTGGCGAGCGCCACGCTCGGCTGAGGCTCGCGCTACACCGCGACCCAGCCGAGGTCCGCCGCTGCCCCGTGCTGGGTGGCGCGGGCCGCTGGTGCGGCGGCCTGCGCGGTGGCGGTGCCGTCGTCGCGCAGCCGGAACACCGAGACCGCGCCGGTCAGGCGCTCGGCCTGCTCGCGCAACGATTGGGCGGCCGCGGCCGATTCCTCCACCAGCGCCGCGTTCTGCTGCGTCACGTGGTCGAGCTGCGAGACCGCCTGGTTGACCTGCCCGATGCCGTCGCGCTGCTCCTCCGCGGCGGCCGCGATGTCCCCGATCAGGTCGGAGACCCGGCGCACGCTCTGCACGATGTCCTGCATCGCCTCGCCCGTCTGCGCCACCAGTTGCTCGCCGGCTTCGACGTGATCGACCGAGGTGCCGATCAGGCTCTTGATCTCGCGTGCGGCCTGCGCCGAACGCTGCGCGAGCGTGCGCACTTCGCCGGCCACCACGGCAAAGCCGCGGCCCTGTTCGCCGGCGCGAGCGGCTTCGACCGCCGCGTTCAGCGCCAGGATGTTGGTCTGGAACGCGATGCCGTCGATCACGCCGATGATGTCGGCGATCTTGCGTGAGCTGTGCGTGATCTGCTGCATGCTGCCGACCACGCGCGTCACCACCTCGCCGCCACGCGCGGCGGCGTCGGCGGCCGAGACGGCCAGCTGGTTGGCCTCGCGCGCGGTGTCGGCCGACTGACCCACTGCGCTGGTCATCTGCTCCATCGAGCTCGCGGTCTGCTGCAGGCTCGACGCCATCTGCTCGGTGCGCGAGGACAGGTCCTGGTTGCCCGCTGCGATCTCGGACGACGCGGTGCGCATCGAGTCGGTGGCCAGGCGCACTTGCGCCACAGTGCGCGACAGCGACTCGACCATGAGCCGCACCTGCGCCATCAGGCTGCCCTCGGGCGCCGAGCGGGGCGCGGCCGTGAGGTCGCCGTGGGCCACCGCTGCCATCGCGGCGATGGCCTCTGCCGGCTCGCCGCCCAGTTGCCTCAGCACGCTGCGGGCGATCACCACGCCGAGCGAACCCACCACCGACAGCACGACAAAGCCGAGCGCGATGTCACGCCAGACCGCGGAGACGATGACGGCATTGACGTCGTCCATGTAAAGGCCGGCACCGATGAGCCAGTTCCATTCCGGTACGCCGATCACGTACTGCAACTTGGGCACGGGTTCGGTGCTCCCTGGCCGCGGAAAGTGCGTGTCGACGAACGCGCGCTGGTTGGCGCTCTGCCGCACGGCGGCGGCCAGATCCTTCAGCGTGTAGCGGCCCAGCCCGTCCTTCAGCTTGTCGGCCATGTTCTGGCCCATCCACTCCGGGCGGATCGGGTGCATCACCGAGACGCCGTCGATCGTCCAGGCATAGAAGTACTCCGCGCGGCCATCCGCACCGCCGAAACGGGCGCCGCGGATCACCTCGCGCGCGGCTGCCTGTGCCTGCTCGACGCTCAGTGCGCCGGAAGCCGCCTGCTGCTGCAGGTGCGCGACCGCGTTGTGGACCGACTCCACCGCCGCCTGCAGCGAAGCGCGACGTTGGTCGAGCGTGTATTGGCGCGACGACAGGGCAGACAGGGTGACGAGCGAGACGACGCCGATGACGGCCGTCGCGACGAGCAGGCCGATGCGGCGCTTGAAGGACCAGGAGGTGTTGAGCATGGGAGGACGGGAAAGGCGCCGCGCGGCGCTGCGCGCGGCCTGCAACGGAACAAAGACACCGTTTTCGGCGCGTCCCGCCCCTCCTTGAACGAAAAATTCACGGATTTGCCGGCCATCGTGCCCCGGTCTTGCGCTGGCGCAAGGCGATGGCCGGCGCGTGCGTCACATCGGCAGCTGTCCCGACCGTTCCTGCCGTTGCTCGTCCTCGGGCATCGTCCAGTTCTCGCTGCGCGAGGCGGAGACCGCGTTCGACAGGCGCGAGGCCTGGGCCTGGAGCGTCGGCACCAGGCTGTCGCGGCCGGTCATCGAGCGGTAGACCAGCGCGGCCCCTGCGGCCACCGTGAACAGCTGGCCCAGGAACGACGAGCGCCGGCGCGTCATCAGGTACAGGCCCGCGCCCAGCGTGAGCCAGTGCTCGCCGGGGAAGCTGTCGCGCTGGGCGTCCATTTCCTTCAGGCGCTGCACCCGCTCGCGCGCGGCCGCGGCCAGTTCGTTGCCGCGCTGCATCGCGCGCTGTGCCGCGTCGTTGAGCCGGGCCTGCGCATTGCGCGAGGCCTGCTCGCCGCCGGTGTCGTGCCCGGCCGATGCGCCGGCGCCCGAATCGCGATCGGAGGCGAGGCCGGTGCCACGCAGGGGCCCGTCGTAGTCGGAGCGCACCTCCGGCGAGACCAGCCCGCCGGGGTTGCCGGTGCTCGCACCTTCACGCAGCTCGCGCGGCACGGGCAAGTCGGTGTTGTCCATGTCGCGTTCCATGTCGGCACTGTAGGCGGCGCCGGTGAGTTCGGCATCGGTGCGGCGGGTCGTGTCGGTCGAGCCTGTGCGGCCCGTGTCGGGTGTGGCCATGTGAGTCTCCTGAGGGGGTGGTGGGGTGGGGCGTGCCGTCACTCGGGCATCGCGCCGGGCATGTCGGGCGACCAGCGCCGCGGCTGCGCGCGCCGGCCCACGACTTCTTCACGGGTGCGATCGGGTTCGGAGGGCTGCGAGATCTCGGCCAGTGCCGACAGCGCGAGCTGCGCGCCGGCCTTGGTGGCGACGTCGCCGAGCGACAGCATGCCCACCAGCTGGCGCTGGCGGTCGAGCACCGGCATGCGCCGGATCTGCAGACGCTGCATCGAGTCGGTCACTTCTTCCAGCGGCTGGTCTTCGTAGCAGCAGTGCACGTCCTCGGTCATGACGTCCTGCACCGAGGCACGATCGGGCGGCAGGGCCCGCGCGGCGCCGCGCACGACGATGTCGCGGTCCGTCACGACGCCGATCACGCGGTTGCGCCGGCACACCGGCAGCACGCCCACGTTCAGCTCGTCCATCGCCTGCGCTGCGCTGCGCAGGCTGTCGCCCGGGGCGGCCGCATGCGCGCCGCGGGTCATCACGTGGGAAACCTGGGTCTTCATCTCGGCTCCTCGAAAAGCGGGTGTTCCGCTTTACGGGGCAAACCGCGTACCGGGTCCGGGGGGCGGCGCCGAGTGCAAAACTGGCGCACGCGAAGGCACGCCTGTTCAAAAAATCGCTGTATTCAGAGCGCGTGGACAGCGAGAAAACCTGAACAAGCAGGCGGGACGCTTGGGCGGGCAGCCCGTCAGGCTTTGAGCTTGTACCCCGTGCGCAGGATCCACGCCGCGATCGCGACGAAGCTCGCGGCAAACGCCAGCGTCATCGCGAGGCTGATGCCGATGCTCACGTCGCCGCTGCCGTAGAAGCTCCAGCGGAAGCCGCTCACCAGGTACACCACCGGGTTGAACAGCGACACGGTCTGCCACACCGGCGGCAGCATGTTGATCGAGTAGAAGCTGCCGCCGAGGAAGGTGAGCGGCGTGATGATCAGCAGCGGGATCAGCTGCAGCTTCTCGAAGCCGTCGGCCCACACGCCGATGATGAAGCCGAGCAGGCTGAACGTGACCGAGGTGAGCACCAGGAAGAACACCATCCACAGCGGGTGCTCGATGCGTAGCGGCACGAACAGCGCGGCGGTGATCAGGATGATGACGCCGAGGATGATCGACTTGCTGGCCGCCGCGCCGACGTAGCCGAGCAGGATCTCGAAGTACGACACCGGCGCCGACAGCAGCTCGTAGATCGTGCCGGTGAACTTGGGAAAGTAGATGCCGAACGATGCGTTGGAGATGCTCTGCGTCAGCAGCGACAGCATGATCAGCCCGGGCACGATGAAGGCACCGTAGCTGATGCCTTCGATCTCGGGGATGCGCCCGCCGATGGCCGCGCCGAAGACGACGAAGTACAGCGAGGTCGACAGCACCGGCGAGACGATGCTCTGCAGCAGCGTGCGCCAGGTGCGGGCCATCTCGAAGCGGTAGATGGCGCGGACGGCATGCAGGTTCATGCGTGGGCTTCCTTGACGAGGCTGACGAAGATGTCTTCGAGCGAGCTTTGCGTGGTGTGCAGGTCGGTGGGCTCGATGCCCGCGGCGTTGAGGCGCTGCAGCAGCGTGGTGACGCCGGCGCGCTCCGACTGCGCGTCGTAGGTGTAGGTGAGTTCGGTGCCGCCCTTGCCGAGCTCGAGCTGGTAGCCGTGCAGCCCGTCGGGCACGCGCTCGAGCGGCTGCGCGAGCTGCAGCGTGAGCTGCTTCTTGCCGAGCTTGCGCATCAGCTCGGTCTTCTCTTCGACGAGGATGATCTCGCCCTTGCTGATCACGCCCACGCGGTCGGCCATCTCCTCGGCCTCCTCGATGTAGTGGGTGGTCAGGATGACGGTGACGCCCGTTTCACGCAGCCGGCGCACCAGTGCCCACATGTCGCGCCGCAGGCTCACGTCCACGCCGGCGGTCGGCTCGTCGAGGAACAGCACCTGCGGTTCGTGCGACAAGGCCTTGGCGATCAGCACGCGGCGTTTCATGCCGCCGGACAGCGTCATGATCTTGTTGTCCTTCTTCTCCCACAGCGACAGGTCCTTCAGCACGCGCTCGATGTGCGCCGGGTCGGGTGACTTGCCGAACAGGCCGCGGCTGAACGAGACGGTGTCCCACACGGTCTCGAAGGCGTCGGTGGTGAGCTCCTGCGGCACCAGGCCGATCAGCGAGCGGGCGGCGCGGTAGTCGGTGACGATGTCGTGGCCGTCCACCAGCACCCGGCCCTCGGTGGGCCGCACGATGCCGCAGATGGTGCCGATCAGCGTGGTCTTGCCGGCGCCGTTGGGACCGAGCAGCGCGAAGATCTCGCCGCGGCGGATCTCGAGGTCGATGCGCTTGAGCGCATGCAGCCCCGAGGCGTAGGTCTTGGAAAGCTGGGAGACGGAGATGATGGTGGGAGGCATGGGCGGTCGAGGCGGCAGCGGGCCGAACCGCGAATGATGAACGAGATCGGCGTTTCGTGTCCGGTCTACGAGAACCCGTAGCGTGAACAGGCCCTCGCGGGCCCCTGCTGCCGGGCCGGCGCGTCTGCGCGGCGCTCAAGCGTCGGTTTCTTCGGTCAGCTCGCCCAGCGTCGGCAGGTCGGCTTTCAGCAGTGCGTCGGCCTGGTACACGCCGCGGCCGTAGTCGCGCTGGTTCCAGCCGGGCGGCGTGTGGGCCGTGTCGACCACCAGCTTCTTGAACGCGGCGGCATGCGCCCAGCGATGGGCGCCGTAGGCCGCCTCGAGGTCGGTGCGGCGCCTGGCCAGCCACAGGGCGGCGATGCCTGCGCACAAGGCGGTGGCGAACGAGGTGCCGTTGCCCGGCCCGTCGATGCGGTAGCTTTCCCGGCCGCCCGTCATCACCGTGGTGGGGCGGCGGATCGCGTCGGCGGGCCCGCTCACGTCGACGGCCGGGCCGCGCGAGGCGCCGCGCCAGGGGTGGAGGTCGACGCCGTTCGAGGTGGTGGCGCCCCCGAGCGTGACGACACAGTTGAAGCGGCCCGGGTAGATCACCGGCGGCACGGTGTTGCCCGCCGCGGCGCAGATGATCACGCCTTGGCGGTAGGCGGCCGTGACGGCCTTGGCGACGCGCTTGCTGCGGCGCGCGGCCCCGAGGCTGATGCTGATGACGCGGGCGCCCTTCGCGACGGCGTCGCCGATGGCCTTGGCGAGCAGGTCCTGCACGTGATCGATCAGCACGGAATCGGTGATGCGGTACGGGATCACCGGCACGCCCGGCGCCGCGCCGAAGAAGGGGTAGTCGATCGGCGGTTGCGGCGCATAGAGCCCGCACAGGACGGAGCAGGTGCGCGTGCCGTGGCCCGGGAAGGAGCCGGTGTGGTTGTCGCGCGGCCCCGGGTATTCCGGTGGGGCGTTCCAGTGCTCGGGCGGGCCTTCGCCGGTGTCGTAGTCCTCGACCTTGTCGCGCCAGTAGTTGACGCCCTGCTGCGGCAACAGCCAGGTGCCCTGGGGGCTGCCGAAGCCCAGTGCAGGGTGCTCGGTGTAGCCGGTGTCGATGTGGCCCACCTTGATGTCTGCGTAGGCGCCGGGGCCGTCCGCGCCCAGTTCGGCCCAGGCGCCCGGCAGGCCGGCCGCCACGACGTGCCAGTCGAGCTTGATCTGCCGCCCCTGGTACCAGCCTTCGCGCCAATAGGTGGGCGGGCGGATCACGTCGATCGGGGTGCCCGGTGCCGCGGGCGGCACAGGCGTGGTGCGGCCCCGCACGTCGCGCATCAGCGCGAGCTGCGCATAGGCCTCGGCACCCAGGGTGTTGAAGCCGATCGCGCCGGCCTGCGTGAGGGCGCCGCGCACGTCGAGGCCGCTCTTGCGCAGCGCGGGCGCCACATCGGGCGCGAGCGCAAACCAGTCGTCGTGCGTCCAGGCGAGCAGCGAGCCCACCATATCGGGCAGCTGGGCGCGGATGCTCGTCTCGAACGCCGCGGCGGTGATGTGCGCATCCAGCCGGACCAGCTCGACCTGGGCGTCGGCCAGGGGGTTCTTGTTGCTCATGGGCCGCCCTCGTCGTTCGTGTGGTGATCGCGCCAGCGTGGCACAGGCATGCGGGCGCGGCAAGAGGCGTATCACGGGGCGGGTGCGGGGCCGGGAGGCTGTTGCGGTTTGCAAAGGCTTGGCCGCCACGGCGCCGTGTGCAGCGGCATCATCGCAAGCCTCACCTCCGAAAGAACCCGCATGCTCAAGCTCTACTTCAACCCCCAGAGCCGCGCGACGATCGCGAAATGGATGCTCGACGAGGCCGGCGCCGAGTACGAGCTCGTCCACGTCGATTTCCAGAAGCGCGAACACAAGGCGCCCGGCTTTCGGGCGATCAACCCGGCCGGCAAGCTGCCCGCGCTGGTGGACGGCGACACCCATGTCTACGAGGGCCCGGCCATCTGCATGTACGTGGCCGAGCGATACCCGCAGGCGCGGCTGGCGCCCGGCGTCGGCGAGCCGGGGCGAGGCCGCTACCTGTCGCTGATGGTGTACTCGACTGCGCAGCTCGAGCCTTCGATGGGCGACGTGCTGCTGAAGCTGCCGCATGCGCCGGCCCGCGGATGGACCGGCTTCGAGGAGGTGCAGGACGTGGTCGAGCACGAGCTGGGCGACGGCCCCTATCTGTTCGGCGAATGGTTCACGGCGGCCGACGTGATGATCGGCTCGATGTTCATCTGGAAGCGCATGTTCGGCGGCCCGCCGGACCGGCCGAAGATCGCCGCCTACGTCGACCGGCTGCTGCAGCGCCCCAAGTGCGGCCTGCGGCGGGAGTGAAGCGTTCGCGCCGGCTGCAGCCGGTCAGCCGGGCGGAACGCAGCTGGCGCGCAGGCCCAGCCCGGCCATCGCGACGAGCGCGGGGTCGTCCTCTGCGGCGGTCGTGAACAGTTGCGCCACGTCGTCGACCCCGGCAACGCGGTACGGCAGCACCGTCCCGACCTTGCTGGCCGTCACCAGGGCCAGCGTCGTGCGCGCGTGGCGCACCATGGCCTGCTTGATGGCCTGTTCCTCGAACTCGGCGCAGGTGAACCCCGCGGCAGCGCTGACGGCGCACACGCCCAGCACGCAGAGGTCGGCATGGACCGACTCGACCAGCCGCAGGACGTCCGGCCCCACGAGGGAGGCCGTGCGCGGGTGGAGCCGCCCGGCCGGCATCACCACCTCGCAACGCTCGTGCTGGCACAGCGCGAGCGCGACCTCGGGGCTGTGGGTCACGACGGTGAGCGGGATGTCGCGCGGCAGGTGGCGGGCCAACAGCGCGTTGGTCGTGCCGCTGTCGATGAACAGCACGCGCGCGCCGCCGAGCGCGTTGCGCGCGGCGTTCGCCAGGGCGGCCTTCTCGTCGGCGTCGACACCCACCCGCTCGTGCCACGGGGCCCCGGCGGCCGTCGCAGCCACAGGCATGGCGCCTCCGTGCACGCGCCGCAGCAGCCCTTGCTCGGCCATGTCCTTCAGGTCGCGCCGGATCGTGTCCTCCGACACCTGAAGCAGCTTGGCCAGTTGCTGGGCCTTGACCTTGCCCTCCCGGGCCAGCAGTTCGACGATGCGCTGCCGGCGCTCGTCGGCCAGCAGTTCGGTCGAATGTTTCATGGGTGATGCCTCCGGCCGGAGAGTATCGCCACCCCGGTGGCAGCGGCGACCACCAGCCACAGCGTGGTGTCGAGCGAGAAGGCGGCCGACCACAGACCCACGAGCGGGGGGCCCGCCAGGAAGCCGACGAAACCGACGCCCGAGACAAAGGCGATCGCGTGCTCCGGCGAGCGCGGGCAGCCAAGCGGTGCGAGCGCGAAGACGATCGGAATCACGTTGGACAGCCCCAGGCCGACCAGCACGAAGCCGCCCAGCGCCAGGGCCGGGTGCCCGCCCTGGGTGGCGGCGAGCGCTCCGGCCGCGGCCAGCAGGCAGCCGACCAGCAGCACCGGCCGCACCCCGTGGCGGCGGCGCCATTCGTCGCCACTGAAGCGTCCGGCGGCCATGGCCGCGGAAAACACGCCGAAGCTGGCCACCGACAGGGCCGGCGAGGCTGCGAAGGCATGCACCATATAGACCGCCGACCAGTCGTACATCACGCCTTCGCACAGCAGGCACAGCAGGGCGGCCGCCCCGAGGCGCCACAGCAGCCGGCTGCGCTCGGGGTGCGCGGCGCCGGTCGGCCCGCCCTCCGCCGGCGCACCTGCGTCGTCGGGTGCGCAGGGCAGGCTGCAAAGCACCAGGCCGAGGGCGGCGGGCACGGCCAGCCAAAGGAGATGCGGCGTGCCCCCCGAGAACAACGCGGCGGCGGCGGCTGCGGCGATCACGCCGCCGGTGCTGAACATGGCGTGCAGCTTCGACATCACCGGACGGCCGAGTTCGCGCTCGAGCGCGACCGCGCGCGCATTGATCGCAACGTCGAAAGCGGCGCTGCCCCAGCCCAGCAGAAAGGCGCTGATGACGAGCGCCACCGTGCTGGAGACGAGCAGCGTGGCGAGCAGCGCCTGTGCGCCCAGCACGGCGGTGGCGCGCAGCGTCAGTTGCAGGCCGGCCGCGCGCATCACGCGAGCGCAGGTGAGGAAGGCGACGCCCGCTCCGGCGGCGAGTGCCAGCAGCACCAGGCTGAGCTCCTGCTCGGTGTACCCATACCGCTGCTTCAGGCCCGGGATGCCGGTGGCCCAGGTCCCCATGAGGACGCCCAGCGCGAGGAAGTGGCCGCCGCTGGTCAGCAGGCCGGGCGATGCGGTGCGCGAATCGGCCGTCAAGGCGGAAGGGGGTGTCATCGTGGCTCCGAAAGTGCGAAGCCGGATTAAACACGCAAAAATACGCAAAAACAAGCAAAAGGGAGAGGGCTCCGAGCTGGCGCCAGGGTCTTGAAGCTGAAGAAGGGCGAAGGGATGCGGTTTTCGACTAACAAAAACTTGACCAAAACGCCTCGGGAGATAAACTTTTTGTTATGCCTAAGGACAGCCCCGCCCTCGCCTCCTTGCCGCCCGCCAGCATGCAGGCGCTGCGCCAGCTGGGCGAAAACCTGGCCATTGCCCGCATCCGCCGCAAGGAGCCGCAGCGCGCCTGGGCCAAGCGATTGGGCGTGTCGGTGCCCACGCTGATCCGGATGGAGCAGGGTGATCCGGGCGTGGCCGTCGGCATCTACGCAACCGCCCTGTGGCTGATCGGCCGCGCACACGCGCTGCCCGAGTTGGCCGATCCGCAACACGACCGCGGCGCACTCGAGATGGACGTGCGCGAAGCGCTGCAGCGCCGCGCGGTGCGCTCGGCGGCTTCGGTCGAGGCGCGCCTTGCGCGGCAACGCAAAGCCGGTGAGCCGCAATGAACGAGCCGCGCTACACGCCGGCCGACCGGCTCTACCTGTGGCTGCTCACCCGGCCCGAGCACCCGGTGCTGATCGGTGAATTGAACACCGTGCGCACGCTGCGCGGCGTGTCGCTGCGCTATGCCGACGGCTGGCTGCAGCATGGGTTCGCGCTCAGCGAAGACCTGCCGCTGATGGCCGAGGAGTTCCTGCCGCAGGAGCGCGACACGGCGGTCGGTGCGGTCGACGACGCGCGCCCCGACCGCTGGGGCGAGCGGGTGATCCGCTTCATCGACAAGCCGCCGCGGCTGTCGCTGCTCGAATACCTCTACTTCGCGGGCGACGACCGCTTTGGCGCACTCGGCGTGTCGACCTCTGCGCAGCACTACCTGCCGCGCCGCACCGGCCCGCTGCCGACGCTGGCCGACACCGAAGCCATCCACACGCTGGTGCGCAAGGTGCTGGACAACGAGCCCATCGCGCCTGAACAGCAGCGGCTGATCTCGCCCGGCGTGACGATGGGCGGCGCGCGCCCCAAGGCGCTGGTAACGATCGACGGCGCGCCCTGGGTCGTGAAGTTCGCCGACGGCGAGCCGGCCGATACGCCGCTGGTCGAGCACGCGACGATGACGCTCGCGCGGCAAGCCGGCATCCGCACCGCCGAGACGCGGCCCGTGCCGCTGGTCGACGGCCACGCGGTGGCGGTGAAGCGCTTCGACCGCACGAGCGGCGGGCAGCGCGTGCATGCGCTGTCGGCCAACGTGGCCTTGAAGGCCGCCGGCGAGCGCCTGGGCTACCCGGAGCTGGCGCAACTGCTGCGGCGCCGCGGTGTCGTCGGGGGCGACGTGTATGCCGCGCAGATGCACGAGCTGTTCCGCCGCATGGTGTTCAACATCCTGATCGACAACACCGACGATCACGAGAAGAACCATGTGCTGCTGGTCGACGATGCGCAGCAGTACGAGCTGTCGCCGGCGTTCGACGTGCTGCCCTCGGGCCAGGCGCTCGGCTACCAGCAGATGCGCGTGGGCCGCGACGAAGCGGATGCGACCATCGACAACGCGCTGTCGATGTGCAGGATGTTCTCGTTGAAGAAGAACGAGGCGGTGGAGCAGGTGCGCCGGGTGGCGCGCGTGGTGGACGGCTGGCAGGCGCACTACGCGAGCTGCGGCGTGAGCGAGCGCGACGTGGCGCTCTATGCCGAGCAGATCGACCGGGACTTCCTGCGCGTGCAGCGTCAGGCCTATCTGTAGACGCTGATCAGCCGTGCCCCGGCCGCGCCCCGGCCGGAAAGCGCGTCTCGTTGCGGTCCATCTTGGCGTGCGCCGCGTCGATCAGGTCGATGCCCAATGCATCGGCCAACCGCGCGAGGTAGATGAACACGTCGGCCGCTTCGTCGCGGATGCGCTGCAGGCGCTCGGCATCCGGTGCATGGCTTTCGGCTTCGGTCAGCCACTGCAGCTCGGCCACCAGCTCGCCGGTTTCGCCGGCCAGCGCCATCGCCAGGTTCTTCGGCGAGTGATACCGCTCCCACTGCCGCGCGGCCGAAAACTCGCGCAGCCGTTGCGTCAGCGCTTCGAGCCGGTCGTCGCTCATCGTGTTCACTCCTGCGCCACGCGTTCGGGCGGCGCGGTGTACTTCAGGTGGCCGACGTAATGCAGCGCCTGCTCCACGGTCATCGAGGGCACGTCGTCGGAGCGCATGTGCAGGATGTCGGCCGGGCTCATCCAGTGCGCCTTCGCCGTGGTGATCGGCAGCCCGGCATGACGGTAGGCCTCCATCACCAGCTGCGAGCAGAAAAAGCGGTCGTCGCTGCCGGTGCCCAGCTGCACCAGCGCCACGCCGCGCAGGCAGAAGTCGCGCACCAGGCCCGGCACCAGCGGCAGCTCGCACACGCGCCGCTCCACCGCGAACGGCGCATGCAGCATCACACCCAGGTAGCCATAGCGGCTGCCGACCTTCTCATGCGCGAAGTCGCGCATCAAGGCGGCCGCCTCCGGCGTGGTGCCGGGGTGGCGGAAGGCCACCACCATCGCTTCTTCTTCCAGCACCGCCTGCACCGAGCGCGTGCGCACGCCCTCGCCGACCGCCTCGATCACCTGGCCGTCACCGACGTACAGCGCGGCGTGGCTCACCGGCGCGAGCGTCAGCACCTGGATGCCCACCGACGTGATGCCGCTGCCGGCCGTGAGCAGGATGTCGCCGGGCCGCAGTGCTTCGGCGCCGATCAGTTCGCCGCCGTTGCCAGGCGACAGCGCCGGGTTCTGGAACTTCACGCGCAGGCTGGCGATGTCTTCGAGGAGCGGCAGCGTCGGGCGCGCCGGGCGTTCGACCTCGACGCGGGTCGCGCAACCGGCCAGCGCGATGGCGCCGATCAGCAGGCCGGTCAATGCGGGCAAGCGGGTGGATGTGGGCATGAAGGGCTCCGGGCGGCACGGGACTGCAGCGCAGCCAGGCCGCGATTCTGCGGCTTCCCGCGCCGGGCCGCCACCCCTTGCGCGGGGGCTCACAGCAGCGCGAGAAACGCCCGTCTCACCTCCGATGCACCCACCAGGCTGGGCTCGATCGTGCGTACGAACCACGCCGGCGTGCCGCGCAGGAAGTGCGCATGCAGATCGACCAGCTTGCCGTGGCGTGCCGCCTGTGCCGCCAGCACATCGTTCACGCGCCGGTGGTTGGCGCGGGCGATGCGGGCTTCCACGCCGAGGAAGTTGCGGGCGTCATCGCCGAAGGTCGGGTCGTAGACGGTGCCGATCAGCACCGGCCGGACGGGCAGCGCCTGCAGGAAGCGGCCGAGCGCCGTCTCGAACGCCCGCAGGCCCGGCCCGGTGTCCGCAGCCAACCCCCGCAGCAGGTCGTTGCCCCCCACGGTGAGCAAGGCCGCGCACGGGCCTTGCGGGCGCACCACGCCTCTTGCCTGCGCGGGCAGCCCGTCCACCGTGGCGCCGTCGACGGCGCGGTGTTCCAGCCTTGCCGGCCCGCGCGATTGAAGATCTCGGCCCTTGAACTCGGGGAACAGGCCATCGTCGTTGCGCACGATGAGCTGTCCGGGGTGGACGCCGTGCGCGTTGTAGTGGCCGCAGTCGAGGATGGAGTCACCGAAGGTGAACAGCGTGAAGGGAACACGTTGCCCGCCCTGGGCGTGCCCGTCGCCGATCGCGGCGGCGAGCAGCGTCGCGCAGCCACCCGCCATGCAGCGCCTTCGACCCGGCGAGAACGGCGAAGCGGTCATGTGCATCACGCGTCCCCGACGGGTTCGATGACGATGCCGCTGCCGTCGCACGCCGGGCAGCGCGCGCCATCGGGCAGCGTGCCGCGTCCGGCGCAGCGGGGGCATGTGTTCTCGCCAGCCTGCTTTTCAGGTGGGTCTTCAGCCGGTGTGGCGGGCATCGCAAGCTTTCGTCGAAGGGGTAAGGGCGTTGCAGCAAATCGCGTGCGCTCCCGCGGCTGAGCCCGGGCACCGCGTTTGCTCGGCCCGTCTCGCTGGCCACCATCCGGTGCGCTGGTGTCATGAAGGATCCCGATGACATCCCCCTTGCTTCCCCGCGTCAGCGTCCTGATGCCGACCTATGCCCAGGCCACGTTCATTGCCCGTGCACTGGCTTCATTGCAGGCACAGACCCTCGCCGAATGGGAGGCCGTCATCGTCGACGCCAGCCACGACGACGCGACCCAGGCCGTGGTCGCACCGTGGCTGAAGGACTCGCGCATCCGCTACCTGCGCCAGCCCGAGCACGGACTCGGCCATGCCTTGAACACCGCGCTGGCCCATGCACGCGCACCGCTGGTCGCCTACCTGCCGAGCGACGACCTCTACTACGCCGACCACCTGCGGTCGCTGAAGGCGCTGCTCGACGAGCAGCCCGAGGCCGTGCTTGCCCACTCCGGCGTGCGCCATCACTACAACCGCGAGGTGCCGGGCCAGATCGACGGCTGCGCGCTGCAGCTGGTGCAATGCATGCACCGCGCCGTCGACCAGCGCTGGGTCGAGCGCGACGAACTCGAGTCCGACGATCTCGAGCGGCTGTACTGGTCACGCCTGCGCCGCGAAGGCCGCTTCGTCGGCTCGGGCCGGGTCACCTGCGAGTGGGTCGACCACCCCGCACAGCGGCACAAGCTGATGCAGGAGCCGGTGGGCGGCATCAACCCCTTCCGGCTGCACTACCGCGTGCGCACGCCGCTGCGTTTTCACACGACGGTGGGCAATGCGATCGACGAGGTCGGCACCTACCGCGCGCAGCGCGAGCGGCCCGACACGCCGCCCGCGGCCGACGGGCTCAAGATCCTGCTCGTCGGCGAGCTGGCCTACAACGCCGATCGCGTGCTCGCGCTCGAGGAACAGGGCCACCGGCTGTACGGCCTGTGGATGCGCGAGCCGTACTGGTACAACCACGTGGGCCCGCTGCCCTTCGGCCACGTGCAGGACCTGCCCCGCGACGACTGGCGCCGCGCGGTCGACGAACTGCAACCCGATCTCATCTACGCGCTGCTCAACTGGCAGGCGGTGCCTTTTGCGCACGAGGTGATGTGTGCGGTGCCGCACGTGCCCTTCGTGTGGCACTTCAAGGAGGGGCCGTTCATCTGCCTCGAAAAAGGCACCTGGCCCCAACTCGTGGAGCTGCACCGCCGTTGCGATGGGCAGGTGTTCAGCAGCCCCGAGATGCGCGACTGGTTCGACACCGTGGTGCCGGGCCTGTCGCACGACAAGCCGACGCACGTGCTGGACGGCGACCTGCCCAAGCGCGACTGGTTCCAGCAAGCGCGCAGCACCCGGCTCGCCGAGCAGGACGGCGAGATCCACACTGTGGTGCCCGGGCGGCCGATCGGCCTGCACCCGCCCGACGTGGCGGCGCTCGCGCAGCGCGGCATCCACCTGCACTTCTATGGCGACTTCACGCACGGCCAGTGGCGGCAGTGGATCGACAAGACCCGCGCGCTCGCGCCGCGCCATCTGCACCTGCATGCCAACGTGGACGTGTCGCGCTGGACGCAGGAGTTCTCGCAGTACGACGCCGGCTGGCTGCATGCGTTCAAGAGCGTCAACGCCGGCGAGATGCGGCGCGCCAACTGGGACGACCTCAACTACCCCGCGCGCATGGCGACGCTCGCCGCTGCCGGGCTGCCGATGATCCAGCCGACCAACGACGGCGCGATCGTCGCCACCCAATCGCTGTGCCGCCGGCTGGGCGCGGGCCTGTTCTACGACGACTTCGACGCGTTGGCCGCCCAACTGCACGACGCGCACGCGATGCAGCAGTTGCGCGAGCAGGTGTGGTTGCAGCGCCACCTGTTCACCTTCGACCACCACGCGCCGGCGCTGGTCGACTTCTTCCGCACCGTCATTGCCGCACGGCAGCGGTGACACCGGTTTCGCCTATGCTCAGGCATCCGTTGCCCGAGGAGTTCCGTCCATGCCGCTCGACGCCATCGAGATCGAAACCGGCCCCGCGCCGACCGCCAGCCTGATCGTGCTGCACGGCCTGGGCGCCGACGGCAACGACTTCGTGCCGGTGGCCGAGGCGCTCGACCTGTCGGCCGTGGGCCCCGTGCGCTACGTGCTGCCGCATGCCCCCGCACGCCCGGTCACGATCAACGGCGGCTACGTGATGCCGGCCTGGTACGACCTGCTCGGCATCGACCTCGTGCGGCGTGAAGACGAAGCGGGCCTGCGCGAGTCGTTGCTGCAGATCGAGGCGTTGATCGACCGCGAAAAGGCCCGCGGCATCCCCGCCTCGCGCATCGTGCTGGCCGGCTTCTCGCAAGGCTGCGCGATGGCGCTGCTCACCGGCCTGCGCCACCGCGAGCGGCTGGCCGGGTTGGTGGGCTTGTCCGGCTACCTGCCGCTGGCCGCGAAGACGGCCACCGAGGCCGCGCCCGCCAACCGCGACGTGCCGATCTTCCTGGCCCATGGCCTGGACGACGGCGTGGTCGACATCCAGCGCGCCTTCGCATCGCGCGATGCATTGCAGCAGCTCGGCTATCGCGTCGAGTGGCACGAGTACGAGATGGAGCATTCGGTGTGTCTCGAGGAGATCGCCGAGCTCAACCGCTGGCTGCTGCGCGTGCTGGGTTGATGCCGGCGGGGCTTGCACCGTGAGCATGGACGCCTCCCGCGCCGAAGCACTGGCGCGCATGAAGCGCATCGCGCTGGGCCTGCTGGCACTGGCCGCGGTGCTGTACGTCACGGCCACGCTGATGGAGCCCCGCCACGCCGCGTGGGGCTACGTGGCGGCCTTTGCCGAGGCCGCGATGATCGGCGCGATCGCCGACTGGTTCGCCGTGGTCGCGCTGTTCCGCCACCCGCTGGGGCTGCCGATCCCGCACACCGCGATCATTCCGGCCAACAAGGCGCGCATCGGCGTCAACCTCGGCCAGTTCATCGTCACCAACTTTCTCGAAACCGAGCGCGTGCTCGCCAAGCTGCGCAGCTTCGATCCGGCCGGTCGGCTGGCCGCGTGGCTGTCGCAGCCGCAGCATGCCGAGCAGGTCGGCCAGCATCTCGCGGCCGCCGCACGGTATGGCCTGACCGCGTTGGACGACGAGCGCGTGCAGCATTTCATCCGCGACACCCTGGTCGCGCGGCTGGAGCAGGTGGACGTGTCGCACCTGAGCGGGCAGCTGCTGGACGTGCTCACCGCCAATGGCCGCCACCAGGCCATGCTCGACGAGGTGTTGAAGCAGATCTCGACGCTCGTGCAGGACGAAGCCGTGCAGCAGAAGATCGCCGACGTGATCGCCGCCGAGGTGCGCTACCTGCGCTACCTCGGCCTCGACAACATCGCCGGGCAACTCGCCACCAGCAAGATCGTCGCCGGCGTCGGCCGCGTCATCGGCGAAATGGGCGACGACCCCCAGCATCCTCTGCGCCAGCGCTTCGACGAGTTCGTGGCCGGTTTCGTCGAGCGGCTGAAACACGACCCGGCCTGGCGCGTGAAGGGCGAAACCCTCAAGCGGGAGGTGCTGGCCCACCCCGCGCTCGCCGACTACCTGCACGGGATGTGGGGCAGCCTGCTCGCGTGGCTGCACGACGACCTGGGTCGCGAGGACTCCTCGATCCGCCGCCGCATCGCCGAAGCCGCGCTCACGCTCGGCGAGAAGCTGCGTGCCGACCCCGCGATGCAGGAATGGATCAACACGCAGATCCTGGAGGCCGCGCCGCAGTGGATCGAACGCTACCGCGGCGACATCGCCAACTACATCGTCGCGCGTGTCGACGAGTGGAACACGCAGGAAATGACCGACGAGCTGGAGCGCAACATCGGCCGCGACCTGCAGTTCATCCGCATCAACGGCACGCTGGTCGGCGGCTTGATCGGCTTGCTGATCCACGCGCTGACGCAGTGGGTGCTCGTGCGGTGACTTGGCCGCGGTGCTCAGCCGCCGCGTCTCCGCCGCGCCACGAAGGTGGCGAACAGCAGCCCGGTGGCCATGCTCATCCACGTGGACGGCTCGGGGATGGGGGCGGCGAGCGGCCGGAACGCCGGTGATTCGTTCGAGGTGCCGATGTTCCAACTGAGGCTGTGCGCCAGCACCAGCGCGCCGCGGTCGTAGTGGCGCGCGTTCGTGTCGAAGAAGAACCAGTCGGACCACACGCCCATTGCCGGCTGGTCGACATACATCGTCAGTGCCCCTGGGTCGCCCGTCGCGGTCATCCCAGGCTCCTCCCGATCGACTTGCACGCCTTCCACGCGATAGCCGCCGCTGCCCACCAGCGCGCCGGCGTCGTAGTGGATGCGAGGATCAAAGAAATCGAACAGCACCATGAACCCCATGTCATTGATCGTGCCGTTGCCGAGTTCGTCGCGATGGACCCGGGTCTCGTATCGCTTTCGCCAGTAGAAATCCAGCGTGCCGTCCTGCGCGCGGACCACCTGCGACTCGAAGGTGCCGTAGGCGTCCCAGGCCTGCATGCCGGCGCAACAGGCCACGTGGTAGCTGAAATTGGCGCTGTCGCTGGCGATCACCTCGCCGCGGTCGGAGGGGGTGAGGCCTGGCGCTGCATCGAAGGCGGCGCTGCTGTCGTACGAGAGCAGCGGGCCTGCCTGGGCAGAAGTCGCCAGCGCGGCAACGAGTGCGGTCACGGTCATCAGGCGTTGCAACATGGAGCCCCCTGGGCATCGAGCGTAGCCCAGGGTAGGCGCGTGCCGAGCACCTCACCATCCCACAGCCCGGGGGCGGCGGGCGGCATGCCGATTGCTCATGCCGCCCCGCCGGGCTTTCAGAAGTTGTGCTTCAGGCCGCCGCCGGCAGCGGGGCTGCCTACCGAAACTTGCTCAAGAGATCCTGCGCGGCAGGAATGAACCGAGGCGCAAGACCTCTGCGCAAAAGGAGCGGGACGCCCCGTTTCACCTCTGCCAAGCGGCGCCAGCACGCCTGGGGCGTCCCGCAAGGCTGGCCAGGGGTTGTCTCTCCGGCGTGTCACAGCAGCGGTATCGCCTTCGCGAGCCGCACCACGGTCACTCCCGGGCGCAGCTGACGCAGCGAGGGCATCACCAGCACGCAGTGGTCGTAAGGGGTGGTGATCACGCGCTCGCCCTCGTGTCCGATGACCGTGCCTGCATGTTCGATCGTTTCGAGCCCGGTGAAGGCCTCGGTGAAGCGGAAGGCCATGCTGTGCGCCACCACGGCGTCCGTCACCGTCAACAGGGTCTGCGAGGCAGCAGGCGGCGCGAACCAGGCAGCATCCAGCTGACCGCGGTCGACCACCTCGGACAGCACCAGCAGGCGGGCGGTGAGGTCCATGGCCGCCCGGCGTGCGGCGGGGTCGAAGTGATAGCCGGCCTCCAGCAGCAGCGACAGCGCATCCCGGCGGCCCTCCGGCGCGAACTGCGCGAAGTCGCGCAGGCGGCACCCATCCGCATGGCCTGCGTCGGCGACCACGTGCTGCGGCGCTCGCAACCGGGTTGCGAGTGCAAGGTGGCGTGCCGAGGTGCCGGCCAGCAGCAGCGGCTGGCTGGGTTCGTGCATCGAATGCAAGTCGAGCAGCCAATCGGCTTCGCGCACGAAGGGCAGCAGCTCCAGCGCGCGGCGACGCTCCAGCGTCGCCGGATCGGCCAGCGCCTGCTGCGTCCACACACGGTTCATGTCTTCCTCGACGTAGCGGGCTGCGTCGGGTTGCGTGCGGTCGAAGCGGTCGTAGGCGGCGAGGTTGCAGAACGCGAGCGTGAGCGAACCTCGGCGTGGCCGCAGCCCGGCATCGAGCAGCCGCATCAAGGTGAACGCGCCACTGAACTCGTTGCCGTGCAGCAGCGCCGTGACGAGCACGCGCCGGCCCGCAGCGTTGGAGTCGAAGTGCCACACGCCTTCGACGCCGGTGTTGCCCGCGCGCCAGCGGGCGATGTCGGGTCGGGTGAGGTCCATCTGCGTGGGCTCGATGTCGGTGAGGAGAGTCATTCGCTGATCTGTGCAAAGTCGACGATGGCCGAGTACTTGGCGATCTCGCTCCTGAGGAACTTCGGGAAGTCGGCGTCGGGCGTCAGCGTGAGGCCGGCGTCCTGCAGCTTCTTCTTCACCTCCGGCTCGCCGACGACCGCCTTCAGCTCCTTGCCCAAGCGCTCGACGATGGGCGCCGGCGTGTTGGCAGGTGCCAGCACGCCGAACCAGATGCTCATGTCCATGCCCTTGAGCTTGGGGTGTTCGGCCAGTGCGGGAATGTCGGGTGCCACGGCATTGCGTTGGGGGCTCGTCACGCCGATCGCCTTCATGCGCCCGTCCTTGATGTACGGCAGCGCACTCGACAGCACGAACACGCTGTAGTCGATCTGGCCGCCGAGCAGGTCGGTGGCCATGCCCGCCGCACCGCGGTAGGGAATGTGCACGAGCTGCAGGTTGGCTTTCTGCTTGAGCATTTCGCCGGCCAGGTGCAGCGGCGTGCCGATGCCGGCACTGGCGTACATCGCCTTGCCCGGGTTCTGCGCGGTGTGGCGGATGAACTCCTCGGTGTTCGAGACCGGCTGTTGCGGGCGCGTGACCAGCACCATCGGCTGGTTGCCCACCAGGCCGATCGGCACGAAGTGCCGGACCGGGTCGTAGGACAGCTTCTTGTTGGTGAGGTGGTTGATGCCGACCTCGCTCGGCGATCCCATCAGCAGCGTGTAGCCGTCCGGGGCCGCCGAGGCGACCTTGGCGGCAGCGATCGTGCCGCCCGCGCCGGCTGCGTTCTCGACCACCACCGTCTGCCCCAGCCGCTTCGAGAGCGACGGGCCGATCGCGCGGGCCACCAGGTCGACGCTGCCGCCTGCCTGGTAGCCCACCATCAACGTGATCGTCTTGTTGGGGTAGGTCGCCGCTTGAGCGAGTGCCGTGCCGTGCAACAGCGTGGCGATGCCGAGCGAGGCAATCGTTGCGAGATGGTTCTTCATGACGACTCTCCGGGTTGCGATGACGCCGATTGTGGAAACGAGCGACTGCGCAGACGTGCTGACCCGGCACCGCTGCGTGCTGTTACGGCACATCCGCGAAGGTCGAGCGCCAGCCGCGCACGGCGCCTCAGGGCAAAACCTCTCCGGGCCTGTGCCGCACGGTGACCACAATGCCACATGGACCTCAAACTGCTGGAAGACCTGGCTGCCCTGGCGAAGGAGCGCAGCTTCGTGCGGGCCGCCGAGACCCGGCACGTGACACACCCGGCGTTCGGGCGACGCATCCGGTCGCTCGAGGCGTGGGCCGGTGCGCCGCTCGTCGACCGCACCCGCAGCCCGGTGCAGCTCACGCCGGCCGGGCTCGCATTGCTGCAGCAGGCTCAGGCGCTGGTGGAGGGGCTGGCGCAGGCGCGCGAGCAACTGCGCAGCCGGCAAGGCATCGTCGGCGGAGCCGTGTTGCGCGTGGGGGCCGGCCGCACGCTGGCCCGCACCATCGTGGCCGATTGGCTGACGCGCCTGGCACGGCCACGTCAGCCCCTGCACCGGCAACGGGTCGAGGTGCAGACCCGTTCGATGACGGAAGTGGTGATGCTGCTCGAACGCGGCGAGGTCGATTTCGTCTGCTGCTACGAGCACCCCGCCACGTCGGTGCGCCTGAGCAGCCAGCGCTTCCGGCACCTCACGCTCGCGCATGACAAGCTGGTGCCGGTGTCGCGTGCCAACGGCAAGGGCGGCACGATGCACGGCCTGCACGACGGGCCCATCATCTCGTATGCGCCGTCGCTGTCGCTCGGTGCGCTGATGCTCGACCACATGCGTCAGAGCCTGCCGGACGCTGGCCTGCGCACGCGCATCGTCTGCGACTCGGCCGACGCCATCCAGGAGTTCGTGCTCAAGGGCCTCGGCATCGCCTGGCTGCCCTGGTCGATGGCGGCGGCGGATTGCAAGAAGGGCATGCTCGTCGCGCTGGGCAACCGCAGCGACGAGGTGCACTTCGAGGTGCGGCTGTACCGCCCGCGCATGCGGCAGTCGCCGCTGGTCGAAGCGGTGTGGGACGCGACGGATCAGTGACGCAGCTGCGCGCGGGTGATGGTCTGCGTGAACTTCTGCAGCTCGCTGCGCAGAAAGGGCGCAAATTCGATGTCGTCCATCAACGCGACGCCACCGGATTCGAGCTGCCGGCGCAGCGCCGGGTCCTTCAGCACGGCCTGCAACTCCGCTTGCAGGCGCTGCGTCACCTGTGGCGCCAGCCGGGCGGGGCCGAGCAGGCCGAACCACACGCCGATATCCATGCCCTGCAGGCGCCTGTGCTCCGCGAGCGCGGGGATGCCCGGCGCGGCCGGTGTGCGGTGCGCCTGCGTCACGCCGATGGCCTGGAGCGATCCCTCGCGCACGTGCGGCAAGGCGCTGGACAGCACCATCACGGCAAAGTCCGCCGAGCCGCTTTTCACGTCCGGCAGCATCAGGCTCGCGCCGCGATACGGCACGTGCACCATCTGCACGCCAGCAAGCTGCTTGATCGTTTCTCCGGCCAGGTGCAGCGGCGTGCCGTGGCCCGCGGTGGCATATCGTGCCGAACCGCGCCGGCGGTGCGTGTAGGTCAGAAAGTCGTCGATCGAACGCACCGCGGTGCCGGGGCCGGTCACCAGCACCAGCGGCTGGCTGCCGACCAGCCCGATCGGCGTCAGGTCGCGCAGCGGGTCGAAGCGGCCCGGCTGTGAGAGCAGGTGGTTGATGCCGACCTCGGCCGGCGAGCCGAGCAGCAGCGTGTGCCCGTCGGGCTCGGCCAGCGCCACGGTGACCGCAGCGATCGAGCCGCTCGCCCCGGCGATGTTCACCACCTCGACCGGTTGCCCCAGCCGCTGCGACAACGCCGGCGCCACGGCGCGCGCGATCGTGTCCACACTGCCGCCCGCCGCGTAGCCGACCAGCAGGCGGACCGGCCTGGTGGGGTAGTCGCCGGGCGGTGCTGCATGCGCAGCGGTGATCAGCGCCAGTGCCAGCGTCGTGGCGAGCCACTTCATGCGTTGCAGGAACATCGCAGACCTCCGGTGCATGTGCTGTCCGGCAGTGTGCGCAGCCGGCGGGGGCGCGGCGTGTCTGTTGGGCACAGTGGCGTGCCGAGTCGGCACGGCGCGGCGATACGGGCACATCGGTTGCTGCCATCTCGGGCATGAACCTCAAGCAAGCCTGGACGCTGGTCAAAGACTCCGCTTCCGCGTGGGTCGAAGACAAGGCCCCGAGCATGGGCGCCGCCCTGGCCTACTACACCGTGTTCTCGATGGCGCCGCTGCTGCTCATCGTGATCTCGGTGGCCGGACTGGTGTTCGGCGAGGAAGCGGCGCGCGGCGAGCTGCTGGGCGAGTTGCGCGGGCTGCTCGGCGACGACGGCGCGCATGCGGTGCAGGGCCTGCTCGAAAGCGTCAACAAGCCCGTGAAGAGCACGCTGGCTGCGGTCGGCAGCATCGGTGCGTTGCTGGTCGGGGCAACGACCGTGTTCGCCGAACTCGAGAACTCGCTCAACCACATCTGGCGCGCACCGGCGACCACCAAGCCAGGCGGCATCTGGGGCTTCCTGCGGGCACGGGTGCTGTCGTTCGGGCTGATCCTCGGTTTCGGCTTCCTGCTGCTCGTCTCGCTGATCGCCAGCGCGATGCTCGCGGCCCTCGGGCGCTGGTGGGGGCCGATGCTCGGTGTGTGGGAGATGGTGGCGACCGCGCTCAATTTCCTGTTCAGCTTCGGCGTCATCACGGTGGCGTTCGCGATGATCTACAAGTTCATGCCGCGCGTGCGCATCGAATGGCGCGACGTCTGGGTCGGCGCGCTCGTCACCGCACTGCTGTTCACCGTCGGCAAGACGCTGATTGGGCTCTACATCGGCAAGAGCGGCGTGGCCTCGGGCTTCGGCGCAGCGGCGTCGCTGGTGGTGCTGCTGTTGTGGGTCTACTACTCCGCGCAGATCTTCCTGATGGGTGCGGAGTTCACGTCGACCTATGCGCACACGCTGGGTTCACTGAAGGGGCAGACGCGGGCGCCGGTGCCGCAAGGGTCGAAAAGCACGCCGGCAGCGCGCCGCAGCGGCAATCCTGCACATTCTGCGTAGGGCGTCGCGCGAAGATCGCGCGAGGTTGGTGCGGCCTCTACGTTATCGGTTGCACCGTTGCCGGGGCGGTGAAGGCGCCATCCCTCGAACTGGGGTGTTCGATGGCTTTGCCCGCCGTCCAGAATGGCAGCCCGGCGCATCGCACGGCACTCGAGCATGCGCCGCTCGATCTCCCACCCACGCAGTTCATTCCATGCATATCTCTCGACGATTTCCGGCGGCGCGTTTTGCTGTCGTCACGGTCCTGGCCCTTCAACTCACCGCTTGCGGAGGCGGTGGGGGCAGTAGTTCAGATGAGGACTCCTCGGAGACCGTCTATCAGCAGGACTGGGCTTTCCCCGCACAAGCGACGCTGGCTCCCGAGCGTGCACAGGCGGTGGTTGACCGGCTCAACGAAGTACGCACTTCGGTCGGGCTCGACCCGCTCGTGCGCTCGCAGAGTTACGACAGTCTCGCGACGGCGAACGTGCAGGCCTACACCGCTGGTGATGGCTCGCAACGTTCGCTGCCGATGCTGCACCAGCTCAACGCGGACGACGGCACCGACGACCGCGGCATGACGCATTTGCAGAGCTATTCGGTTTATGCGGCAGCCTGGAGCGGCAATGGCTACGGCCATGGGTGGCATGCGGTTGACCGGATGCTTCACGAACCGAGCCTGCGGCTGGCGCTGTTGCGATCTGACGTGCTCGCAGTGGGCGCTGAGGTGGGTGGGCACCGCACGGCAGGCGCGTATTGGCGCTCCTATGGCTTCGCGTTGCTCGAGATGCTGGTGCACGCCCCCAATCCCCAGGGCCGAGGGTATGTCTATCCCTTCAACGGTCAGCAGAACGTGCCACCCGCCGGCATCGTGTTCGACAGCGGCGGCTATCAGGGATACGAGTTCGCGAGCAACGGAGGCTTCGGCTACCCGATCAGCGTGCATGCGGATCGCTCCGAGGCGCTGCTTGCCACGTCGTTCACGTTGACCACGGTCACCGGTCCGTCCGCCGGGCAGGTCGTGCCCGGCACCTGGGCCGACAGCGCGCATCCACGCACTGGCGTCGCGATGCCCGGCCACGCCGCGGTGCTGTATCCGAGCCGGTTGAGTCCTGAGGTGACGTACGAAGTGCGCTTCGAAGGCACGCTGGACGGCAACCCGCTTTCGATCACATCGCAGTTCACCACCGCCGGCACGCAAGTCGCAGCGCAAAGCATTGATCGCACGAGCCTGCGCGATGGTGATGTCGCCACGTTGACGGGGTCTTGGAACCCGGAAACGGAGGCGTGGCAAGGCCCCACCGTGTCGCGCCATCCAATACCCGGGTATGCCGACACCAGCGAACCGCCCTTGCCGCTCGACATTGACTGGGTCAACCCGACCACCGCGCGGTTGACGCCGTCAGGGGCGTGCATTCGCAATTGCCCGGTCGGTCTGAGCTTCCCGGCCGGCTACATCGATTTCGAGGTCAACTGACGGTGACCGCACGCCGCCAGGAAAGGCGGCTTGCTGCCCCGCATCCAAGGGGGGTCACAGGGCGGCGCCGATCCTAGAATTCCTCACTTCAACAACAAAGGGAGGATCACCATGGATCGTCGCCGCACCCTCATCGCCATTCCCGGCTTCGTGCTCGCTTCTACCGTCGCGCCCAGTGCGCTGGCCTTCAAACTCGACGGCATGCTCGGCGCTGCCAAGGACGCCGCCAAGGCCGCCACGCTGACCGACGAGGAAGTGGCCGCCTATGCCGCGCAGATGGCGCAGCACGCCGATGCCGAATCGAACGTGGCGCCCGCCAACGACAAGTACGCCAAGCGACTCGCAGGACTGACGCAAGGCCTCGGCGACGAGAAGGGCCTGAAGCTCAACTTCAAGGTCTACCTGACCGAAGAGATCAACGCCTTCGCGATGGCCGACGGCAGCATCCGCATGTACAGCGGCCTGATGGAAGCGATGACCGACGATGAAGTGCGCTACGTCATCGGCCACGAGATCGGCCACGTGAAGGCCGGCCACTCGCGCAAGCGCATGCAAACCGCGCTCGCCACCAGCGCGACGCAAAAGGCAGCAGCCTCCTCCGGCGGCACGGTCGGCGCGCTGGCGGAGTCGGAACTGGGTGAACTGATGACCCAGGTCATCCGCGCGCAGCACTCGCAAGGCAACGAGAAGGAAGCCGACGACTACGCGTTCGACTTCATGACGCGCCGCAAGTACGACCGCATGGCCGCTGTCACCGCACTCGAGAAGCTCGACAAGATGTTCGGCGGTGGCCGCAAGACCGACTGGCTGTCGACCCACCCGGCGCCGAAGGAGCGCGCGGAGCGCATGCGCGCCCGCCTCGGCTGAGCCTTCTTCTTCCGGCTGCAAGGCCCGCGATGCCTGTTCAGGCGCGCGGGCCTTTTTGTTGGCTCGCGCACCGTCTCCCCCTTGACGCGGCGAAAAGTGTGCGAATAAAGTATTAACGAATTAGCTAATTGTTTGGTTGCAATGGACAAGGTTTTCGAAGCCCTCGCCTCCCGGCCTCGGCGGCAGATCCTTGCGTATCTCTCGTCGGCGCAGCTCACCACGTCGGAGCTGGCCGAGCGTTTCTCGATGAGCGCGCCGGCCATTTCGCGCCACCTGTCGGTGCTTGAGAACGCGGGCCTGGTGACCAGCGAGCGCAAGGGGCAGTACGTGCTGTACAGCCTGAACCGCGAAAACCTCGTCAACACGCTGACCGGCTTTGCCTTCGAGCTGTGCCCGGTCGGCCGCCCGCTCAAGCGCGAGTCGAAGGCGATCGCGAGGCAGAAGAAGCCGGCCTGACGCCGCACATACCGGATCTCAACGACCCCGACGAGGGAGGGAACGAAGATGAGCCAACCGCACAGCCTGGCCGCACACCGCGTGCAGGCCGACGACCTGGACAGCGTGCGCACCGGCGAGGTGCGCTACGCGCCGATCAAGTCGATGTGGTTCCTCGGCATGGCGGGCACCACCTTGGTGGCCGGGCCGATGACCTTCAGCTGGAGCGCCTTGGCGCTCTTTGTTTTTTCTACGGGCCTCGTGTTGCTGCTCGGCCATTCATTGGGCAGCCACCGCAAGCTGATCCACGACAGCTTCCAGTGCCCGCGCTGGCTGGAGCGGCTGCTCGTCTACTGTGGCGTGCAGGTCGGGCTGGCCGGGCCGATCGGCCTGCTGCGGCAGCACGAGCTGCGCGACTACGCGCAGCGCCTGCCCGATTGCCACGACTATCTGCGCCACGGCCGCTCCTTCTGGCAGGACGCGTGGTGGCAGCTGAACTGCGACCTGCACCTTGCGAACCCGCCGGCCATCCGCATCGAACCCCGCATCGCCGAGGACCGCTATTACCGCTTCCTCGAGCGCACCTGGATGGCACAGCAACTGCCGTGGGCGCTGCTGTTCTACCTGTGGGGCGGCTGGGGCTTCGTGGTGTGGGGCGTGTGCGCGCGGGTCACGGCCGGCGTGTTCGGCCATTGGCTGATCGGCTACTTCGCGCACAACCACGGGCAGATGCACCACGAGGTGCGCGGCGCCGCGGTGCAGGGCCGCAACATCCGCTTCACGTCGCTGTTGACGATGGGCGAGTCGTGGCACAACAACCACCATGCGTTCCCCGGCTCGGCCCGGTTGGGGCTGTACGACGGCGAATGGGATCCGGGCTGGTGGACGTTGCAAGGCCTGCGCCGGCTGGGTCTGGTGTGGGCGCTGCGCCTGCCCGAGCATCTCGCCCCCCGCGAAGAACTGGTCGCACTGCCGGTCCACCCGAAGGCGCGGCGCTGGTGGTGCCCGTGCTCAGCAGTTCGCCTTCAACGTGACCTGCGGCGGCACGCCGGCGCCTAGCGCCAGGCAATCGGTGCGGTAGAACGGCTGCCTGCCGACGCTCGACAGGTCGGCCGTGCCGCGTGGCACGGCGACCACCGCGGCGGGAACCTGGCCGCTCCACAGCACCAGCATCGTCACGTCGTCGCGGCCGCCGATGCCGATGGCCGCAACGCGTGCGTCATGCTTCAGCTTCTCCGGCAGCGCGTTGTCGAGGGTGTAGGGGCCGAACACCTCGGCACGCTGCCACGTCACGGCATCCAGTTCCCGCAGGGCCACGAGCCGATCGGGCCGCGCCAACGCCGCCTGCACCGCGTGCGTCAACTGCTCGGCCACGCGCTCGTCGGGTGTGGGCTCGCAGGCCGCGAGCGCCATCACGGCAACCAGCGACGCCGCGATGCGTCTCACGGCCGGATCACCTTCAGGCGGCCGGATTGCAGCGCGTCGAAGCACAGATTGGCGAGCACGGCGTCGGACACGCTCGGGTTGGCGGCGCCGATCTCGGAGCCCACGCTGTTGTTGTGCAGGTCCATGTCACGTTCCTTCGCCGGGTTGTTCGGGAAGTTTTCGTGCGCGGTGCTGAAGGCGATGGCGTTGCTCTTGCCCAGGTCACGCGCCAGCAGCGCGTTCCAGTAGCAGTGCCGGAAGGCGTCGCCCGCGCCGTTGTGCAGGCTGCCCTTGCCGAAGCGGCGGGCGGCTTCTTCGAGCGCGAGCTTGGAATTGCGCTCGATCGCGAAGGCGTCCCAGGGGTTGGCGAACAGGTAGTCCTTCTCGCCTTCGGTCAGCCGGTTCCACCCGGCCATCTTGGAATCGAACCAGCCACTCATGAGACCCTCACCGCCTTGTCGGCACCGCTGTTGTTGACAGCGGCGAACCTTACCGGCGAGGGCGCGGCTTGGAAATGTTCAGGCTAGGGAGGGGCGTCCCCCGTTGAGGGGACAGGCCCCGTCACTTCTTTTTCTTGCCCCGCTCGGGAACGACCGTGGTGATGGCCCCGCTCGGTGCGTCGCCCGAGATGGGCTTCGGCGGAGCCGCGTCCTTCTTGGGCTTCTTGGCCTCTTTGTTGCTGCGTTGCTGACCCTTGGCCATCGTGCGCTCCTGTGTGTCCTGTTGGTCTGGAAAGCCAGGATCGTCGGGCGCGTTGCAGCAGATGTCAATTCCGGGTGCTGGCGATGCAACCGTTCGCCGGCTTTACGCCAACGTAACGAGCTGGGGCCCCCGCGGCGCGGCGACTCGGGTACACCCTGGGTTGCCGCCTCGCCCGCGTGCGCTCACGAGGCATGGCGGCCCGGTAAACTTCGACCCTTTGAGTGATTGCCCGCCCAATGGCCGCTGCCTCCCCGGGAACCGCCCCCGCCATCTTCGACCTGAAGAGCGCCACGCTGCCGCTGGTGGCGGTGGTTCTGAAGACCACCGACCTCGCCGCGCTGGCCGCCGAGCTGTCGGCCCGCCTCGACGACACCCCCGACTTCTTCAACCAGGATCCGGTCGTGGTCGACCTGTCGCCGGTGCGCGAGAGCGACGCCGCGATCGACTTCGCCGCACTGGTGGAGCTGCTGCGCAAGTACCGCATGGTGCCGGTGGCGGCCAAGGGCGGCAGCCCCGGGCAGATGGAAGCCGCCCAGGCCGCCGGCCTGACCGAGGCGGCCGGCGCCGCCGCTCCCGCCACGCCGGTGGTGATGGAGCCGCCCGCGCCGCCGGTGCTGTCGGAGGTGATCCGCGAGGTGCCGGTGCCCGTGCCGGCCGCGCCGGTGGCTGCGCTGATCGTCGACCGGCCGCTGCGCTCGGGCCAGCAGGTGTATGCCCGCGGCAGCGACCTCGTGGTGATGGCCGCGGTGAACTTCGGCGCCGAAGTCATCGCCGACGGCAACATCCACGTCTATGCACCGCTGCGCGGCCGGGCCATTGCCGGTGCGCGTGGCAACACCGAGGCGCGCATCTTCACGATGTGCCTCGAACCCGAACTGATCTCCATCGCGGGCATCTACCGCACCACCGAGACCGCCATTCCTGCCGAGGTGCTCGGCAAGCCGGCGCAGATCAAGCTGGTGGGCGAGAAGCTCGTGATGGAACCCCTCAAACCCTGATTCACTGTTTTCATTCAAGGATCTGCAAGAGATGGCCAAAATCATCGTGGTGACCTCCGGCAAGGGAGGGGTCGGCAAGACCACCACCAGCGCCAGCTTCGCATCCGGCCTCGCGTTGCGCGGCCACAAGACGGCGGTGATCGACTTCGACGTCGGGCTGCGCAACCTCGACCTGATCATGGGCTGCGAGCGCCGCGTGGTGTACGACCTGATCAACGTCATCAACAACGAAGCGAACCTGAACCAGGCGCTCATCAAGGACAAGCACTGCGAAAACCTCTTCGTGCTGCCTGCCTCCCAGACGCGCGACAAGGAAGCGCTGACGAAGGAAGGCGTCGAGAAGGTGCTGATCGACCTGACCGAAATGGGCTTCGAGTACATCGTCTGCGACTCGCCGGCCGGCATCGAGACAGGTGCGATGCTCGCGATGCACTTCGCCGACGAGGCACTGATCGTGACCAACCCCGAGGTCTCGTCGGTGCGCGACTCCGACCGCATCCTCGGCATGCTGGGCTCCAAGACCAAGCGTGCGATCGACGGCCGCGAGCCGATCAAGGAGCACCTGCTGATCACGCGCTACAACCCCAGCCGCGTGCAGGACGGCCAGATGCTCTCGCTCGAAGACATCCAGGAGATCCTGCGCATCGAGCTGATCGGCGTGATCCCCGAATCCGAAACCGTGCTGCAGGCCTCGAACCAGGGCATTCCGGCGATCCACCTGAAGGGCACCGACGTGGCCGAGGCCTACCAGGACGTGATCGGCCGCTTCCTCGGCGAAGACCGGCCGATGCGCTTCATCGATGCCGAGAAGCGCGGCTTCTTCAAACGCCTGTTCGGCGGCGGGAGGTGAGCTGATGTCCTTCCTCTCCTTCCTGCTGGGGGAAAAGAAAAAGTCCGCCAGCCTCGCCAAGGAACGGCTGCAGATCATCCTCGCGCACGAGCGCTCGGGTCGCACCGGCGCCGACTACCTGCCCGCGCTGCAACGCGAGCTGGTCGAGGTGATCTCGAAGTACGTGTCCATCAACCCGAGCGACATCAAGGTGCACCTGGAGCGCCAGGAGAACCTCGAAGTGCTCGAAGTGAAGATCGAACTGCCGGAGGCGGCACGCTGAGCCGGCAGTGATCAGCCCGGGGAGCGCGTCTCCCCGAAAGCGACCGCTTCGAGCTGCTGTGCCAGGTCACGGGTGCTGACCGGCTTCACCAGGTAGGCCGCGCAACCGGCAGCGAGCAGCACGTCGCGGGGGTAGTCTTCCGGAAACGCCGTGACGGCGACCACCGGAATGTCGCGCGTGTCCTCGCGCGACTTGATCGCCTTCAAGAAGCTCAGGCCGTCCGCACCGGGCAGTTGCAGGTCGAGCAGGATCACGTCCGGCCGGTCGGCGTGGATGGCCTGCGCTGCGGCTTCGGCCGTCGGATTGGCCAGCACCGTGTGGCCACTCATCTCCAGCACCACGCCGGCGAGCTTCAGGTCGACGGCATCGTCCTCGATCACCATCACCCTCACCCGCGGGCGGCTCGCCTGGCTCTGCTCCAGGAACGCCTTGACCCGTGCACCGAGCTGCCGCGTGTCGATCGGCTTGGTGATGTAGCCGCTGCAGCCGGCGTCGAGCGCCTTGCGGTCGTCGCCCTTCATCGCGAACGCGGTGAGCGCGACGATCGGCACGTGCCGAAAACGCGGCTGCCCCTTGAGCAGGCGCGCCAGCGCGAGGCCGTCCATGCCCGGCAGTGCGATGTCGAGCAGGATCAGGTCGGGCGTGAACTGCTCGAGCATCTCCAGCGCCTGTTCCGCGTCGACCGCCTTCATCACCGAATAGCCGTCGAGTTCGAGCAGGTCGGAGGCGAGCTTCAGGTTCACCGGGTTGTCGTCGATGGCGAGGATGCGTGCCGTCATCGTGCGGTTCTCATTCGTTTTCCTCGTGAGCGGTCGTGTGCTGCAGGGGCAGGTACACGGTGAAGGTGCTGCCTTTGCCGGGCTCGCTTTCCACCTCGATGCGCCCGCCCTGTGCCTCGACGATCTTGCGGGTCAGTGCGAGGCCGAGGCCGGTGCCTTCGTACCGGCGGGTGAAGCTGGAGTCGAGCTGCTGGAACTCCACGAACAGCCGCGCGAAGTCCTGGGGGTGGATGCCGATGCCGGTGTCGCGCACTTGCAGGCAGAACTCATTGTGGCCGGCGCGGCGCAACTTGATTTCGACCTCGCCGCGGTCTTCGGTGAACTTCACCGCATTCGACAGCAGGTTGAACAACACCTGCTTGAACTTCTGCAGATCGAGCACCACGCTCGTCAGTGCCGGCTCGATGTCGCGGCCGACCGAGATGCGCTTCTTGTAGGCCAGCGGCGTGACGACCGCGCACACGTCCTCGACCGCGCGCGCCGGATCGAACGGCTCAGGGTAGAACGCCATCTTGCCGGCCTCCACCTTGGAGAGGTCCAGCACATCGTTGATGAGCTGCAGCAGGTGGCGCCCGCACCCGAGGATGTCGGTGATGTATTCCTTCTGCTTGTCGGTCAGCGGGCCCAGGCGTTCGTCGACCAGCAACTCCGAGAAGCCCAGGATGCCGTTGAGCGGCGTGCGCAGCTCGTGCGACATGTTGGCGAGGAACTCGCTTTTCAGCCGGCTGGCTTCCTGCAGCTTCTGCTGCACGCGCCTGCGCTCGGTGGCGTCGCGGATCGCACTGGCGACGAGCAGCCCTTCCTCGGTCTGGATCGGGCTCAAGCTGATCTCCACGGGAAACTCGGTGCCGTCCTTGCGCAGTCCGTACAGCTCCATGCCCGCACCCATCGCGCGGACCTTGGAGTTGCCGGAGAAGGCGGTGCGGTGGCGCGGGTGCGAGCCGCGGTAGCGCTCGGGCACCAGGATCTCGATCGTCTGCCCGAGCAGCTCGTCGCGCGACCAGCCGAACAGCTTCACCGCCTGCGAGTTCGCCAGCACGATCTCGCCGTGCTCGTCGACGATCACCATCGCATCGGGTGCCGATTCGAGCAGACCGCGGAACTTGCGATCAGCGCGGCGCTGGTACTCCTGTCGCTCGGTGATGTCGCGCACCGCGCTCATCACCATCGTGCCCTCTTCCGTTTCGAGCGGGCTCAGGCTGATCTCGACCGGGAATTCGTCGCCGCTCTTGCGCTGGCCGTGCAGCTCCACCCCGGCACCCATGGAACGGGCGCGCGGTTGCGTGAAGAAATTGCCCCGGTGCGACAGGTGCGAGGACCGGTAGCGCTGCGGCAGCAGCATCTCGATGCCCTGCCCGATCAGCTCGCTGCGCTGGTAGCCGAACATCTGCTCGACCTGCGAGTTCACGAGCACGATGCGGCCGGTGACGTTGACGATCACGATCGCGTCGGGCGTGAACTCCAGCAGGTCGCGGTACTTCGCGCCCATCAGCTTGGCGTCGCGCAGCACCTTCAGGTGGCTCACGTCCTTCATCGTGCACAGGAAGCAGCGGGTCGACTGGCCGTCGCTCTCGCGGATCGCCTTGACCGAAATGCTCGCGTGCACGAAGGAGCCGTCCTTGCGGCGGCGCACCGATTCGGCCACCGACAAGCCATGCACGCGTGCTTCGGAAACGATGCGGCGGAACTCCTCGGCGCGGTCCGCGGGCGCGATCAGGTCGAGCAGCGGGTGGCCCACGGCTTCAGCCGCCGTGTAGCCGAAGATGGATTCAGCCGCGTGGTTCCATTGCAGCACCTGCCCTTCGGGCGACAGCACGACCAGTGCATCCGGGTTCTCCACCAGCACGAGGGTGCTGAAGTCATGGCTCATCAAATGTCTCCCGCGGTGGCTCGGCGAGCCAGCCGCTCTTGGCAAAGAGCAAATCACACGCCGCCGTGCCCGCCTGAAAACATTTGCAACGGGCCCTGTCAAAACAAGGAGGTGACCGGTGTTTGCCCCCTTGTTCATCGTTTCGTGGGCGCGCGCGCTGCGCACACTGCTCGGTACCTGTCCACGAGATGCGGGAGCCCCGCCATGCAGCGCCTGAACCGAGTCGACCTGAAACGCTGGATCACCACCGGCGCGACCGCGCATCCGCGAGACCTCGGTGCAGCCGTGGCCGCGCGCTACGGCGTGTGCCGCAGCACCGCGGGCCGGGCGCTGCGCGAGCTGATCGAAACCGGCTGGCTGGAGCGCGAGGGCCGCTCGCGCCCCACCTACCGCCCCGGCGCGCTGCGCGAGGTCAGCTGCAGCTATGCATTGCACGGCCTGGACGAGCAGACCCCGTGGGAGCGCGACTTCTCACCCTGCCTGCAACTGCCCGAAGGCGTGCGCGGCCTCGCGCACCATGCCTTCACCGAACTGCTGAACAACGCGATCGACCACAGCGGCGGCAGTCGCGTGAGCGTGTCGATGCGCTGCAACCGCACCCACCTGCATCTGCTGTTGAGCGACGACGGCTGCGGCGTGTTCGAACGCATCCGCCGCGCCTTCCGGATCGACGACCCGCGCCTCGCGCTGCTCGAACTCAGCAAGGGCAAGCTCACCACGCAGCCCGAGCGCCACACCGGCCGCGGGCTGTTCTTCACGTCGCGCCTGTTCGACGTGTTCGACCTCTACGCGAACGGCCTCACGTACCAGCACAGCCACTGGCAGCGGCGCGACTGGCTCAGCGCCAACCCGCTGCAGCAGCAACCCGGCACCACGGTGTTTGCGTCGGTCTCGTTGCAGACCACCCGCACGCTGGCGCAGGTCTATGAGGAGCACGCCATGCGACCGGGCGGCACCGAGTTCGCCCGCACCGTGGTGCCGTTGCGCCTTGCGCGCCTGGGCGACGAAGCGCTGGAGTCGCGCGCACAGGCCAAGCGCCTGGCGGCGCGCTTCGAGTCGTTCGAGACGGTGGAGCTGGACTTCGCCGAGATCCCGGTCATCGGGCAGGCGTTTGCGGACGAACTGTTCCGCGTGTTCCCGCAGCAGCACCCCGGCGTTGCGCTCAAGGCGCTGAACATGAACGGCGACGTGGCCAGCGTGGTGGGTGCGGCGCAGGCTGCTTTCTGGGCGGTCGCGGCGTGAACGGCAAGAGCCCAGACAGCCCTTAGAGTCTTTGCCCACGAAGGCATTGACCAGGACCGAGCGAGTCGTGCGTCGCGCACAACTTGGCCGCCTGCCCCTGCTATTTTTGACAGTTCGGTAAGCGCTTGCTCCTACCTGAACACAGGGTCCGAAGAGGCCCTGTTGCACATTGAGCACTTCGGCGTCGTGCCATCCCTCTTTTAGGGGGGAACTCGCCTCAGCAGACCCCGCTACAGTCCCCGCCGGTCACACAACAAATCAGGTGAGGGTATGTCAGCGGAAGTCATGCTGGCTCAGGGGGAAGCTGCGCCCAACGCGGCCGGCGATACGAAGGCAAGCACATCTGCAGCGCTCACCGCGCTGTGCCTCATCGCCCGCCTGCACCACGTGGCTGCCGACGCCGCCACCCTGCAACACCAACTCGGCCTGCCCCCCAGCCAGCCGCTTTCCACACGCGACCTGCTGCTGGCCGCCAAGCACCTCGGCCTCAAAGCGAAGCTCACCCGCACTTCGGCCGACCGCCTGAGCCTCACGCCGCTGCCCGCGCTGGCCCTGCTCAACGATGGCCGCGTCGTCGTGCTCGCGCAGAGCGACGGCCAGCGCGTGCTGTTCCAGGACACCTCCGCCGAAGTCAGCCGCCCCACCATCGAGCCGCTCGACGTCTTCGCGGCGCAATGGAGCGGCCAGCTCATCCTCATCACCAGCCGCGCCTCGCTGGCCGGTGAACTCGCCAAGTTCGACTTCAGCTGGTTCATCCCCAGCCTCGTCAAGCACCGCAAGCTGCTCGGCGAGGTGCTGCTCATCTCCTTCTTCCTGCAGCTCTTCGCACTCGTCTCGCCACTGTTCTTCCAGGTCGTGATGGACAAGGTGCTCGTGCACCGCGGCATGACCACCTTGGACGTGCTCGTCATCGGCCTGGTCGTCATCGTGCTGTTCGAGAGCGTGCTCAACGCGCTGCGCACCTACGTCTTCAGCCACACCACCAGCCGCATCGACGTCGAACTCGGCGCCCGCCTGTTCCGCCACTTGGTCAGCCTGCCGCTCGCGTACTTCCAGGCCCGCCGCGTCGGTGATTCCGTCGCGCGTGTGCGCGAGCTGGAAAACATCCGCAGCTTCCTCACCGGCAACGCGCTCACGCTGGTGCTCGACGTGCTCTTCTCGGTGATCTTCATCGCCGTGATGTTCGCCTACAGCGTGCCGCTCACCTTGATCGTGCTCGTCTCGCTGCCGCTGTACGTTGGCTTGAGCCTCGCCGTCGTGCCCGTGCTGCGCGGCCGCCTCAACGAAAAGTTCGCCCGGGGCGCCGAGAACCAGGCCATGCTGGTGGAAACCGTCACCGGCATCCAGACTGTCAAGGCCACCGCGCTCGAGCCCGCCATGGCCCGCCGCTGGGACGACCAGCTTGCGGCCTACGTCTCCTCCAGCTTCAAGACCCAGACCCTCGGCGCCTTCGCCCATGAAGGCGTCAGCCTGATCGGCAAGCTGGTGAATGCCGCCACCCTCTGGTACGGCGCCCGCCTCGTGATGGACAACGAACTCACCGTCGGCATGTTCGTCGCCTTCAACATGTTCGCCCAGCGCGTGGCGCAGCCCATCATGCGCCTGGCGCAGATGTGGACCGACTTCCAGCAGACCGGCATCTCCATGGCCCGGCTCGGCGACATCCTCAACACCCGCACCGAAGTGCCGCCCAGCACCGCCGCCCAACTGCCCCCGGTCAAGGGCCGCGTCACGCTCGACCAGATCACCTTCCGCTACCGCCCCGAAGCCGCTCCCGTGCTCAAGGAAGTGAGCCTCGACGTGCGCCCTGGCGAAGTCATCGGCATCGTCGGCCGCTCCGGCTCCGGCAAAAGCACGCTGACCAAGCTCGTGCAACGCCTGTACACGCCAGAACAAGGCAGGCTGCTCGTCGACGGCATCGACATCAGCCTGATCGACGCTGCACAACTGAGACGCCAGGTCGGCGTCGTGCTGCAGGAAAACCTGCTGTTCAACCGCAGCGTGCGCGAGAACATAGCCATCATCGACCCCGCCGCCCCGATCGAAGCGGTGGTTCGGGCGGCCCAACTGGCCGGCGCCCACGACTTCATCAGCGAACTGCCCGAGGGGTATGACACCGTCGTCGGCGAACAAGGCGCCAGCCTCTCCGGCGGCCAGCGCCAGCGCATCGCCATTGCCCGGGCGCTGTTCAATAACCCGCGCATCCTGATCTTCGACGAGGCCACCAGCGCGCTCGACTACGAGAGCGAAGCCATCATCCAGCGCAACATGGCCGCCATCTGCAAGGGCCGCACCGTGTTGATCATTGCCCACCGCCTGAGCGCGGTGCGCCATGCCAACCGCATCGTCGTGATGGACAAGGGCCGCATCGTCGAGATGGGCCCGCACGAGCAGCTCATCACCAAGCCCAAGGGCTTGTACGCCCACCTGTGGCGCATGCAAAGCCACCCCCAGGAGGCAAGCGCAGCGGGAGAAGGCGCATGACCCAGGCCAACCCCACTACAACACCGGCGGCAACACCGCGCCACCCGGTCACCGAACTGCTCGGCCGCTACAAGGCCATCCTCCAGGCCGCCTGGCAAGCCCGGCACGAACTGGCCGGCCCTAAACGGCTGGCCGACGAAGCCGCCTTCCTGCCGGCCGCATTGAGCCTGCAGGAAACCCCGGTGCACCCCGCGCCCAGGCGCGCCGCGATTGCCATCTGCGCGCTGTTCACCATCGCGCTGATCTGGTCCATCGTCGGCGAGGTCGACATCGTCGCGGTCGCACATGGCCGCATCGTCGTCAGCGAGCGCACCAAGGTGATCCAGCCGCTGGAAACCAGCGTCGTCAAACGCATCCTGGTCAAGGACGGCGACGAGGTGAAGGAAGGCCAGGTGCTGGTGGAACTAGACGCCACGGCCGCCAAGGCGGATCAGTCCAGCGTGCAGGAGCAACTGCAAAGCGCCAAGGAAGAGGCCGAGCGCAGCGAAGCCCTGCTCAAGGCGCTGACCACCAACAGCAACCCGCAAGGCGCAAGCCCCTTGCTGTACGCCGAATGGGCCGACATCAGCTCCAAGCGCGCCAAGCTGGACGCTGAACTCGCACGCAGACAGGCCGAGATCCAGACGGTGCAGGCCAGCATCGAGAAGCTCCATGCGACGCTGCCCATCGTCAAGCAGCGCGAGGCCGACTTCAAGGCGCTGGCGGACCAGGGGTTCGTGGCCGGGCATGCGAACCAGGACCGCACAAGAGAACGGATCGAGCTGGAACGAGACCTGGCGATGCAGCAGGCCCGGTTGCAGGAAACCAAGGCCGCGCTCAACGAGAGCCAACAGGCCAAGCTGGCTTACCTGGCGGAGACCCAACGCACGCTGAGTGACCGGCTGGTGCAGGCGAGGCTGAAGCAGAGCCAGTTTACGAATGAGAGTGCGAAGACGCTGCAGCGGACGGAACTCACACAGCTCAAAGCGCCGGTGTCAGGGACGGTGCAGCAGGTGGCGATTCACACACCCGGGGGAGTCGTCACCGAAGCCCAGCCGCTGATGGTGATCGTGCCGCACGACGCGCAGGTCACGGCCGAGGTGACGATAGACAACAAGGACATCGGGTTTGTGCACCCGGGGCAGAAGGCGGAGATCAAGTTGGAGACGTTTCCGTTTACCAAGTACGGGACGGTGCCGGCGGAAGTGACTTGGGTGACGGCTGATGCGGTGAATGATGAGAAGCGGGGGGCGGTTTTTCCTGCAGCAGTCAAACTTCACGACTCCGCAATTGAAGTAAACGGCACGCAGATACGAATTACGCCCGGAATGAATATCACTGCTGAAATAAGAACGAGCAATCGAAAATTAATCGACTTTTTTCTCTCGCCGATTGAGAAGGCGTTGAGCACAGGGTTCTCGGAACGATGACAAATGAAAAACGCCTTTTTTTCATGGGCTTTGTCTTGCACGAGATCGTGGCATCTTCACTAATCTTATGCACAAGCCTCAAAGGAAGGCTCGTTTTCGTGATTGTTACCTCTTTACTGGTGGCGTTGCTAATTGTTGCGACGATAGAGCGCATTATTGTGCGACGCCTTGGGTTGGAATTGCGATTCTCCTTTCGTCGCAATCCACTTGCTAAGCAGGGTGTGGGTTGGATGATCGCTCTGTTTATAGCGGGTGCATGGATTCCAGGTCGGCTCAGAGGGGCTACGAGCTGGGATGTTTTTGTTTGCGTGGCCGTAACATACTGTTGGGTTGTTGCATTTTTTGGGTTCCTTAGATACTTCAAGGAGGAAAGATGAGTTCTTTAGGACAAATGCTCTGGGTGACGAAGAAGGCAGGGCAAATTCATGACGCTTGGGAGCTTTATGAGACCACTGGTTCAACAGATGCGGCCTTGGATGTAGCCACAAAGATCTCAGAACTAGCGGCCGGCATCGGGGTGGGCTACGCGGTGTCCACTTGGACCCAAGCGATGCAGAAAACTGGGCTTGATCGTGTCTTTGATTCGATCAGGAAGAATAAGAGCTATAGCGACTACGTCGCCGGCCAGAAAAACTGGAAAAGTTTTTCTGACTATGCTGCCGGCGAGGCGACCGATGCATTTATTGATTGGATCAGGGACTACGTTCGTGATAGACAATTGCTCGACCCGTTTTTTGACGTTATAACTGGAACTAATTCTAAATACCGCGAATCTGTGACGTGGCGTCCGCGCGATCCGCTAGCAATCGATCTTGATGGCGACGGAATCGAGACGGTCGGTGTGGGCGCAGACCCAATCCTTTTCGATCACAACGCAGACGGCATTAAAACCGGCACTGGCTGGCTCAAAGGCGACGACGCCTGGCTGGTCCTCGACCGCGACGGCAACGGCACCATCGACTCTGGCCGCGAACTCTTCGGTGTTGATACGCAAATTACGGATGCCTCCGGTCAAACTCGCACGGCCGCTTCTGGCTTCGAAGCACTCCGCAGCCTAGACGGCAATAGCGACGGCGTGTTCAACTCCGCCGACGCCGCATTCACCCAAGTCCAACTCTGGCAAGACCTGAACCAGGACGGCGTGAGCCAGGCCAACGAACTGTTCACGCTCGCCGACAAAGGCATCGTCTCGATCTCCCTTAGGGAGAACACCACGACGACCGATCTGGGCAACGGCAATAGCGTCACGGGCGCGGCAACCGTGACTCGCAGCAATGGCACGGTCACCGAGATCGACAGCGTGGAGGTGACCAGCGAGTCGGCTGGCAACCTTAATCTGGTGGACAACCCTTTCTACCGCGAGTTCACAGACCACATCCCCTTGACCGACGTGGCGCGTGGTTTGCCTGAAATGGGTGGCTCCGGCGTACTTCGCGACCTGCGCGAAGCGATGAGCCTGGGCACACCTCAATCCGAAGCGTTGGTCGCCGCTGTCCAGGCGTATGCCACCGCACCGACACGCGAGCAGCAACTTGCGAAGCTGGACGGTCTGCTTCACGCGTGGGCAGCAACCGAGGCAAGCGATGGCATTCAGATCGAAACGGCCGGCAGCGAGACGCGCCGGTTCAAAGTAACTGGAGGAACTGGAGCGCAGGAAGCCTACTTGAGCAGGATCATTCCCGTGCTGGAAGCCTTCAACGGTGGCTCGGTGGATGAGGCAGGCTGGAGGAGCACCACGTCGGTGGTCAACGGCAAAACCATCAAGACCTATACCGTGGCTTCTGCCCAAGCGACGCTCATGCAGCGCAGCTACGATGGTTTGCGCGAATCTGTTTACCGAGGTCTGCTTCTGCAAACACGACTCGAGCCCTACATCGACTCCATCGGGCTGAAGATCGAGGAAACAGGCATCAGCTTCGACACGACTGCATTGACCGCAAGGCTGCAAGAAGCGCAAGCTGCCGGCGATGCGAATGTGTTGACCGATTTGGTGGATCTGAACCGCTACGCAGCTTCTGTGTTTAGCAACGTCGGGTTTGATGGAATGGCGTCTTTTCAGACATGGGCGGCGCAGATTCCCGAGGGTTCTGTGCTGGCGAAAGTGCTGCAACAGCTCGGAGTGATGCGTAGTGCACCGTCGGCAGAAGGATCCGCAGGCGACGTCTATATCGTTCCCAATATCTTCCCCGGTGGATTCGAAGCAAGCCTGATTGCAGGAGGCACGGGCGGCGACACGTTGACCGGCGACGATCGCAGCAACACCATGTTGGGCGGTGCAGGCAACGACACGTTGAATGGCGACGATGGCGACGACGTGTACATCGGTGGCACCGGCAACGATGTACTTCGGGACACCAGTGGCACGTCCAACGATACCTATCGGTTCGGACGTGGCGACGGCGCCGACACGATGTACGACTATGGTGGTTTCGACACGGTCGAGTTGGGCGAAGGCATCGTGGAGAGCGACGTCAAGCTGACCAACACCGGCACGGATCTGGTGCTCAAGCTCAACACTGGCGAGACGCTGACGGTCAGCGACATGTTCAGCACCAACAGCAGAGCAGCGCTGGGTGCCCGCCGTGTGGATGTGATCCGCTTCGCCGACGGGACGACTTGGGATCTTCCGCGTATTCGACAAGAGACTTGGCGCTACACCGATGGGGCGAACACGCTCTACGGCACCAGCGTCGGGGACGAGTTGCACGCTGGCGGCGGCAACGACAAGCTCTACGGTGGTCACGGCGACGACACGCTGCATGGCGACGACGGCGACGACACCCTGTACGGCGAACACGGCAACGATACGTTGTTGGGTGGTGCGGGCAACGACACGTTGGAAGGTGAGGCAGGCGACGACGTGTACATCGGCGGAGCCGGCAACGACACGCTACGTGACACGGACAGCACCTCGAACGACACGTACCGGTTCGGGCGCGGCGACGGAGTCGACACGATGTACGACTACGGTGGCTACGACACGATCGAGCTGGGTGCGGGCATTGTCGAGAGCGATGTCAAGCTGACGAACACCGGCACGACGCTGGTGCTCAAGCTCAACACCGGCGAGACGCTGACGGTGGACGGCATGTTCAGCAGCAGCAGCGGTGCGGCACTGAGCGCGCGGCGGGTCGACGAGATCCGCTTCGCCGACGGCACGAGCTGGGATCTGAGCCGCATCCGTGAGGAGACCTGGCGCTACACCGATGGTGCAAACACGCTGTACGGCACGAGTGTGGGCGACGAGTTGCACGCCGGTGGCGGCAACGACACGCTGTATGGCCGTGACGGCGACGACACACTGCATGGCGACGATGGCGACGACAAGCTGTACGGCAACGATGGCAACGACACGCTGCTGGGCGGGCTTGGGAACGACACATTGGAAGGCCAGGCAGGCGACGACGTGTACATCGGCGGAGCCGGCAACGACACGCTACGTGACAC
>NZ_CAMLJQ010000014.1 GCF_946480305.1 uncultured Caldimonas sp.
AGGGTTTCCGGTCGTCCACGGAAGGTCGTGGACTGGTGTGATGGTGGAGCCGGCGTCAATCGAACATCTCGCGCCAAGCCGCATGGATACTTTGTGGTTCTCAATCAATGTTGCGCTCATGCCCCCAAAAATGCCCCCACAATGCTCGTTCAAGAGATTCGCGGAGCACCTGGCGCCCTCGACCGGCGAAGTGCAGCTGGCCGGCACGCGGTGATCCCCGCCAATTGTCACGGCGAGCCCTTGCATGATCCTCCGTGGCAGGTCGGTCGGCGGGTTCGAAAGCGTCTCACGCCGCAGAAACCGCCGACCGTCACCCTTGTTGACTCGGTAAACAGCTGGCGGTCTTCGACGTCAACACTATCTTGCGAGGCCGGAACAGCTCATTGAGCCTCATTCAGCGCCTCCATCGCCATCTTCTTCCCCGGAGGCAAGCTTTTCAGCCTCAGGCAGCCTGCCCGCGAAAAAGTCGGCCACTCTTTGAGTAATCTCCCGAGCCGAGAGAGGGTTGGCGGCCAAAGCAAGGGTTTCGACGAACTTGCGACCAGGGTGCAGCACATCCCAGGACGAGCGCTTTTGCGTCGCGCGCCCCTTCCCGGGCGTCTTGTTGCCAAAGCCGTCGATAACCCGGTTCCAGAGTGGCTGGTACTTCTCGATCACGACGTTCTCGCCGAGAGGAATCCAAATGTCGTCCACCGTCAGCGCCCGGTACTGGAAGTCCGCGAGATCGAGATTGCTCGCCTCGTTGATCGACGAGGCATGTTGGGCCAGACGGTCGCGCAGGGCCTTGCCCTTGCCGGCATCGAAGCCGAGCCCGCCCTTGCGCGCCCCCTTTGGCACCGCCTTGCCCACGTAGATGGGCTGCAGGAACTGGTTGTCGGCGTTGCGGGCCGCGACGGGAGCGTAGGCCGCGAAGCCGCCGGTGTAGTAGATGGCATAGACGCCGGCCCCGACCAGGTGCCCGGTTTCACTCAGCGAACGCACGGGCACCCGAAGCAGGGCTTCGGCGACACTTTCCCCGAGGTTGGCTTTCGCCAGCGGGTTGTAGGGTTCTTGGCTCAAGTGGCTTCCTCCGGCCGGTACTCAAACGAACCATTATCAATGGCACGATTCGTCGAGCCGTGGCACCCCCGTCACCGAAGCCAACCCCGAGTGCGGGCTTGGCCGGCGCGAGACTTTAGGAAGATGGATCGCCTTCCAGGGTGGCCAGTCGCTCCCGCATCGCGTTCACCAGGCCGGTTAGCTCGCTGATGCGGGATTTCAGGGCCTGCTTGGCGTCCTCGCCGAGAGATGCCGCGTGCGACGGCGTCGGCGGTAGGTCGATGAGCGCCTTGATCAGCCCGTCCAACTCGGTTTCCTTGCTGCGCAATTCGGCCCGCAGCGCCTTTTGCGATTTGAACCGCTCGGCCGTGGACGACGGTGCGTCGGTCTCCGCGCCAGCCACGAGGCTGTCAGCGATCTTTTGCACCGACTCTTCCTTGATCTCGGAACCGGTGACGGCCGCGTAACGCAGGAATTGCAGCAGCTCGTAGATGTGGAACTCCTGACCCGTCGCCGCCAGGAATTCCTCGATCAGCGCGGGATGCGGTCCCATCTTGCGGCCGCGGTGGATATGCCACCAATCGGACTTCCCGTCGTCGGTGACGAAGATGATCGGCCGCTTGCCCGCCTTGGCCTTCTCAATCATCTCCATCCAGATCACCAGATCGCCGAACTTGTCGCCGCCCTCGGCCGCCTTCTTCGCGTCCTCGAAGCCGGGCGGTATTTTCTTGGCGTACCGCTCGTTGCCTTCCTTGTGAATGGCCGCGATGCGCTCGGCCGTCGGCTTCGCGCCCACCTTGCCGGTGAACAGCTCGGTCACCTTGGCGAAGCTCACGTTGAATTCATCCGTCGGGTGTCGGGCCTTGGCCGCCGCGATGCGCTGCTGGAAGTCGGCCTGGAACACGTCGAGCGCCGACAACTCGCGCTCGATGTCGATCACCGGGTGCGCGCGATATTGATTGAGGCCGTCCTTGGCCTGATTCACGAACTTGGTCAGGTCGGTCCCGAGGCGGTCATAGGCATCGAGCGCGTACTGCTGGACATCGAGCCGGCGGCGCTGAAACTCGATCCCCACCTGATACGGAATCCACAGCGACGCCTTCTTGCGCTCGAAAACGTCCATCAGCTGGCCCCTCACCTCGGCGGAATGGCGCAGCAAATGCAGAAGGATGTTCGTGTCGGGAACGATCAGCGCCGCGTCCCAGAGCGCTTTCAACTGCTCGGGTGACTTCGCGTACCAGCCGACGAATGTTGTTTTCATTGATGTCCCGTTCCAGCTCGCGTCAGTCGATCCATTCAACCCGCGCGATGCCCAGTCGCTCGGCCGCGCCCCGCACCAAGATGCGCGTGCTGTCGTCCGCCGTGTTGCCGCTTTCCAGCAACACGGTGCCGAAGGCCGAGGCGCCGTGGTTCAGAGCGGTGCGCTCGTACACCGCCATCAAAATCAGCTTCCAGTCCCGGCTCTTGCCCCAGGCGATGATCTGGCCGTCGATGAAACGGAGGCCGTGCGGCTTGATGTAGCGATGCACGACTTCACGCGTGGGGTCAACATCCAGGACCGCGAGAATGTCCTGCTCCGTGCCCGACACACGCGCGCGCTCGTAGGGTTTCAGCAGGGAATCCTTGATGTATACGCGGACCTTGCGCGGGTCCATGTAGTGGCCCAGCGTCCCGCCGATCGCCGTTTCGCGGGTCCATTGTTCGTAATACCGCGATCGCTCGACATCGGACAGCCCCGACCAGCCCAGGTCGTTGGCGCGCTCCCAAAGCATGTCGCGGATGCGGTCGCGCACGTCATCAGGCAGCTTCATTGGACATTCCCGCGCGGGCCGGTTGGCGGAAAATCGAACTCGGGCAGCTCCAGCGTCGGATCCCCCTCGCGATTGAACAGGTCCGCCTGATCCTTCATCCAATTCAGCATGAAGCTGCTGGCGCCGATGTCGCGGAACTGCACGAGGCGACCGCCCATGCGCAACGTCTCGACATCGCCCTTCGCGGCCCGTTCCAGCTCGATGACCTCGGCGATGCGTCGCAGATCACTGACGAAGTCCAACACCACGACCTTGTCCTTTCCCGGGCTGAGGCGCAGCCCGCGGCCCAACTGCTGAACGAAGATGCGGCGGCTGTGGGTCACCCGCATGAACGCGATCATGTCAACGTCGGGAACGTCCACGCCTTCATTGAACAGGTCGCGCGTGGTCACGATGTCGAGAATGCCACGGCGGAATGCCGCCATCGTCTTGTCGCGCGTCCGCGGGTCCATGTCGCCGGTGATGGCCTCGGCGCGGAAACCGAACAGCCGCAGCATGGCCGCGAAGGCGCGCGCGTGGACCACGGTGGAGCAAAAGACAACGCCGGCACGGCGTCGCTCGGCCGTGAATGACTCGCGGATGATCTTCACCGCTTCCTCGTCCCGCGTCGGGATGAGCAGCTTCCTGTTCAGCTGCTGCAGGGAGTAGTTGTGGACGGAGCGCTCGCGCACGAACTCCCAATCCACGTTGTCGGCCAGCAAGCGGTAGTCGGCCTCGCACAGAAAACCGTTGCGCAGGCCCTCGGCGATGCCCACGCGCACGACGGGCTGGCCGAGCATCTGATCGATGTCGTATCCGTCGCCGCGCCACGGGGTCGCGGTCACGCCGCCAAGCATCGGCGCGTTCAGGGCCTTGACGACGGTCTGGAAGCTTTCGGACCCGACGTGGTGTGCCTCGTCCACCAGAACCAGCCCAAAGCGCGGCAGATCATCAAGGCGGGACATCACGCTTTGCACCGTCGCGAAGGTGATGCCATCCCAATACGACGGTTCTTCGCCGCCCATCAGCCGATGCGTCGAGACCGATTTCGGCAGTTGGTCCCAAAAGGACCGCTGGAGCTGGTCAACCAGTTCGCGCGTGCCGGCCATCACCAAGACCTTGCCGTCAGGGATCGCTTCCTCGCGATAGAGCTGCGAAACCACCTCCGCCATGACAACGGTCTTGCCGAGGCCCGTGGCCAGGACCACCTGTCCCTTGCCCGTTTCGCGCAGCGCGCCCATGAACTGCTCGGCCGCGTCCGCCTGATAGGGCCGGAGCTGGCGCCGCGCGCGCGGATATTCCGGCGAGCGACGCGCCATCTCGATCAGCGTCGCGGCCGGCAGCAATTCCACATTGATGCCGAGCGCGGCCCACTTCTTGACCGCTGCGAATGTCGCTGGCCCGAAGGCTCGCGACGCCGCGACGACCATGCGATCGGCTTCGTAGAAGCGCGCCGCCTCGACGACCTCGTCAACGGCGTCGGGCGTCGGGTATTGATTCGAGACGAACTTGCATTGGAAAACCCAAAGCTCGCCCGCCTTGACGCCGAGCACGTCGGCGCCCTTGTCGCCGCTGCCGCCGACCACGCGCACATCCTCGAACCCGTTGGCCACCAACAGCCGCGCGACATCGCGCTCGAACGCTTGCCACGGTCCGTTCAGTAGGCGTCGCGTGTCGAGGAACGTCTCCATTTCATTCCGCCGTGTCGGGACGGAGTAGCTTCAAGGACAGGCTCGCCCGGATCAGGGCGTCGCGGCCGGTTCTTTCAAGATCCATCGGGGACTGGCTCGCCAGCCACACGGCGTCCGCGAAATAGCCGTCATAGCGCGCGCGCACGACGCGGCGCGCCTCGTCGCTCACGTCGGGCGAACCAAAGTCGAGCGCGGCATAGGGATCGTCCCAATACTTGCCATCGAGGAACAGTTCCGGATGCGCGCCGAAGAAGTCGCGGATCGTTTGCGGGTCGGCGTAGTTGAGGAACGCGCCCGAAGCAATCGCATCGCGTGGCGCGGCCACGCCGCGCGCGACCATCCGGCGGCCGATGGCGTCCCGGGCGGGCGCGCTCAATGCATCGTGCAGCGCCGTCCCCTCGCCGTTCGCGACCTTGCCTTGCAGCGACGCCGCGATCTGCGTCAGTGTGTTCGTCGCCTCGACGATGATTTCCCCGGCGTCGAGGCGCGAGTCGGCGCAATACTCCCGGCGGAAATCGGCCAGGATCGACGCGAAGGTCACGTCCGGCGCCGTCTGCCGCAGGAAGTCCATCGTGCGATGCGACAGCTCGATCAACAACGCGTCGAGGGGCGTCATCGTGGTCGAGCGGTACAGGTCGTGCGCCGTGTTGGTCAGGAACGCATAGGTGCGCGTGGCGACATCGACGAGCGGCAAGGCCCAGGGGTGGCCTGCGCCAAGGCCCGGATCGCGCGGATCGACCGCGAAGCCCTGCACGTCGTACTCAACCCGATAGGTCGGATGCACGTATTTCCGGGTCAGCTCGAAGATCGGCCTGCGCTCCAGCACGGGCGCCGGAGCGGGCGGCGGCGGTGAAACGGTCGCGCCTGGGGGCGGTGGAGCCGGCGGCGCCGCGCCGCCGCCGGCATCGTCATCGAGGAACCCCGGGGGGATGTCACTCGGCGCGGGCGCGGGCGCGCCGCCCGGCGTCGTCGGGGACGGAGCGCCGAGCACCGTCGCGTCCTGCTCCTCGACAAGCTGCCACCAGCGCTCATCGCCCAGGTAGTCCGGCTCGTCGTTCTCGAACAGGCCCGCCATCTCAAGCGCGCGCTCGTTGTCCTTCACCACGAGGATGCGTGACCACAGGCCGTTCTTCCCTTGCGGCGACGTGCGCCGGAAGGCCTGGAACAGCCGGAAGAGCGGGCTGTTGTTGGCGCCATAGCCCAGGGTCTTGGCCTTGAGCGGTTGCAAGGGGCCGTCGCCACGCACCAGGCGCACCATCTCGTCCCACGCGGGATCGTCGCGCTCGAACCGGTCCTTCGTGTAGCTCACCCGGCAATGGTCAAGATGGATCTCGCCGACGAACCGGCCACGCTTGCGCTGGTCGTCGGTCGGGTACTCGATCTCGGAGCTATCGCCTTCCCGCCACTCGAACAAATCCTTGATGCCAAGCTCGATCTTGCGGCCGTTGCGAATGATGTCGAGGCCGAAGTCGGTGTCGTGCAGGTAGCGCTGAATGCCGACCCAGCCGCGCACGCGCCGCTCCATCGTGACCACGCGGCACGAACTACTGCTCGTGGGACACGTCGTCTCGCCCTCGGGCAATGTCTGCATGCAGGCGGCGCAGTAACGCCGCGGCGGCAACGCGACGTTGAAGCGTTCGACGGCGTGAACCGTGCCGACGCTGCTCTCGACATGGCGTTCGGGATTCCATGTGCAATGCCGCCGCGCCGAAATGCGCGTGCCATTGAGTTCAAGCCGGAACACGGCGGGGCCGCTCTCCGGAGACAGCAGGGCCGAATACGCCTTGGCGAGATGCTTGCGCATCGCCGTCACGTTTTGGCCGCGCGCCAGCCAGGCGCGTTGCTCCGGCTTCAGCTTGGAGATGACGATCTCGGTGCCGTGCGCGGTATGGTCGGCCTTGGGCCTGGTCTGCCGCGCCACCTTGAAATTGCGCTGCGCCCGCAGCTCGTCGAGGTCGATGCGCACGCCGATTTCATGCGGGTCACCCGCGCGCGATGTCCAAACCTCGGTGACGAGACCGAGGCGGGCCGTCGCGATGTTGAAACCCATGCCGAACAGCCCCAGGCTGCCAACCGGGCTGTTGCCCGACCAACCCGCCCGCACCGCGTGTTCGAGCGTTTCGGCGGACATGCCCGGCCCGTTGTCGCGGACGGAAACCCGCGCGGCCGCAGTGTCCGTCCGCGGGACGGTGATCACGACCTCGGGATTGGCGATGGCGTTGCCGAGGCGTTCGGCGCTCATGAATCCGTCGATGCTGTTATCGACGAGTTCCGCGAGGCAGCGCCATTGGGCAAGATTGATCTCGCCCAGCATTTGCAGCACCCGAGGGTCGGGCGTCAGGTCGAAGTCCGTCGTTGCGCCGGCGGTTGTTGTCATGTGCGGCTCCCTGGGCTTGGCGCGCCGGGCGTGGCGAAGTGTATTTGATACCTACGCGTTCGCGCGTCGCGTGTCCCTTCTTGGTGATGCGTTGAAGCGCGGGCGAGCATCTATCAGGCGGCGCGCACGATGCTGAGCCGTGGGCGACCCGCAGCGTTCAGCGTATCGGCCACGGATTGCGCCATGACTTCACCGAGGCGAACCGGCACGGCGTTGCCGAGTTGGCGCATGGTTTCCGTCCAGGAGCCGCGGAAGATGTAGTCGTCCGGGAAGGTTTGAAGGCGCGCGGCTTCGCGCACCGTGAAATAGCGGATCGAGCCATCCGGCCGTAGCAGCATGTTTTCGCCGCCCGGCACTCCATGATCGCCCGCCTTCAACGTCTTGGCGGGCTCGTCCAGCGGGCTTCCCGTGTGCCCGGGATAGCTGCGCGCCCCGGGATTGAAGACGTGATTGGGGATGCCGTTCCGCGGATTCTTTTCCGGATCGGGCAGATCGGAAATCGCGTCGCGCACGGTGACCCACGGCAGGCCCATGAACATGTCCTCGTCGCGCAGCCGGGCTATGCGACGTTCCAGCTTGGGCGACATGGTCGGGCGGTTGCGCTTCGCCACGCGGTGGCGTTCCCAATACTCGCCCGTGATCCACTGGTCACGTAGCAGCGCGTCCTCGCAATGCGTGGCCTCGGGGAATGACCATTCCACGCCGAGATCGGAACGGAAGCCAATCAGAAACACCCGTTCGCGTCGCTGCGGCACGCCGTAGTTCGCGGCATTCAGCAGCCGGTACACCACGTTGTAGTGGGCGGCGCCTTGATTGCTCGTGTGATGACGCTCCAGCCGCGCGCGATGCGTCTCCCAGGTCTCGCCCTTCTTGCGGGTCAGGTCGGGATGCGAGAGCTGAAGGTGGACGTATTCGAAGTACGACGCGAACGACTGGCGCAGCAGCCCCTTCACGTTCTCGAAAATGAAGGCCTTGGGCCGCAGTTCACGCACGGCGCGGACGGCCTGCGGGAACATGTCGCGTTCATCCATGTGGCCGCGGGCCTTGCCACCCATCGAGAAGGGTTGGCAGGGCGGTCCGCCGGACACCACCATCACCTCGCCGCCAATCGTGCCGTAGTCGAACGCGCGCGCGTCGCCCTCGAACACGGGCCAGCGCTCCACGTCATGCGCGTGGTTCTGTTGATTGAAGCGGAAGGTCTCGCATGAATCGTGGTCCCATTCGACGACGGCGGCATGGTTGAAGCCAGCCCGTCCCATCCCCATCGCGAGTCCGCCGGCTCCGGCGAACAGTTCAACGCTGCGCATCGAGAAATCTCCTAATCCTGTTGGCCAACTTGGCGGTGTCGCCGAGCTGGCATTCCCAAATCGTCAAGACGCTCCACCCGAGCCGCCGCAGCGCGCGCACGTTGCGCGCATCGCGTTCCGCGTTCGCGGTCAGCTTCGGCAACCAAAATTCGCCGCGCGACTTCGGCAGCCGGGCGAGCGCGCAGCGCGCGTGCCGGTGCCAGAAGCAGCCATGTATGAGGATGACCTTGCTGCGGCCGGGAAACACCAGGTCGGGCGTGCCGGGCAGATCGCGCCGATGCAGTCGGTAGCGGTAGCCCATGCCATGCACGAGGCGGCGCACCAGCAATTCCGGCTTCGTGTCCTTGGCGCGCACGAGCGCCATGCGCGCCGAGCGTTCCGCCGGGGTGAGGGTGTCCATTCATCCGCCCTGACCCTTCCCCGCGAACAACGGCCATTGGTCGCCGACGTACTTCTCGGCGGCCTCGCGCACCACCCAGGCCACGGAAACCTTCTTTTCCCTGGCGATGCGCTCTAGCATCGCGTACAGCTCGGGCGGGAAGCTGACCGAGGCCCGGGGCATTCTCGGTTCGCCGCTTGGCTTCGTCGCGTGCTTGCCGCTGGCCGCCATGTTGTCTCCCGTGTTGAGTGCACCACTGTACACCACCGAGGTGCAGCGACCAACAGGATTTGCTAGGCGCGGGTTTGTCGCCAGTCGCGAGCGTCCCACACCCAACCCGGGAGGGCCTCCAGCGCCGCCACTTCGCGGGCATCGTGGTATTGCCTGCGGCGTCGCTGCTCCGCAGCCCAAATGCCCAGCTTAAACCCGTCGCCCGACACAAAGCTGCGCGGCGGCAGGGCATGACCGTGCTCCTTGGCATAGGCGACCAAGCGCTGATAGTTTTTCATCCAGTTGTCGTGGTTGCGGACATTCGCCATGGAGCTTGGGAGGAAGCCTGTGAGCAACGCCAATTATCTCAGGCCTCCCGGCGCCACCCGTCGGGCCCGATCTGGTGACGCAAGACAGCTTGACTCCCAGCGTGGCGCATGCGCGCCGTACTAGGAGCACAAGCCGCCCCCCCCCCCTTTTGACGATTGCAGCGACATTCACCACTGCAGATACTTAAACGCAGAATTACAAAGCCTGCGAACACCATTAATGCGTATTCGCACGAGCTGGGTTGGGTCTGCGCGCGCGTAGTTTGAAGGTGGCGCGCAAAGAGGGGACGACAATTTCGCATAGTTCTTCGACGTCTCGTCACGTCAGAGCCAACCTGTCCGATCTCATCACAAAGCCGGCAGCGGCAGAAGTGACGCGACGATGCCTTAGAGCATCTTCTCTGTCCGGCTGCCGAGCGAGCAGACCGGAGTGGAGATGCCGAGGAACAACGACCTTCACCTTCCAAAAACCTACTACCGCCCCATCGAAGCGGCCATCAGATGGACGGGGCTCGAGCGCTTTGAGTCTCAGATTCTCTCCGCGCTCGGAAACCGTAGCCATCCGACGACGGACGACTTCCCACGATGGCCGATGCTGTACGTGAACACCGAGCGAATACTCGATGGCATGCGGCATGGGGACTTGCCGTTCGGCCGCGGAGTGATCGCCTGCAGCGACCTCTCGTTGATCCATGACGCGGACGTCACCGTCCGGCATGTCGATCTTCGCGCATGGATGATCCGCTACTACCCTGACCAGAAACCGTCGTTCCTGTTCGACGAGTTCGAGCGAAGTCTGCACCCCGCAATCTGCATGGAGAACGTGCAGGCACTGATGGCCGACCGAGAGGCCCTTCAGCTTCGCGTCGCCGCATACGAAGAGGAACTGGCCTGCCTTCGCAATGTACTGAAGCGCCAACCTCAGAACGATGGCCCCCTCGGCCCCCGCAGCGAGACCACCTACCTCAACATCATTGGTGCGATGCAGAAGCTACTGCTCGGCACCACGCCCTCCGGTTCACCCAACTCTCTGTTCCGAACCACGGATTCGCTGATCGAGGCCTTGGTGGCGCACCACAGTGGTCTGCCTGGCATCAGCGAACGCACGCTCTGGACCAAGCTCGCAGCCGCGCGCAAACAGATCGAGACGGCGTCGCGCTGATCTGCAATTGCAGACGACGGGTCTGCAGTTGCAATGACTTTTGCTGCGATGTTCTATTGAATACGAGGCACGTCCAACAGCGCCGAAACGCGCGCAAAGGGAATGCTTCATGTCATCGCACACATCCACCGCCGCCGCCAGCCGCCGCATCCTCCGCCGCGCGGAGGTCGAAGCCCGCACCGGTTTCAAGCGCGCCCACATCTACAACCTGATGAAGGAAGGCAAGTTTCCCAAGGCCAAACGCCTCGGGGTGCGCGCCGTCGGCTGGGATTCGGAGGAAATCGAGCAGTGGATTGCCGACCGCCTGGGCCAGACGGCTTAACCCCGCGGCGGAGCAAGCCATGCACGTGGTCTCCATCATCTCCACCAAGGGCGGCGTGGGCAAGACGACGACGGCCGCCAACCTCGGCGGGTTCATCGCGGATGCCGGCCTGCGCGTTCTGCTCCTGGATCTCGACAGTCAACCGACGCTTTCGAGCTACTACCACCTGAGCCACCGCGCCGAATGCGGCATCTACGAGCTGCTGGCCTTCAATGAGCGCGACCTCAGCCGGCTGGCATCGCGCACCGGCGTCGACGGGCTCGATGTCGTGCTCTCGAACGACACGCAGGGCCAGTTGAACACACTGCTGCTGCATGCGCCGGACGGTCGCCTGCGCCTGCGCAACCTGCTGCCGACCTTCGAGTCGCACTACGACTTGATGCTGATCGACACCCAGGGCGCGCGCAGCGTCATGCTCGAAATGGCTGTCCTCTCGTCAGCCGTCGCGCTGTCCCCCGTCGCGCCGGAGATCCTGTCGGCTCGCGAGCTGCGCCGCGGGACGTTGCAACTGCTCGACGACATCGCCCCATACCGCCACCTCGGCATCACGCCACCGCCATTGCACCTGCTGATCAACCGGGTCCATCCGGTTTCGTCGAACGCTCGCGTGGTGCGTGAAGCGCTGAGGCAGATGTTCGAGGACCACCACAGCGTCCGCGTTCTCGACACGGAACTACCGGCCCTCGAAGCCTATGCGCGAGCCGCCACGCTGGGCGTTCCAGTGCACCGCATCGAGCGACGACGGCCGAGCGGACGCACGGCTCCCGCCGCTCTGGAGTCCATCCGTGCCCTGGCCAGCGAGTTGTTTCCGGCCTGGAAGGACCGCTTTGACTACGTGACCGGGAGGGCGCGCCATGCGGCATGCGCGTGAGCTGCACCGCGGCCACAAGCGCCTGCGGCCGTTGATCGAGTACGCGTTGAGCGAAGGCTGGGAGGTCAGCCGCACCGCAGGCGGGCACCTGAAGTTCGTCAAGCCCGGCATGCCGCCCATCTACACCAGCTCGACGCCGCGCGATCAACGTTCAGTGCTCAATGCCCGAGCCCGGTTCAGCCGGGCCGGAGCGACGCTGGAAGCCGAGGAGTCCGAACGTGAGTGAGCTGACACCGCAGGCCATGGTGGACAAGCTGATGACGGATGGGTTCGCTCGCAACGGCCCTGCAGCGAGTGCGACCACCGATCCCCTGGTCGACACCCCCATGGTGCTGACGCTGGACCAGCTGCGGCCCTACGACCACGACCCGCGACTGACGCGCAACCCGCTGTACGAGGAGATCAAGGCCTCGATCCGGGAACGCAACCTCGACTCGCCGCCGGCCGTCACACGGCGCCCTGGAGAGACCACGTACATCATCCGCAACGGGGGCAACACGCGCCTGGCCGTCCTGCGCGAGCTGTGGGCGGAAACCCGCGACGAGCGCTTCTTCCGCATCCTCTGCCTGTTCCGCCCCTGGTCCCCGCGTGGCGAAATCGTGGCTCTCACTGGGCATCTGGCGGAGAACGAGCTGCACGGCGGACTCAGCTTCATCGAGCGAGCCCTCGGCGTCGAAAAAGCCCGGGAGCTGTACGAACAAGAAACCGGGCAGACGCTCTCCCAATCGGAGCTGGCGCGCCGACTGACGGCCGATGGCTTTCCGATCAAGCAACCGCATATCAGCCGGATGCAGGAGGCAGTCCAGCATCTGCTGCCGGCCATTCCGAATGCGTTGTACGGCGGACTTGGACGCAAACAGGTCGAACGCCTGTCCTTCCTGCGTCGGGCCTGCGAGCGCGTGTGGGATCAACGGTGCACACGCGGCCTCGATGAGTTCCAGGAGCTGTTCCAGGACGTGGTGTCGGCCTTCGACGGAGCGGCCGAAGCGTTCTCCTATGAGCGCGTGCAGGATGAACTCGTCGGCCGAATATCCGAGGAGCTCGCCATCGACTACGACGTGCTGTGCCTCGAAGTGCTCACCGACGAAACTCGACATGAGGCATTGAGCAATCCCCAGCCTCCTGTGGCCCGTGAGCCTGTGGTTGCGGTTCAGCATTCCCCGACCCCTGCCGCATCTCCCCCTGTCGCAGTCCCATCGACGCAGCTCGGACGGCCCCTGCCCGGCACACCCGCACCGCGCGAGGAGTCTCCGACCGGAGACTCGGCAGCCCAGCCACTCGGTCCGTCACCGCCCGCCCCTGACCGGCTGCAAGCCATTCGCGGACTTGTCGTCGACAGTCTGGACGAGGCGAGCGACGCCGAGCCGGATACGACACGCTTTCCTGTGGGCGTCGATGGCCTCTATCCAATCTCCGACATCTGGTCCATCGACGTGAGCATTGACGCACCCGAACACCTGCGGGTGCACCTCGGGCAGCTCGCACGGGAAGTCGCGGCCGAGACGGGCTGCGTCGACCAGGTACAGGACACCGACAACGGATTGGGGTTCAGGTGCGTCGCGGAACCGACTGCCGCTGCCCTGCCGCGAGGCTCTGCGGCCCTGTTGTCGCTTCTCGAAGCACTGTCGTCGAGCGATGGTTCGTCCCTGGGGGCATTTCTGGTCGGTGACTGTCACCGCGGAAGTCCGGATCGCCTGAGTGACGCGGCCCTGCTCAAACTGTTCCGACTGATACGCCTTGCGAGACGACTGGTGGACCAGGACCAGGCCGCCCTCGCCTCCATCGAGCCCTGACCCCGGAGGACCGCGATGTCGGCACCGCATCCTCTGAACCAGGCCGTCATCGCCCAGGCCCTGCACGACCTGCGCAACGGTCAGTTGCGGCGTTGCAAGGCCATGGGCTTTGGTGAGCAGGACCTGGAAGCGCTCAAGCACCCCGCCCTGGTCAGTGTCCTGGTCAATGCCAGCGTCTCGTGGTGCTCCGTCAAGGTGAACCGAGAAGTCCTGCAGCGGCTGCTCAGCCAGGTGCAAGACGTCGAGAAGGACATCGCCACGGTCGACCGCATGCTGCGCCTGGGCGCCAGCACCGAGATGGTCAGCAAGTTCTATGGCCTCACTCACCAGGAGGTCGCCTTGCGTCGCGACGTGCTCGGCTTGCCCAAGCGCAAAGGTCGTCATCCTGTGCTGACCGAAGCACAGGACGCCGCCCTGTGGCAACGCTGGAAGCCGCTGCGGCAGGCGCAGGCCATCGCGTTGGACAACGACATGGCCATGATGTCGCTTTCCCTCGATCTGGCCGAGGAGTTCGCGCTTCCCGCGTCGGTGGTGTGGGCGACGATCCGGTGCTGGATCAGCCAGGGTCTGGTGTAGCCCATGCAAGCTCGAGATGGGCCGGCGCCGCTGTCGGCACTGCTCGACCAGGCAGTACAAGACATTCCCTGCGCTGCATCGGCGACCGAGCGCGGCGACGGCTTCCTGTTCAGCGGCAATCGTCACGAGACCGTTCCCCGTCGGCTGTTCCTCGACACCCGGCTGACGCCGCTGGAGCGCAACGCCTGGCAGATCTTCCGGCTGCTGCTCAACCACGATGGCGTCACGGCGTTTCCGACGTACGACGCGCTGCAGCCGTACCTGGCCTCCATGCCATGCGGTGCCAAGGCCTCCCACGAGACGATCGCCAGGACGCTGACCGTGCTGCGGCTGACCCGTTGGCTCAGCCTGGTGCGCCGGCGCCGGGACCGCAAGACCGGCAGGATCCTGGGCAACCTGTACGTGCTCCATGACGAGCCGCTGACGCCCTACGAGGCCATCCAGCTCGATCCCGAGTACCTCGGCCTGGCCGGCCGTGCGATCGAGCACAGCAGCCGCTCAGTGCAGATCGTCGGCATCCACGCCCTGCAGGAAATCGCCGACGACCCGATGCTCAAGGGACGCGTGCTGCCGAGCCGGGTGCAGGTGTTGATCGAACGACTGGCACAGCGCGACCCGCTCGACGCGCAAAGTTGTCCACAGCAAGACGCCGTTCGCGAATCCGAAGAAGGGCCGACGAGCCGTCTTCGGATTCGTGAAACGCCCTCTTCGGAATCCGAAGCAGGCCGCAAACCCGCGCCGCAGCGCTCGGTTCGGAATCCGAAGCAGGTCGGTACAGCACGTAGTAGTAAGGTATTAAGAGTACGTACTACCGAGACAGAAACAGAAAAGAGGGAGCCAGAGCCGAGGGCGATCGGGCCACCTGCGCATCTGCGTTTGCCCGAACGCTTTGAAGGATTGAAGGAGGCGCAGCAGTCGGCAGCCCTCGTCGCGCTGCAGCCGCTCGATGCGCCGCAGCAGCAGGCCGTTCTGGACGAGTGGGACGCGCGCTGCTCGACCAGCGGGGTGCGTAGTCCCGCCGCCTACCTGCTCGGGATCATCCAGAAGGCCCTGCACGGCGAGTTCACGGCATGGGCAGCGCAGCGTGAGCTGGAAGTGGCACAGCCGCCGCCTCCACCACCCGCGTCGGCGCGTGAGCCCTACACGGCGCCCGACCCTGAGTTCGTGCGCCGCCATATCGCGCAACTGAAGGATCGGATGCGGCGGCGATAGGCTGGGCGCGCTCGGTGGACCTCCGCAGAAACTATGCCCCGGGCATAGTTTCCAGGCTTGTCTGCCGAGTTCCACTCGCCACGCGCAGGGGACGATTCAGCGCCACGCTATCGCATCGGTGGGTGGCTGATGCAACGTCACCGCCGATCGCGGGGCGCAGTTCGTTGAGTGGACTTCTGTAGAAACTATCCCCCCGGTATAGATTCCATGGACGTCCACACGATGATGGCACGTGGTACTGGCTCGACACGCGCACCGGACAACCCGGCGGTTGCCATGCCGCAAGCCGCGCCCTGCCACGGTCTATGGAACACGGTGGAATCTATGCCCCGGGGATAGTTTCCAAGCTGTTCCAGAACGATGAACAGGGCAACGAAGCGCTTGGGCTTCCAGCCTCGTCCGTTGCAAACAGGCTGCCCCACATTGCCTTTTGAAGACTGACATCCTTCCAGGCGGCGCCGATCCTGCCGGTCCCTGCACCTCCACAAGGACCGACATGCCCGAAGACCTTCAGCTCAACCTCGGCTCGTTGCGCAGCGCCATGACGCTGACGCTGCATACCCACCATGCTTCGCGAATCTGGCACGGCCGCGCACCGAGCGACGACCGCCCCGCGATCATCGGCCTGAACGGTTTCGTCTCGCTGATGAACAAGATGAAGCGCGGTGCCGAGCAGGACGACCCCTACTCCGACTGGTGGATGCTGCGCATCGAGGACAAGCTCACGGCCACCAAGGCCACGCTGCAGGGCCTGCGTGAGCAGGCCGACCAGGCCCTGACGAGCGTCCCCACCGCCTTGAGCCTCGGCGAGAACCTGAACGTGCAGCCCGTCAAGCTGCCGCTGTTCATCGGCGCGCAGCTCGGTTTCATGGCGGTGTACCTCCTGGCCGACTACGACGATCTGGCCCGTCGCCTGATCCTGGCGCACCACACCGCATTGATCGACCGCAGCACGCTGGAGCGCTGGTTGCATGAAGGCGCACATGCGCTGCGCAGCCTGTTTGCGCTGGCGCAGCATTACCGCTACTCGGGCACGCAGCGATCGGACTACGCCGAGAACAACGCCGCCGCCCAGGCCGCGATCGAGAAGTTCGGCGCGCTGCCGCAGGAGGTGATCGACGGCACGCGACGCTCGCGGTTCGCACCCCCGCTGCGTCGCCGAACGCCAGCGTCCCTGCAAGACCCGCCAGTGCACCCTGGGCGGGAAGACGATCCGCCTGCCTTGGAGGCGAACCCAATCTCGGCAGCGGACGAGGCATCCGACGAAGCGCCGCAAGCATGACCCACCCCCGGCACTTTGCGCCGCTGGAACAGACAGACTTCCAGCGCCTGGAACACGCAGGCTACCTAAAAGGCCTTTTGAAGCCTTTTAAAGGTAAGGGGAGTCTGGAAGCCTGGGCCAGCCAGTGCATCGGCCTGCGAGACGAGTTGATCGCGCTGGCGCAGCGTCGCGTGCTGAGCCAGGCGCAGGCGCATCCCTTCCACCTGCTTGGCGTGCAACTGGCCCAGCAGACCACTGGCGCAGGCACGACCTTTCTGCGCTGGCGCAACCTGGACCGGTCCGGCATGGGCACCGCGCTGTGGGCTCGCCTGCTCGCCGACCCCGCAACACCACGGGCCCTGGTCGACGACCTGTACGCGATGGAACTGCAGCGCATTGTGCTGAACATGCAGGTCAGCCTGCTGCACAGCATTGCCCGACAAGCCAGCGAATGCGCCAGCAAGGTGGCGATCGCCGACGCGGCCTATGTCGACCGGGTGACCCGCGACCACACCCTCACCTCCAAGGAATCACGATGAGCAACCACTTCCACGGCGAAGGCAACATCGGCTCTGCGCCGACCTTTCGCGAGTTCGCCAACGGCAACGAAGAGCCTCGCCGGCTGCTGCGCCTGAACGTCTACTTCGACAACCCGGTGCCGGTGAAGGACGGCTACGAGGACCGCGGCGGCTTCTGGGCGCCGGTCGAGGTCTGGCATCGCGACGCAGAACACTGGAGCACGCTGTACCAGAAGGGCATGCGGGTGCTGGTCGAGGGCCGCGCCGTCCGCGACGAATGGGAAGACGCCGAAGAGAACGAGCGTGTGACGTTCAAGATCGAGGCGCGCCGGATCGGGATCCTGCCGTATCGGGTCGAAGCAGTGACGCTCGGTGCCAAGCCACAGGGAACCGACGGCACGCCGGGGTGACCTGCCGCAGTTTTCCACGCCCGCGGTGGATAACTCTGTGGGTACGGTGTGTCCCCTGCCCGGCAGGCCGCATCACACCGAGGCCGCTGTCACATTGCTGCAATCCGCAGCAGCCTCGGTTCCCGGTTCGCGAGCCTATTCGGTCGAGCACTGGATCGACTTGACTGCCATGCCTCCCAGCACGTGGCGCGATGCTGTCGCACCGCTTCCTCAAGCTGCTCGGCTCGAACGACCATGCGCCTGTACCTCTGCGAAAAGCCATCCCAAGGCAAAGACATCGCCCGCGTGCTTGGCGCGACGCAGCGAGGCAGCGGCTGCTACCACGGCAGTGGCGCGACGGTGACCTGGTGCATCGGGCACCTCGTCGAGGCCGCGCCGCCCGACGCCTACGACGAGAAGTACAAGCGCTGGTCCATCGAGCACCTGCCCATCCTGCCGGCGACATGGCGGATGGACGTCAAGCCCTCCACGGCGCAGCAGTTCAAGGTCGTGCGCCAGTTGCTGACCCAGGCCAGCGAGCTGGTGATCGCCACCGACGCCGACCGGGAAGGCGAGATGATCGCCCGGGAGATCGTCGAGTTGTGCCAATACCGGGGATCGATTCGCCGGCTGTGGCTGTCCGCCTTGAACGACACGTCGATTCGCAAGGCGCTGGGGTCGCTGCGCAACGGCAGTGACACGCTGCCGCTCTACCACTGCGCGCTGGCACGCTCGCGCGCCGACTGGCTCGTGGGCATGAACCTGAGCAGGCCGTTCACACTGCTCGGTCGCCAGGCCGGCCACGACGGCGTGCTGTCCGTCGGGCGAGTGCAGACGCCGACGCTGCGCCTTGTCGTGGAGCGGGACCGCGAGATCGAGCGATTCGTGCCGGTTCCCTACTGGTCGATCGAGGTGACACTCGCGGCCGGCTCGCAGCAGTTCAAGGCGCGATGGCTGCCGCCGGATGGCTGCACCGATGCCGAGCGCCGGTGCCTGCAGGAGCCGGTCGCACGCCGCGCAGGGCAGGCGCTCGGCACCGCGGGGCAGGCGCACGTCACGGCGCTGGAGACCGAGCGGCTCAGGGAAGCACCACCCCTGCCCTTCGACCTCGGCACGCTGCAGGAGGTGTGCTCGCGCCAGCTGGGGCTGGACGTGCAGGAGACGCTGGACATTGCGCAGTCGCTCTACGAAACCCGCAAGGCGACCACCTACCCGCGCACCGACTGCGGCTACCTGCCCGAGAGCATGCACACCGAAGCGCCTGCCGTGCTCGATGCGCTGCGGAGCACCGACCCGACGCTTCAGCCGCTGATGGGCCGGCTGGATCGGACGCAACGCTCACGCGCCTGGAACGACAGCAAGGTGACGGCCCACCACGGCATCATCCCGACCTGTGAGCCGGTCGCGTTGTTTGCGATGTCGGACCAGGAGGTTCAGGTGTACCGGCTGATCCGGGCCCGCTACCTGGCCCAGTTTCTGCCGCACCACGAGTTCGACCGGACGGAGGCCACGCTGTCCTGTGCCGGCGAGAGCCTGCACGCCACCGGGCACCGGTTGATCGCTCCGGGCTGGCGGCTCGCGATGGCCGGCGATGCGGCGCCTTCACCGAGCGACGCGTCAGATGCAGCCACACAGTCGCTGCCGACGCTGGACCAGGGGACTGCTTGCGCGGTCCGCCACGTTGACCTGAAAGCTCTCAAGACGCAGCCGCCGAGACCGTACACGCAGGGCGACCTCGTCAAGGCCATGAAGGGGGTGGCCCGGCTGGTGACCGATCCCCGCCTGAAGCAGAAGTTGAAGGAGACGACCGGCATCGGCACCGAGGCCACGCGGGCAGGCATCATCGGCGGCCTGCTGAGCCGTGGCTACCTGATGAAGAAGGGGCGCGCCGTGCGGTCGACCGATGCCGCCGCCACGCTGATCGACGCAGTGCCGGCCGTGATTGCCGACCCGGGCACGACGGCCGTCTGGGAACAGGCGCTCGACATGATCGAGTGCGGCCAGCTTTCAGCCGAAACTTTCCTGGACAAGCAGGCGGCCTGGGTGCGGCAGATCGTCGAGCAGCACCGGCACGCCAGCATCGCTGTGCGTGCACCATCCGGCCCGGCCTGCCCACTGTGCAGCAGCGCGATGCGTCAACGCAGGGGCAGAAACGGCCCCTTCTGGTCCTGCAGCCGCTATCCCGACTGCAAGGGAACCGCGCCGGCCGAATCGGCAACGAAGACAGGCAAGCGCCACTCGAAGCGCAACGCCAAACCTGGCACGACGTGACCTCCCCACTTGCCGGCCCAACCGGCGAGCACTGCGCTCCGAAGGAGCGCTCCCCGCACGCTCAACTTCCGCATGGCGTGCACCCTACCCGCCTCGCGCGCGTAGTCGGAAGACCTTTATCGGCGGCTCGACCACGGCTGACCTTTCACCCCAAGGCCGGCCGCGAACGGTCCCCTTGCGCATCGTGTGAGGCGCAGGGAGACCGCTTGCGGTCGCCGGTACTGCACGCCGGTGCCCACCGGCGAAACAACGGGCTCCCTTTGTGCGCAGATGTGTGCCTGATGCTGTCGACCCCCGCCACGACACGGGTCGAGTGAGTTGCTGGAGATCGTGCTGGTTCTACCGACGACCGCGCGCTGACGCAGCCCACGGGTGGCATCGTCTTCTCGACCGAAGGCTGCGGCCTTCGGTTCCTGTTCTCCCTTTCCCGCGAACCCAGCACCACAAACCGGGCCCGAGCCGGCGCTCATTGCCGCTCGCTGCGCCACCAGACACCCCCGAACCTGTCGCCGTGCATCACCGACCTCATGGTCGGCCTGCCATGCAACGGCGGTCCATCCGGTTGCAGCGCCCCAGGGCGTGACCGCACCAGTCCGCATCGCATCACCTCGGCGGACGCTCGCCAGCCGCTGGCGACGATGTCATTTTCATCAACATGCGCAGTTGCGCCCAATGGGCGGATCGCTGCACACCCACCTCAGGAGGTCTACATGACGCCTTCGCATGCCGATCAATCGGCACCGCTTCCTCACGACCCGTCGCCCGCCGGAGTCGGCCAGCTTGCCCTTCAGTGGGTCGGCAAACACCTGCCGCTGCAGGTGCTGCGCAGCCAGGCCGGTCACTACATCGGCACGGCCGACCACGAAGGCTATGTCTCTCGCGAGTCAGTCGAGTATTTCGGCAGCGAGAAGGCCGCGTACGACGCGCTGGTCACGTGCAACTGGACCCAGCGGCTCTACCCGTAGCCCCCGTCGCCACATCCTCACTGGAGCACACGCATGAACAACGTCGAGCACAACGAAGCCGTCCAGGCGCTGATCCGCGCGGAAGCGCACTTCTCGCAGGCACCGCAGTCGTTCTTCGATGCCTGGAAGGAGGGCGTCCTGCTGGCCGGTCCCGGACTGTTCGGCAAAGGCACGCGCGACGGCCTGGACCTCGCCGTTTGCAAATGGGACCTACGTCCTCGCATGACCGAGATCCGCCGCTGCATCGGCCCGATGAGTTCGGGCCAGAGGGTGTTCCTCGCGGCGATGACCAGCTTCTACAACTCGAAGGAAGGCGGCGCACTGTGCAAGCGCGTGGGCGTCCACGGGCTCGCCGACCTCGGCGTGCTGGACCTGCAGCGCCGCCAAGTGATCGCCGACCTGATCCTCAACTACGACGGGTGGTGAGCCGCCCGCCGGGCCAGATCCACTGGCTGCCTCTCTCCTGACAGTTCTGCGAGGGCGTTGTGCCTCCCTGATGCGCAAGACGCCCTCACACGTCGCAAGGCGGCAGAACTGACGGTTGCAGACGTTTCTTCGTGATTGCCAGACCGGCAACGGACGCGGCACACTGCGCGTCCAAACCACGAAGTGCGCCGTCCGGCCGTCACAGATGCTGCCTTGCTCCACCCACCGGGGTCCGACTCCCCGGCTGGGATCGGGCTCCGACTTTCCATCCGATGGAGCCTTTTGATGATCCCTAAACTCAATCCCTTCGTGCGCGGCTATCAAGGCCTGCACGCGCGCCGTCTGCTCGTCGTGACCTTCGACGTGGACTGTCCCCCGGCCTACCTGCCCCTGCATCCCAGCCAGGAACACTTGCGTGACGACCAGGTGATGCGACTGCCGTGCAACTTCGGCAACGAATTCGCCTGGATCACCGAAGCGAAGCCGGTGCCCCCCGAGGTGGTGCAGCAATGTCCGCACACCGGCCACGTGCGCACCGTCATCTACGGCGTGGTCGCCCAGCAGTCGGGTGGCCCTGTGCTGGTGGGCGACACCTATTCCGAAGAAGCCGCGCAGAAGGTCATACAGCGACTGAGCTTCGAGACCGGCCACTTCAACCGGTGCTGGGAGATCAGTTCAGCGCACCTGCCGCAGGACGCGCTGGAGCACCTTCAGGCGTTGGCTGCAACGAACGATTCGAGCGGACTGCTGTTCGAGGTCTTTCGGTTGCCCGACAGCCTGGCGCTGGGCGTCAAGCTGATCGGCACGCCGTGGACGGATGAGCACCTGCCTGGATACGACGGCACCTTCGTCCAGGAGTTGCGGCAGGAGCAGCTTGACGCCGGTGCCCCTGCATCTCTGGTCGACATCCTGCACCTGGCAGCGCAGGCCGATACCCGGTTCCTGATCTTCGATCCGGACGCGCGAGCCCTGGAAGGCTTGCCGCTGTACCGCGGCGCATCGCGCTGATGCTCTGACGACAAGCCGGACACGCCCGGCCTCTCCCCCAGCCCCTCGACGAGGGGCTTTTTCTTGGTGGCTTGGCATGAATGCGGCGGGCCAGTGCTGCCTGTTTGCGGTAGTTGACTTCGCTTCGCCGATCCATTCTTGGGCCATGACTTGTCGACTTCGCGCCGACATCATGCCCAAGTAGCCATCGGTCCCAAGGCTACGGCGCAGTTGCACTGCGCAGACCATCCAGTTCGCTTCCGGCATCCCCGGCGAACGTCCATCGACCCCTCCCTTCGATGGTGATGCCACAGCAGTCCCGTCGTGGATCGTCTGGTCCACCTTTGCAGCCCCTGCGGAGCCGTCCTCCGCAAGGGAGGCGCGCTCCGCACATTCTTGTCTTGTGTCTGGAGATTCACCATGACTGCATCTTCCTCGCCCTCTACCCCTGCCACGCAGACCTACTTCGATCTGCACACCACGGGCTTCGGCTACCTCAACCGCATTCGAGAGGTAAAGCCCGATCGAGGTGACGCATTCCTCGGCTGCGATATCGCCGCGCTCAATGGGCCAGCGAACAAGCCGGAGTACCGCCGCTTCGATGTCCGTGTCTCGGGTACGGATGCCCAGCACCTGGTCCGCCGGTGCTGGCAGGCAGTTGACGCCGAGCGCAAGGTCCTGATCGGTTTTCGTCTGGGGGACCTGTGGACCGACGTCTTCACCTACAAGAGGGGGAAGCATGCCGGAGAAACAGGCGTCAGCCTGAAGGCCAGACTGTTGTTCATCAGCTGGATCAAGATCGACGGCGAGTTGGTCTACAAGGCCGAGCCGAAGAACGCCGACGACACCGAGGACCACAACGTGTCGAAAGCGTCTCCCGATCCGAAGCCAGCCGAGAACCTCGACCCCGCACCCCGCGCCGACGCGTCGCCTTCCCCTGCGCCTGCAAAGCGCACCGGTTCAACGACCGCCGCCTCCAAGGCCGATTCCGAGACCACCTCGGCCATGGCCGAACCGTTCTGATCCCCTGGCCTCGCGCGTGCTTGAGCACGCCGGGGCCTTCTCTCGTTCATCCCCGACCGAGGACGCTTCCATGATCACCATCCCCGGCCAACTGGCCATCAAGACCATCCACGGCCGCAACGGCGACTTCAATGTCGGCCGCCTGGCCACCAGCATCGGCGAGTTCGTCATCAAAAACGCCGAACTCGACCAGTACGCCGAAGGCAAGTACGACGGTGATTTCATCATCACCGAGATCCGGCCCTCGACCTACACCGCCAGCGGCCGCATGGTCATCGAGATCCGCGCCCATCTGGGCGGGATGACGCTGTCCAGCATCGACCGGCTCAGCCGGGACGAAGCCAGCCGGCTCAGCCCCCAGGAGGTGGATCCGATCGACGAGGAGGTTGCGGCACCTGCTCCAGCAGCCGCACCGCCCACATCCAAGCCCCCGGCGAAACGGAAGGCCCGTGCCGCTGGCGACCCGCTGGAGGACACAACGCCCTTCGGCGTTGCCGACCCGCAGGCGAAGGCCGACACCGAAGCGCAAGACGCTGCGCTGTTCGGCACGCTGTGGCCGCTGGGCGACGTCGTGAAGCTCGACGCCACCGTCGATCGCCGAACGCTGCGCGAGCAGCGCGATCGGCTCGGTGTGCTGGGCTACGAGTTCGAGCCCTTGTCTCAGCAATGGCACCGGACCCCGAGCTGAACCGCTTCCACTGTTTCCATCCCAACTGCCGACGCGCTTCCTGCAAGTCAGGGCCGTCGGCTCAAACTTCTCAAGGAGAACTTCCATGGACTCTTTGCTCGGTGGTTTGCCCGACCAGGTCCTGCGTTTCATCGAGGACCTGCTGTCCAACGACCAAGATTCCGACGACGAAGACCTGCTCGCGTTGTTCCAGATCGTCGGCCTGTCCGATTCCCAGGCCCGTCGCGCGCTGTCGTACCGGCCTCAGTACCGCGGCAAACCGTACCTGAACGGCTCATCCCCCATCCGGGGGCAGGGCTCTCAGCCTTCTCCGGTGCAGCTGCACTGATCGGCAGCCCGTTTTTCGTCATCTTTGCCAAAGGGGCATCACCGCCCGGTTGGGTGGTGTGCCTCTTCACTTCCAAGGACCACACCATGCGTGCACCGCTATCTTCCGCTCCCCTGTATCGCATCGACGAGTGCCCGGACCTGATGGCCGACGCGTGCGTCAGCGATGAACAGGGTAACCTCGTTTTCCTCTCCCTCTGGGCACGCGACACCGCCATCCAGGAGTTCATCGCTCGTCTGACGCTCAGGCACGACGAACAGGGACTGGACCAGTTCCACCTGCTCACGGCCCAAACCAGCGTGCCGGTGTTCGTCGGCAACGTCGATCGCCTGGATAAGCGCATCACCCGCGCCTACCGACGCACGTTGTTCGGCTCGATGGTCCACCTGTGGCTGTTCGACCAGCGCTGCGTGAAGCCCGACAAGGCCAACGCCTCGGCGCTGGCCCTGCTGCCGCGGGGTGGCGCCGATCCGGCGACCCGACTGTGGCGACTCGTGTGCGACACCTGTCCGCTGCCGTTGCTCGATCACTGGCGTGACGTCGTGCTGGAGCTGCTGCGGTCTCGCGACATGCTGGGGCGGCTTCCCTTCGCGGTCGGGCCGCTTGACGGGTACCGGCTCGCGATCGACGTTCCTCAGTTGACGTCCATGCTCGGGCAGTTGATCCGCGATGGCGCGCTGCAGCCGGCTCCAACCTTGCCTCGCGGCGCGTCCTTGGTGGCAGATCCAGCGTAAGGCTGCCCGGTTCCTCCCTCCCTCTCATCACTTCTTGCAGGAGCCATCCATGGCGCTCATGTTTCCGCGCCTTGCGCGCAATTTCGTCAAAAACGGCTACTTCCCGACCGATGAACCGACGCTGGAGCGGGTCTTGTCCGCGCTGGCGCCCTCGCCGGCGCCGATGTGCATCCTCGATCCGTGCGCCGGTGAAGGTGTCGCCATCGCAGAAGCCGCGCACGCGCTCGGTCGTGACCGGGTGCGTTGCTACGCTGTCGAGTACGACGCCGAGCGTGCAGCCCACGCCAGGTCGCTCGTCGACCGGTGTCTGCAGGGCGACCTGATGGACACACTGATCTCCCGCCAGTCCTTCGGGCTGCTGTGGCTCAACCCGCCCTACGGCGACCTGGGCCGCGACGTCAACGGCAACCTCGGCTACCAGGGCCAGGGCCGCGCGCGGCTGGAGAAGCTGTTCTACCAGCGTTGCCTGCCGCTGCTGCAGTACGGCGGCGTGCTGGTGTTCATCGTGCCGTTCTACGTGCTCGACGCGGAGCTTGTGGGCTGGTTGACCCGGCACTTCTCCGATCTGCGGATCTACCGTGCGGTCGAGACGCAGTTCAAGCAGGTCGTGATCTTCGGCCGGCGGGTCCGTCAGCGCGAACAAGCCTTGGATGAAACCAGGGCCGCGCGCGATCGATTGCTGCAGACCGGCCATGGCGACCTCAAGGCGCCGGAGCTGCCGCAGGAGTGGCCGCTGGCACCCTATGTCGTTCCCGCAGCCACGGCCGAGCCGGAGGACTTCTACCGGGTCACGATGGAGCCCGGGCAGTTCGCCGACGAGGTGCAGCGCCTGCGCGGCCTGTGGCCGATGCTCGGCGCCCACCTCGGCGCGACGCAGCAATCGCTGCGACCGCCGGCGCGGGCCTTGTCCCAGTGGCACCTGGCGCTTGCGCTGGCGGCCGGCGCGATCTCCGGTGTGGTGCGATCGAAGGCCGGCAAGGTGCTGGTCGTCAAGGGCGACACGCACAAGGAGAAGACGCTCGCCACCGAGTACACCGAGCGCGAAGACGGCTCCGTCGCCGAGACGCGCATCCTGACCGACAAGTTCGTACCGGTCATTCGAGCCTGGGACATGACCCCAGGGTCTTCGACGCTCGGCGAGGTATTGACCATCCGCTGACGGCAGTTCTGATCTTTTCAGCCTGACGGCTCGTCCGTCGACTTTTTTCACCCGCGGGGTTCCGACACCCCGTGGGGTGCAGGGGCCCCTTCTTGTTTATCCGAAGGAGCTTCCATGTCTCAAATGCCTGCACTCGTCTCGCTATTCCGCCCCGGTCGCATCTGCGCCACCGCCGGCGTTGCCGACCTCGTGGACAGCGGTGTTCTCGATCCCCGTCCCTATCTCGCCCGGCATCTGAAGGGCGATTGGGGCGACCTTTGCGAGGAAGACCGGCAATTCAACAACGCCGGGCTTCAGCTGGGGTCGAGGTTGCTGTCGTCGTATGACGTGTCGCCGGACCTGCGGCTCTGGATCATCACCGAGGCGAACCGCAGCGTGACCACGCTGCTGTTGCCATCGGAATACTGATCCGGACTGCGGTCTGTCGCCGCCTGAGTCTTCTACCGATCTTCCCTCCCCTTGGGGCATGCACTGCCCTCGGGGCCGGCGCATGCCCCGTTTCTTCTCGGAGCATCACCATGTCAGACGTATTCGACGCTCCCACCGGCACCGCGCAAGCCGCGCCGGTGGAAGCCTCATCCTCTCCTCTCACACTCAGCCTGCAGGACTTCGTCGGCGAATTCGGCGACGAACTGCTGGAATCGCTGAACCGGGCCAACCCGCCTGTTTACAACGGCCAGGCCCGTGCGCACCGTCAGGTCGTCCTGGCCAGGCTCAAGCGGCAGCTGTTTCCCGCGCAGGCCGAAGTCGTCCACGCAGTCACCGAGCTGTTGATCGACCACGGCGAACGCGCCACCATCGTCAACGGCGAGATGGGCTGCGGCAAGACCACCGTCGGCATCGCCACCGCCGCCGTACTGCACGCGGAAGGCTATCGGCGCACGCTGGTGCTCTCCCCGCCCCACCTGGTCTACAAGTGGCGGCGCGAGATCCAGGAGACGATCGCCGGGGCCAAGGTCTGGGTGCTCAACGGCCCGGACACGCTGGTCAAGCTCATCAAGCTGCGCGAGCAGCTAGGCGCGCCGGTCCAAGGGCCGGAGTTTTTTGTGCTCGGCCGCGTGCGCATGCGCATGGGCTTCCATTGGCAACCCGCGTTCTTGCGGCGCCGAACACGGCACGGCCTCGTCGCAGCTTGTTCGCACTGCGCCGAAGTTGTCGCCGACACGGACGGGGAGCCGATCCTGCCCGAGGTGCTTGACGCCGAGGACAGTCGTCGGAAGTGCTTGCACTGTGGCTCGCCGCTGTGGACCTTGATCCGTCCGCGCTGCCCCTCGGACGACGAGCAATCGTCGGCCGTGGAGAAAGCGCTCAAGCGCATCCCGACCATCGGAGAGGCGACGGCACGCAAGCTGATGCGCCGCTTCGGCGACGGTTTCCTGGCTTCGATGCTGGGCGACAACATCCACGAGTTCATCAACCTGATGGACGGCAACGGGGATCTGGTCTTCTCCGACCGCCAGGCGCAGCGGATGGAGCGCGCGATGGCGAACATGGAGTTCGGTTTTGGCGAAGGGGGATACCAGCCCTCGGAGTTCATCAAGCGCTACCTGCCGCAGTGCACGTTCGACCTGCTCATTGCCGACGAGGCGCATGAGTACAAGAACGCTGGGTCCGCCCAGGGTCAGGCGATGGGCGTTCTGGCCTCCAAGGTGCGCAAGGCTCTGCTGCTCACCGGCACCTTGATGGGCGGCTATGCGGACGACCTGTTCCACCTGCTGTTCAGGGCACTGCCTGCACGAATGATCGAGGACGGCTACCGGCCGACACGCCAGGGCAGCATGACCTCGGCCGCGATGGCGTTCCTGCGCGATCACGGCGTGCTCAAGGACATCTACTCCGAAAACACCGGCTCGGCACACAAGACGGCCAAGGGCACCAAGGTCTCGGTGCGCACGGTCAAGGCGCCGGGTTTTGGTCCGAAGGGTGTGCTGCGTTGTGTTCTGCCCTTCACGGTGTTCCTGAAGTTGAAGGACATCGGCGGCAACGTGCTGCCGGCCTACGACGAGGAGTTCCGCGAGGTCGCGATGACGCTCGATCAGGCGCAGGCCTACAGCAACCTGGCCGGGCGTTTGACGGCCGAGCTAAAGCGGGCGCTTGCGCTGCGCGACACCACGCTGCTCGGTGTGGTCCTCAACGTGCTGCTGGCGTGGCCGGACACGTGTTTCAGGGCAGAGACCGTCACCCACCCTCGCACACGCAACCTGCTGGCATTCGTGCCCTCGCAGTTCGGCGAGCTGGACCTGATGCCGAAGGAGCGCGAGCTGCTCGACATCTGCCGGCAGGAGAAGGCCGCTGGTCGCAAGGTGCTGGTCTACAGCGTCTACACCGGCACGCGCGACACAACGTCGCGACTGAAGGTCATGCTGGAGCGCGAAGGCTTCAAGACGGCGGTACTGCGCGCGAGCGTAGAGGCCGCTCGCCGCGAGGACTGGATTGCGGACCAGGTGGACCGGGGTATCGACGTGCTCATCGCGAATCCGGAGTTGGTGAAAACCGGGCTGGATCTGCTGGAGTTCCCGACGATCGTCTTTCTACAGTCCGGCTACAACCTGTATACAGTGCAGCAGGCCGCCCGGCGGTCGTGGCGCATCGGGCAGAAGCGCCCGGTCAAGGTGATCTACCTTGGCTACGCCGCCACTTCGCAGATTGCCTGTCTGCAGCTGATGGCCAAGAAGATCATGGTGTCGCAGAGCACATCAGGTGATGTGCCTGAGTGCGGACTGGATGTGCTGAACCAGGATGGCGATTCGGTGGAAGTCGCGCTGGCCCGGCAGTTGGTGCACTGATGTTCAGGTACGCGGCCCCCTTTGTAGGGGCCGCATTTTTCTGGCCTCGATGCAAGAAGAGATGGCAGACCATACAGGAAGCAGTCGAGTCGCTGCCGCAGCGGATCACTTGCGGGTGCGCTACGCGCTTGAGTTACCAGCGCGCACAGAAGAATGGGAATCGAATACAGGATCAAGTTCGCCATACCGGCTGACTACGATGCCGGTCTGGTGTTCCAGAAGTTGCCGAGCCCGATCAATCGGGCCCCCATGGCAGAGATCTACAACTACGCGATCGGGGCAGACGGCTTCTACTTCGTGGACCACCTCGTGAACCGGGAGGTTGCGGCGGTGGCATTCCGGCAGTTTGTTGATGAGGCATAGCGAGTTGCCGGGTCCGTTGAGGTCGCGGAGGCCTGACACGCACTGCGCGAGAGCCAGCAGATGCATCTCGGGACACAATGGAGCACCATCGGACAGGCGCCGAAGACTGGTCCAAGTCATCTCCGGTCAGTGGCGCGATCAAAAGCATCAGCCGCAGGCAGACACGAGACAGTTGATGTTGAACACGACCGAGTCACCTCCGAAACCCGGTATTCGACACGCGCGATGGCGGCCAGACAGCGGGAGCGACGCAGTGCCTCCGGTGAGCCTGCGAGTTCACTGCCGAACCGCCATCAAGTGACCGCGACGTTCGGCGCTGGCCGAAGTATGGAGCGGATTGGGCAAGCATCACTCCACCTGCACCGTACGCAGGCGCAGCGCATTGGCAATGACGCTGACCGACGACAGTGCCATTGCCGCAGCAGCAACGATGGGCGACAACAACATCCCGAAGAACGGATACAGCACGCCGGCCGCCAGAGGAATCCCGGCCACGTTGTAGGCGAAGCTCAGGAACAGGTTCTGCCGGATGTTGCGCATCGTGGCGTGCGACAACGTCCGTGCCCGCACGATACCCATCAGGTCGCCCTTCAGCAGCGTCACGCCCGAGCTCTCCATCGCCACGTCGGTGCCGGTTCCCATGGCAATGCCCACCTCCGCGGCAGCCAGTGCGGGCGCGTCGTTGACGCCATCGCCCGCCATGGCCACCACGCGGCCCTCGGCTTTCAGCCGCTGCACCACCGCGGCCTTGTCTTCGGGGAACACCTCGGCCACCACTTCGTCGATACCGAGCTGGCGGCCGACGGCCTCGGCCGTGGTCTTGCCGTCACCGGTGAGCATCACGATGCGGACTCCCGCGGAGCGCAGCGCCTGCAAGGCGTGCGGCGTGGTCGCCTTGACGGGGTCCGCAATCGCGACGAACCCGGCCAGCTTGCCGCCGACGCTCACGAAGATGACGGTGGCTGCCTTCTGGCGCTGAGCCTCGGCTGCATCGGTCAAGCGGGCGGTGTCGGTGCCGTGCTCGGCCAGAAACTTCGCGCTGCCGGAAACGATGACGTCGCCGTCCACGGTGCCCACCACCCCCTTGCCGACCGGTGAGTCGAAGTCCGTCACCGGCGACAGGGCCAACCCGCGTTCCTGCGCGTCCATCACGATGGCCATGGCCAGCGGATGCTCGCTGGCGCGCTCGACGCTGGCGAGCTTGCGCAGCACCTCGTCCGGTGCAAAGCCGGGCGCGGGCTCGATGTGCACCACCTTGGGCCGGCCTTCGGTGAGCGTGCCGGTCTTGTCGACCACCAGCGTGTCGACCTTCTCCATGCGCTCCAGCGCTTCGGCGTCGCGGATGAGCACGCCATGCTGCGCGCCGCGGCCCACGCCCACCATGATGGACATCGGCGTGGCCAGGCCCAGCGCACAGGGGCAGGCGATGATGAGCACGGCCACCGAGGTGATGAGCGCATAGCTGAAGGCGGGCGAGGGCCCCCACACCAGCCACGCGGCAAACGTGAGCGCCGCGACCACGATGACCACCGGCACGAACCAGCCGGCGACCTGATCCGCCATGCGCTGGATGGGGGCGCGGCTGCGCTGTGCCGCGGCCACCATGTGGACGATCTGCGAGAGCAGCGTCTCCGCACCCACCTTCTCGGCCCGCATCACGAAACCGCCGGTCTGGTTCATGGTGCCCGCGGTCACTTTCGAGCCGGCCGCCTTTGCCACGGGGATGGGTTCGCCGGTGACCATGGATTCGTCGACGTTGCCCTTGCCTTCGACCAGCTCGCCGTCCACCGGCACCTTCTCGCCGGGGCGCACGCGCAGCCGGTCTCCCACCTGGATCGCATCCACCTGGACGGTCTCGTCGGAACCGTCCGGGTGGACCCTCACCGCGGTCTTGGGGGCGAGCCCGAGCAGGGCCTTGATGGCCCCGGAGGTCTTCTCGCGCGCCCGCAGCTCCAGCACCTGCCCCAGCAAGACCAGCACAGTGATGACCGCGGCAGCCTCGAAATAGATCTGCACCGCGCCATCGGCCAGCCTCAGGTCAGGCGGAAACAGGCCCGGCGCCAGGGTGCCGACGACGCTGTAGAGCCATGCTGCGCCCGTGCCGAGCGCGATGAGGCTGAACATGTTCAGGCTGCGGTTCTTCACGGATGCCACCGCGCGCACGAAGAACGGCCAGCCGGCCCACAACACCACGGGCGTGCCGAGCAGCAACTGGATGCAGTTGGAGAGCTGTTGCCCCAGCAGGTGGTTGAGGTTGCTGAGGTGTCCGCCCATCTCCAGCGCAAACACCGGTAGCGTGAGCGCGGTGCCGATCCAGAACCGCCGCGTCATGTCGCGCAGCTCGGGGCTCTCTCCGGTGTCCGCGGTCGCCACCACCGGCTCCAGCGCCATGCCGCAGATGGGGCAGTGCCCCGGCCCCTTCTGGCGGATCTGCGGATGCATGGGGCAGGTGTATTCGGCCTCCTGCCCCGGCGCTGCAGCCGTCGGCGCCGCGGCGGGTGCCGGGTGCTGATGTCCCTGGGGGTGGTGCCCGCCGACACCACCATGGTGGTGAGGGTGATGGACGTGATGGCCGTGGTGCCCGCCTTCCATGACGGTGCCATCCGGCATCACGTGCGAGCCAGCTCCGCTGCTTCCGGCATGCCCTGCATGCGAAGGGTCGGTTGCGGACCCGTGGTGAGGTGTCGGCATGGGGTTCTCCTGTTCGTGCGGACAGTGTCAACCTTGCCGCGATTGGAAGGTCAAGGGGACGGGAACTCTTATCCGCGGTGGGCGAATACGCCGGTCGCAATCCAGATGCCCAATCCCGCCAGGCTTGACCAGCAAAGCCAGAAAAGGAGGCGCTCCCACCAGATTGGAGGGCCGCCGCGGGCCTCCAGCCGATACTTCAGCGTCATGCCGGCGCCGTGAACCATCGCGCCTGCCAGCAACAGTGGGATGGCGTATGTGCGCAACCACGCCGGCAGGCTGAGCGCCAGCCCGGCGCCCAGGACGACGGCGCCCAGGCCGGACGCGAGTTCCGCCCCCCTAGCGGCCGGCGATTGATCGCGCACGGTCGCTCCTGGAGAAGCGGGGAATGAATCGCGGCGTCACGGCGGCATAGTCGCGCCACGCCTGCCCGAAGGCCTGCTCGGAGTCGCGTTCTTCCACAATGGCAAGCCGGACGTACATGGCCACCAGCACCGGGAACATCAGCACGGTTAACAAGGTGGGCCACTGCAGCAGGAAGCCGAACATGATGGCGACGAAACCGATGTATTGCGGGTGCCGTACCTGCCGATAGGGCCCCTGGGTGGCCAGGGCGTGGTGGCGCTGCGCGTGGTACAGCACGTGCCACGCTTTCGCGAGCAGCGTGAACCCCGCGAAGATGAATGCAAAGCTCAGCAGGTGCAGCACGCCGAAGTGCGGATTGCCCTCGCTCCCGGTCAGCACCCACCAGAGGTGCCCGGCATCGTGCCCGAAGAGGTTGACGCCGGGAAACTTCGAACCCAGCCAGCCGGACAGCAGATAAATGGTGAGCGGAAAGCCGTACATCTCCGCGAACAACGCCACGATGAACGCGCTGTACGCGCCGAAGCTGCGCCAGTCCCGCAGGTTGAGCGGCTTGAAGAAGCTGTACGCGAAGCCGACAAAGATGACGGAGTTGAGCACGACCAGGCCCCACAGGCCGTAGTCACTGCCGGGGCTGTTCATCGTCGCTGCTCCGGGGATGGCCGTGGTGATGGCCGTGATGCCCGCGCCCGCGGTGCATGAACACGTGCATCAACGGGCAGGCCAGGAGGATGAGGTAGGGCAGCGCGCCGAGCAGGTGCGCCGTGTGCTCGGTCACCAGATAGAACCCGCCTACCGCGGCGGCGACCAGCAACGTCAGGCCGGCCGGCGAACGCCAGAAAGGGGGCGGCTGCTGTGGCTGGTGTTCCATGGCGGGCTCCCGGGCTCACTTGGGCGCCGGCATGCGGGCCGCTTCGCGGTCCATCATCATCTGCATCATCATTTCCATCATGTCCATGCGCTTACCCATCATCTCCGGGGTCATGGGCATGCCGGCCTTGCCGTTCTTCATCTGCCCCATCATCGCCATGCCGCCTTGCATGACCTTCATGTGCTCGGCCATCAGCGCCTGGCGTTCTGCAGGCGTTGCGGCCGCCATCATCTTGTCGTGCATCTCGCGCATCGACTTCATCTGCGCATCCATCGCACCGCCCCCGGGCGCTGCAGGCGCGGCAGCGGGCGGGGCTTGGGGTGGGGCCGCCGGCGCGGAGGCGGCGTCGGGGTGGTGTGCCGTGTGATCCTCGGAGGATTGGCCGAAGGCAGCCATGGGCAGTGCAATGGCCGCGGCGAAAACGAGAGCGAAACGCATGGTGATCTCCTTTGGCATGCAGCATCGCCGCCATGGAGGCCGCCCGGGTTGATGTCCGTCAAAGCAGCAGGCGGTCGGTCGGCGATTCATTGGCAGCAGCCGCAGCACCCGCCGCGCTTGGCGCTTCGGCCAGCGGTGCCCTGGTTTTCCACCGGAAGCGCCGTGTACCCCGCTTGCTGGATCGCTTCACGTAGCCCGGCGGCGTCGGCCTCGGTGGGATCGATGTGCACCAGATGCGCGGCGAGGTCCACCTCCACCTTGGCACCCGCATCGACGGCGCGGACAGCCTGGGTGATGGCGCTGGCGCAGTGGCCACAGGTCATGTCTTCGACTCGATAGCTCAACATGGTGATGCTCCTTGGCAGTTGGTGTGGCAAGTCTCGGCCTTCCCCTCGTTGGAAGGTCAAGGGGCAGGGCCAACCGATCGAAGCTTGCGACGGCGCTTGACCTTCCCACCGCGGGAAGCTCCAGAGTCCCGGCGTGAATTGCGATCTGCAATGTTTGAGCACAGGAACTTTCTGCCGTTGCGCCATGTCAAGCAGTTGCGCATGCAGGGCGTTTCCGTGCGTCTGTTCCTCATTTTGATAAGAGCTTCCTCATCGGCCCCGTGATAACCTGACGCCACATGAAGACCCTCCGGATCCTGTTGCTCGTGCTGCTTGCGCTGCTGCTCCCCTTGCGGGGCGCGCTGGCTCAGGCCGCCCACGATTGCGTCGGGATCTCGGGCCAGTGGGTCGGTGCCGAGGCTGCCGGCCATGGCCACGTCCACCAGGCGGGCCACGAGCAAACCGGCGAAGGGCACGACCATGGTCAGCACCTTCATGACCACGCACCCGATGCTGCAGACGCCTGCGACATCTGCGCGGCATCGTGCACGGCCACTTCCTTCATGAATGCGCTGCCCAAGCTGGCAGTGCCCCTGCCTCTCTCGGTCGTCCAGTTCCCGGCGCTCGAAGCGCCGCCTCCGAGTCATCCATCGGAAGGCCAGGAGCGCCCACCCCGAAGCATCTGATGCCGTGAGCGCCTCCCTGTGAGGCGCTGCAGCGCCGCACGCCCAGCGTGCGAACCCGCGCGCGAAGTCCGCGCGCATGCATCAGCTTCGAGGAACACCATGAATACCGGAACCATCGGTCTGCTCGCCGCGTTGGCGATGTCGGCTGTCTCTCTGTCGTCGTTCGCGCATGGCGACGGCGGTCACGCGGCCCGGCCGCACAAGTACGAGGCGTCCAGGGTGGCCGATACCGCCTTCGGCAGGCAGGGCGACCCGAAGAAGGTCTCGCGGTCCATCACCGTGGACATGACCGACAACATGCGGTTCACCCCGTCGGTGATGTCGATCAGGCGCGGCGAGACCGTTCGCATCAACGTGGTCAACAAGGGCCGGCTGTTGCACGAGTTCGTGCTCGGGACGCCTGAGGAGATCAAGAAACACTGGGAAGCGATGAAGAAGTTCCCGGGCATGGAGCACGACGAGCCGCAAATGGTGCATGTCGAGCCGGGCCGGCGAGGCGAGGTGGTCTGGCAGTTCACCCAGGCCGGCGAGTTCCAGTTCGGCTGCCTGCTGCCCGGCCACTTCGAGGCGGGCATGGCCGGCAAGGTCATCGTGCAATGAGGCGCGGCCGCATCCACCTGGCGCTGCCGGCCCTGTTGCTCGGCCTCGTGCTGGCGGGGGCTGCCCAGGCGCAGCCGCCGGTCACGCTGGCAGACGCCGTCGAGGCGGCCTGGCGGCGCAGTGCCCAATCCGCCGAGGCGGCGGGGCAGTTGCACCGGGCCGAGGCCGGGCGCGTCAGTGCATCGGCACTGTGGGCGGCCCCGCCCGCGATGGAAGTGGGTGTCGTCCGCGACCGCCAACGCGGTGCCGGCACGACCCGCGAAACCGAGCTCGGCCTCGCCGTGCCGCTGTGGCTGCCGGGGCAACGCGCAGCCCGGCTGGGGCAGGCGGATGCCGAGCGGCATGCGGCAGACGCGGTCTCCGCGGCGGCGCGTCTGCGCCTGGCGGGCGCTGTGCGGGAACTGGCCGCCGAGGTGGCCCTGCAGCGGGCGGAGGTGGCGTCCGCCGAGGCCCAGAGCCGGGAACTCGACGCGGTGGCCAGGGATGCGGAGCGCCGTGTCGCGGCCGGTGAGCTGGCCCACGCCGATGCACTGGCCGCGAACGCGGAACGGCTCGCGGCGTCGGCTGCCCTCGCGCAGGCGAGACAGCGCCTGCAGTCGACCGAGCTGCAGTGGAAGGCGCTCACCGGGCTGACCACGGTGCCTGAAGCGCCCGCCGCGGCCGCGGCGGAGCCGGTGCACCCGGCGCTGCGAGCAGCGGCCCTGCAGGTGGAACTGGCGCGCAAGCGCCTGGATGCCGTGAAGGCCGACCGCCGCGATGCGCCCGAGCTGCTGGTGCGGGCGCGCCAGGAGGTGTCCACCGGCGAGCCGAGGACGAACGGCATCGGCGTGGCCCTGCGCATTCCCTTCGGCACCGCCGATCGCAACGAACCGCTGCTGGCGGCGGCGCTTGCCGAGCTGGGGATCGCCGAGGCCACGGAGCGCGAGCTTCGGCAACAGGTCGAGGCCGAGATCGCCGCCGCCCGATCGGCCGAAGAGCTGGCGCACCAGCAACTGGCCGACGAGCGTGCGAGGGCGGCGCTGCTGCGAGAGCGGGCCTCGCTGATCGAGAAATCCTACCGGGCCGGCGAAACCGCGCTGCCCGAGATGCTGCGCGCCGTCACCGCCGCGGCGCAGGCGGAAGCCGCGCTCACCCGTCAACAAGCCGTGCTTGCGCAGGCCGCCTCGCGGCTGCAGCAGGCACTGGGAGTCATGCCATGACCCACCTCCATGTCCGCTGGATGACCGCCTTGGCGCTGTCTGCTGCCAGCATCCTGGCTCATGCCCACGGGGACGAGCCGCACGGCGACGAACCTCATCCGCCGGTTGCTGTACCCGCAGGCGCGCCACGGTTCGAGGCCGCCACCGACGCGTTCGAAATGGTGGGCCGCCTCGAAAACGGGGCCCTCACGCTGTTCATCAACCGCTTCGAGACGAACGAGCCGGTGTTGCAGGCCCAGGTCGAGCTGGAATCGGGGCCGCTGAAGGCGGTTGCGGCCTACCAGGCCGATCAAGGCAGCTACGTGATCACGGATGCCGGGCTCTTGGCAGCCCTGAACCAGCCCGGAGAGCACCCGGTCGTCGTCACGCTCACACTGGGCAACGAGGCGGACCTGCTGGATGCGACGCTGACGCTCGCCGCCGATCAGGACGACCACGCGGCCGAGCCGCGCACGCCGGTCGTGCCCGCGATGGCCGGGGCGTTGGGCGTGGCGGCTCTGGGCGCCGGCGCCATCGTGTTGCGCCGGCGTCAATCAACGAAGGGAGCAGCCCGATGAAGCATCTTGTCGTCATCTTTTGCCTGACATCGGCCATGGCGGTGCAGGCCTCGCCCGGCGCGCACGGGCCCAACGGCGAGCACCTGGAGCCGCCCTCCGTCAGCACGCCGGACAGTCTTGCCCGCCTGCCTGATGGCAGCGTCAACGTGCCGGTGCCGGCGCAGCGGCGCCTGGGCATCCGCACCCTGCTCGCCAAGGAGTCGGATGCGGCCGCCACCATCGAACTGCCGGGGCGCGTGGTGATGGACCCGAACGCCGGCGGCCGCGTGCAGACGCTGTCCGGCGGCAAGGTCCAGCCCGGGCCGAAGGGCTTGCCGGTGGCAGGCCAGGCGGTGCGCAAAGGCGAAGTGCTGGCCTACGTGGCATTCAACGCCAATCCGATCGAGGCGGCCAACCAGCAGGCTCTGCTGGCCGAGATCCGCGCCAACCGGCAGCTCGCGCAGCAGCGCGTGCAGCGGCTCGAGTCGCTGGAAGGAACGGTACCGCGCAAGGACATCGAAGCCGCGCGTGCCGAACTGCAGAGCCTGGATGCACGCGAGCGCGCCGTCGCGGCTGGCGTCGGCGCCCGCGAGGCGCTGGTGGCGCCGGTCAACGGCGTGATTGCCAGCGCATCGGTGGTTGCGGGGCAGGTGGTGGAGCCCAAGGATGTGCTGTTCGAGGTGGTCGACCCCACGCGGCTGCTGATCGAGGCGACGACCACCGATGCATCGCTGGGCGGCAAGCTGGGGCAGGCCTCGGTGGCCGGGGTGCCGTCGGTGAAGCTGCAGTTCCTCGGCGCTGCGCGCTCCTTGCGCGAAGGCACGCTGCCGCTCACCTTCCGAGCATCCGCTGCCGGCGCGCTGCCGCTGGCGATCGGCCAGCCGGTCACGGTCGTGGCCTCGCTCAACCAGACGATCAAGGGCTACGTGGTGCCTGCCCGGGCCGTGACGCGCAGCCCGTCGAACGAGCCCGTCGTCTGGATCAAGGCGGGCGCGGAGCGCTACGTTCCGCAGCCGGTGCAGGTGCAGCCGCTGGACGCGCAGACCGTCGTCGTGACCCAGGGGCTGGGCGCCGACAACCGCGTGGTGGTGCAGGGCGCGCCGCTCATCGCGCAGATCCGCTGACGCACGCCGGGAGCACGCATGTTCAACTGGATCGTTCGCTTCAGCCTCCAGAACCGGCTCTTCGTGCTGGTGTTCGCGGCCCTCCTGATGGTCTACGGCGCCTTCACCGCGTCACGCACGCCGGTGGACGTGTTCCCGGATCTCAACAAGCCGGTGGTCACGGTGATGACCGAGGCCGGCGGCATGGCGCCGGAAGAGGTGGAGCAACTCGTCACCTACCCGCTCGAGACGGCGCTGAACGGCATGCCGGGCGTCACGCGCGTGCGCTCGACCTCGGGCGTGGGCCTGTCCATCCTCTATGCCGAGTTCGACTGGGGCACCGACATCTACCGCAACCGCCAGCTGGTGTCGGAGCGCCTGGCCCTGGTGCGCGAGCAACTCCCGCAGGGCGTGAACCCCTCCATGGGGCCGGTGTCCTCCATCATGGGCGAGGTCATGCTGCTCGCGCTGCCGCTGGAGGCCGGCAAGGCCGCCACTCCGATGCAGGCGCGCGAGTACGCGGATTTCGTGCTGCGGCCGCGCTTGCTGTCGGTGCCGGGCGTGTCCCAGGTCATCCCGATCGGCGGCGAGGTACGCCAACTGCGGGTGGAGCCCGACACGGTCCGCATGGCGCAGTACGGCGTGTCGTTGAGCCAGATGGAAGACGCGCTGCGCGGCTTCGCCGGCAACGCGGGCGGCGGCTTCCTCGACCTGAACAGCCGCGAATACCTCATCCGGCACATCGGCAAGACCAACCGCGTGGAAGACCTCCAGGGGTTGGCCGTTGCCTGGAAGGACGGCCGCCCCATCCTGCTGGAGCAGGTCGCGAAGGTCAGCTTCGCGGCCAGCCTGAAGCGCGGCGATGCCGGCTACAACGGCGTGCCGGCGGTGGTCGTCAGCATCCAGAAGCAGCCGAACGCGGACACGGTGCGCGTCACCAAGGACATCGAAACGGCGCTGGCCGAACTCGGCAAAGGCCGCCCCGCAGGCTTGAGCGAACCGAAGGTGCTGTTTCGCCAGTCGGAGTTCATCCAGGCCTCCGTCGCCAACGTGACCGAGGCGCTGCGTGACGGCGCCATCATGGTCGCCATCATCCTGTTCGCGTTCCTGCTCTCCGCACGCACGACCCTCATCTCGCTGCTGGCCATCCCGCTGTCGCTCGCGGTCACGGCGCTGGTGTTCAAGCTGCTCGGGCAGTCCATCAACGTGATGACCTTGGGCGGGCTGGCCATTGCCATCGGCGAGCTGGTCGACGATGCCGTGGTGGACGTCGAAAACATCCTGCGCCGGCTGAAGCAGAACCGCACGCTCGCCCAACCGTTGCCGGTTCTTGAAGTGGTTCGCCAGGCCAGCGTGGAAGTGCGCTCCGGCATCGTCTACGCGACCGTCATCGTGGTGCTGGTGTTCGTGCCCTTGTTCGCGCTGCCGGGTATCGAGGGGCGCCTGTTCACGCCGCTGGGCATCGCCTACATCGTCTCCATCCTGGCGTCGATGCTCGTGTCGATGACGGTCACGCCGGTGCTGTCGTCCTACATGCTGCCGCGCATGAAGAACCTGGGCCACGGCGACAGCCCGCTGGTGGCACGGCTGAAAGCCTGGGACACGCGGCTGCTCGCCTGGTCGTTCCGGCATGCGCGGGTGCTGCTGGCCGCAGCGGCAGCGGCGGTGGTCCTGGCCGCCGCCTCGGTGCCGTTTTTTCCGCGCGCCTTTCTGCCGGCCTTCAACGAGGGCTCGGTGGTGGTCGGGATGCTGTTCAACCCCGGCACCTCGCTGGAGGAATCGAACCGCATGGGCGCAGTGGCCGAGACGCTGCTGCTCGAAGTGCCCGAGGTGACGCAGGTGGGCCGCCGCACCGGGCGCGCGGAACTCGACGAACATGCCGAAGGCGTGCACTCCTCGGAGATCGAGGTCGATCTGCAGGCATCGGAGCGAGACCGCGAGCAGATCATGGCCGACATCCGCCACAAGCTCTCGGTGCTGCCGGCCCAGGTTGCCGTCGGCCAACCCATCTCGCATCGGCTGGACCACCTGCTGTCCGGCGTGCGTGCACAGATCGCGGTCAAGGTCTTCGGCGATGACGTCGACACGCTGCGCGGCCTGGCCGAGCAGTTGCGGCAAGGGCTCGCGGGCGTCCCGGGCCTGGTCGACCTGACGGTCGAGAAGCAAGTGCTCATCCCGCAGATCATGGTCCGCCTGGATCACCGGAAGGCCGCGCAGGCAGGGCTGGCCCCGGGGGAAGCGATCCGCGTGCTGCAGGCCCTGACCGACGGCGCACATGGCGCCCAGATCGTGGACGGCCAACGCCGCTACGACCTGGTGCTGCGACTGCCCGATCAGGCACGCAGCCCGCAGGATCTGGCTCGCACGCTCATCGACACGCCGGCAGGGCGCATCCCCGTCTCGGCCATCGCCACGGTCGAGGAGACCGATGGCCCGAACCAGATCGGCCGCGAGAACGGGCGCCGACGCATCGTCGTCTACGCGAACACCGACGGATCCGACATGGGACGCATCGTCGGAGACATCCGCGCGGCCATCGACAGGACACAGCTACCCCAGGGGACGTTCGTGAGCCTGGAGGGGCAGTTCCAGGCGCAGGAGGAAGCCACCAGGCTGATCACCGTGCTGTCGCTGATGTCGCTGCTGATGGTCTTCCTGGTGCTCTATACACGCTACAAGTCGGCCACGCTGGCGGCCATCATCATGGCCAACATCCCGCTGGCACTCATCGGCAGCGTGGTGGCGATGTGGCTGGCGGGCGTGACGCTCTCGGTAGCATCGATGGTCGGCTTCATCACGCTCGCCGGCATCGCCTCGCGCAACGGCATCCTGAAGATCAGCCACTACATCAACCTCTGCAAGTTCGAGGGCGAGCGGTTCGGCGAGCAGATGGTGGTGCGGGGGTCGCTGGAGCGGTTGACGCCGGTGCTGATGACGGCCCTGGTTGCGGCCTTTGCGCTGACGCCGCTGCTGCTGTCTGCCGATGCGCCCGGCAAGGAGATCCTGCACCCTGTGGCGGTGGTCATCTTCGGCGGCCTGGTGAGTTCGACCTTGCTGGACACCTTGCTCACGCCGGTGCTGTATCTCATGTTCGGCCGCACGGCGACGCAGCGACTGCTCGGCGACGCCGATGCACAAGGCCTGACCGGCGCACCGCAGGAAGCGTTCTGAAGCACAAGGGCAAAGGGTGCAGCCCCATGACGCACCTGACCAACCAAGGAGATGGAAGTGAAGAAGTCCCTGATTGCGCTGGCGTCTGCGCTGGCGCTGGCATCCCTCAATGCGACAGCTCACGGCGATGCCAAGCCCATGCACGGCGGCATCGTCCAGGTGGCATCCGATCTGCAGTTCGAGCTCGTGCCGCAGGCCGATGGCGCCACGCTGTACGTCGTGGATCACGGCAAGCCGGCCGACACGGCAAAGATGTCCGGCAAGTTGACCGTACTGAATGGCACGCAGAAGTCCGAGGCGGAGCTGAAACCGGCTGGCTCGAACAAGCTGGAAGCCACTGGCGTCAAGATCGGCGCCGGCTCGAAGGTGGTGGCCAGCGTCAGTGGCGCAGACGGAAAAGCGACGACGATACGGTTTGGCGTCAAATAAGTGTGCCCGATCGGCTTTTTTGTACCGACATCCAATTACCGACCGTCTCCGGGGATGCGGCGCTCCATTTCCGAGGTCATGCCGGCCGACCGGGCCGGTAGCTCCGCAGCTCCTTGCTTGCCGCCCCGAGAAATGTCCTCGATGAGCAGCTGCATCTCCGCAATCTCGCGAACCTGCGATTCAATGATTTCATCGGCCAGTCTTCGCACCCGCGGGTCGGTAATGCTGGCCTTCCGCGCGTTGTTTATCGCAATCGAGTGATGCGGAATCATCGATTTCATGAATCTCACGTCGTCTATCAACAGCTGGTTCCTGTTCACTACGAGCAAGCCGACTCCCATGATCGCTGCCACGCTCACGACGGCGATCTTCGGGCCTCGGTACATCGACCACATGAACGCCAACATGACGACGGTCATCACACAGCCCATGACCAAGGACGCGATGAGCCGGTTCATACTGAAGAGCCCATCGTCGAAGCGATAGACCAACTGGTACATGAGGAAAAACATGATCACCGTTGAAGTGGCAATCATGGCGGCAAATCTGCCCCAGCCCATTCCGGTGTCTCTCGAAGGCTTGTTCATTGCGCAGCTCCATCTTCCGTCGCGGATCAGAGGTGATTAGCCAACGTTGTCTGGACGCCCCTGCTGAGTGATGCGCAGCAAGCATCATTCCTGTTCGCGCGTGCGACGCGACGCTCAAGGGATATCGAGGCCCGGTGCCCCAAGGGGGTGTGCTCGAAGAATATGGGCTGCCGCTGCACCATAAAACTTCATGCAATGACATAGTTCTGGGTTGAAGGTAGAGGCACCACCGACTCCTGGGGAGATCGCTGCATGTCCTGGGTCAACATCCCAAACTTTCTCATCGCGTCGCTGGCCGCCCTGGTCAGCCTACCCGGCACAACGAGCTATGCCACCGCGCAGGCTACACCCGGCACTCGAGCAGACCCTGCCTCTGCGCCCTCCGGCGCGTCACCGATCGCAAGTCGCCAAGGACGGTTTGCCCTGGTGGAACTGGAACCGTCGGTGGGGCAACGCGACCTGCTCGAGCAGGTCGTTGAAACCGACGCCCCCAACTCCCTTCATGCGACCGTTGGCGATGGCCTTCGCCACCTGCTTGCCCGCTCGGGCTATCGGCTGTGCGAATCAGACGCAGCAGCGACGTTGTATGCGCTCCCTCTGCCTGCGGCACACCTCCAACTCGGCCCCATGACGCTGCGCGACGCGTTGTCAACCCTTGCGGGCTCTGCATGGAAGCTGTCGGTCGATGAGGTGGCCCGCGTCGTTTGCTTCGCGCAAACCGTGGAGCCGGATCGCTCCACGATCTCGGCACCCGCGCAAGATGGCAAAGAGGCGCAGCCATGAGCCGACCGTCCTTCAGTGTTCACCATCCCTGGTTCCGCGCCTCTGCCATCACATGGGTGCTGCTCGTCAGCCTGCTTGCGATTGCCAACAGCGCTGCCGTGCTTCACCTGGCGCAATCCTCGTCGGTGACCGACGCATCCGCGCGCAGCGAGGCCCTGTCGCGTCAGGTCGATACGCTCGCCGAGCGTGTGCGCACCATCGAAGCACATCGTCCTCCTCTCCCGATCGACCACACCGACGAACTGATCGTCTTGCGACAGCGACTCGACATTGTCGAACAAGCCCAGCCTGGCAGCGCGGTTCAAGCTGACGCGCCGGCGTTGTACGCGAGGATGGATCACCTGGAATCCAAGCTCGGTCGGCTTCAGCGACCCACTCGGCCCCCGCACAAGCCCGCGCCCACACCCAAGGCGGCGCAGGCGGTCGAGCCGCCGTTCGTTGCGCTCGGGGTCGAGCTGCGCGGCGGAGAGCGCTTTGTCACGGTCGGTCCCCGGAGCGGTACCTCGCTGTCCCAGGTCCGCTTGTTGCGGGTGGGCGAATCCGAAGCCGGCTGGCGACTCGATGCCATCACCCGGGACCGGGCGGTGTTCCGCGCAAACGACAAAGTCCACAGCTTCACGCTGCCATAGCAAGCGACGCATGCACCGGCTTCTGACCATCGCGCTTGCCGGTCTGGCCTTGCCAGGCTGGGTCTGGGCGAATCCGCCTTCGACTGCATCAACCGCAGTGCTCAGCCGCTCGCAATCGACGCCTGAGCAGGCTTCCGCGGAGACCCAGGCACGGGATTGGGGCCTGCGCGCCGAGGAGTGGGCCCGCTACCGGTTGTTGATGCAAGGCCCGCTGGGCGTTCACTCCCCCAATCTTGATCCGCTCACCGCATTGGGCATCGAAGCCCGCACCGACGAGGAACGGCGCCGCTACGCCGAGCTGCAGGTCCAGGTGGAGGCACGGCGCGTGCAAAAACTGCTTGCCTACCAGCGGGCGTATGACGCGGCCTGGCAGCGCCTGTTTCCAAAGATGCAACGCGTCGATCTTCCGGAGCCGAACCGGCGCAGCAGCGACGCCGTCTCCGGCAGGGTCGCCGTTTTCGTCAAGCCCGACTGCCCGGCGTGCCGGGATCGCGTCCGGCAGTTGCAGCGTTCCGGCCAGCCCTTCGACGTCTACATGGTCGGCAGCAGGCAGGACGACGCCTTGTTGCGCCGCTGGGCACGAGAAGCCGGTATCGAGCCGGCGCGGGTGCAGGCACGGTCCGTCACGCTCAACCATGACACCGGCCGTTGGCTGTCGCTGGGCCTTCCAGGCGGGCTGCCGGCCGTGGTCCGCCAAGTCAACGGTACATGGCAGCGTCTGCCGCGTTGACGCTTGCAAGAGCAGTGGCGTTGCTTCCCTGCGCCTGGGCGGTCGCCGACACCAAGGCAGTGGACGCGCCCCCACCCGCTTATGAAGCCGCCGCGCGATCGGCCGGTGTTCCGTCCAATTTGCTCTACGCCATTGCCTTGCAGGAAAGCGGTCTCCAACACCGCGGCCGCTTCGTCCCCTGGCCGTGGACGCTCAATGTCGCCGGCACACCGATGCGGTTCGAGCGTCAAGCAACGGCATGCGCCGCGCTGCGCCGGGCGTTGCGACACCGCCCCGCCACGCGGGTGGACGTGGGGCTCGGGCAGGTGAACGTCGGCTACCACGCCCATCGCTACCGCGACCCCTGCGAGTTGCTCGATCCCTACCGCAACCTCGCCATCGCCGCAACGATCCTGCGCGAGCAGTACCGACCCAACGAGTCATGGCTGATGGCCGCCGGCCGCTATCACCGGCCGGTTGGGGGTGCCTTGGCCTCTCGGTACCGGAACGCGGTGCAACAGCACCTGACGCGGCTGCAACGCGCATCCACCGCCCTTGCTTCGTCGCACTCGACACCATGACCACCTCCACCGTCCTCCGCTTGCCGCTTTCTCTGCTTCTCTGCATCCTGTGTTTGGGAGCGAGTTCCACGCACCAGCCCCTCGTCGTGGTCAAAGATCAGGGCGGCAGCCCGGCACGGCCCTACTACGACGCGCTCGACCTGCCGGAACACCCCGGCGCTGCGCGCGACGCTTTGCCGCCTGCAACGGCGCCCGCACCTCTTGATCGCCGCTACACCGAGGCGGACATGCTGCCCGTCCATTCGGAGCGGTTGTCGCCCGGCGCCGTGGAGCGGCGGTCCGCCCGGCTGGCCGGGCTGACGCGGCCGATGTTCCTGATCGGGGACGACGATCTGTCACGGCAGTGGCTGCTTCGGCGGCTGCCGGAGCTACGCCGGCTCAACGCCGTGGGACTGGTCGTGGAGGTGCAGGATGCCGAGGGCTTGCACGCCCTGCGCCGGCAGGCCCCCGGCGTATCACTGTCTCCGGTGTCCGGCGACGACCTGGCGCGACGCCTGGATTTGAAGCACTACCCGATCCTTCTCACGCCCACGGGCATCGAGCAGTGACATGGCGCAGGGACAGGCCATCGAGGTGCTGCTGCGGCCCGCGGTCGAGCTGTACACCGTTGCGGTCTGCGCCGGGTCGGCGTTCCTGTGCGTGGCTGCGCCCTGGGCCCTTGCCCTGAATCCCTGGTTGGGCGTGTGCTCCGCGCTGTGCTTCCTGGCGTTCGGCGCCATCCGGCTGCGACAGGCCTGGACCATCCTGCGCTACCGCCGCAACATCCGCCGCCTGCCGCGCTACGTGATGACCAGCCGGGACATGCCGGTCAGCCAGCAACGGCTGTTCATCGGCCAGGGTTTTCGGTGGGACCAGCGCCACACGCACCGGCTGATGCAGACCTACCGGCCGGAGTTCCGGCGCTACGTCGAGCCGACACCGCTGTACCGACTCGCACGGCACTGCGAGCAGCGGCTGGAGTTCGCCCCCTCGCCGCTGCCTCGTCTAGCCCAGCTCACGGCCTGGGACCATCCGCTCAATCCTGCGCGCCCGCTGCCGCCCGTCGGCGGGCTGCCGCGGTTGCATGGCATCGAACCGGACGAAATCGACGTGACACTGCCGCTGAGCGAGCGCGGCGGCCACACGCTGGTGCTCGGCACCACTGGCGTGGGCAAGACCCGCCTGGCCGAGCTGATGATCACGCAGGACATCCGGCGCCGCAATGCAGCGGGCGAACACGAGGTCGTGATTGCCTTTGACCCGAAGGGCGACGCCGACCTGCTCAAGCGCATGTACGTCGAAGCCAAGCGCGCTGGGCGAGAGAGCGAGTTCTACGTCTTCCACCTTGGTTGGCCGGACATCTCTGCGCGCTACAACGCCGTGGGGCGGTTCGGCCGGATTTCGGAAGTTGCGACGCGCATCTCGGGCCAACTGTCCGGCGAGGGCAACAGCGCGGCGTTCCGCGAGTTCGCCTGGCGTTTTGTCAACATCATCGCCCGTGCCCTCGTCGAACTGGGTCAGCGACCCGATTACCTGCTGATCCAGCGGCACGTCGTCAACATCGATGCGCTGTTCATCGAGTACGCCCAGCAGTTCTTTGCGAGAACGCAGCCGAAGGCCTGGGAGGTGATCGTGCAGCTGGAGGGGCGGCTCAATGACAAGAACACACCGCGCCACATGGTCGGCCGCGAGAAGCGGGTCGTCGCGATCGAGCAGTACCTTGCCCAGGCTCGGGTCTATGACCCGGTGCTGGATGGACTGCGCTCGGCCGTGCGCTACGACCGCACGTACTTTGACAAGATCGTCGCCTCGCTGCTGCCGCTGCTGGAGAAGCTGACCACCGGCAAGACGGCACAGTTGCTGGCACCGAACTACGCGGACTTGAACGATGCCCGTCCGATCTTCGACTGGATGCAGATCGTTCGCAAGCGGGCCGTGGTGTACGTGGGGCTGGACTCACTCTCAGATGCGGAAGTTGCGGCTGCGGTGGGCAATTCGATGTTCTCGGACCTGGTTTCTGTGGCGGGGCACATCTACAAGTTCGGCATCGACGATGGGCTGCCGGGAGCGAACCCCGGCTCCCGCATTCCCATCAACTTGCACGCCGACGAGTTCAACGAGCTGATGGGCGACGAGTTCATCCCGATGATCAACAAGGGGCGCGGCGCCGGCATCCAGGTGACGGCCTACACGCAGACGATGAGCGACATCGAGGCCCGCATCGGCAACCGTGCCAAGGCGGGCCAGGTGGTCGGCAACTTCAACAACCTTTTCATGATGCGGGTGCGGGAGACGGCAACGGCCGAGTTGCTGACGAGGCAACTACCCAAGGTCGAGGTGTACGCCACCTCGGTGATGAGCGGCGCGACCGACAGCTCCGATCCGCAGGGCAACACCGCCTTCACTTCCAACACCCAGGACCGCATCAGCAGCACCAGCGTGCCGCTGATCGAGCCGGCCCACGTCGTCGCGCTACCGAAGGGACAGGCCTTCGCGCTGGTGGAGGGCGGCAACCTGTGGAAGGTGCGCATTCCGTTGCCAGCCCCCGACCCGGACGAAGTGATGCCCCAGGACCTGCAGCAGATGGCCGCCTACATGCGGCAGCACTATGTCGAAGGCAGCGAATGGTGGGACCACCAGGCCATGCCGGCGCCGCAGGGGGGCGCATTGCCGGCGGATCTGCTCGATGACACGGCCGCATCGCCGGCTACACCGCCGGCCGCGGAGACAACTTCATGAGCGATCCGGTCGTCGCCGCGCAGAAGCAGCAGGTCCGACAGCAGGGTGTGGTCGCGGGCATCATCACCCTGCCGTTCCGCTTCGTCGGCGTGCTCTGCGGCTCGCTTCTGCTCAGCATCGTCATCGAATGCGTGGGCATTCACCTGTTCTGGCCGGACGAGGGCTGGCGGCATGCACAGGCGATGCTGCACTACGAGATGGGGCAGGTGGCGGGGGATTTTCCGCGCAGTCTGGTTGTGCAGGAACCGGGCCGCTCCGTGCACAAGGCCGTCGAATCGGCTTACGAAATGCTGTTTGTCAGCAGCGGGCTTCGCGAGTGGATCATCAACGCTGCCGAGCAGGCGCGCACGGATGGCCACGGCGCGGCGAACGGCTTCATGCATCAGTTGGCCAGGGCATACACCTACCTCGAAACCTACCTGCTGGCAGCGGCCTTCATGGTGCTCGTGTTCATCGTGCGGCTCGCGGTGCTGTGCCTCGCCATCCCGCTGTTCGCGCTCGCGGCCTTCGCCGGGCTCGTCGACGGCCTCGTGCGCCGCGACATCCGGCGTTTCGGTGCCGGACGGGAGTCCGGCTTCCTGTTCCACCGGGCGAAGGCCTGCCTGATGCCGCTGGCCGTGCTGCCGTGGGTCGTCTACCTCGCCTTGCCCGTGAGCATCAACCCCCTGTGGATCCTCTTGCCATGCGCGGTGATGCTCGGTCTCACCGTCGATATCGTTGCAGGAAGCTTTAAGAAGTACTTGTAGCCATCTCACCAGAAGGGCTCGACAAGTCGGCGCGGACTGGCGATCCCGGGGGTCACTCCGGCGCATGAACAAGGTAGTAGTCGAATTCACCGCGGTCGGATACCACCGCCGCGACGCCCCGAATCCCGCTCTCAGGGGCAGAAAGCACCTTCCAGCGATCCGTGGGCTCGTACGGATTGGGAAACAACTTCCTGGGATGACGGCGACAAGGCACGAACCGATCATCGCGCAGTAGGTCGTCGAGGGTATCCGGATATTCACCCAACTCTGCGCGTCACCGCTCCGGCACTCGGCAATCCTGCTGCGTGAATTCCGAGGTCAATGCAGCGTCGCAGTGTCGGTGAACCAATCTCCACTTCGCGTGAACGATCTTCGGCACCCGAGTACCCAGCTCTTCCAACCTAGAGTTCGGCGTCCTTCTTTCCGTCGTTCACCGCACTGTGCCTGCAGTCTTTGCAGGCACAGTGCCGAATTTATGGCACACGAAGGTCATCGATTTCGATGCACACGTCAGCGCCTTGCATCCGTGCCGTAAGGAACACCTCGAGATCACTCCTTCCCTCCTCGAGGGTCAGCAGCGGTACCTCAATCCGACATCGATCCCCTCCCTGCACGGTGTAAAGCTCGCCCTGAAGAGCTTCACTACTTGGGTACGGGCAGAACGTCCGTCCGTACTCATTGAGCACCCGTTCAAGGTCCCGAGCCGTCAGCCTTGCAAGGCACTTGTGCTCTTCGAGCCACTGGAAGTCGCGGTTGACCAGTCGGCTCACCACCTCGAGCACTTCTGCGGACTTAACGTCAATCATCAGGACCCCGTTCCCAGGAAATTCTGGCTACGAATGCCTCGCAGCGCTGCGTTCTGGATGAAATGTCGAAAGACTGAACGCTTGCAGAATCGCATCTCCGAGATGTGAAGTACTGATTGGCGATTCGATCTCAAGGGCGAGCTCCGTCTGTAATCCCCACCAAGGGTTCTTTCTGTGGTTGTCCGACGGAACGACGCAGACAAGGCCGTTTCGAAGGTCTCTCGACATTCGTACAAGGCGGGCGTTCTTTTCGAGCACCGGATAGCTCTTGGCACCTACCCATCCAAGGAGTTGTTTACGCAGCTTAGTGGTTTCCCATGGATCAAACTGCGGCGGTTCTCGATCGAACGCATCAAGTGCCGAGATCGATGCAGCACCGAGATCCGACGCATTGCATCCCAAAGAGAGCACTGCGGCAACAGCCCGGCGCTCACTTGCGAGTTGGTGATCCACAGTGGCAGCGGGCCGCACCGTCCCTTGCTGACTCTCTTCGAATACGAAGTACTTACCGTCAAATTCAATGATGGATGCTTCCTGCTGGATGACCACTTATGTGCTCCTACTCAAGGTCTTTCGATCGTCGACGGATCAATGGGTGCAACCGTCGTCGGTCCGATCTCTGTGCCCCTCACCGGACCACTCGATCACACCGCCATTCTTGCTAAGCAACGGGTAGCCAGTCTTCTGAATCTTGGTGTATCCAGCACTTTGACTAGCTTTCGCATCGACCAGCCTCGGCGAGCGACCATTGGTATTGATCGTATTGTCCAACCAGGATCGACGAGTGCGGTGAAACCTCATCGCGATTGTTGGTCGCAGCAGATTGATCACCAGGAGCGCCCCCCCGCACTTCACAAACGTGGTGACCGCTGCATGCGCATTCTTGAATGCCCAACAAGATCGTTAGCTGCAGCATGTGACGGCTGGCATTTCGAGCCGGCCATCACATGAGACACCGGCTACTCAACCTTGTTATTCCACGCAACCCTCGGATTGAGCGCCTGCCCGTTGTGACGATCTGCGCGCTCCTTTCGATCGCGTGCGTCGCGCAAGCTCGGGAGCCAGAGCGCGAACAGCTGCGAGTGCTGGTGCACCAGATCAGTTTGATGGAACGCAGTGCCCGTGAGGCCTCGTCTCTTCCCAGGCCCGCGGGCACCCGATACCGGCTCGACTACCCGCGGCTGCTCGACGACCTGGCGCGCGTTCGTGGCGGCATCCAGGACTACCTCACGCCCCAGCGTGCACAACCCCGCGACGCGGCTGACCTCCATGGCGACTACACGCGCGAGCACGATGGCAGGAGCGACGTGTCATGCCGCTGAGCGCCAACCAGGCTACCGCCTTTCAGGCAAACGCTGGGTTCACACCCTCGGCCGCGTCGACCTTCGTACTCGGCGCGGTGTTCGCGGTCCTGCTGATCTGGGGCATCTGGGCCCTGCGCACCGCCTACGTGGGCTGGGCCGAACACCGCATCACCCAGCGCCAGTTCTTCGGCGTCGCAATGCGCTTCTGCGCGATGTACCTGGTACTCACCTTCCTGCTGCTCTCCTAACTTGCATGAGGCCTACATGACGTTCCTCCGCTCCGCCCTCGCCTACACCCGCCGTCGCATGCCACGCATGGTCACGGCCATCGCGTTCGCCGCACCAGTTTCGGCGCTTGCCGAACTGCCGACTCTGGAAGAGCCCTCAGGAGGCTCGGATGACGGCATCCTGAAAACCGTGCAGAACTACGGCGCCGACATCCTGATGCTGATCGCACTGCTCGTGATCGCATCGATGTTCGTCGGCGTCTGCTACCACGCCTACACCCGGTACTCCGAGATCCACACCGGCAAGGCCACCTGGGGCCAGTTCGGCCTGACCGTCGCGGTCGGTGCCCTGCTGCTGGTGATCGGCATTTGGCTGCTGACCCAAGCCACCGACATCCTTTGACACCCGGGCTTGACGATGCAGACGGCGCCCGAGTCCCCTGACCGGCTGGTGACGTTCCTGCCGCACCGGCTCAACCGACAGCCGGTGATCGTGCGGGGCCTGACGGCCGATGAGCTGTGGGCCTGTGCGGCGATGTCGGGGGCTGTCGGCCTGGCAGTGGGGATTCCCGTTGCCTGGCTCAGCCGGACCTTGGCGATGGCCCCCACATGCATCGCTGCATCCGTCGTCCTGGGCATCTTCGTGGGCGGCGGGTTCCTTCGCCGCCACAAGCGGGGCCGTCCCGAGACCTGGCTGTATCGCTACCTGCAATGGTGGCTTGCAGTGCGCCATCCGGGCCTCGCTTCCCTGCTCGGTGCTCATGGCCTGGTGACGCGCACGGGCTGGTGGACAGTGCGACGCAGCAGGGAGTGCGTCCCGCGATGAGCCGCTTCAAGAACGAGGTGCAGCATCTGCAGGCCCACGTACGAACGTTGCGGCTGGTGCTTGCCGGCATGTTCGCTGTGTCAGCCGTCCTCGCGTTCGGATGGTGGAGCGCGCCGCGCGACCTGACCGTCCACGTGCCGCCCGACCTGCGGTCCGGCAGCACGCGGCGCTGGTGGGACGTGCCGCCGGAGTCTGTGTATGCCTTCGCGTTCTACGTGTTCCAGCAGCTCCATCGCTGGCCCGTGAACGGCGAGGAGGACTACGCGCGCAACCTGCACCGGCTCTCGCCCTACTTGACGCCCGCATGCCGGGCCTTCCTGCAGAAGGACTACGAGCAGCGCCGCAACACCGGGGAGCTACGCCAACGGGTGCGGGGCGTCTACGAGATCCCCGGCCGCGGGTTCGCGGACGAGCCGGAGCTGCGGGTGAAGACGGTCTCTGCGCGCGATTGGATCGTCACGCTGGACCTGAGCACCGACGAGTACCACGGTGCCGAGCAGGTCAAACGCGCGTTGTTCCGCCATCCGCTCAAGGTGACCCGGGTGGACGTGGACCCGAAGCGCAATCCGTTCGGCCTGCTGATCGATTGCTACAGCAGCGCGCCCCAGCGCATCGAGGTCGAGCCCGAAGCCCCGAAGAAGAAGCCGGCGCCTCTGCCCGCACGGGAGCAGCCATGATCCGTGCCGTTGCCGCCTGCCTGTTGCTGGTCTTTCCGGTCTGGTGCGGCGCCGAGGAGGTGCTGCACTGGCAGCGCCTGCCGCTGCGCGTCGCCCTGATCGTTGGGCAGGAGCGGGTCATCCTGGTCGATCGCAACGTGCGGATCGGCTTGCCCTCGGCGCTCACCGAGGGACTGCGTGCGCAGAGCGCAGGCGGGGCCGTGTACCTGCTCGCCGACGCACCGCTGCCGCCGAGCCGCGTGGAACTGCAGGACGTCGACACCGGCAGCGTGATCCTGTTGGACGTGAGCGCCGAAGCCGCCAAGCAGGGGCAGGCGGCGCTCCAGCCTCTCCGGATCGTGTCGTCATCCAGCGGCACCGCTGCCCCCGTCGATGGCGGCAAGTCGGCTCCGCCAGCATCTCCCGCGACACCACTGCCCGTCGTGCTTACGCGTTATGCCGCGCAGAGCCTGTACGCCCCCCTGCGTACGATCGATCCCGTCCCCGGCATCGTCCCCGTGTCGCTCGCTGGCGCCCTCCCCTTGGAGACGCTGCTGCCGACGCTGCCGGTACGAGCAGAGGGGATGGCCGCCTGGCGGCTGGCGGACCTGTGGGTGAGCGCCGTGCGACTCACGAACAACTCCGCCCAACCGGTGGCACTGGACCCCCGCGCCTTGCAAGGCGACTTCGTCGCCGCCACCTTCCAGCACCCGGACCTGGGGCCAGCGGGGGCGCCGTCGGACACGACAGTCGTCTATCTCGTCACCCGCGGACGGGGGCTGGCGCAATCGTTGTTGCCCTCAATCCGCAGCTTCGACGCAACGGCCAACATCGCTCCGTCCGACACCGCGGGACGCCCGTCAGGTAGAGCAGATGCGAAGTAACGGCCTGCTCAAGTGGCTGATGGTGCCGATGTTGGCCCTGCTGGTGTACGTGGGCATCAAGGTGCTGTCACGCGACCGGCCAGCCGAGCCCGCCGCGGCAATCACTGCCGACAAGCTGACACCCGACGAAGCCAAGGCGCTCGGCATTTCGGGTGACACCCCGCGCGACACCGTGGCGACCCTCGTCGCCCAGGTCAAGCAGTTGCGCGGCGAGTTGCAGACCGCGCTCGCGGAGAACAAGCAGCACAAGGCCGAGAACGACCGGCTCCGCGCCCGAGAACACGCGGTGGACCAGCGCATCGAGAACGCGCTGCAGACGGAACGCAGCCGTTCTCAGCAGGAACGCGACCTGGCCGCCAACGAGCGGCAGCAAGCGCAGGGCTTGCTCCAGGACCTGCAGCGCCGCCTGGACGGCATGGGTAGCAACAAGGTGGGCGATGCGGACCTGCCCGTCGGGCTGGGCTTGGAAGACGGGAACACCGATGGAAGTACTTCATCGCCCGCGCCCAAGGAACAGCGGCGCTGGATCGAGCCAGCGGACGCCAGGGCAGCGGGCCGCAACAGCGACGAACGCAAGGACAATGCTTTCTCGAAGCCGTTCGAGATGGCCGAGGGCGTGGCCGAGGCTGCGGGCGACGGTGTCGAAGCTGCGGGCGCGAAGATCGCAGACGCGACGAGCCGGGCCACCGGCGTGTCGGCCCGCCCCGTCTACACCGTCCCCGCCAACGCCACCTTGACCGGCTCCGTCGCGATGACCGCGCTGATCGGTCGCGTCCCGGTGGACGGCACCGTCAACGATCCCTACCCGTTCAAGGTCGTGATCGGCCCCGACAACCTGACCGCCAACGGCATCGAGCTGCCCGGCGTGGCCGGTGCCGTCGCGAGCGGCACCGCCTCGGGCGACTGGACGCTGTCGTGCGTGCGCGGGCAGATCCGCAGCCTGACCTTCGTGTTCCACGACGGCACGATCCGCACGGTTCCCGAAGACGCGGGGGAGGAACGCCGCGAGAACAGGTCGTCCCAGGCCGGACTCGGCTGGATCAGCGATCCCCATGGCATTCCCTGCGTTACCGGGGAGCGGCGCAGCAATGCGCGGCAATACCTCGGCACACAGGCTCTCATCACGGCTGCCGGCGCCGCGGCCGCGTCGATGTCCAAGGGCGGCTCGGGCAGCATGACCATCGCCAGCCAGGACGGCGGCTCGCTCGGCTCGGCCCGGGTCTCGGGCAACCAGGCGCTGGAGCAGATCCTCGTCGGCGGCGTGCAGGACGTCTCGCAATGGGCGCAGAAGCTGTACGGACAGGCGTTCGCGGCCGTCTACGTGCAGCCGAGCGCGCAGGTCGCCGTGCACATCGAACGTCCGCTGCACATCGACCACGACACCAAAGGCCGCAAGGTCGACCATGGCTGGAGCACGCCGCATGCAACCGAACTCGACTGACCGGTCCGCAGTCCGTCCCGTCGCCGTCCTGGTGCTGTGTGGCGCCATGGTGGCCGGATGCGCGAGCAACACGCAGCAGCTGCTGAGCCATCGCAGCGCGCCGATGGTCGATGTGTGGCGCCAGCACACGGCGAGCACCGGTGGCGGCCCGGCGCCTCGGCAAGTGCTCGATGCACGCCTGTCGCTGCTCCGGCCCCTGACGCCCCGTGACGTGCAGGCAGCCCCGGCGGTCCATGCGGGCTACACCCGCACGGCCGAGAACGAGATCCACAGCCAGTTTCCCCGCCTGCCGAACCCCAATCTGGTCATGTACGTGTTCCCGCACCTGGCGGGCAGCGAACAGGCGCCGGTGCCGGGGTACAGCACGGTGTTCCCGCTGCACCAGCGGGTGCACTACGCCTTGCCGGGCGAACGGGTGGAGGACTACTGATGCGGGGACTGCTGTCGATCCTGCGCAGACGCCCGGCGCGCACGGAGCCGCCACCGCCTGACGCCTGGGACGCCCACGTCGAGCACCTCGCGAAGCACGGCATCCCCGAGCCGGGCGCGGCGCTCGGCGGCGCCAAACCCGCCACCTGCGCGCAGGAGCAGGCCCTCTACGACACCGCCCCATCATTCGTCGACCTGCTGCCCTGGGTCGAGTACCTGCCCGAGAACGGCTGCATGCTGCTGGACGATGGCCAATCGGTGGCCTCCTTCTTCGAGCTGACGCCGATCGGCACCGAAGGCCGGGAGCCCGGCTGGCTGTCGCAGGCGCGGGATGCGCTCGAGAACGCGCTGCAGGACAGTTTCGATGAGCTGGACGAGAACCCATGGGTGGTCCAGTTGTATGCGCAGGACGAACCCGATTGGGACAGCACCCTGCGCACGCTGCAAGGCTACCTGCAGCCCCGCGCCCGGGGCAGCGCCTTCAGCGAGTTCTACCTGCGCTTCTTCGCGCACCACCTGCGTGCTGTCTCGAAGCCGGGCGGGCTGTTCACCGACACCACCGTCACCCGGCTGCCCTGGCGCGGCCAGACACGGCGCGTGCGCATGGTGGTCTACCGCCGGGTACTCGGCAGCCGCCTGCGCCGCGGGCAGACGCACGAACAGGCGCTGGCCGGGATCAGCGACCGGCTGGCGGGCGCCCTCGGTAACGCAGGCGTACGCACGCGTCGCATGAGCGGGGCCGACATCCACGCCTGGCTGCTGCGATGGTTCAACCCGCACCCGTCCCTGCTGGGCGACACGCCCGAGGCCCGCGAGCACTTCTACACGCTCGCCAGCTACCCGGATCAGGTGGGCGAGGACGAGATCGAGGTCGCGAGCGGCACCGACTTCGCGCAACGCCTGTTCTTCGGACAGCCCCGCTCCGATGTCGAGCACGGCACCTGGAGCTTCGACGGCATGCCGCACCGCGTGATGGTGATGGACCGGCTGCGCCAGCCGCCCACCACCGGGCACCTGACCGGCGAGACCCGTAAGGGCGGCGACGCGATGAACGCACTGTTCGACCAGATGCCCGAGGACACGGTGATGTGCCTGACGCTTGTCGCCACGCCGCAGGACGTGCTGGAGGCGCACCTGAACTACCTGAGCAGGAAGGCGGTGGGCGAGACGCTGGCGTCCGAGCAGACCCGGCAGGACGTGCAGCAGGCGCGCTCGATCATCGGCCGCGCACACAAGCTGTACCGCGGCTCGCTCGTCTTCTACCTGCGCGGCAAGGACCTGGAGCAGCTCGACGACCGTGGCCTGCAGTTGGCCAACGTCATGCTCAACGCCGGTCTGCAGCCGGTGCGGGAGGAAGACGAGGTCGCGCCGCTGAACACCTATCTGCGTTGGCTGCCCTGCATGTTCGACCCGGCGCGCGACAAGCGCCACTGGTACACGCAGCTGATGTTCGTGCAGCACGCTGCCAACCTGGCTCCCGTCTGGGGCCGCAGTCAGGGCACCGGGCACCCAGGCATCACCTTTTTCAACCGGGGCGGCGGCACGATCACGTTCGATCCGCTGAACCGGCTGGACCGGCAGATGAACGCCCACCTGTTCCTGTTCGGCCCGACCGGGTCGGGCAAGAGCGCGACGCTAAACAACATCCTGAACCAGGTGATGGCGATCTACCGGCCGCGGCTGTTCATCGTCGAGGCCGGCAACTCGTTCGGGCTGTTCGGGGACTTCGCCGCCCGGCTCGGGCTCAGCGTACACCGGGTCAGGCTAGCGCCCGGTTCCGGCGTCAGCCTGGCGCCGTTTGCCGACGCCTGGCGCCTGGTCGAGTCGCCCGGTGGTGTGCAAACGCTCGATGCAGAGGCGTTCGACGAGGACGCGGCCAAGGAAACCTCCGAAGGCGACGAGCAGCGGGACGTGCTCGGCGAGCTGGAGATCACGGCGCGGCTGATGATCACCGGCGGCGAAGAGAAAGAAGAGGCGCGCATGACACGCGCGGATCGCAGCCTGCTGCGCCAGTGCATCCTCGATGCCGCGGGCCGGTGTGTCCGAGAACGCCGCCCGGTGCTGACGCGAGACGTGCGCGAGGCACTGCGAGAGCGCAGCCGTGATCCTGCTCTGCCGGAACTGCGCCGTGCGCGGCTGCTGGAGATGGCCGATGCGATGGACATGTTCTGCCAGGGCGTAGACGGTGAGATGTTCGACCGGCCGGGCACGCCGTGGCCGGAGGCCGACGTGACGATCGTGGACCTCGCCACCTTTGCGCGCGAGGGCTACAACGCGCAGCTGTCGATCGCCTACATCTCGCTGATCAACACGGTCAACAACATCGCCGAGCGCGACCAGTTCCTCGGCCGGCCGATCGTCTGCGCGACCGACGAGGGTCACATGGTGGCCAAGAACCCGTTGACGGGCCCCTACCTCGTCAAGATCACGAAGATGTGGCGCAAGCTGGGCGCCTGGTTCTGGATGGCGACCCAGAACGTCGACGACCTGCCGAAGGCGCTGGAGCCGATGCTCAACATGATCGAGTGGTGGATCTGTCTGTCGATGCCGCCGGACGAGGTCGAGAAGATCGCTCGCTTTAGGGAACTCAATGCGTCACAGAAGGCGCTGATGCTGTCGGCGCGCAAGGAGGCCGGCAAGTTTTCCGAAGGGGTGGTGCTGTCGAAGTCGATGGAGGTGCTGTTCCGGGCGGTGCCGCCCAGCCTGTACCTCGCGATGGCAATGACGGAGCCAGAGGAGAAGGCCGAGCGCTACCAGTTGATGAAGCGGCATGGCATCAGTGAGCTGGAAGCGGCTTTCAAGGTGGCGGAGAAGATCGACCGGGCGCGCGGGATCGAGCCGTTGCCGATCGCTGAATTGATGGGAGGCGGATGAGACATTCCCCACACTTCCGGATCGCGCTCTGGGTGGCCGGCCTCGCGCTAGTATTGCTGGTCGTGGTGTACTTCTTCGCCAAAGAGAGAGCGCGGGCGGGTCGTTCACCCGAAGTACCCCAGGCACCGGTCTCGGATGCGAAGGTGCCACCCTGGCGCTACGGACGCCCGGATGCGCGCTTCCTGCTCGTGAGCTATGGCGACTTCGAGTGTCCACATTGCAAGAGCTACTTCCCGCAGCTCAAGCGCTGGATCGATACCCAACCGGACGTGCAGTGGGAGTGGCGGCACCTGCCGCTGCCCGAGCACGAGCCAACTGCGTCAGGTCTCGCTCAACTGGCAGAGTGCTTGGGTGTGGCCGCCGGATCGCGGGCATTCTTCGATACCGCCGACTGGATCTACCAACACACGCGAGGCCTGGGCCAGGGAGTGCCGGAAGAACTGAGCCCTCCGGGTGCGACCGCCGGGGTGCAACGTTGCATCGCCAGTGGTCAGACGGAACCTGCGATTCGCGCTCATGTCGAATCGGCAGCAAGCGACGGCATCGTCGCCACCCCGACGATCCAGTTGGTCGACCGTTCCTCGGGCCGAACGCTGCTGTTGCCCGGGCCGGTCATCGGCGATGCGCTGCTGTCGGCTCTGGACCTGCTGACGGTGGCGCACGAAGTCGAGCGTGACATGAACTCCCTGCCTGCCACCCCACCCGGTGGCACGCCCAGGTAGCCGCGGTCCTCGAGGCTACCGCGTGGCTGTCTCGCCACGTCGACCATCCCGGTTCGCAACGCATCCCACGGCGAACGGCTGCCGCTACCGGCGACAGCGGATGTTTTCTTCTTCCAACCCTGGAGGGCTCTTGCCCTCGGGGCCGGAGGCCTCCCGATTCATCTTTCCAGGAGGTACTCCATGTGCAATGTCTGCAGCGCGGCCGATGCCGTGCAGGCCAATGAAGACCAGGTCATCGCCCGGGCAATGGAATTGCTCGACCAGCGCCTGTTCCGCCCGGGTCCCATGTTGGGCAGCCCGACGGACGTGAGGCGCTATCTGAAGCTCAAGCTCGCGGACTCGGCCAACGAGGTGTTCGCGGCCGTGTTCCTTGACGCGCAAAACCGTGTGCTCGCCTATGAGCCATTGTTCCAGGGCAGTGTCGATGCAGTGAGCGTCTACCCCCGCGTTGTGTTGCAGCGAGCATTGGCCCACAACGCATCGGCGTTGATCCTTTGCCACAACCACCCGTCCGGCCACGCGGAACCCAGCAGGGCCGACAGGTCGATCACCGAACGGCTCAAAGAGGTTCTCAACTATGTCGACATCCGCGTCCTTGACCATTTCATCATCGGCCAGGGTGAACCGTTCTCGTTCGCCGAGGCCGGGCTACTGTGACACGCGGTGAGCTGCAAGTGCCCTCGGGCGCTTGCAGGCTCGCTGTTTCTCCGAATGCGGTCAGACGGCAGTTCGGTTTGCTGGTGCAGCCGACCAGCGGATTGCGGTCGACTGCAAGGATGGACGCGAATCCTCCCGCCATCGCCATTCGATCCGCGCTGACGCATCTGGCGCGCGCCGTCGGCATCTGCGTGTGCGCAACGGCGGTCCGCGCCAGCGAGGTCGTTGTCTACACCGACGGGCAGCATCCGGTGGTCGCCACGGCAGGAACCAGGATCGTCGAATTGGACGCCGCGGCGCGGCTCACTGCGGAACTGGCGGCCGATCTGCCGCCCGCCCCCTCACAGGCGGCACAGACGGTACGGCAGCGCCTGCAGGAAGGCTCGGGGGCGCTGCAGTTGCGCATGGCCTCTGCCGCCAATGACGTCGTCGAAGCCTGGCAGCTCGGTGTCGAGAAGATTCCCGCTGTGGTGGTCGACAGGCGCTACGTCGTCTATGGCGAGGCGGATGTCGCCCGTGCGCTCGACGCGATCACCCGATATCGGGAGGCCCGTCGATGAGCGACACCAGGCGCCGGGTCTCACGCGACCGCCGCGCGCGACTGCTCGTCGCCCTGCTGGCCGGCAGCACATCGGCTGTCGCGCTCGACACCGAGACGATCGTGTCCTCGGCCCTGTCGACCGACTGCCTGGACTACCGCGTCGTCGGCATCTGCTACTGGCTCTACTGCACGACCTTCGGGTGCAAGGTCCGAACCTCCACCAAGGTGCGCCACTACGTGCCCGACGCCGTCGTGTCGAGCTACGCCGAGACGGGCCGCAACCCATGGCGCGACGTGGACGGCATGAGCGGTCGAACCTCCAGTGCACGCTCGGGTGGGAATGCGACGACGCATGAGAAGCACGAGAACAACATCGCGAAGTTCAAGAACGCCGACGTGATCGGGCATCCGGCCGGATGGGTCTTCGACGAATTCGCCAGCGAATCCGGCTACACCTGCCCGGGTGCCGGGACCACGTTCATGCCCTACCTGCTCAGCACGCTGGACGTGCTGGCGTGGCGGCACTACCTGCCCGAAGCCTTCTATGCCGAGTCCCGCACGCCCGGCACGCGCGAAGTCGGATCGCGCAGCAGCGGCGACCTGTGGGGCAACGTCTACCCCCGGGGCGGCTTCACGCACCAGACCGACGACCACAAGGCCGCTGCCGTGGTTGCCCAGCGCGCGGGCGACATCGTCACCCGGCGCAGCCAGCCGCACGTGTACTGGCCGGTGCTCGCCACCCCAAAACGCGGCTACTGGCCGGCCGGCGCCCTGGTGGAGAACGACATCTCCACCGGCAAGTGGCAGGAGCTGACCCCGACGCTGTCGAACCGCTGTGCCGTCTTCCCTCACGGCAATGAGCGCGTGCAGGACAAGCGTGGCGCATACGCCTGGGCGCTCTGGCGACCCTATGCCTGCTGCAAGCGGCGCGGGCAGGTCTTCCTGGGCAGCGTCGAATTCGAGTGAGGCTGACATGACCCCTGCATCCCGTTCCTTCCAACCCTGCCGGGGCCAGCTTCGGCACGCACGAGCCACCTGCCTCTTCACCCTGGTGCTGGCACTTGGCGCGTCGGCGCAGACCCGCATCGACAGCGGCGGCGTCTCGGCCAGCGGCAGCGTGATCGGCGATGACGTGCTCTACAGCATTGGCGGCGGTCGCGCGGTCTCGATGGGCGGCGCCGCCCACATGCGCAGCATCGGCGTCGGGGTCGGCTGGAACAGCAACCTGATCTGCGGCGACATGAGCATCAGCACGACGATCCGCAACCAGCTCAACGGCATCACCAACGGCTTCCAGGCCATCATGAGTGACGTCATCGAGAGCGCGACCAGCGCGGTGGCCTCGCTGCCGGCGATGATCATCCAGCGGGCGGACCCTGCCCTCTACAACATGCTGACCAATGGCGTGCTGCAGGCCCGCATGGACTTCGACCGCTCGAAGCTGACCTGCCGGGCGATGGCGAACCGCATGGCGGACATGGCGGGCGGCCAGACCGGCTGGGGGCAGATGGCCGAAGGCATGGCGCTGCGCGATGCGTCGGCCAGTGGCGATGCCGTCTCGGCCGTCGAGGAGGCCGAGACCAGTCGCGGCAACAACGGTGTGCCCTGGGTGGGTGGCGGCAACGCCGGTGGCAGCGGGCAGCCGTCGATCAAGGTCGTGTCCGACGTGACGCATGCCGGCTACAACCTGCTCAACGGGCGCGGCGTGGCCGATACCTCGTCGATCGCCGCCGCGTCCTGCGGCGGGCGACTGACCTGCCAGACCTGGAACTCGCCGGGAGCCGCCGCGACCTGGGCTGTCCGCGTGCTGGGCGAACGCCAGCAGCGCACCTGCGAGGGCTGCACCAAAACCGAGACCACCCCCGGTGTCGGACTGACGCCACTGATCCAGGAGGAATACGAGGCCAAGCTCGAAGCGCTGCAGGGCCTGGTGACGGGTGAAGAGCCGATCACCGGCGCGAGCCTGGCCTCGGCCGGCAGCGCCTCGCTGCCGGTCACGCGAGGTGTCATCGAAGCGCTGCGGGACGAGCCGGACCAGGATGTGCTGGGTCGGCGGCTCGCCTCGGAGGTCGCGTTGGCCAGCGTGATAGAGAAGGCGCTGCTGCTGCAGCGCACGCTGCTCGCCGGCAAGAAGGAGCCCAACGTGGCCGCGAACCAGTTGGCGGTTGACGCGGTGGACCGCGAGAACGCGACGCTGGCACAGGAGATCGAGAGCCTGAAGACGGAGCTGGCACTGCGGCGCGAGTTGGCGGGCAACTCGGCGATGGCGATCATCCAGCGCCACGGCGCGCGCAGCGCGGGCTCGCGAGGCATCTACCAGGGCGACGCTGCCCGGGATCGCGTCGAGCAGATCAAGAAGCCGGGAGGGGCGACGCCGTGAGCCGCAAGTGGGTTCGGTCCTGGCTGTTCAGCAAGCGGGTGGGATGGGCGTTGTTCTGGGCCTCGGTGCTGATCGGCGCGTGCTTGGTCATCAACCTCGTCGGCATCCACCTGCTCGGCGGCATCGGGCAATGGGAGCACTGGATGGCTGCACACGCTGGCCATTTCCTGGTGTGGCGCGCGTGCCTCTACGCCGCGCTCGGCCTGGCCTGGCTGCGCCTGCGTCGCAAGGTGGTCGGCGTGGACGCACCGATCCACGCCCAGGTTCGGCTGTTGCGGTCGGAGATTGCCGCCGTCGTCGCGATCGTCGTGCTTGAGAGCACCGTGCTGCTACGCACGCCTTGAGGACGCGGCATGACGCTGTACACCACCGACTACCTGGAGTACTACCTGACGCTGGTGGGCTGGATCGTCCACAACGGCATCTGGAACGTCGTGGTTGCCAGCGGTGTGTTCGCCCTGCCCTTCCTAGCGATCATCGTGCAGGAGTGGCTGCGTGCGCGGGCCGAGGGAGCCGACGAGGGCAACAAGGGGGTGTTGTCGGCGATGCGCATCGAGAACCGGGTGTGGGCCGCGATCGTCGTCATCATGTTCGCGGGCATGCCCACCGTGCCGATCAACCTGGCGACGCTGGAGTTCGATCGGACGCGGTCGGAGCAGTGTGACGTCGACGTGCCGACGCCTGCCGATACGCGGTGGTCCGATGCGTACACGACGCTCAACGACCAGACGGCGCATGTGCCGGTGTGGTGGTTTTTCATGCACGCGATCTCGAAGGGGGTGACTGGCGCGGCGGTGGCGGCCATTCCCTGCGGGACGGACCTGAGGCAGATGCGCATGGAGATCGATGCCGAGCGCATCGACGATCCGGTGCTGGCCCAGGAGGTGGCGGATTTCACGCGCGACTGCTACGGGCCGGCGCGCGCGAAGCTGTTCATGTCGCGGTCCGAGCTGTCGGATGAACAAAAGCACGATGTGACGTGGATCGGGTCGAACTACTTCCTCGAATCGGACGGGTTCTACGACAACTATCGATCAAAGACGCCGAGAGCGGCGTGGCCGTATGACGGCACGCGAGATGCGGGGCTGGCCGAGGTGCCCAGCGGGGGTGGCTACCCGACGTGCCGGCAGTGGTGGTCGGACGACACGCACGGCCTGCGTCATCGGCTGCTGAACCAGGTCGACCCGAATCTGCGCGAGCGGTTTGCGAGCTGGGCGGGCTTCATGTCGCCAGGACAAGTCGACGACTCCATCGTTCGGGCCATCGCGGCGCCACGGCAGCAGACGATGAACCAGGGGCAGGCGTTCGCCGACTACGGCGGGCAGGTGGACATGAGCCTGCCCAACATGGCGGCCCGTGGCGTATCGGACCTGGGGCTCACGGCCGGCTCGCTGAGCTTCTTTCCAGCGATGGACGCCGTGCGGCAGGCGCTGCCGATGGTGCTGTCGTTCCTGAAGATGGGCATCTTCATCTGCATTCCGCTGGTGCTGCTGTTCGGCACCTACGACCTGAAGACGGTTGTGACCGTGAGCTGTGTCGAGTTCGCGGTGTTCTTCGTGGACTTCTGGTTTCAGCTCGCGCGCTGGGTCGACAGCACGATCCTCGATGCGCTCTATGGGTGGGATTCACCGCACAGCAACTTCAACCCGCTGATGGGGCTGAACAATGCGTTCGGCGACATGCTGCTGAACTTCGTCACGGCGACGATGTTCATCGTGCTTCCTGGGCTGTGGGTGACTGCCTTGACTTGGACCGGCCTTCGAACAGGCGGCGCTCTCCAAGGCCTTGCCGAGGGAACGAAAGGTGCTGGGCAGGCTGGGTCCAAGGGAGTCGATACCGCAGTCCGCGCAGCACGATAAAGACCTTCAGACGCTCCCCGGCTCAATCATCCTCAAACCTTGGATCCGGATCGTCGTTGTAGTTCTTCGGATCGTAGAAGACGCTTGCCCTGTGGTCCTGATCCATCCACTTGAGGTCCGGGTGCTCAGCTGCTGGCGACCGGTTGACCCAGGCTGCACCGACCAAAATGACAACCAACATTGCGACCCAGAAAGCAACATACGCGAGTACGACGAGGGCAACGATCGCGACCACTGGGGTCAGAGCCGATGCCAGGGGCGCCGGTGCGCCCTTGCTCGTGAGCCACAGCGCGAGGCGCTTCTGCCCACGCACGCCGCCTCGCCACGCGCGTCCGGCAAATCGTCCGATGCGTTCCGCTACCGAGGGATGGGGGACAGCGTTCGCCATGGTGTGCAATGGGATCGATGCTGGGGGCGGCTCACGTTTGGGCCGTAGTGCGTAGTGTGCAGATACTTCGGCACCGGATAGCCTCCCGACGCGACTCGAAACATCTTCCTTTGCCTTGCTCCTGGCATCCCGGCGTTACGCGCCACCTGATTTGAGATTGCATCGCAAATAGAGTCAGAGGACGTTTTTGAAGCGAGTTCAAATCACCAGTGATTGAAAATTGTGCTATTTTTCAATCATGGGGCGACCTCCGCAACGCAACCTAATCAAACGAGTGCAGACCGAACTGCGTCGGGGGGCTCCCTTTAGCGTGGCCGCGCTACGGCGCCTCGGCGTCTCGGCGCAGCTCGCTGCCAGCTATGTCGACAGCGGCTGGCTGGTGCGGCTCGCTCAGGGGGTATATGCCTTCCCAAACGACGATTTCGGTCTACACGGTGCGTTGAAGCTGCTGCAGGCCGAGGTCCCCGGACTTCACGCAGGTGGCAAGACCGCCTTGGCCTGGCACGGCGTGCGACACAACCTCGGGCCCCGCGAACCGGTGGTGTTGTGGGGCGACGAGCGCTTCACGCTGCCCGACTGGTTCACGCGTCGGTTCCCGGCACGGTATCGCTATGCTCGCCTGTTCGATTGGCCCGACACCTCCGTTGCGATCCGGACCATCACCACACCGCCTGGCCTGCCCGGCGAAACGCGGGTCTCGGTGCCCGAGCGTGCCGTGCTGGAGCTGCTCTACGACGTCGGTGTGAAAGAAGGCCTCGAGGAAGCCCGCAACCTGTTCGACAGCCTGCGCAGCCCCCGAAAGGACCTCCTTGGGCAGCTGCTGTCATGCTGCACCAGCGTCAAGGCCGTGCGCCTGTTCCTGACTTGGGCACGCGAGACTTCGCTGGTCGACGTCGACCAACTGCTCCAGCAGTTCCCCGTGCGGGTCGGCAGCGACAAGCGCTGGATGAACCGGCTGCCGGACGGCACGCTGCTGGTCCTGAAGCCACATGGATAAACACTACGCCGACACCGTCCGCCTGCTGCTGGACGTGGCACCCACCGTGTTCGTCAGCGACATCTTCGCGATGAAGGGCGGCACCGCGATCAACCTGTTCGCTCGGGACATGCCACGGTTGTCCGTGGACATCGACGTGGTCTACGTCCCCTGGCAGACACCGCGGGATAAAGCGCTGCAGACCATCCAGCAGGAGCTGACCGCCGTCAGCGCGCGGCTCGCGGCACATGGTCTGCGCACGCGCTTGGTCCCCAGCCGCGACCAGAGCGAGACCAAGTTGCTGGTCGAGGACGAAACGAGCCAGGTGAAGGTGGAGGTCAACACGGTCTTCCGAGGGACGGTGCTGCCGGTCGAGCGACGGACACTGTGCCAGCGCACAGCCGACCTCTTCGGAACGGAATTCGAGCTGCCCATGCTGGCCTCCGACGAACTCTATGGCGGCAAGCTCGTCGCGGCACTGGACCGTCAACATCCGCGCGACCTGTTCGACGTGTGGCAGCTGCGACAAGCCGGCGGCGGCGTCACCGACGGCATGGTGGAGTGCTTCGTGACTTACCTGTCCGGGCACAACCGGCCTTTTCATGAGGTGCTGTTCGGCAACGACAAGGACATCGGGGCCGAGTACGAAAGCAGTTTCGCCGGCATGTCGGAAGTCGCCTGCGAGCTGGACACCTTGCTGCAAACGCGCGCCTGGCTGCGGCAGGAGCTGCCGCGCCTGTTGACGCCGGCCCACCGACAGTTCCTCCTCAGCCTTGCCCGCGCCGAGCCGGACTGGTCGCTGCTGACATGCCCTCATGCCAGCGAGCTGCCGGCGTTGCGCTGGAAGCTCGCCAACCTTCAGACGTTCCGGCAGCGCCGCCCGGCGGATTTCCGTCGGCAGGCTCAACTGCTGGCAGACCGGCTCGCTGCGGCCTGACGCGCGCCAACAAGATCGCCCGGTTGCCGCATTGCCGGTAGCCACGTTGCAGCCGCCGCCCTATACCCTTGCCCATTCCGACAAAAGCCAAAGGGCTGAGAAGGGACAAGGGAAGGGCTTCAAGGGGAAGGGCTCTACCCGAAAAGGCCAAAAGGCTGAAACGGCAAAACGGCCTTCCCCCGAACTGCTGCACCATGGACATGCTCTCCCTGCTGCGTCGCAAGTCGCTGCCCAACGTTGCGCCGCGACCAGACCCACCCGCTGCTCCAGGCGGGTTGCTGCGTCCCCAAACCGCCGCATTCCTGCTTGCCACCCCACGTCGCCAGAAGCTGCTGGAGCACATCTGGCAGCGCACGTCGCTGTCCCGCAAACAGTTCCACGACCTCTACCGCAAACCGCTGGAGCGCTATGCAGAGTTGGTGCAGTTGCTACCCGCCTCGGAAAGCCATCACCATGCCTACCCTGGCGGCCTGCTGGACCATGGTCTCGAAATCGTCGCCTATGCGCTGAAACTGCGGCAGTCGTACCTGCTGCCGATCGGGTCAGCGCCGGAAACGCAAGCCGCCCAAGGGGAGGCGTGGAGCGCTGCCGCGGCCTACGGCGCCCTGCTGCACGACATCGGCAAGATCGCCACCGACCTGCACGTCGAGCACGACGATGGCTCGACCTGGCACCCATGGCATGGCCCAGTGCACCGCCCCTACCGATTCCGGTTTCGCAAGGGACGTCAGTACCGGCTACACACGGCGGCGGCCGGCCTGCTGTACACCCGTGTCCTCGACCGATCGATCCTCGACTGGCTCAGCACCTACCCTGAACTGTGGAGCGCCCTCCTCTTCGTCCTGGCCGGTCAGTACGAGCACGCCGGTGTGCTCGGCGAACTGGTGGGGCAAGCAGACCAGGCGTCGGTGGCTCAGGCCATGGGCGGCGATCCAGCGAAGGCCCTGGCGGCGCCGAAGCAGGCCCTGCAACGAAAGTTGATCGACGGCCTGCGCTATCTGCTCAAAGAGGAACTGAAACTCAACCAACCTGAGGCATCGGACGGCTGGCTCACGTCCGATGGCTTGTGGCTGGTCAGCAAGACCGTGGCCGACAAGCTGCGTGCTCACTTGCTGTCCCAGGGCATCGACGGCATCCCGCAGGACAACATCACGATCTTCAACGTGATGCAGGAGCACGCCATTGCACAGCCCTCCCCCGACGGCAAGGCCATCTGGAAAGCCACGGTCACGGGTGAGAACGGCTGGTCGCACAGCTTCACCTTTCTGAAGCTCTCGCCAGCCCTGATTTGGGGCGCCGCCGAGCGGCCCGAAGTCTTCGCCGGCTCAGTCGCACCATCGGCTGGAGAACCGGCCGCCATGGAAGCCCAGGCGACTCAATCGGCCCCCTTCCCTTCATCGTCTGCGGAGGCGGCGCGCCCACCGGCACGCGAAGAGCCTGCATCAGATCAAACCACTTCCGCACTACTGGACCTGCTGCAACCAGAAAGTGCTCCGTCAGCCCAAGGGTTGGAGCAAACGCCCGACGAGCCTGTCGCAGATGAAGCGGCCTGCCTGCCCCCCAAGGAAGCAACGTCAAGTCCAGCCCCGGCGCCCGGCACGGGATCGGCGCCATCCGGCGAGCACTTCCTGAGCTGGTTACGGCAGGGAATCCAACTGCGCACGATCGTGATCAACGATGTCAAGGCCCTGCTACACACCGTCGCCGGAACCGCGTATCTCGTCACCCCCGGCCTTTTCCAACGCTATGCCCAAGAGCATCCTCGCATCGCCGCGCTCGCGAAACAGGAGCACATTGCCGACTGGCAATGGGTGCAACGCCGCTTCGAGCGCCTGAGGCTGCATCGCAAGCAAGGCAACGGACTGAACATTTGGACGTGCCAGGTCACGGGCCCACGGAGAAGCAGGCAGTTGCACGGCTACCTTCTCGCTGATGCGAGTTGCCTGTTTGACACCCTGCCCGTCGACAACCCGTACCTGACACTTCCGTCTGAGGCGAAGCCGGCCGACACGGCCGGCGGATGATTGATGCGCGGGCGATATTCGCCTTTGTCACGTGCTCCCCCAGTTGTGCAGGTCTTCGATGGTGGACGGACCAGGCCGAGTTGACCGACACTCCCCGGTTTGGGTACTGACCGCACCGCAATGCCGAACATCGCAACAATCTTCAAAGCCGAAACCGCTCGCATCGCCCGCAAGGAGGTCCGCGCTGAAGCCGACCGCTTGAAAAGCTCAATGGCCTCGCAGCGAGCCGAGATTGCTAGCCTGAAGCGGCAGGTGGAAGCCCTGCAGAAGGAGTTGCGCAATGTGTCCCGTCAGCTCGCCAAACAGGGCAAGGCCCTCCAGGCAAGCCCGGCTGCATCGCCTGACCAGGACGCGACCGAGTTTCGCTTCAGCGCGAGAGGGCTCGCTTCCAACCGAAAGCGCCTCGGCATGTCGGCAGATGACTTCGGACTGCTCGTCGGCACATCAGGGCAGTCGATCTACCTTTGGGAAAGCGGTCGATCGAAGCCGCGTCCGAGCAACCTGGCAACGTTGGCTTCGTTGCGCTCGATCGGCAAACGCGAGGCAGCCGCCAGGCTGGAAGAACTGAAAGCCAAGGCATAGCGTCAACACCGGCCACTGCTGGCGGTTCCATCGCGCCTTGCTCATGATGAGAACGCAGCGGAGCCGCAAGCTGCGCGACGCTTGCAATCGTCAAGGCATTCGAGCACTGCCACCCGCAGTTCCTCCATCGCAGCGCCCTTGCGAGCATACCGCGCAGTTACAAGGCGAAGCCGTCGAACCTCATCTTCATCTGGCTCACCGGTGAGCGCGAGCACTGACTGCGACTGCGCGAGTTCGATCAGGTCCGTCACCAAAGCTTCTCTGTCGGCAGGGCGCGTGTCGAGGTCAATGACCAGCAAGAACGGCTGATCCGAATCCTTGAGCATCGCCGTGGCGTCGGCAAGACCTCCAGCGGTCGCCGTTCGAGTATCGGAATCTATAGCGGTGATGACCTGGCGAAGCCCGAGCGCCACGAGTGGCTGGTCGGTGACGATGAGAACCTGCACTTCAAGAAGACGCCGCACTGCTGCAGCTACGGGTGACCACGGACGCAGTGTCGCTGAATCAAGGCCTCAACGACGCCGGTAGCCCCCTTCCGGGGGTGGTACCGAAGGACTTCCGTCACGGGCCGGGAAACTCGCATCGTCCGGTTCCTGCCCATCGATTGGCATCGCTTCACCGATTGCCCCGGACCGGGGTGCATGCGCAGTTGCTCATCGGGCAAGTCGCGTATTGCTGACTGCGCCTGTGCCAAGGTCTCGGTCGCGGTCATACATGACGTCCAGCACCCCGCCCGCAACAGAAATGCCTCCCAGCTGAGAGATCCACATTGGCCCCTGAAGGTCAAGCTGTAAAGCCATGCAGGGCCCCTTCGCTCCAGAAACCATTTGTCACGCTGGTGATGGGCCTCGATGCGGCTACACCCCCCAAATTGGGGTCACCCGTGACGCCGTGAGCCCCTAAACTTTGCGCCAAGAATCGAGCAGTTGCTTCGTGCCGTAGAGCACGGCGCGGCTGCCTCAACACTCAGGGGTCTCCATGACATTGCCACTCGACCGGACGGTCTCGTCCGTGCCTGCTGCTGTTCGTGCGCGCGACCTCTCGATGGGAGGAACGACACGATGACACCTCTGCAAGCCATCCTGCTCGGCCGCCAGCATGCCCGCATCCTGCTGCTGAGCTTTCCCAACGACAACGGCCCCGCGTCCGAACTGGTCGTCGAACAGCTCCAGGCGTTCGAGTCGCTCTCCAAGGACTTCCTCTACAAGGTCGAGCTGCTCAGCGACAACGCCAACATCGACCTCGAAGAGGTACAAGGCAAGCTGATGTGCGTCTCGCTCGTGCGGGCCGACGGCACCTTGCGCCATTTCACTGGCCACGTCTGGTCGTTCCGCCACCTCAAGACCAACGGCGGCGTCGCGACCTACGAAGCCGAGCTGGTCCCGTGGTTCCACTTCCTCAAACTGCGCGAGAACTGCCGTCCCTTCCACAACCAGACCTTGCAACAGCAGATCGAAGCGCTGTTCGCGGACTATGGCGCACTGCCCCGCTGGGAATGGAAAGTCACCGGCGAACAACGCCAGTTCACGATGTGCATCCAGTGGTCGGAGAGTGATCACAACTATGTCAGCGCACGTCTGGAAGCAGCGGGATACCCGTATGGCTGGGAGCACACGGAAGACGGTCACACCTGGATCGTCAAGAGCGACACGCGCGATTGCGAGCCCATCGACGGCGCTTCGCCAAACATCCGTTTCCACAGCAACGCCGGCTCCGAAGAAGAGAATGCCATCGCCCAGTGGCGCCCCTGCCGTCAGGCCGTGTCATCCACCGCTGTGCTGTCCGGCTACGACTTCAAGGCGCCTGACCCGGTGCATGTCGACACGCCCACCGTCAACACGCAGGGCGAGGTCCCGAAGCTCGAAGTCCACAGCTACGAGGGTCACTACGGCTTCACCCACCGCCTGGACGGCGAGCGCCTTGCACGCCTGCGCATGGAGGAGATCGAAGCACGCGACCGCCAATACGAAGCCGAAGGCAACTGCGGCTTCGTGATGCCCGGCCGGTGGTTCCAGCTCGTCGACCACCACGCTCACCGAGGCGAAGACGCACAGTTCCTCATCCTCGAAGCCACGCACTACGCCCGCAACAACTACCTGCAAGGCGACGATGCGGTAGCCGAGTACCGCAACACCTTCAAGGCGCAACGCAAAGCGATTCCCTGGAAACCCGGCCGTCAGTTCAACAGCACCCGCACCCAGGTGCTTGCGCCGCAGACCGCCACCGTGGTCGGCCCTGAAGAGAACGGTGCCGTGAACGTCGACGAGTACGGCCGCATCCAGGTGCAGTTCCATTGGGACCGCGGCCAGACCATGAGCTGCCGCGTGCGCGTCGCCACCAACTGGGCCGGCGGAGAAAACGGCCTGCTCAGCCACCCGCGTGTCGGCTCCGAGGTGGTCATCCAATTCCTTGATGGCAACCCGGACCACCCCATCATCACCGGCGGCATCTTCAACCAGCGCTACATGCCGCCATGGAAGCTGCCCGAGCAGCACGTGCTGACGGGCCTGCGCAGCCGCGAGCTGACCCCTAGCGGAGGCAACAACCCCGGCGGGCGCAGCAACCACGTCATCCTGGACGACACGCACGACGACATCCAGGTGCAGGTCAAGAGCGACCATCTGTGCAGCCAGCTGAGCCTGGGCGACATCCGGCGTATCGAGGACACCGCGGGTCGCAAGGATGCGCGCGGCCAGGGCGCCGAGCTGCATACCGAAGGCCATGCCGTGCTGCGTGCCGGCAAGGGCATGCTGGTGACCACGGAGCTGCGCCAGAACGCGCGCGGCCACATCACCGACATGCCGGAGACCATCGAGCGGCTGACGCAGGGTGAGCAACTGCACGACAGCCTCTCCAAGGTGGCGCAGGAAGCCCAGGCCCACCAGTCCGGCGACCAGGACGAAGTGGTCAAGTCGCTGCAGGCACAGAACACCGATATCAAGGGCTCCGGCGGCAACCCCGAGCAAGGCGAGTTCCCCGAGTTCCAGGCGCCGCACCTCACGTTCGCCAGCCCGGCCGGTATCCAGACGACGACCGAGGGCAGCACGCACTTCGCAAGTGCGCAGCACACGGCCCTGAGCAGCGGTGGCCACACCAGCATCAGCTCTGGCAAGAGCCTGCTCGCCGCCGTCAAGGATGCGATCCGGCTGTTTGCCTACAAGACCGGCATGAAGCTGGTCGCGGCGACCGCCAACATCGACATCACGGCGCTGAAGGACAGCATCAACCTGCTCGCCAAGCTCAACATCACGCACACCGCCAACCGCATCGAGATCACCGCCAAGCAGGAAGTGGTCATCAACGGCGGCGGCAGCTACACCAAGTGGACCGGCTCGGGCATCAGCCACGGCACCAGCGGCCCGTGGCAGGTCAAGGCGGCCAGCTTCAGCCACAGCGGCCCGGCGAGCATGGGCACCCCCAGCCTGCCGCAGGCCATCCAGCTGCCCAAGGGCAACCTGGAGCTGTTCCACGAATACGTGCTCTCGTCCGGCGAGCGCATCCAGGGCGTCAAGCAGGGTCAGTTCAGTGTGGTCGACTCCGAAGGCGCTTCGCATGGCGGCGCCCTCGACGGCAACGGCTTCAACGCTGTGGCGAGCGTGCCGATGGGCATGGCCGAGATCGACTACGGCAAGGACCCGAGCGACCCATGGGACGAGGGCAGCCATTTCGGCAAGACCACGTGGCCGCCGATGCCGCCGGCCACCGGCGCCTCCTCCGCCATGTCGGCCTTGGGTTCCTCGTTCGCTGGCTCGCAAGCCGGCAAGGCCGGCTCTGGCAATTCAGGTGCCCTGGGCGCACTCGGCGGTGTCGCGGGCGTCGCATCCCTGGCTGGTGCCATACCCGGTGCATCGTCTGCCGCCGCCGGCCTCGGTAAATTCGCCGCCGTGGCGTCCACTGCGCAACAGGCGGTCAGCACAGTACAGGCGGTCCAGCAGGGAGGCGCTCAAGCGTTGCTGCAGCCCGCATTGCAGATCGCCAAGTCGAAGGCGATGCCGGTCGTCGCGCAACAGGCCAAGGGCGCGCTCCCACCTGGATTCGCAGGAGACCTGAGCGGTGGGATGCCGAGCATGCCCACCCTGGCCAAGGCTAAACCCGCGCCTTCGCCACTGGAAGACTACAGGGAATTCGCTGTCTGAGGGACGGCGTACAGAGAGGCCGACAGCGGCCCACAGAACGACATGACCGAGCCGACTCAGAAGCCGCCCGAGGGAGGGCAAGCACCGAAACGCGAGACGCAAACCGCCGTCGCGCCGCTGAACACCATAGCGCCTGAGGACATCGCGGCGAGCGCCAATGCGTTCGATGCGTGGCTGCGCAAGATCTCAGGGGACTACGTCACGCTGGACCGCCTGACCGTCGTGGCCGGCAGCCTGCCGGTGCTCGGCAACGTCATGGCCCTGGTCGACGCCCTGGTCGATGTGGTGCGCATCGTCGAGGGCTACCTCGCCAAGAAGGGCGCCGAGTTCCTGGACTGGGTGAGCCTCGGCATCAACCTCATCGGCATCGTTCCCGGCTTCGGCGCGGCCCGCATGAGCCTGCGTCCAGCCTTGCACCTGGTCAAGAGCCGCTTTGCCGCCGGGGCCAAGGACATTGGCGCAGCGGTCATCGAGGTCCTGGCGATGGACCTGGCCGACAAGTTGAGCGGTGAAATCGAGACGTTCGTCGAAGGCGCGATGAACCGGATCAAGGGCATGCTCGACAAGTGTGCCGACCTTGCCGACGGTATCGCCGACGAACTGAGCGGCGTGCTCAAGCGCTGCCTGGGCAGCGAGCCGCTGTTCAAGCTCAACACACCACCGCCGGCCCCGGAGCCGCGCCCGTACGACCCGAAGACCACCTCCATCTTCGGGCGCATGGTGCAGTCGGCGAAGAACATGGGCCAGCAGGCCAAGCATGCCGCGCAAGTCGGCATGACGCATTACGGGAACGCCTACAAGCAGATTGGCAACTATGTGGGGGCAAAAGCCGCAGACCTGCTGCCCGAACATGCCCGGGCCAAGGTGCAAGGCGTCATCGGCAGTCTGCAAGAAACCAAAGTCAACTTCCGCGCCAACCTGACCAAGCTCGCCGACCCAGGCGCCGAGCGCGGCATCATGTGGATGCTGACCCTGCTGCTGCAGGCCATCCGCAGCCGCAAGCGAACCCGCGCCGCGATGCTGCCTGCCGACAAGGGCACCCAGGTGCGAGAGACCCGGCACGGCAATCGTGTCGATGGCACCAACAAACAGGTGCACGGCGGCGTCGACCCCAGCGCCTGCAAGGTTTGCCCAGCACGCGCCGGCACCAAGGGCTCCATCAGCTACATCACGGGCGCCGAGAGCTTCGCGCACACGGATTTCGTGCTGCCGGCACCCATCCCCATCGAGTGGAGCCGCACCTACCGCAGCAACCTGGCCGCATTCGACCAAGGTCCCCTCGGCGCCCGCTGGCTGACACCCTTCACGACGCGCATCGACGTTCGTGGCAAAGGCCGCCAACGCTCCCTGGTCTACCACGGTGCTGACGGCCGCAGCCACAGCTATCCCTGGCTCGAAGTCGGGCAGTCTCATTGCGATGCCATTGAACTGCGTACGCTGACGCGTGTCAGTTCTAGCCTCCTGTGGCTGGACCTTGGCAAGCCGGCCCCTGAAGGCGAGCCGGTTCCTTGGCGCGAGACGTACGAACTGGTCGACACACCCAGCGGCAAGGTGGCCACCCACGGCGAGCAGCACTTTCGGCTCGTCGCGATCCAGGGGATGCACGGTGCGGCTGTTGGGCTGCGCTATGACCACACCTTGACCGAGGGCCCGTGCGCCGGTGAACAGGTGCTCAGCGACATCCTGAGCAAGCAAGGCGAACAGACGCTGGCGCATGTCGGCGTGAAGCCCCACCCCCAAACCGGTCGCATCGAGTCGCTGTGGGAGATCAAGGACGGTGAGTTGGTGCGTCAACTCGCGGCCTATGAGCACGACGAACAAGGCGATCTGGTGCAGGCTCGCGACGAAAACGGAGCGAGCTGGCACTACGCGTACCAGCATCACCTTGTCACGCGGTACACCGATCGCACCGGTCGTGGCATGAACCTGGAGTACGACGGGACCGGGCCGACCGCGAAAGCCATCCACGAGTGGGCTGACGATGGCAGCTACGACACCCGCCTGGAGTGGGACGAGAACATCCGCCTGACCTATGTCACGGACGCGCTCGGTCAGGAGACCTGGGTCTACTACGACATCAAGGGCTACCCGTATCGCACCATCCACCCGGACAAGCGCGAGGAATGGTTCTACCGGGACGACGCGAAGAACATCACCTGCCACGTCCACCCTGACGGCAGTACCGAGCACTTCCGCTACGACGAGCACGGCAACCTGCTGCAGCACACCCGCGCGGACGGCAGCGTCCTGCACTTCGAATACGACAAGGGCCACCGCCTCACCGGCGTCCTGGACCCGGACGGGGGCGTGTGGAAGCGCGGCTACGACCCGCAGGGGCGCTTGAGCGAGGAAACCGACCCGCTGGGCAACAAGACGGAATACGCCTACGACAAGCTGGGGCGCCTGACCAAGGTGACCGATGCCAAGGGCGGCACGAAGAAGCTCGCCTACACCGATGCAGGTCAGCTGGCCCGCTACACCGACTGCTCTGGCCGCACCTCACAGTGGGCTTACGACGAGCGCGGCCGTCTGTCCATTGCCACCGATGCCGCCGGCAACGAAACGAAATACCGCTACACACCGTTGACCGAGCAGGCGCTTCAGCGCGCGTGGCGGTCCGATGACTACGGCAACCATCCCGGTCAGTTGGAAGCGGTGGTGTATCCGGACGAGACCGAAGAGCACTTCTGTCATGACGCGGAAGGCCGCCTGCTCAAGCACATCGATGCGCTGAACCGCGTCACGGCTTACCGCTACACGGCGGCCGGGCTGATACACGATCGCGTCGACGCACTGGGTCAGCGCCTGGGCTATCGCTGGGACCGTCTCGGCCGCTTGGCCGAACTGCGCAACGAGAACGAGCGTTCCTACAGCTTCACGTACGACCCGGTCGGGAAGCTGCTCGAAGAGACCGGCTTCGACGGCAAGACCACCGAGTACCGTTACGCTGAAGACACCGGCGTGCTGAAAGCCGTCGTTGAAGGCGATGTCACCACGGAGCTGAAATTCGACCCGTTGGGACGAGTGTTGCAGCGCAAGGCCACCGCGCCCGGCCAGGACGAGCAAATCGAGACCTACCGCTACTACCCAGGCGGTCAACTGGGCGAAGCCAGGAACGAGCACGCCCGGCTGCAGTGGTTCTACGACGCCGCGGGCAATCTGGTGCGCGAGCATCAGACCTACCAAGGCCCACTCTTCCCTGAGAAGAAAACCGCCGTCTGGCGCCACCGCTACAACGAACTGAACCAGCGCGTCGGCACAACCCGACCGGACGGCCACACCCTGGAATGGCTGACCTACGGCTCGGGGCACCTCCACGGGCTGATGCTTGATGGCAAGGATGTCCTGAACTTCGAGCGCGACTCTCTGCATCGAGAGGTGTACCGCCAGCAGGGCAATGGCCTGACGCAACAACAGACGTACGATCCGGTCGGCCGCTTGCTCGAGCAGCAGGTGAACCCGGCTCAACAGCAGCGGCCGCTGCATGTCAGCGAGGCATACCGGCAGTCGCAGATCGCCGTGGACAGGCAGGCGGAGATCGTGCGGCGCTACAGCTACGACAAAGCCGGGCAACTCGACCACATCGAGGACAGCCGGCGCGGCCGCATGGTCTACCGATACGACCCGGTGGGTCGGCTGCTGCAGGCCACGGGCGGCTTGGGTACGGAGGTGTTTGCGTTCGATCCTGCCGGCAACATCGTCCCGGCATCGCAGCCGAGCGACAGTGCCAGCGCTGCATTGCCCGCGTCGAAGTTGCCGAAGGTGCTCGACAACCTGCTCAAGGAATACGCGGGCACCACCTATCGATACGACACGCGGGGCAATCTGATCGAACGGGTCCGCATGGGCCAGCGGGCGGAGTTCGCGTGGGATGCGTTCAACCGCATGATGAAGGCCACGACACCCGAGGGTGTTGCGACCTTCGCCTACGACCCGTTGGGACGGCGCATCGCCAAGCGCAGTGAACGACCTGCTTCGCAGGGCGGTGAGCCGCTGTGCGAGGAGGTTCTGTTCGGTTGGGATGCCGACACCATCGCCTTCGAAAGCCGCATCTCGCGCGGGCCGCGTTCAGAAGTGGCGCGGACGGTGCACTACATCCATGAGCCTGGGAGTTTTGTGCCGCTGCTGCAAGCGAGAAGCAATGCCGCGGTTGACCTCCCGCCGACGACGGATGTCAAGGCGCTGGCCGAGTTCAACGGCGGGCGGTACGAATCGGAGTTGGACCCGCTGTGGAACGGCGCGCTTGACGATCGCGAGCTGCTGCCGTTTGCAAAGGCCGACATTGCGTACTACCAGTGCGATCACCTGGGTACGCCGCAGGAGCTGACCGACCATGAAGGCAAGGTCGCCTGGGCGGCCCAGTACAAAGCTTGGGGGCAGGCAAAGGAAATCATCAGTGACGCCGCTCGCAAGGCGGGCATCACGAACCCGATCCGGTTCCAGGGGCAGTATTTCGACGAAGAGACCGGGCTCCACTACAACCGGTACCGCTACTACGACCCCCTCGCCGGTCGGTTCGTCAGTCGCGATCCGGCCGGCCTGCTCGGCGGCTTCAATGCCCATGCCTACGCTCCGAATCCCATTCAGTGGGTAGACCCACTGGGCCTCGCACCGGTATGGGATTGCAAGTCGAACCGATGGCGTGACAGCACGTCGGGTCGCTATAGAGGCCGGCCGACCGAAGCTGTCAAGACAGATCCCGACAAGGCGTTCTTCTGGTCCGGTCGCACGGAAGGCGTCGGTGGCGAGCATGTCGCCAAGCAGGTTGCAACGGCCCACGGAGGGACCACCTTGGAGTTGCAGTTGGAGAAGAACGGCGTCGTCATGCCCCCGTGGGATCCAAGCAACCCCAAGGCAACGAAGGAATGGGAAGAGATCTCCCGGTCGTACGCCCAACAGGCGTGTGGGTTGACGCGCGGGGTGATTGGTCAGGAACTTCGGCCAGGCAACATCTGGGAAACGCGCGAAAAGGGAGCGTTGATCGCAAACCCCGCAGTGACCCAGATCGACACGATCGACCCCAAGACGGGGGCCACGAAAACCATCTTCAAAAGATGAGCACTATGGAACTGGTTGAGATTTCACGCGGGCATCTCCGCGTAAAGGACGGCGCTCGAAGCGTGACCATCTACGGCGAGGCCCTCTTGCGAGGTCACGGCTCCCCCGACTTCGTGCTGTATCAGAACAGCATTGGAAAGTGGGACGCTCCGAACGACAACGAAGACATTTCGTCCGATCAAAAAGAGCGAATCCTTCGGTATCTGCAGGAAGAGTTCCCGAGAAGAAGCATGGTGCTGGAGATCGAGTAGCCGCGGTTCGCCGCAATCCAGGCTGTTCCCGCCCGCACACAGGCTCGTCGTGTCGAGAAATGCCTGGGCGATAGTCGCCACACACCTGAACAGTAGGGCATGCATCAGTAGTTGAAGGTTACGGAACACATTGCACACCCCTCAGCAAAGCCAGCGGTTCGGCTTCGTCGAGGGGCCGCGTGGCCCAGGGAGGGTCGCGTGCAGTTGACTGCATCAAAGACGGGATCCAAATGACCGAACCGACCACAACGCCCGAGGGCGGGCAGGCGAAGCGAGAGCCACAGACGGCGGTCGCTCCGCTGAACGCCATCGCACCGGAAGACCTGCAAGCCAGCGCCAACGAGTTCGACAAGTGGCTGCAAGACAAGACCGGCGGCTACATCACGCTCGACCGGCTGACGGCCGTGGCCGGCAGCCTGCCGGTGCTCGGCAACATCATGGCGCTGGCCAGCGCCGTGATGGACGTGGTGCACATCGTCGAAGGCTACATCTCCAAGAAGGGGGCCGACTTCTTCCAGTGGGTGTCGCTCGGCATCAACGTCATCGGAATCGTACCCACGCTCGGCGCCGTGCGCATGAGCCTGCGCCCTGCCCTGCATCTCGTGCGCAGCCGCTTCTCGGCCGGCGCCAAGAACATTGGGGCCGCCGTCGTCGAAGTGCTCGCTATGGATCTCGCCGACCACATCGCCGGCGACATGGAGGAGTTCATCACCAAGGCGACGAAGAAGCTCGACAGCATGCTCAAGGAGTGCGCGGACTGGGCCGACAAGTTCGCCGACTCGCTCATCGGCGTGCTCAAGCGCGCCCTCGGCAACGAGCCACTGTTCAAGCTCAACCCGCCCCCGCCGCCTCCCGCGCCTGCTGTCTATGACGCCAAGACGAACACCTTCTTCGGCAACCTGATGCAGTCGGCCAAGAACCTGGGCAACAAGGCCAAGCACGCGGCCCAGGTCGGTGCCACCCACTACACCAACGCGTACAAGCAGGTCGGCAACTACGTGGGCTCAGCGGCGGCCAGCCTGCTTCCCGACGGAGCACGCGCCTCTGTGCAAGGCCTGATCGACACGCTGCAGCAGACCAAAGTCGGCTTTCGTGCCAGCCTTTCCAAGCTGGCAGATCCCAGCACCGAACGCAGCATCATGTGGCTGCTCCACAGCATCCTGGCGGCCATCGCCAATCGTCGCCGCACGCGCACCGCGATGATGGGCGCCAACAACGGCACGCAGGTCCGCCAGGAGATTCACGGTCAAAAGGTCGAGGCCGTCAACAAGCAGGCACCGGCCACGGCCGATCCCAACCGCTGCAAGGCCTGCCCGTCACCCACCGGTACCGGCGGCTCGATCAGCTACGCGACCGGCGTTGAGAGCTTCACCCACACGGACTTCGTGCTTCAGGCACCGCTGCCCATCGAGTGGAGCCGCACCTACCGCAGCAACCAAGCCGCCTACGACCAGGGCTCGATGGGTGCGCGCTGGCTCACGCCCTACACGACCCGAATCGACGTGCAGAGCACCGGCCGCCAGCGCGAACTGGTTTACCACGCAGCAGACGGACGCAGCCACCGCTACCCCTGGCTGGAAGTCGGCCAAGCGCACCGAGACGCGATCGAAGACCTCACGCTTATGCGCGTCGGCCCGAGTCTGCTGCAGCTCGACTTCGGCAAGCCACTGCCCGAAGGTGAACCGAGTCCGTACCGCGAGACGTTCGAGCTGGTCGACACCTGTGCAGCCAGGGCCGAAACCTGGGGCACGCAGCACTTCCGGCTGGTCGCCATCGAGTCACTGCATGGCGCGAAGCTCGTGCTCGGCTACGACCACCGCGTAAGTGAAGGCCCCTTGCAGGGCGCCCAGCTGCTGAGCCACGTTGCCAGCCTCCAAGGTGATCAGGTCATCGCGGCCGTCGCCGTGACGTTCGATGAAGCTTCCGGCCAGATCAACAGCGTGTGGGAGATCCGTGAAGGCGAGCTGGAGCGGCAGCTCGCCGCCTACGACTACGACGACCAGGGCGACCTAGTGAGCGCGCGCGACGAGAACGGCGCTGCCTGGCGCTACCAATACCAAAACCACCTCGTCACCCGCTACACCGACCGCACCAAGCGAGGCATGAACCTCGAATACGACGGCACCGGCCCGGATGCCAAGGCGATCCACGAGTGGGCCGATGACGGCAGCTACGACACCCGCCTGGAGTGGGACGAGAACATCCGCCTGACCTATGTCACCGACGCGCAGGGCGGCGAAACATGGGTCTACTTCGACATCCTCGGCTACCCGTACCGCGTTATCCACGCTGACAAACGCGAGGAATGGTTCTACCGCGACGACGCGAAGAACCTGCAAACGCACCTGCACCCCGACGGCACCACGGACCACTACAAGTACGACGAGCACGGCAACGTCATCCGCCACATCCGGCCCGATGGCAGCCGCGTGCATTACGAGTACGACAAGGCGCACCGTGTCGTCGGTGTGCTCGATCCCGACGGCAACGTTTGGGAGCGCGACTACGACCAGCGCGGCCGACTGACCGAAGAGACTGACCCGCTGGGCCACAAGACCGAGTTCGGCTATGACGACGCAGGCCGGGTGATCAAGGTCACCGATGCCAAGGGCGGCACGAAGAAGCTCGTCTACGACGCGCAAGGCCGCCTGACCCGCTACACCGACTGCTCGGGCCGCACCACGCAGTGGGCTTACGACGATCGAGGCCGGCTCACGAAGACGACCGACGCCGCAGGCCACGAGACCAAGTACCGCTACACGCCGCTGACCGAAGACGCGCTGCGCCGTGCTTGGACCCCGAACGACTACGGCAACCACCCGGGCCAGCTCGAGGCGGTCATCCACCCCGACGAAACCGAAGAGCGCCTGTGGCACGACGCCGAAGGCCGGCTCGTCAAGCACAGCGATGCGCTCAAGCGCATCACCACTTACCGCTACACGGCGGCAGGCCTGGTGGACGATCGCATCGACGCGGCCGGCCACCGCCTGGCGTACAGATGGGACAAGCTCGGCCGGCTCGTCGAGCTGCGCAACGAGAACGGCCGTCCGTACAGCTTCAAGTACGACCCGGTCGGCCGGCTGCTAGAAGAAACCGGCTTCGACGGCAAGACCACCCAGTACCTCTACGCCGAGGACACCGGTGTGCTGCAGGCCGTCAAGGACGGCAACATCACGACCGAGCTGAAATTCGACGCGATGGGCCGGCTGTTGCAGCGCAAGGCGACGGCGCCCGGTCAGGACGAACAGGTCGAGTCCTTCGGCTACTACCCGGGCGGGCAGATCGGCGAGGCGAAGAACGAGCACGCGCGGCTGCTGTGGTTCTACGACAGCGCCGGCAACTTGACCCGTGAGCACCATGCCTACCAAGGCCCGTTCTTTCCGGAGCAAAAGACGGCCGTCTGGCTCCACCGCTACAACGAGCTGGGCCAGCGCACTGGCACCACGCGCCCTGACGGGCACACGCTGGAGTGGCTGACCTACGGCTCAGGGCACCTGCACGGGCTGGTGCTCGACGGACAGGACGTGCTGAACTTCGAGCGCGACGCGCTGCACCGCGAGGTGTACCGCGGCCAAGGCAACGGCTTGGCCCAGCATCAGCGATACGACGCGATGGGCCGATTGACCGAGCAGGTGCTTGCCGGCGCGAGCTACCGGCCGCCCGAGGACACCGCACCATTGATGGAGCAGGAGCCGTTCAGTACACGCCGGACGATTCAGCCTCACCTCGTCCACGGCACGGTGCAGTATTCGCCGCAAAACGTACTGCCGGGCGAGCCGGCCGCCGTTCTGCGGCGCTACCGCTACGACGCGGCCGGGCAACTTGACCACATTGGCGACAGCCGGCGCGGCACGCTGAGCTATCGCTACGACCCGGTGGGCCGGCTGCTGCAGGCGACCAGCAAGCTCGGCCATGAGGTGTTTGCGTTCGATCCGGCGGGCAACATCGTGGCGGCGCCAGACGAGGGCGTGAACGCCCCCGCCCTCACCGAACGCAAGCTGCCCAAGGTGCTGGACAACCTGCTGAAGGAGTACACCGGCACGACCTACAGCTATGACGAACGGGGCAACCTCACGGAGCGGCTACGGTACGGGCAGCGTTCGACCTTCGATTGGGATGCGTTCAATCGCATGACGAAGGCCACCACGCCGGAAGCGACAACGGCGTTTGCGTATGACCCGCTCGGCAGGCGCATCGCCAAGCGCAGCGAAAAGATCAATCCCGAGGGCGGTGAGAAGCTGCGCGAGGCGATCATCTTCGGGTGGGACGGCGACACCTTGGCGTTCGAGAGCAGGACGCCGCAGGGTGACCGCTGGAGCACCGAGCAGACGGTGCACTACATCCATGAGCCGGGCGGGTTCACGCCGCTGCTGCAGGCGCGCAGAAGCGGTGCGATCGACTTGCCAGCGACGACCGACACGCAGGCGATCAAGGCGGCGAACTATGGGCGCTACGACATGGAGTTGGATCCGCTGTGGAATGGCGAACTCGATGACCGCGTGGTGCAGCCCTTCTCGCAGCAGGAGATCGTCTACTACCAGTGCGATCACCTGGGTACGCCGCAGGAGCTAACCGACCACGAAGGCAGGATCGCCTGGGCGGCGCAGTACAAGGCGTGGGGACAGGCGAAGGAGGCGATCAGCAAGGCTGCGAAGAAGGCGGGCATCAGCAATCCCATCCGGTTTCAGGGGCAGTATGCAGACGAAGAGACCGGGCTGCACTACAACCGGTACCGGTACTATGACCCGCATGCGGGACGGTTTGCCTCCCAGGACCCAATTCGGCTCCTTGGTGGAAATAATTACTATCAGTACGCTGCGAATCCGGTCGAATGGTTCGATCCGCTCGGACTTGCGCCGCGGAGACCGGCCCACGAACGGAGTATTGAAAGAAGGGTTGACTGCCTTAAATCCCAGGGCTTTCAAGAGCACCACATTATTAGCGACAAAAACTCTCAAACGAAAAATCATGCACTCATTGGATTAGCCGGTTTCGACCTACAGTCGCAGGCAAACAAAATATACCTCCCCAATGACGAAAGTCTTCATCCCACCCGTTCAATTCACAATGGCAGACATCCCAATGTTGTCAGCACAAATCTCGCCCGGAGAATGGATGCTGCTGTGATGCTAGGCAAGCAACAGGGTTGGAACAAGGCTCAGTATGATGCTGCGTTGAGAGCCATCATTTCTAGCGAGCGAATAGAACTGAAGGCCGGCAATAGAATGCTAAACAAGAACCACCGCCCATGGGCATGTCCTAATTAATTCTATGACGCGCATTTGGACGACCGAAGAAGACTATCCGGAAAATCGGATGGTGGACTATGACGAGACAAAGTCAGGTGTTCCTGCGTTCGACTTAAAGGAATGCAAGGAGGTCTCTAAGGGCACCCACCTCTATTTCCGTTTTCCCCGCAAAGTCCCCCCGCGGGTGCTTGGGGAATATGACGCATTTTGGTCAAATGTACTTATCCCTCTCATTGGCCCAAGAATTATAGAAGTCCTAAACCGCATGGGCGTTCAGGATGTTCAGCTGGTTCCGTGCACAATCGAGAACGGTGCTGAATTGCTGGAAGAGCAGTATTACTTACTGAACCCCCTAACGAAGGTGCAGGCTGTCGACGGCGGGCTTTCCGAGCCGCAGTATGCAAAAATCCCCGGATTTCCTGACGCGCTTATCGGATACAAAAAGTTGAGGTTTAAAGAGATACCGGCTACCGCTATAGCTCGCCAAGAGGACTTTCTGCCTCATATTCTAGTTGGCGAAAGCGTGGCCGGTGCCATCGATCGAATGGGAGCTAAAGGTGTTCGCCTTGCCCGCGGTATTCCTCCGCGTTAGATGTATTCGCAATGACGGCAAATTGGGACGACCTGCTTGTATGCGCGACGCCACTTTTGCGCTTACTAGAGCGCGGTCGACTCTTTGAGTCTGCCTACTCTGGGACCACGGCGGCGTCGGGCCGGCGAATTCTTTCTGGTTCCGAAGGCCTATTGGAGTGCGGGTCACGCCGGCAGTGCCAGTTGCGTCGCAAAAACACACAGAAAGCTTCCCGCATCATGCAATCGGCGCCCACTCTGAGAAAGGCTGCAGATGCTGAACGTAGTCCTAGACGAGCAACTCGCCACCGCCGTTGCGGAGGCATACGTTTCCGGCACCTACGGGCAACGGGCCGCGCAGCAGCAGAAGCCCTATCGTGTCACGGAAACGGAGACGCACTGGGAAGTTGAGGGCGTTCTGCATGGCCGGAGGCTAGGCGGCACGTTCAGGATTCACCTCGCCAAAGACGGGGGCCAGGTTCTCCTCTTGACCCATTCAAGGTGATGAAGCGATTTCTTGGAGCAGCCCGATGATCTCGGCCGACTTACCTATCGACGAAAGCGATGTGCGCCTCGGGGAAACTGCCACCACCGGCCGCCTCTGCCCGCGCACCGGCTGGTGGCAATGTATCGATGAAGGCGATATCCAAGGCGGCCGGCGTCAGCACTTCAGGGCCGGACACCGGATGCCGCATGCGGTGCTCGTCGGCCAACGAACACTGTGGCAACGCTTGACGGGCGCGCCTCGGCCGACCCACCCGACCGTCACTGTCTGGACTCTGATCGAGTACGACCCACCGTTGCCCCCAGCGCCCTCGCCTGAACCGCAGGCAGCTCCCGCGTCGCAAGCTGACGCCGAGCACTCAGTGAGCGACGACGATGACGATGAATCCGACCTGGATGCCCCCGCAACCTCACCACAAACCAACACATGAGCAAACGAGTCATTCGGGTAGGTGATCCGACCAGTCACGGCGGCAAGGTCATTGCGAGTGGTGCCCCCCATTTCACCGTGGACGGCATCGCGGTCGCGCTGGTCGGCGACGCCTGCGTTTGCCCAAAGAAGGGTCACAAGAACTGCAAGATCGCGACAGGCGACCCGGGCCACACGATCGACGGCGTGGCCGTGGCCTACGAGGGTTGCCTGACGACGTGCGGTGCCACGCTTATTTCCACGGTGCCCAACTTCAGCAAGGGCTGAAGACACAGCGGGTCGCTTCGATGCACACGACAAGACCATCCAGCGACGGTTGCGCCCTTCTTTGTCGGAGGCAATGAATGCCCAAGACCTCTCACCGCTTCGACCAGCTAGGCCTATCCGTCCATCCCTGCCTCGACAGGGCTGTATCAGCCACGTTGTCGAGTTGGCTGCCGGAGTTCAAGGGCCTGCCAATGCCTGTACGCTTTCGCGCAAGTGGTGCCTTGTCAGCGTGGCAGCGGGTGGCAGACGAGTTACCCGGCGGTCGCGCGGCTCGTACCCTGCTTCAGGACGCAGACGTGCCCGTCAGCGTTGCGATACGTGAGGCGGTCGCTGCCTTGTTACCGCACTTCGGCGCATGCCCTCCTCCACTTCTGGACATGATCGAAGCGCTGCTGGCCACTGCCGGTAGTCACCTCATGTTCTGGTGGCGCAGTGGCGCGCTCTATGAACCGACCCAGGCACTAGGCACGCTGCTCGGTGCCACGGACTGGTCGCAAGAACTCCCGTTGCAATGCCTTGCCCCAGCGGTTCCTGCCCTGTGCATCGTGCCGCCATGGCAGCAGCGGCACGTATGCGCTGGAGCGCACGCGATCTATGTCTACCAGCATGCTGCTCCGCCAGTGCTCGCGCCCGCTCAGCGCTGCCTCACCATCGAGGTGCAGCAGCCGGCTGCCGAAGGGGGCGTTGAAGGTTGGCGTATTCCGCTGGCGTATGCGGATGAGTACACGACGATCAACGACGCGATAGCGCAGGCGAAGGAACGGACGCGGGCGGAGATCGGGCGTGACCAGTTGAGCGACGAGGCTCTCGTGGAGCAGCAGCAACGATGGCACCGCGTGCTGGACTACGTCGTCAAGGTGTTGCTATACCTGCGGTTGGATTCAGCCTTGGTACGCGAGTTGCGACCCTACAGCAGCGCAGCCCGCGACTTTGCTGGCCTGGGCCGCAAGAAACGCGAGGCTCGCCTCGCCGAGATCGAGAAGCTGTACGACCGCTACGTCGTCGGTCCTGCGCAGCTGAACGAGTTTGGTGCAGACGGAAGATCGAATACCTTGCCGACCGGGTCAGAGCTTTCCGCACACTGGCGGCGCGGCCACTTTCGGCTGCAGCCCTATGGTCCACAGGCGTCGCTGCGCAAGGTGTTGTTCATTGCGCCGACGTTGGTTCGTGCTGATCGCCTTGCGACCCCCGCTTGAATAGTCATCAGCCACGAAAGGCGACACTGTGCGACCGAGCAATTTTCAGCTGCGCTCTCTACTGGTGGTAGTTGCGGTGACCATGTCCGTGAGCGCAAAGGCGGGTCCCGATGATCATTCCGTGCTTGAGGCTCAACAGGGAAGCATTCCGGTATTTCAACTCAAAGTAGCGCTCAACACGCGGGAAGCGCTCTTTGAGCGTCCAGACTTCATTGCGAAAGTGGCCTCGTTTCACGGCATGAACACGATTCGTTTCGCCGGCAACGAAACGGGCCGACAGCGCCAACTGATCGAAACGTTTCTTGCTGCTGTATGTCAACGCGCTTGGATCGTATCGTCAACGGGTACCATGACTGATGACGACTGGGTCAGTCGGGAAGCGGCGGTCATTTATCACCTCGAAGCCACCCCGACTTTTCTTGCTTGGATAGCGTCATCCGAGGGAGTGACTATTCAGCAGTTTGCGGCGCTTTCACCCAGCGTGATCGCTGCTCGTGTACGCGCTCATGCCAGCCCGTGCGCCCCCACATCGTCGAGGTATCGATCTGCTGACGGAACGCGGAATTGACCTGAGAAGGGCGTGGTGCGAGCACGGCTCCGCCAGTCGGCTTGCGTCGCGGCATTCGGGAGGAATGAGATATGGAATCGATCGAAACTTGGGTTGAGCGCTTGGTCCATCTGCTTGAGCAAGGGTCCGATGTACTGCCAAAGGTGATCAAGCTGATCGCGTCCGCGCCGTCCCTTGAGCATATAGAGAGGCTGGACCGAGTGCTGAAACGAGACGGGTGGTACGCGCATCTCGGATCCAAACTACTCGCCGCGGTCCGATCGCGACGGGCAGCACTTCAAGAGGCTGCCGCCAGCAGTGACAATGACGTCGACGACGATCCGAGTCCGTGATCCAGAACAGAGGACAGTCCGAAGGGAATCACCGCATAGCTGTCGCTCGCTACCGCCGCTCTCGGTTTTCGAGCATAACCTGTGCAGTATGGTGGACATGCCCCACAGTGTAGAAGCGCTTACGGTGCTTGCTCGTTGAGCTTGTTCTTCTCAGCCCGCTGGCAGATTGCTGTATGTGCGCCAACTACGTCCCCGTCTCCCGAGCCGACCGCCTGCTGACGTTCTTCGGCGTCGAGCCAAGACGCGACGAACCGACGCACGACGTGTTCCCGCTCGGCCTCGCCCCGATCATCCGGCTCGACCCGAACCAGAAGGACAAGCTGATCGCCGATGACGGCATCTTCGGCCTGTTGCCCCACTTCGCCACCGAGCTGGCCTACGGCCGCAAGACCTACAACGCCCGCTCAGAAACCGTCCACAAGCTGCCGTCCTTCAAACGCGCTTGGTCGCGCTCGCAACGCTGCGTGATCCCCGCTGAAGCGATCTACGAGCCCAACTGGGAAACCGGCAAGGCCGTGCGCTGGCGCATCAGCCTGCCCGACGATGTCCCGATGGGCATCGCCGGCGTCTACGACACCTGGCGGCATCCGGACGGCCGCGAGTTCATCACGTTCGCGATGCTGACCGTCAACGCCGACGATCACGGCACGATGATGCACTTCCACAAGCCCGAGGATGAGAAGCGCATGGTCGTCATCCTCAAGCCGGACGAATACCTACCCTGGCTGACGTGCGACCTGGCGGTCGCGCCCACCTACTTCAAGCAGTACGACGGCCCGCTGTCGGCCACAGCCGCTCCGCTGCCCCCGCGTGCACCGCGAGCCGACAGCCTCACGGTGCGCCCGCCTCCACCGCCTCCACCGCCTCCTGCCGCCAACGGCGACCTCTTCAGCGACCCCGCCTGACCGGCAAAAAGTAGCACCGCCGTTGGTGCGGTTGCCGCCCACGCTCGACACTGGCCCGGCCGGCGTGATACTGTACGTCCATACAGCGTTTAGCCGATCATGCACCCCGCCCCCGAATGGCCGGAGGAGCCCGTCTCCTCGCCAGGCCCCATCTCCGCCACTCACGTCGCACCCGGCGAATTGCCGCGCGACGTAGCAGCGGCGCTGTGGCGCGGTAGCGAACTCGGTACCCCGGTCACGTCGGTCGTCCGCTCCGGCTGGGATGCCCTGGACCACGAACTCCCCGGCGGCGGCTGGCCCTGCCACTCCCTGACCGAGATCCTGCAGCCGCAGCCCTCGGTCTGCGAATGGCGCCTGCTCGGCCCGGCCCTGCGCCGCATCGTCGACGCCGGACAGACCGTCGTGGTCGTTGGCCCTCCCAAACACCCCCACCTACCCGGTCTGCGCCATCAAGGCATCGACGACCGGCACCTGGTGTGGGTGCAAGCGGAGAGCCCCGCCGAGCGCCTGTGGACCACCGAGCAGCTCGTCAAGGCGAACGCCTGTGGTGCGCTGCTGTCCTGGCTGCCCCAGACCCGCCCTGAGCAGTTGCGCCGGCTGCAGGTCTGCGCCCAGGCCTGCGAAGGTCCGGTCGTGCTGTTCCGCCCACATGCCGCGCAGCACGAAGCCTCGCCCGCACCGCTGCGCCTGCTGCTCGGCTACGGCCTGGACTGGGAACTGACCGTGCACGTGCTCAAGCGCAAGGGACCGCGCCATGAAGGCGAGATCCGCTTGCCCTCGATCCCCGGAGGACTCGACGCTGTACTGACCTCTCGGATGAAAACCCCGAGCCGATGGATCCGTGACCGTGAGGTGGCTGCTGATGTACTGGGCAGCACTACTCCTAGACCTGCCGTGCGACGACGCGTCCACTCCTGAGGCCGTGCGCGGCCTGGCGACCTGGGCCCTGCAATTCACCCCCCGTGTCGCCATCGTCGACGCAGCCGTCGTGATGGAAGTCGAAGCCAGCCTGCGCCTGTTTGGCGGCAAGCGCGCCTTGCGCGAGCGCGTGCGCGACGAAGCGGCCGAGCTCGGCACCGCGCAGGTGAGCTGGGCACCTACCAGCCTCGCGGCCTTGGCCTTTGCGCGTGCCGGCGTCGAAAACGGCTTTGCCCGCCCCTTGCAGGAAGGCCTCGACCGCTTGCCGATGGACGTGCTCTCCGCCGTCGCACCACACCGCGCCACGCTCGCACGGCTGGGCTGCAAGACCTTGGGCGACATCCGCCGCCTGCCTCGTGGCGGCGTCAGCCGCCGCTTCGACAAGGAGCTGCTCACAGCGCTGGACCAGGCCTACGGCCTGCGCCCCGAGACCCACCGCTGGGAAGTGCTGCCCGAGACCTTCAAAGCCCGGCTGGAACTGATGTCGCGCGTCGAGCTGGCCCCGGCCCTGATGTTCGGCGCCCGCCGCCTGCTGCTGCAGATGTGCGGCTGGCTGGCCGCCCGCCATTGCGGCACTTCGGCCTTCACGTTGAGGTGGGCCCACGACGCGATGCGAGCAAAGTCCGCCGGTGACGGTGGCGAGCTGACCATCCGCACCGGCGAGCCAACCAGGAATGTCGATCACCTGTCGCGCGTGCTCAACGAACACTTGGCCAAGACCGAGCTGCTCGCCCCCGTCGGCGACCTAGAGCTGGAAGCCATCGAGGTTCGCTCGCTGGAAGAGTCCAGCGCCTCGCTGCTGCCCGACACGCAGCAGCAAGGCGAGTCGCTGCGCGAGGTGCTGGAGCGCATTGCCGCCCGCCTCGGACCCGAGCGCGTGCTGCGCCCGGTGATGAGCGAAGACCACCGGCTCGAATGGATGCAGTTCTGGCAACCCGCGTCTTGCAAACCACCGCGAGAACGTGCTGCATGCGATGGTCTCCCGCAGCCCACCTGGGTGCTGCCGCAGCCACTGAAGCTGGCCACACAAGGGCACCGCCCGATGTACCAGGGCGCGCTGCACCTGCTCGCCGGCCCGCACCGCATCGAGGGCGGCTGGTGGCACCGCATCGACACGCCGGCCGGCGCCGAGACCGCTCATGTGCAGCGCGACTATTACGTCGCGCTGAGCGAGCATGCCGGCGTCTTGTGGGTGTTCCAGGAACGCCTGGCCGACGACGACACCGCGTGGTACCTCCACGGTGTCTTCGCATGAGGGACGCGCGATGTCGAGCATCCTTCCCGCGTACGCCGAGCTGCGCTGTGTCACCAACTTCTCGTTCCTGAAAGGAGCGAGCCGTCCTGAGGAATTGGTCGAGCGCGCCAAATCGCTTGGCTACACCGGACTCGCCGTCACCGACGAGTGCTCGATGGCGGGCGTCGTGCGGGCGCACGCGGCGGCCAAGGAGCACCAACTGCCGCTGCTGATCGGCTCGCAGTTCAAGGTCGACGATGCACCGTTCACCCTGGTCGCGATCGCGCAGAACCTGAACGGCTACGGCAACCTGTGCGAGTTCATCACCAAACTGCGGCGCGCCTCCCAGAAAGGCACCTACCGGCTGAGCCTGGCGCAAATCACCCCGCCCGAACTCGGCGACTGCCTGATCCTGGTCGCCCCGGATCGCGGCACGCCATTGGATGACCTGGTCAAGGTGGCGCGTTGGATGCTGACCGGCTACAGCGGGCGCTGCTGGCTGACGGTGGAACTGCTGCGGCAGATTGACGACGAGATCTGGCTGTCGCGGCTGCGTGAGGTCAGCGAGTTGACCGCCATCCCGCTGGTGGCCACCGGCGACGTGCACATGCATGTGCGCTCGCGCAAGGCGCTGCAGGATGTGATGACGGCCACGCGCATCGGCAAGCCGTTGACCGAATGCGGGCTGGCGCTGCAGCGCAATGCCGAGCGGCATTTGCGCACCCGGCTGCGCCTGTCGATGACCTACCCCGCCGATTTGCTGGCGGAGACGGTGCGCATCGCCGGGCTGTGCGAGTTCAGCCTCGATGAGCTGCGCTACCAGTACCCGTCGGAGGTGGTGCCGGAGCACGAGACGCCGTCGTCCTACCTGCGCCGGCTCACCTACGAGGGTGCAGGCCGACGCTGGCCGAACGGCATGCCGGCCAAGGTGCAGGCGCAGATCGAGCACGAGCTGGAGCTGATCGCGGAGCTGCAGTATGAGCACTACTTCCTGACGGTGGCCGACATCGTCAACTTCGCGCGTTCACAGCACATCCTCTGCCAGGGTCGCGGCAGCGCGGCCAACTCGGTGGTCTGCTACTGCCTGGGTGTCACCGAGGTCGACCCGGCACGCATGAGCGTCTTGTTCGAGCGCTTCATCAGCAAGGAGCGCAACGAGCCGCCGGATATCGATGTCGACTTTGAGCACGAGCGGCGCGAGGAAGTGATCCAGTACCTCTACAACAAGTATGGGCGCGATCGGGCGGCGCTGACCGCGACAGTGATCTCGTACCGGCCCAAGAGCGCGATCCGCGATGTAGGCAAGGCGCTCGGCTTCGACCTCGAGACAGTCGACCGGCTCGCCAAAGGCCACATGTGGTTCGACGGCCGCAAGGTGATGCCCCAGCGTCTGCAGGAGGCCGGCTTGTCGATCGACGACCTGGCGGTGCAGCAGCTGCTGACGCTCACGGATCAGCTGATCGGCTTCCCACGGCATTTGTCTCAGCACGTTGGTGGCTTCGTGCTGACCAAGGGACCGCTCAAGCGCATGGTGCCGATCGAGAACGCGTCGATGGAAGACCGCACGGTGATCGAGTGGGACAAGGACGACCTCGATGCGCTCGGGCTGCTCAAGGTCGACGTGCTCGCGCTGGGCATGCTGACGGCGATCCGCAAGTCGCTGGAGTTCATTGGGCGGCGCAAGGGGTATCAGTTCGAGATGCAGGACATCCCGGCGGAGGATCGGAAGACCTACGACATGATCTGCAAGGCGGACACGGTCGGTGTGTTCCAGATCGAGTCCCGGGCGCAGCAAGGGATGCTGCCGCGCATGCAGCCACGGTGCTTCTATGACCTGGTGATCGAAGTCGCGATCGTGCGGCCGGGGCCGATTCAGGGCGGCATGGTGCATCCCTACCTGAACCGGCGGCAGGGGAAGGAGCCGGTGACTTATCCGAGCGAGGCTCTCAAGGAAGCGCTGGGACGCACGCTCGGTGTGCCGGTGTTCCAGGAGCAGGTGATGCAGATCGCGATCCTCGCGGCTGGGTTCACGCCGGGTGAGGCTGATGGCCTCAGGCGCTCGATGGCGGCGTGGAAGCGCAAGGGCGGGCTGGACAAGTACTACTCAAAGATCGTCGGCGGCATGACCGACCGCGGCTACGCGAAGGAGTTCGCCGAGCAGATCTTCCAGCAGATCCATGGGTTCTCGGAGTACGGGTTCCCCGAGAGCCATGCGGCGAGTTTTGCGCTGCTGGTCTATGCGTCGTGCTGGATCAAGTGCCACCACCCGGCCGAGTTCCTCGCAGCGATGCTCAACAGCCAGCCGCTGGGCTTCTACACCGCGAGCCAGCTCGTGCAGGACGCCAAGCGCCATGGCGTCGAGGTGCGGCCGGTGGACGTGATGGCGAGCGATTGGGACTGCACGCTGGAAGGACTGCCGCATCCGCCTGCGGTGCGACTGGGGATGCGGCAGATCAGTGGGCTGAGACAGGACTCGGCGCAGCGCATTGTGGAAGCACGGCGAGAGACGCCGTTCGACGGTGCGGAGGACCTGGCTCGCCGCGCGGAGCTGAATCAGCAGGAGATGACGCTGCTGGCGGCGGCCGATGCGTTGATGAGCTTGTCGGGGCATCGACGGCAACAGGTGTGGGATGCCGCTGCACAGCGCTCGACGCCGAGGTTGCTGAAAGATGCGCCGGTCAACGAAGACTGCCTGGAGCTGCCAGAGGCACCGGAAGGTGAGGAGATCGTCTGGGACTATGCGTCAACCGGGCTCACTCTGCGTCGGCATCCGCTGGCATTGCTGCGGCCGCTGTTGCGCCAGCGCAGGCTGATGTCGGCGCAGGAACTGCAGGACCTGCCGAATGGACGCTTGGTACGTGCGTGCGGCATCGTGACGCTTCGGCAGCAGCCGGACACGGCGAACGGGACGATCTTCGTCTCGTTGGAGGACGAGACCGGGACAGTGCAGGTGATTTGCTGGAAGCGCATCCGAGAGCGGCAGCGCGCGGAGTTGCTGCATTCACGACTGCTGGCGGTGTACGGGACGTGGCAGCGAGAAGGCGAGGTGCGCAATTTGATCGCGGGGCGACTGGAAGACCTCACACCTCTGCTGGGGAGACTGAATACGGAGAGTCGGGACTTCCACTGACACATTCCCGCCACCATCGAACATCGCAACTCCCGGAACTTTTGCACGCACGCACATCGGTCGTCGAAGCACAAATTCTCGTGTTCTGCGCGACTGCAGAACTAGCGCGTTGACGAGCCAAACCCGCCTGATATCTTCCCCGCGATGGATGCACCGACCGAAAGCAACAACGACCGACTTCGAGCGCTCGTCGCGACACTCGATCTGCCGCAGGCCGTGCTGTTGACGATCTTCAACCGTGGGCTCGGAGCGCGCGCTTGCACTGCCAGCGTCTGGCGAGGCTGGCTGGAGCCTTCCCACTCGCCGAGGTTCGTATCCCTCGATGACGAGATGTGGCAGCACGCACAGCGGCAGTTTGATCAGCTGGCTCGGACGCCAAAGCCGAATGCCCCGTCCCAAAGCAATCTGATCGACGCGTAGGGGCAAGAGAGCTGCGGATCAAGCATCGCCCGCGCTCAGCATTGCCCGACATGTGAGACTGCGAACTCTGCGCTAGCCGCATGCGAGTCACTGTTCGCTGTGGACGATGCCTGACGGTCAACTTCGCAGCGTATGCGGTCAGTAGTTCTCAGACCGCGAGATCACGGTGTCGGCCACGTCGCGGTCATTGACGCAATCCGCCAGGCGCCGGGTGGCTGACCGGTCCTGGAGGTACAGCTGACCTTGCCCGGTGCCCGCGGGCAAAGTTGCCCGACCTACCGCTGACCGATGGCGCGAACTGGCGGAGCCGACCCGTAGCTGACTCTGCCAGGGCAACGAAGCGGACGTTGCTACACAACCCAGTTGCTCCCATCCATCGGACGATAGGTATAGACGTCAATGCAACCGACGCAAATTCATCAGCGCCAGAGCGCGGCGGAGGCGTTGATGCAAGCTTGATGCTTTGGTTAGCGCGGCTCACTGGCCAAATTCCGGATAGGCATGCCGAACGCAAAGCGCCATGCCTTTAAGCGCCCTATCCTCGCAACCTTGCCATATGCATTGCTGCGTGTCGCAGCCCCCATGATGCCGCTCAAGGTACTTCAAACGAATGGGTTTGTCGTCGAAGGATTCCCACCGGAACGGATCTGGAATCTTGATCGCTTGTGCGCCCCGTTGCATGTGATCAACGTGCCAGTACGTGCCGCACTCTGGGCACACAAACAATCGAGCATCAGAACGCTGACGGAGAAAGCGAAGCTGCCTGGGCGAGATGAACTCGGCCTGTTCATCGTCGCCGCAGTTCACGATCTCCTCGAGTTGTTGACAGCCGCACATGTTCTGAGCGATCGGTTCATATGGACTGGCATTGTGCCGTGTCACACCTATGCGCGGAGGCCCTTCGTCTCCACCGAGATCTCCCGCCGGCCAAGCCACGAGCACACTGGAGCAAGCGCCGCACGCTGCGCACAAATGCCTCCTTTGACAATCCCTGCAATCTGCCGGATTGCGAGAGAAACCCGATGCCCGGTGGAGCGAAATGCTGTGTCGCCTTAGTTTGAGCAGACAAGTACCTTGTTGTGGTGGCACGACCAATGGCCACTCTCGAGCGAAGCCCTGGCCGCCCGCTTCTGACCGGCAGCAAACCAAGCCACCACATGGCTGAACTGCCGAGCTGGGGAGGAGGCATTGCTCCGCGATAGTCCTGCGGTGCGACAAAGGCGAAGGGAGAGCGGAGGTCGGGCTGCGAGATGGTTAGCCGCCATTTTGCGGCACGGCCTTGGTCTGCAATACCGTACCTTCGTTATCACCAACTACAACCTCCGAGAAGAACGGACAGATCGCCGCAGCTCGTGCCAACTGGTCCAGCGCAGCTTCCGAGAATTTAAACGAACGGTCGAAGACGACCACGCGAGGCTTCTCTTCAGAGAGCGTCGCCTCGACCAGCCAGAAATCACCTTCGCCACACCCGTCGTTCCGGCCGTACTCTGCTAGTACTTGGAGCATCGCTGTATAGGCCTGTTCACGTGCGGGGTGTCGCACGCCAGAAGATACAAGGACAAACTCGTTGTACGCATCGATAAACGTGGGGACTTCCTCCAGCAGTTTCCAACGGCCGAAGGAATCGGCGAGCAACTCGACCGCCAACTCGCTGTTCAGCTCGGTCTCACCATCGAGCCACGGGCACTCGTCCAAAAGGTACTCGGCAAAGCCCGAGGCAATCTCTCGTGAGAATGACCACTGTTGTAGGAACGATGCGACGGGTGGCATGTTGGCAATTTTGAAAAGGAATCATTCTGCCGCGTCACACCTACCTATCGCCGAGTCCGTACGGAGGTCCCCAGGGTAAGAGTTCCCCCTCGGACCGGTCGGGGTGGTCGCTCTCGAAGACGGCTATGTGGCGCGGGATTCAGGTGGTGGTTCCGGCCAGAAGCGGACATCGGCACGAGATCGAGCCGGCGGGGTGCTCTGCTCCGCTCATGTCCCCCGCGGCGGGCTAAGCCCGCCGCTCCTCCTTTACTTCGCTCCGCAGAACACCCCGCCGGCTCGATCCACGACCGCCCGTTGTTCGCCACCCCGAAGACAGCGAGCGGCTCCAGCCAAGGGGGCCGGGTGGCCGACGCAGTGAAGTAAAGGAGGAGGGATGGGCGTTGACCATCCCGGGGGACATGAGCGGAGTTGGCCACCCGGTCCCCTTGGCTCACGCAAGACTCACGGACGAGGGACTGCAACGGGTCGAGAGTGCCAGCCCACGCCGAGCGCAACCGGTCGTTTGAAGCTTGGACGACGTTCTTCGCGATGAGCGCGCAGTATTCGAGGTGAAGCGGCCACACGACGAACGGGTCGTCGAATGGCCGGTGGCAACCGCAGCTGTCGATCAGCAGGTCAGCGGCGAGTGACTCACATCAGTCTGAACCAGTCCAGGACCATCTGGAATGGCCTAAGTCACCCGTGCACGAAGAGATTGTGGGACTACGCGTCGACCCGATTGACGCTTCTCGCAGCAGACCCACGACGATCACTTGTTATGGAACGAGCAGGCGTCGAAGTTGACAAGAACTCGCCTGCATCCCTGAGCTGATCCAGGTAATCCGCCCATACCTGCAGCATCGAACGCCGCTGCTGCAAGAACTGCGTCCGGTTGTAGGCTCGACCGAGAGAGTCCTTGACTGCATGCGCTAGCTGGGCCTCGATCACAGCTTCATCAATGTCCAGCCGCTCGGCGAGAAGGGTGCGCGCCATTGCTCGAAAACCGTGCCCGGTCATCTCATCCTTCGGAAACCCCATGCGCCGCAATGCAGACAAGACGGCGTTGTCGCTCATAGGACGCTCGCCTGTACGGAGACTTGGAAATACATACTTGCCATGGCCCGTGACCGGATACAGGTCCTTTAGTACCTCAACTGCCTGCCTGGATAGCGGAACCAGATGGGGCAGTCCGCTTGCCTTCTGCTGCTTGGTCCGCTTGATGCGTTCCGAAGGAATAGCCCACTCGGCAGCATCGAGGTCGAACTCCCTCCACTCCGCCTTACGCAGCTCACCGGGTCGAACAAAGACCAAAGGCGCAAGCTGTAAAGCCGCCCGCGTGACGGTTTGACCACGATAGTCGTGAATCGCGCGAAGCAGCTCACCGACGCGCGTCGGGTCCGTAATCGCCGGCATATGTTCGACAAGAACTGGCTTGAGAGCACCTTTGAGATCAGCCGACGGGTCCCGCTGTGCTCGACCAGTTGCTATGGCATACCGGAAAACTTGACCACAGCACTGGAGAGCGCGATGCGCGGTTTCGATCGCCCCTCGCGCCTCGATACGTCGCAGCGCTTGAAGGAGCAAGGGGGCGGCGACCTCGGCCACAGGTGCAGCACCTACCAAGGGGAAGATGTCGTGCTCCAGGCGCGTCAGGGTTCTCGCGGCATGGCTCTCACTGACCTTCATTGCGTGGACGTGGGAATGCCACTCTCTGGCAACAGCTTCGAAGCTGTTCTCTGCGTTGACCGCCCGGCTCGCCCGAACTGCCTTTCGCGCAATTGAGGGGTCAACGCCAGCAACCAGAAGTCGTCTTGCCTCGTCCCTCTTCGCGCGGGCATCTTTTAGCCCCACTTCGGGGTATGCCCCAAGAGCCAGACGCTTCTCTTTCCCGGCAAAACGGAACTTCCACCGCCACAGCCTTCCACCGGCAGGCGAGACTTCAAGGTACAGCCCACCCCCGTCGAAGAAGCGGAGAGGCTTTTCCGCGGGTTTTATACGTCTCAGCGCCGCGTCGGTCAGGTTGTTTGTTGTGGGCATGCGTATAGCCTGAATCTGGGGGCATCGGCATTCAGCCAACGATCGGATGCCCCCAATGATGCCCCCACGCAGCCGCGGATTCAACTGGAACAACCCAGAGCAACCTGGAAAGCAAGAAACCCTAGACCGTTGATTTGTCTAGGGTTTCTGGACGTCCATAGAATTTTATGGACCGTTTGTTGGTGGAGCCGGCGGGAATTGAACCCGCGTCCGCAAGCCATCCTCAGGCAGATCT